>NZ_JAAHGO010000099.1 GCF_010672455.1 Okeania sp. SIO2C9 | reverse complement strand
CAAAAAAAAACCTCCACCAATTACGGGGGAGGTTATCCATCAGGGTGCATCTACTATTTCTGTTTCCCATCTTGTGATACTTAATCCGGAAATTATCAATTTGATTATTGTTTGAGTGCAAAAAAAAACCTCCACCAATTACGGGGGAGGTTATCCATCAGGGTGCATCTACTATTTCTTTCTCAAGGTAATTGAAGCATTCTGGAAAATTCTGAAAAATTTTCTATATTTCTCGATAGTCCTATTGATGTCGATGAACCATTGTTGCATTAGCTTGATCTGTGGGTACTACTAATAGTTCGCTGATATTGACATGGGGCGATCGCGTAACGCAGAAAAATACCAAATCTGCTATATCATCTCCCGTTAATGGTGTCAAGTCTTTGTAAACATTTTTAGCTTTTTCTGTGTCCCCATGGAATCGGACATTACTAAATTCTGTCTCTACTAAACCTGGTTGAATTTCGGTTACTCGCACGGGAGTTCCTAATAAATCCTGTTTTAACCCCTCAGAAATTGCTCTAACAGCAGCTTTAGATGCACAATAAACATTACCTCCAGGATAAGCAGCACGACCAGCAATAGAACCAATATTAACTATATGACCTTGACTACGATTAACCATTCCTGGCACTACATAGCGAGTCATGTATAGTAATCCTTTAACATTAGTATCAATCATTTCTTCCCAATCGTTGAAGTCCCCAACATGGAGTTTATCTAAACCACGACTTAAACCAGCATTATTAATTAAAATATCAATATTTTTCCAAGGATCAGGCAAAGAATTTATTGCTGATTCTACTGCTAGGCGATCGCGTACATCTAGCTTTAATAAATAAGTTTTACACTGGAATTTTTTAGTTAATTCATCAGCAAGTTTTTCTAGTTTTTCTTGGCGACGAGCAGCCAAAATTAGATTTGCACCTGCTTGAGCAAATACATTTGCACAAGACTCTCCAATACCGCTACTAGCACCTGTAATTAAGACTATTTTATTATCAACAGAAATCATATTGACTATTCTATAAATTTACCAGTTTGATTTAATTATTTATACTATTAGACATCTCCATAAAAGAGGGGATAGGGAATATAGGGAAATAATTGATAATTTCTGTACAATTTTTCCTCCTCTTTATTCTTTCTTCCCTCCTGACTCCTGACTCCTGACTCCTGACTCCTTAGAATCATCACTTATCCAAAACTCTTAAACGATAAGTACTAATAGTAATACCTCCTTTTCGCATCAAAACTGCTGATAACCATTGATCCTGAGAATTTTCTGTAGCCTCACCAATTTTAAAAATTCCCCCAGAAGGCAGTAGTTCTAATTTAAAATTAGCAGACTCAAGATTATAAGAATTTTCATTAATTGGTTCTTCCCAAGCAGCTCCTAACATAATTTGTTCGCCCAAAGGTTCTGCAACAATCACATCAAAGTTATACTTTTTACCTACTTCTACTTCTAGTGGTAAATTGACATTAATAGTAGGTGGATTTTTGCCTGATTTCAGTTGATTACGCTCAGCTAAAATTTCTTGTTCAACAATTTTTTTATCTTCATAACGTTGTTTAGAAGTAATCGTAGACTTTAATCTTATATTTCTATTGTTCATTTGCTGAACACCAGTAATATAAGTAACAGTTTCAGCCACAATTGCATCGCCATCTGTTTCCCAGGATTTTACTTCAGTACGATATTCAACTGATTTATAAAGTTGCCAGAATTTAGATAAAGCTTCTGACAAACTTTCCCGATTTAAACCATCAGAGTTAGTAAAATCATTACTATAGAAATCCATGACATCTTCTAAGTCTTGACGACTGGCAGCTCGATCTATTTTTTTCAAAAGTTCGGTCAGTTCATCAGGGATTTTATCTCTATCTTGAGCTAAAGTCAAATTAGGAGAGAAAACTATTCCAGAAGAAACAGTTAAACCTAGTAATAAAGAACTAAATAATGTTGTTGATAATTTCTGAAATTTAATCAAAAATTTGTTTTGGAAACGACATAAGATTTGAGAAATAATCATTTTTAACTTATAAAAGTTGTTAGTTAAAGATTTGTTGATTGTCAGAACCTAGTTCTATGGCCATAAGTTTGATTTTTGCCTAATGTTAATGCATTAAGGACTAATTATGAAATATTAGACCTTCTGCAAAACTGAAAGTTATAGCAAGGAACAAGTTGATTAGGACTTATATTGATGATGAACCTGATACAGAGAAAAGCTTTTACCGAATTAATTAAGGGTAAGCATTTCCTGCGGAATGCTGCGCAAACAGCTATTAGCTGTCACCTAGCCTCCTACAGAGGAACTGCGGACTTCAGGAACAAGACTCTCTCCTTAAAGGACGGTGTTTAGATTAACAACTGACTTTAAGGGTAAGGGAGGCAACTTTTGTAGTAAGACAGTTAATAAAGCTTTTCTCCTAAACTAAAAGCAATAGCTGATGGCTGAATACTTACAATTAAGGTTTAAAGCCTCTTCTTTTTAAGGAGAGGTAATTATTAATTATTAATTATTAATTATTAATTATTAATTATTAATTATTGAATGTGGCCTTTTGATTTGAAATTTTTGTTTCACTTTTATACCAGGGAGAAAGAAACCTTGACCAATACACCAATTAAATTGTTAATCGCGGCCAGTGGCACTGGCGGACATTTATTTCCAGCGATCGCCACTGCTAAGGAATTAAAGGATTATCAGATCGAATGGTTAGGAGTACCTAATCGTTTAGAAACTAAGTTAGTCCCATCCCAGTATCCTCTCCATACTATATCAGTTGAAGGTTTTCAACAGAAATTGGGCCTGGGAACTATAAAAATTTTGAGTGGACTTATTGGCTCTATTCTACAGGTAAGACATATACTTAAGCAGGGAAACTTTCAAGGATTGTTTACTACTGGCGGTTATATTGCTGCTCCGGCCATTATTGCTGCTCGTTCCCTGGGTTTACCTGTTGTTCTCCATGAGTCTAATGTTTTGCCTGGGAAGGTGACACGCTGGTTTAGTCGTTTATGTAATGTAGTGGCAGTGGGTTTTGAGGAAGGGGCAAAATATCTTCCTAATGGCAAGACGGTTTATGTAGGCACTCCTGTCAGAGAGCAATTTTTGTCTCCCCAAGTGTTAGATATACCTATTCCAGATAATGTCCCTGTAATTGCAGTTGTTGGGGGTTCTCAAGGAGCAGTTTCGGTTAACCAATTAGTGAGAGAATGTGTTCCTGCATGGGTTGATGCTGGTGCTTGGGTTATTCACCAAACTGGGGAAAATGACCGAGATGCTTTTAGTGTTGAACATCCCCAATATTTTCCTATGACATTTTATCATAATATGGCTGGTTTATTTCAGCGGGCAAATTTAGTTATTAGTAGAGCAGGGGCGGGTAGTTTAACAGAATTAGCAGTTACTCATACACCTTCTATTTTAATTCCTTATCCTTATGCTGCTGATAATCATCAAATTTATAATGCTAATGTATTTGCAAACCAGGAAGCGGCAATAGTTTTTCCTCAATCAGAATTAACTTCTGAAAAACTTAAAACAGTAGTTTTGGAGTTATTAAATTCACCAGAAAAGCTGGAAAAAATGAATCAGGGTTCGGAAAAATTAGCAGTAAATGATAGTGCTAAAAGATTAGCAAATTTAGTCGATAAATTATTGAATAATTACTGATAATTTAGTTTGCTCAACACATCATCAAATAGATTCACAAACTTGGCTTCGTGAATGGGCTTGAAATATTCTTGCCACTGCTAGTTTTTTCCCGATCTTATATGTTGATTGTTTGAAACTTGTCCAGAAAACAAACTTTTTCTGTAGGCTATTTTTAATAGGCTAGGAATAATTCTTTCCTTGAAGCCTAGAAACAGAAAAATTTCTCTGAATAAAATTAGATTAGTATCTTGAATTAAATCCTCATATTTTATCTCAATAAAGTCAGGATTATCATAATTCCAATACTTAATATCTTCTATTACATTCCTAGCTGCATTCTCCATTTCAAATATCAATTTATCGTCAAAAGATGAATAAGAATTTATTTTTTCTTGGTAAGTCAATCCACCAAAATCTTTTCTTTTAATATGTAACCATTTTTCTGATGATTTTGTATGATAGAAACAAGCAGAAACAATTACATCTCTTGGGTCTCTGATAATATGTAATCCTTTGTAATCAGAAAGTCTCTCAAAATCAAACTTTGAATGATCGTCAAGGAAAATATCAAAGTTCCCATATGAACTCCTAAGATATGCCTTATTTTTATCCCGGCAAAATTTTAAGTCATAATAAGAAGCAACAGCACTGAATATAGTTAACATCCAAACAGTACCTGTTTTGTGGTGAGTTCCAATCAAAACTTTATTATCTAAAATTTCTCCAAACTATAACCCCTTACGTATAACTCCTAGGGATTTACGAATAGTAGCTCTAGTTTGCTTGAGTAATAATTTCATTGTTACTAATTACTTTAAAGTTCATGATATTATAAAATAATTATAGCATTCAGAGAACTTAGCCAAAAGCTATATTTTATAGTAAATTAAAACTATAACGTCCTGCATAATACCAGTTTGATATGAGGTTGCATAGAATGATGAAATTCATTGAATCTATCTATCTTTATCTCAGCTTACCTGCGGTCAATTCTGTTTGAAATATTATTCTATGTAGCTTCATTTCAATTTGGTATAAGTTGTTTTTATATGAAATACATTAGTGATGTTTGGCACCAATAATTTAGTAAGGGGATAAGGAAAGTAGTACATAACATTATTTTTCGTATTTCATATTAAAATTACAAAATTCGTAAGTCCTAATAAAAAAACTTAAATCTGCTAGAAGAAAGTTTAGCAGTAATATAAATTATTAATAAGTAAACAAATTTAGTGCGTCAATTTTTTGACAGTAAATTAGTCGATAATTAAACGTTCATAGAGGTTTTCAAGGGTAGCTATGTGGTATGAATATTTATGGCTAAAGTTGAGAAAAGTAGTAAGAGGTGAACGAAAAAATTGCTATCTAGCAACAAAGAATCGTTTGATTTTTCCACTAAAGAGAAAAATAGCTCAAAGACAAATTATTCAAGTATTAATAATTGCTTGCTTGCTACCTTTATTATTTTTCATAGTACCAGCTTGGGGGCAATCTACTACTACTAATAAAAATTTCAAAACAGCCCCAGTAGAACTTAATGGTCAAGCCTTATTTCAAGTAGCAGGTAATGATGAGACAAATTTGACGGCTGCGAAACGGGCTGAAATCATCAGTTCAACATTAGAAAATATCTTAAACTCAGGTGAATCTATAGAGGTAGACATAGGCCAGCAAAATAAAGAAACAATTCTGCGTGTTAATAGTAACTATCTACTTACAGTAACTGCGATAGATGTCAAAGGAAGAATGAAGATAGAAGAGCAAGCAGTAATCTGGAAATATAAAATTGAAGAAGCTTTGGAATTAGCCCAAACAGAACGTCAGCCACGTTATATTTTCAAAGTATTAATCATCAGTATTATTCTAATTTTAACTGCCTTAGCTCTAGAGTTCTCTTATCGTTTTTTTGAATTCAAAATTAGCAATTTTTTTGATGAAAAATATCCTCAATTTGTCAATTATTTACCGACAATTTTGCCATTGGCTGGAATTGCTGTTAGAGTCATAGTCTGGATAGTAGTTGTCTTCTACATAACTGATTTAATACCATTAATTCGCGGCTATCGTAATCAGGTATTAATTTTTTTAATAGAGAGCTTTACTTCTCCTATTTTTACTCTAGGTAACAAAGGTTTTTCCATTTTAGACATAATGTTTTTAGTCGGATTAACCATTGCAATGTGGAAAGGAGTCGGGTATTTTATTAAAATCTTCAGAACTAAAATTATTGGCTTAACAGGAGCAGAGCAGAGTGTTCAAGATACAATTAGTTTCTTAGTTCAATATGGCTTGATTTTCTTAGGTCTACTCATTATTCTGCAATTATGGGGTGTAGATGTTAGTTCTTTAGCAATTATTGCTAGTGTCCTTGGTGTAGGTATCGGTTTTGGTTTACAGAATATTGCTAACAATTTTATGAGTGGCATTATTCTAATTTTTGAGCGGCCTATTCAAGTAGGTGATTTTATTCAAGTTGGAAATTTAGAAGGTATTGTTAAACGGATTGGTTTACGCAGCACTTACATTACGACTTTAGACCACATTTCTTTAATTGTTCCTAACTCTCGTTTTCTAGAAAATGAAGTTTTAAACTGGAGTCACAATAACCCGATTTCTCGAGTAAAAGTTCCCATAGGAGTTGCCTATGGTTCTGAAATTAGGTTAGTTAGAAAAGCTATTTTAGAAGTAGCTAAAAGTCATCCCGAAGTATTATTACATCCATCACCGCAACTATGGTTTCAAGAATTTGGTGATAGTTCTCTAAACTTTGATTTACTTGTTTGGACTAGAGAACCTCAGAAAAAAAATAAGCTCAAAAGTGAACTAAATTATCGTATTGAAGTAAGCCTAAGAAAATATGGGGTTGAAATTCCTTTTCCTCAGCGAGATTTACATTTAAAATCTCCAGAAATAGAGCAAATGATTCAGGCTTGGATGCAGAAAAATACTCCCCAACCTTTAGAACTTTATTATCCTGATAGTTTTGTACATAAACTGGAAAGAAAAATTTCTGATTTAGAGCTAGATGAAGAGGATAATTCAACTGTATCAACCATAGATAATATCGACAGTGAAATTCAGAACAATAACAATATAGATATAGATACTTTGATTAAAGAAATGCGTGGTTTTCATGGAGTAGCAATAAAAGACCGCCGACATCGGTGGGGTATTTATCCAAAATGTTTTGTTGGTTATGAGGCAGTAAAATGGTTAATGAGGACTCAAAATTTTAATTTACAAGAAGCAATTTCGATTGGTCAATTATTAATTGATCGTGGGTTAATTCATCATGTCTTAGATAAACATGGTTTTAAAAATGAATATCTTTTTTATCGTTTTTATGAGGATGAATAGTAGGGTTTAACAATTAATAATTAATAATTAATAATTAATAGTTAATAATTAAAGAAGGCAAAAGGAAGAAGGAAGGAAGCTTTCGTTATCTAGCACAGAAGGAAAAATCTGGCGTTGTCTGAGTTTTAAACTTTTGGGTAGTGGTGCATTGCCCGGCAATGTTTGTTACCAGAGACGGCAGTGGGAGCATCTTACTCCCGTGCCAGGTATTGCTTTTTCTTCCGTACCTGGTATTTTTTTGCTGTATACCATTACACTCCGCAGGACTACCAAAGAAAGAGAATTTATTTCGGTTTCTTTCCTACTCACAGTTTTTTTTCCACTCTAGGTCTACTCTACTCCTGTACGGGCGAACGGCCGTTCGCCCCTACTCCCTACTCCCTACTCCCTACTCCCTACTCCCTACTCCCTACTCCCTACTCCCTACTCCCTACTCCACCGCTCTAATGAACTACACCAGAGTGACCTTCTATATTTCCTACTGGTTCAAATATTCCACCCAGATATTTTGCTAAAAATTCCTCGGCGATCGCGTAAAAATGTAAACGGTTTTCTGGACGGGCAAAACCATGTCCTTCATCCTTATATAGTACATATTCGATCGGTTTACCCGCGTCTTCCATTGCCTTAACAATTTGCGTACTTTCTGACTCTTTCACCCGTGGGTCATTTGCTCCTTGACCTATTAATAAAGGTTTCTCAATTTTATCGACAAAAAACAGAGGCGATCGCGACTGCAAAAACTCTGCTTCAGTTTCCAAATTTCCCACACGATGGAAAAAGACTTTCTTCAAAGGTTCCCAATAAGGAGGGATAGTTTGCATTAAAGTGATCAAATTACTCGGTCCGACAATATCCACACCAGCAGCAAACACTTCCGGGGTAAAAGTCAACCCTGCTAATGTTGCATAACCACCATAAGAACCACCCATGATAGCAACTTTATCCTTGTCAGCAATACCCTTTTCTACTAACCAGTTAACTCCATCAATTAGATCGTCGTGCATTTTCGCTCCCCATTCCCGGTTACCAGCATTGAGAAAATCTTTACCGTAACCAGTCGAACCCCGGAAATTAATTTGCAAAACCACATAACCTCGGTTAGCTAACCACTGAGTTTGTGATCTATAACCCCAGGTATCCCGCGCCCATGGTCCTCCATGAACTAAAAGCACTGCTGGTGCTGGAGTTGGAACACCTACAGGTTTAGTCAAGTAACCGTGGATAGTTAGACCATCTCTAGCAGTGTAGGAAATAGGTTCCATTGATGCCAACTGTACACCTTCGAGTTGGGGTTGGTTGCTAAATAGGAAAGTTATCGTTTTCGCAGTGCGGTCGTAAGTATGATAATAAACAGGTCCGTCATCAGTAAAATAAGCTACCAACCAATTATTGTCTTCTAGGGTACGACTAACGATGCGAAACTCACCTTTGTGCGCTTGCTTGAGAAATTCAAAATCTGCAGCAATGCTATCATCTAGAATCTGCCATTCTAATTTATCTTTGTAGAAACCCACTGCTTCAATGGCACGAGTAATAGGATGAGTTAAACTGCCACTAATGTCATATTGGGAGTCTTCAGCAATTACTTTTTCTTCGCGAGTAGCAAGATCGAGACCTAGTAAACGTATAGCATTAGCATCATGGTTAGCTGATATATAGAGAATTTTGCCATCATTGGAGAAAAAACTCGGGCCTCCTTCTTCATCTGGCCCCCAATGACGGATAGTTTCCCAAGATTTTTCTGTGGTGTCGCGATACAGTAAATCCGAACCTCCATCCTCTGTTATGGTTGCTGCAGCCAGGATTTGAAATTTGGCATCAGCAGTCCAACCAACAATATTACCTGGGTTATGGGTGTCAAATTCTACTGCACCATTGTTAAGGTTGATGCGGTAAACATCAAAAGTTTGGGGGTTTTTCAGGTTCAGACCTACCAATATTTGGTCAGGGAAATTATGATCTAAATCTATTACTTGTGCTTTGACTCCCTGGAATGGGGTGAGGTCGCGCACCATATTTGATTGAATATTGACTTGATAAAGATGAAAATTTTCATCTCCATCAGCATCTTGAAGATATATTAGTTGGTCTTCGTTGTAAGTCCAGAAATACATCCGAATGCCTCGTTTTTTGTCAGCAGTGAGTTGGCGGTCGTCTTCTTGACCTATTGTTCGTACCCATATTTGTAAGACATTTTTTTCATCTGGAGCAATGTATGCCAGATATTTGCCATCGGGGGAAAGTTTTGGACTGGTACGTTCGGGGTTGCCAAACAAAATTTCACGGGGAATAAGGGGAGGGAGTTTGGTTGTAATTTTTTCTGCAGTTGTTGTATTCATGTTTTGGTTGAATATTTGATTTACTGAAGTTGCATAGCAGGCAACAGGCAACAGGCAACAGGCAACAGATTGAAAAACATTTCTCTGTCTAAAGATCGGCGTTGCTGATTCTGGGTATGATGCAAGCCCCCCTAACCCCCCAATTTTGGGGGGAATAAAACTCTAAAAGTCTCCCAATGGGTGGGGGATGCGCGGGGACTTGACCAGAACCAAACAATCGCGCATTCATACTTCAATTCAGCAACGCCTAAAGATCATTATCAGTCTCTGTCCTAACTCCTCTAGCTATTGCTATACATTTTTTATTGTATAGCTTACTTTACAATTTGTAATATTCGGATAAAATATATTATGTAGTGTAAACCCACCTTGACTATTTATGTTACTACAAGCTAATCAACGCACGAAGTTAGACGACTCTGACGATCGCCTGTTTTATTTAGACCCTAGATTTGTTACTCATGTGGATGAAGGGTTTATTGACCAGTTGACAAATTTATATCGCGATCGCCTAAAACCAAACACTCGGATTTTAGATATGATGAGTAGTTGGGTTTCTCACTTACCACAGGATATGGAATTTGCTCATGTTGAAGGCCATGGGATGAATGAGGAGGAGTTGGCTAAAAATCGTCAATTAAATCATTATTTTATCCAAGATTTAAACAAGGATTTAAAACTACCTTTTCCTGACAAAGATTTTGATGCTGTGCTGAACTGTGTTTCTATTCAATATTTGCAATATCCTGATGCTATATTTTATGAAATTTATCGAATTTTGAAACCTGGTGGCATAGCAATTATTAGCTTTTCTAATCGGATGTTTTATCAGAAGGCTATTAGTGCTTGGCGAGATGGTTCGGAAAGTGGAAGAGTAGAGTTAGTCAAGCGTTATTTTGACAGTGTAAAAAGTGCTAATGAAGTTCCAGGTTTTAGTAAGGTAGAGGTAATTTCTCAAAAGTCAAATGTACCTAGTTTTTTACAGATGTTAGGTTTAGGAGGAGGCGACCCTTTTTATGCTGTAATTGCTTATCGCCAGGTTTAATATTAGGTGGTATTTATAGAACCCATTTGAGTTCTATATAATTATGGTAGTCAAGTCTTTTATACCAATTTTAAAAAAGAATGCTACAAAAAGGTAGGTATTGATCGGATATGCTGAAAAATAGCTGCTCCAGTTCATTCTAGATAGTTATTTCTATCGTTGTTCCCTTTTTTTAAAAATTTTCCCCTTCTTCCTTCTTCCCTCTTCCTTCTTTCGTACGGACGTTGCATGCAACGTCCCTACCATTTGTAACAAACATTTATCAAATTGGTATTAGCACATCAATTTTGAGGAAAAATTATCTGAAGGAGTGTTGAATTTTTTGTATTATCACGAACCCACATCTTCCCTCTTCCCTCTTCCCTTTTAAATCCTGTCTCCTGTCTCCTGTCTCCTGTCTCCTAGCTAAAAAAACTTGATATTTATGAAGATACGATCGGGGGTTCTATATTATTTCCGGAAGCATCATTTGTGTATAGAATTAGGTTAAAATTCAGTACACAATTATTGCAATTGTAACTTTCATAATGTCACATCTTCCAAACTTTTCAGTATCCACTATTTTATCCCTAACATATTTGACTTTAGGTTGTTGGGAATTTTTAATTCCACCTGCTTTTGCCCAACTCCAACCAGATAGTACTTTGGGAGAAGAAAGCTCAGTTGTTACACCGAATATTAATATTAACGGTATAGAGAGCGATCGCGTAGAAGGTGGTGCCCAACGCGGTGCTAATTTATTTCATAGTTTTGAGGAATTCAATATTCAACAGGGACGAGGGGTTTATTTTAGCAACCCCGATGGAGTCACAAATATCTTTGGTCGTGTCACAGGAAATAACGTTTCCAACATACTGGGAACTTTGGGTGTATTAGGCAATGCTAATTTATTTCTGCTCAATCCTAATGGCATAATTTTTGGGCCAGAAGCTCAATTAGATATTGGGGGTTCATTCTATGGAGCTACAGCCGATAGTGTTTTGTTTGAAAATGGGTTTGAGTTTGCAACTTCTGACCCCCAAGCACCACCGCTACTGACTGTTAATGTTCCTATTGGGTTGAGGTTGCCAGAAAATGCTGGTAGTATTCAAGTTGCAGGTCAGGGTCATAATTTGAGTACCGATCCTAATACTCAGGCAATTATTCGAGAAAATAGAAATATAGGTTTACAAGTTCAACCTAATCAAACTTTAGCTTTGATCGGGGGGGATATTTCTTTGAGAGGGGGAAATCTCACAGCAGAAAATGGACGCATCGAAGTGGGAAGTGTTCAGAATGGGGTGGTGGGAATAACTTCTGTAGGTTCCCTCAACTATGGAGAAATATCTACATTTGGCAACCTGCAACTATCTCAAGCTAGTTCCTTAGATGTAAGTGGAGAGAATACAGGGGAGGTGGTAATTCAAGGTGGACGTATTGAAATGCGCGATGGTTCGATAATTGTAGCTGAAACTTTGGGAACAGAGGATGGGGGTAACTTAATTATTAGAGCATCTGATTCTATTGAAGTTGTGGGGACAACTGGTGAAAGTCAGATTTTCAGTGGTATGGTGACGCAGGTTGCTCCTGAAGCAGTAGCTCAAGGCAGCAATTTGAGAGTTGAGACGAAAAGTCTACAATTAAGAGAAGGAGCGCAGTTCACTACTCTTAGTTTTGGTCAGGGAAATACAGGAAATTTAACTATTTCAGCTACTGACCTAGAACTTATTGGTGCTTCTGTTGATGGTGCTTCTAGTGGTTTGTTCGCTGTAGTGTTTCCAGGGGGGGTCGGTAATGGAGGAGATATAGATATTGATACAGAAAGATTAAGAGTTATAGATGGAGCGCAGATTCTCACAGGTTCCTTTGGTGAGGGGAATGGAGGAAATTTAACTGTTTCTGCTACTGATGTAGAAGTCATAGGTACTTCTCCTTTGGGTCAAGCCAGTATCTTATTTGCTTCAGTGCTGCCCGGAGGAATAGGTAATGGAGGAGCTTTAAAGATTGATACAGAAAATTTACGGCTTCGAGATGGAGGGCAGATTACTACTAGCACATTTGGTGAGGGAAATGGAGGGAATTTAACTGTTTCTGCTACTGATTTAGAAATTATTGGAACTGATGCTGATAGTCAAATGGTCAGTGGTTTATTTGCTTCAGTGCAGTTAGGAGGGGTTGGAAATGGAGGAAGCATCGATCTTGATACAGAAAATCTAACAGTTGGAGATGGAGGGCAGATCAACACTGTTACTTTTGGTGAGGGAAATGGAGGGAATTTAATTATCTCTGCGACAAATATAGAGTTAATTGGAACTTCTGCTGACGGTCAATTTTCAAGTGGTTTGTTGGCTTCCTTAGAACCAGAAGCTATAGGGAATGGAGGAAACATCGAGATTGAGACAGAAAATTTAACAATTCGAGATGGAGCGGGGATCGTTGCTAACACATTTGGGGAAGGAAATGGAGGGAATATAGCTATTTATGCTACTGATATAGAAATAATTGGAACTACTGCTGATGGTTTATTTCCTAGTGGGTTATTTGCCATAGTGGAACCTGGAGGAATGGGAAATGGAGGAACTATAACGCTTAACACAGAAAGTTTAACAATTCTAGATGGAGCGCAGATCGTCACTGCCACCTTTGGAGAGGGAGATGGAGGAAATTTAACTGTTTCTACTACTAATGTAGAACTAATTGGAACTACTGCTGATGGTGTTTTTCCTACTGGTTTATTTACTTCAGTAGATGTAATCAGGGACGAAAATGGTCAAAGAACTGAACAACAAGGTATAGGGAATGGAGGTAATTTAAGGCTCAATACAGAAAATTTAATAGTTCGAGATGGAGCGCAGATAAGTGCCGCCACATTAGGGCAGGGAAATGGAGGAGATTTAACTATTTCTGCTACTAACGTAGAACTTATTGGCACTAATGCTGACGATTTACGCATCAGTGGCTTGACAACTTCTGTACAAGAGGAAGAAGCAAGGGGAAATGGAGGAAATTTAAGACTTAATACAAGAAATTTGCGAGTTCGAGATGGAGCAGAGATTACTGCTAGTACATCTGGTGATGGAAATGCAGGGAATTTAATTATTACAGCTAAGGATGTTGAAGTCTTTGGCATTTCTGCTGCGGGTACTCCCAGTAGATTAACAGCGGCCGCTGAATCTACAGCAACAGGCCAAGGAGGCACATTAATAGTTAACACTGAAAGCTTAGAAGTTCAGAATGGAGCGCTGGTCACTGTTCGCTCGGAAACTTCTGAACCTGCGGGGAATTTACAAATTAAAGCTACGTCTATTCTCCTAGATAACCAAGGCAGTCTCAATGCAGAAACTACTGGCGGTCAAGGTGACATTGTGCTTGAAAATGACAAAGACCTAATCCTGCGTCGCAACAGCAGCATCACTACTAATGCTACTGGCACAGCTACTGGAGGTAATATCACCATCAATACCGATAATTTAGTTGCCCTAGAAAATAGCGATATATCTGCTAATGCTCAAGAAGCTTTTGGCGGTCGCATCAACATCACTGCTTTAGGCATTTTCGGTAGCGAATTTCGCCTTGACCAAACTGAGGACAGCGATATCACTGCTACTTCTGAACTAGGACCTTCTTTCAGTGGGGAAGTCAACTTGAATACTCCCGATGTTGACCCCAGTGATGGACTGGTAGAATTTGATGACACTATTGAGGACATCTCAGCCTTAATCGACCAAAACCCATGTCAGCGCGGACAAGGCAGCGAATTCACCATCACTGGAAAGGGAGGCTTACCACCAAATCCTAGTGAGTCCTTTCCCCCTAATACTCTATGGCAAGAAAAAGAAACCCCAAATACTTCTCCAGAAATAATTACCCCATCAGACCAAGAATTTGTCGAAGCCCAAGGTTGGGTATCAACGCCTAACGGTATCCAACTAATTCTCAATCCTAAAACTGCTACACCTGCTCGCCCTTGGTTGATTCCCCCTAACTGCAAACAATTAGATTCTCAACAACCTAAACCCTATCTGGTCGCTAGCACAATGGATATAATTCCATCCCCAAATTCTCAGTCTCTGGAAGTTACAATTCAACAGTTTAATTTTGAAGGCAATACAAAATTTAGCAACGAAGAGTTACAACAGCAACTCACACCTTATCTTGGTCAACCAATTACTTTTGCCGAATTGATTGCCGCCCGCACTGCCATTACACAATATTATACAAAAAATAATTATATCACATCAGGGGCTTTTATTCCTCCCCAAACCATCTCAGAAAATGGTACAGTTACTCTCAAAGTTGTGGAAGGGAAAGTCGATGAAATTAATGTTAACATCAACGGTAGATTAAACGAAAGCTACATCAAAAGTCGTTTACAAGGAGCAACTTCTGCCCCACTCAATCAAGAAAAACTTTTGTCAGCTTTACAATTATTACAACTCGATCCCTTAGTCAAAACAATTTCAGCGGAACTTTCAGCAGGAGTCCGCCCAGATACAAGTATTCTAGATGTAGAAGTCGTTACAGCCAACCCTTGGCAAATTGCAGCTATCAGTAATAACGGACGGGCACCGAGCGTAGGCAGTTTTCGGAGAGGAGTAGAAGTGGGTTATGGCAATCTTACAGGTATGGGCGATCGTGTCAATACTCTCTATACCAACACCGATGGCAGCGATACAGTGGAAGTATCTTATTCAATTCCTGTGAACTCTAGTAACGGTAGAGTTGAACTGTTTTACCGCCATCAAGATAATGAAGTAATAGAGTCACCCTTTGAAAGACTTGATATTAACTCCAATTCCAATACCTATAAATTAGCCTTTCGCCAACCAATTGTCCAAACTTCCCGTCAGAGGTTGAGTTTAGGGTTGGGTGCAACTCGTCGAGATAGCCAAACTTCTATTTTAGGAACTAACTTTCCATTATCTGAGGGAGCTGATGATGATGGTAAAACAAAACTATCAATTTTTCAGTTTTTCCAAGATTATCAACTGCGGGGAGATAATCAGGTTTTATCATTGTATTCGGAGTTTAATTTGGGGGTGGGAATATTGGATGCAACTGTAAATAGTAACGAACCAGATAGTCGGTTTTTCTACTGGCGGGGTCAGGGACAGTGGGTGAGTCAGTTGGCGGAGGATACTCTACTGGTAGTAGGAGCAGATGTGCAATTATCTCCTTCAGATTTAGTGCCTTTAGAAAGGTTTGGTTTGGGGGGATACAGAAGTGTGAGAGCTTATCGTCAGGATGCGCGTTTGACTGATAATGGGGCATTAGGAACAGTGGAATTACGATTGCCTCTTCCCTGGATTTCTGGGGAGAATCGTTTGTTTCAAATTATCCCATTTATTGATGGTGGGGTAGCGTGGAATAGTGATGGAGAAGAAGTTCCAGGAACAAATGCTTTGGCTGCAGTAGGGTTAGGATTACAGGTAAATTTATGGGAGAAGATTAATATGCGGTTGGATTATGGGATTCCGTTAATTGATGTTGATTCTCGGGATTTGACAGCTCAGGAGGAGGGGTTTTATTTTTCTATTTCTTCGACTCTATTTTCTTTTTAACTAGCTATCAGCTTAATAACCAAGTCATTGCGACTGGAACGGAGTGGAACGAAGCAATCTCCTCAACCCTTGAGATTGCTTCCTAGCGTGGCAATGACGACTGTTTAACCGGATTTGGTATAATATAAAATCCGTATCCAACAGGACTTACGTATTAGGAACGAGTTTTGGGCGTTTGAGATTGCGTCGCTGTCGCTCGCAATGACAGAATTGCGTTGTTTTGCGTAATTCCTATCCAAGTCATTGCGACTGGAACGGAGTGGAAGGAAGCCATCTCAAGGGTTTGAGGTATTTCTTCCATCTATATCCTAATCATAACTATTTAACCGAACATGATATTACAGAGATTAACAATTGAATGTTTCCAGTGCGGGCATCTTGCCCGCTATAGCATCTTGCCCGCTATAGCATCTTGCTCTTGTGCCAAGTTATGATGCAAGCCCCCCTAGCCCCCCAATTTTGGGGGGAATAAAACTCTGAAATTTCCTCAATTTTGAGGGGAAATAAAACTCTAAAAGTCCCCCAATTTTAGGGAAAATAAAACTCTAAAAGTCCCCCAATTTTGGGGGATGCGCGGGTGCGTAAACCAGAACCAAACAATCGCGCATTCATAGTATGATCCCAGCCCCCCTAGCCCCCCAAGTTTGGGGGGAATAAAACTCTCAAAGTCCCCAATTGTAGGGAAAATAAAACTCTAAAAGTCCCCCAATTTTGGGGGATGCGCGGGGGCAGTAGACCAGAACCAAACAATCGCGCATTTTTATGTTTTGGTGTTGCTGATTCTGGATCTGGTTTTGCCCCCCTAGCCCCCCAAGTTTGGGGGGAACTCTAAAAGCTACCCAATTTTTAGGGGAATAAAATTATAAAAGTTCCCCAATTTTGGGGAGGGAATAAAACTCTCAAATTCCCCAAATTTTGGGGGATGCGCGGGGGCGTAGACCAGAACCAAAAAAATCGCGCATTTTTATGTTTTGGTGTTGCTGATTCTGGATCTGGTTTTGCCCCCCTAGCCCCCCAAGTTTGGGGGGAATAAAACTCTGAAATTTCCTCAATTTTGGGGGAGATAAAACTCTAAAAGTTCCTCAATTTTGGGGGAAATCAAACTCTAAAAGTCTCCAAAATTGGGGGATGCGCGGGGGCGTAGACCAGAACCAAAAAATCGCGCATTTTTATGTTTTAGCATTGCTGATTTTGGGTATGATGCAAGCCCCCTAGCCCCACAATTTTAGGAGGAATAAAACTCTAAAAGCTCCCAATTTTGGGGAGGGAATAAAACTCTCAAATTCCCCCAAAATTGGGGGATGCGCGGGGGCATAGACCAGAACCAAAAAATCGCGCATTTTTATGTTTTGGCGTTGCTGATTCTGGGTATGATGCAAGCCCCCGTAGCCCCCCAATTTTGAGGAGAATAAAACTCTAAAAGCACCCCAATTTTAGGAGGAATAATATCATGTTCCCCCGGAGGGGGAGCTACGCTAACGGTTGAATAGTTATGATTAGGATATAGATGGAAGAGAAACCTCAAACTCTTGAGATTGCTTCCTTCCACTCCGTTCCAGTCGCAATGACTTTATAGTTAGTGTTTATCCGAACATGATATAAAACTCTAAAAGTCTCCCAAGATTGGGGGATGCGCGGGGGCATAAAAAAAATCGATGGAAATGCACTTAAAATGAAAATAGTAAAATTATTTGTTATCGCCCTATTAAGTTTCTCTCTTTGCCTCGGAATAAATTTTTTATCTCCAGTTTTAGCCGAATCTTCTCCTTCCAACTTAGTCCAGCAAGGTATCCAATTGTTACACCAAGGAAAGGCGGAAGCAGCATTAGAAATTTGGCAACAAGCAGAAAGTCTTTATCGCCAAAATAACAATAAAATTGGAGTAATTGGGACTAAAATTAATCAAGCACAAGCTTTAAGTAGTTTAGGTTTTTATCGACGTTCATGTGATACAGCCCTACAAGCATTTGCTAATAATTTAGAATGCGACGGCATGACTGAAAGTAATCTAGATAGTGTTTTACAAAAGTTTCAAACATCAAATAATCGCCTAAATTTTCAGGGGTTACAAACTTTGGGAAATGGATTGTGGGCGCTCGGGAAACTGGATTTATCTCAAGCAGTTTTAAAAGCTAGTTTTCCTTTGGTAAATTCTCAAAATGCTGAAGGTCAATTGCTGCTCAATTTAGGCAATAATATTTTTTCTCAAGCTAAACGTATTGCTAATATTAATCCCAGAAGAAGAAGAGAGGAACAAAAACTTAAAACTCTGGTTGAGGAAGGTTTATCTAATTATCAGCAGGCTGCGACTATTTCTAGTGAAGAATTAGTGCAAATGCAGGCAACTATTAATCATCTTAGTTTACTGCTCAATTTCAGGCAGTGGTCGCAAGAAGCTGAGGATAATTGGTTGCAACCTTTTGTACAATTTCAGATTGATACTTTGCACCAAATTATTCCTATTTTGAATCAAATTAGTCCCAATTCTCAATCAATTAAACTAACAATTAAGTTGGCAGAAAATTTTATTGATTTTGACAAAATAGATGCTAGATCGACTTTGGCTCAACTACAGATTAATTTGGCTAAATTGACTTCAGCTAACGAATTGCTAAACCAAGCAATTCAACAAGCAAAAATTATCAATAATTCTCGTTTAGAAGCTTATGGAATTGGCATTAAAGGAAAATTACATCAAAAAAATGAAGAACTTGAAAATGCACTTAGTTTGACAAATCAAGCCTTAGTCATCGCTCAAAAAATCTCGGCTTCAGATATTGCTTATCAATTCCAAGAACAATTAGGAGATATTTTCAATCAGCAAGATAACTCCCCAGAAGCACTCTTTGCTTACAAAACGGCTTTTAATACTCTGCAAGTTTTACGAAGCAATTTGGTGGCCTTAAATCGAGATATTCAATTTGATTTCCGTGATCGAATTGAACCCTTATATAGAAAATTAGTGATGTTGCTACTGCAACCGGAACTAGGCTCAAATCAACCCACTTTGGCAAATATCAAGGCTGCTGGTGAGGTAATTGAATCCCTGCAATTGGCAGAATTAGATGACTTTTTCCAAGATGCTTGTATCAGTGCTGAAGATATTAATATTGATGAAATAGATGAAAATGCAGCCATTATTTATCCAATTTTATTAGATAATCAATTAAGTGTGATTGTTAAGTTACCTGGTGTTGATAATTTTCGCTATGCTGCATTCAGCGGTGGTAACTTTGAACAACAATTTAATGAGAACCTCTTCCAGCTCAGGGTTAACATCACTAATATTAGAAGCTCGACAAGTCAAATTCATTCCAGTTCCAATCAAATTTATCAGTGGTTAATTAAACCATTTGAAACTGAGCTGGAAGCTGACTTGGAACACGATGGGAGTCAAATCAAAACACTGGTTTTTGTCTTAGATGGATTACTCAGAAATATTCCTATGTCTGTGTTGTATGATAGTATGCGCGAGCGATATCTAGTTGAACGATATGCTATTGCTGTAGTTCCTGGTTTGCAATTAGTCGATCCCAAACCCTTATTAAAAGAGCGAGTCAAAGTATTAACAGTAGGAACGAGTCAAGAAGCACCAAGTTTTCAGCGAGAAGGTTATAATGCCTTGCCTAATATTGAACAGGAACTAGATGCTATAGAGGAAACTGTACCAAAATCAGAGAAGCTAGTAGATGACAAATTTACCAAAGCTAATATTCAAGACCAGATTAATTCTCAACCTTTTAATATGGTTCATATTGCAACTCACGGACAGTTTAGTTCAAACCCAGATGATACCTATATCTTAGCATGGGACGAACGTATTAATGTGCGCGATTTAGACCGACTGCTTCAAACAGAAAATTTGAAGTCTTCAGACCTACCTATAGAATTATTAATTTTAAGTGCTTGTCAGACTGCAGTGGGAGATACACGAGCAACATTAGGTTTATCTGGGGTTTCTATTAGAGCTGGCGCTCGCAGTGTTTTAGGAAGTTTGTGGAATGTGAATGATGCCTCTACAGCGGAATTAATGAAACAGTTTTATCAGCAATTGTTGCAGTCTGATAGTTCGCAACTCAGAAAAGCAGAAGCACTGCGTCAGGTTCAAATGAGATTTATTAATGGAGAAATAGAAGGAAACACAGATTATAATCAACCCTATCATTGGTCATCATTTATTCTTGTGGGTAATTGGTTGTAGTTATATAGAATCCGATTGAACAGTCGTCATTGCGACGATAGGAAGCAATCTCCGCGCACCCCTGAGATTGCTTCCTTCCACTCCGTTCCAGTCGCAATGACTTGACTTGGCTATAGCAATTATCCGGATTCTATATTAAAAGTCAGGAGGAATGGGAGTTATATCATGTTCGGTTAAATACTTATACTTTGGCACAGGGAAGGCAGAAGGCAGAATGCAGAAGGCAGAAAGCAAAGTTTGAAGTCGTCATTGCGACGATAGGAAGCAATCTCAGGGGTAACGCGGGATTGCTTCCTTCCACTCCGTTCCAGTCGCAATTACGCAGGCTATTGGTCATCATTTATTCTTGTGGGTAATTGGTTGTAGTTAGGGTTTGCGTATGGAAAGTCTTTTTGTTAAGGTAGGGAGTAGGCAGTAGTTATATAGAATCCGATTAAACAGTCGTCATTGCGACGATAGGAAGCAATCTCAGGGGTGCGCGGAGATTGCTTTCCTTACGGAATGCTGCGCAAACCTTCCACGGAGTGATCGTCGCAATGACGCAGGCTATAGCAATTATCCGGATTCTATATTATCTGTAAAATCTTACTTTTGACTTTTGACTTTTAACTTTTTCAACTTGCTACTGTAACCCATAGCACTAAACATTAATAAACCAAAAATAGCACTAGGTTCAGGTACAGATACAGAGTTTTCTCCTGGTTCAGGAGAAGGTGAGGAGTCTTGGCGTAAAGTATATGCTATATTTCCTGTAATCTGTCCATCCTGGAACTTAAAATCATCTTTAGATAACGTCAAAAAATCTGCGAAAAACTCTAATCCTTCGATTTCACCACTAGAAAATAAAACTTCTGGACCAGAAGAGAAAGGATCTAGAATACCTGAAAAATCATCTTGTTCAGTGTAGTTAGTACCTTGAAAACGGAAGCTGAGATCGGAAACTGAGAAAGATTCTTCACCCACTCCTGTGAATCCTAAACTATTAAATGTAAAGAATCCAGAAAAATTTTTACCAACTAAAGGGCCTGGATCGAAAGCACCTGTAAAATCGTCTGTTATAGTAACTGTAAAATCATAAGTGATGGGAACTGGATCGGGTGCGGGTGCTCCAGGTATCGGTTGCTCAGGATCATATATTGTCCCACTCACAGAAAAGCCATCAACAGGATTGTACTGTGAAGCTACTTCATTAAGAGAGTTACTAAAACATTCCCCTGTATACATTAAATCTTCATTAGGTTGTGTTGGGTCAAAAGTAATAACGCATGTCATAGTTTCTCCAGGAAAATTGGGAACAGGGACATTTGTGTATGTTGTCTCTTCTATAGTTGCTTCTTGATTTGATGCAGGTCTTGTTTGACTGCTTCCTGGTTGGTTTCCAACATTTATGTTGATCGCGAAAGCAGATTCATTTCCTACGAATATCGATCCACCTAATATTATGAGGGGGAAAAGAAGTTTTGAAATAAGATTAGTTTTAGTCATGGTTTTAACTTGAGTAAAATTATTTTGGTAGTCTTGTATAGTAATCGTGAATGGCGACTGAAATATTGAATATACCATTGTCGGAAAAATAAACAGGACTTATGCAACGATAATAATTATAGTGGTAATACCCTGAAAATCACCAATTTACACACCATATATAACGTTACTGCGTAAGTCATAATAAAAATGTACCGCTACCATTATTTTTAGGACTTTAGGGAGGTAGATACACATAACATTTGTGTAGATGTTATGTATATTAATGCTTGCACAACTGTTTTATTAATGTCAACAAAACCTGCAAAGATAGTACATATAGCGTATTTGCCTCAGCTCTAGTAAAGTGCAATAAGCTTTTAGCATTGAATGCTGGTTTATAGAACCCATTTGATATCTATATAATTATGGTAGTCAAGTCTTTTCGTGCATCAATTTTGAGGAAAAATTATCTGAAGGAGTGTTGAATTTTTTTTATTATTTCTCCCCACATCTTCCCTCTTACCTCCTGTCTCCTGTCTCCTGTCTACTGTCTCCTGACTCCTAGCTAACGCGCATATTTATGAAGATACCAAATGGGTTCTATAGCACTACGCAAATAGGTTAGGACATTTATAAATGCTCAGACTCAGTCAGATGTTACTTTTAACTTTTGTACTTATATCATATCCGGATAATTAGTGATAAAAAAATTTCTTCCTCTCTTCTTTCTTTGTTCCTCCTGACTCCTGAGGACTGACTCCTGACTCCTCCGTCGTTTATTTATAACTATTCAACCGGACATGATATTACGCGTAGCGCTATATGTGTGCCAAATTTAATTCTGGTACTTTTATAGCATGATAAATACGGAAACACAATTGTTGAATTGGAAGAATTAATATAGGAAAAACAATACACCACTTATATCATGTTCGGTTGAATAGTTCTAATTAGGATTATAGATAGAAGAGATATCTCAAACCCCTGAGATTGCTTCCTTCCACTCCGTTCCAGTCGCAATGACTTTATTATAAGTGGTTATCCGAACATGATATTAAACAAATAAAGAAAGAGAAAAATATGAATATCAAAGCTATTGCTCTAGCATCTGTTATTGGTTTATCTACTCCTGCGATCGCAGATATTACCTTAAATTCTCATAGTGCTTCTGCAATGCCTACCGACTTTGTCCGTCCAACTGGAGCTTTCATGGATAATAGCGAAAATTGGGTTGTTTGGCTGAAATTAGATGAGTTGGGAAACTATACCTATGAAGCTCTAGATCGAAAAACTGGCGGTTCTCTAACTTTGAAAAATGCTTCTATTAGAGGAAACAGGAAACGCTATACTTATATCTTTAGAAACGGAAGTCACAAATATATTATTGCTCACCGACCTAAGGACCCATCAATCATCCGCCTGACTGTTGTCAACCCACAAGGATATGTAATATTAAATCGCCTGATGGAAAAGGTTGGTAATGATTGGGATGTTTAAAAACATTAGACCTCTCCGGAAAAGAGGGAGTAGGGAGTAGGGAGTAGGGGGAAAGAATTAATTATTTATGCACGATAATTGATTTGATTTTTGATTATCGGAGATGTCTATTAGTAGTAAGCAAAAAATAAGTTTCCGGGAGCATCAGAGTCATCGCTACGATAAAATTGCCGTACTAATTTCAAGAATTCTTTTTTAGTTATACTGCCATCACCATCTAGATATAACTTGGGAAAAATTTCTACAGCTAAACCTGGAGGAATTCGCCAACTACAATAAAAAGTTTTGTACTCTTCCACACCAATAACCCCATTTCCATCGAGATCCAATAACTCGAAAACCCGATCTGCTAGGTCAACAACTATTTGATATATATTTGGACTATTGATGCGATTCTCAAAGTATTGTAGCCATTCTGCTAGCTCAATTTTACCGTTTCCATTTTTATCAGCATCTTGTTGTAAATATCCCCAGTCTTCCATAAACTTTGCATAGAGTTGCTGATATTGTGGCATCTCTTGAGTTAAATTACGCGCTCTAGCAAGATTATGAAATATTGCTTCAAAATCATCTTTTTCTACTGCACCATTTCGATCTGCATCATAGACTTGAAACAAGCGCGTCCACTTTCTTTTTTGCAGTATGGTAGTATAGAAGGCAAAAAGTTAGTTTCCGGGAGCATCAGGTTCATCACTACGATGAAATTCCCGTACTAATTTCAAGAATTCCTTTTTAGTTATACTACCATCACCATTTAGATCTAACTTAGGAAAAATTTCTATAGCTAAATCTGGAGGAATTCGTCAGCTCCAATAAAAAGTTTTGTACTCTTCCACCCCAATAACTCCATTTCCATCGAGATCCAATAACTCGAAAACCCGATCTGCTAGGTCAACAAGTATTTGGTATATATTTGGATTATTGATGCGACGCTCGGCGTGTTGGAGCCATTCTGCTAACTCAATTTTACCGTTTCCGTTCTTGTCGGCATCTTTTTGCAAATATTCCCACTCTTCCATAAACTTTGCATAGAGTTGCTGGTATTGTGGCATTTCCTCAGTTAAATTACGAGCTTGAACAAGATTATGAAATATTGCTTCAAAATCATCTTTTTCTATTGTACCATTTCGATCGGCATCATAGACTTGAAACAAGCGCGTCCACTTTCTTTTTTGCAGTGTGGTAAGCATATTTTTTTTCCTCTAGTAATAAGTAGATTAAAATTTTTTTATACCTAATTTATTAAGCTTGGGCTTGAAATATATATATTGATATACTACTATAGTTTATAGTTTAAAAAAGAATTAACTGAAGTTCGCAATAAATACTAAGTCTAAAAGTTATTAGGTTGTAGGTTGTAAGTGTAAATTCTAGAGGGAACACTGGAAACAGAGCATCAATTTGGTATATTTCTTCAACATTGAGAGGAAAAAATTTTTATTATATTTAATCGGCGTTGCTGAATTGAAGTATGAATGCGCGATAGTTTGGTTCTAGTCAAGCCCCCGCGCATCCCCCACGCATTGGGGGACTTTTAGAGTTTTATTCCCCCCAAAATTGGGGGGTTAGGGGGGCTTGCATCATACCTAGAATCAGCAACGCCATTTAATCATCCGGATATGGTATTACAGAAATAAATATCATAAAATCATCAAAAAGTCAATCAAATAAATTACACAAATGTGCTATAACAAAGAAAAGGGAATTATTTTAAAGCCCTAACTGAAAAAAAAATAATTTGACTAATAGCATTCATAATTAATCATAGTGATTTCCCAAGAAAATAAATTTAACATACAAGAATTAGAAACTATTGTCGGCAAAGACAATATTAGTTTGTGGCAAGATATAGACCAAACAAAAAAACAACAAATCTCACAAGCGATCGCTCCCGAAACTACTATCAACTGCATCGTCTATCCAGAAACTCAAGCACAACTCTCTACCATAGTTACTTGCTGTGCTAAAAATAATTGGGCAATATTACCTTGTGGTAGTGGTAGTAAAGTTCATTGGGGAGGGTTAATGAAGGTAGACCCAACTACTCACAAACAGGGAATAATAGTTGTCAGTAGCGATCGCCTCAACCATCTCATCGAACACGCTGTTGGTGACTTAACTGTTACAGTGGAAGCAGGGATGAAATATGCAGAATTACAGGAAACCTTAGCAAAAACAGGTCAATTTCTCGCTATCGACCCTGCTTATCCAGAAACTGCTACTATTGGCGGTATCGTTGCCACTGCTGATACAGGTTCCCTTCGTCAACGCTACCGGGGTGTACGAGATATGCTACTGGGTATAAGTTTTGTGCGTTCGGATGGAAAAATTGCTAAAGCGGGAGGACGGGTAGTTAAAAATGTAGCAGGTTACGACCTAATGAAATTATTTACAGGTTCTTATGGCACATTAGGTATTATTAGTCAAGTTACTCTGAGAGTTTATCCTCTACAACAAGCATCCGGTACTGTTGTTTTAGTAGGAGAAAAAAATAACATTGCCAAAGCAACTCAAACTTTATTATCTTCAGCATTAACACCTGTTGCTATTGACTTACTTTCAACTAAATTAGTAGAACAATTAGACTTAGGTAAAGGTGTGGGATTAATGGTTAGATTTCAAAGCATAATAGAGAGTGTTGAAGAGCAATCTAATCAATTATTAAAAGTGGGAGATAGTTTAGGTCTAAATTCCACCCGTTATCATGATTATGAAGCAGAATTATGGCAAAAATTAAAACAACAAATCTGGCATTCTCAGGAAAATACAGAAATAATCTGTAAAATAGGAGTTATGCCTAGGGAAGCTGTAGAAACTTTAGAGCGATCGGCCATAGAAACTGGTTTCGGATTAATTCATGCAGGTAGTGGTTTGGGAGAATTAAATTTTAATTCTGTTACTCCTGAAACTCTTCTCGAATTACGGCGTTGGTGTGAATCTAAAGGTGGATTTCTCACAGTTTTAGCAGCACCATTAGAGATAAAAGAAAAACTAGATGTTTGGGGTTATAGTCAGAATGGTCTTGATATAATGCGCCGAATTAAACAACAATTTGACTCACAAAATATTTTTAATCCTCATTCTTTTGTTGGCGGGATTTAAAAGGGAATAAAGGTTAATTAGTTGCCAGTTAATAAGAATCAGTAGTTGACCGACACAGCCAATTTAGTGCAAAATTTTTAGGATGCATTAGACAGATTGTGAAAGGCATTTAACAATCTGTCGTAACACACCATTTTTAGACATAACTATACTTTATTCAAATAAATATATAATTATGTTTAACTTTGTCTAATTATTTCAAGATTCCTGATCGCCCCAACTCTTTACCTCATTCCTGTGGTGGGATATTCTGCCATGTAAGTGTAAATGGCATGGGAAATCCTGGGGCAATTGGGTCTAAATCGTTACATACGTAGCCCTGAGATTTAGATAGTGGATTAAAAGTGTATGTCGCTGTTGCTGCTAGATTTAGTTGTGCTGATACCTCCGTATCAGGAATGTCAATATTGTAAAATATTTTTGGGGGTGGATAAATCCTTGGCACAGGGGTACCTGGAGGGAGGGCAATCTTAATTTCTGCCAAGTCATATCCTGGTAGAGGTACTTCCTGACCGAAAAATTGGGTCTCAAGCCTCGCCCTTCAAGGGCGACTTTTTATTTGCTAAATGTTTCAATCAAGATGTTATAATACTGTTAGTATAGCTAGCAAATTATGAAAGCTAGATTTAAGTATCGTATATATCCTACACCGGGACAAAAGCATCGATTAGCAAAGCTATTTGGTTGTGTTCGTGTGGTTTGGAATGATAGCCTAGCTTGCTGTCAAGAAAAATACAAATCAGGAGGTAAGAAACCTAGTAACGAAAAGCTGCAAAAACAGTTTATTACTCAAGCAAAAAATACTGAAGATAGAGAGTGGCTTA
>NZ_JAAHGO010000098.1 GCF_010672455.1 Okeania sp. SIO2C9 | reverse complement strand
CATCTCCCCATCGCCCCATCTCCCCATCTCCCCATCTCCCCATCTCCCCATCTCCCCATCTCCCCATCTCCCCATCTCCCCATCTCCCCATCTCCCCATCCCCCCACACTCCTTTACCATTACTATGCACCACCACCGTTTTTTCAACTATAGCGCCTGGGTTTTTAGATTTTAGATTAGTTTTTGTTGTGGCGATCGCTATAACTTGAATTTCATACTTTTGATATAAATATGATTTACGCAGATACGCTATATATAGTACTCATAACTATTGTCCAATAGTCTTTATACTCTATAGATAGTTCCTTTACGTAAGTCCTGATAAATTGTCCTGTGATTGGCGGAAAATCTACGAAAAAGTAGTATTTAAAAGCCTTTCCTAACGAAATGCTGCGCAAACAGGTGTCTAATATATGCACAAATTTTTCGGCTGATAACTGTTAACGTAGTTCCGACCTAGGAGGCTAGCTGATAGCTGATGGCTAGTTAAGATAAGATTATATTGGTTAAAAAATGTTAATAAGTGTTCACTAATGTTCATATCTTCTCAAGGCATAATCAAGCTCAAAAAATCCCTCAAACAGAGAGTATTTTTTGGCAATGAACCGACACCGGAACTCATGGCTATATTGCTTGTTTACTTTGTCCAAGGAATTTTAGGGTTGGGACGTCTTGCTGTCAGTTTCTTTCTCAAGGATGAATTGGCCATGAGTCCCGCTGAAGTATCGGCAATGTTGGGCGTTGTCATCATACCGTGGATGATTAAACCTGTTTTTGGGTTTATTTCAGACGGAGTGCCAATATTAGGTTATCGACGACGGCCTTATATGATTTTTTCTGGGATACTGGGGGCGTTTTCTTGGATAGCATTGGCAAAATGGGTACATACTCCACTAGCAGCTACAGGAGCGATCGCTCTGAGTTCTTTATCGGTGGCTATTAGTGATGTAATTGTTGATTCTTTAGTTGTACAAAGAGTGCAAAAAGAATCTGTTAGTAGTACGGGTTCTCTACAATCTTTATGTTGGGCAGCTTCAGCATTAGGAGGACTAATAACTGCTTATTTGAGTGGTTATTTACTGGAGCATTTTAGTAATCAAACTGTATTTTTAATTACAGCTATTTTTCCTTTGATTGTTTCTGTTGTAGCCTGGTTAATTAATGAAGAAAAAGTTACTATTGGGATTAATTTTGACAATGTAAAACAGCAAATTAAACTGGTGAAAATAGCCGTTACAAAAAAATCAATTTTATTACCAACAGCTTTCCTTTTTCTTTGGCAGGCAACCCCTAATTCTGAGTCAGCTTTCTTTTTCTTTTCCACAAACGAATTAGGATTTCAACCCGAATTTTTAGGGAGGGTACGGTTAGTAACAAGTATTGCTGCTTTAATAGGTGTTTGGCTATTTCAACGCTTTTTTAAATCTGTTCCTTTTCGGCAAATTTTCGGATGGTCTATAGTTATTTCTGCTGTTTTAGGAATGACTACTTTACTGCTAGTTACTCATGCTAACCGCAGTTTAGGTATCGATGACCATTGGTTTAGTTTAGGAGATAGTTTAGTGCTAACAGTAATGGGAGAAATTGCTTTCATGCCTGTATTAGTTTTAGCTGCTAGACTTTGCCCACCGGGAGTAGAAGCAACTCTGTTTGCTTTATTAATGTCTATCTATAATTTAGCTGGACTTATCTCCCATGAAGGAGGTGCATTGTTAATGCATTGGTTAGAAGTTACAGAGACAAATTTTGATAATTTGTGGTTGTTAATAGTTATCACTAACCTATCTACCTTATTGCCATTATTTTTACTAAATTGGTTACCAGCAGCTAATGCTCAAATGGAGGAAAATGAAAATATTAATTCTCTATCAGTATTAGAGCTGAATTCTATTAGCTCTGAAGTTGGTAGAGATAATTTTTTACCAGAATATTTACCAGAAATGGTACCAACTCCTAGTAGTAAAAACTCTCAAAACTAAAAATAGGTGGTAGGTCGTAGGTGTAATATCATGTGCGGTTGAATACTTATCAATATAGCGCTGTGCGCAGCTCATCTGGCAACAGGCAACAGGCAACAGGGGGAATAAAAAACCGATAATATAAGGCTTTTAGCTATTGGACAGTTCTTGTAATTTGTAAATATCCCAGCGCACATTGCTATAACTAGGGGCGAAGACATTTTCGTCTGTACAGGGGAATAGGGAGTAGGGAGAATAAAGAGATTTGCCATGTATACACAGTTGGGTTTTTTTCATCACTAATTTCCGGACATGATATTATCCCTTTCTTTCTTAGGTGTGAAATTTTACTATTGCGTATGGCAAAACAGTAGTGAATAAATTTTTAGTTTCTGATTTGTAATTAAGTCAGATTTTTTCTGTGTTGAGTGATCGCCTTTGGTTTGGAGTCTATTTTGTGGGAAGGTGTGAAATTTTACTATTGCGTATGGCAAAACAGTAGTGAATAAATTTTTAGTTTCTGATTTGTAATTAAGTCAGATTTTTTCTGTGTTGAGCGATCGCCTTTGGTTTGGAGTCTATTTTGTGGGAAGGTGTGAAATTTTACTATTGCGTATGGCAAAACAGTAGTGAATAAATTTTTAGTTTCTGATTTGTAATTAAGTCAGATTTTTTCTGTGTTGAGCGATCGCCTTTGGTTTGGAGTCTATTTTGTGGGAAGGTGTGAAATTTTACTATTGCGTATGGCAAAACAGTAGTGAATAAATTTTTGGTTTCTGATTTGTAATTAAGTCAGATTTTTCTGTGTTGAGCGATAGAGATAGTTTAATTCCCTCAAATTGATATTTCGTGTAAAACTTTAAAAAGTTGAGAAATTAGGATTTAATTATGACAAATTTACAAATTGAAAAATCTACATCTTATACTCGTGAAGATTGGAAAAAAGGATATGAATCTCAACCCAATGAATATAGTTATTGGATTGATGATATAGAAGGTGAAATACCAGCAGATTTGAATGGTACTTTTTTCCGCAACGGACCAGGTTTATTAGATATTAATGGTCAAGCGATCGCTCATCCTTTTGATGGGGATGGAATGGTTTGTGCTATTGGTTTTAAAAATGGTCGTGCCTACTTCCAAAATAGCTTTGTTAAAACGGAAGGTTATGTGGCAGAAAAAGCAGCAGGAAAAATTCTCTATCGAGGGGTTTTTGGCACTCAAAAACCTGGTGGTTGGTTAGCTAATATTTTCGATTTGAACAATAAAAATATTGCCAATACTGGTATTCTTTATTGGGGCGATAAACTTTTGGCATTGTGGGAAGGGTCTCAACCTCATCGTTTAAATCCAAATAATTTAGAAACTATTGGAATTGATGATTTAGATGGGATTTTACAGCCTGGTCAAGCTTTTTCTGCTCACCCCAGAATTGAGAAAGGAAAGGATGGCAAAGGAGATGTTTTGGTTAACTTTTCTGTGAAACCTGGTTTATCGAGTACTATCACTATTTTTGAGTTTAATAGTCAGGGAAAATTATTCAAACGTTACTCTCATTCAATTCCTGGTTTTGCCTTTTTACACGATATGGTAATTACCCCAAATTACTGTATCTTTTTCCAAAATCCTGTTACTTTAAATCCTATTCCTTTCTTCCTTGGATTGCGAGGTGCTGGTCAATGTTTGGAATTTTCACCTAATCAACCGACGCGGGTTATTGTAATTCCTCGTGATGGTAGTAAAGACATGAAAATTTTGGAAACTGAGCCTTGTTTTGTCTTTCATCATGCCAATGCTTGGGAAGAGAATGGGGAAATTTATGTAGATTCTATTTGTTATGACTCTTTCCCACAAGTTGACCCCGATGCTAATTTTAAAGAGGTAGATTTTGACTCAGTTCCAGAAGGTCAGTTATGGAGATTTAAGATTAATCTTGCTCAGGAAAATGTAGAAAGTAAAGTAGCAGAAAGTCGTTGTTGTGAATTTCCAACTTTACATCCGAATAATGTAGGAAAAGCTTATCGATATTTGTTTATTGGCGCTACGGATATTCCCACAGGAAATGCTCCTTTACAAGCAATATTAAAGATTGATTGGCAAACAGGAGAACGTCAAATTTTTAGTGTTGCACCGCGAGGTTTTGCCGGAGAACCTTTATTTGTTCCTTTTCCGAATGGGGTGAATGAAGATGATGGTTGGTTGTTGATGTTGATGTATGATGCGGCGGAAAATCGGTCAGATGTTGTGATTTTGGATGCTAGAGATTTGAATAAAAAACCTGTGGCGAAGTTGCATTTAAAGCATCATATTCCTTATGGTTTACATGGGAGTTTTACACCTCATTATTTTGGGGAGTAATTGATGTTTGGTTGACTTTAAAATCTAGAGGCAAACGGCTGTTTAATTGGGGGGAATTGATATGATATTTCCCCCAATTTATAGAGGGGTATTAGCCACAGCTTACTTTAGGGACAGATGAAGTAGACAACCTAATATTTCCTGATTTAGATGGATTTTTAAAGTAAAAGTAAATCAAAACAATCTATCTAAATTAATAATATGAATAACGAGGAATCTAACAAGGAAAACAATAATCAAATTATTCAGGGTGACAAAAATATAATAATTCAAGTGAATAACAATCATTCTACAGCCGATGCATCTGAAAAAATTCCGAATCCAAAAGAAGAGAAAAATATAGCATTAGCATTTATAATAACTGGCAGTCTCAATATTACACACGAGCTCACATTAAAAGTCATTGAAAAACATCTACAAAAAATTGCGGATGATGCGGATGATGCGGAATTAACAATTGTTGATGTTGATGAAGGAAGTTTAAAGTTTGTTTTACAAGGTTCTCCAGAAGGTCTAGAAAGAATTGAAAAATTATTTAACTCTGAAGAATTAACAGAAATATTTGATGTGCCAATAAAAAATGTTGAGTTTATCGAGCCTGAAAAGGAAAAATTAGCATTTTCAATTACTGGGGATATTTCTTACACTGATGTGGCAAAAATTAAAGCTGCGGTTACTGGAGTTGATGAAAAAGAACTATTAATTCAAAAAATTAGAACTTATCGAGGGAGCGAAAAATTAAATCTTAGTGGAGCTGACCTTAGTGGAGCTGACCTTAGTGGAGCTGACCTTAGTGGAGCTGACTTTAGTGGAGCTGACCTTAGTGGAGCTGACCTTAGTGGAGTTGACCTTAGTGGAGCTATCCTCAGAGGAGCTTACCTTAGTGGAGCTATCCTCAGAGGAGCTTACCTCACAGAAGCCGACCTTAGTGGAGCTTACCTCAGAAAAGCCATCCTTAATGGAGCCGACCTCAGAAAAGCCATCCTCAGTGGAGCCATCCTCAGTGGAGCTTACCTCACAAGAGCTATCCTCAGTGGAGCTTACCTCAGTGGAGCTTACCTCGAAGAAACCGACCTCAGTGGAGCTGACCTCACAGAAGCAGACCTTAGTGGAGCTTACCTCAGAAAAGCCATCCTTAATGGAGCCATCCTCAGAGGAGCTTACCTCACAAGAGCTATCCTCAGTGGAGCTAAATTAGAAAACAGTAAAGTAATAAATGCAAAATTCAGCAGCAATAGCCAAGGAATTAATGAACAACTCAAACAAGACCTCATTCAACAAGGAGCTATTTTTGAAGATTCTTAGGAAGACCCAGTATTAGCTCCAATGTGTCGCTAATATTAGCCATAGTTTAGTTTAAAAGTTGGGAGTATTGTCCAAAACTCTAGGCAAAGTTAATCAAAGTCTCTCACCATAATTAATTAACAAGAATTGACGTAGTTTAACGGTCTAAGCAACATTGATTTGTCACGATAAATTTTTTTTCTATCTAATTATAAAATCGTAATTTTATAGTGCCGGAAAATTATCAATAGTAGCAAATAATATCATGTTCATTAGAACAGTTATAATTAGGATCGTAATTTTGCTAGAGCAATAATACTAAGTATTGTAAGGGCTAGGGCTTAACTACAAACAAACAAAAACTTTATGATCAGTAATTAATCAATATGAGTTTTTGTTGGGTTGCCCTATCGCTTAACCCAACCTAAAAATTACTTATGCTTTTTCCCATTCTGTGCCACCTCACATAAAATTGGTATAACACCTAAAACCTACCACCTAATTATTAATATGAATTATGAAACTGCCCGTCAATTTCTCATAGATCAAGGAACAGCTTTAGAAACTAAAATTAATCCAGATGCTTTCCTCATGCGTCTCGAACAAGGTCAACCTCCTATTCCTGGCCAAGCAACTAATATTTTGTTAGCTCTAAAAATCTCTTTTGAAATGTTACAAGGAGATCCCCTTCTAGACCGAGAATTAGTTGCCGGATTATATTTATTAGCAATAGAAAGTCTAAAATTATTTGAAGCTGGTAGACGAAAAGGAGTAATGTGGCCGCCACTTTTAAAAGAAGATATTGAACGAATTTCAATTGCAGTCAAAAATATCTTTTCTGGAGTTTGGCCTACAGATAAATAATCATCCTTGAAGAAGGAATCAGGAAAAAGTGGATGGGGAAAGTCTTCGACAAGCCACTTCGTGTCTTATACCAAATCCGGTAGCATCGGTGTAATTAGATGGGGAGTTAGAGAGATAGGGAGATGGGGAGATGGGGAGATGGGGAGTGAGAGAAATATTTGGTAATGGTTGAAGATGGAAGATTTTTTTATACCGAATTAAACGGATTTGATATTATACCAAATTAATAAATATTTGCTACAAATAGCTAGGATATTTCTTAGGAGTTAACCAAACCCTGCCCCTCCCCAACCAACCCCCGCCCCTCCCAGGAGGGGAAGTCAGGAGGACCGAGTCAGAATTAATAGCTTCAATACCATTTTTCAGGTCGGAAATCATTCTTTTCTCTTGGTGCGCTACCAGATGCGACTGGCGTCGTCGCGGGGTCGCACCGCTCTCTTGGTCGATGGTCGGCCAGCGAGGAGACCCGAAGAGTGCAGACCCGCTCCGAAGATCGCCATCCCACCCTACGGGAAGCTCCGAAGATCGACCGCTTTGTCAAAGGACATATCCTGCATTTGTCTTTTTATTCCTCTGACTATTAGTAACATTCTTTTTTCACCCTTGGTATTATAACCCCAACCAATTGTCAATACCGTGTAGATGGCGGGGTATTAAACCCAAAATAAAAAGATAAAAAAGGCTTTACCGTTTATTTATAAACCCACATTTGGTGCTACAAAATGCAGTATGTAAAAATCAAAAAACAGGAGTAAGTATTTAGACTTAATAAAAAAATCTTAAACAGTCATTTGTAATATCATTAAGTGAGAAAAATACGATCACAATAAAACTGTATTAATGGATAGTTGGTATGCAACAAAAAGATTAATGGCATTGGTAGATAACAAGGGAAAAATTTTATTACTGTCTCTTAAAAATAAATCGTCTAGTAGATGATACTGGTCGCAATCGAGAAAGATAAAAATCTTGGAGAATTAAGTTGGAATGAATTAGAAAAAATATCAGTTCAACAATTAATAATGAATAATGAATAATTACCTCTCCTTGAAAATAAGAGGATTGACTAATAATGAAAATTTTTTTTATTATCCCCTTAAAAGGGGAGACTTTAAACCACAATTTTTTGGTAAAAGAATTCAAATAATATCATGTCCGGTAGCATCGGTCTTGTATAGTAAATAGGCAACAGCTCCGGAAGGCAACAGGCAACAGGCAAGAAAAAAAACTTAAATTTCCTGTAGATATCCATGCTAACTTTTACACAAACGATTGCCTTCGGACATGATATAAAAGGTTTTCTAAGAGTTCAAAAAGCGAGTGCTAATTGGCGAGGTCTCCTCAGAATGTAAGAAACACTCAAGATAGTCAAGGTATTCTAGGCAACTATTTCTATCAATAGAACAGAATATATTGCAACTAATAGACATCTACAAAAATCAAAAATGAGGTAATTATCAATTATCAATTATCCATTATCAATTAATGAAAAGAACTGTCCAATAGCTAAAAGCCTTATATTATTGGTTTTTTATTCCCCCTTCCGGAGCTGTTGCCTTCCGGAGCTGCGCACAGCGCTATAAAATCAATTATCACACATAAATTATCAATTATTTCTCCCTACTGCCTACTGCCTACTGCCTCTTTTCTAGAAATGTCTAATGACTTAAGTAAATCTTCAATGGATGCTGTATAATATTAGTCCCTTGCCTAGATGAGAAGATCAAAGAGTTTCACAGAGAACTTAAGCAATTGACAGGTATAGAATTTTGTCAATGTCGTCTCAGTCAAATTCAAAAAAATCATATAGTCTGTGCTATGTTAGTCTGGAAGTTTTGAAAAAGATTAGCAGTGAAAATAGGAAAAACTATTGATCAAGTTAAGCATGAATTGTGATCAGATTATCTGGGGTCAGAATAGAAATATCCTTCAATTGACATACTCCCGACGCTCCCCTACGGGAGAGCGCGGGATTCTTCAGCCAAGGAAGCCTTGACCGCAGTTTTTACAGAAGTGATGTCCTCCTCCTGTGTTGATAATAATCCTATTTTCTGTATTAGAAGAGCTGAGTTATAGTCTCTATCTAGCTCTTGACCACATTTAGGGCATGAATGCCAGCGTTCTGATAAGCTTTTGGGGACTTTACTCAAGCATTCCCAACAATGTTGAGACGTACCTTTTGGGTCTACTTTGATAATTCTGTTGCCTAACTTCCAGGCAACATACTCTAAGATTTGAATAAACTGACCAAATGCTGCATCTTGCAAAGACTTATTTAGCCCTGATTTAGCTGACTGACCATTGGGCAAAAATTGACCATTATCACCTAATTTAGCTTTGCAACGTCTGACTAAATTTGCTATTTGCAGGTCTTCTAAAAATATCACCTGACAGTCACTGAATAAATGATAAGCAAGTTTGAATTGCCAGTCGAGTCGTTGCCTAGCTATTAGTTGATGGAGTTTTGCTATTTTACCTTTGAGAATCTTCCAAGGATGAGAATGTTTTGGTTTTTTAGCTAATCTCACCTGTAGTTTAGATAAGCGATGCTCAGAGAATCTGAAAAATTTAGGAACTTCTATAAATTCTCCATCAGATGTAACAGCATAGTGCAACAATCCTAGGTCGATACCTTTGGAGTTATCTGAGGTGGGTTGAATTTCTACACTCCTCAAAGGTACAGTCTTATCTTCTATGGTGAAGCTAATATACCATCCGTCTGCTTCGCGAATTACTGTACCTGTCTTGACCTTGAATCCTCCTGGTATTGGGCGATTGTAGACAAAGGGGACTAAACCTATCTTTGGTAGATTTATACAAAAACGACCGTTGGCATTTTTGACAAGATGAGAATTTGATAACTGAGGATAACTCAACGAATTATAATAATGCTTCCCTTTGAATTTCGGCCTCCCACTGGTTTTACCGTTTTTGTCAGGTTTGGTAAAGTTATCCATGGTAGTTTGTACACGCTGAACAACATCCTGTAAAACCTGGGAGTGTATGGATTTGTATTCCGGAAATAGCTTTTTAGTTTGTGCTAGGTCTGCTAACTGTACTGTTTCCCAAACTACATAACCATTTATGATATTAGGATGCTTATCACCTTTTTTCGTTACTGGGTTGCCATCACTATCTTTCTTTCTGCCATCCCGTGTTTGTACTCTAAATTCGGGGATATTTTGATAAATTTGGTCTACTGGTACTACTGAAACATTTAAAGGACAGGCATTTACTGGTGTGCGTGTTGATTCAAACCAATTCAACCTTTGAGCCAAACGATAATTATATTGTATTCTTGCCAATTCTAACCAATTAGCGATAATAACCCCTTGACTTTTATGGGGCTTGAGCTTGTACTTATATTTCAGTAGCATCCTAGAATAGACCTTTATATCTACATTCGTTATTATATCAAAAATCAGGACGAACTACACACATTGGTGCCCGGCTTTCATCCCGGCGCTGAATTGAAAATTACAGCGCGGGACTTCCCGCCGGGTTAGTTAAAGTGAAACTCATTTAACTCTAAATAACTGAAGCTTTTTGAATAGATAGTTAAGCGATCGCGCAGAATTACAGTTGAATATCGCTCTGATTTAGTATGCACTATATATAGTGTCTTTGCGTAAGTCCTGATTCAGAGACCACAACAATACTCGATTATTACCAGAGTCAGCAATAACAGCAGTATTGCCACAAACAGAAATCCCATAAGGCCAACACAAACTTTGGCGAGTCGGATGCAAACTCAAAGCATTTTCACCCTTACTCTGAAAATCTGACTGACCAATTAATGCAACTGCCGGAGTGCCAATATCCACAGTATCCCGCCAACCCAATAACCGAGAATTAGCGGTATCAGCAACAATCAACCAATTAGCAACCGCAACCACGCCATAAGGCATACTCAAACTAGCAGCAGAAGGAAAATAAACCCCCTGATTTAACTGTACTGTATTAAATTGAGATTGACCCAGAACTACAGAACAAGGTTGATTATTCTCAGTAGGGATAGTATGCCAAATCATTACCCGATTATTTCCAGCATCAGTCACAACCAAGCGATCGCCATACTGTTGCGGAACATTATTGCCCCAAAAAGTAATTGCATGAGGCCAACGCATACTGGCCGCCGTTGCTTCACTGCCTCCATTTTCATCCCGACAATTCATATTTGCCTGCCCCAAAACCAGATCGGCAGGTTGTCCGTTAACCTCTGGCAACTGCTGCCACATCAATACCCGACGGTTGCCCGTATCTGCTACCCAGAGTTTTCCTTGATGGTAGACGACACCATAAGGCCAGTGCATTCTGTCAGCAGCAGTTTCTGATTGACCCCGATTAGATTCATTTTGAGTAAAATCTGCCTGACCTAAAACTATATCGGCAGGAACATTATTATCTTCGGGTAACTGCTTCCAAATTAGTACCCTATGATTCCAAGCATCAGCTACTGCTAACCCTTCTCCACAAGCACAGATACCAGTGGGGACGCTTACTGTTGCTGCAGTGGTTGTACCATTGGCATTTTGCCCTTCTTGAGAAAAGTCAGATTGTCCGATAACCCAGTCAGCAGGTTGCGTATCAACTTCAGGACATTTTCGCCATCCCAATAATCGATGATGTCCGGTATCAGCAACCCACAGAGGTCCAGTTTCTGAGATTAAGCAAGCTCCACGAGGTCCGAACATTGTGGTTGCACTGGGTGTGAGTGGTACGACTAGGGAATTAGAGGATGGTGTACCGAGAATGATTTCTGCACCATTAGGGTTAAGCATTTCAGTTATCAGTTATCAGTTATATAGAATCAGGTTATATAGTATATGTTGATAATTCTATAATTACTTCAATATTTAATCTCCCCCGCTCCCCCGCTCCCCCGCTCCCCCACTCCCCACACTCCCCCACTCCCCCGCTCCCTACTCCTCATCCAAAATTGGTAAGGCTACAAAAAAAGTGCTACCTTCTCCTAAAGTGCTTTCTGCCCAAATTTTACCTTGATGTTGTTGGACAATATTGCGACAAATGGCTAAACCTAAACCTGTGCCTCCTTTCTGGCGAGAGTCAGAAGCATCAACTTGTTGAAAGCGACCAAAAATACTTTCTATCTGATCGGCAGGAATACCTCGCCCTTGGTCTTTAACTGCAATCAAAACTTGATAACTATGATTGATATTAAAGGCAGGTGCTTCAGTGCATTTTGTTTTAACTGTTGAAGTGAAGTTATCGGAGCTAATAGTATGGTTTCTATTTATAACTTGTTTGCTAGCAGTCAACCAGACTGTTGTTCCTTTCGGGGAATATTTGATGGCATTACTAAGTAAGTTAGTTAAGGTTTGAATTAATTTGTCGGGGCATCCCCACAACTTAGTATTGACTGGTTTGACTGACAAATTAACTCCTGCTTTCTCTGCAATAGGTTGCATTTCACTTGCTGTCTGGAGCATTAATTCAGCAATGTTACAAGTTTGTTTCAGCATTGTTACTTGCTGGGAGTGAAGACGTTCTAAATCTAGAATATCGTTGATTAATCGTACTAAACGATCTGTGTTAGTAACGGCAATATTTAGCATCCTGTTACCTCTTTCTGGCGCTTGATTAAGTAATCCACTTTTCAATAAAGTTAAAGCACCTTGAATAGAAGCAAGAGGAGTGCGTAACTCGTGACTCACCACGGAAATAAATTCGTCTTTCATCTGTTCAACTGCTTGACGTTCTGTGATATCTTTAAATGTTACAACTGCACCAATAATTTTTCCCTGTTCTAAAATAGGTGTGCTAACATATTCTACGGGAAAATGTGACCCATCTCGTCGCTCAAAAAATTCATCAGTAACTTGACAAACTATTCCTTTTTTTAAGGTTGTTGTAACTTGACTATCTGAATAATTTTTTTGTGCTGAAGATTTAGAACTTTTGTCGTTAACTTTATCTTTTTCTTTGTGGTTTAATACCCCGCTGTCTACACAATGTTTAGAATTGGTTGGAGTTTGAGTCCCCATCAATTTTTCCCTTCTTTCTTCTTCTTTCTTACTTCTTCCTTCTTCTTTGTTGTTAACTTTATCTTTTTCTTTGTGGTTTAATACCCCGCTGTCTACACAATGTTTAGAATTGGTTGGAGTTTGAGTCCCCATCAATTTTTCCCTTCTTTCTTCTTCTTTCTTACTTCTTCCTTCTTCTTTGTTGTTAACTTTATCTTTTTCTTTGTGGTTTAATACCCCGCTGTCTACACAATGTTTAGAATTGGTTGGAGTTTGAGTCCCCATCAATTTTTCCCTTCTTTCTTCTTCTTTCTTACTTCTTCCTTCTTCTTTCTTACTTCTTCCTTCTTCCTTCTTCCTTCTTCCTTCTCCAACCCCAGAAATTATTAAACTCCAGTCACTATTTACCAGCTCTTTAATTGTATAACCAGTCATTCTTGCTGCAGCTGGATTAGCAAAAGAAATTTTTCCCCATATATCTATTCCACAAATTCCTTCTCCCGCTGAGTTTAATATTAATTGATGTTGGTAACGAAGCTGTTCAAAAGATTTTTCTATCTGCTTACGATCGCTTATATCCCGAGCAATAGTTGAAACTCCTATAATATTACCTTCAGTATCTTTGATTGGAGATATTGTTAAAGCTACATCTATATGTTTACCATCTTTTCTGATATGTACAGTTTCATAATTATTTATACTAGCTCCTGCGGTAATATTTGCTAAAATTTGGGAAATTTCATTTGGTCTTTCTGGCACAGCTAATATAGAAATAGAACAGCCTTTTACTTCAGAAATAGAGTAACCATAAATTGCTTCTGCTCCTGAATTCCAACTATAAATAATTCCTTCTAAAGTATTACCAATAACTGCATCGTTAGAGGATTCTACTATAGAAGCTAATCTAATCATTACTTTTTCTGTTTGTTTTTGCTCTGTAATATCACGCCCCAAAACAACTATTCCATTACGTTTTCCATCTTCATAAAATAACGGTACTTTAATTACGTCATAAATTTTGATGCTGCCATCTCGTTTGGGAATAATTTCTTCACCCCTAGACAAACTTTTTTTCTTCCATGCTTCTCGATCGCTATGATGACAAGATAAAAAAGCCTCTCGATAAAAACTACTAATTTCTCCCAATTCAATATCTGATTTACCACGATAATCTACTTTTTCTATTTCAAATAATTCCTGCATTGATTGATTAGCTTCTAGCCATTTACCTGTACCATCTTTAAAGCACACAATATCTGGCATAGCGTTAATTAAAGTTCGGAGTTGTAAAGATGTTTTTTGATATTTTTCTACTAGCTCTTGTAGTGCTTTTTCTGCTCTTTGACGCTCCATAATTTCTGCTTTTAATTGAGCATTAGCATTTTTTAAAGATGCTATTAAATTATTTTGATTTTTAGTTACACTTTGCATTTTTTTCATCCTATTTAATTTTATTTTTACAGTTAATTAATTGCACAATCAAACACTTATACTACGTTTAATCCGATTAATAACACGAGTAATTAAATCAGAATATTTAAATGGTTTACAAATATAATCATCCGCACCAGCAGCAAAAATTTGATGACAAATCATAGGGTTGTAATGAGCTGTCAGAAATATAACAGGAAGCCAATTCCAATGTGGATCGTTACGAATAACTTGACACAAATCAATTCCATTAAAATATGGCATTTCTATGTCTAAAATTAATAAATCTGGTACTGTATTTTCTAAGGTTTCCCAGAAATATCGCTCATCACTCAGGGTTACAACTTTAATTCCCCATTGGGTTAGTATCTGTTCGATGGTCTGTAAAATTTGCAGGTCGTCATCTACAATCATCACAGTTGCTAAAGTCTGATTTTTTCGCCAGATATCTAATACTATGTCTATAACTTGAGCTGGTGGTAATGGCTTTTTTAGATATGCTGATGCTCCTAGTTTAGCAATTTTTACGCGATCGCTCAATTCACCTTTAGTATTAAGTACAACTACAGGTAAAGAAGGCATCTGACTAGAAATTTTAACTAATATTTTCTCTGAATTAGCAGCAACTTCAAGGTCAAGTAAAACTACATTAGGACAAAATGATAAATCTTGTAAACTATTGTTTAAATTCTGATTAATATAAGCATCTATATCTGTGGTTATTAAAACATCTGGAGCCAGCTTAAATTGTATTTTTTTTGTGACAGCTTCTTCAATTAATTGTTTTGCGAATAAACTATCTTTGTCTAGTATTAATAATAATTTACATTCTGGATAAATAGGAATAGAATATTGACGATCAAGATATTTTATCTGTTGATTATCACTTTTTTCTTTGTCGATATTACTATGCTTTTCTATCTTATTGCATAGACTTTTTACTAATTTAGATAGATGAAATATTTCGCTATAATTAAGAGGCTTTTCCGCTGCCAATAAAGTTTCTATTTCTCTAGCTAAATCCGAGCCATCTACTAAACCAAATGTACCTAGAGAACCTGCTAATTTATGAGCTTCTTGTTGTGCTTTTCTTTGTAAATCAATCTCTAATATTTCATTTTTTCCAGCTACTACTGCTTGTTCTAGTACACCAATCCGCTCATTAATGCTTCCTTGAAATCTATCCCATATTTTACTAATGGAATCTTGTAGTTTTTGTTGAGATTCCTGATATTTTTGAGGCTTTTCTTTATCTTTTATTTGATTATTATTGACTGGTAAATTCTTTTTATCTTTTTCTTTTGGGTTTAATACCCTGCCACATAAACAGTGTTTACAATTGGTTGTATTTTGAACCCCCATCCACTTTTTGCTTCCTTCCTCCCCCCTTTCAAAGGGGGGTAAGGGGGGATGCCTTCTTCCTTCTTCCTTCTTCCTTCTTCCTTCTTCCTTCTTCCTTCTTCCTTCTTCCTTCTTCCTTCTTTCTTCTTCCTTCTTCCTTCCTTCTTCTTCCTTCCTTCTTCTTCCTTCTTCAACTTGTTTTAACCGATAACCTAAACCGTAAACAGTTTCGATTAAATCACTAGGCGCACCTACTGCTTTTAATTTATGTCTTAAACCTTTAATATGCGCTCTAACTGTATCTTCTGTAGGTGTGTCTTCCCAACTCCAAACTTTATCTAAAATTGCACTACAATTAAATATTCTTTGATTATTGTGCATAAACAGATTTAGAATTTCATATTCTTTAGGAGTAAGATTTAACTGTTTGTTATTGTAAGTAACTTCACAATTTTGAGGATTTAAACATAAATTATCCCATTTTTTGATGTGAGAAGCAGACTCATTTCCTCGCCGTAATAATGCTCTTATTCTGGCTAAAAGCTCTTCTAAATTAAATGGTTTAACTACATAATCATCAGCTCCAGCATTTAAACCTTTTACTTTATCTTGATTGTTATTACGAGCGGTTAAAAGTAAAATAGGAATGCTTTTATTAATATAACGTAACTTCTGACATAGAGTAATACCATCTAATTTAGGCAGCATTACATCTAATAAAATTAAATCATAATTATAGGCTTGAGCTTGCTCCCAACCTACTTGACCATCTGTGGCTATATCAACTACAAAAAGTTGTTCAGTTAAGGCATCAGCTAAAGTTTCGGCGATAAATCGATCGTCTTCTACAACTAGAATTTTCATTGATGAAGGTCGTTAAACAATTAATAATTAATAATTAATAATTAATAATTAACAATTACCTCTTCTTTTCAAGGAGAGGATTGACGCGGAGCGTGAAAATTTTTTCTTCTCTTATAGCAATTCCCATGCATTATTGCTATACTTGGGCAATACTTCAGTTGTCAACTAATCAGCACAAGCAAAATCACTTTGCATGCTAATTTCAGCTCGCGAATGGTGTTAATTATTCTTATGTTTGCTTCTCCCTGTACGGACGCCCTTATGGAACGTCCCTACCCACTCCTCTACTTCCCTTCCTGGGAGGGGGAGGGGCGAGGGGTGGGTCTCCTGCTCAACAAAATGTAGAAAAGTTTTTGAGAAATGGTATTACTCGATGGTCGGCCAGCGAGGATACCTTGGCATCCCACCCTACGGGAAGCTCCGAAGATCAAACGCTGTCTTGGTCGATTGGATATGGCGAGGTTTCGGAGCCATCCCTAGACCGCTTTTTTCTCCTTTAAAGGAGAGGCTTTAAACCTTAATTATTAGGTAATGGGTAATGAGTAATTAGCAATGGCTCAAATAGTGGTTGTAAGTTTGTAGATCAGAAAAGTTGACCTAACAATTAATACTTAATTCTAGGAACGGCAGCTTTGCAGAACTTTATTTAGCTACTGATACTGACTATTTATCTATGATTAAAGGAAGAAGAAAAAAAGAAAAAATAAAAATCTGGCGTTGTTTGAGTTTTCAGCTTTTGACCTATTAAATACAGTAATGGCAACTGCTATAGTTTGTAGTTTTCTCAAGATATTAAGATACAGTTGTTTAGGAGTAATTAAGTAGATTTTTAGATAATCAACTGTATGTTTTTTTTAGTAGATTTAGAGTGTATAGTTAAGAGATTATTTTTTTAGTAGGTAGGCAAAATTATTTGTATATTTACTACTCAGATATTTTTCGGTTTACCGTTTTCTGTTCTCTGTCTTGGTGTGCTACGTCACATCACTATTCCCTCTCTCCTATAACCTACTAAAAATAATAGCTCATTAACTATTAGACCTCTCCAATAATTAATTTCAAATCTTGTAATAACAGGATAAAAAGTGAGTTTCCGGAGATGTCTATTGATGTATAGCAGTGAACAGGGAACAGGGGGGAAACACTTCCCTGTCTGATATTCATCATTAGTCTATGTCCTAAGTAACTTCTTCCTTGCTGTAACTGTGCGTTTTCTGATTAAAAAATTTCCCACCCACACCAAAAATAATGTGAGTAGGAAAAATATAACTACATCACAGAATTGACTTCAACAATTTCAGGAATTTCTTCCCTAAGTTTGCGTTCGATACCCATTTTGAGAGTCATAGTAGAACTAGGACAAGAACCACAAGCTCCAACGAGTCTGAGATTGACTACCGGGCCTTCAATTTCTACGAATTCCACGTTACCACCATCTGCCGCTAGATAGGGACGTAATTCATCTAATACATTTTCCACATTTTCTTTGGTCAGTGCTTTAGACATTTTTTTCTCCTTATATGAGAACTATTATTCTCCTAAATTAATCCTAGCTGAATTAACATCAAAATAGACCAAAAGTTCAGATTGTTTCTACACAACTGCTGGTTCTAACAATTTGATATTAGAGTAGTTAAATTCGGTTGTTGTTACTTGACCTTTTTCTGTAGAATTGACTACCTGATGAGTCATTATGTAGTAACTGCCAATTTTTTCATAACTGTCCTCAAATTCTAGTTCTCTTATGACTTCATTGGTTTGAGGGTTGCGGAAAATGGCGTTATAGTGAGTGGCAGCAAAACCTTCTCCTGTATCCAAGCTTTTGTGAGTATTAATTACGAAAGCCATTCGGCCCATTACCCGACTAACTAGACAAATTTCCCGATCTCTAACCTTGTAATTTGACCCCATCGCATCACCTTCGACGAGAATTTCAACTGCACCAGTTTCATCCCGATCGCCTAGACTGAAGTTATTTTTACCATGGGATGCTTCAAAGGATGAACGTTTGCGGTGAGTTACTACGTCCCGCAGTTGAGTATAAACGCTTTGTTGTACTTCTTCATCTGATATACCGGTGACTTCTACACTGAAGTCTGCTTTTATCGAAATTTGGCCATTGTACAGTTCTGACCCTTGTTTTAGTTCAATATCGGCACTATAACCGGGAAAATTAGAGTCCCAAGTGTAGCGATGTTCGTAGGCAGCTTTAAATAAATCACGAGCATTTTGTTCTGTCATAGAAACCTCATTTTATCAAAATTGTTTTGTATTATTTTACCATAAAAGAGTCGTTTTGAAATTTATTAGCACTGTGTTCAACTCATCTCAATAATAGGTAATAAAAAACAATCTCTCCAGTATATCGATACTTACGATTGTATAAAAAGTATAAAAAAATACCATATTTCGGAAAAAAATTATTGTAAATACTTTAGCTATAAACAACAATTAATATAGCTCGATTATTCCACTTATTTTCAGCAGAATTAAGTACAAGTATAATAAAAGTTTGCGAGCTAACTAAGTAACTAAATAATTTCTGATGTACCTAATTTTTATTTCATCAAAAAAAAATTATAATTCTTAAATATTATTGCCAAAATAAGGAATAGCGGTAATTTGTAATTGCTAGTCAATAAAAAATATGATATAATTCTCAAACAGAATTATTGCATTAGCACCCCATTTACAGGTAGAAAAAAACGGCGGTACTATTAACATGAACCAAGACCTTTCTAGCCACGGCTATCAAATTATTAGAGAAATAGAACGTCACCAAAACGAAGGAGAAGTGACATATCAGGGACTAGCTCTCAAACAAGACCAAGAGGTTGTCATTAAAGAATTTCGTTTTGCAGATAGTGACGCAAATTGGGCAGGATTTGAAGCTTATGAACGAGAAGTAGAAATTCTCAAACAATTACAACATCCTTGTATTCCCAATTATGTAGACTCTTTAGAAACCACCGAAGGATTTTGCTTAATTACAAAATATCAAAAGGGCAATTCTTTAGCAGAAAGAAGAAGTTTTACTCCCGAACAAATTAAGCAAATTGCTATTTCAACTTTAGAAATTTTAGTTTATTTACAAAAGCAAACTCCACCAATTATTCACGGTAATATCAAACCAGAAAATATATTAGTTGATACCCACTCCCACGGTGAAAGATTCCCTATTGCACATTTAATTAATTTTGGTTCTGCACGCAAAGGAATAGAAGATATTTTAAGTGATGGTATAAGTGGTACTCCAGGGTTTATGTCACCAGAACAAGAATTAAATGGTACTGTTACTATAAATTCTGACTTATATAGTTTAGGTGCAACTCTAATCTGCTTGCTAACAGGTACTCGCAGTACAGAGATCAAAAAATTAATAGACCGCAACTATAGTTTTAACCTCAAAAAATCAATGCCACAACTGAGTACATTATTCACAATGTGGCTAGAGAAAATGGTATCTCCCAATAGCAAAGACCGCTTTGAAAATGCAGCAGCAGCTTTAGCAGCGCTGAAACCAATTCCTATGTTTGGCGATGCTGCTAATTTTAAGAATGTGACGATGGCAATGAAACCTGTAAAAACATCTGCTCTAGTTGGAATGGCTAGTATTACAGCTGTTGCTATATTAGCTACGAGTTTAACAATGTTTAGACAGCAACGAGAACAAACTAATTTCTCGACAACACAAAAACCTCAACAGGAAATTGTCACCAAAAAAATCTCAGGTAAGAGTGCAGTTGAGCAATTACAAACAACTGGAGAATGCCAAGGTTGTAACCTTCGTGGTGCTGACTTGGCAGCTATCAAAATTGAAGATGCTTATTTGCGAGAAGCAGATTTATTCAAAGCTAATTTGAGAGGTATCGATCTCAGGGAAGCCAGATTGCAAAATGCCAACCTCAAAGGTGCACAAATGCAAGGAGCAAACCTAATTAAAGCTAAACTACAGCAAGCTAATTTGTCTAGCGCTCGTTTAGAGGGAGCAAATTTGATGAGTTCTAATTTGCAAAATACCAAATTGGAAAAAGCTTTCCTTGGTGGAGCAACTTTAATGAGGGCAGTATTAGAAAATGCTAACTTACGACGAGCTAATTTATCTGGCGCAAATTTGATGAGTTCTAATTTGCAAGCGGCTAATTTGCAAGCGGCTAATCTCAAAGATGCTAAACTCACTAGAGCAAATTTCAAAGGAGCGAATTTAAGAGGAGCGAATTTAGGTGGGACAATGATGAGTCGTGCTAATCTCCGAGGTGTCGATCTCAGGGGGGCAGTCTTAAAAGATGCTGATCTCAGGAGAGCAGACTTAGTAGGAGCAAATTTGGCTGGTGCTAAGTTAATGGGTGTTGACCTCAAGGGAGCTAAACTCACGGGAGCTAACCTGAAGAATGCCAATTTACAAGGAGCAAATATCGAAAATGCTAATCTGCAAGGGGCGAATTTGCAAGGGGCAATTATGCCCGATGGTAGTTTGAATGAGTAGTTCATTAATGGATAATGGATAATTACCTCTCCCTTTTAGGGCTATCCATTACCCACATCTTTCTTAACATGGCAAAATAGACAAGTTATGTGTAAGTCTTTGAAAGGCTTTTTCTTGAGAAAAGTGTATGAAAAAATACATTTTTTTGACAATTGTAGACAAGATTCTTACTCCCCACACCTCCCACACTGCCCACCCTCCCTGCAGGGTTTTCAGGAGTTCCTTATAAGGGATAGCTTTTAGGGAGAGTCTTTTTGAAGGGGAGCAAGATGCTCTTACTGGCTATACTATATACAATGAACCACTACCCAGTTTATCGCTCATTTATTCTCCAGAATTTTTGTTCCCACGTGCAGGATTCTGTCCTTTACAGCGCTTTTCGCTCTTGATGAACCACATCTTCACAAGCAAAACTTTGTAGGGACGTTCCATGGAACGTCCCTACTGTGGTCTACCGTGCAGGAAAACCGCTGTAAGACGCAGACTTACCCAAATCATTTGTTTGATAGACTCTGGTACTTCTGGGTGCCATCCCTCTGATTTCTTGTACTACGTCGGCTGTTTAATTTCCACTTGTAGCATTGTCAGGAACTTTTGACTTCTGACTTCTGAATTTTGACTTGCACTATGCGCTATACTCATTATGTTATACCAAGCGTGAAAAAAGAATGCTATGAAAAGTGCCTGTCATCGGATATGCTTAAAAATAGTAGCTATCGTACATTTTAGATAGTTATTTATATCGTTTTTACATTTTTTTCAATATTTCCTCCTTCTTCCAACTTCGGTTCTTCCTTCTTTCGTAGGGACGTTGCATGCAACGTCCCTACTATTTGTAACAAACACTTATCACGCTTGGTATTAGATATTCTTGGGAAATCTTGAACGCAATAGCAATATGAGAACACGATCGATATTATCTGCTGTCAAACTATGAATGCAATTGGCTAACTCTGAAATACGGTTGAGAATGTTGATATATTTGTCCATAAGGTCAAGAGATCAAAATCCTCTATAAAAAGGTAGGTGTTAAACAGAATTAAACTTCCGTTTCAAATAAAGCAAGTCGTAGTCTCTCGCTTGCATCTTCCATTTCAGCTAATGACTCAATGCTAATAACAATGCTACGTTCAATTCCCAAAATTTCTGCTGCTTTAGCCACAGCAGCTTTTTCTTTTTCTTGGTAAACTCCATCAGCTCGACTCATCTTAATCGCTTGGTATAACATGGATCGGCGAAAATTCAGAGGAAAATCATACTTGATACCACTCAACAGCTCTTCTATGTTAGCGTTTTTCCAATCGAATTTGCGAAGCGCTTCAATGTACTCCGCAGAGTCTACCAACAAAATTTCTTGTTCATCAATATACCACTGAAATTCTTTTTCTGCTAATTCGCCATCTGCTCCAGCGATCGCCATTAATGCACCACCATACTTCACTGCTACATCAAAATCAATTGGTGCAGTGAGGTTATACCGATGTTCGGCATATTTTGTCGGCTGGAGGCTTTTTCCACCACTCATATTTTACTCCTTTTGATCTATAGTTTTGAGCGTTTTTAAATATATTTGATATTGATTCATTTTGTCAAGGTTCGATCGTCTTTAAAAGTTTAGGGAGTAGGGAGCTATTTCATTTATTTATTTATAAGTATTCGACCGGACATGATATTATTTACAATATTGGTCTAATTCCTGTTGTATATCCTCTGATGAAATAGATGGTAATTTAGGCAATATATTGTTTAAAAGCTCCTGAGCATAAGCTTCACATTTCATTCTGTCTAGCTTACTATCTTTTATATATATAATTTCTGCATAAGATTTAGTAGTTGGATTTTTAGTTAAAGCTACTTGAATTGCTATTTCATTATTAATAAATGGTATGCCATAGAAATAGTTTTGTGTTTTGTGTGAAAAACCAAGTATCTTCAAAAGAAAATCATTATTATTAAGTTTATCTTTTGGTGGAAAAGAGTTAAACTCATTTAAGTTGTTTTTAAACTGATTATATTCGGTATAGTTACTAATTTGTTCATCAGTGACGACCTCTATGTAAGTAATTGCTTCAACTTGTTTTGATTTACTCACTAGATTTAAAAATGCTACTAAACCAATAGATGACAAAATTCCAATAATAATAATCACGACTAACAACTCAATTAAAGTAAATCCTTGAGTGTTTTTTCGGTTGTTTAAGCGCTGTAAAAAAAAACGAGATAAATTATTCATAATTCCTCTGATTTAAAAAGTAAGTTAACAATTTTTTCAAGGCTTCAGTAATCAAATTATTGTCTGAATTTTCGGGGATAGATAATACTGTTTAAGGTTCTGAATGCTAATTTAACAAAAACCAAATTTTCTTCAGTCGATTGTTTTCTTTTTTATCTTTTTCTTTTGGGTTTAATATCCCGCTGTCTACAGGGTGTTTATAATGTAAGCATTTCCTGCGGAATGCTGCGCAAACAGCCATCAGCTATTAGCTATCAGCTATTAATTAGAGGGGGAGGTAAAAGCAATTGAGAGATTGAGAGAGAATTAAAAATTGCTACCAAACTACACTCCTTTAACCTTAGTAAAAATTATTCATTATTTGCTGATAGCTGACTGCTAACAGCTGAATGCTTACTTTATAATTGGTTAGGGTTTGAGTTCACATCCACTTTTTCCTTCTTCCTTCTTCAATCATTATTTCTCTGATTTAAAAAGTAAGTTAATAATTTTTCTACAGCTTCATCCATCAGATTAGCTGCGGGATGTTCGGCAACAATACCTCTTAATATTCTGATGGCTGACTTCACAGAATATTGATTTTCTTGACTGGGAATTTCTCCTACTTCTGCCAAAATTTCTACTTGTTTTAAAGTTTCTGTTTTATCTGCTGGGGTTAACCAAGTTTCCGTTTCAATGGCTAATTTTAAATCTGTCAAAATTTCGGCAAAATTAGGTTGATAAATTCCATGTAAGTCTCGCCAATTAGGAGGGGTTTCTGCAGGATTTTGACAAATTATTGGTAACCAACTTGCACCAGGAAATTTATCTTCCATTACTTGTAATTTTTCTCTGGTTTTTCGCACGGAAATATATAGAGATTTGCCACTAGAAAATAATTGGAGAAAATTCTGGAAAAATTCCTGGGCGACTATATCTGGAACTGGTTCTCGCATGACAATAATTGCGGGGATATGTAGTTGAGCAAATTGTCTGGCTAAACCTAATCCATCACAAGAGTTAAAAATGGCTAATTTGAGACCTCTACTAATAGCTGTCGTTAGTGCATTTTCTAATTCTTCAATTTTGATTTTGGTTTGATTATCTAAATCAAAATATCCGGTACTTCCATCTTTTTCGCTTTGACTATGACCGGAAAAGCAAATAATATCCCAACCTTTTTCATCCCATAATTTTTGGTCTAATTTTTGCCTAGTTGGTTTCATTAAAGAAATAGTTTCGGCTTCATCTGGAAGATTTTCTAAATATTGTTTGTCTTTCTGGATATTGAGACCTTTATCGTGTCCGAAAATTGCTAAGATGCGGATTTTTTCCCGACCAATATTTAACTTTTCGACTCGGTTTGCTTCTGGGAGAGCTATGGCAGTTTCAGCAAGTTGATAATCGGAGAAAAATTTCCATAAATGCCAGGGAAGGCGTTGGATTAAATTATCTTCAGATTGAATAATTAATCGGACTTTATCTGAGGGTTGAATTTTAGTTCGTAGTTGATTTTCTATCCGAGCAAAACTGGGAAAACTTAACCATTCATTCAGGAGCGATCGCCACTTTTTCTCTAATTCTTGAATCTGACTAATTATTTTCTGTCTATCTTTTATAGAAACATTTGTCTCCTGGTCTTTTTTGATTTTGATTCTAGGGGTCAAGCTTAAATCTTGATACAATTCTATTAATTTTTGATATTTTTGGCTCCACTGTTGATAAAGTTGAGAAATTTCTAAGTTTGAGGGTAATTTACTGGTAATATCCATTGGTAGAGGATGACCATCTGACCAGATATAAGCTTTAATTCTGGTAAAACCTTTTGCCAAGCTTCCACCTTCAAAATTGAGAATAACTAATTTTTCTCTGGTTATGGCATTGGCAGATGTTTGTGTTTTTAATATCTGATTCATGAAGAACATTCGATATTCAGTTTCCTCAGTTTTTCGATGGTAGAGACTAACTTGTTTTTCTATTCCTGCCAACTTTTGCTGATATTTTTCTTCTAATGCTATGACAGTTTCATCATAGATTTGTACAAATTCCTGATGGATTTTTTCTTTGTTAGTTTCTGGGGGAACGTCGATTTTTACTACTACTACTCCATCGCCTTTATTTTCCATAGATTTAATTTCCATCGGAATACCTTGATTTTCTACTTGCACCTGTTGGAAAGATGACATAAAGGCTTTGAAGTTTAGACCATTTCGGAATATTAAATCTACAGTATTTAAGACTTCTTGGAATAATTTTGTAAAGTCTCCTTCTTGGAAATATCCACTACTGGGGCGGCGTTCTCTATCGTCTGTTTCTGGTTTTGGTTCCTCTAATAAATAGATATATTTTGATTCAATATTATCGAGGATAGTAGTGTGGTCGATATTCCAACCTTCTAAACAAGTTCCTGACATTTGGGCGTTGGTAAAGTTAGTGCCTATTGCTAATGTTTCGGTTAAATTTGCGTTGTTTAAATTGGCAGCTTTGAGAGAAGCTTCTCCTAAGTTTGCTAGTTTTAAATTGGCGTTAGTAAGGTCGGCACTCATGAGGTTTGCTCCTCTTAAGTCTGCTTCTATATATTCTTGGTTTTTTCCCCATCCACTTATTAATAATTCTCTGACTTTTATATCTTCTAATATAGTTTTTTCGACTCTGGCAAATTTTAGATATTTGGTTTGTCGCCAGAATGTGCGAGTGGTATTAGCAAATCGAAAATTTGTGCTTTTGAGAGTGGCGTGACTAAAGTCGGCATCGGTTAAATTTGCATTTTCAAAATTGGTGCCTCTTATTGCTCCAATGACCACAGCAAATTGTAGGATGAAAAGATTATTTTCGTCTTCTGCTAGTATTTTTTTTGCAAGATTTATAGCGATAAAAATTAAGGTTAAAGAAATAGCGATCGCCAGGATAGTTATCATGACTATAATCAGTATTTCGGAGCGTTTTACTTGATTTCTAGCAGCAATTCCTGTACCAAATGCTGTGATAATATTCACCCATATTAATGCTGAATTTACTAGCCGTTTACCGGAGATAATTCCAGCTAAAATTACTGCTAAACTGAGAGTAAAAATTAATATTAATATTGCTATTGCAGAGATAATAAAACTGAAAATTATAATCACAATTTTATTCTCTGAATCGCCATTGTCAGCTAATAAATTAATGAAGGCTCTAATCAGTTCACCAAATCTAAAATCTGTCAACCACTCTGACAATTTAATAACTGTGTTAGGCGATGTATTTGTAATTCCCAAAAAACTAAAAATATTTACGATCTTCTTGTCATCAAGACCCAGTGATGCAAATATTACAGCCATTAGCATTATCAAAATAATTAGAGTAAATAAATACCCCCAAATTTTTTTAATTCCTTGACGGACTATTATTACTAATAAGCCAATATTGATAAATTCTAGGAGAGGAAACATAAATACACCAATCTGAATTGGAAATTTTTGAGTTGTTTTGCTAGATATAAGTCTGATGGGAACAATAGTGGCACCACCTGCAGCTACACCTGCAACTAAAAATAAGATAACTATCAGAATAAAAATCAGTCTAGTCTGAGATTTTGTTAATCCTGCTAAAGCATAATTGAAGTTAGCAGCTGTGAGATTTGCATTGGTAAAATCTGTTCCTCTTATATCTGCAAAAGAAAAGTCTTGACCAGTCAAATCTTGATTTTTAAATGAACGACCTTGATAATTTTTGCGTTGTTGTTTAGATGGATAAGTTAGCATAATTATTTGCCTCTAAAAGTTTAAGTGATTCTTTTTCATCCGCCAATAAATTTATTTCTTTACTCACAGCATAAGCCATCTAAAGATGCCTAATAACTGATATAGCAATCAGGAATCAGTTGTGAGAATTCAAGTGTTCCTTAAAAGTATAGAATATAGCAATTATTACATTCATATGATACGTTTTTTTCTTCTTCTCTGTTGCCTGTTGCCTGTTGCCTGTTGCCTAAAAGTTTCCAATATTTCACAACTAAAATCATATTGCTATAATTGATAACTGATAACTGATAACTGTAAAGACCTTGAAGATTTATCCGTGGTTGTTTAGATGAATAAGTTAACATAATTATTTGCTACTGAAAAATTAATTAGAAAATTTATTTATTCGGTTAACTGATGATTGATAAAGCCAATGAAAATGTCTGTACTCTGTTCTGAATCGAAGATTTTTTTAAAGGCATAATCGACCTTGGGATTGTTCAACAATTAATAATGAATAATGAATAATGAATAATTACCTCTCCTTGAAAATAAATTGAAGAGGATTGACAAATTCATGAAAATTTTTCTTCACAGGAGTCGATTGGATATGGCTCCGAGACCTCGCCATCCCATCCTAGGTCATGCTGCGCAAACGACCGCTTATTATCCCCTATCCAAGGGGAGGCGCATACCCACAATTTTTCGGTAAAATTTGCTCCTCTTATATCTGCATAAGAAAAGTCTTGATTAGTCAAATATTGATTTTTAAATGAACGATCTTGAAGAT
>NZ_JAAHGO010000097.1 GCF_010672455.1 Okeania sp. SIO2C9 | reverse complement strand
GGGAGTGGGGGGGGTGGGGGGGGGGGGAGGGGGGGGGAGGGGGAGATGGGGAGATGGGGAGATGGGGAGATGGGGAGATGGGGAGATGGGGAGATGGGGAGATGGAAAAAATTGTGGGTAGGAAAAAACCTAATGCATCCTCTTTCTTTTAATCTGGAGTTTAGAATAATTACAGCGGGCCGAAAACTTGCCGAGGGAGAATAGTCAGATAGTCGAACCTAGGCTGAAACTATTTCTGTATCAGCATTGCAACAACTTTTAAGTTAATTATCCCCCCGCTTGTGGTATGGGTTAATTGTGCCATGGCAAGACTTTTTGAAGAGGAGCGAATCACCGAATCCTGACCCAAACTCCCTCAAAAATACAAATCATATAGACTTTTCAGCCTATTTTAGGTTAAACGAATCGCACATTCCCATCCCTGATATTACCCAAGGGTAGTGAGTTCCAAGTCTTCATTATTCGTAGCATTATTTTTTATTCAATACCATTACGGTTACAAGACTGCCCCAAATCTTAATCCTGAGGCTCCCGACGTGGAGAAAGCGGGTATAAAAGCCAACATTTAGATAATTTTAATAAATCTATGAGTAAGCAGAAATAAGGAAAATTCAAACTCATAATATCTACACTTTTTTCTCCCTTGTCTTCCTTCTCTTCCTTGTCCTCCAAGTCTAGTTACAACTGGAAAGCAAAAAATTTACCCTGGTGAGCATAGCAGGGGAAAGGGAGTAGGGATAATAGGAAAAATTGCTCTGGATTGACAGCAGAGGTTATTTTAATATGAATTAAAATGACTGTATATAACCTCTCTAGAAAAGTTGTTTGAATAGGAATATTTAATTTTTGGAGAATAGGAATATTTAATTTTTGAAGATTTCTAATAGTTAACCTTTTCTTCTAGATAACTAAAAACTTATTTCTTCCTCCTTCTTTTATTAATTGCTATTGCATGATCTTTTGCAAAGACTTTAACCCTTTCTTGATTCTTCGAGAAACAGTAACTGCACTGATCCCCATCCGCTCGGCAGTTTCCTTCTGAGTCAAGTCACAGAGAAAAACAAACTCCAAAACCTTACGAGTACCTTCTTCTAGTTTGGCCAGCCCTTGCTGTAAACGAATTTGGTCTTCTTGAGCTAACTGAAAACTACGATACTGAGTATCTGGAACTAATTCTCCTAAACAAGTGGTTCCATTTGTTTCATCTTGAACTGGAGCGTCTAAACTTAGAGGAGCACGGTTACGACAAGCTAATTGAATTTCTTGCCACTGCTCTAAAGAAATATCCAATGCAGAGGCCACCTCTAAATCTGTAGGTTTCCGCCTTAACTTCACTCGGAGGTATTGTATAACTTTTGTGGCCTGCCGATCCATAGCTAGCCAATTTCTGGGAATTCGTACAGAAGGACTTTTATCTCTTAGATAATGCTGAATTTCACCCCTGATATAAGGAGTAGCAAAAGAACTAAAGGCTCGTCCCTTCGATATATCAAATCGCTCAATTGCTCTAATTAATCCAATACAACCTACTTGGAGTAAATCGTCGTAGGTTTCGGTACACCTATTCAACCAATGGTAAACTTCCTTTCTTACAAGTCCAACATTCAGTTTAACTAATTGGTTGCGCAGATGATGAGAAGGAGACTGTTGATATTGGCGCAACAATTCCAGGTTTTCACTTTTTAGTTCTTTAGTGATAGTGGTAGACATAGGTATATTATGATTTTGATAGGGACCTACTGATGGTAAATCACATACGCACTATATTTTTACACATCGTCTACTATAGTTATATATTTATAAAATAATTGCTGTGAGTTTTAGAGTCTTGCAGTGTGATATTAGACACAGTTTATCTAAATGTTGGCATTTATACCCGCGCTCTCTGGCCTGTGGGAGCGGACGGATGGGAATGCCAATCAATAACAGTGGTTTCACACATAATATGTTAAAATGTAAGAAGTTTTCGCTAAGCAGTAAATTGTTGAGAAAGCGTACAAATTTAGATTCTACCCAACTCCAGAACAGGAGAATCTTTTGCGGAGGACATTGGGTTGTGTGCGTTGTCACTACAATAAAGCTTTAGCTGCTAGAACTCAAGCTTGGTATGAGAACAAAGAGCGAGTAGGGTATAAGCAAACTTCTGATATGCTGACGAACGGGAAAAAACAAGAAGATTTAGATTTCCTCACAGAAGTTAGCAGCGTTCCATTACAGCAAGGCTTAAGAAATCTACAAACAGCTTTTACCGAAAAATTGTGGGTATGTGCCTCCCCTTTTTTCGGGGATAATAAAGAAAAATTTTCATCTCTTTGTCAATCCTCTTCTTTCAAGGAGAGGTAATTATTCATTATTCATTATTAATTGTTGAACAACTTCTTTAGTGGACGCGCTATTTATCCTAATTTCAAGAAAAAACGTAATGGTGGTAGTCCTGAGTTCACTAGATCAGCTTTTAAGTGGAAGGATGGTCAAGTCTATCTAGCGAAATGTTCGGCGTTGCTGAATACTGGGATGATTTTGGCGCTCCACGGAGACATGGAGACAGGAAGACACGGGGATTATGGTTTGTGCTTTCTGACAAAATCATTCCGCAATTATGCAATGCCATAAATATTTTGGATGCTGGGCAAGCAGTGTCAGTCTGTGGAACGACTGTAAGACCAGAAGGGAGTAAATCCCGGAAGGCGCGTGCTACGAAGCAGAAAACCCCTACCACTTATGGAACGAGAATCCCGCGCTGTCCCGTAGAGCAGTGTCGGGAGGATGTCAAGTCCGAGGTCGAGCCTCTTTTTGGTCTGAAGGTCGCTCCACACTACGTCGACAATCCGACGGCTCCCCTAGACACTGCTAGACCAGCAGCCTCAGTTTAACTAAAATAGCATACGTTTTGGAAAAACCGCAACATTAATTAGTTTTTCCTGCGGAATGCTGCGCAAACATCCCGACGCTCCCTTGTCAGGAGAGCGTGGGTCTTCAACCAACGTTGAGATAAGTTGCACGAGCAATTTAATTTCAGACCCAATAATCTAGCTTAAGAAGCTGTCTCTACCCTACCGTAAAAAGTACCACCAACCTTAACTTCTAAAGCCTCTTTTGCGCCCAAATCTGTATCAGAAGGCTGAATTGCTTCAAAGATACCAGCAATTTCACCAGTTTCGCTGTCTACTTTAGAAATTTTCAGCGAAATTTCACCAGCTTTGAGACTGGTATCTGCAAACTTGACATTAGCTTTACTAAACTCTGTATCATCTGCACGATTTGGTAAAGCTACTGCATTATCATATCCTGAGGTAACACCACGACCCTTTGGATCTAGGAAGCTGGAACCTCGATAGGAAGGAACATTATATATACCCTCAAAATCAATAGAGGTATTGATAGCAGAAACACCAGGCTGACTTTTAGCAACAAGTCCTTTGACGGTAAATAGAAAAGGTACCTCCTCACCACCTGGTAAGAGAACAGTTATAGCCTGAAAATCAATACCATACTGTTCCTTAAATGTCAATGCGTTATCTTGATCGAAGATCAGATCCCCTGTTACTTGGTCTAAGCTAGAAGTATATCGTGTCAATTTTCTTCCTTCTACAAATTCTGCTTTCTGGCGTTTGTTAGTAGGTTCTTCCTTGACAAAATATTCAGTTGGCTGTATGCACAAATCTGTCAAAATATAAGAGCTATCGCGGTCAAGGGCAATGGAACCACGAGCTGTTTCTGGTAACTCAGGACAGTTGTTAGCCAAGCCAGTATTTACAATGTCATCATAAGTAAGTGTTTGACTGCTATCTGGACCTTCTGAGCAAGCTGTCAAAAAACTCAAACACACAGCTAATAGTGCAGCAATTAAAGTGCGATACCTCATTGTTAACCTCAAGATTCAATATTCAACAATTAACATTGCTACTACGTTTTGTATTTACGCAGTATGAATAATCCAATTTTAGATTTTAGATTTTATCGGAAGTTAGGGTAGATAGAATCATAGTTGTACTTCACCTTCTCAAGTGGCTTTTGTCAGGGTAAATTTTTCATACTTCTGTTAGCATTGATAGGTGTTTAAACTCATGTACCTATGCCCATTTCCTGAAAAAAGGACTGTAATTCAAAGCTGATTTATCTTTGTATTTATCCAAAATAGTATTTTACATTGCTTGTTACTTTATTCCTAAGTCAGTTATATAAATTAAAATTGCATAAGTAAATATGCTTAAGTTAAAATATCGTGATAAGTAATTTAGTTTTAATCGATCAAAACTTAGGATTAAGAGAAAAACATAAAATTAATATCTAGAACAAGCAAGATATTTTTGAATTACCAATACGAGGGCAAATTAATTTAGAGCCTGGTAGTTTATATAAATAAGTCAAAACTGATTAAAGAAGCAGTAAGCTTTCAGCAGCAGATTTTTTTTGAGATGCCCTTGTTTGCCGAGTATTCCGGAACAGAAAGGAGATTTTAATTTCTCCTCAACCATCTGGCTTATAGATCCCAAATGGGTTCTATTTAGGGTTTGCGTATGGAAAGTTTTTTTGCTCTTTGTAGGAGACAACCCACCCCTCGCCCCTCCCCCTCCCAGGAGGGGGAGACAGGAGACAGGAGGAACGGGGAATGTAGAGGAGGTAGGAGCTAAGTTTTGTCCCTCAATTTTTCTGCCATAATCGTCCCAAAATACTAGCTTTATGCAGCTCTTGCCATTCCAAAGCTGGTACTTTTTTGAACTCTAAAACGCTAAAACCAATATCTGTCAATGCTTTTAGATTTAATCAGCAAGCCCTATTTAAAAATAGAGGGGGAGGTGGAGAGATGGGGAGATGGGGAGATGGGGAGATGGAGAGATGGAGAGATGGGGAGATGGGGAGATGGAAGCATTTTTCTACCTTTTTTATATTTCTGAATTTCTTGACTTGTGAGGACTGAGTTCTGAGGAGGGCAGCCAAAAACCCGTACCCCGTGCAAAGATACGATCAGGGCTTATATAAGAAGCCAGGGATTTTTAGATCTATAAAAGCTGAAGTGCTGATAGCTAAAAGCTGATAGCTAGTTAAAATAATTTTTTGATGTTAATTGATAATTATGGATACAAATACAGACAATCAGTCAACACAATTACACAATGATTTACAATCATTGACACATTCACTAAGAGCTTTAGCAAAAAATCATCACGACGATCCAATGGCAATGTTGGCTATACTACGAACTCTGGAAGGTTTACATCAAGAACTCAGAGAAGGTTTATTTCAACAAGTATTACCAGATAATCGTCAAGCACTCTACAATTTACTTAAAGATATTGAGGCAAAGGGAGGTTGGCCTTATATTCCCCGATTAAGACTACGCTATATTTTAGAAAATTGGTCTGATGAAGATTTATAACATTTCTTGGTCTGATGTAGATTCAGGTAAAGCTTGACTAATATTGTCTATCAAGAATCTTGAAAGAGGACTCCCGTTATCATCGTGCTGATTTAACGGCGATTCGGTATTTCCAGGTGCTAAGTTAATTGAGTGAGGGGTTGCAAATTAATCCATCATCAGTTATTAATGATTAATAGCCGTGGGGCACACGGTTTAAAGAAAAAGCTTGTGGAGATGGTAGTCGCGGGGGTACAACTCAACTTGTTTGATTTGTTGCCTAGTTAAGAATCTGGGTTAGCGCAGCTTTGCGTCAGCACTCGCAAGAATCTCCCGTTATAATCTTTGATTTAACGTTGAGAGTGTCAAAAAGTCTTCTTCTGTAATTATTGAAGCTGGAACATTTACTAATACTGCTAATAATCTACCATTATCTATAGTAATTAATGTATCTCGGAAATTTAAACCAGTTCCTTGTTCAAAAGTTAAATCGCCAAAAGTTAAGTCACCATCTAAGGCCAAGAAATCTTCCAAAGGACTAAAATCATTAATCACATCAATATTACCTAATTCTCCAGGTAACACAAATATATCGGAACCTTCGCCCCCCGTTAAGGTATCTTCTCCAGCATCTCCAAATAATATATCGTTGCCTCGATCGCCTAACAAAGAATCATTACCATCACTACCTTGAAGTGTATCATTATCCTTTCCACCAAATAATGTATCATCACCAATACCACCAATAACTAAGTCATTATTCGCGTCACCAAAGAGGGAGTCGTTTTCTTGTTCTCCAAAAATTGTATCATTACCCTTTCCACCGCGAAGGTTGTCCAAATTCTCTCCACCAAAGATTTGATCGTTACCTCTATTACCATTAATAAAATCACTGCCATTAATTCCAAATAGAGTATCATCACCTGCTTCTCCAAATAGAGTATCATCACCACTACCTCCATCTAGAGAGTCATTACCATCACCACCAAAAAGAGAATCATTACCTATACTGCCATTTCCAATATCATCTCCACTATCTCCAAATATTACGTCATCGTCAATATTTCCAAAGAGACTATCATTTCCTTCACTACCTCTTAATGTATCGTTACCATCTCCTCCAGTAACTAAATCAATTCCTTCATTACCAATTACGGAGTCATCTCCGGTCTGTCCAAATAACGAGTCGTTGCCTTCTTCTCCTGCTAAAAAATCATTTCCCGGACCACCTTCAATACTATCATCTCCAAGACCGCCTAATGCAGAGTCACGGCCATCTTCTCCTTGTAATAAATCATTATCTTCACCGCCAATTAAAGAGTCCGATCCAATACCACCAATAATTTCATCTTCTCCTTCTCCACCGTCTTGAGTATCATCTCCTGCTTCACCAAAAATGGTATCATTTCCGCCAAACCCTTCCATTAGGTCTGGTTCCTGAGAGCCTATTAAGAGGTTATCATTGTTATCTCCTGATATATTGGCCATATTTTGGATACTCCTATGTTACTAATAATTTGATTGTTGATTGACTGCTCCCCGGACTCAAGTCACGGGGATTCTAAGCAGATACTACGCAAAAGGATAAATCCGTGTTGCTCCGTTTCTTCTTAGCTGACCAAAGATACACTCTCTGGGGGCAAGTCAAAGTGCCCCTACACAGTTGGCTTAAGTTTAAACTTAGCTTTCTGCTTACTTTTGTGATGATATTTGCAGCGCCATTACAATCTGCATTCACGAAACAATTATTACCAGTTTTATACAAACCACGCTGTCTTGATGCAGTCGCTCATGGGGGAAACCCCCTTTGGCGGCGCTGCATCGCTTTATTCTTTTCGGTGACGGTTTCCAATCATTGGGTTTCTCACCATAAATAGGCAGATCGTCACCATCTAAAAATGAAGGGGCGAATGCCATTCGCCCCTACAAGTATAACTTTCTTCGGTTTCTATAAATATTATTCCATATTCATCGCACAACTGAGCTATTCTTTCTTTGAGTCTAGCTGTAGGAATTGGTACAAATTCTGAATTCTTTTTATGACCATTATCTATTTGATTTTTCTGACCTTTATTCCAACCAAATACAATTGTACCAATAGAATTTTTGTGCGCAATGATTAATTACGATTCTAGCTGCTTTATTTATACTGTCACGTATTTGGCGGTTACGTTTTTCTGTAATGGCAGCTAGCTTATTTGACCAAAATCCAGTCGGTTTATTTTCTTTGATAGTTGATATCTGTTTGTTGTACCAACGATTCATTGATTTGAGATGTTTACCATCTACTATCAAGCTAGTACCAACATTAGACACACAGGTCAACCAATTATTTAAACCATGATCAATCCCTAATACATTGTCTTGATTTAATTGAGGTTTAACTACTATTTCTTTTTCATAAACAAACTCCCAATAAAAACATCTGTTTCTCGGTAATATTCTCAGTTCTTTGAGAGTAGAAAATGCTAGATTATTAGGCATTGGAATTAAAAAGCTATCTACTCCAAACCAGCGCTTACAAGTATTACAAGCGTGGAACTCTAATTTGATTACCTTTAAGTTTTAATGCTTGAGCAGGATAACTAACTGTAGCCATTCCCCCTTTTTTTCTGTAGTTAGGAATCCTTGGTCTGTCTGATATTTTTCCTGAACTATAGGCAATAATAAGACCATAATAAGAACGAAATGATTCAGCTACAGTTCTCAATATTTGTTGTGCTGCAAGAGAGATGTAGAACTTTATAGTGATTGTTCTTTTTGTATACCTTTTCTAAGTCATACTTGCCAATGCCTTTTTCAGACTTAAAATATAGTTGCCTGGCATAATATATTCCCATGTTAGTGAGCTTGTGAGACTGTTCACATAAGAATGTTAATATAGCAATTAATTCAGAATTTTTATTTACTAAAACTTGCTGACAAGAGTACATTGGAAACGGGGGGACTGAAAACTTATTGTCAATCATAGTAACAGAGGAAAACTTTAGTTGTCTAGTCCAAACGACTACCTTGTTTTCATCCCCTCAGTTCAAACACGGCGGCCTTCAACGTGGCTTTTCGGTCAAATAAAATACATCGGATTAAAATCCGACTCCTCGCTTTTCTATCCATCGCTTAAAAGACGATGGCTTTCATGCTCCGGTGTTATTTAGGTTAAATATGTTTAAAAAACTTGATTTTTGGTTTTTAACTCTCAAAATATTTAGGGTTTTTAGCAAAAATATTATTAGTGGGATAGGTTCATAGAAGCATTTACCGAATAATTAGGATTTGTTGAAAAAGTCTTATTGGTGAGGTTAGCAGACAGGAGACAGGAGACAGGATAGATAGGTACTTAGAGCAGGTAGAAGTAAGAATTGTCAGAATGATTTTTCTGCCCAGCTATGCGCCTAAAATACTAACTTTTTGAGGGTTTTAGACTGAAACAGGCGCACTTTTTAAAGGCCCCAAAAAGGCTAAAGCCTTTATCTGCAAATACTTTTAGATTTAATCAGCAAGCCCTAATTAAGGTTTAAAGCCTCTGCTTTAAAGGAGAAACAAGAAAAATTTTCCATTACTCCCTTCTACCTTCTACCTTCTACCTTTCCTAATAATAATTGATATTTTTTCTACACTTTAATCCTAAACTTCGCCAAACTATCAAATAATTTCTTGACTTTAACTAAATCTTTATCCCCAGGCGCTATTTCTACTCCACTAGATAAGTCTATACCACAGAATTTATGGCTAGATTCAATGATGAATTTTTGAATTGGTACTGTTACATTTTCTGGTGTTAAACCACCTGCTAAAAACCAAGGAAAAGTAGGGTGAAAATCTTTAAGAATTTTCCAATCTAAGGTTTGACCAGTGCCTCCTAATTTATCTGGATGATAAGCATCTAGGAGTAAAGTATCGACATAATTCTCGTAACTATTTACTCTTGTTAAATCTTGAAGAGATTTGATTCTAAATGCTTTAATTATTTCTATATTATCTGGTATTGATTGACGTAGCTGATGACAAAATTCTGGAGATTCATCTCCATGTAGTTGTATGCCAGTCAATTGGGTCTGAATAATTATTTCCGATAAAAAATCAATTTCTGGATTAACAAATACTCCGATTTTATCAATATTGTTTGGTAGTTGAACAACGATATTTCTGATTTTTTCTGGAGTAATATACCGAGGCGATGTTGGAACACAGATAAATCCTAAAGCTGTTGCTCCCATTTGAGCGATCGCTTGTCCTTGCTCTAATTTTGTAATCCCACAAATTTTAACGCGCATTAATTATACCTACTAAGAGTTTAATTGTACATATTTGTATAAAAACTTAAGGTTATTGTTAATTATTAAAACAAATGATAGCTTCTTACTAAAACTTCTTGATAATTTGCAAAACATAAATTGATTCAATCAAACATTTAAGCCAAATAGCCAAATTTTTGTAATTTAAGGAGATAAAAACTTGATTTACTCTCGTTTAATTCTAGCAGCACAATCTCAATCCCTTTCTGCACAGTGGTCTCCAAAAGTAGCAATTGTAATGATAACTTGCAACCTAGTGGCAATTGTAATTGGTTACTATGCTATTTCCAAGAACAATCGTGGACAAGGGCCAGATTTACCAGTATCATTACCAGCCATCTTTACTGGGTTTGGCATACCAGAATTGTTAGCTACTACTAGCTTTGGTCATATTTTGGGAGCAGGAATAATTTTAGGACTTGGTAGTGCTGGTATGCTATAGAGATAACCTGATTTGAGTTACACACAAGAAGGTTGAAAGCTCCTCGCCTTTAGGTAGGGGATGAAAACGAGGGTGCGGGATTTATTGAGCCACCGAAGTGATAGAATTAGATGGTGAGGTCTGTGTTCATCCTCATTCTTGCCCGCACTGCGGTATTGTCATAGACCGTGACTTAAATGCAGCGATAAATATAAAAAATAGGGCGGTAGGGTATTCCGTCCTTAAAGCACGCGCTTGCCCAACGGAATACCGGGGCTGCGAAACGAGAAGCACACACTATAGCGCCAGCGAGCGTGTGGGAGTATGTCACAATCCGTGTCTCTTTAGAGCAGGGAAAAGTCAAAAGTATAGGGGGTATTCTTTTCGCACAGAAGAGATACCCCCATTTTTGATTTTATAATAAAAAAAGGAAGAAGGAAGAGGGAAGAAGGAAGAAGCAAGAGGGAAGAAGCAAGAGGGAAGAAGAAAGAAGGACTGAAAGATCGAAAAAGTGGATGGGGATAGTCAACGACCTGCCGCTTCGTGTCTGATAACTTCAAGCAATTAGCAATTGTAAATACCATGTAGACAGCAGGGAGTTAAACCCAAAAATAAAAAGATAAATTATATAGAGTAGAACAAGTCAAAGTTTGAATAAAAAATTAAATAAAACTTCATGCAGGCAGATTTGCGAATTGGCAATTTATTTGGTATCCCCTTATTTTTGGATTCTTCATGGTTCGTCATTTTACTGTGGATAACATATATTAATAGGCAAGACTATCAAGAGTGGGGATTGTTTTTAGCTTTTGGAGCTGGATTAGTAATTGCTGTACTAATGTTTTGTTCTGTATTATTACATGAATTAGCTCATAGTTTAGTTGCTATTTCTCAAGGTATTAAAGTTAATTCTATCAGGTTATTTTTGTTTGGTGGAATTGCTGGAATAGACCGAGACTATCGAACTCCTGGAGAAGCTTTTCAAGTGGCGATCGCTGGACCTTTAGTGAGTTTAGTTTTGTTTTTTTTATTGGGTTTAACTAGCCTTTTTTTTTCCACATCAAGCTTGGTTGGTGAACTAATAAATCGGGTAGCAGAAATTAATTTAGTTTTAGCTATTTTTAATCTGATGCCTGGTTTACCTTTAGATGGCGGGCAAGTATTAAAAGCTGCTATTTGGAAAATAACTGGTAGTCGTTTTGTTGGGGTAAGATGGGCGACTAAAAGTGGTCAAGGTTTAGGATGGTTAGGGATTATTTTGGGGTTGATTTTGGTTTTAGTAACTCAGAGTTATGGTGGTTTTTTGCTGGCTTTAATTGGTTGGTTTGCTCTGCGTAATGCTAAATTTTATCGGCGGATAATTGATTTAGAAGAAGCGTTAATTAAAATTAAATCTGTAGAAGCAATGACACGAGATTTTCGTGTGGTAGATGCAAATTTGACTTTGAGTCAATTCTCAGATAAATATTTTTTGAAAAGTTCTAAGTTTTCTATTTATTTTGCTGCTAGTAAGGGTCGTTATCTTGGTTTAGTTTCTTCTGATGCTATTAATTTTATTGAACGGAGTTATTGGGATACTCAAACTTTAAGGATGATTATATGTCCGCTAAATCAGATAGTTACTGTTTCGGAGAGAGCTAGTTTAGTGGAGGTTATTAACTGTATGGAATTTCATCAGCAAAAACATATAACTGTTCTTTCTCCTGCTGGAGCAGTTGCAGGTATTATAGACCGGGGTGATATTGTCCGAGCAATCAATAGATACTTAAAATTGAATATTTCAGAGGCAGAAATTAAGCGTATTAAAGCAGAAGGTTGTTATCCTCCAGGAATGAAATTAGTAGCGATCGCTAAGGCTACTTATTTATCAAATTTAAAGTAATTTTTAAGAAGGAGTCAGGAGTCAGGAGTCAGGAGTCAGAAGGGAAGAAAGAGGGAAGAAGAAAGAAGGTAGGAAAAATCTGGTTTTTTCTGAGTTTTAAACTGTTGAGAAGAAGGAAGAGGGAAGGAAGGAAGAAGAAAGAAGGTAGGAAAAATCTAGTTTTTTCTGAGTTTTAAATTGTTGATATTTACTAAATAATTAAGGTTTAAAGCCTCTCCTTTAAAGGAGAAACAATAAAAAAAATTCCTTTGAGTCAATTCTCTTCTTTTCAAGGAGAGGTAATAATTAATAATTAATTATTAATTGTTGAAGCGTCCTTTGCATCGACTGCTATATACAGCAGATTTGGTACTGGTGTACCTCACGCTTAGTGGAATCTGCTGTAATTTCTATCTATAATCATCTATTGAAAAATAAATTCTATTATCCCAAAAATTTCAGCTCTCACTAAAAACTGGTGTTTAAGCCATTTATTCTGACTTATAAATTTTGAATTTTAAGTTCTAACTTTTGACTTTTGACTTATAACTTTTGACTTATAAATTTTGAATTTTAAGTTCTAACTTTTGACTTTTAACTTTTTAATTCTGACTCCTGACTCCTGACTCCTGACTCCTTCTTCAAAATTACTTTTTCCCTAATAACCAATAAGTGACCATTTTACCTCTACCTTTAACTGAAGTTAAACCTCTTTCGTGAAAAATATATTTATCTTTTAATAGTTCATAAGTAGTAGCTGTAACTTGAATTTTTCCAGCTTTTCCAGAAGACTCCATTCTCGAAGCTACATTCACAGCATCTCCCCACAAATCATAAATAAATTTCTTTGTACCAATTACACCTGCCACTACTGGTCCAGTATTAATACCAATTCTAATTTGAAATTTATCACCCATATCTGTTTGAAACTTATCAACTTCTTGCTGCATATCTAATGCCATATTAGCGATCGCTTCTGCATGATTTTCTTGAGGTACTGGCAACCCACCTGCTACCATATAAGCATCGCCAATAGTCTTAATTTTTTCTAAACCATATAATTCAGCTAGATAGTCAAATTTAGAAAAAATTTGATTGAGCAGGTTAACTAATTCTATTGGAGAAACCCTAGCAGCAATAGGAGTAAAGCCAACTATATCAGAAAATAAAATTGTAGCTTTTTCAAAATAATCAGCTATGGCACTGGTATCCTGTTTTAATCTAAATGCAATAGGTTCAGGTAAAATATTCATTAGTAGACGCTCAGACTTTTCTTGTTCTGCGCGTAATGCTGCTTCTGCTTGTTTGCGAAGCGTAATATCTTCTACAGTACCTTCATAGTAAAGAATTTTTCCATTACTATCCCGTACAGCACGAGATTTTTCAGACATCCAAATGATGCTACCATCATAACGATAAATCTCTGATTCAAAATTTGATACTTCCTCATATTTATTAATAGCATCAATAAATTCTTGCCGACGATTAGGATTAACATATAGCTGTTGTGCAATATTCCTAATACTAGCAATTAATTCTGAACAATCAGAGTAACCATACATTTTTGCCAAAGCAGGATTAGCACTTAAGAAAAAACCATCGGGTGTAGTTTGAAAAATACCCTCAATTGAATTTTCAAATATACTACGATATTTTGCTTCAGCTTTTTGTAATGCTTCTGCTGCTTCCTTGCGTTCTGTAATATCATTAACTATTGAAAGTAAACAAAGTTGCCCATCAAGAAAAATAACTTCTCCTGATAATAAACCAATTCTAATTTGTCCTGACTTTAGTCTCAACTGAATTTCTTGATGATGAATTCTCCCCTGAGCTTCCAATATTTTATAAATATTACTTCGTTCTTCAAGATTTACCCATAAATTTAATTCTGTTCCTGTTTTACCAATCACTTCTAGGCGACTATAACCTGTGATTTCCAGAAAACTATCATTAACTTCAATTATCCTACTATCTGCAATTTTACTAATAGTAATTACATCTGGACTTGCCTGAAAAGCTAAAGCAAATTTTTCTTCTGACTGACGCAATGCTGCTGTTCTTTCTTCCACTCGTTGCTCTAATTCAGCATTTGTTTTTTCTAAATTAGCAAATGATTGTTGTAATTGTTTTGCCATCAAATTAAAAGATTCTGCTAATATTTCTAGTTCATTTACAGCTTTTATTTCAACTATTTGGTCGAATTTTCCACTAGCAATTTCTCTACTAGCAGCACTTAAACGCTTGACAGGATAACTAATCCAACGAGAGGTTAAAACTCCTATTGCTGTTGCTACGAATAAAGCTATTAAACACAGTCTAATTGTGGTACGAGTGTTGACATTAATTTTCTCCATAAAATCTTCTTCTGGAACCACAACTACAATTAGCCAGTCTAAATTTTCACCATCAGAAAAAGGTACAACTTGTAAAAATTGTCGCTTGCTATTGAGTAGAAATTCTAATTGTTGAGATTGCTTGATTTTACTAAAGTCACCAAAATATTTTATTAAATAATTTGCTGTGATACTAATTAGGGAATTATTAACATTTTCAGCTTTAATTCTTGTGACTTCTTCATCTTTCAAGCTAAATGGTTTTTGAGAAGTAGAAGAAGCCACTAAAAATCCGGTACGTTCGATGATGAAAGTTTCTCCTGATTTACCTATTTTCAAACTTTGAAGAAATTCTCTAATGTGAGAAAGAACAAAATCAACTCCAACTACTCCTATTAATTCATTATTATCTTGATAAACAGGTTGAACCAAAGTTACTTTCAATCTTAGCTCTTTAAAGTCAGGATAAATATCACTCCAGGTTGGTTTTTTTGCCTCTACTGCATTTTTATACCAAGGTCTAATTCTGGGGTCATAATCTTTGCCAATTTCTAATAATTCTGTAGGCTTTCCTTCGTTATCAATAGCAAGGCTATGAAATTTACCTTTTGTAGATTTACCTGCTCTACCAATTTGCCATTGATTATTATTTTGAAATCCTAAACCAATAAATTCTCCTTGGGCACTACCAAAATAAATAGCAGAAATATTAACTGAATCAAACAAAAATCTTTGTCGCCAAAATTGCTGGGTTAAACTAGCCGTATCCTGAAGATTCAAATGACCTAAATTAATAGCATCCCAATTAATTTGAGCAATAACCTTGGGTGCCTCTAAATAATCTTTTAATCTTTCTTGAATACGAGTACTAACTTCATTTCTTAATTGAGTTGTTACTTCATTAACAGCTTCCTGGCCATTGCGTAGAGATAGCCATCCTGTCAAACCTACAGCCCCAAAAATCTGAACCACAAATGGTACTATTAGAATAGCTCGTAGAGGTATATGACTGCTCACTTTGATATAGGGGAATATTGACATCCTCCCCGGCCTAAAGGCACGGGGATTCCTACCGAGCCGAAGCTCCTCGGCGGGTTGACGTTTCATTGGCTGTTGCTAACAGATGCGCTAGTCTTACACTTGCCTCCGCGTCCGTTTAATGTCTCGGACTGCCCGCCCGCGACTAATATGTTTATTGCTGCATTTTCATCACGGTCGTGTTTTGCACCACAGTTGAAACATTCCCACTCTCGCACCTGAAGGTCTAATTTTCCACCTTTAAACCCACAGCATGAACATACTTGAGATGTTGGTTCCCAACGACTAATTACTCTGAAATCACGACCGTATTTTTCCGATTTTCCTTCTAAAAGTGTCCTAAATTGTCTCCAACCTAAATCTGATATTGCTCTGGATAATTTACGGTTTTTAACCATACCAGAAACGTTCAAATCTTCTAAAACTATTACTTGGTTTTCGCTAATAATTTCAGTAGATAATTTATGCAGAAAATCAATTCTTGTATCTTTCAGTTTGGCATTAAATTTAGCTACCTTTAGCCTTGCTGTTTCATACCTTTTAGACCCTTGAGTTTTCTTAGATAATGACTTACTTAACTTTCGATACTTCTGAATACGTTTTTTCAATGGTTTAGGAGCATCAACCTTCATACCATTGCTAAATGTAGCAAAGGTAGAAATGCCTAAATCTATACCTACTGAATTATCAGTTTGAGGTAAAGTTTCTGGATTTATTTCTACTACAAAACTTAAGAAATATCTATGAGCTGAGTCCTTGATAATAGTTACTGAAGAAGGTTGACCAGGCAACTCTCTAGACCAAACTATTTTTAACTTCCCAATCTTGGCTAAATAAACTTTATTTTGGTATACTTTAAATCCTCTCAAAGTAAACCTAGCAGATTGTTTGGACTTCCTGCTTTTGAATTTAGGAGGTTGAATTTGTTTACCTTTTCTCTGACCTTTAGTTGATTTAAAAAAGTTTTGATAAGCCTGATGTAAATCATTTAAAGATTGCTGCAATGGTACAACTGAAACTTCTGATAACCATTCTCTGTATTCAGTCTTTTTAGCTTGAGTAATAAAAAGCTTTTGCAGTTCAGAATTAGTAGGTTTCTTTTCTCCTAATTTGTACTTTTCTTGGCAGCAAGTTAGACTATCATTCCAAACAACACGGACACAACCAAATAGCTTTGCTAATCGGTATTTTTGTTGGCCTGTTGGATAGATACGATACTTAAATCTAGCTTTCATAATTCTTATATAAACTAATAATATGATAGCATATTTATTACTTTCTTCATCTATGAAAAGTCGCCCTAGAAGAGCGAGGCTTCAGACCCACTTTTTCGGTGATTTCAGAAACATTGTGGTAGTCTGGCTTAAGGGCATATATTTCTATGAGAATTCTTTGATTGATTTGGCCAGTTTTTGATAAATTAATTGAAATTTTAACCCCCCTGTTTTGCAATTGACACTAACTTACTCAATTGCGGTTTTTTCTATAAACTTCTGAACGATCATAATCAATTAATTTGATTGTAATACTATTGGTTTATTAGCGTAGCACATTCTTCTTTTATATTAATTTAAGCTTATTTAAACTTTTGTAAAACTTATCTCATATTTATTTAAAATTTTAATATTTATTTAATATTTGTTATTTTATAAATAAATATTAAAATAAGATTTTAATCTATAGCAATGCTAAATTATATTTCAAGAATGAAGAATGAAGAATGAAGAATTTAGAATTACCTCTCCTTGAAAAGAAGAGGATTGACTAATTATGAAAATTTTTATTTATTATCCCTTTAAAAGGGGAGGCTTTAAACCACAATATTTCGGTAAAAAATCTCAGGAGATATCAAAACTCTGAAACTTTTACCTCTATTCCCTAAGTTCAAAGATATTTTTACCCGCAATTGAAATGAGATTGCTATTGTTCGATATTTATAGCGTTTCTCAGTCTAATGAGGTAAAGCTTCTTTATTTGTCTTCTATTCCCTGTTGCCTGTTGCCTAAAATCAACGAATGTTGTCACTCACTCTTCTTGGGAATTGCTATATCAATTTTATGAAAAATTGACACAGTGTAATTTTTTGATTTCATGTTTCATACCTAATTTAGGTATTAGGTGATATTTATTAACATGAAATTTTAGTAGAGACTAACGGCATTTTGCCCTAAAAATTCAATTTTTCTCCTTTGAAACCTTTAAACAAGTTTCTTTTAATTCCCAATATTTTAATCTTTAAAGGTTGTAAGTCAACTCGCTTTCTAAATAAAGACCAACCAAATTTTTTCCCTGAGTTTGACCAAGTACATAGATATATTCTTGCATCCAAAAACTAAATCTATAAATCAATGTTTGGTCAAAACTCTGCTGAAATAAGCGATTTATTATGTTGTATTTTTCAGACAAATCTTCAAATTCACTTGAAATTTCATTCTTGTCTAATCCATAACAGCTATAGTAGTCCTCTTCTAGATAAGTCATGTTTGGGTAAAGACTATAAAACTGATTAATTTCAAGACATTTGGTAGCCTGTAGAATTTTTTCAAATACTAATTCTTTAGTTTTGGCAGCAGTAAAAACAAATTTATGGTCATAAGTATTCCAAGGATAAGCATCACCAAAATCTCCATCTAAATGAATTGTGTCTAAATCCGAAGTGACTGCCTGAAATTTTGCTATTAAATCTAGGGTATTTTCCTCTAGCAAAATATCAGATTCAGTTTCAATTTCCTCAGAACGATAAATCATTTCTGGAGGAATTTCAATTAGCTTATAAAAAGTGTGAGAGACACCTATCCAATCCCCATTTTTTGTTTCGCCAATTATTATGCCTGGTAAATCTATAGTCCGATAATATGAAGTATCATCATTTAATTTTAAATGCCAGCAATAAGACTTTAATTGAGAAGCTAAGAAAAAAGACTCTAATTTTGTCAAATTATTTTGCAGTAGTTGAAACAAATTTTCGATTTTATTTCTCCAGATATTTTGCTGCTCTAAACTGACATCACTGACATCAAAATAGCGAAAAGATCTGAGATATTCCAGATTTTGCCATTGCTTTACCGTAGCATCTGCATCTGTAATTTGTAGCCAACCATTGCTAAGACAAAGATTGCGGATATTAAAATTTCCCCATTTGGAGACATCCCAGGTAAAAGGAACAAAATTTCCTCCATCGTCGTGATAGGGTAACTCAAAATATAAGTCTGGTTGAGTCAGAAGCTCTAAAGTGCCGAGAATTTTTTCAATTTCAGGTTGCATGATATTTTATTGAGATAAACAGTAGGTTGGGTTAAGCGTATCTCGCAACCCAACACGGAAGTCAGAAGTTAGAATTCAGAAGTAACTAGAGTTTTAGTTTGGATAAACAGTAGGTTGGGTTAAGCGTATCTCGCAACCCAACAATAGCTCAAAAAAACTCTAGAAAATGTTGGGTTTCTTTCATCAACCCAACCTACAAATTCTCCATTTTGGTCATCGGGTATAGCAATGAGCGCTGTTATATTTACAAATTACAGGAGTGGCCAAATAGCTAAAAGTCTTATATTGTCTACAATTGATTCCCCCTATGGCCTATTGCCTGTTGCCTATTGCCTGCGCACAGCGCTATAAATCAAAATGTAAGTCTGGTTGAGTCAGAAGCTCTAAAGTGCCGAGAATTTTTTCAATTTCAGGTTGCATAATTTTTAAGTGTAGTAGTTTAGTAGGTTAGGTTAAGCGTATCTCGCAACCCAACAATAACTTTTTTATAAGCAAGCAAGTAGGTTGGGATAAACAGCAGGTAAGGATAAAGATAATGCTCGACCCAACATTTTCAATGATTTTGTTGGGTTTCTTTCATCAACCCAACCTACAAGTTTGCTTTGGCAGCCGCTCGTACAATACGGTTACTATCATTTTCAATGATTTTGTTGGGTTTCTTTCATCAACCCAACCTACAAGTTTGCTTTGGCAGTCGCTCGCACAATACGGTTGCCATCATTTGCTAGTTGCTCTCGTATCTCTCTCAGAGTAGAAGGGTTCTCAGCAACTGCATAACGTTCTTGCCAAAATAGAGACTGATAACCTTCCATAATACTATCAACCGGAGTTAACGGGTGCATCAAAGTTACAAAACGGACGAAAGCATTGTCAGATTGAGCATATTCTGATAATAATATTGCTAAATCATCCGTATCTGGGTTGTAAATACGGCTCAGTCCTGATAATGTAGTGCTAGGTAAACGGACATAAGGTAAGCCTAACGAATCTTCCAGGGATTCCTGGAGAGGTGCAGGAGTGTTAGGGTTTTGAGCAACAGCTCGACGCACTTCCACTTTTTTATCCTCCGCTAACTGTTGCAAAACTATAACGTTGGAGTTTTGGTTAGCAGCAACAGCAATACGAACTTCAGCTATAGAGTCTTGAGAAAGAATATCTAGGGAAGTTGTGGGAGTATTAGGATTAGCTGCTACTTTTCGGCGCACCTCTGTATCTGTATCTAAAGCTAGAGCTTCAAGAATATTAATAGGTGTTTTAGAGGAAGAAGCGATCGCCTCTCGCACCGTTGCATTTTCATCTGCTGCCAGTTTTTGCCAAAGTTCGGAAGGTAACTCCGGACGCTCAATCAGAGCAATGCGAATAACATCATTAGAATTATTAGCCAGTTGTTGCAACGTCCGTGCTGTTAAGTTGGGGTTCTGGGTCAGCGCTTTTAAAGTCCTTATATCTGATTCTGTTTTAGCTAGACTTTCCAAAACTGTTGATGGTGTGTTGGGATTTTTAGCGACGATTTCGTGAATATTGAGTCGATAATTGAATTTAGGACTGTTTGCCAGAAATTCTAATGCAGCCGCTGGTGTATCGTGACGTTGAGCGATGCGACTGGTGATGCCATCAGAATTACGATCTTTTGGATCTTCACGTCTTGCCATTTTTTCCAAAACGTGGGGAGGGGTGTTTGGATGTTGGGCAACTCCGATACGCACGGGAAACCTGTCATCTTTATACAATCTTTCTAAAGTTTTACTAGAAGTATTGCGATGATCTGCTACTCTGGAGCGAATTACAGAATAGCTATCATGTGACAACTCATCAAGAATACTGGCAGGAATTTGGGAGCCTTCAACTGGATATTGGAGTAATTTTGCCAGCTTATCCTGACTTTTTGAATCTTTAGATTCCCAAAGTTTTATGACTGCTTTTTCAAGTACATTACCAGGAGTATTCGCATTGCGAACATCAAAAATTCCCTCTTCTAAACCCAAACGTTCTAGTATTTCCACAGGAGTATTGGGATTACTTACTAATTTATTCTTGACATTCTCGCTAGAATCATTTCCCAATTTTACCAACGTCTCAACAGGAGTATCAGGATTTTCTGCCACTAATTCCCTGACTTTTTCTGACTCATCATCTGCTAGCATTACCAGAAATTCCACAGGAGTTTTAGGAGCTTGTCGGTATCTATCCTTCGTTGCTAACTTGCTCCGTACTGAAACGCTAGAGTCACAGACAAGCTTTAGCATAATATTGCTCGGCAAAGCTTTGTTGTCTAGCAATGCGCTACGAACAGTTGCATCAGGATGTTGGACAAGTTGCTCTAAAATATGAATAGGAGTTTGAGAACTTCCAGCAGCACCGCATAAAATTTGGCTATCGTTACTTTTCATTACTTCTGTCAATGGGGTACGCTCGCGGGTTATGGTTAAGATAAATTTATCTGCTCTCGCCGTTTCCTCCTGTTGCTCTTCTTCCAGTAATAACCGATAGTGTTCCAGTGGAGGTAAACTAGAGCTATCTAGTGTTTTATTTTTAGCTGGAGAAATAGCATTCTTAGTTTCTGGAGGTTCGTTAGCTATTGATCGCAATACTCCCACATCAACCCTAAGACATTTAGCAATTTTATTTCGTAGCGATTCCGGCGATCGAGGATTCTGGCCAATAGCTCTCAGAATTTCAGGATGAGGACAATCGCTCAATTGCTCTAAAATTTCCACCGAAACCTGTGGGTGTTTAGCAACATCAACTAAAAAACGAATTTTATATATAGCCGCTTCAGTATCGACATTTGCCAACTCAGCCAAAATCCAAGTAGGAGTATTTGGCTGCTTCAATAGTAAATTTCGCAATTCACGTTGTTTCCAAATCGAATCGTCTGTGGCAAATTCCCCAAAAAACAGCTCTAAAATACTAGCAGGTAAATTATCCGTTTCTCTTAAAACACTCTTGTGAATGGGAAACAACTTATGCAAAATTTCCTCCGTTACATTAGGATGGTTTGCCACAGCTGACTTTATTTGTGTGTGTGAATTTTCCATCAAAACAGCCAAAATATTCGCCGGAGTCTCAGGATTTTTAGCAACCGCCAACTGAATCTTAAATACCCCATCTCCCGCCAACTGCATTAGAGTTTCTACACTCGTTGCCGGATTTTGAGCCACTGCCAACCGAATTAAATCCCACCGACTTTCTCCTAAAGTTGCTAACTGTTCCGCATCAGTATTCCAATCCTGAGCTACCACTAATTGCCCCTCCATTAACTTTATTAACTTCTGAGGACAACTGGGGTTAGATTGTGCCACCATCCGAATCGACAATTCTACATCTCCTGCCAATATTTCCAATACTTCCGGTGGAGTTTCTCGAAATTCTGCCACTTCAAAGCGCGACTGAATATTAGATTCCCGTGCCAGTCTCTCCAAATATTTCAGTCGATATCGTAAAGGTAGATGAGGATTTTTCAAAGCTAAAGTAAGATAACTTGATGGTACCCACTCGCTGAAAAAATAATCTGGCACTGGAGCCATTTTCAGCAGTTCCACCGCCAGGCGGTCATTTTGTCCTAATTCTTTTGTTTGTAAAGTTGTATCTACTATTTGTTGCCAATTTTCCGTTATTTCTCCAGCCCAATTAACATGATGACTTGCTGCTTCTGCCACTAAGGGGTCAGAACTATTGACCAAGATTTCCAACAGATTAGTTGGTGTATCTGGATAATTAGCGATCGCCAACTGTAGCTCTCTAGTTTGCTCAGTTAGTCGGTCCGGATTGGCCAAAAAAGGCTCTAAGTCCTGGGAATTTAAAAGTTTTGGTAGTGCCATTTCAGTTATCAGTTATCAGTTATCAGTTATCAGTCCTCTGCCTGTTTGCGCAGCTTATCCGGTAGAGCCGGATTGGCCAAAAAAGGCTCTAAGTGGCAGGAATTTAAAAGTTTTGGTAGTCCCATAGTTTTCTATTTGATTGTGGATTCGGAGCGATCGCTCTCAACAAAGCACATAAGTATCATTAAAAAAGTAAGCATTATAAGCATTACGGGCTTTTAGTTCAATGTAATCTTTATAGATAAAGAATTTTTAGCTAAACTTGCCCCTAAATTTTTATAGTTATTTACTTTTGCTGTACTACTTAAGATAAATCATAATCTAGATAGACTAAAAAATCAACTCCTTTCCTAAAAAAATTTAATTTGCCAGAAAAGTATTATAGATGTCCCAACTCAGACTTTACTAATCTATCAAAACAATTGGGTCACGCCACCCCGCCTTTTAAAGCGAAATATTTTTGGAGAGTTGCTCAAATCCCCTACTTCCCCTCCACGGTCGGGGGAGGGGCTAGGGTAGGGGTGGGTTAACTTCTGTACGTCGCCAATCCGACGGCTCCCCTATCTGACTTCTGACTTCTGACGCGCGTTAACTGGTAGTCCTGCATAGTAATGGTGAAGATATATATTTTTTAATTTCTCCCCTACTCCCTTCCGTATCCGTGTATCCGCGCCATAATCCGTGTGAGCTACTCCCCCACTCCTTATCTATAGAGTTTCCTTCTTTTTCAAAGCCTTACCAATATACATAATTGACATATCATCATTAATACTAATTTGAAAAGAGCCAGTTTTTCGATATAGCTGATAGTTAATAAAATTTGCTTTACAGACTTGAATTAACTTCCGAATAAATACTTGTAACGACTTATCAAACTTAAGATTTTTTCTGGAAGTATTCAACTCTCCCAAGACAAAACCTATTTCTCCAAACAAATCAAAACCTTTCATCTCAACTTCAACAAAACCCAAAGATAACATCAACTCTTTCAACTCTTCTGGCAAAATAAATTTCTCCCAATCATGAACCCCCGAAGGAATTAATCGTAACAAATTTTCCATCAACCAAATCATCATAAATCGAGATTGAAAATTACGATTTATCGTGTCATAGAAAAAAATACCACCAGGTTTCAACACTCTATATATTTCTGAGACAACTTGACGATAATCAGAAACGTGTTCCAAAACATCCACACAAATCACAACATCAAAAGTATTATTTTCATAAGGCAAACTTTCAGCAACCCCAACTTTATAGTTAATATCCAGACTATTTTCACCGCTATGTTTTTGAGCAGTTTCTATACATTTTGCCGAAGAGTCAATACCATAAGTTATTGCGCCTCTTTTTGCCATGAATTCACAAGAAAAACCACCCCCACAACCCACATCCAAAATTTTTAATCCTTGCCAATGAGGAACAAATCTATCGAAAAATTCAAACCTTGGTTGATTGAGATAATAAAGAGCATAAATTTTGGCATTTTTATCCCACCATTGATTAGCACTTAAGTCATAAAACTCTAGGTCATTTTTTTTCATTGTTATTAGATATACTAGGAAGTAGGGAGTAGGGAGTAGGAAGTAGGGGGAAAATTTTGATTTATATAGTGGGATAATAGATTTGATTTTTTATTATCAAAAATGTCTATTAGAGAGTGTTTGTCAAATAAATATTAAATTATATAGTAGCGTAACACGCCCAATAGTAGGGGCAGGTTCCACGTTAAATTAATTGCTCAACATTAAATTTAGATGAACCCACCCCATCCCCTAGGAAAGCGATCGCCACACCTCTTCATATCAATAGACATAGGCTTCATTAATGGATAATTGATAATTACCTCTCCCTAAAAGGGATAGGATTGACAAATAAGGAAAAAATTTATTTTTTTCCCCTTGAAAGGGTAGGCTTTTAACTCGAATTGTTTAATTATTTAATTATTTAATTATTAATTATTCGGTAAAAAAGATATAGACTTTTTGTAAAAGTAGGTATGGAGGGAATAGGAAACAGGGAAGATATTTTTAGGAAAAAAACACGAAAAATGATTTTTTGAGTTATTACACTCTAGTTTATAGCAAATAAATGGCAAGTTTATTTTCTGGAGATTTCTATTAAGTATAAATTATAACTCAATTAGTAAAGCTTTTATCTAAAACTAAAAGTAATAGCTGAATCCGAGCCCATCCCGCAGGGAAGTCCTGATAACTGACGGCTGTTTGCGCAGCATGACCTAGGAAATGCTTACCGAAAAATTCAGGTATAAAGCCTCTCCATTCATGGATAAAAAAGAAAAAAATCCTTTTAACTAATCCTCTTATTTATAAGAATAGTTCATTAATTGATAATGAATAATTGATAATTACCTCGGGTTTTAACCGTTACGGAATTGAATATCAGGAAATATTATTTCTTCTCTTGGTCGATGGTCGGCCAGCGACGAGACCTAGCCATCCCTCAACCGCTTTTTTCCCCTTAAAAGGGGATGCTTTAAACCAGAATTATTTAATTATTAATTATTAATTATTCGGTAATTATAAATTCTAAATTATAAATTATAAATTCTTGAAAATATATCTAACTTAATCTCGCCGTACATTCCAAAATTAACCTTTGATTTTCAATAGCATAAGGCTGCACCTCTAAAGCCTTTTTAAAAGCTAAAATAGCTTCTCTATATTTTCCCAATGCAGCATAACATAATCCTAAACCATGCAAAGCACCAAAATGAAAAGGAATAATTTTCACCACCATCTCACAATCTTTTATAGCCTTTCCATACTCTCCTAAAGTGTAATAAAGAACCGCTCTTCGATTCCAAGCTTCTGCAAAATCAGGTAAATCTTCAACTAATTTATTCAAAACCGCTTCTGCCTTATCAACTTCTCCAACTTGCAGCCAATTTTCTGAACTTTTAATTGCTTCTAAACCAGCAACACCTTTTTGCTCAAACCAAATCCGCCATAATTCACCCGTAGCTTTATTTCTAATTAATTCATCATAATTTTTCAAGTCTTCTAGTAATTCTATAATTGATGATTTATCCATAATCTTAATATTTTTAATAATTGCTAATCAGTAATTAGTAATTGGTACAGCGGTCAAACAGTTTAATTCCTTGATGGAATAGCTATGAATGTAGAACTCGTATCTGGAATTATTAGTACCGTTTTACTAAAGTCAAAAGTCAAAAATCAGAAGTCAAAAGTTACAATTTAAATACTTAAGACTTCTATTCTACAGTAATTTCAGCTTATTATTTGACTTTAAAGCCGATTTTAGTAGTAAGATTTAATTCTGCTTCAATTAGTAAAGCTTTTATCTAAAAACTAAAAGTAATAGCTGATAGCTGTTTGCGGAGCATTCCGGTACGGAAATGCTGACGGCTGTTTGCGCAGCATTCCGCAGGAAATGCTTACCTAATAGATAACCGCTAAATACTTACTACTTGTTTTATCCTAGACAATTAAACGCCTTTTTCCTTCTTCCTTCTTCCTTCTTCCTTAATTTATGCTCAATATTTCTATCATTATTCCTACCCTCAATGAAGCAGCTTATTTATCTCATACTCTAAATAATCTTTCTGTACTTACCCCTCCAGCAAAAGAAATATTAGTAGTAGATAGTTACAGCGAAGATGAAACAGTTTCTATTGCTCTCTCCTTTGGAGTTTCTGTTATTTATTCTCCCCAACGTGGACGTTCTATTCAAATGAATTTAGGTGCCCAAAAAGCAACAGGAGAAATTCTTTGTTTTCTTCACGCCGATACTATAGTACCAGATGACTTAATTTCTATAATTTCCAAAACTTTGGCAAATCAAAATATTGTTTGTGGTGGATTTATTTCTATTATGTGTAATTCCAAAACAACTCGCTGGAGTATTGCCTTACATAACTATCTCAAAACTTTTTATGCTCCCCTAATTTTTCGCCCCCATCTATTTTTTAAAGGTTTACGGATTTTGTTTGGAGACCAAGTAATTTTCTGTCGTCGCACAGATTTCTGGAAAGTTGATGGTTTTGATATTAATCAACCAATAATGGAAGATGCTGACTTATGTCTCAAGTTAGTTAAACATGGGCGAATTTCTTTAGTAAATCGCTTTGTATATACTAGCGATCGCCGTGTCGCTAAGTGGGGAATTTTCAAAGCAAATTTGATCTATTTATTTATTGGTTTTTTGTGGGGTTTTGGTGTCTCGCCAACTTTTCTTAAACGTTTCTATCAAGATATTCGTTAATTATCGTTAATTATCTATTATAACAACAATTATTCCCATTTAATAGTCAAATATTATTGGTATTGTCAAATCAAAAAATTACTCTATAATAAGCAACCAAAGCAACAAATTCTCTAGTATTTTTGAGGAATAAGTATCAGTAAAAATGGAGTAAGAAATGAAAATAGCTAAGTTGGGTACTTTAATCACTATCGCTCCTGCAATTATCGTTGGAAAATTGAGTTTTTCTTTAACCTTAATTGCTGGGTTAACTCTTAACTTAACCACAACTAGCGAAATAGCATTAGCAGGCACTGGATGGCAAAAACGAGAAATCACCAGGATTGAATGGGAAAGCGGGAAGGCCCTTGACTGCAATGGTAAAGGAGTAGAATTTCTTATTACTGGCTCGAATATGCATATTACGTTTTATCGTTTAGCTGTTGCTTGTTTAAATCTAAGTCGGCAAAACCAGGCAGATTGGGTGATTTGAGGTGGAGTTGATTTTGTTTACAAGAATCATCGTGAAAATGCTTTTATTCATCATAAAAATTCGGTAAGTGAGAAACCACCGTCTTTTAAGCGGTGGATGGAAACGACTCGACGGGCAATAAAGCGTAGTCAAAAAAATGTGTTATTATTAACTAATAACTTAAAAAGTAGCCTCAATGGTCTTTTGGCCGGAGAGAGTAGTGGCAATTGGCACCGCCTAGTAGGGGCGATTCGCGAATCGCCCCTACTGCTGTATACGTACTACGGTACGGTACTGGCAATGTGGTTGTTTTGCCTAGCGGCATACTTCGTAAACGAGCAATTTGGAAATCGTGGTTTTAACCCGATAGAAAGCTCCTCTGAAGAATCCACGCGACTTTAGTCCGTGGAGTGTCAAAGGTTTCCTCCCAGAACTCGAAATTCGGGAAGACAACCAAACTTATATTCATTTGCTAAATTTGTCATCGGTTATAACTGTCGTGCCAAGGGTCGTCAGTGGGAATGTGAACACCTTTGAAAAACCTAGCCAATCCTAGACATTTTTAGGAATTGTCTCTCAAAGGTTGCAGATTAAGTCTTAAATGACTACGTTGGCAGGTCACGACCAACATAAGTGAACTCCAGCTTATGTGCTG
>NZ_JAAHGO010000096.1 GCF_010672455.1 Okeania sp. SIO2C9 | reverse complement strand
CTTGACAAATAAATAAGGTGGTGGTGATAGTAATAGGAGATAAAGTGTAGGGAGATGGGGAGATGGGGAGATGGGGAGATGGGGAGATGGGGAGATGGGGAGATGGGGGGATAGGGGGATGGGGAGTGTGGGAGAATTTGTTATAGATTAGGAAAAAAATTAAACATTTCCGACAACTGGGGTCGGGTAGGAGAGTCGTTAAATTGGCTAGGAATGAGAGTAGGAAAATACTTTTAAGTTGCCCATGCACACTGTAGTTTATCCGTTTGAAAACTGCTGTAAGCTAGAGGTATTTTAGAAATAAAAAATAAGAATATAATAAAAAGTGATTGACGATCATCAAACAAAAAGATTCTATTCAGTAGATGTTATTGTTATGAATAAAAGCAAGGGCAGTTGAATATATAGACAAATATTTGCGGCGTTGCATAAATCCGGGATGATTTTAATAGTTTTGTGTTTGGGGCATCTTGCCCATTCCCCGTTCTTGATATTTTCACCGCAGGCAGGATACCCACCCCACTTATATTCATCTCGCACCTCAGCAATGCCATATTTGCTGTAGGTTAGTAGTTGTGAATAAAACTGTGTTAAGAACAAAAAAATGAGTTCGGATTATCCCTTGATTCTAGCAACAGACCTAGATGGAACTTTCTTAGGAGGTTCAGATGAACAACGAGCAGAATTTTATGAATATCTACAAAAATATCGCCATCGCTTACTGTTAGTATTCGTGACTGGGCGAGACATAGAATTTGTGCAAAGCTTATCTGAAGATTCAAAATTTCCTTATCCTGACTATATTATTGGCGATGTTGGTACCACAATAGTTCATGGTAAAACTCTAGAACCTTTAGAATCAATACAAGGATGGGTTGAAGAAATCTGGGGAAATTCCAGCGATCGTGTTAAAGAAATGATGGCAAATGAAGCAGGAATAGAACTTCAAGAATGTAGCGGTCCACGGCGTGTTTCTTACTATTACGAACCAGAAAAACTCCAAGAAAGCACGGTTCAAAAAGTGTTTGATGCTGGATTTGATTGTATTCTATCTGCTGATGTTTATTTAGATGTAGTACCTAAAGGTGTTTCTAAAGGACCTACACTGATAAAATTCATTGAATTACTAGAATTAAATGCAGACAATGTAATTCTAGCAGGAGATTCTCTCAATGACTTGTCTTTGTTCAAAACAGGACTCAAAAGTGTTGCAGTAGGTAATGCGGAACAGAAACTGGTAAAACATATCGCAACAATGGACAACGTTTATCACAGTCCTTATCCAGGCACAGCAGGAATCTGGGATGGTTTGAAATATTACACTAAATTATTAGAGGCATAATAAATTGAAATCCTCACTTGTTATTCTTTATCACCGAGAACCCTATGACGAAGTAATCGAAAATGGTAAAGTTCACTATAAACCGAAGAAAAGTCCCAACGGCATTGTTCCCACTCTCAAAAGTTTCTTCAAAAGCGTCAACCAAGGCATATGGATAGCTTGGAAGCAAGTTACCAAAGTAGGTATAGCTTTAGCAGAACCAGAAGTAACTACTCAGATCCGTCACCAAGGTCAGTTAGTCAGAATAGACTATTTTCCTGTCGGAACTTCTCCAGAATATATCAAGAGCTTAGTAGAAAAACCAGAAACTCAAGCATTGATTGCATCTATTAAAGATGAAGTATCAAGGACGAAAGTTAATTATTGCAGCAGGTCGTATTGACTATGTGAAAGGTCACCGTCAATGGTGATTTTTCTGTTAATTACTATTAACCTACTCTACTAACTTATATCAAAAATTGAGTAATTAACTAATAGCTGAAAATCATAAATCATGGTAAATAAAATATCTCAAGCTGATAAAAGAAGAGAAATTATTAGAACTTTAGACTCTGCTTATCCAGTATCGAGGGAAAAGGCAACTTTAGTTATTCTAGGTGCAGGTGCATGGGGTTCTGCTTTAGCAAAATTGGCTGGTCATAATCAACATGAAATACGTTTATGGTCTCGTAGCTTGAATGTCAATTTATCAGAAATACTCCAAGATGTTGATATTATAGTTTCGGCAATTTCTATGAAAGGAGTGAATGAAACGGCAGAAAAAATCAAAAAAATTGGATTATCAGAAAAGGTAATTATTGTGACTGCTACAAAAGGGTTAGATCCGGCAACAAGGCGGACTCCTTCTCAGATTTGGGAAACAAATTTTCCTAATAATTCAGTCGTGGTTTTATCTGGTCCTAATTTATCAAAAGAAATTAATGATAAATTACCTACTGCAACGGTAGTTGCTAGTAAAAATAAGGCAGCAGCAACAACAGTACAAAATATTTTTGCTTCTGGTTTATTTCGGGTTTATAGTAGTCCCGATCCTATTGGTACGGAGTTAGGTGGAACTTTGAAAAATGTTATTGCTATTGCTGCTGGAGTTTGTGATGGTTTGGAACTTGGTACTAATGCTAAATCAGCTTTGTTAACTCGTGCTTTGACAGAAATTATTCGGGTTGGTAATCATTTAGGCGGACAAACTGAAACTTTTTTTGGGTTATCTGGTTTAGGAGATATGTTGGCAACTTGTAGTAGTTCTTTGAGTAGAAATTATCGGGTTGGTTATGGTTTAGCTCAAGGTAAAAGTTTGGAGAAAATTTTAGATGAATTACAAGGTACTGCTGAGGGTGTTAATACTACGAATGTTTTGATCGATCTTGCTTACCGAGAAGAAATTCCTGTGCCTATTTCTCATCAGGTTTTTCTTTTATTAAATAGAAAAATTACTCCTGAAGAAGCAGTAGCTGCTCTAATGGAAAGAGATTTGAAAGCTGAATAAGGGATTTGAAAGCTGAATTTTGTGATTGATTCTCAACTGAAAACCCCAAAACTTGTGGATTAGTAATGTGTTTTTTGTTTTAAGTAGTTAAGCAAAATTAATTATATATCTACGGTTATTGTATATAAGTATATTTGTTGTTCTCTGTTATCTACTTTTATCAAATGTCAAATTAATTTTCATGGATACCTGTAGTAGGGAACAGCTCCATCAGGCAATAAGAAACCGTGGGAAAAAATCAAACCGTGTTCGATTTATCATCAGCCTATCTCAAGCACCAACCTTTTCTTTAGCTATGTTTTTATAGCTGCACGAATATTTATGATTGTGAGTAGTAAAATAGCAAGAATTTATGAAATTCTAATCCTCTAGTTTAAGAAAAATTAGTTTTTCCCCTGATGCTCAGATTTTTTCAAAATTTATAGTAGTCGAAGGAAAGGTTAGGAAAGATCAAAAGCTTAAAACTCAGACAACGCAATATTTTTCCTTCTTCTTTCTTCCTTCCTCCTTCTTCTGATCTAAACATAGTAAAACTCAGCCTAAGAGCAAAAACTAGCTAGGCAGTAGAACTAATATAGGAAAAATTTATTGGATATGGAAACTAGGAAATAGCAATACTGCTGATATCATGCTTATCTATCGCTTCGACAGATTCAGGAGGTGAAGATTCCATCTCCCAATCTGGGAAAACTTTGCGGATAACCTGAATATGAGGCTCAACCTCAATCCAAAGCCTTGCTCCGCCAGCCTGACTGCGATTTGGCTTGTGAGGTCTGTAAATGATTTTGCAAGGTCCGACTATTTCCGCTTCATGGCATCTATTATTATGATTGCCTTGTTTAACAGAAATAGCTGGATCGCTGGTACCGTTATCTCGGTTATCATCTATTACTTTTCGTATGATGTGAATAAAGGTATTGCCTGTACGCCTTCCTTTGTTCCAAGTACCTTGTGGACCTCGAAGACCAGGGGTTATTTCAGGCATTCCCCGACTGTTTAAAGGAATTGCCCAAAATCTACCTTTTTTCTTTGCTCCTCGAACACGACTTTGTTTTAAGAGTAGTCTGAGTCTAGCGGTAGAAATATTTAAAAGAAATGCTGCTTCTGTTGTCCCTACTAACATTGGCCTAAACTATTTCGGAATGATTTTTTTATCATACCAGGTAAAGTGTTCTGAAAAATTTTTCAAAAGTTATAAGAGTGGGGAAGAAGTATAAAACCTAGTTAACCTTGTTTTCCTGGACTAGAATTCAGACTCATTAGGATGGGCAAGTGATAATTCCTTATAGGTATGACTTTTTTTGAGAAAAAGTTACTAAATTACCAAGCATTACCAATAATAGTAAAAGCTGCCCAATAATAAGGATGAGATAAATTTTCATTTCCATATTTTGCTAATTCTTGTGGCAATTTTACTCTACTGCCAGAACCATGTAACTCACCTTTTTTCAAGTTTACTTTCCCTTTTAACATTGCTATTTGTGCTTGTCTGAGAGCTTCTGCTTTCAGTGGAATTTTTTGAAAATGTTGATAAAATTCATTCATTAATGCCAAAGTTCCCAAATCACTAACATACCAAAGACTTGCCAGTGCAGATTTAACTCCAGCTTGCACAGCCAAACCAGCAAAACCTAATTCTGCTTGTTTATCTCCCACTGCAGTTTTACAAGCACTTAGTACCAACAATTCTACTTTTGGTTGATGCCATTTCAAATTTCTAATATCGTCTAAGTTTAGCTTTTCTTGATTCCAAAACTGAATATAAGAATTACTGGGTTTGCCCGATCTAAACTCAGCATGGGTAGCTAAATGAATAATTCCAAATTTCTGTTTTTGTCGTTGGTATTGTAAATTTTTAACTGTAAAATCCTCGTTAATAAATGCTTTGCCTGGGAATAATTCTTGTGTAATTTGTTTTAATTCTGTTGGTACGGCTGGTAAAGATTGATGGTCGATAAATTCTGATGCCCCCATTCCTAATACTTGCATATTTTTGCTTGGATTATATTCAGTTTCAATCATATTAAAGGCGGGAATTAAAGCAATACTATACTTTTCTATGAGAAATTTTTCTCCATCATGTAGTGCTGATAATGCTAAACTGCGTAAACCCGGTCCTAAACAAAAAAGAATCGTATCTACTTTTTGTTTTTCTAATTCTGATTCCATAGGAGCTACTATCCACTGATAAATTTGTTGAGCAGGTTTTAGATATGAGTTTGTGTGACGTGCTCTGGGATCTATGATTTCCCCAGCTAATATTTTTGCTGTATTTAATACAGTCTTTCGCTCTTTATCAGTAACACTGTATATAATTGGTATTTGATTGGGAGTAATTAATACTAATTGTATTGTTTTTTTTCTTGGCCATACCCAAACAACTGCAGGGTTTTTAGCAGTTTGAGATTTCCATAAATCAAGTTGTTTAGCTATAGCTTCAACAGTTAATGTAAAATCTGAAAGATTAACATCAAAGTAACTTTCATAAGCTTTTTCCCAAGTTTGTTCGATTCTATTCACAACTTCTTTGACAGCCTGGTCTTTTAATAATTTATCCCACTCTGATTCTTGCAGAGCAAATGCTGGTTGTTTTTGTAGAAGAGTATTTAAAGTGATACTACTAATGCACAATAATATAAATAGAAAGGATAAAATCAGATTTTTTTTCCATCTTTTGTTAAACATAATTTGGCTCCAAAATTTTAATAGCCAACTCTATTGACTGTGATTGAGGCAAAAATTATAGATGGGTTAAATATAACAATTAATCTTCAGCTATCAATAGTCAGTTTTTCTTATTTTCGTGATTTTTACTTATTTTCAAGGCTGATTAATAGACCTACAGAGGTTTTCATTTGGGTAGACCACAGTAGGGACGTTCCATGGAACGTCCCTACAAGGTATTATTTGTGAAGATGTGGTTCATCAACTTGAAAAGCGCTGTAAATTACGCACAAACTACACTATGAGAAGATGAATTTGCTTACTGAATCTCGGTACAATGGTCTACACTGTGGAAAATAAGAACTTTTATACAGACTAATCTAAAATCAAAAACAGATATGACACCTCCAGAAACTAGCACTCCTCCAGAGGGTTCAGATAATAACAATTTAGCACCTGTAAGCTTGAAAGAGCCTGAAGTTAAGCCTAATAATACAGCTCAAGTAGGCGATCGCCAAAATTTAGAAGATGATGATTATCTCGATCGGTCTCCTGATGATGTGGAAATGTCTCTATTTGACCATCTTGAAGAGTTACGGATGCGAATATTTTATTCTCTAATAGCAGGAGTTGTAGGTATTATTGGTTGCTTCATTATAGTTAAACCTATTGTCCAATTCCTAGAAGTTCCTGCCCATGGAGTAAAGTTTCTCCAACTAGCTCCAGGAGAATATTTTTTTGTAACTATTAAAGTAGCTGCTTATAGTGGTTTTCTTTTGGCAAGTCCCTTTATACTTTATCAAATAGTTAAGTTTGTTTTACCAGGTTTAACTATTAGAGAAAGAAGATTTCTCGGACCCATTTTTTTAGGCTCTACAGTTTTATTTGGATTGGGATTAGTATTTGCTTATTTTGCAATTGTACCAGCAGCTTTGAAGTTTTTTATTAGTTACGGTTCGGAAGTAGTAGAACAAGCTTGGTCAATTGAACAATATTTTGAATTTGTATTGCTATTAATGTTTAGTACGGCATTAGCATTTCAAATTCCAATTCTGCAATTCTTATTAGGTATTTCAGGAATTGTTTCTTCTCAACAAATGTTTTCTGGGTGGAGATATGTATTGTTAGGTGCAGCAGTTTTAGGAGCAGTTTTAACTCCTTCAACTGACCCTTTAACTCAAAGTTTATTAGGTGGAGCAGTAGTTGCTCTTTATCTGAGTGGTAGTTTTGTCGTAAGGTTGATAGGACGTTGAAGAAGGCAGAAGGCAGAAGGTCTAATTGCATGGGGATAGTCTTCGACAGGCCACTTCATGTCTACAAACCCCAAACAATTTTAAGCACCCCCATTGACGGTGGGATATTAAACCTGGAAAAGAAAAGATAAAAATATTGATTCTATATAATATTTAGAAGGAAATAAATTATGTCAGTCTTTAAACCCTCCCTTTGTAAACCTAGAAGTTTGCTTTGACTTTCTACTTTTAAATTTAGGAGGTTTAATAGGTCTACTTTTTCTCTGACCTAGGGACGTTGCATGCAACGTCCGTACTTTGAAAAAGTTTTGATAATCCTAGTTTAAATCATTCAATTATTCCTGTAATGGTATAGCAGAAACTTCTGATAACCATTCTCTATATTCAGTCTTTTTAGCTTGAGTAATAAAAAGCTTTTGTAGCTCAGAATTAATGGGTTTCTTTTCTCCTGAAGTATACTTTTCTTGACAGGAAGCTAGACTATCATTCCAAACCACACGGACCGAACCAAATAGCTTGGCTAATTGGTGTTTTTGTCCCGATGTTGGATAGATACGATACTTAAGTCTAGCTTTCATAATTCCTATCTAAACTAACAGCACGATAACATATTTATTAAAAAAAAACTAAAAAGTCGCCCTAGAAGGGCGAGGCTTTAAACTCAATTTTTTGGTAACTACCCTATAATAATAACCGGATTTGGTATAGCATCATGTCCGCACTTTATCGTTTGTGTAAACTCAAGGGTGAATATCTACAGGAAATTTAGGTTTTTTTGTTGCTAAATAGTCTTTGTCCCTTTTCTTTCTTCCCTCTTCCTTCTTCCTTGTTCCTTCTCCAAGCTTTGATTCTTTAAATACCAAATAAAGTATAAATTCGATTCCGAATCCAAATCATCGCTGTTTCTTGGGAATTTTCTTGGTTATCCAGTAATCCTAAGTTTTTTAAAGTCTCTAAACGTCGGGATAATTCTTCAGAAATTTTGTCTGCTAGTCTTTGGTGTTTTGCCAAAAGATTATGTAAATTGTCTCGGTCTACTACAAATAAAATTGTATCTTCTGTGGCACGAAGACTCGCTGTACGAGTAATCCCTAATATTAGTGACATTTCTCCAATAAATTCTCCTGCATATCTAGTTGTAATATACTTATTTGCTTTTTCTGAAAATACTTCTACCGACCCTGAAAGAATAATATAAAATGAATCTCCTGGCTCTTCCTCTCGACAGATTATTTCACCGCGAGGAACAATTTTTCTATATCCATTTTCAATGATATCTCGTAGTTCAATATTATTACAATTCTGGAAATAACTAATCTGTCGTAATAAATCTCGTAAATTCCATTTTGAGGGATTTTGTTGAGTTTTTACTATATTTTTGACTAAGGAAGTTGAAAGTTTTTTTTGATTTTTTCCAACAGTTTTTGACTCTGCTTTTTGATGTGTTTGAATTAAATCATTAATCTGGCGAATATGTAAATCTCTTTGGGGAAAAGGAATAGAAATATTCCGATAACGTAATTCTGAATCTATTAAAAAGTTTAAAGAACTTGTGATTGGATCTATAAGAGGAGGATATTTAATCCAGACTAATAGTTCAAAATTTAAGGCACTATCTCCAAACCCTTTAAACCAAACTTTTGGTGAAGGATTTGATAAAACTTTTTTTTCTTTTCTAGCTGCATCTAAAAGTGCTTCTGTTACTAAGATTGTATCGCTACCATAGGCAACACCAATAGGAATATGTAGGCGAGAGGTCGAATCTTTATGACTCCAGTTAATAATATTTTGTTCGACTAGAAAATTATTAGGAATAATCACAAAAATACCATCAAGAGTTCGGATTACAGTTGAACGAATTGAGGTTTTTTCTACTATTCCTGATAAATCATCAACTTCGATAAAATCTCCGATTTTAATTGGTTGAGCAATCAAAATTGTTAAACCACTAACAAAATTACTAATAATATTTTTCATGCCAATACCAATGCCAATACTTAAAGCACCAGCAATCACAGTAATTGAGGTTAAGTCAATGCCTGCATTATGAAGCACGATTAAGATACCAGCTATTGTTATTATGTAATTAATAATAGAAGCGATGGCTTCTCTTGTACCTTTTTTGATTCCTAAATTAACTAATATCCATTCTTTCATCCACTTTTTTATTGTGCGGGAGAAAAATACTAATAAAACAATTAAGAAAATTATTTCAGTAATATTCTTGATAGAAAATGATTGATTCCCTAACTCAAATAGTTTAATTTGAAAGATTTGAACTAAGAGGCTAAATATATTTTTTATTTCTATAAGTATCCAATTCATCTTAAACTCAATGTATTTAATAAATGAGGAAAAATTAAATATATAAATTAAATAGCAAATGTAAAAGAGGTTCAACCTCAGTCTATCTAAAAATTGTGTAAGTAAAAAAAATCTCATTGGTATAGAGTATTATTATGATAATCATAGAAGTAAAATTAAGTTTCCAGCAGGAAAACTTATCAACCACAAAAATCAATGAAATTTACCAAAGATTCTAAATACCTAGACCCCATTCTACAAGATGGTATCGATTAAGCTATTAAGTTAATGGAAAAAGGGCGACTGTATCACTATAACTTTGGTACAGAGTTCGATTATAATAGGGTAGATTTCGTTTAACAGTTGGGAAAATTTATGACTACAACATAATTTCCAGAGGGCAAAAAATCAGCTGATAAACTAAAGTTACTAATAATAATTTTTTATACCAATACTAATATCAAGACTTAAAACTCTAGTAACCATAGTAATTGAAGTTAATTCAATGACTATTTTATATAATACGATTAAGATACCGACTATTGTTATTATTTAATTAATAATGGAGGCGATCGCTGATCTTGTACATTTTTTGATTCCTAAATTAACTAATATCTATTCTCTAATCCATGTTTTTCTTATGCAGAATTAGGAATACTACTAAAATCATTAACTCAGATTCCGCACGTCAATTTGTCACATAATAAAGTACCACAAACATCAGTAAGTTGATAAGTATTTATAGTCTATAAATAATCATAATTTAACTGAGACAAAAGCCAAATTAAATTGAATAGATCAAGCATAAATACTTGATGGAGCCAGATAATTAGCTCGGATAATTCCCTACTAACTCATGTACGTTGCCAATCCAACGGCTCCCTTAAATGACTACTGACTACTTGCCCTTTATACTACGCGCGTGAAGTTCCGAATGTAGAATTAAGAAAATTATTTCAGTAATATTCTTTAATAGAGAATGATTGATTCCCTAACTTAAATAGTTATTTTTTAAAGATTTTAACTAACAGGCTAAATATATTTTTTATTTCTAGAAATATCTAATACCATTTTAATACATTTTTGTTACAAATAATTAAGTTATTGCTAGTAGTCATTAAGACAGAATAACAGTTTGTCAGAATTTATTGCAATTTGAGGATGAGTATTTTTAATAGTTTCAATATCATCAAAACCAGTTATACCAAATTCAAAAAAGGTAGTTACATCTTAATTTGTCATTTCTTGCTACAATTAAAAATTGTATATATCCATAAAATGTCAAATTCAAGCATTTTTTCCTCTTTTTTATCCAGTTTTTCTTTCTATTTTGCCAGATGAGCTGTTGCCTGTTGCCCGTGTTGAGACTGTAGCAATATTTTATGGAATTGGTATTAGAGTTATTTCTTTATCACTAACAACTATGAAATTTGTGCTTCTGGGTTATGACTGAATTAATGTCATTTATCCTAGCAATTATCCTCTAAATTAAGTTACTAATACTTGTGAATTTTCGACAATATTTACTTCCCTTTGGAGAATAATTGCTAGATAAGTTCCTATTTCTACTTTTTTCATTAGCACTTGTTATGCTAAAAATTTATGGGATAATATATAATCACTAATTGCTTGAATTTATTCTGTGTTAAATTTACGAAATACTGCTACTTTTCGTGACTAATTTACTACCTATTTCATAATTTATATCCTTTTGTTTTTTTACTTAAATAAATGGTTTATCTCAATACTTGTATGGCAATTATTAGATAAAATTTTAACCTCGATAAATAGTTTAATCGATTCCATATATATTATTAATTAAGTCAAATACTAAACTAATTTATTCTAATTTAGAGAAGATAAAAAATGACAAACATAACCTATTCTGACTTTGAGAAAATAGAAATAAGGGTGGGAAAAATTATTGCTACAGAAGAATTTCCAGAAGCCAGAAAACCAGCTTACAAACTGTGGATAGATTTTGGTGAATTTGGCATCAAAAAGTCTAGCGCAGGATTAACAAAGCTCTATATTCGTCAAAATTTAGTGGGCAAATTAATTCTAGCAGTGACAAACCTGCCACCACGTCAAATCGCTAACTTTATGTCTGAGGTCTTAGTTTTAGGTGTGGTGATGGATGATGGAGAAGTTGCTCTAATACACCCAGATAGAGATGTGCTACTGGGCCAAAGAATCTTGTAGTGTTTTGAGCGCCCTCTGGTTAAAATTCTTCTACCATCCATTCTGAAGCTCTCTCACCTAAGTCTAGAGGAATACTAACTGCTTTACCTAACCGAGGTCTTTCTTTTGTATTCTCAATGTAGTTCTTAACAGTTTCTACACCACCAAAACCATTTATATAGGTGGCTATTGCATCTAGATGGGCAAAATAATCTACTTCTGTCATCGGAAAAGATACTTGTTCAAGGTACTTCCACATCACCTGCACAAATATTTTGCCTTTTGTCCGCCGTAGTTGAATATCATAAGACTTACCCCACTTGTCTAATAATAGTTGATGTAATTCCTTGCCAGTTATCATATATTTTAGATTTTAGATTTTAGATAGATTATAACTTCTACAGTTTTGAGTTCTAAACACTAAATATAGTGTGCTACTGTAGTTTTATTTAGGATTATGTAGTGTTTTTGCGTAAATTTTCAAGTTCAATAGTTAATTTGGGAAAAACTAACTATTTAACAAGTTTCTAAAAGTCAAAAATTATACTACATTTATAAATCTAAATTATCTAGTCATAGACCTTACTATCACAACATTCACATTTCTTAATGAAAAGAACAATCAAAGTTCAACTAAATTTCAAAAAGGAGTCCCGTGTTGTAATCTATGATTCAGCGCCGGGAGGAATTTTTAATTTCAAATAAAATGAAGCTTCATTGTTGATTGATATTTTTCACCATTTGAAGTCTCATATAATAATGAAGCAAATAACGACTATATCTTGTAAATTGAAGTTCACCTCAGAAGTGACAAAAGAAATAGAAGCCACTATGGAAATGTTTGCTAATGCTTGTCAGTATTTACATGAAAACAGTGACAAAAAACTGAAAAATTATGTGGCCATGCAAGCTTTGATGTACGGTAAAGTTAGAGAAAAGTTTCAGTTATCAGCACAAACTACAATTCATTCCATTAGACGAGTATGTTCTAATCGCAAAACTTCTATTACTAATAATATTAAAAAATAATTAACTTTTGCACCAACATCAGTTGATTATGAAAGTAGAACATTTAGTTTAGATACAAAGAAATGGATTGTGAGTTTAAAGCTTTTGAGTAAGCGCACAAAACTTGAGTTATTAATAGGTAATTATCAACGAGGAATATAAAAAGATAGTAAGCCTACTTCAACAGTCTTAACTAAAAGAAAAGATGGAACTTACTATATTAATATTCATGTTAATCATATTTTTCCTGAGCCAGAACCAACAAATAAAATAATAGGAATTGATTTAGGCAGGACAGATATAGCCTCAACATCTGAAGGTGAATCATGGTCTGTTCAATAATTAATAATGAATAATTAATAATGAATAATTACCTCTCCTTGAAAAGAAGAGGATTGACTCAAGGGAAAAATTTTATTTATTATCCCCTTAAAATAGGGAGGCTTTAAAGCACAATTTTTCAGTAAAAATATAACTTCTAAGAGAAATCATTATTCTCAAATGAGAGCAGCTCTACAAAGAAAAGCTTCTATTGGCACTTCTTTGTAGTCGGATAAGATGTCGGCAACTACAGCAACGGTTATCAGGTAAAGAACGACGCTTGCCTCCTTCAGAGGAGCTTTCCTATCGGAATGCTGCGCAAACCCTATCATAAACAGGTTAATCACGAAATAACAACTTATTTAGTCAAAAAAGCAGCGACTAATAAGAATTCTATTGCCATAGAAGATTTAACTAATATTAGAAACAGAACTAATCAGCAACCAAGAAGTAAGAAAGAAGATTATCTCATAGTTGAGCTTTTGATCGGTTCAGAATGTTTCTTGCTTATAAATGTGTGTTAAATGCCGTGAAATTAATATTAGTTAATCGGTGCATATACTAGCCTTACTTGCCACAAATGTTTGCATATAAGTCCGACAAAAGAAACTACATAGGGCTTGCTGAAAAAGTCTTTTTTAAGGAGTAGGGGAGTAGGGGAGTAGGGGAGTAATTTTTGGGCTACTCTCTTGCCCAAAATGCGCTCCATGCATCAGCATAAAGCAGCTCAAAACTAGGTACTTTTTCCAGAAGCTCAAAAGGCACTTACCTTTATCTATAAATGCTTTGAGATTTAATCAGCAAGCCCTACATATAGGATAGAAAGGGTAAAAACTACCACTGCTTTCATTGTGGATGGAAAGGTGATGCGGAGTGCGATTCGTTCAGTCAAAACCTAGAAAGGGGGGAAGACTGGCATCTGTGTAGTAACCCGTTTAAGGTTGAGTCCGCACTTAAATCCTATGCAGATGACAACTGAATAACCATGTTGGTGAAGAAAAGTATCCTAGAAATTCTAAGCCCAACCCTCCAGGTGCAGGAGTGAAAACATATTCCCTGCTGTAGAGAGTGGTCTTCAATATGGCAAAGCGGGAATAAAAGGTCAAAAGTATACCAAACCTCGTGGTCAAGGCAGACTGAGTAAGTCCGTATGGATAACAAAAGTGAAGGAATATTTGAACCGTCTACACGCCTGACTAGCGAAAGAGGATGATACGCTAGACGAACCAAAAGGATCACAAAACTTGGGAATCAACAGAATTCGGCTCTAGTTGATAAGCACTTCCCAAAAAGGCGGAAAATTTCATTCTAACCGGACAAACCGATGGTTATTCGGAACGAAGTAACCCTGGTAGTTACTCTGTGAGGAGGTCGATACCCACAGTAGTCAACCAAGACGCAAACTCTAGGAAACTAGGTAATGCTAGGGAAAGATTGAGCTCAATTGCTAATGCTTAACCGTAATGGTTGAGATACGCCGACGGACTCACGATGTAACGGAAGGTAAGGCTGTTAGTAGTAGTAATGTTATGAACACGGAATCAAAACCGATGTATAGATGGAAGGACATCCCCTGGCCAAAGCTAGAAAGGATGGTCTATAAGCTACAGAAACGGATTTATCAAGCGTCTCGTTGTGGCAACGTCGCATTAGTTCACAGACTCCAAAAGTTGCTCGTCAAATCTTGGTCAGCCAAAGCCATAGCGGTGCGTAGAGTGACCCAGGAAAATCAGGGCAAAAAGACAGCAGGAGTGGATGGAGTAAAATCCCTATCCCCAGAAGCACGTCTGAAGCTGATAGAAAAAATCAAACTGGGTTCAAAGGTTAAACCAACAAGAAGGGTTTGGATACCTAAGCCTGGAAGTAAGGAAAAAAGACCTTTAGGAATACCTACCATGTATGACCGCGCATTACAAGCTCTCATAAAAATGGCCTTAGAGCCAGAATGGGAAGCTCGCTTTGAACCAAATAGTTACGGCTTTAGACCAGGTAGATGCTGCCATGATGCCATACAAGCCATATTTACCAGCATTAACAAAAAGGCTAAATATGTTCTAGATGCTGATATAGCCAAATGCTTTGACCGAATCAACCACGAAAAACTACTAGAAAAATTGAATACTTTTCCCACCTTTCACCAGACAAATCCGAGCTTGGTTAAAAGCTGGTGTAATGGATGGAAAAGAGCTATTTCCAACGAACGAGGGCACTCCGCAAGGAGGGGTAATATCACCTCTACTTGCCAATATTGCTTTGCATGGCATGGAAGAAAAGATTAAGAGTTTGTCAGAATCATTTGACATGAAACGCTCCGATGGTAAATATCAACTACCAAAAAGAGATAAAAGGAACTCAATTAGTTTAATCAGATATGCCGATGACTTAGTAATTCTACACGAATCAGAAGAAGCAATACATCAGTGTCATCAGGTCATAGCGGAGTGGCTTCAACAAATGGGTCTAGAACTCAAACCTAATAAAACCCGAATAGCCCATAGCCTTGAATCTTATAGAGAAGAGGAAAAAGGTTTTGATTTCCTGGGGTTTCATATCTCACAGTATAAAGCAGGTAAATGTCGCTCTGGAAAGGACAGTAATGGTAATCTTCTAGGGTTCAAAACTCTCATCTCCCCTTCCCAAAAATCCCAAAAGAAACACTACGCGAAAGTAGCTGAGGTAATAGAAAAACATAGAGGGAAATCTCAGGTAGCACTAATAAAAAACTTGAACCCTATCATCAACGGATGGTGTAATTACTTCAAGCCCTACCAAAGCAGCAAAGCATTTTCAAAGATAGATTACCTTATATGGTGGAAACTCTGGAAATGGGGGAAACATAGACACCGGAACAAAGGGTCCAAATGGCTCAGCTCGAAGTATTGGCACACAAAGAAAGGGGACAATTGGATATTCTCTACAAGAGAGCATTCAAATCCATATCACCTAATGAAACACTCATCTGTATCCACCAACACTGGGTATATAAAAGTTAAAGGTGAATCATCCCCGTATAACGGCGACCTAATATACTGGAGTTCCCGAATGGGCAAAAACCCCCTGGTTTCAAAGAGAATGGCAACATTACTCAAAAGACAGAAGGGAATATGCCCATATTGTGGATTAAATTTTCAAGATGGAGATATTATCGAACTTGACCATATCATTCCTAAGTCACTAGGCGGAAAGGATGAGTATCAAAACTGGCAATTACTCCATCGGCATTGTCACGATAGTAAGACTTCCATGGATGGAAGTTGTGGCACAAAATCTGACTGTAATAGGGTCAAGCCCAAATCACCGTCTGATATTCCAAAGAATTATTATTGGATAGAAGATATGTTGGTGGTGACGTAGACTTGACAAGTCCCGTTTCATTGAGGAGCCGTATGATGCGAAAGTATCAAGTACGGTTTTGGAGAGCAGCGGTTCTCGTGAGGGAGTCGCTGACTTTAATTTATAATGGTGCCAAAAATATAGCTGCTTTGGGGTTGAGTGTAAACCAGCCTGGAGGTCCCTGGTTATCTTGTCAAGTAAGTAATCTTGATTTCGTGCCAAGACAGCCGACTATATGGGATATACTGGAGGGCTACGGAAAGCCCGCATCATAATCTCTGATTTGATGCCGGGTAGTTTACATAATGTAATAATAATCAGGAAATGGTTTTAAGTTGCAATTTGTTTAACAAAATATTGTAAGCTTGGCTGTGGTCGCAGACTAACAGCAATTATTTTTCGTCTGCACATAATTCAAAAACACCAAACGCAAATTAATAAAAAATACTCAATCTATTCATGGCTCAAGCAGAAGGAACACCAGATGTACCCGATATGGGACGTCGCCAATTTATGAATCTTCTTACCTTTGGCACTGTTACAGGGGTCGCTCTCGGAGCGCTCTATCCAGTAGTGAACTACTTTATTCCTCCATCCAGTGGTGGTACAGGTGGTGGGGTGACAGCCAAAGATGCCCTTGGTAACGATATTATTGTTAGTGACTTTGTGGCCAGTCACAATCCTGGAGAAAGAACTCTGGCACAAGGTCTCAAGGGAGACCCTACCTATGTAGTTATTGAAGAAGACCAAACTTTGGCTAACTATGGCTTAAATGCAGTTTGTACTCATTTAGGCTGTGTAGTCCCTTGGAATGGTAGTGAAAATAAATTTATCTGTCCCTGCCATGGTTCTCAGTACAACAGTACAGGGAAAGTAGTTAGGGGGCCAGCACCTTTGTCTTTGGCATTAGTCCACGCCAATGTTAGTGATGATAAACTGGTCTTTACTCAGTGGGAAGAAACAGACTTCCGGACCGGAGAAGACCCTTGGTGGACTTAAAGAAGCGGTCAGCACTCAGTAGAATCGTTTTTTTTGACCTTGAGAAGGGGGATTTTAACCCCGACTCAACCATCCAGCGTAATAGTTGCTGGGGATTTTTAACCCACAGCTAAGAGCTAAATGCTAAAAGCTGATAGCTAGTTAAGAGATTTTTGATTGGTAAGCAATCATTCATTAATGGATAATGGATAATTGATAATTTATAATTACCTCTGGTTAAAACCGTTCTTGATTGAACATAAGGAATATTATCTTTTTTTTCCCCTAATTAAAAGGGGAGGCTTTAAACCAGAATTATTTAATTATTAATTATTAATTATTCAGTAAATCCAAAATATTTGTAAGATTTTGAGAGAAGACAGAACAACTGATGTCAAAAGTAGACCGAGCGGCAATATTGGGTAGTATGACTAAGGCGATCGCCAAGATGATGGTAGTCGCGATCGCAACTATAGCTCTATTCCTAACCAATGATATAGTCCATCCCCAGGCTGCAAATGCCTATCCATTCTGGGCACAGGAAACTGCTCCAGCAACTCCTAGAGAAGCTACAGGCAGAATTGTTTGTGCTAATTGTCACCTTGGTGCTAAACCTACGGAAATAGAAGTACCTCAGTCTGTACTACCAGATACAGTATTTAAGGCTGTTGTAAATGTTCCTTATGATACTGAGGTTCAACAAGTCTTGGGTGATGGTAGTAAAGGTGGCTTAAATGTAGGTGCTGTATTGATGTTGCCTGAAGGCTTCAAAATTGCACCTGAAGACAGAATACCTGAAGAATGGGAAGAAGAGGTTTCTGGTCTCTACTTCCAACCCTACTCTGAAGACCAAGAAAACGTTATTTTAGTTGGACCAATACCTGGAGAGGAATATCAAGAGATTGTTTTCCCTGTTTTATCTCCAGATCCTGCTACTGATAAATCTATCCACTTTGGTAAGTATGCTATTCATGTAGGTGGAAACCGAGGTCGTGGTCAGGTTTATCCTGCTGGTAATAAGAGCAATAATACTGTTTACAACATCTCTGCTAGTGGTAAGATTACTGATATTACTTTTGAAGAGTATGTAGGTAATAATATTACTATTGAAACTACTGATGGTGAGACTGTTGTGGATACAGTGCCTCCAGGTCCAGAACTTTTAGTTGCTGTAGGAGATACTGTTGAAGCAGGTCAAGTTATTACAAATGACCCCAATGTCGGTGGTTTTGGTCAAACAGATATTGAAATTGTTCTGCAAGATGCAAATCGAGTTAAATGGTTGATGGCATTCTTTGCTCTGGTCATGCTAGCTCAGATTATGTTAGTTCTGAAGAAGAAACAAGTCGAGAAAGTTCAAGCTGCTGAAATGAATTTTTAGGTAGACTTAGTTATTTAGCTGAACAATTTTAATGGGGAGTAAAGCATTAGGAGTGAGGGATAAAACTTCATTTTTAAAGCTTTGCTCCTTATCATATTTGATAGATAGTAGTCATATCAAATCTCCTTAATTCGGTATAAAAAAATGTTCTATCTTCAGTAATTGCCAAATCTTTCTAGATATCTGCATCTCCCCATTTTCACCTCCTGGGAGCAGTAGGGGTGAGTCCCCACACTCTAAATTACATTATTTGTGTTCAGAAGTTGACCAGAAGGCTTTTTTGTCGAAAAATCTGTTCAATTTAGCCAATTATCCAGCACCAATATTTCTGTGAAAACAAAAAGAAACTAAGCTTTAATCAACCGTATCACAGGGTATCTAAAAGTGACGATTATCAAGCTTTGCTAACTTTAGTTAGCAAGGAAATAGGGCTAAAACTAGAGAAGCTGCAATGAGCGTGCCAACTAATTTTATAATTCTTTTATGGCAAGACTTTTAAGTCCTTAGCTAGAAAAGTATGCTACACCTTTCATCAACTATTTTTAATAAGTAGTGAAAGCTGAAATCGGGTAAATTCGTTATCTAGTTTGTGATTGTGCGACTCGTTGGCTAGTCAAAACTGCTGAAAAGCAGATATATCTAGCCTTCCGTGGTCAAGGAGGTAAATATATGACCACAAGAAAACTCTTATATCCTTGGTGGTGAAATTCCATCTGCCCTGTTGTTGGGTTGACAGCATAGACCACGGAGTAGCGACTGAACATCAATCTCCGAAGCTGGCCTAAAAGCGGGAAAATACCAGTTACCGAGGAACAATACCGCAAGCAAAGACTGACAAGTGGACGAACAGGAAGGTAATGAAACTCTCGTAAACTAGAACCATTCCAAAGGTAGCTATGGGATGTAGGACGAAAGTCAGGGGGTCTTTGGATAACCTTATAGTCATGAGATTATCAGCAACCATACCGAACCCTCCGGGAGATTTTACTCTACTAAATCAGTCGTAAAAAGGAGTAAGGGAACGAGGAAACCTCTCTTTGACACCTAAGAATATAGGTCGAAATCTTAGGAAGCCATTCAAGGTCAATCTACGCAAAAGACGTAGGTCAAAGGGAGAGTAGGATTGGGTAAGAAGCTCATTCGAGCAGACGTACCCACTTTTGAATGGTGCGACCTGAAAGGTCACTTGAACTGGAACACCATGTTCTCTAGGGATTTCCACCCCTAGCCCTCACAGAAAAGACTCTAGGAGTCCGGTCATGTAAAAAGTAAGTAATGAAATTGACAGAATGCAGACCCTGAAAGTAACCGAAGCTACAAGGGATTATGTGGCCAGGGGCGAGAGGGAAAGAGTAGAAAGGATGAACACAGCTAAGTTGTCGATTAAACTGCGTGATAGTGGAAACAGCCAAATTATCCCTGAAAGGCTTTAACCAAAAGGTAAGGGAGTAGGTCTAGATGCTCATTCATCATCTAAACGTGGGAACAAAACTCTCCCCGCAGAAAAGACAGCCATCCTCACTATCTCAAAGAAACTTCAAATGATACGACAGGGTAAACCCTACAGAGTCTCGTTCGGAAGGTCGAACCGATGAGTAAGTCCGAGGTAACAAAGACAGAACTCTCTGGAGGGCAGAAGATGAGAGAAAAAGCGAACGTCACCTTGTAATGGGGTGAATAGGGGTACCCAACGGGGAAGCCTAACGGCTACAAAATTTGCCCTTGACCGAAAGGAATAGCAGACTTCTCTTGGGTCTTATACGAAAAGAACACAGTACAAGTAGAAACCAAACGAGGATATAAGTTAGGTGTCAAGCACAAGTTTGATAAATGGAGTCAACGGACAATTAACGGACTGGTCACAGGTCAACTGGAAAAAAGCCCGGCAAATTGTTAGGAATTTACGTCACAGAATCTTTCGTGCCCGAAAACTTGGTCAATGGAAGCAACTCAGAAGGTTGCAGAAATTGTTAATCAAAAGCCGAGCCAACCTATTGCTTAGTGTAAGACAAATCACTCAGGTCAACACTGGAAAGCAAACAGCAGGAATTGATAAGGAGGTAATTAATACCCCTGCACAGCGAGTGAAACTTGTCAAGGAATGGGAAATGCCAAAAGCATCACCGACAAAACGGGTGTATATTCCTAAGTCCAATGGCAAGAAACGTCCCCTCGGAATCCCCACCGTCAGGGATAGAGTCGCACAAGCAATAGTCAAAAACGCACTAGAACCCGAATGGGAATCCCAATTTGAGGCCAACTCCTATGGCTTCCGACCGGGAAGAAGTTGCCATGATGCCATCGAAAGATGTTTCAATCGACTAAATAATGGCATCACAGGAAAACACAAATGGGTTCTAGACGCTGATATCAAAGGCTTCTTTAACAACATCGCCCATGAATCCATTCAAGAAGTGATTGGCTCGTTCCCCGGAAAGAAAACTAGGAAACCCTAGACCATTTTTAAGCGTGGCATGGGATATAGACGATAGACCGTCTCAAGTTAGTGTCAATCCGAATCTCAAATGGAAAGACATAGACTGGAAACGGGTTGAGAAGAATGTATTTAAGTTGCAAAAATTAATTTACAGAGCATCCAGCCGTGGCGAAATCCGCAAGATGCGCAAATATCAAAGACTTCTGACCAAAAGTTATTACGCAAGGTTGCTAGCTGTTAGGCGCGTGACTCAAGATAACCAAGGTAAGAAAACTGCGGGTGTAGATGGTATTAAAAATCTACCACCAATGCAGCGACTTAACCTGGTAGACTTATTAAACTCACGTCACCTCAAAGCAAGTCCGACCCGCAGAGTCTGGATACCAAAACCAGGGAAAGATGAAAAACGTCCGTTAGGCATCCCAACGATGTATGACAGAGCCTTACAAGCCCTGGTGAAGTTAGGTATGGAACCAGAGTGGGAGGCACGTTTTGAACCTAATAGCTATGGTTTTAGACCAGGACGGTCAACACATGATGCTATACAAGCCATCTTTGGAAGCATTAACCACAAGCCTAAATATGTATTGGATGCTGACATATCCAAATGTTTTGACCGAATTAACCATGATGCACTGTTGGGAAAAGTTGCTCAATCCCCTTACAGACGATTAATCAAACAATGGTTAAAGTCCGGGGTATTTGATAATAAACAATTCTCAAGCACTGCGGAAGGTACACCACAGGGAGGGGTCATATCACCCTTACTAGCAAACATCGCCTTACACGGTATGGAAGAAAGATTAACCGAATTTGCCAAAACTTTAGATATGAGAAACCATAAAGGTCATCAGATAAGTTGGCAAAGTAAGGTAAAAAGTCTTTCCCTAATACGCTATGCTGATGACTTTGTAATCCTGCACGAGGACATCGAAGTAGTGTTACAAGCAAAAACCGTAATACAGGAATGGTTAAGCCAGGTAGGGTTAGAACTAAAACCAGAAAAAACCAAAATTGCCCACACCTTAGAAGAATATGAAGGAAATAAACCTGGATTCGACTTCTTAGGTTTCACAATCGGACAATGGAAGGTTAAGCCAACTGAACAAGGATTTAAAACGCTGATTAAACCATCTTCCAAGAGCATAAACACTCATTATCGGAAATTGGCGGATATTTGTGATAAGAATAAAACCGCCCCGACTAAAGCTTTAATAGCTAAGTTAAACCCGGTAATAAGAGGATGGGCTAACTACTTCTCAACCGTAGTCAGTAAAAAGGTATTTAATAAGATAGATAACCTCCTATGGAAAAGATTATGGAGATGGGCAAGTAGAAGGCATTCAAATAAGCCTGCTAAATGGGTGAAAGAAAAGTATTACCCTCGCTGCAAAGAAACCCGAAATTGGGTACTTAATGACGGCGAATATATGCTTAACCTACACTCAGATGTACCTATTGTACGGCACATCAAGGTGAAAGGTAATAAATCCCCTTATGACGGTGATTGGACTTATTGGAGTAACAGAATCGGTAAATATCCAGGCGTAAGGAAAGAAGTCACAACGCTATTAAAACGGCAAAAGAATAAATGCGCATTTTGTGGACTAACTTTTAGACCATCTGACCTTATGGAAATTGACCATATAAAACCAAGGTCTGAAGGTGGTGACAACACATATAAAAACAAGCAACTGTTGCACCGACATTGCCACGATACTAAAACTGCTTTAGATAACAAACATATCCATGCACCAAAGTTACAGGCTTTACCTGAAGGTTATATGTGGGTAGACGATATGTTGGTACTGAGGTAGGGATGTACCCATGACAAGGGGCGTTTAGGAGAGGAGCCGTGATGAGGTGAAAGTCTCACGTCCGGTTCTGAAGACGAGTCGGGTAGGGTAACTTACCTGGCTTAGTTTAACACAGGTGAGTTGGCACGCTCATTACAGCTTCTCTAATTTTACGCCTATTAAGTGTCATTAGACTAAGAAAGACAAGTCAAAAGACATCGATGGACTACTATGCTTGTTCTCAGTTTGTATCACTGAAGTTTATTTAAATCTGACCATGCTCGAATTCTGCTCTTGAAATTAAGCCACTCTTCATAGATATCCTTGAAAATGTCTTCATCTTGATTAGCATAGAAATCCAATAGTTCTTTAGTTGTACTTCTAGCTTTTGTCAATATGTTAGTATCAAATCTTTTTAATTTAACACCTGTTTCCTCAATTTTTTTCAGTGCTAAACTATTTTTCAGATTATATTCAGTCAAAATACTCATGTAATTTTCGTGGCAAGCAACCTTAAAAATTTCTTGATAATGACTTGGCAAATCATCCCAGGCATTTATATTGACTTGCACATCAAATGTAGTGCTTGGTTCCCACCAACCAGGATAGTAATAGAAATTTGCAGCTCTATGAAGTCCTAACTCAAAATCATCATGTGGTGAAGTCCACTCAACAGCAAAAAAATCTCCTTCTTTGAGTTTTTCAATGGCTGTCTCCAAAGAAATTGAACCAAGCTGTTCGTGAGTTGTCATCCCGAAAGCTTTCTGACAAACATCAGCTCCTAATCCAGGAATACGGATGACTTTATTTCTAAGTTGTTCTATTGATATGATTTCTTCTTTGAACCATCCTCCCATCTGTCCTCCTGTTGCAGCTGCTGGAAATGGAATTATATTTAACTCTAATTTCTCCTTATAAATTGATTGTATAAAAGTGTATTTGTCATTGGGATTCTTTTTATAATTCAGCCAAGCTGTCTGCTCTTGGGGATTTAGACCAAAAGGAATAGCACATCCGAAAAACAGCGCTCTGTATTTAGGAGTGCTGTAGTAAATTCCACTAAAACCACACTGTATTTGACCGTTGCTTACTTTTGTTAGTATCTCCTCTGTTTCTCCAGTTCTTTTAAGTTTGATATTGAAGCGATTATTTGTCATTTTTCTGACAAGATCGCAAACCCTATCTGGTGCCTGAAAGAGAATAGTATTTCTTACGTTATCGCTTAAAAAGGTATGCATTTCCCAATCTATATTCGGCAAATCAGTGCTTACAGGAGGTTTAGTTTCACTTTTTGTTTTAGCTTGATCAGAAAATTTATTTAATAATACACCACCTGCAAAACCAGCTGTAGCAAAACCTCCATAAGTAAGAATCTTTCGACGTAAATCATTTTCTGGTTTTGCAGTTATTGTATTTGCTAGTCCCTTAAATTGACCTGCAACGTCCTCTATAGATGGAATATCTTGAACTGTTGGAAAACTCTTGGAAGTACTCAATAGTAATAAAGAAAGCTCTTCAGATGTTTCTTGCCCTATCTCACTGCCAATAGTTCTAGGTAATTTTCTAGCATAAACCCTAAGTTCTCCCCATTTATCGTTAGGTACTTTGCCATTTTTTAATTGTTCTACACTATCTCGAAGACAGTTTTCAATATCTAAAAAGTATTGTGTAATACGCTGACGTCTTTTTATTCTTACCTCATCTAAACGATGACTTACTTCTGATAATTTATTTACAACCTCAATTAATTCTTCAATCATTTTGAGTTATTAGTAATTTTTTTAATACCTAAACCAGCTATTTTAAATTTCTCAAAACCCAGGTGTTTACATTTGCTTTAGGAAAAATTTTTATGAGTAAATAATTTACAACATCATCCAAAGCAAAAATTAGGTATGAGAAGGGGTTAAAAAACTTAATGACAAATTTAAGGTATACATACATTACTACCCTATTCCACTACCCTATTCCGGAGTTGATCTAGAAACTTTTATATGTAGATTTCAACAATTAATAATGAATAATGAATAATGAATAATTACCTCTCCTTGAAAGAAGAGGATTGATAAAGAGATGAAAATTTTTCTTTATTATCCCCTTAAAAGGGGAAACTTTAAACCACAATTTTTCGGTAAATAGAAGGTGGGCGCAAAGAGGGGCAGCAACCGATTAAAACTAATGAAATTTTCATCGTAAATTTTTGAAAAATATTTTTTATATTTAATTCCTTCTATCAGCTAGTTCAGTGGATACTCTATTAACAACATTTTTCATAATTATCAACAAATTACCACAACAATTGCAAAATTATCTGTGAACCTCAAACATATTGAATTTCAAAAATATCTATCAAGATGTAGGGCTAAAACTAAGTTTTACGCCAAATAATCAGAAGATTAGACTCAGCTTGGAGTATTTATTTTGCGGCGTTGCACAGTGATGAATGATTTGATATTTTTGATTGAATTGGATTGTGGATTAATCAATTGCTATAATGATTAATATTAGGTTTTTTTTAGTCAAAATCTCAACCAATTTTTGGCAATATCATTCCATAATGTGCAACCCCTATTTTGCAGCTTTAAAAGTATGGCAAAAACAGCCAAATAAATTTTTAGGGAAACCAAAAATTCCCAAATATAAACATAAGTCAAAAGGTTGAAATATTCTGCCCTATATAGATGAATCAATTTATGTGCAAAGCATTCAAAAGAGGAATGTGTAGTTTTCCCTTTTTTACTCACTTTGCCCTGGCCAATGTCACAGACGATCGCGTCTATAGTAATATATTAATAATTAATATCAATTATTTCAAATCCAAATAAACGATCAATTTTCAAAACCTGAGCGCGCAATGCTATACATAATACATAGTTAATTCTCTTCAGTTTTCCTGTAATACAGATTAATACTACGCAACGAATGCTAATGTAGTATGTAAATATCTCAGTGCCCATTACTATATTTTCTCAGATATTAATAATTGGAATATAGTAGACTCACGACTTTAACCTTGCCAAATAAAAAATTAATAGTAAAATAACTCAATAAGTTATTATCTATTGACAAGCTAGACAAAGCAGTCAGTGCTGATAAACTATGAGTTTAATGGTTACTAACGGAGTAAATTCCATTAATAATCAAGAGGTATCAGCAAAAATTAAATGAAAATTATTTTTAATAACTTGGTAAAATATCAAATATAGTCCTAGTATTCAATGAAAAGAACTCTTAATAAAATTGTAAGATTTAGTCCTAGTATCCTCAGTCTCACCCTACTAATGGCTAATACAGCCCAGGCACTGCCTACCCCATCAGAAAATCAGAAATCACCCAAAAATTCTATTGGGGTATCCGACCTAGAATCAAAAAAACCTACTCAGGCATCACCCAAAAATTCCATTGGGGTATCCGACCTAGAATCAGAGACCTCTATTGAAGGGATAACTTCAGGAATTAAAGGGACATCAGACTTAGAAGTAGTAGACCCAATGGGCCAAGTAACATCTGTTTCCCAGTTATCAGATGTCCAACCCACAGATTGGGCATTTCAAGCCTTACAATCATTAGTAGAACGTTATGGTTGTATCGCAGGTTATCCCGACGGCACATTCAAAGGCAACCGTGCCATGACTCGTTACGAATTTGCAGCAGGTTTAAACGCTTGTTTAGATAGAATTACTGAATTAGTCGCAGCAGCAACCGCAGACTTAGTAACTCGCGACGACTTAGCCGTACTACAAAGATTGCAAGAAGAATTTGCCGTAGAATTAGCAGAATTGCGCGGTCGTGTAGATGCTTTAGAAGCACGCAGTGCAGAATTAGAAGCCAATCAATTTTCCACTACAACCAAACTAGATGGTGAAGTACTATTCTGGGTAACTGATACTTATGGAGAAAGAGCCCAAGCTCGGGGAGAAGCATCAGCTAATGACAAAACTGAAACCACCTTTTCTTATCGAGTACGTCTGAATTTTGAGACCAGCTTTACTGGAGAAGATTTACTATTTACCCGTCTACAAGCCACTGATATTCCAGACCTCAGCGGAGAAAACCTCACTAATACCTTAATGACTCTTGCAGGTATTGATGAAGGTGATGGTGATGATACAGTCATCATTGACTTATTCTTCTATAGTTTCCCTGTAGGCGATAAGGCTCAAGTTTTAGTTGGCCCTACTGGAGTAGACCTTGACGACGTTTCCACAGTTTTATCACCTATTCAAGATGAAGGCGATGGCACTATCTCCCGCTTTGGTAGACGTAACCCCACCAGTTTCCGAGGCCCTGCTGGTGCTGGTATTGGCATTCAATACGCATTTAATGATACCTTTTTACTCGAAGTTGGTTACTTAGCTGCGGAGCCTAGCGACCCCAATGAAGGTGCTGGTTTGTTTAATGGTGACTATAGTGCTTTGGGTCAGCTTATTATTGAGCCTAGCCCAAACTTGTCTTTTGGCCTAGGTTATGTTCGTAAGTATTGGGGTAAAGATTCTGTTGATGTGAGTGCAGCTACAGGTAGTTTCAAGGCTCAAGATCCTTTTGATGGTACTCCCACTACTGCTGATAACGTTGGGTTTCAAGCTAATTGGAGGGTAAATGACAAGATTGAAGTGGGCGGTTGGTTTGGCACCACCTGGGCTCGTCCGGAAAATGATAACGGTGATGATGATGACGTTACTATTATTAATGGAATGCTCTATGTTGCTTTTCCAGATTTGTTTAAGGAAGGTAACATGGGCGGTATTATGGTAGGGGTTCCTCCTATTGTTACCGATGGCGGTGATGATGATTCACTCAAGGATGATGATACTTCTATACATATAGAGGCAATTTATCGCTTCCAACTTAATGATAATATCTCTGTTACTCCTGGTTTATTTGTGATTACTAATCCGAATCACGATGATTTTAATGATACTATTTGGGTGACAACATTACGGACTACTTTTAGATTCTAACTAATATAGCAATCCTAAATGATTTGTCAAAAACCTCAGGATAGATAAAAATTCTGAAACTTTTCCCCCTATTCCCAGTTAAGGTGTTCCCTAAATTCAAAGATATTGTTACCCGCAACTGATATCATGTCCGGTAGTATCGTTAGTGTATAAAATTACTTCACAATTGGAGGAAACCCTTCTTCCTCCTTCTAACTTATGTTCTCTATCTCCCTTTCATCAAAGTCTAAGTATATAATCGGACATGATATGAAATAGGATTGCTATAGTAGATTCTTAAATTTTCAGATCATAAAATTAGGGGTATTTGGTAGTGCATCAGTAAAGTGTGGGAATGATAATATCAGGACTTACGCAAAGACACTATATATAGCGTATAATAAGTATAGTGATCGCTATAATCTGTTAAGCGATTGCTGACGCAAAGCTTCGCTAACTCCTCAAGACAAGTACCATGATCAGGACTTACACAAAGACACTATATATAGTGTCTTCTCTGTGTAGCGCTCGCACTAAATCTGTTAAGCGATTGCTGACGCAAAGCTCCGCTAACGCCTCAACACAAGTATCATTATGAAAACAAGAGTCAAAAAATACCTATCAAATAAAAACAGCTCTGAATTTGATTGTGGGT
>NZ_JAAHGO010000095.1 GCF_010672455.1 Okeania sp. SIO2C9 | reverse complement strand
GGAATTTCACCATCAAGGGCATAAGAGTTTTCACAGGTCGAAGTTTATTCACTTCATGTCGCGACCTGGAAGGCTAGTTATACCTGCTTTTCAACAGTCTTGACTAACCAACGAGTCGCACTATTCATACACAGCTATTGCCTCTCCCTAAACATTCATTTTCGGCTGCACGCTCAATCCCATAACTTCTGGTGCAAAAGTCTTATCACTCACAGGGTGAAAAGGATATTAAAACTATTGTATAGCAAGGGTTTAAAGGATATAAGTAATCATTAAAAATTGCCATAAATGGTGAAAATAATTATGATTATTAGTGAGGGTATAGTTGAGGGATAAAACTCCGTTCCGGGCGTTGCACAGTGACAAATGATTTTAGATTTTTGATGTAATTGGATTTTGGATTAGTCAATTGCTAGAATGATTAATATTAGGTTTCTTTTTAGTCAAAGTCTAAACTAATTTTTGGCAATATCATTCCATAATGTGCAACCCCGAAAATTTTATCCCAGTCTGAGAGCAACCTGTAAATTTGTCCTCATCATTTTTCTTGGTATCTTGGAGAATTTCTTGAAACCCTTCATCTGCTTACCATCCATTGCCAGTGTTTATGTCTGTATTCTTAACAGAATAAGCACCCTAATTAATACTTCTCCCTGCTGAGGAATGAGTTTTGGTACTTGGATATATTATAATTTTTCCAGTCCCGTTCTACTAAACTTATCCAAACTTACCCAAATGAGATTTGAGCTTTGGAGCTAGCTTCCTGCTTCTATGAGAACCACTGACCGCAGTCTGTAACTTATTCTCTCCACAGGCTTAAAATCGCTTGAAACTCAAGCTACTGATACACATAGTTTTTCAGGTTGACAGCAGCGTTATAGTCTCTATCAGCTTGAAAACCACATTCACTACATTTGCTAACGCAAAGCTGCGCTAACATAAGTTCTCAAGTGTAACGGCATTTTCTGTTGATGCCCACAGTTTGAACATATTTGAGAACTTGGGTAAAATCTATCTGCTATGACTAATTCAGTACCATACCATTCACATTTGTATGTAAGTTGACGTTTAAATTCATAAAAACCACAATCTGCTATGGCACTTGCTAGTTTATGATGTCTTGGTGCGCGTTCCGCAAGCGAGCTGACGTCGTCGCGGGGTCGCACCGCTTTTTGAGCATTCCACTTACGTTTAAATCCTCAATTACTATGGTGCTGTGATTTTTAGCTAACCATGTTGTGAGCTTATGTAGTGTATCTGCTCTGATATCGGCTACTTTTTTGTGGACTTTTGCTAGTTTTTTTACTGCTTTGCGTCTGTTTTTGGAACCAATAACTTTTTTACTGACTGCACGTTGATGACGAACTAATCGTTTTTTGGCTTGCCTATAGGCTTTGACGTTAGCAAATTTACTGCCATCAGAACAGGTTGCTAATGTATTTATGCCTATGTCTACACCAATAGTTTCTCGCTCTTTTTCTATTGGAACGGATTCAAAATTGTACTTAAAACTGATGTACCAACTATCTGCTCGTTTGGATATGGTGACATTTTTTACTGGTACAGAGGGTAAAATTTCATAAGTTTTTACTACTCCTATTCTTGGTAATTGTATGTAGTTTCCTTGAATAATCTTAATACTACCTTCTAAATAAAAGCTGTCTTTTCTGCCTTTTTTCTTAAAGGCCGGAAATCCACGGCTCGCAATAGTTAGAAAGTTTTTAAATGCCCTCTCTAAATCTCTTAAGGCTTGCCCTTGGTGCACCCGATCGATACCTCATAATACCAGGGATTAATTGATTTGACTTCAGCTACTAAACGTTTATGCAAGGTAATTGCGTTTGGGCGTTTCTTGGTTTGTTGGTATTCCGTAATACAAGTTGCTAACCCCCAGTTATAAGAATGACGAGCAACACCTGCGTGTTTGGCAAGTATTGTTTTTTGTTGATTATTAAGTTTTAACTTCGTTTTAAAGCTTCGATGCAACATTTTTTAGCTCTTGAACAATTTGCTTGTTTTTGTGGCTCCTCGAACCATATAATCTAGCTGAAAATACTGTAATTATTTCCAACACATCATTGGCTAAATCTTCTTCAAAGGTTGAGTCTTGTGAGCGATTAATTATGATTACTTCTACTCCAAATTGTTCACAAAGCGAGAATATTAATTCAGCACCAAACCTGAGTAATCTATCTTTGTGGGATAATACCAAACGTTCCACTTGGTAAGTCGTGATTAATTTCAGTAACTTAATTAAGCCTTTTTTTCTGTAATTCATACCAGAACCTAAATCAGAAATTATTTCGTAGCTCCAACCGTGCTTTGCACAATAGACTTCTAGCATCATAATTTGGCGCTCTAGGTCTGTTTTTTGATCGCGACTACTGACTCTGGCATAAGCAATAGTAAGACGCGCATCACTTTTATGATTAAGTAAGTCACTTACTTGATAACGGCGATGTCCACCAACTGTACGTTCAGAAGTAATTTTGCTCTCTGCTTCCCATCTACGAAGTGTGTTTGTACTCACTCCTAATAAATCGGCAGCCTCTTGTATGCTTAATAAATTACTCATACTGCTGTAATATCGCTATATATGTGTAATTTTCAATAAGTATAGTCAAATTTTTATCAACTGTCAAGTCCCCCATACTCAGTTAGCAGAACAGCATTCATTAGAATTGTCGCTTTATAGCGCTATGCATTAAGGTGTTTGATATGAATAGAAGCAGCAAACCCTTTTGTATTCACCTATTGCCTTCCGGAGCTGTTGCCTGTTGCCTTGCGCGTAGCGCTATATAACTTAAAAAAATCCCAAAAACCTTGTTCTGTAAAAATTGTAGCTATTGGCAACCAAAAAGTATTGGAATTATTGATCTGTCTAGGTTGGAGCGATTTTTTCCCTTTATTTAGTGACAACTCTATTAACTGTGTCATAATTGCTCTATTCTTTGTAGCTGACCACAAACTTGTCATCAATAATCTGATATCCTTGCTGAAAACCAGCATCAGTCAGCACTTTAGCTGTATGTAGTCCATCAAAAAAATAAAAACGGCAAAATTGCTCGCTGAGAATTTCCCCATTAGCTTGAGAAAACACATACCACTTATCAAGATAATTTCCCTCCTTTTTGATTTTCTGCTCATAAAAAATTTTATCTTTGATTTCCTTTTTATATTTGGTATGAGGTCTTTGAATCCCTAATGCTAACAATCCACCCTCATCTAAATGACTGTGTAACTTTGCTAACAACTGCTTATTTTTCTCTGGATTAGTTATGTGACTAAAAATTCTATATTCTCCATCTTCTTCCACTATGCAAATAACACCTCCAGTTGAAACTATAGCTTCAAACTTTTCCTCAGTTTCAAATTTTATAATATCTTGACAAATCAACCTAACATCTGAAATTGCTAATCTCTTCTTAGCAATTTCCAACATTCGGGGAGAAAAATCAACGCCAACAATGTTATAGTTTGCCAAAGAAAGCATTTTTTCAGTCAGTAATCCCGTTCCTACACCAATATCTAAAACTTTTCTTCTAGCACCAAGTAAGTTGTGCAAGGTCTTGCTAAGGAAATCATAGTCAAAGTATCCACTTGTTAATAGGTTGTCATAATAATTTGCTATCTCAAAATACTCATTAATCATTTATTTTTTATTCTAATATGTCAAAGATAACCCCATTTATATATACTGATAATTATCAAAGCATTAATAAATGGGTTATAAGTAGTTTATTCAACCCTGATTTGTGGATTTTTTTGAATTTTTATCTATCTCTGATTAGACTAATTCTTTCGCCCTACCTGCTCCTTCATTTGTTTCCCAAATTGACACAAAATTATTCAACATTACTTCTTTAGAACTAATTTTTTCAGTAGTACCAAATGGTTCAATTATTGCATCAATATTAGGATAAACAAAGAAGGGAATTGATATTCGAGTTGCATCAGAATTACGATGAAATACTTCATGTGGCGTACTGACAAATAATCCTTTTGTCCACATTTGCAACAGATCCCCTAAATTAATCACAAACGCATCTTCTACACAGGGAGCATCTATCCATTCTTCTTTAGTATAAACTCTTAAAGAAGGCTGGGGAAAATCTTCTTGAATTAAAACTGTAAATATGCCATTATCAGTATGTTTTCCTGCTTTTCCCATCCCTGCCGGATAATAAATCGTGCGTTGGATTAATGTCGGCTCTGTAAAATATCGATCAAAGAAATTTGCTTCTAATCCTAAAGCTAAAGCTAATCCTTTTAATAATTTAGGAGTTACCTTTGTCATTATTTCATTTTGTAGCTGATAATGAGAGCTGGCAAAACCTGGAGCTACACTATCATCAGGTATAACCGTCGGACCTGTAAATGGTTGCTCTGATAAAGGTCTTTCTATACCTAAATCGAAAATTTCTTTAGGGTCAAACCCACTTTCTTTATTCAGAAATTCCCCATACAAAGGAACGTAACCCCTGGAAGTTTTGGGATAAACTTTTTGGATATCTTGACGGTAGTTTTGTTTTACATCTTCAGGCAATTCAAAAAAATTCCGCGATGCCTCAATAGTTTGATTGATTATTTCTCTGGAAACTCCATGTTCTTTAAGATAGAAAAAACCATGTTCGTAGCAAACATCGTACAATTTTTTTATTTCTTGAGGGCTGGCTTTTTCTAATTCTGATAAGGAGATAATTGGCAGACTTTTCATAGAATCAATTTTATTTACCTATATAGTTCAATTTTTAGTCTGAATTTCCACAATAAAAACTATAGAGTTAGCTAATTTTTGCTTTCCTCTATTGCTAGAAAATAGTTAAGGTTTTGGTAAAACCTAGGGAGTTGATTCTATCAGGTTTCCTGTTTTACTCTTTTGCCCTATTATGGAAATAATAAGGGCTATCTTAAAAGTACTAAGACTAATTCAAAAACAGTACCCGAGCGAAACTTTTAACAACCTCCTGTTCATAGAGAGAAACAGGAGTAGTGCTGCATAACTTTTCGGGGTGGAAAAATTATCAGAATCAACATCCTAGGTAAAACTGGCTGCACGCGATCGCTAAAGCTATGTAGTTAGCTTTTTCTTGGCTAGCTTTCACTCTTCGCTCACAGCAGCTTGTCAATTAACAAACTGCAAAAGCCCAATAATGCGCCCCTTCTTCGGCAATATATGGACCATCTTTAACATGGTTGACCAATTTAACTTTACCTTCTTGTTGGTAGCGGTCGCAAACTTCTTGGAAGTTAGTGCTATCATAATAACTCTTGCGGGTACTTACTACTACCCAACCTCCTGGTTTGGTAATGCGGATTAGTTCTGACAAAGCAGTTGGTGGTACATGACCTAAAGTGAACACGCCACAACAAACTGTCGCATCATATTGGTTGTCCTCATAAGCTTCATTTTTTTTCGTGAGGTCAACTTCACTTTCCAGAAAATTATAAACACCTGTCGAGCGAGCTTGTTCTACCATTCTTTCAGACAAATCAGCTCCATCTATATTCTGATAACCTTTTTGCTGGAGGACAATACCTACTAAACCAGTACCACATCCTGTATCTAGAATTTTTATCTTACGATCACTTGAGTCTACTGTTTTCAACCTATTATCGCTTTTTAGTGTTGTCAAGAAGTTGACTATGTATTCTGGTCCTATATACTGTTCATTGGACACATCACTGTCATATGCGACCGCCCATTTGTCGTAGTATGTTTGGAGCTTTTCTGCATCACCAGAGAGAGTATGAGCTTCTTTTATTGCGTCAAAACTCTCGTTGTCTTTACTTTTTACTGCTTGATTCATTGTTTTTATTCCTAACTACACTATTTTTGTCTGATTTACTGTTTTCATGTTAAGTTTCTAGCTCGTGTCCTGTTAATTACACATAGCTAGTTAATGTTTGAGGTGCTATCGAGCTTTTGCTAAATTAAACTCTTCCTCAACATTTTTAATGCTTTACTTACTATACTGAAGTCACTCCAACCTTGCCAAAACTGATTTTTTGGGAGACTAGCTTTGGTATTGTTTTGAAGAGTACTAGCATACTTTTTTTACACTAGCAGTGGGTTCTCATTTTTTTGTTTCACAGCTTTAGTAATCTGCGGTATATCTACCCACTACAAGTTATAAAGATTCAAATACTTGCTACATCTTCCTCTTTCACAGAGAATTGTGGGTATCTTCTGTAGCATGATTTTTCGTCTTTAAATACAATAACTAATATTTTCATAATTTTTGATTCACTATCAGTTACTAATATATTGCTTCCCTTAGTCGTACCAAACTTTAGGGTTTTGTTCGCCCTTAACTGCTTTCTACTATGAGGGAGAAATAGTTGAACTAGCTAGCTATCAATTTTTAGGATTCATTTATCAGCTAAAATCACTCGCGCTTAATACCCGGACTATATTTTTCTTCATTAGTTAGTGGTACTGGTGGTAGCGACGGGGATGTAATACCTACTCTACTATCTCCCCTGGGACTTGCTTGCAAATGATTGCTATTGGCGATGTTCTTGTGCTAGTAATATGTTGACTGCTATTTCAATTTTTTTTACCTAGCTTTACTTGCTGAATGCTATCTTGTTACATCAGATTTTAATTGTATTGAGTATTCAATACTTTGCTGAAAAGAGAGCATAAGGCAAGCAGGTTGTCAACAGATAACTTTTTCATAGCTAATTTTCCCTATTTAATATGACAAAGGGCTTCATCTTGATAGTTTTTTTAGTTATTTCAAGCATTGCATTAATTTAGCTAAATTTTCGCCTTCTATTATTATATGTATATAGAATAGAATATCATACTTTCTAGATTACGCTACTTACGCCTGTCGCGATCGCTGGTTCTGTTGCTTTTTTATCTATTTTATCTACTTTCGTCCGGTTGAATTTGTCAAGTAGTTTGAATATGATTGGACAGCCCATTGTACCTGTGCCAATGAATGAAACTTTAGTTTGATTTATCATCAAAAACTTTCCTGATTTAAGGATGTAACAACTTTAACAGTTTCAAGTTTAGTTGAGAAAGTAACTATCGTCAACAGTCAACTTTTGGCTTAATTGCTGATAAATGGGAAGAAACTCTGGTATTACCCCATTTGAGTTTCTATCCCTAATAGTTTTCCTATTGTTGCTTAGTTTTTGATGGTATTAGACCACTAACCTAATTTCGGCCTTTTGGTCCTAAACCTACTGTACCTGCATAGATGGCACGATCGCCTAACTCATCTTCGATCCGTAACAGTCGATTATACTTAGCTACTCGTTCGCTACGACAGAGGGAACCTGTTTTGATTTGACCTGCTCGTGTTCCTACTGCCAAGTCAGCAATAGTTGTATCTTCTGTTTCTCCCGAACGGTGACTGATCACTGAGCGGAAACCATTCCGAGTTGCTAAGTCAATAGTTTCTAAAGTTTCAGTCAGGGAACCGATCTGGTTAAGTTTAATTAAAATTGAGTTACCAGCACTCATATCAATGCCTTTTTGTAAACGAGAGGGATTAGTAACAAATAAGTCATCTCCCACTAATTGGATTTTGCTACTTAGCTTTTGGGTTAGCTGTACCCAACTGTCCCAGTCGTCTTCATGTAGGCCATCTTCTATGGAGACAATGGGATATCGATCGACTAAACTAGCTAAATAATCAATCAACTCAGTAGGAGAATGAGTTGCGCCGTCGTAAATATAATTACCATCTTTGTAAAATTCGCTAGCAGCTACGTCTAGAGCAAGAGCTACTTGTTCCCCAGGTTTGTAACCAGCTTTTTCTATAGCTGTGATTAGTATATCTAATGCTTCTTGATTTGATCCTAAGTTGGGAGCATAACCACCTTCGTCTCCTACTCCACCTAGTAAACCTTTGTCTTTGAGAACTCCACTGAGGGTGGCGAAGACTTCTGCACCCCAGCGCAATGCTTCTTTAAATGAGGGTGCACCTACAGGTACGATCATAAATTCTTGAATGTCTACGTTATTAGCAGCGTGAGCACCACCATTGATCACATTCATTAAAGGTACTGGTAGCAGACTTGCTTGTGGTCCACCTAAATAGCGGTACAGTGGCATTCCCACGGCATTAGCGGCCGCTTTCGCAGTGGCTAGGGAGACAGCGAGAATGGCATTAGCACCTAAGTTACTTTTATTGGGGGAGCTGTCTGTTTCAATCATTTTGCTGTCAACTGAGGTTTGGTTGAGAGCATTGATTTTTAGTAGGGCAGGGGTAATTTTTTCTTCAACGTTTTTTACTGCTGTGAGTACCCCTTTACCGCCGTAGCGTCCTTTATCCCCATCCCGAAGTTCGTGGGCTTCAAAGCTACCTGTAGATGCACCACTAGGCACTTGGGCCAGTCCAACTATACCGTTGGCTAGTTGGACTTCCGCTTCTATTGTTGGACGACCACGGGAGTCGAGAATTTCTCTAGCGTGGATTGATTCAATACTTGTCTCCATATTTTTTCTTCCTTATTCTGTCAAATTTAATGGTATTGGCTAAATGCTAATTACGGGTTTCTTACGCTATGGGGAGCCGTCTTTGTAGACCCGAATTAGCAAAATTTAGCATTTCCACTGACAGAATAAAGGTTAATGCTGCTTTTGAGCTAGATATTCAAAATGTTTAATAATTTTATTAATTCTCTTGGCGTATCACTAATAAAAACTAGATATAAGCTTTTTTTAGATTTTTTTAATAATTTTCTAGAATTAAGGGTATATTTCATAATTTCATCTGGATATTTTCAGTAAAGATTAGAGTATAAATAATTTTAACAAGTTATAAATTTAACTTATAGTAATTATTTAATTTTTTGAAGTTAGGATTAGGCAGATTTGGGATTAAAGCTAATGGCCGATGCCCAACTTTGAAAATCTGGCGCTACACGAATTAATTTTTTATGAATTTCATCTGTCACCCACAATACCAATGGAAAGTGAAAGTTTTGGAATTTATTTCTGAGTAGGTTAGCTGCTATTAATAATCTATCTAGAGTATTAACTGATTCTAAACTCTTAATCATCAAAGCTTTTGGGGAAATCGAGCCTAAATTTTGGTTGATACTAGAGTAAAGCGTATCAGTAGAGTGGTCTAATGCTAATTCTTGGTATTCTACAGGATATTCTTGTTTAAGTTTTTCGAGGATCTGTTCTCTTAATTCTGGAGAATTACAACGGACTAAAATTAGGGAAAAATCACCCTCAGACATTGTTAAAGCCCTAGCTAATTTTATGAGTGATCGCTCGTTATATTCGACTTTATTTTTGTTTATCTTAGACATTTTTAGTATGTTCTAAATTTTATATTTAAACTATCTAAATTATTTGATTATTTACATATACCAGTAATTGTATGGTAAAAATATTGATTTGCATGTAGGGGTTTTACTCAGCATTATGGGGTGGATTTTGTTCTGTATCACTAAGTAATAGTCACTCTGCTCAAAGCCAATAATAGTTTTTGTAACATTTTATTCAAAAATTAGTTGTATTTACTGAAACTTTTTCATAGATTGAATTTAAAATAATACATTTAATCTTCAATAAAATCACTTAATATTGTACTCATATCAAAATTATGAGTTTTAGTTGAATATTAATGATGAGTTAAGTTATCAAAATATACTTTTTTTTGACTATAAAAAAATAATTTAATGGTTTTATTTATGCTATTTTATTTGCATAAATAACTATATAAATTTAGAAAAGTTTTGCTGTAAATCAAAAAGAACATATGTATTTTGATTTTTTTTGCTAAAAAAACACTTGATTTGCTTTAGGTAGTATACTTTTTATAGGGAGAGAAAAAATAGGATAGCTGTTGTTTTTGCCAGGTAAAGAAGGGAGAAAGTAGTAAAGATTAAGACGACGCATGAAAAACTACTTTTTGATCAGCAGATTTGGTATCAGGAAGATTTAACTGCTTTTTGAATCAAAGAATAAAAGTATAAAAACTTAATACCAAGTTAATATAAAGTTGCATAGAATAATATTTTAATCAGAGTTAAATGTAGAGCTAGGCAGACAAGTTAATAAATTTCATAATTCTGTGGAGTCTCACATAATATTGGTATAACACCTAACACCTAACACCTAGCACTTAATTCTGTAGAGTCTCACATAATATTGGTATAACGGCAGAAAAAAAATTAGTAGCCATGAAGATGGTTACTTATAGAAAGATCAAAAGTTATACCAAATTCAAAAAAGTATGGCCATAGTCTAGGAGAAGGGAACAAGGACTAGTTCAATAATGGATAATTGATAATTACCTCTCCCTAAAAGGAAGAGGATTGACCAACTCCGAAAAAATTTATTTTTTTCCCCTTGAAAGGGGAGACTTCAAGGCGCGAATTATTGAATTATTGAATTATTGAATTATTAATTTTTCGGTAACGCGCATCTCGGAACAGAGTTCTATCACTAATTAGGGTTTGCGCTTCACTAGTCTTATGGGTGAGGGAGGAGACAGGAGACAGGAGAAATGGGAATGAGCGAGGAGGTAGGAGTAAGCAATTGTAAGAGTGATTTTTCTACCCAACTATGCGCCTAAAATACGCTCCTTTTTGAGCGTGAATAGCTGAAAACTAGGGACTTTTGAAAGACCCCAAAAAGGCTAAAACCTTGATCTGTAAATACTTTTAGATTTAATCGGCAAGCCCTAATTATCCGGACTTGATATAATTCAACAATGAATAATGAATAATTACCTCTCCATGAATTGAAGAGGATTGACAAATTCATGAAAATTTTTCTTCACAGGAGTCGATGGTCGGACAGCTCCGAGACCTCGCCATCCCATCCTAGGTCATGCTGCGCAAACGACCGCTTATTATCCCCTATCCAAGGGGAGGCGCATACCCACAATTTTTCGGTAAAGAGATTTGCGCTCCTGTTAATTCTTAGCTCCTGACTCCTCCTTTTGCAACAGCCACTATAAAAAGGTAGTGCTGCATAGTAGTGGTAAGATAATTTAAGGATAGAATCAAAAGTTTTTTGATAGTTAGATAATATTGCTAAGACTTGGGAAAAAACTTATTGTTGCTCGGAAGTGATAGAATCGTTATGATTAACTTTATCTCAACGTTGGCAGAAGACCTGCGCTCTCAGGTCACCGGAGCGTCGGGATGAATGCCAATCAATATTGCGGTTTCACATATTATCTGTTGGGTTCTATAGTAATTATTTTGGTCAAAAAAACAGAAGTGGAAGCATCTTCCTCCCTTATAGCGCCACCTGCAAGTCAGATAGGGGAACACTGGAATTGGTCAAATACAGAAGTAATCGACTGAGGAGAGAGCATTTATAAATTTCCTAACCTTTGCCTTTACTACTTTACTAGGCGTTGTTCATTCCCATATATAGCAATGAGCGCTGGTATATTTACAAATTGCAGGAGAGACCAAATAGCTAAAAGTCTTATATTATCGGCAATTTATTCTCCCTGTTGCCTGTTGCCTGTTGCCTGTTGCCTGCGCACAGCGCTATACCATTACGTGACCAGGACTACTAAACCTAAACCCTAACACCTACAACCTTCTTCAAACCAACTTGCGATCAACAACTGATGAAATTGTTGATTTCTAAGCTTTAAATACAATTGCAGGATCGATACGAGTTACTTTTTGAATGGCAAAGAAAGCTGATCCGACACACATAAAAACAGTTATACCTAACACTCCAAGTGCAGACAAAGGTGTAATCAAAATAATAATTCCTTTACCTGCCACCCAACTACTCAATCCTAAACACACCAACATCCCAGGGAGATAACCTAAAACTGCCATCCAAATTGCCTGCTCCACAATTACTGCATACAACTCCTTATCAGATGCACCCATGGCCTTGAGAGTACCAAACTCCTTCAGGTGGTCAGACACAGATGAATACAAAATCTGTGCAACCACTACTATGCCTACAATTACACCTACTACTGCACCCATTCCTAAAACTAGACCAATATTTGTTCGTGCCAACCAAAAAAATCTGGTTTTTTCAGATAATTCATTTTTAGTGTAAGCATTAGTAGATGGCATCGCCTCTTCTATTTTTTGTTTTAATACTTGTAAATCTTCACCTGGTTTAGCTTTAATTAATATATAGGCGATCGGATCTGCTACTTCTAAATTTTTTGGTGCTGGTGTTTCTTCCAACTTTTGATTAGGGTCTTTTTTTTCTACTACTTTTGTACATTGGAGATTTCCTGCTCCTACAACTTTGCAGTTAACTTCGGCGTTAATACCTGCGCTAATATATGTGTTAGCGTTTTCTAGGGATGTAAATAATAGGGTACTTGATACAATTGACTGAGTACCTTTGGTAACTGCGACTAATTTTGCTGGTAGAGAACCTGCGATCGCCGTTGTTCCTACTCCTTCTGCAAGCATACTCGATAATCTACTTTGGTCGGCCATCACAGCGAATGGTTGTTTTAGGTCGCTGACGTTACCTTCAATGACACTTCCTGGGTTGAATAGTTGTCCATCTGGGTTAAATCCAACCACCATTAATGGACTCATTTCTCCATTCTGAGGCCGCCATCTTACAGACCCTAAAATTAAAGCTTCTGCTTGTTGGATACCTTCTATTGTTTTAGCTTGATTCAATTGACCGTAAAGTAGGGGGTCTGTCAGCTCAAAGTTGACCATTTGATTAGAGGCGATCCAAATATCTGCATTGGATTTATCTATTAGTAGGGTTGTGGAACGAGCAAACCCATTTAATATGCCTGTTTGAATTGTCACTAAGCTGACTGCAAATAATATTCCTGCTTGGGCTACTATAAATCGAGGAATATCTTCTAATAAATTTTTGCGAGCTATGGAAGCCATTTTGTTTTGGTCAAAGGTACTAAATAGGGTTTGCGTATGGAAAGTCTTTTTGTTGGGGTAGGAGACAGGAGACAGGAGACAGGAGACAGGAGGAACGGGGAATTTAAAGGAGGTAGGAGTAAGAATTGTTCCAAGATTTTTCTGCCCAACTATGCGACTAAAATACTAACTTTTGAGCTTTTTCCGCTGAAAAGTTGGCACTTTTTTAGACAAAAAAATCCTAAAACCTTTATCTGTCAATGCTTTGATATTTAATCAGCAAGCTTTAAATAGATGGGTTAATCAAATAATTAATAATTAATAATTAAGAGTTGATAGTTAATAATTATTCATTTTAGCCAATCCTTTTCTTGATAAAAAGAGGTAATTATTAATTATTAATTGTTGAAAGTTTACTCCTTGTTTGTCTGCTCCTTGTTCTCTTGTGCATTTGTTTCTTGCTTTTTAATTTCTCTTTTTTTTGCTAACTCTTCCTGATGTAGCTCTCTATCTTTAATTGTTAGTAATTCTGGTATGGTCACAAATTCATAACCTTGTTTTTTCAAGCCAGCAATAATATTGGGTAGAGCTTCAACAACGTGACCTCTTGGGCCACCGCCATCATGTAGTAAGACAATTCCACCATTGCTGGCTTTATTCAAAACTTTTTTCGTAATTTTTTGGGCTGACCTGTAATACCAGTCTACAGAATCAGCAGACCATAAGACTACAGTGTGTTTCCGTTCTTTGGCGTAGTCGGCTAAACCATTAACCAGGACACCTCCTGGAGGACGAAATAGGTTGGTAGTCCTACCTGTGATTTTATATATGAGGTCTGCTGTACGTCCAATTTCGCTTTTGATCCGGTCTGGACTCATTTTACTCTTTTTAGAAGGGTGGTTCCATGTGTGGTTAGCAATAACGTGACCTTCTTCTACAATTTTTTTGCCTATTTCTTGACGTACATTTAAATGTTGGCCGACTACGAAAAAAGTTGCTCGAATATTATGTTTTTTGAGAATATCTAATATTTGTTCTGTAGTGTTGTTCCACGGACCGTCGTCAAAGGTTAAGGAAATAACTTTTTGTTTGCTATTAAGAGTAACATCTTTAACTGTTTGACTTTGGAATCTTTTGGGGACACTAAAATTAAAGGTTTTTAATTCTAATTCCCTCAGTTGTTGTTTAGTATTATTAATTTTTTTGGCAACAACAGAACTAATTTTAATTACTTCTAATGGAGTTTCTTTGTTATTTGCTGACTGATTTATTTGTTTTGTATTTGTTGGTATTTTATTTGTATTTGTTGCTATTTTAACTGTATTTGTATTTGTTGCTGTTTTAACTGTAGTTGCTTTTGTATTTGTTTGTTGATTTGTCCAGATTTCCATGGGCAATAACATTCCAATTAAGAAACTTCCACTAGCAGCTATTACTGTTGCTAAAGATTTTCCTTGTCTGGATAGTGAACCTAAGTTTGTCATATTTATCCTACACACCTTTGTGATTTTCTGAAATGATTCAGTAATTTTGTCAAGTTAAAATTTTTGAGTTTTTAGGCGGTTTAACTATTATTATTATTCAGGAATAATAGCTATTCTTAAAAATATTTTTCTCAATAAAAATAATATACTTGATTTTCCTCCTGAGTTTTCTCTCACTAATCTTAATCTACTCAGTATTTTCCGGATTAATTGAACTATAGTTGTGGATTTTTTTGTGTGTAAATATCTACAATTTTCTGAGTAACTTCAGCTATGCTTAAACCATCGGTACTAATTTCTATAGCATCTGGAGCTTTTCGTAAGGGAGAAATTTTCCGGTTAGCATCTTTTTGGTCTCGTTGAATAATATCTTTTTTTACCTGTTCTAAACTGATATTAGTTTGACCTTTTTGTTGTAACTCTAGCAGTCGTCGTCGCGATCGCTCTTCCACAGAAGCTGTTAAAAAAATCTTTAGTTCAGCATTGGGAAATACATGAGTACCAATATCTCGTCCTTCTGCTACTATTCCTCCTTTAGTTCCAAATTTTTGTTGTTGCTCTACCATAAAATACCTGACAGTTGCCTGAGCTGCAATAGCTGAAACATTATTTGTAACTTCTCTGCTCCGAATTGCTTTTGTCACATCCTGGCCATGAATAATGACATGGTTATTTTCAGGGCCATTAAAGCTAATCTGACATTGACTGACTAACTCTGCTATTTGGGGTTCATCTTCTACTGGGATACCAGCTTGTAATACCATCCATGTTACGGCTCGATACATTGCCCCGGTGTCCAAGTACAAAAGTCCTAATTGTTGCGCTACTAATTTGGTTACTGTTGATTTGCCCGCTCCAGCAGGACCATCAATAGCAATTATTGGTTTGCGGTTTCTCAAAAGTATATTATCTATTAAACGGCAAGATCCAATATGAGCAGCGATCGCTAATAAACCTATATGCTGAATATTTTCTAAAGGTTGTAAATTCTCTGGATTGACTATTTCTACATACTCTAGTTTTATAAATGGTAAAGTTGCCAATTGTTCCTGCACGGCATTTTTAATTTTTTCGACAATATTTGTTGCATTTCGATTTTCTAAAAATACTTTTCTACCATGACAAAGAGAGCTATATAATATGGCAGCTTGCTGTTTTTGTTCGATAGTTAAATATTGATTGCGAGAGCTAATAGCTAATCCTGAAGCTTCACGAATTATTGGACAAGAAATAATATTAACTGACAAACTGAGGTCTTTTACTAACCTTTGAATAATGGCTAATTGTTGAGCATCTTTTTGCCCAAAATAAGCATTATTGGGCTGAACTAAACTCAATAACTTAGTTACAATAGTCGCAATTCCTTGAAAAAAATCAGGTCTAGAAAGACTACACATAATTGATGTCATGCTAGATGGAGGAACAACTGTAGTTGTAGAATTTTGAGCATTAGTAGATAGCTCATTTTCCATACCCATCGTTTTAGGAGTGGGAGCAAAAATAATATCTACTCCTTCTTCTTCACATATTTTTTTATCTGCTTCTAACTGCCGAGGATATTTTTGGAAATCTTCAGTAGGAGAAAACTGTAAAGGATTAATAAAAATACTTACAACAGTAATTTGATTCTCTTCTTTAGCACGTTTAATTAAGCTTAAATGTCCTTTGTGTAAAGCTCCCATTGTTGGTACTAAACCAACAGTATATGGAGATTTGTTTAGATCGTTTTTCAATAAATTAAAGTAACATTGCAAAGCAGCAATAGTAGTAAATAGACGCATTTTTTATAAAATAGATGATAATTGGTAATGGGAACAGAAAGATTATTTTTTAGAAGAGAACAGAAGAAGACTATTATGATTTAGCAGTAAAAACATTACAGCACTTTTGCCGATCTCTGAACCACATCGTCACAACAAAAATTGTGTGTAAATGAATGGCCATTTTTTTCCTAAAGTAGTCTATAGAAATTAAAATCGCTGTAAAATCATATCTAATATTGATGAAGCTGAATATAACTAGAGCTTCTAAAAGCATTGCCCTACTTAAGTTTATTTTGTACAAATTCACATGAACTTGCCTCCCATTATCTATTACTAATTACCCAAGTAGTCAAGGAAAATTAATTGTATATTTGATTGTCACCTTAGAGGCTGTCTGTCAACAAATGTTCAAACACATAAGTGTATTTTATTCCCTGTTCGCTATTCCCTATTCCCTACTGACAAATGTTATAGCAGTTGAAGCAAAAGGCACGGACAATTCAAAAGTTTAAAACTCAGACAATGTAAGATTCTTCCTTTTTCCTTCTTCCTTCTTCCTTCTGCTATAAATTAATTTTGTACAAATACTTACAGTAATATAAAAAAAGGAGGAAAAGTCTATCTTTTCCCCCAAACTATTTATATAGACACTCTCACGAAACTATTAGAGTAACCACTCCTGTAATGAAAAATTCGTTAATCAGACTAAATAAATGCCAAAATTAAGACCCACGAGAATCAATAACTTCAACTTTTACAGGAGCAACTCCACTCTGAATCATACCTAAAATACGAGCAGCCGCAGCAGATAAATCAATAACTCTGCCTCGAATAAATGGGCCACGATCGTTAATCCTGACAACGACTGAACTACCATTATTGAGATTAGTCACTCGTACCTTTGTTCCAAAAGGCAGAGTTTTATGGGCTGCTGTCATAGCATATTGATTGTAACGCTCGCCACTGGCACTTAAGTTACCATGAAATCCAGGGCCGTACCAAGAAGCCCAACCTTGATATTGGAAAGTAATAGGTCCAACAGCTATTTTTTGTGGTTCTGGCTGTGGTTTTGGTTTTGGTTTACCCGTTATTTCTTTTAAAGGAGGAGCGTTATTAACTTGTCGTCTTAGACGGTTAGTTGCTTGTAGGGTATCTGTTGCTAAATCGTTGGTACTATCTGGAAGAATAGTTTGTTCATCTATTTTTACTAACTTTTGGTCATTGACCAGAATCATGTAGCTTTCAGTATCTGTGTCCCACTTAGCTGTAATCTCCAGATTAGGGTTTTCCTGCATTAGCTGATTTAGTTGGGAGGCAACTATTGATGCTCGCCACACAGGATCTTTTTGTGAGTTTGAATGAGAAGATTGAATAGTAGCTACTTTCACCGAAGAGTTTGAGTTAGACTCTGGACTAATATTATTTGCCTTCTGATCCTGAGAGTCAAGAAAAGTAAGAACTGGAATATTACGAACATAGAGAGTTGCAGCTTGACGACCAGTTAATTCATGGGCCAGAATTTCAGTAACAGTATTTTTCCCTTGTCCTGTGTTTAACTGGTATTCTCCAACTTTCAGCACATCTGCCTGCCTATTGGCAACAGTTTTCTGTAAGTTATCATTTGTTTCTAAGCTTCTATCTATTGGTTCATTCTTTATCAAAAGAATGTCTTCTTGAAGAGTATCTGCATAAGAGTAAGCTACACCTACACTAGAAAATATCAAGAAAGAAGTAAGGCCAGTCCAAATTTTGTGCTTCATAAACCTATTTTTTTTAAGCAGCACTCGTTGAGTTGAATTTATCTGGGTGTGGTCTAGCCACTACTATTCCGGATAACTCAAACTCTTCGATGTTTAAGTATTATTAAGAGACTGCAATAGAGTATCACAAACTTTTCAGATTGGGAATCAAATTAGAAAAAAAATTTGGTTAATTTCATCGTAAAAATTTAGGAATGTGGGAAACCAGGCCGTTTTAACCCCTGGATGAAAACTAACTGATAGGTTTTAACCTGTCGTCTAAGTATTGCCTTTCATAACTATTTTCGCTATATTTATACTATATGGCGATAATAGTTGAAATGTATCTGACCCAAAATAACAAAATCAGGAACTTGTCCATTCAAGAGTTTAAAGCTCTCAGACAGTTGTGCAGATTATCCAAAAATATGTATAATGTAGGGCTTTACTCTGCGAGACAGTTTTATTTTGCAGAAGGTGGGTATCTCAGATACGAATCCAACTATCATTACTGCAAAGATAATGAAAATTACCAGCTACTTCAAACCGATATTGCACAACAAACATTAAAAGTTGTTGATAGGTCTTTTAGAGCTTTTTTCAACTTAATAAAAGCTGCCAATGAGAGGCTGTATCGCTTTGAACAAATACGATTGCCTAGATACTTAAATAAAGAGGGGTATTTTCCTTTAATTATACCTCGAATTATCGTCAAAGATGGATATTTTAAAATCCCAATGTCTAGGAAATTTAAGGCTGAGTATGGGGAAGTAAAAATCCCTTTTCCGGATAGATTAATAGATAAAAACCTAAAGGAAGTCAGGGTAATTCCTAGATATGATGCTAGGTTTTTTGAAGTAGAATTTATTACTGAAGTTGAACCACAACCAGCAAAAAAAACTGACAAAGCTTTAGCTATAGACCTTGGTTTAAATAATTTAGCTACCTGTGTATCAAATACTGGGTCGTCGTTCATTTTGGACGGCAGAAAACTTAAATCAATTAACCAGTGGTACAACAAGGAAAATGCTAGATTACAGTCATTAAAGGATAAACAAGGTATTAAAGGGTTGACCAAGAAACAGGTTAACATTACAGTCAATCGAAACAATAAAGTAAAGGATTATCTGAATAAAGCAGTTAGATATCTCATGAACTGGTGTAGTCAAAATCAAATATCTACTATTGTTGTAGGTGTTAATCCCGGAATCAAAAAAGATATCAATTTAGGTAAGAAAACAAACCAAAAATTTGTACAAATACCACACTATAGTTTGAGATTAAAGTTAAAAGCTATGTGTGAAAGATATGGATTAACTTATTTGGAACAAGAGGAGTCTTACACATCCAAGGCGAGTTTTTTGGATAGAGACAATATACCTGTAAATCAAGCTCATAATTCAACTGAATATAGTTTTAGTGGCAAAAGAATCAAACGTGGTTTGTACAAAACGAAGCAAAATAAATTGATTAATGCTGACTGCAATGGAGCAGCAAATATTGGATTAAAAAGTAAGCTGAATGGGTTTACCCCAGACAGACTAGAGGCATCTTTGACTATGCCATTAAGGGTTAAATTTGACGTGGATTGAACCCGGCAAATGTATTCTGCTTAATAATCCGCGTGGATTTATCTCGCGGAGTGTCAAACAGACAAGACTGATGGTAAACTTCTAAAGGTTAGACATCCTGACAAAAGTAGGGATTTATGAAATTGCCTTTGCAAGATCGAGAATCTTCATAAGTGGGTTTCTGAATCTTTTGTTGTCTAGCGCACAATCAAAGTTTTGGCCTAAGACATGATGGATTATAAACAAGCTGGTGTTGATGTTGAAGCGGGTCGTGAATTTGTAGATAATATCCGCAATATGGTTATTAGTACCCACCGACCAGAAGTTTTAGGAGGATTAGGTGGGTTTAGTGGGTTATTTGCTTTGCCAAGTGGTTACAAAGAACCTGTTTTGGTTTCTGGTACTGATGGTGTGGGCACAAAATTAAAACTGGCAAATACTCTTAATTGTCATCATACTGTTGGTATTGATTTGGTTGCGATGTGTGTCAATGATGTGTTGACATCGGGGGCGGAACCTCTATTTTTTTTGGATTATTTAGCAACAGGAAAATTGAATCAGCAACAGTTAACTGAAGTGGTTTATGGTATTGCTGAAGGATGTTGTTTAGCGGGGTGTGCTTTAATTGGAGGAGAGACTGCTGAAATGCCTGGTTTTTATCCACCTGGTGAGTACGACTTAGCTGGTTTTTGTGTGGGAATTGTGGAAAAAAGCTTGATTTTGGATTGCTCTCAGGTACAAGTGGGCGATGTGGCGATCGGGTTGGAAAGTAGTGGGGTTCATAGTAATGGTTTTAGTTTGGTGAGAAAGATTATAAGTGAAGGGAATATTTCTTTACAAGATTGCCCAGATGCTTTGGATAAAAAAAGTTTAGGAGAGGCGCTATTAACTCCAACAAAAATTTATGTTAAACCAATTTTAGGAGCGCAAAAAGCGGGTTTAGATATTCATGGTATGGCTCATATTACAGGTGGCGGTTTACCAGAAAATTTACCTCGTTGTTTGCCAGAAGGAATGTCTATTAATATTGATAGAAATAGTTGGGATATTCCTCCTATTTTTAAGTGGATATCTGAAGTTGGAAATGTTAAAGAAGAAGCGATGTTTAATACTTTTAATATGGGGATTGGTTTTGTGGTTTTAGTGTCGCCAAATCAGGCAGAAATAACGATTAATTGGTTTGCTTCTCAGGGAATCAAAGCTTATTTTCTAGGTGAAGTTAATTAGTTTTTGATAATGGATTGAGCAAAAATTAGGGAGAGATTTATTGATGAGAGAGTAGAGGATACCCAAGGTATTTATAAAATTATTGATGCTCTGTTATAGTCTATAGTCAGACTTATAATTTTAAATTACCTAAATTACCGAAATCTATCTAATTTTTTTATGAAAAAAATATAAACAACCAGTAAGTAATTACAATTATATTGGCATAATATAAATTGACACAAAAAATGAATTTTCTTATTGATATATGAATATCAACCTAATTAAAATGAGAGTTTAAGATTGCGACGGCAATATTTCATCTTAGTTTGCTAAATTTACGATGGTTAATGATGATTTATTTGAATAAAAATTGTCCTTGATTTGATAACTAAGTAAATAAGTATGAAATGAAAAATTAGTTAGCGATCGCTGCTGCATACAATATCTGATATCTGGAAATTTTTCCAAAATTATTAAATAGTTTTCACTATCTAGTTAATTAAATATTAATCATTATGATTGATATTACTTTAAAGGTGTGATTTTTCTATAGTTTGATAACGGGACTTTAGTGAAAAAATAGCAAAAAAAAGGGTATGATATATATCTGATATGTGTTTTACGTTAATTACTGGCCGGGGTAAAGTCTGATGAAAGAAACAATTTCAGTGGCCATGCCTCCTTGTTTCCATCGATGGTGCGATCGCTTTAACAACGTATTTAAGACAAAAGCTCAAAAAATAGGGTTTAGAGACTATATAGGAGGATTATTAGGAGAAAGTGAGAGGAAAAATCTGTCTCAAATTGCCAACAACACCTTAGGTCTGTCATACCACAAATTACGGCATTTCTTAGTTCGAGCAAATTGGTCTCCAGATGCTGTAAACGAGCGTCGTCTGCAACTGATGTGGGAGTGCCGTCAAACAAAACCTTCTCGTTCATTTGCTTTAATTATAGACGATTCAGGCCACAGAAAAAGCGCACCGCCTGCGCCGAGGTTTCCTCGGCGTAAAGACGGAGCAAGAAGTGGTAGTTTAACTGCAGGAGTAGGGCGACAATATATAGGAGAAATAGGAAAAACAGATAATGGTGTAGTTGTGGTTACAACTCATCTTGATGATGGAGTAAAAAGTCTACCTTTAGATATAGCTTTATATCAAAAAGCGGATTCTTTACCTTTAGGAAAAAAAGACCCAGAATTTGTTAAGAAACCAGACTTAGCAATGTCTCTAGTTGATCAATGTTTGTAAGCGAGGACATCGGCCAGAAATTGTGTTAATTGATGGGGGATATGGTAACAATACATCATTCTTGAATCAACTAGAGAAAAGAAATTTAACTTATATAGGAGGATTAGCTAAAAATCGTTTGCGTAGCATTCCGTAGGAAAAAGTAATCATCAAAAAACAGGATAATATTAAAGAAGAAATTAGATTAGACCAGCTAGCTGAAAGCATATCCCCAGAAGCTTTTAACTTAGTTCAACTAAGCACAAAAAATGAATCACGAAGTTTGGGTAGCCACATTAGAAGTACAACTATCTAGGATGTCAGGTCAAAAAACTATAGCTATCGTGATGAATGCTAAAAATTTTTATGAGGCCACTGATATTAACTATTATATCACTAATAGAGAAGACAAATGTGTAACTCCTGAGTGGATATATTCTACTTATTCTCAAAGAAATTGGGTGGAAGTTTTCTACAGGGAAGCCAAAGGATGGTTAGGACTAAGAGAATATCAAGTCAGAGATAAAATCAGCCTTAAAAGGCATTTTATTTTAGTCCGATCGTGCTTATACATTTATTATCTGACATCAGTTAACTGGAGGTATAAGAAGGCGTTGGGCTAACAAATCATTAAATACCTTTACTGATACTTTAGAAGCATTTCGTACAGCAATATCTTATCGTTTTGTTGAGTGGCTAGATGAAAACATAAACGTATTTACCGCTCATAAAGGGAGTTTGGGGTTTGTTTGGGCTTTAAATTTGCTAAAGTCCCGATAACTAAAAAGATGTGTATTCAATGAATTTTATATGTTTCAAATTATGAATATTTTTAATATTAATTCTGAGTAAAGTTTTGGATTTGAATCAAAAGAAAAAAAATCAACAGTGAAATGAAATAGTAAAGTACACAATTAATCAATAATTGCTTGGTATAGTTGAAAATAAAATATGATAAAGAAGAAATATATTCCTACCCCTATAATTGAGAAAAAAGACAGAAAAAAAGTCAAAATTGTGGAGAATCTTGAGGAACGTCGGTTATCAACCACTTATGTTATTTGGCGATTTATAGTTTATTTTTTAGGAATACAATATCGCAAGTTTACTGGTAAGTCAGATGTGCAAAAAACAGCCACCCAATTACGAGAAGTTTTTGAAGAGTTTGGTGGTTTTTGGGTAAAAGCAGGTCAGTTATTAGCACTAAGAAGCGACTTGTTTCCAGATGAGGTATGTGATGAATTAATTAAATTACAATATGAAGCTATAGGCTTTCCTTTTGATATAGCACGATCAACTATTGAATCAGAATTAGGCAAACCAATAGAAAAAATATTTGAGTTTTTTGATGAGCAACCTTTAGCTGCTGCATCTATTGGTCAAATTCATAGAGCAGTTTTGCGGAAGAAGAAAAAACTAATTCCTGTGGTGGTTAAGGTTCAACGCCCTGGTTTAGCAGAGTCTTTTAAGCGAGATTTGGATGTGATTAAGCTTTTTGTCAATGTGTTGATCACCTTGAATATTGGTAGTTATTTACGTTTAGATGAAGCTATTGCAGAACTGGAGAAAACTTTTAGAGAAGAGTTAGACTTCCGCTATGAAGCAACAAATGCTCGTAGGATGAAAAAAACGTTAAAAGAGCACAAGATATATGCTCCGAAAATTTACGATAAATATTCTAAACGTCGAGTTTTGGTAATGGAATTTATCGATGGTGTATTAATGGCGGATTATATTAAGACCTATCAACGCGATCGCGCCAAAGCAAGAAGATGGGCAGATGAAAATGATGTAGACCCCAAAAAAGTAGGCGAAGGCTTGTACTTATCATTATTGCGACAGATATATGAAGATAATCTCTATCATGGTGACCTACATCCAGGTAACATCATTTTGTTGCGTAAGAGCAAGTTTGTGCTAATTGACTTAGGAAGTACAGGTTCTCTGGAGAAAGAATTGAGAACAACATATTTGAAATACAATAATGCTTTATCACAGGGAGATTTTACCAAAGCTGCTGATTATGTTATACGGTTTGCTGTAGATGTACCCAAGGTGAATGTTTCTAAAGCACGGGTAGAGATAGCACAAGCAACTCAGAGTTGGGCAGATAGGTCAGGACTTAAGGGGTTATCGTATAAGGAAAAATCCCTGGGTGGAGCTACAGCTGAATTTTCCCAAGTTTTAGTTAAATATGGTATCCCCAGTAACTGGTCATTTCTGAAAGTTAGTCGGTCTCTTTTAACGTTAGATGGTTCGCTTCAGTATTTGTTACCAGATTTCAATTACTTCAATATTAGTAAAAAATATAATAAAGAATCGGAGCGTCGTGCTTTAATTCAAAGTCTGCGCCCTGAGAGTATTATGGCATCAATGAATAAGTTCTCAGAAACTGTTGGTGAGTATAACGATCTGATTGTACCTCAACTAAGACAGCGAACTCTACCTTTTGAGTTAACAGTTAATAGGTCTGCTATGACTTTGGCAGTGATTTTGCGTAGTTTGTCATCTGTATTGCTAATAGGTGGGTTTGGAACATTGTATGTCTTCCTCTATCAGCAATATTTTGAAATTATTCAACCGATTAATATTGAAGTTGTTGATGAAGTTGTGAGACAGTTGCCATATATACCATATTTAGAGTGGATAGGGGTATTAATTGCTGGGGGATTAACTTTCAGAGTTTTATTAGCTTGTGTAAATATTCTGGAGCGTAAGGAGTTTGGGAATTAGACAAGTCTATTAACTAGATAACAATAAAACGTAGTAAGATTTAAAATTACCCTTTGCTCAACACCTGTAGTATTGGGATAAAGCCCAATCTCAAGTGCAACATGAAAAACAAGCTGATTTGAGTATTTTTACTATTGGAAAAGTTTGAGATATAATTGTTAAGTCTACAGCTAGTTACCCTTACTTGGATTTGACTATGCCTCAATACAATAACCAACAACAAATCTTTTGCCTGAACTTTGCCTCTAATGTATCTGCTTTATATAGTCCTCTTTTTGGTAGTCAATCATACATACAAGAGAGAGCAACTGAAAGACTTTTAGCAGTTTTGTCAGATAGTGAGGTACAAAAATTAATTGGAGAATGGGAAGTAGTCTGGGGTCCAGCTATTTATCAATATGATGGCCAAGGACTAGACTCGAATGTTGCTGATAGTGCCATGTTCATAGCAAAAAGCAAAGATATAGCTGGTGAATGTGACCGCTACGTGATTGGTATTGCTGGGACGAATACTTATTCATGGCATGGTTGGTTTGTGCAGGACTTCTGGGTCAGCCAAACCAGGCTCTGGAATTACGGTCAGCCATGGAATTCCGATCCTAATGACCAAACAACACCAGGTATGCGAGTTGCTGCTGGTACCACTACAGGAATTCGTATTCTTTTTGAAGAGATGCAATCTGACCAGAAGTCTGTGCTAGATTACCTTAAGGATGTAACGAGTAGTGCTAGCAAGCCAATCTCAATTGCTATCTGTGGTCACAGCTTAGGAGGTGCTCTTTCACCTACCTTTGCTTTATCACTGGTGGCTCGGCGGTCGGAGTGGGACCCTGAAGGTAAGACAGTTATATCGGTTTCACCTTCGGCAGGAGCAACTCCCGGCAATCAGGAATTTGCTGAATATTATGACCTTAAGCTAGGTGGGACAACAGACCGCATTTGGACTAACCTTGACTTTGTGCCTAATGGGTGGGCACAAGATACGCTAGAATACGCTAGAACCTTTTATGTACCATACATTCAACCCAATGCGCTAATTAATGCGTTTATTGATTGGTGTCTGGAAATGAGTAACAAGAGTGGTGTGGAGTATAAGCATATACGCTCGCAGCAGGATGGTTTCCCCGGAGAGTATAACCCTGATGTTCCCAATGCTTTTACAGGTTTGTTTGTTAATATCCTCTCAAAACAGCTAGCAAAATTGATACTCTACAGTCTAGGGATTGAAAATCCACCTCCATACTTGATTGATGCCTTGAGTGATATCATCAAGCCATTAATTGAGGAGTTGATCGAAAAAAGCCAATCAGGCAAAAGTGCTTTGCCTGATCGACAAATTAATAAGATTGTCGAACCGTATGTAGAAAAGATCATAGAAAAATTGCAAACAGAGAAATTGATCTCAAACATTAAGGGGTCGAAAAACCATATAAACCTACTTATTAAAGGTCAAAATATCTTGGAGTTTACGAAGTATTTGTCCCAAGCTTTTTACCATCATGTGGATGCTTGCATTGAATATATGGGAACTACTGAGTTCATAGAGAGGATGAAAGTGATAATAGAAGCTTCATAGAGTCTATCATCAAGAGATCGTGGAAAGAAGCGTGAGGCCTTACTTAAGTATACATAGGGTTTGCTGGTTAAATCTAAAAGCATTGACAGATAAAGGTTGAGCGCATTTTTTAGTTTAAAAAAGTCCAAGCTTAATGGTCGTAATGGTTCAAAAAAGAGCGCATTTTAGGCGGCTTTGTTGCGCAGAATAATCAAGGGATTATTCTTCCTCCTACCTCCTCTATAATTCCCATTTCTCCTGTCTCCTGTCTCCTGTCTCCTGTCTCCTACCCTTACCCATAAGACTTTTGAGCGCAAACCCTACATAGACACTTTACTTGAAGGAAATTCAGATTTAGGCATGGTTAAAAAGTTTTTAAATCCCCTGTCTAAATCTCTTATTTTTTGCTATTGCAACAGTTGAGATATAATTGTTACAGTTATCAAAGTTATCCCTACTTAGATTTTACTATGGCTCAATACAATGACCGACAACAAATCTTTTGTCTGAGCATGATCTCTGCTGTATGTGGTTTGAATTTTACGACTGGTAGTCAACCAGAACTACAAGAGATAGCAACTAAAAGAACTCAAGCCGTTTTGTCAGATCCCGATCAACAAAAATTAATTGGAGAATGGGAAGTCGTCTGGGGTCCAGGTATTTATCAACATGATGGCCAAGGACTACTAGACTCGAATGTTGCTGATAGTGCCATGTACATGGCGAAATCTAAAGATAGTGGTGAATCTGACCGCTACATTATTGGTATTTCTGGGACTAATCTTGTATCATTGCATGGTTGGACTGTGCAGAACTTATCGGTCAGCACAACTAGACTCTGGAATAAAGGTCAACCATGGCATTCCGATCCTGAAGACCAAACAACACCAGGTATACGAGTTGCCGCTGGCTTCTGTGAAGGAATTCGTATTCTTTTTGAAGAGATGCAATATAACGAGCAGTCCTTGCTAGAGTACCTTAATCACCTAACGAGCAGTGCTAGTAAGCCACTCTCAATTACTATCTGTGGTCATAGTTTAGGAGCTGCTCTTTCACCTACCCTTGCCTTATCATTGATAGATCGGCGAGCAGAGTGGGACCCTAATGAGAAGGCAACTGTATGGGCTTCATTCTCGTCAGGGGCAAGTCCTGGTAATAAAGCATTTGCTCAAGATTATGACATGAAGCTAGATCAGAAAACAGACCGCATTTGGAGTGAGCTTGACTATGTGGCTAATACATGGGAAAAAGATATGATAGAAGGAACCCGAACCTTTTACGAACCATACATTAAACCCACTGCGCTAATTAATGCGTGGGTAGATTGGCTTTTGGACCAGAGTATAAGCAGTGGTGTGGAGTATAAGCATGTATGGTCACAGCAGGAAGGTTTCAACCTCGGGTATAACCCTGATGCTCTCAGTAGTTTTATTCAATTTATCTTTGATTTTTTTGGTTTGTCTCCAGAAGAACAAATAGCAAGTTCGCTCTCAGGAGTGGTAGCAAAAACGATACTCCACAATCTAGGGATTGAAAATCAATCTCGAAATTTGATTGATTCCTTGAGTCAGAGCTTGAAACCACTAATTAAGGAGTTATCCGAAAAAAGCCAATTAGGCAAAATTGCTTTACCTACAGGGGAAATTAAGAATATTGTCGAACCATATGTAGAACAGATAATAGAAAAATTGCAAACAGAGAAATCGATCTCAAATATTAAGGGGTCGAAAAACCATCTACGCCTACTTCTTTCAACTCTATTGGACTTTATAAAGTATATCTCGCAGGGTTTTTACCATCATTGGGATTCTTGTGTTGAATACTTAGAAGTTTCTGAGTTCATAGACAGGACCTATGAGATAATAAAAAGTACATCATAAAGAGTTTTGACTTAGTTGACAATTTACGTTATAAAGCAGTATAATAAGATAGTTTATATAGCAAGGGCGAAAATCACAATTGTCAACAAAAAAAAAGAGTCAAAGTAGCTAACATCCGTAAAGACACACTTCACAAATTGACAACATACTTAGCCAAAAACCACGGCAGTGTCTCAATTGAATATTTGAATGTTCGCGGAATGTTAGCGAACCATAAGCTAGCGAAATCAATAGCCGACCAAGGATTCTATGAATTTAGACGACAGCTAGAATATAAGTGTCAGTGGTACGGCTCGGAGTTAGTAGTAGTTGATAGGTTTTTCCCATCGTCAAAGACTTGCTCAAACTGCGGTCACGTTCAAGATATGCCATTAAGCTTAAGAACTTATGATTGCCCAGAGTGTGGGTTGTCAATAGATAGAGACTTAAACGCTAGTATAAATTTGAGAGATGCGGTCGGCTTGACCGTCAATGCCTGTGGATGAGTAACCGCCGACGGTAGGGACGTTGCATGCAACGTCCGTACAGCAGGAAGTAAACATTAAAATGTCACTTTTTATGACGTTTTATATCGGTTTTATGAAGCAGATAATGGAAAGAAGCGCCAGACTCTACTAAGTAATAGACATCTTTCTTGAAGGAAATCCAGAATTAGGTATGGTTAAAAAATTTTTAAATGCCCTACCTAAATCTCTTATAGAACCCCTAAGCGTATCTCTAAAAATTTAGGCGTTAGCGGAGCTTTGCATCAGCAATCGCTCTTATTACTTAACTTAAGTATATATCTTTTCCTCAAAATACATCTCCAATCATCAAAAATCAAATCAATTATCGTAGATAAATCATCAATTCTTTCCCTCTACTGCCTACAGCAAAGCTGCCTACTCCCTCTTTTCTGGAGAGAGCTAAAAGATACGGTTAGGGGTTCTATAGAAACCCGAATAGAAATAAGGAGAAATCAAAAATGGACTTTGTAGGAACCTGGAAACTGGTTGAAGTCAGCTCTGACAAAAATGTTTACCCATGGGGTGAACATCCTGAAGGATATCTTATATATACAGCAGATGGATATATGTCGGCCTCTATTATGAGGAGCGATCGCTGCCAGCTTGGACTATCATTGGAAGAGATGCAAGAACTGAGTAAGGGTGGTATCAGAACGTTAGTTAAAAATTTATTTGGATATATAAAAGGAATTTTGAGATACTTTCAGGCAGCCAAAGGCTACACGGCCTATACTGGCAGTTATGAGATTCAAGACAATAAAGTTATTCACCACGTTAAAGTTAGCTTAATTCCTGATTGGGTTGGCACAGTACAGGAGCGTACATTTAAATTTTTAGGAGATAAACTGATACTAACTGCACCTCCAGTAGGTGATGTATCTTATGTTCTTACTTGGCAACGTGTGAACTAGAGCGTCGGTTTATTAACTTGATAGTGAGGTTAGGAGTCAGGAGTCAGGAGTCAGAAGTCAGGATAAATGGGAGTTATATCATGTTCGGTTGAATAGTTATAAATAAAAATGGAGGAGTAATGAGTTATGAGTAATGAGTTATGAGTAATGAGTTATGAGGAGGGAATTTTAAGCTATAAATGAAGAGAAAGTTTTTTGCG
>NZ_JAAHGO010000094.1 GCF_010672455.1 Okeania sp. SIO2C9 | reverse complement strand
TTAAAGGTCCCGCGTGGAATTTTGATCAAAAGCGTGGTAGAGAAATTTTCTACCACATTGGGAGATACCCCCTCAGTAAGTTAATCTTGCTGTGCATTGTTAACAATTGTTAGCAAAATAGTATCGGTACTATTAGTCAGGTCAAAAGAGGAGAGGAAGATAAAGTTCAAATTACTACTGATGCTTCAGGGTTAGAGAATGGGGATGTGGTCAAGATTACTAAGACCAAAAGCTATGATGGCCATTATGTAGCCACGAAGATCGATAAGGATACTTTTGAAATTACAGCTAGCTATGTTGATAGTGATATTGGCAGTTGGGAAAAAGTAGAAGAAGAGGAAACAGGTTTAATTTTTGATGGGTCAATTACTGGTTTTGAGTGGTCAGCAAACAATAAGCTCAAGGTAACAGCTTTCAATCATTGTTTGAAAAATGGGGATGAAGTTCAAATTGTAGATACAAGGGACTACAATGATAAGTTTGGGATTGAGAAGATTGACGATAACAATTTTTTGGTTAATGGTATTCGTTGGCAGTTAGGGGAAGCAGTTAACCTGAAGTTAGAGTCACGAAAGCGTCGTGGTGTCATGTTGAATGGTACTGACGAATATATTGAGATTCCTGATATTTTGGAGTTAACTCCCCCATCTACAGAATTTGCTTTTGGTTATACGGTTTCTGCTTGGGTTGATGTATCGGCGACTGGTAGTGGAGAACAGATAATTGTTGGGGAAAAGAACAATGTTTTCCAACTCTTGATTAATAATGATACTGTCGCTCTAAAAGTTAGAATAGCGAATAGTCATAAACAAGTTACTTATAAGGCAAATATACCCACAGGAAAATGGGTACATTATGCTGGAATCATTGCTTCTGATGGCACGAGTAATAAAACAACCTTAACTCTTTGTAAGGATGGCGAGCAGGTAGGAACACCTAAAGAAGCTACGGGGTTACCCAAGATTCCTGAAAAATGGCAGCCAAAATTGGAGATAGGCAAGTATTTTGCTGGCAAAATTTCTGATGTGCAAATTTGGGATAAAGTTCGTACTGCTCAGGAAATTAAGGATAGTATGTACCTACAGCTAACTGGACGGGAAGTTGATTTGGCGGGTTATTGGCGACTAGGTGCTATTAGCGAAGAAAAAGTGAGGAAAGTTGTAGATTTCTCTCCTAATGGAAATGATGGCATAGTACATGGGGATGCTTTTGTTAGTGCTATTACTCTCAGTCGCAAGTTGAGGGACAATACCACGAAAGCAACGAAGTACAGCAATGATGATTTGGTGGCAGTGAGTGCCAGGGCAACTTATCTTGAAACTTTTGAATTTAAGACCGATCATCATCATGTAAAACCCAATAAGATTGATGGTAAGAAATTGTTTAGCTTCTCCTATTGGGGTAAAAAAAGTCGTAGTGCTGATGACAAGATTTCATTTGATGGAAATCAAGGTGACTTTGTGAGTTTAGGTAATGATTGGTACAAAGCAACTTGTCGGTTTACTGTACCTGATGGGGTGGCAATGATGCGTACCTTTGAAATTTCTGATGTTGAAGGTAGTTGGTCAAATTTGGAAATTCGTAAGCATCGCATTCAGTTAACCCTTGATAGCATTACTGAAGAGAAATATACAGATGGCCTGAGTCTGACAATGTTGGCAGATAGTCAGGCAGCATTACCATCCAAGTTGAAAGATTTTGAGCAAAAAGAGCATGAGGAAGCATTACTTCTCAAGGAAAAACGGGAACTAGAACGAAAAATTGCTAATTTGAATCTAGGAGATATTGAAAGACAAGCAGCTATAGCTGCTAAACGGCGAGAAATTTCTGCTCAAGATACTATTGTTAAAAATCTTAAAAGTGAAAAAAATCGATGTTGGGATACTTATCAAGACGAGTATCATAACAAATTTAACTACTGGTGTAGACTGGTTTGTAAAGAGAACAATTCGATTGCTTATGTTCATAGTAATGGCAAAACTAACGACCTTCTTTATAGAACCCATCAAGCTGTTTCTGGAATAAATACGTACTTTAAGTTTGTAAAGGATGGCGAGTATTATCAGATTTTTTGTAAAGATGGAAGTGGGGCTTTATGGGGGTTCTATCACAAGAAAGTATATAGCATTGGCATCATTCCCACGATCGACTTTGAATGGAAACTAGAACCTTTATCAAATGGTTACTATTTGATTCGTCAGGCAAGGGGAGGAGTATTAGAGCTTTGGTATGATGAGGATGATGTTTTAGTCGATTCAGAAGATCGACCCCCTAGCATTGACCAACTGTGGAGAATAATCAAAACAGAAGAGAAATGCAACAATAATATTAAGAATGCTAAATCAGCTTATGACAGCAAAATAGCAGAATTGAATCTGGCGAAACAACATTTAGCCGATCTTCAAGAACAACTGAGACTCTTAAAATTAAAGGGTAGCGAGAAAAGTGCTACAAAAGCTGAACTAGAGGCTCGCCTAAAGGAAGTCATTGAGCTACTTACTACTGTTCAGGATTTATTGGACAAATTAAACAATGAAATACTTGATTCAATAGTAAGTATTCAAAAAACGTCACAAACTATGTCCGAAGTAGCTAAAGATCAAAAGGGGTTAGTGACCAAAGGGGCATTCTTAGGGTTTGCACCTGCTGCTAGTCGAGTTACAGCTATGGAAACTTGTGAAGGTAATGTGCAACTTAGCTATTTTGATCGGGGACGAATGCGGTTGACGAATTATGATGCTACTGCTGACAGTCGCAATAGCACTTTTGAACAGTGGGTGCCCGACCGATTTCCTGTTTGTCTAAACTTTGGTGATAGTCATAGTAAAATAGAGTTGCCAAATTCAATTAAGTTGCCAGACGAATGGACGATAGAAACCTGGTTTTTTAGTCCGAAAAAATCAGGTAAGATGCTGCTACAGCAAAAGCAAAAACTCCAAGCAAATGATAAAGAAGCAGGTGACCACTTTGGCAATTCTGTAGCGATATCAGGTAATTTCGCTATTGTCGGAGCCACTGGTGAAGACATAGGTGCTAGCAACACAGGTGCAGCTTATATCTTTGAACGTCACAGCGATGGCAGTTGGCAACAAACCCAAAAACTCCAAGCAAATGATAAAGAAGCAAGTGACTACTTTGGCAATTCTGTAGCGATATCAGGTGATTTTGCCATTGTCGGAGCCTTTGGTAAAGACATAGGTGCTGGCGACACAGGTGCAGCTTATATCTTTGAACGTCACAGCGATGGCAGTTGGCAACAAACCCAAAAACTCCAAGCAAACTATCCAGAAAAAGGTGCCTACTTTGGCTGTTCTGTAGCGATATCAAGTAATTTTGCCATTGTCGGAGCCTATAGACAAAACAACGGTGCTGAGGACACAGGTGCAGCTTATGTCTTTGAACGTCAGAGCGGCAGTTGGCAACAAACCCAAAAACTCCTAGGAAACGATACACAAGCCGATCAGCATTTTGGCTGTTCTGTAGCGATATCAGGTGATGTCGCTATTGTCGGAGCCACTGGTGAAGACATAGGTGCTAGCAACACAGGTGCAGCTTATATCTTTGAACGTCACAGCGATGGCAGTTGGCAACAAACCCAAAAACTCCAAGCAAATGGCCGAAGTCCGCATCTGGAGTAAAGCTCGCACTGCTGACGAAATCAAAGTAAATATGCACCGACGTCTAACAGGTGAAGAATCAGACTTAGTTGCTTATTTTCCATTGAATGGCATCATACCAGAAGGCTCAACTGCAAAAGTTCTCGACTTTAGTGGTAACAACCATCATGGTATTGTTCATGGAGCCATCATTAAAGATGACAATAGCTTACCCATTGGTAGTGACTCTCTAATCAGCGCTGAATACAGCACTATTAGTATTGAGAAAGTGACTAATCGGAAAGTGGCTATCATGCGACGTTTCCTCGCTGCTCCCAGTCTCAATGGTGCAGAATTCTTACCAGATAAGCGGATTGAGGAATTGGAACTAAAATGGATAGGTAATGCTCAATTTGCACCAACTATTCTGGGTTATATCGAAGGATCGCCACCAGTACCCAGTGAAAACTTAACCGTAGAAGAAGACTACAATGGTGCAACCTCGGTAGAAGTAACCATGTCCGAAGAGGCAGAGTTTAGCTGGGACAGAGCCCAGGAAAGTGGATTAGGAGGTAGTATAGATACTTTTGTCGGTAGTTCTGGTGAAGCATCTGCAGGTCTAGGATTTATGTCACGACTGGGAGAATGGAAAGCAGGATTCAAAGGCAACTTAGACTTAGGTTTCCTCTGGCAAAATGAAAGTAGCATTGCCTCCAGTGCATCGGTGACTATGACTGATTATCTGGAAATGCGAGGCAACCAGGAAGTAGAGGCGAAATTTCCCCATTTAGGCAAACGTTTTATTCCCAAAAATGTTGGTTATGCCTTAGTAGTTTCTAGTTTAGCTGATACGTTTATCACTCGTCTCAAGCGCAGTGGGAAAATGATTGGTTATCAAGTACGACCTGTAGAAGGTATTCCACCAGATATTAATACGATTACCTTCTTGATAAATCCAGCTTATACTATGAGTGGTAGCTTAGATGGGTTGACAGGTAGTGAGGCAACAAGCGATCGTTTTTACCGCCATGTACCGGAAATGCGCGCTCAATATGGTTCCCTGTATCCAGCAAGTTATTATCGACTGCAGGAAGCATACGACCTGAAACAGCAAATAGATAATGAGGATAAACGAAGAGAATCCTATTTTGCCCAATTTAATGCCACTTTAGTTGATGAAACCTCTCTAAACCAAGAAATTGACAGTGGGGAAGGTCCTCAAACAGTAGGAGTTACCCGAGAAGTAGACACAGATGATGAAAAGATGACTGAGGAGCAAAAGAAAGAAGCCGAAAAAAGACAAAGGCAGGAATTTAAGGCAGAAGCTGGAAAAAGTGCTAAGGAGCAATCAAAAAAAGCCAAGGAGAAGCAGAAAGAAATTAAAGCTAGGATTAAAGACCAAGAAAAAAGAGCTCATGCTACAAACAGTTTTGCAGGTTGGCAAAAACGGATGGAAAACATTCAGATTCGTGCTGGCAAGCGGAATATTGTGAATAATTATGTTTGGGATGCAGACGGCGGACTGAGAACAGAAGCTCAAAGCTTTGCCAATGTGGTAGAGCATACAGTTGGCGGTTCCTTTTCTCTAGATGCAGGTTTAGGATTCCAAGGAGAGTTTGAAGCCGCCACCGCAGCGGGAGAGTTAACTGCTCTAGTGACTATTAATTTGACTCAAACCATGAGCAAAACGGAAAATCGGAGTAAGGGTTTAGAGTTAAGTGTAGATTTGAGTGGAGTAGAAAGTAAAGGCATTACTGACTACAAGGACTACCCCATCCAACCAGGGGAAAAGGTAGACCGCTATCGGTTTATGAGCTTTTTCCTAGAGGCAACTACTAAGAACTTTAATGATTTCTTTGATTATGTAGTCGATCCGGAATGGTTAGCAAGTAACGATGAAGAAGCTCGTGCATTGCGACAAGCGAAAGGTAAAGCTAATAAGACTTGGCGGGTACTGCACCGAGTTACTTATGTGGAACGTCCGGCGCTGATGGGATTTGGTCGGGATGTTCGTCAGAAAGCAGATGAGGATGAGATAACCAAAGAAATCACTGAGTACTTTGATTCTCTGGAAGAGACAAATAAGGACTTAAAAGATGAACTCACAGATATTCGTGGTCAGATTGTAGCTCTAAAATTGTTGCTAGAAAAACAACAATCTGGTAATAAGTAGTTCTTAAACTTTAGATTACATCGGGTTTGAAACCTCAACTGAGAAGTTTCAAACCTCGCTCTAAAAGCGATAAATTATAGATGCCATATTGGTTCTATAGAAAATCAAAAACGGGAAAGAATCTAATGCCACCAACAACTAGAAGTCAGAAAAAGCAACCCGCTGCCAAAAACATACTCCATAAACTCAATAAGAAAAATCACAAACAAGTGATTAAAGCTGTAGCTAAAGTTGCTCATAAGAAAGTATGGAGCAAGGGGAAAAATCCTCATGTTATCTCCAGCACATTTTCTTTTGCGCAGGAAAATGGCAAGTGGGTTTATAAAGGTCGTCCTCAATGGTATCCTAAAATTGTTGAAGATATAAAAGTCCAAAAAGGAGAACACCGACGCCATATTATACCTTCTCATCTACTGCTTTCTTCCTTTAGCAATTACATAAATGCTCATTCTGCAACTATCGAAAGTAAAGCAGATGCTTTTATTGCTAAATACAAAGTGCCAATTAAAGGGAGTGGTTTAGATAATAAATTAAAGGCTGTTGCTACCTACATTCATAATAATAAGAATAATCTTTTTCCAGAAAGAGGGGATGAAAATACAGCCATCGGTTTTTTGCCTAAAGAGATAGGAAATTTGCTGAAAAATGCTGACGCATTATTGAAAGTAGAATATGATAACGCAACTAAAGCAAATTCCAGTCAAAATGTAAGTAATGCTAAAATTCAACAAATTAGCAAAGAAGTTGTTTCTTATATAGAAAATGAACTTCAAGGACTAAAAAAGAAGGGTTTCGGATTTGTTTTGCCAGTTAAAGCTGATATTTTAGAAAAAGCTATTAAATCGATCCAGGCAATGCCAGATAAAAATTATGCACGGGTAACTGCATTTCTTACCGATGAAATTCTTCCTTCCCTAGAACTAGATTTGAGCAAAACTCCAGGGTTGGCAGCTCAAAACCAAAAGGCCATAGAAATTTACCAACAACTTGACAAGTTAAGCAATGGTGAAGGAGGAGATATAGATTTTTTTGCGGTCATCGACGAATTTCTAAGTTTACCACAAAACTAATAATTGGGGAATGGGGAGATAGCGATCGCCTGCTTTGGTAGGGTGCGTTAATGTCAATGTTACGCACCTCTACATTTTCAACCAGAGAATTGAAACTGATAGCTGAATGCTGAGTGCTGAATGCTTACCTAAAATTAGTGTAAAGAAGAGGTACAGCAGTTTCCGAAGTTATGAGGTACATAATATTGATGATTTTAGGCACATTAGTCTGAAATCTGCTGTAATTATTAATTATTAATTATTAATTGTTAATTGTTATGTCCCGTATCAGAGCACCTAAACTGCCCCAAAATTATCCCTGGCTAAATACAGACAAACCACTATCCCTCGAATCTCTAAAAGGACGAGTGGTTATCCTCGACTTCTGGACTTACTGTTGCATTAATTGCCTCCACGTTCTACCAGACCTAAAATTCCTAGAACAAAAATATCCAGATAGCCTGACTGTTATCGGTGTCCATTCAGCAAAATTTGAGAATGAAAAAGAATTGGAAAATGTCCGACAAGCTATCCTCCGCTACGACATTGGACATCCTGTTTTAGTGGACAGTGGATCGAGAGTTTGGCAACAATATGCTGTTCGTGCATGGCCTACTTTCAAAATTATCGATCCAGAAGGGTATATAGTAGGGTCTGTTTCTGGTGAAGGTAAACGTGATTTCTTGGATGAAATTATTGGTAAGTTGATAGAAGAACATCAAGACAAAGGTACTATTAATTTTAGTGAAGTTAGCTCAATTCTAGAAAAACAAAAGCAACCTTTGACTACACCTTTAGCTTTTCCTGGTAAAGTTCTCGCTGATAGTGATACTAATCAATTATTTGTCGCCGACTCAGGACATCATCGTATTGTTGTTAGTACTCTTGAGGGAGAAGTTTTGCACATTATTGGTACTGGGAAAGCAGGATTAATTAATGGTTCATTTTCTGAAGCTCAATTTTTTGCTCCCCAAGGTATGACTTTTGATGCCAAGAATCAAGTTTTATATGTTGCCGATACAGAAAATCATGCTTTACGCAAAATTGATTTTACAACTCAGCAGGTGGAAACTATTGCAGGTACTGGAGAAAAAAGTTATCAAATTTCACCTCATAGTGGAGTTGCTAGAGAAACTAGACTTAATTCACCTTGGGATGTGGACAAGATAGGCGATCGCATCTTTATTGCTATGGCAGGTTCCCATCAAATTTGGCTGTTGCAACTGGAGACTGGGATGATTAGCACTTATGCAGGGACTGGTGCAGAAGCTTGTGTAGATGGCTCTCTGACAGAATCTGCTTTTGCTCAACCTAGTGGTATTAGTACGGATGGCAACGAATTATTTGTGGCGGATAGTGAAATTAGTTCAATTAGGGCAGTAGGTATTAATGAGCATCCCCAAGTGCGGACTATTTGTGGTAGTGGAGGACTATTTGGCTTTGGCGACAAAGATGGCCGAGGTTCAGAAGTTTTGCTACAACATTGTTTGGGAATAGAATATACCCAAAATTATGTCTGGGTTGCTGATACCTATAATCACAAAATTAAGCGGGTAGAATATCATGCAGGTTTATGCCTTACCATGTTGGGAGATGGCACCGCTGGTCATCAAGATGGACAAGGTATTAATTGTCAATTTTTTGAGCCATCAGGATTAAGTGCGATCGCGCAACATTTATTTATTGCAGATACAAATAATTGTATGATCCGCAAAGTTGAGTTAGATACTTTAGAAGTCACAACCGTAAATTTTCCAAGTTTATGTGCTCCTGATGTCTGTTTACCTAGTTAGGGTTTGCGCTTCACTAGTCTTTTAGTAGGGGTAGGAGACAGGAGACAGGAGACAGGAGACAGGAGGAACGGGGAATGAGCGAGGAGGTAGGAGTAATATCATGTCCGGTTGAACACTTATTATATAGTTCGGGGGAGTAGGGGAGTAGGGAAGTAGGGAAGTAGGAGAGTAGGGGAGATTGAAGGCTTTAATCAGCAAGCCGTAGTTAGTGAATTGTTAGTATACAAGCATTACCAGCAACTAAAAAATTCATCTTAGCTGCTGGAATGTCATAGGTTGTTTCATACTATAGCACTACAAGAATTGGGCGCGGACATTTTTCAATCCTAAAACCCTTTGACAGTTTGCTATTCCCTGTTCCCTATTCCCTAGCGCGTAGCACTATAAATTTGAAAAGTTTTACAACCAAACGCTAAAAAAATCTAACATTTAAAATCTAGAATTAACACCTTCCAACAACTTAAGAATTTTTTCCACATCATTAAACTCCCCAACAATTCTCCGCACAGGTAGAGGCCAAACCCTAATCAGGGTAGGAGTAGCAGTAATTTGATCTGCTTCAGCTTGTTCGGGATGTTGCAACACATCTATTACCTTTAAAGTATAAGGATGAGAAAGAGACTTTTCTAATATTTGGTGCAGACTCTGGAGAGTCCGCTCAGTGCCAATATTGTTACCCGATACAAATAAGCGGAGAACATACCCTTGAACTTTTGGTTTTTCTCGTTGTAAATCGAGACTGGATCTCAAAAATTCCTCTGGAGTTGAGTCCAGATTAACCTCTTGCTGCTCAAGATGTACAACAAGGTCATGATTTTCCCAGAGTTGAGAAAACTGGTCATAATAAGTAGCAATTACCATTGGATTACAAAATTCCTCTGACCAAGGAGCAGGTTGCCAAATCAAGTTATCAGTCTTAAAAATGGCATTAAGTAATATCTGATATCTTAAGACTGGAGCATAAGCTTCAGCAGAAACTTGGACTTTTTGAGTGCGATGGTCTAACCATTTATCAATAGTTGCAGTGTATCCTGGTATCAAGAAATGAGGTGGTTCTGATAACCCCAATATTTCTTGTAGCTCTACACAGAGGTGTAGATGCCATCGATTTTGTTTACTTGGGTCTATACAATAAATTAAATCTCCCCCAGGTGTAAACAAGGCAATACCCTTGAACAACAGGGGGAATTTTACTGGAGCTGGTTTCAAGAAAATCAATTAGGATCGACTACAGACTTTTGAGTTTTTCCATTAAACTCAACTGCTTAAGGCATTAGCTTAACTTAAAACTGTACCCTTCACTTATACTCTAGTTCATCCTGAGAACTTAAAATTTAAAACTTCACAATCTTTTTAAATTCTACCTCGTAACATCTGAGCCATTTCATTTGGGTAAGGAGATTGATCTATTGCCGTTTCTTCTGTAATTCGACCTTCTTGGTAAAGCTCAAACAAAGACCTATTCATAGTAGTCATACCTTCATAAGTATCTTTGAGCATAATTTGGTTAATGTCTTCATACTGGTCTTTAATAATATATTCCTTAATTACATCAGTATTAATCAAAATGTCATGGAAAGCTGCCCGCTTACCATCAGTAGTTTTGCACAACAACTGAGCAATAATTGCTACCAGAATTTCTGAAAGAGCTAATTTAATCGCCGGTTGCTCCTCAGCAGAAAACATATCCAAAATACGAGTTAGAGTCTTGATGGCACTGTTGGTGTGCAATGTTCCCATCACCAAGTGTCCTGTAGAAGCAGCTTTAATTGCAATTCCCACCGTTTCCTTATCTCGAATTTCCCCTACTAACATTAAGTCAGGGTCTTGACGGAGAGCACCTTTAAGAGCATTGAAGAATTTTAGAGTATGTCTACCTACTTCCCGGTGCTTGATCAAACATTTTCGGCTTTCATGGACAAATTCTACAGGGTCTTCGATAGTGATGACATGATAAGGAAAAGTATTGTTCATATAATCAATCATCGCCGCCATGCTGGTGGACTTACCAGAACCTGTAGGTCCGGTCACCAAAATTAACCCTTTATGGTAATGGCAGACTTTCTTAAAGACTTCTGGCAATTTAAGTTGTTCCATAGTCAGGATTTTAGAACCAATCAGTCGTAAAACCATCCCTGGACCTGCAAGAGAGTCAAACAAGCTAATCCTAATCCGTACAAAACCTAAGTCCGCAGCACCATCAAAGTCAAGATTTTCTTGGAATGCACGAATTTCTTCATCTGTAAGAATTTCTCGCAACCAAAACATAAAGGTATTCAAGTCAGTTTCTGGATATTCGAGCGGTAGAAGGTCTCCACGTTTGCGGAACCGTGGTATTTCTTTGACCCCTACATGAACATCTGAAACACCTTCTTCATTAGCTCGCCGGACAATATCTGTCAGCGGTATTTGTCCAGAACCCAGTTGTGGACCACCAGGTGTTGCTGGTTGAGGTACTGGTGCTGTTTCCGTTGGAGGAATTAGTTGTTGAGAAACAGGTGTTGATGATGCTTTGGGATCGGCAGAAGTTGGAGCAGATGTTGGCGGTCTTCTTGCTGCTGGTGGACTAGGTGGAGCTGGGGGACGCGGTAAACCACGGCCTCCAGGAGGACGAGGAGCTGGGGGACGAGGTGGTGGTGTTTGTGTCATAGTTGCATTACCTTGTTGAATTCGGATATTGCAGTCAACAAATATATTCTAATTCTAATGGCAAGTCAAAATGGGTATAGCAATGTGCGCTGGCATATTTACAAATTACAGGAGGTGTCCAATAGCTAAAAGTCTTATATTATCGGTTTTTTATTCCCCCTTCCGGATCTGTTGCCTTCCGGAGCTGCGCACAGCGCTATAGTATTGAAAATATTTAATTATTTTTTGGATACCAACAACAAATTTCAATAGGTTTATTGTCTACTTAAATTTATTGTTAAGTATTACTTTTTGAAATTGCTATTACTAGTGCCGCTACCCGGAAGTTAAAAGTCATGCATTTAAAAGCGAGTGTGTAATTCTGAGGTTTCCTCAGAATGTAAGACACACATCTGACAGTCAAAAGTATTGATTTTTAGTTGTCTTAGGATTTTGTAACTGGTCAGTTATTTCCGCCATCCTGCACCAGAGTATTATTTGACTTTTTAAGACTTCAATAATGCTCGGTAAATTCAATTTAATTCCTTATTTTTGGCTGTAAAATACTTTTATTATTTATCTGGCGTTGGTAATTTGAGGTATGATATATTAGTAATTAAGATTAATATCATACCCGCGCTTTACCAACGCTATTTATCTTTATCCCTTATGGGTTTAATAACCCACCATCACCCGTGGTGCAAATGCGGTTGCTGGGGTTAGAATCCTCATATACCGCATTTTTCTGACTCCTGTACCTTGCCAATCCGATGACTCCCCTACCTGACTCCTTCTTCAAACCTTATTTTTTTGAAATTTCACTTAATTGCAATTTTGTCTTATTTTGATATTCATACCATTTCTCAATCTCAAGTTCTTAATTATACATCCATTTTGAGATACTTCTATTATATTTTTTAGATATTTATTAGGAGGTTGATTTTGAAGTTTAGTAGATTGAGGCTTGTTCAGTTTTAATATATTGTTTGCTTCATAATCTGATGATTTTTGATTTTGAGTATAATTTTTTGACAAAGAAGGATACTCAAAAGATATTATTAAAAATATAGGTATAACAGAAATCAAACCGAGTTGTTTTAATAATAAAATAGTCATACTACCTCATTTCTTAAATCTGCTACTGTAAATGTCAGGTTGCTTGATCGACAGACTCAAAATATTAATGGCTTTGAGTAATAATTACTAGCCTGAATTGAGAGAATATGTGAAAAGTATTTACAGCTTTTTTCACTTTAAGGAAAATAACTTTAGCATTGCTACCTTTAAGCTAGAGTATATACTTTGCCCAAATAAAAAGCTGTATTTATATAGAGTAGCTTAACTATCTTTTCACCAGGTTGGGACTATTCAGAAAGAGAGGCCGGATAAATAGACAATTTTTGTATACATCACTAACAACTTTATATAATACATCCCCTAAAAAAACAGACTATTGTTGAAAATTTTTGTGAGAGATTGTCAATTAACTCAGTATTTAAAGATGTTATTTATCACTCATCAGTTAACAGTTAATATTTTTAACAGGTTAATACCCCCACGTTTCTGCTTGAAAAGTGCGTGGTGCACCTTTGTGGTGGGTCGCTAATTCTCCATCATACATCTGAATTCCGCAGTTCCTCCCCAGAATGCTAACTAAATAATTGTTAACTGTTCACTGATTCAAATGGTAGCTACACCAACAAATCAAGATGTTCCTAAATGTTGTTCTATTTTGTCTTCCTTGATGACTATACTTAATCAGTTTGCCTATCCCCTCACATCTATTTTAGATTTACTTTCTCATGATCCCTTACTTATATATCAAATCCAACAAATCCAATTTCGGTAAATATAGAATTTTCCAAAAAAAATGTTACTTTGAGAGGAAATTCCTGGAAAAATTTAGTAGGACTTTACCGAAGAATAAAGGTTTAAAGCCTCTCCTTGGCTGCGCCGCGAGCTGTCGCTCTACAAGGAGAAACAAGCGGTCGATCTTCAAAGCGAAGCGTAGGGTGGGATGGCTCCGAAATCTGCGCCATATCCAATCGACTCCTGTGAAGAAAATTTTTTCATGATTAGTCAATCCTCTCCTTGAAAAGAAGAGGTAATATCAAATCCGGTAGCATCGGTGTAATTAGATGGTGAGTAGGGGAGATGGGGAGATAGGGAGATGGGGAGATATTTGGTAATGGTTGAAGATGGAACATTTTTTACCGAAAAATTGTGGGTATGCGCCTCCCCTTTTAAGGGGATAATAAGCGGTCGTTTGCGGAGCAGTCCGTTAGGATGGGATGGCTCCGAAACCTGCGCCATATCCAATCGACCAAGAGAAAAAAAAATTTCATGATTAGTCAATCCTCTTCTTTTCAAGGAAAGGTAATTATTCATGATTCATTATTAATTGTTGAAGTGCCGAATTAAACGGATTTGATATAATAATTAATAATTAATTATTAATTGTTGAACTCTATTCATAAACTTTTTTATAAAGATAAAAATTAATTTTTTTTTCCTTTTGGTTGCTGATCTAGGTCTTGAAGTTAGTATATTAAGAATAAATTACAACAAAAATTTTATCTTATCACTCCTCTACTGCAGGATATAAAATAAATATTTTTTGTAGTTTTTTCTATTGATTAGCAATATTTAATAGGTTATATAATGTCCGCTTAATGAAGTTTTTATGCCCTATCCTTATTGACTCTATTCTTTTCCCTGCCCTCTAATCACTTCATGTCTAAAAAATCAACTGCATATCAGACTAATTATCAGTAATAATCTATCAAAGATAAATAATTAAAAGTTTGAAGTGAATTAATACACCGATAAAAACTGATTTAGAGATATGTTAGAATTACAGGTATAGTGAAAATATAAAAAAAAGGAGATATCATTAATTATGGGGAGGCAAAATATCAAGTTTTGGGGACTTTTGGCTTTAGCTACATCCCCAATGATTGTAACTTTTTTAGGTGTGCAGTTAGTACAAGCACAGTCAACCCCAGAATTGTTGATTAGTGTAGAATTTCCTTCTGGGCCACAAAGAGCAAGCTCAGGAGAAACAAGAGGTGCGGGGACTCGCGGATTCTGCCCTCTTGTTCCTGGTCAAATTGAATTGACAGCCTTAACGCCTGGAGATAATGTCGCAACAACAGTTGCAGATAATCCCAAATTTTTCGTGTATGTTCCCGAACACGAAGCAAAGTCAGCAGAATTTGAAATAACTGATAAATCAGGTAATAGCATCTATTCAACTAAATTAGATATTTCTGAGACTTCTGGCATTGTGCAACTTGCCCTGCCAAAAAAATTAAGTTTGACAACTAATAAAGAATATACTTGGACATTTGCAATGATTTGCGATGAATGGGATCGCGGTGCTGACGAATATGTTGAAGGAACTATCAAAAAAGTAGAAATCAGTTCAGACTTAGAAAATAGCTTAAAAAATGCTAGTCCCCTTGAACAAGCAGAAATATATGCAAAAGCAAGGATTTGGAATGAAACGATCGCTACCGTGGCCGAGTTACGCAATTCTAACCCGACAGAGTGGGAGGAATTACTAACATCCGTAGGATTACAAGAGATTGCTTCTGAACCCTTTGCACCCTGCTGTCAAGTAGAAGAATAAATTAAGTTAGCATTGAAATAGCTGTCAGTAACTAAGTTAAGTCTGGTAAACTACTCTCACATTTATCTGTTTTTTTTACCCTCCCCCAAAAACTTTTAATTTCTACAAAGCAGCTAACACCAATGTTATGGAATAAATGCAAGAATTTTTTTGATCAGTGGTATGGTGTATGGATTACCGCCCCCACCGTCACAGGGTTAGTAATTATGCTACGTTTTCTTGGCTTACTACAAGCTTGGGAATGGGCAACTTATGACCAATATATGCGATTACGGCCTTTGGAGAGTCCAGACAATCGCATCGTGATTGTAGGTATTAATGAAGATGATGTCAGAGCAATCGGGCAGCCAATTTTTCCTGACGCTATTTATGCAAAATTGCTGAAGAAATTAAAAGCAATGGAGCCAAAAGTTATTGGTTTAGACATTTATCGAGACTTACCTGTAGAGCCTGGCCATCAGGACTTAGTGAAAGTATTCCAGTCTACCTCCAACTTGGTAGGAATTAAAAAAGTAGTGGGGGAAAGGCAAAATGATGTATTAGAAGCACCACCAGCTCTGGAAACTAATAATCAAGCAGGTGCTAATGATGTAAAGGTAGACCCAGATAAAAAAATTCGACGAGGCTATTTATATGTCACGCTGCAAAACGGAGAAAATGTCTGGAGTTTTGCTTCTCATATTGCTTTGCGTTATTTAGATACTTTTGATATTAGTCTTGAGAAAATTGATGGTGACAAATTTCAGCTAGGAAAGACAATAATAGAGCCATTTGAAGCCAATGATGGTGGTTATATTAGAGCAGATGCAGGTGGTTATCTCATGCTTTTAAACTACCGGGGTCCGAGTCGTTACTTTGAGATTGTTTCCATGATGGATATTCTTGAAGACAGAGTGCCTGCTGATTGGGGTCGCGATCGCATCATCTTGATTGGAGCAGTCAGTGAAGGCTTTAATGATTTATTTTCTACTCCCTACAGTAGTAACTTAATTAAAACTCTAGAACCCATGAGCGGGGTAGAAGTTCATGCTAATCTAATCAGTCAACTAATTAGTTCTGCTATGGATAGTCGTTCTCTGATTCAGATTTGGGGGGAACCTCTTGAGTGGGCGTGGATTTTATTCTGGTCTTTGGTAGGAGCAGCTACAACTTGGAAATGGCGTACTGCTGGTGGTGTTAGCTATTTTTCTATTTGGAAAGTATTGACAATGTTCGTTGCAGGTGTAGTTTTATTCGCTAGCACCTATACTGCTTTTGTCTGGAATTTGTGGTTGCCAGTCATTCCAGCGTTTTTAGGTATGAGTATGTCAGCAGTTACAATTACAGCTTATATTGCTCGTACTGCACAAGATATTCGCAAAACTTTTGGTCGTTATTTAACTGATGAAGTAGTGGCTACTTTATTAGAAAGTCCAGGAGGATTAAAGTTAGGAGGGGAACGCCGAAACATCACTATTTTAACTTCCGATTTAAGAGGATTTACTGCTACATCAGAACGTGTAACACCAGAAGAAGTGGTGAAAATTCTTAACTTTTATCTGGGATATATGGCAGATGTAATTACTAAGTATCAGGGAACTATTGATGAGTTTATGGGAGATGGAATTTTGGTTTTATTCGGTGCCCCTATAACTAGAGAAGACGACCCGGTAAGAGCTATTGCTTGTGCGATTGATATGCAATTAGCAATGGAACCTGTGAATAAACAGATGAAAGAATGGGGTTTACCACCATTAGAAATGGGAATTGGTATTAATACTGGAGAGGTTGTTGTTGGTAATATTGGCTCTGATAAACGAACAAAATATGGTGTGGTAGGCAGTCAGGTAAATTTAACTTATCGGATTGAATCTTATACTACAGGTGGTCAAATTTTAATTTCTGAGACAACTTTAAAAGAAGTGGGACCGATAATTAAAATTAATGATGAAAAAGAAGTAATGCCGAAAGGGGTTAAAAAACCAATTACTATTTATGATGTTGCTGGTATTGAGGGTAAATATAATTTATTTTTGAGAAAAAAAGAAGAACATTATCTACCACTTCAAGAGCCAATATCTTTACATTATGTAGTTTTAGATGGTAAAAATGTCGGTGATTGTTTGCAAAAAGGAAGTTTAATCAAACTATCAGAAAAAGAAGCAGAAATTAAGGGTGTGCAAACAAGAGATGACCTGCCACAAGCTTTGATTAATATTAAGCTTAATTTTATCTGGGATGGGGTAGAAAGTGAGGATGTTTATGGCAAGGTTTTAGAGAAAACAGCAAAAAATGGAAATTTTTATATTCATTTTACGGCTAAACCTCCAGATGTTTCTGCTAAATTAGAAGCTTTGTATGAATCGCTGCAAAATTAGTGGTTAATTTGTAGTAGTATTAAGTCTGAATATTTGTATAATGTCATTTTAGGTAAAACACTGTTTTGTTACACAAAAGATGACTATAAATAATAAAGATAGGTAATATATGTTAGATATGTTAGAAGTCACAAAAAAAGCAGCAAGTAATCAAAAAACAGCAAGTGTAATTATACCCGCCCGAAACGAAGCTGGTACTATTGAAGATTGCATTACTCAAATGCCCAAACTAGGTAAACACACAGAAATTATATTTATTGAGAGTAATTCCTCAGACAATACTTGGGAAGAAATCAAGAGAGTTAAGAGCTTATATCAGGAGCAATGGGATATCAAAATATGTCAGAATAATGGTAAAGGAAAAGGCGATGCTGTTCGTCAGGGTTTTAACATGGCAACAGGTGATGTTTTGATTATTCTAGATTCTGACTTAACTGTTCAACCAAAAGAATTAACCAAATTTTTCGAGGCGATCGCTTCAGGTGATTGCCAATTAGCGAATGGATCGCGACTCACTCATTCAGTATCATTGAAAACGATGCCATTGCTCAATCAACTTGCTAATCGCTTTTTTGCTAAACTACTATCAATCGTATTGGGAGTCGAAATTAAGGATTCTCTTTGTGGAACTAAAGCTATTAGCAAAGAAAACTATCTCCAGATAGTTGCTAATTGGCAAAACTTTGGCAAATACGATCCTTTTGGGGATTTTGATTTGCTCATTGGGTGCAAAAAATTTGGCTTAACTATTCAGGATGTTCCTGTAGAATATTTACCAAGAACTTATGGGAAATCAAATCTTAAACATATCCAAGGCGGTTTCCAACTTTTAAAAATGATTTTATATACTGCTTCAGAGGTTAGGAGGTAGTTGAAATTTATAATTTAAAATGCAGAATTTAGAATTAAAGATAGTTAGAATTTAAAATTTAAGTTGTAATGTTTTTGTGTCACTCATGCAGATAAATGACCAAATTCCCATGCCTGATCAGCCACGATCCATAGTAATTATCGGTGCTGGTGGCATTGTCTCCGATGCTCACCTGCCAGCATATCAGATCGCTGGTTTTAAGGTAGCAGGAATTATTGATATCAAACAGGAGAAAGCAGTCTCGCTAGCTCAGAAATTCTCCATCCCCAAAGTTTACGCCAGTGTTGAACAAGCTGTAACCCAGGCTCCAGCAAACGCAGTCTTTGATATTGCTGTACCAGCCTCAGCTTTGCTGGAACTGCTGCCCAAGTTTCCGCGAGGAGCTGGGATATTGATCCAAAAGCCCATGGGCGAGGATCTAGCTCAGGCACGTCAGTTGTTAAGCATCTGCCGTGAACGGGAGTACACTGCGGCGGTTAATTTTCAGTTGCGCACAGCACCACCTGTGATAGCAGCTCGCCACTTGATCGAAGAAGGTTATCTGGGCGAACTTAACGACATTGAGATGCGAGTCACGGTTTACACCCCCTGGCATTTATGGGACTTCTTGGAAAAGTGTCAACGGGTGGAAATTCTTTATCACAGCATCCACTATATTGACCTTATCCGCTCATTCTTGGGAGACCCCAAGGGGGTTTACGCAAAAACAGTAAAGCATCCTAAGATGATGAAAATGGCCTCAGTGCGCACGACCTTAATGTTGGACTATGGCGAGTTTGTCCGGGCGACCATCAATACCAACCACTGTCATGAGTTTGGTCTAAAACATCAGGAATCATATTTAAAATTCGAGGGCACCCAAGGAGCCATTAAGATCCACTTGGGCGTGCTGATGGATTATCCCAAGGGAACTAGCGATAAATTTGAAGTTTGTCTGTTGCAGGGGGAGGAGGAAGCGGAGTGGCAAAGCTACGAGATTCGGGGGTCGTGGTTTCCAGAAGCCTTCATCGGTTCCATGTCCAGCCTGATGCGCAAGTTGGAAGACCCATCTCGCCCCTTGCCCACTTCGGTGGAAGATGCCTTCGTCACCATGTCCTGCGTCGAAGCAGCCTATCAGTCCAGCGAGGGAGGTGGCGTTCCTCTTCAGTGAAGTCAAAATTCGTAGGGGCGTTAGCGTAGCTTTGCGCCAGCAAATGGCCATTCGCCCGTACAAAATTCAAAAGTAAGATTTTATAGATTCAAATACCGTTTCACGGAAGTCAAAATTCGTAGGGGCGTTAGCGTAGCTTTGCGCCAGCAAATGGCCATTCGCCCGTACAAAAGTCAAAAGTAATACCAATTTCATAAAATATTGCTACAGTCTCAACACGGGCAACAGGCAACAGCTCCGGAAGGCAACAGGGAAAGAAGGCAACAGGGAAAGAAAAACTCAGAACTTTGACACTACAGCTACTTCAGGAAATAATTTCACATATTTAAAGTGAATTGGTATAACGTGCCATTGGAGAAAAATATTGAAAGGCTTAACCGAAAAAGTGGATCTGAAGCTTTCTCCTTTCAGGCAGATTTTTGCTAAGATTTCTGTAGGATGATGTTAATTAACGAATGGTAATTTTACCAAAAAAATAAGGTCTAAAGCTTCCCCTTTTAAGGGGATGAAAAAATTAAGTTTCCGTATTTCAAACCTCTGGGTTTCCTAGGTCATGCTGCGCAAACAGCCAGAGGTACTGATAACTAATAACTGATAACTGATAACTGATAACTGATAACTGAATTTCAAGCCTCTGGGTTTCCTAGGTCATGCTGCGCAAACAGCCAGAGGTGCTGATAACTAATAACTGATAACTGAAATGACATGGTGAAACTTCCAACTGAGAAAAAAATCACAATTGCCCGATTTATTAGTAATTTGATTGTTGGGGTTAGAGCAATCTTTGGGCTTTCATCTATTACTAAAGTATATCGTCGAGGTTTATGTTGGTCTCTTGATTTAAAAGAGGGTATAGATCTTGCGATTTATTTAGGAGTTTACGAGCCAGAAACAATCAAGGAACTAAAGCGTATTATCAAGCCGGGAGATGTTGTTGTGGATATCGGTGCTAACATCGGTGCAATAACTCTTCCCTTAGCTGAATATGTGGGAGTTGATGGACGTGTTATTGCTTTTGAACCAACTTCATGGGCCTATGGTAAGTTACAGAATAATTTATCTTTAAATCCTCATTTGCTCAATCGGGTTAGGACTGAGCAGATGATGTTACTAGAAGAGGAAAAAGAATTGCCATCTTTTGTGTATTCGAGTTGGAATCTGTCGGCGAGCGAGGACAAATTGACGCACCCACAACACAAAGGAAGATTAATGACGACTGATGGGGGTCAAGGGATATCACTGGATGGATATTTCGAGAAGAATCCCCACAAGAAAGTCGATCTGATTAAGTTAGATGTGGATGGCTACGAACTAGCTGTTCTCAAAGGTGCAAGGAAACTTCTTTTACGAGATTCCCCCAAGATAATTCTTGAGATGGCTCGTCAGAATGAGGAAGAGGAAAAACATTTAGAGCAATTGCTTGCTGAGTTAAAAGATGCTAAATATCGACTAATACATTTAACCGCTAAATATCCAATTATGATGACAAAGGAGGCGATCGAAAAATTATGTCCTCCGGGTGGAAGTATAAATGTTCTGGCACTTCCTCAATAAGACCATTTCTCAAAAAGAATGCTATATCTGATTGGATGGGGAAGTGTGGGAAGTGTGGGAGGTGTGGGAGGTGTGGGAGGTGTGGGGAGAGGAAAAGTAGGAAAAATAATTAGGGTTTGCTGAAAAAGTCTTTTTTAAGGAGTAGGGGAGTAGGGGAGCAGGGGAGTAATTTTTTTGCCCAACTCTTGCCAAAAATGCGCTCCTTTTTGAGGATGAAGAGCTAAAAACCAGGTACTTTTTAAAGACCTAAAAAGGCTAAAATCTTTATATGTAAATGCTTTGATATTTATTGAGCCAGCCCTAATTATTAACCGACTAATAATTGTCAAAAACAGACTTTTAATCTTGGTAATTATTTGACTGTTGAAATATAGCATTACTTTTGGTAATTGGTATAAGACCATTCCAAATCTAATCTTAGATATCTTTAATTAACAGGAAATCTGATGGATATTTTGGGGATAGAAAAACTACTATACTTGATTTTTGTCATTACCATCGTTTTAGTGACTCTATGTTCTCTGGCAAGTTATTTAGGGAAGTTTCATTTTCTGCTCGAACTAACCTGCCATTTTAAAATCCAATATACATTTCTTAGCTTGTTGGGGATCTCGTTTTTTTTATGGGTTGGCAATTATCTCTGGTTGCTGATTAGTTTGTTCTGCCTGACGATTAATTTATTAGAAGTAATCCCGTTTTATATTTCCCGAAATATAATCAAAGATGGGAGCGTTCAAAAAATCAGATTTTTGGAAGCGAATGTCTTCTATATGAACAAACAGTATAAGCGATTAATCTCTGAAGTCAAAGAAGAAAATCCCGATGTAGCCATATTTATAGAAGTGACTGATGCTTGGGCAGAAAAATTAGAACTTTTACAACAAGATTATTCTTATTCGGTGATTCATCAAGATCCACAAATTGCTTTCGGTAAAAATATAAATTTGGGAATAGCAGTTTATAGCAAGATACCTCTAAAAAATACATCGATACAAGATTTAGGAGGAGGAAGAAAAACCGTAAGTACCCAAGTTGAGATTCAGGGAAAAACTCTCTCAATATTAGCAACCCATCCTACTTGGAGTATTGGAAAATATAAGTTTAATTTGAGGAATAAACAACTATCAGAAATTGCCAGTTATGTAGCAAGTCAGAAAAGCTCAATTGTAGTCATTGGGGATTTGAATATAACGATGTGGTCTCCATATTACAAAGAGTTGATTCGTAATTCTGGACTGTATAATGCACGAACAGGCTTTGGTATGATTCCCACTTGGCCAAGCTTTATCCCGTTATTATCTATTCCAATAGACCATTGTTTGATAAGTCAAGATATTAGGGTTGTCAAAATAAAAAGTGGTAAAAATATAGGTTCAGATCATTTACCTTTAATCACAGATTTAATCATTACTGGTAACAGAATATAAATTTGGTAGTCCTGCATTTTGTTCAAGTACAAATTGTGAGATTATATTAAAATTATCCCGAAAATTTGGGAATTTGGAGAGGACTTACCCAGAGACTTTACCGAATAATTAATAATTAATAATTAATAATTAATAATTAATAATTAAATCATTCTGGTTTAAAGCCTCCCCTCGATCGGGAAAAAAAAGTGCTAGGATATTTCTTGATATTCAATTCCGTAATGGTTAAAACCCGAGGTAATTATCAATTATAAATTCATGAAATATAGCGAGAGTGCGAATACCATTCGCCCCTACAAATGGTGCTTTAAAAGTCAATTTGCGTAAGTCCTGATTGACTTAAATTAATTTTTAACTTTTAACTTTTGAACTATGGTGCATCCAAAAGAAATATACGATTTGTTGTTAGATTATGGCAACACTAATACTCCTATCAAAGAAGTATTAATTGGTTTAACCTGGACTTTGTGCGAAACAGAAGGCATTGGTTTATGTATGAGTCCAGGTACAGTTACACGCACATTACCTTGGTCAGGAACTCTGGTAAATAAACCTGTGAAAGAGTTGGCATCCTGGTTACGCTCTTGGAATAGTTTTGAGGCAACTGTGGGAATGGCAGCTATTAATGCAGAAATAAATGGGCGTTCCCAACTTCCCGCTCAAGGAGAATCATTATCTCCCTATGGACCGGGAAATTTGGCAGTATTTGAATATTTTCTACCAATGATTCGTGGAAAAAAAGTTGTTATTATTGGTAGGTATCCCCGGTTATCTCGTTATGAGAATGAGATGGAAATGACTGTCATAGAAAGGCAACCAGGAGCGGATGATTTTCCAGATCAAGCATCGGAGTATTTATTGCCAGAAGTGGAATGGGTGTTTTTGACGGCGACTTCTATTGCTAATAAGACTTTTCCTCGTTTGGTGGAATTGGCAAAAAATTCTCAGTTAGTTTTGATGGGTCCGACTATGCCTTGGTTGGCTGATTTTAAACAATTTGGGATTGATTATTTGGCAGGAGTTACTGTTAGTAATTCCCAAGCTTTAAGACAAACTGTTGCTGAAGGGGGTGGGGTAAGAATTTTTGAAACAGGTGTGCAATATCATGTGTTGAAGTTGTAATATAGCAGGGAAAAGTAGACATCTCCAAAAATAAAAAATAAAATCAATTATCGTACATAAATCATATCATGTCTAGTTGAATACTTACACTTTGGAGGAGGTAAGGCAGAAGGCAGCTATGCTGGAGTCAAAAGGAAAGAAAAGGTTAGAAGGGAAAAGGTTTTTTTCTCACGCTATTATCCGGACATGATATTATCAGTTCTTTCCCCCTATTCCCTATTCCCTATTCCCTCTTTTCTGGAGATGTCTAATGAAAAAAAATCGGACTGTGTTTAATTCATCATCAGTTTATGTTTTTAGCAATTCGTTCTTTACTCTAAAAGATTGATATTTAAGTATAAGCGTTCGCTTATGACAAAAGTATAAATATTATTAATAGCGATCGCTCATACAATTTCTTTGCTGCAGGAAAAAGTTATTTGTAAGCATTCAGCCAGCCTCCTAGGTCGGAACTGCGAACTTCAGCTATTGCTTTTAATTTTAGATAAAAGCTTTACTAATTAGGGTTTGCCCTCAAAAGTCTTTTAGTAGGGGTAGGAGACAGGAGACAGGAGGAACGAGGAATTATAGAGGAGGTAGTCGGAAAAATTGTTCCTCAATTTTTCTGCCATAATCATCCTAAAATACTAGCTTCTTGAGCTTTTTCCAGCGAAAAGCTGGCACTTTTTTTCAACCCAAAAACGCTAAAGCTAATATTCAGTCAATACACGCGAAAATTAATCAGCAAGCCCTAATTAAGTCATAATTTATACTTACTATAAAAGCTGGCCTTAAAGTCTATATTCATTCAAAACCCCATCCTTTTGCTGAGAGCTGACAGCTAATATCATGTTCGGATAATTAGTTATAAATAAAATTTAAGGACTGACAGTACCGACAGTACTAAAGAAATACTGAAATTATCAATATTATTCTCCAATATTTCCTCTTTTCCTCCAATAATTTTCTCCTGACTCCTGACTCCTGACTCCTGACTCCTCACAACAGTTATTTATAAGTATTCAAGCGAACATGATATAATAGCTGTTTGCGCAGCATTCCGCAGGAAATGCTTACAGTTATTCGACATAAATTTTAGGTTCATAAACTAAATTGCCCGCTACATAAGTAGCTTGAACTACTCGTTCATCTCCCAAAATAATCAGGGTAAATAATTCATCAATAATGTCAGTTAATGAGTCGGAATTATTTCGATAATTCCGCAATTTTAACAATGGAGTTACTCTTGTATCTAGCACAACTAAATCTGCTTTTTTCCCTACATCAAAATTGCCAATTTTATGTTCTAGAGATAGAGATTTTGCTCCTCCTAAAGTAGCCAAATAAAAAGCTTTTAAAGAAGATAAATTTTGCTCTTGTAATTGAGATATTTTATAAGCATCGTTCATAGTTTGAAATATTGAAAAGCTAGTTCCACCCCCCACATCTGTACCTAAACCAACTTTCACTGGAGTTTGTTGAGATTTTGCTGTGTGTAGTGGGAATAAACCGCTGCCTAAAAATAGATTTGAAGTCGGACAAAATGCAATAGTTGAACCTGCTTGTGAGAGTCGGTTAAATTCAGAATTACTGAGATAAATACCGTGGGCAAAAATTGATTTATTACTAACTAACCCAAAATTTTCATAAACACCTAAGTAGTCTTTACTATTAGGAAAAAGTTGAGCAACTTTCTCAGTTTCAGATTTTTGTTCAGATAAATGTGTATGTACATAAACATCTGGAAATTCTTGTTTGAGAACTCCAGCTAGATGTAGTTGTTCGGGGGTAGAAGTAATGGCAAATCTTGGAGTAATAGCGTATAGAAGTCTGCCTTTACCATGCCATTTTTTTATCAAATTTTTGCTATCTTCGTAGCTAGTTTCTGGAGTATCCAACAAATAATCTGGAGCATTCCGGTCCATGAGCATTTTACCCGCAATTATCCGCATATTTCGTAGTTCCGCTGCTTCAAATAAGGCATCAACGGACTGAGGATAAACTGTGGTTAAAACTAAGGCACTTGTCGTGCCATTTTTTAGTAGTTGGTCGAGAAAAAAGGATGCTATTTGTTGAGCATAGGTTTTATCTTGAAATTTTCCTTCTACTGGGAAAGTATATTGATCTAACCATTCTAAAAGTTGTTTACTAGAGGAAGCAATTATTTCTGTTTGGGGATAATGGATATGAATATCAATAAATCCTGGTAAAATTAGCATTCCTGGATAAGAAGTAATAGGAATTTCAGGATATTTAGGCTTTAATTTGTCGTAGTTTCCTAGTTCTTGAATTATGCCTCCGGAGATAATCATTAAACCATCATGGATATAACGAACAGTTTCTAATTCTGGATAGTAAAACGGGTCTGCAACAAAATCTATAAATGAGCCTCTGATTGCTGATATGTTAATATTTTGATTCATTTTTATCCGATATTTTGGTAAGAGTATTGATAAAAAAATGGGTTGATAAACTTGAGTTAAATTGGCCAAGAAGAAGGAAGAGGGAAGAAGGAAGAAGGAAGAAGGAAGAAATAAGAAGGATTTAGAGCAATCTTAAATTGGTTGTGACAATTATTATAGTAGTTAATTTCAACTGAAAACATGAGTAAATTCTGTACTTCGCCAATCCTACGGTTCCCCTACTGACTCCTGAATACCACTAAAATATTACAACTTAAATAGGATTGCTATAGTAAAATAAAGACTGAAATATAGAGATAAAAAATATCCTGAATATTATTTAAAAATTCTTCTATAATTGTTATGCTCATAAATAAAAAAACTTGCAAACTTTACCTCGCTTCAATCAGAGTATTTGGAAAGATATTCAATTGATTTAAACCTCCCAATTTCCTTGACCGAAAAATTGTGGTTTAAAACCTACTCTTTTAAGGGGATAAAAAAAATCTTGGAGTCAATCCTCTTCTTTTAAAGGAGAAGCAATTGTTAATTATTAATTATTAATCATTGAAAAACCTAGACATTTGGTTTCCGACCATATATATAGAAAGTTGTAATGTCATTCCAAATACCTTGGTCAGTTTGTAAGGATTTTAATTCATTTTTAAACTCTAATTTAGCTTGATTCAATTCCTCTGTTGAAAGCTGTGATAAAGGGTGAGGGTATTGTCCTGGTGCGGGATGAGATTTTCCAGCCCACATTTTTTTTGCTGACTCTAAACTAATATAGTTACCATCTTGTTCAACTTTAATTTCAATTAACTCAAAACTCGCTTTTTGAAGTAAATTTTGACATTTTTCAACTGTTCCAGTAGGCTGACTCATTAAATATGAAATGCCATATTTTTTCAGAATATTTTGTGTAATAACCCCACCAACAAAGGCAGTTTCAGCAAAAGCTTGAATTCCCAGAATTCCTCCTGGTTTGAGAAATTTACGCCAAAGAAGCAGAGACTCAACTAGATCGGACATCCAAATAAATGCAGATGCACAAAAAATCCGCTCAAAATGATTTGCAGGAAAATCAATATCTTCAGCATCAGCTAGTAAAAATTCTAGATTATTTAAACCGAGAATATTCGCTTTTTTTTGGGCTTGAGCAATCATTCCAGGTGCAATATCAATGCCAATTACTTTGCCTGAACTACCCACTAATTTAGCTGCAGCAATTGCACAATGACCTGTTCCTGTAGCAATATCTAAAATTTGTTGACCAGTATCTACTTGCCCATATTCAACTAAACGATTAGCAATTCTCCAGTGCCAATCACTATTATCATATTTATCGCTTCTGTGAGTATATAAGTCTGCTATTTCTTGTTTGTAATTATTTAATTTAAGTTGATTCATTAAACATTTTTCCAACGGAATATTTTTCCCAAAAAGACTATTTTTTGTTCGATTTATTTATTATAGCAGTCGAAGGAAAGGGCGCGGACAGATCGACAGCTTAAAACTCAGACAACTTCAAGAATTAAGAATTAAGAATTAAGAATTTAGAATTACCTCTCCTTGAAAAGAAGAGAATTGACTAATCATGAAAATTTTTATTTATTATCCCCTTAAAAGGGGAGGCTTTAAACCACAATTTTTCGGTAAAATTTTTCCTTCTTTCTTCTTCCTTCTGCTATAATATTAGGATAGTATTCAGCTATGATGGCTGAACCTTGCTCAAAACATTTAATTCATTATGGGTTAACAATCGTGGGATTCAAAATTGGTTTATTGGGATTAGGTACAGTCGGTATAGGGACAGCAAAAATTTTGCTATCCCCAGAAGGTCGTCATCCTTTAATTCAGGAATTGGAAATACATCGAGTGGGAGTGCGCAATATCTCCAAAACCAGAGATATTAATCTATCTTCAGATATTTTAACAACAGATTTAGAAGCGATCGCTACTGACCCACACATAGATATTATAGTAGAACTGATCGGTGGGTTGGAACCCGCAAGAAGCCTAATCCTCAAAGCTATTGCCCATGGCAAACATGTCGTCACCGCCAACAAAGCTGTTATCTCTCGCTATGGTCCAGAAATTTTTGCAGCAGCGAATGAAAAAGGTGTTTACGTCATGTTAGAAGCAGCAGTGGGTGGCGGTATCCCTGTTATTCAACCCCTTAAAGAATCTCTGGGAGTAAATCGTATTCATTCCGTTATCGGTATCATCAACGGGACAACCAACTACATCCTCACCAGAATGCAAAAAGAGGGAGCAGACTTTGCAGATGTTCTTGCCGATGCTCAAAATTTAGGTTATGCAGAAGCTGACCCCACTGCAGATGTAGATGGGTTAGATGCCAAAGATAAAATCGCAATTTTGGCTTCTCTCGCTTTTGGCGGTCTAATTAAATTAGAAGATATTCATTGCGAAGGTATTCGTCAAGTAACAGCGGCTGATATTGCTTATGCTGATAGATTAGATTTTGCCATCAAATTATTAGCGATCGCCAAACGCGACCCCAACAGTATTAACTCCACCACAGACAAACTCCAACTGAGAGTACATCCTACTCTCGTGCCGAAAACTCATCCCCTCGCGAGTATTAATGATGTTTATAACGCCATTCTGGTAGAAGGAGAACCCATCGGACAAGTAATGTTTTTCGGGCCTGGTGCAGGTTCAGGACCCACAGCGAGTGCAGTTGTTTCCGACATTATGAGTATTGCTGCTATTCTGCAAACCGAAACCGAACCCATTCCCCACCCTTTATTAAGTTGCACCCATCAACACTATTGTGAAACAGAATCAGTGGCAGAACTTGTTACCAGATTTTATGCTAGGTTTCTGACAAAAGACCACCCTGGTGTTATTGGTAAACTGGGTACTTGTTTTGGCAGTCATAATGTAAGTTTAGAATCTGTAGTGCAAACAGGAATACACGATGAACTAGCAGAAATAGTTGTTGTCACCCATGATGTAAAAGAAGGCAACTTCCGGCAAGCATTAGAGGAAATTCAATCATTAGACGTTATTGATAGTATTCCCAGTGTATTAAGGGTGTTGTAGAATTGAAGGGGGTGATTTTGCGTTGGTGGAGTAAGTGCGGCAGCTATATCGCAACTTTCATGCAACAAAGCCGATATCTGAGGTAAATAACTCTACGTTACTAATATGGAAACAGGGCCAAAGATTCAAATTGCAAGCGAGGTAGATCTGGACCCACTAGTGAATCTCGCCGTTGCCTTTCGCGATCATTTGGGGCAGTCCACCCCGTCTGATGCAGACTTTCGTGAATCGATTACCCTTCTGTTGAAAGATTCTGGAACTGAGTTCTTCCTGGGCCGTGATGGGCAGGGAACTAGCCTTGGTTATGTGCAGTGTCGCTACCGATACTCTGCTTGGAGTTCAGGTCTTGAGGCTGAACTCGAAGATGTTTTTGTAGTCCGCGAGGCACGTTTGCATGGAGTGGGACGGCAACTTGTAGAGTTTGCACTCACTCGTGCTAGCGAAAAGGGTTGTCGCTTGATTGGTCTAAATACGAACGAGCGCAATGAAGCTGCACTCGCCTTATACCAACGGTTAGGCTTTCGCTCCGTAAGAACCTTGTGGGGAGCTCGGCAGCTCTGGCTCGATCTAGCACTGCCGTGATGTTGACTCTGCGGTATAAACTAATCGGCAATATCATATCAAATCCGGTAGCATCGGTGTAATTAGATGGGGAGATGGGGAGATGGGGAGATGGGGAGATGGGGGGATGGGGAGATGGGGGGATGGGGAGATGGGGAGAAGGGGGGATGGGGGTATCGAGAAATATTTAGTAATGGTTGAAGATGGAACATTTTGTACGTGCCGAATTAAACGGATTTGATATCATTCCATAATGTGCAACCCCAAAAATTTAACT
>NZ_JAAHGO010000093.1 GCF_010672455.1 Okeania sp. SIO2C9 | reverse complement strand
ATTTGAGATCTATATAATTATGGTAGCCAAGTCTTTTCGCGCATCAATGAGTGAGGAAAAATCTGAAAAGGAGTGTTGAATTTTTTGTATTATTTCTCCCCACATCTTCCCTCTTCCCTCTTCCCTCTTCCCTCTTCCCTCCTGTCTCCTGTCTCCTGTCTCCTGTCTCCTAGCTAGAAAAATTTAATATTTATGAAGATACGCTTAGGGGTTCTATATCGCATTCTAAGGAATGCGATCGCATTCTCACGAATTATCTCTCATTCCAATCCTAAGTAATTGGGATGATTTTGTCAACTCCTACACCTTAATGCTTACGTATTATGTTAAATAAATCTCAAGTAAATTCCAGTTTAATATCAATCCCAGTAGCATCTCTAGTCATTGTAACTTTTCTGATTCTTCAAGCTCTAACTGCTTTGAGAATATTTTGCTTTTTTAAAATGCCTTGCGATCCTTATATTTATCCTTTTTTATCATACCCTATGTACAAAGGAGCTAAAAAACCAGGTTCTATAGTTACTCAATTAAATATATTTGGAATTTTAGAAGATTTGAGTGAAGTTTCTATCACCAATCAAGACCTCAAAATACCTGATGCTAATTTAAATCCTTATTGGTTTAGAAGATATTATATTCCGGCTATCAGAGGCAAAAAAAATAAAGTGGTTAAAAATCAAGTGATTAATGAATTTGTCGATATATATCAAAAACAATATAACAAAAAATTGATAGGTATACGTCTAGAAAAGCAGTCTTTTGTTATCTCAAAAGAAGAAATAAAACCTCAGAAAAAAATAACAGAATACGTTAAATTTTAGAGATTTATAACATGATATTATCTATGAATTTTTATAGAAACTTGAATCAGTTTGGGAGAATTTGGGAGTCATACTGGTTTAAACCAACTCCACTACTGAATTTAGCAATCTGTCGTATCATAATCATTGCTTTTCAACTAAATCAAACTATTTTGCAGAATGATTTCTTAGGTACAATACTTGAGCGTGCGACACGTCCTGGTGCAAAATATAATCCTACACTGATAGTCAAACTTTTAAGTTTGCCCTTTGGTTTGAATACTGCTCCACCAGATTGGTTTTTAAGCAGTTTATTTTGGTTAACCATTATTGCTGGCTTTTTTTCTTTATTTGGATTTAAGACTAACTTTAGTTTGATAGTTTTTGCTGTAGGTAATTTATTTCTCCAAGCTTATGTTTACTCCTTTGGCAGATTGCATCATCCAGATGCTTTAATGATGATAGCACTTTTAATACTTGCTTTAAGTCCTGCAGGTAGGGTTTTATCTATTGACGATCTAGGAGAAAGAATAAAACTAAATATTAAGAATAAAAATTTTACCGAAAAATTGGGTTTAAAGCCTCGCCCTTGTAGGGCGACTTTTTATTTTATTTGCAAGTGAATTGAATATATGCTATGGTATTATTAGTTGCCGGGGGGCACTCGGAAACTATAAACGGACGTGGAGGGAAGCGTTAGACTACCGCCAAGGAAGCAGCACCCTGTGAAGCGTCAACCCGCCGAGGAGCTATGGCTTAGTAGGAATCCCCGCGCCTTTAGGCCGGGGAGGATGTCAACACCTTTCATCTTACAGAAGAGCAAAGTATTTTTGCGAGATGGCCAATTATTTTGCTTTGGTGGATGTTTGCTTTTGTATATTTCAGTGCAGGATTTGCCAAGTTGTCAGCTGGAGGACTAGAATGGTTGAATGGCTATACTCTTCAAACCTACTTACTCAGTGATGCACTAACATGGGATAGACCTTTAGGAATATGGTTGGGTCAAAAATATATATTAGCCTTGATATTTTCCTATGTAGCAATTTTATTTGAAGTTACTTTCTTCCTAGTGCTAATTTTTCCGAGGTTAGTCTGGGTTTATATTCCTATGGGGACAGCTTTCCACACTGGAATATATTTAGCTCAGGCAGCGCCATTTTTTCAATACATTGCGATTTATTCAGTTTTTATTTCCTGGACATCAATTATCAATAGTTTCTCACGCTGTCAAAAGTTTTCCCAAAATCAGAATAAAGTGGAGATTCTCTACGATGGTTTGTCTCCCTATTATATTCGTTTAATGACCTTCTTTTGTTACTTTGACTGGCTCAAACGTCTTAGCTATAGTGATCTAGAAGTGCGATGGCAAAATTTGTCCCAAACTCATCCCCACATTTCACTTGAGGAATGTCGCCGGGAAATACATGCTCTACTACCCAATGGTGCAACAAGAAAAGGGTTATTTGCTGTGCGAGAAATTTTATGGTGTTTACCTATTCTCTGGCCTTTATTACTGATAACTTATCTGCCTGGAGCATCAACTCTTGTTTCTAAGATTTACAAGTTTAAGCAGAGATATTGACATCCTCCCGACGCTGCTCTACGAGACAGCGCGGGATTCCCTAACATCACTACTAGGGGCTTTCTGTTTCAATGCACCTGCCTTCCGAGATTTACTCTCTTCCGGTCTTATGGTCGCTCCACAGACTGACACTGCTCCTCCCGCAGCCTTCGAGCGTGGGCGTTCCCTCTCTTGGTCAGCATTCCCTCTCTTGGTCGGCGTTCCCTTGCGACTAGCGTCGTCGCGGGTTCCGACCGCTTGCGCCTGACGGCGACGCGGGGTCTGACCGCTTGCGTCTTACGCACCCCGCGGGTTCCCATCCGCAAAATGTTAATTGCAGCGTTTATGTCCCTATCATGGTGACTGTCACATTCAGGACAATCCCACTCTCTAATATTTAGAGGCAATTTTTCCACTACATAACCACAATTAGAACAACTCTTTGAACTAGGAAAATATCTATCAATCTTGATTAATTCCCGTCCATACCATTCAGCTTTGTATTCTAATTGCCTGACTAATTCGGACCAGTTGGCATCACTTATTGCTCTGGCTAATTTATGGTCTCTTGGTGCGCGTTCCGCAAGCGAGCTGGCGTCGTCGCGGGGTCGCACCGCTTTTTGACCATGTTTTTTACTGCCAAGTCCTCAACTACAACAGTTTGATTTTCGGGCGATTAATTGAGTAGTTAGCTTATGGGTATAATCAAGCCTTGAATCTTTAATTCGTGCGTGTATCCTAGCTACTTTCAGCCTAGCCTTTTGATAGTTATTAGATCCCTTCGTTTTTCTAGATAGAGACTTTTGAGCTAATCTCAGTTTTTTGTGTAATTTATTTAGATTCTTAGGGTTAGCAAATTTTTCTCCATCACTGGTAGTAACTAAACTGGTAATTCCGCGCGTCAATACCAACTTGTTTGGTTACTGGGTTCAGCTTTAAATTTCTAGTGTCGTTGACTCTCAAAGATATAGACCATCTACCACAGGGGTCAAGTTTAACTGTTATTGTTGTTGGCACACAATCTGGTGGTAGTTGTCTACTCCATCTAATAGGTAACGGTGATAAACATTTAGCTAAATAGACTTGACCATCTTTCCACTTGAATGCCGACTTCGTAAATTCAGCACTACCACCATTCCGTGTGGAGGCGTTCAGATTCCTTATTCCACTAGCTCAAAGACCTAAAGCAAGAAGAATTTTGATAGTATTTTGCGTGTTTTGCTGTTTAGTATCATTACATTCTTCATACTCTTCTGCCTCAAGAACACTATCTAACATCAAACATTTGGAAGAGGCAGTACCAAAAATCAAAAGTTTGAATATCAGTGGATCAACTATAGTTGCTAGAAAACCACATATTCCCTTTTATGCAAATAGCAAAGTACTACGTTTTCCTAACGTAGGAACATTAGAAGAGCTAAGGAATTATCTAGAAAGTCATTCAAGTCAGGGAAAATTGTTTTTGTATTGTGGCTCTTCAGAAAAAAATCTGCGACCCCAATTTAAAATACTTGCCTCCCCTGAAAAAAGTCCAGATTGGTTAAAAATAGAAGCGCAAAGCACAAGACCAGGTTTGTGGGCTTTCTACAGATATAATCCAGAATAGCTATAAAATAAAGGGTTTTATAATCTGCCGAAAGACAATTTAAAGAATATTTATGAAATACTTAACAATGGTTTTCAGACAAACTTTTCCAATACCTAAAAAAGACAAAACTTTGAGAGAAAATAAGGAAAAAACATGAGTGATGAAAATAAATCCATTCATGAGTTTGATTTGAGATTAATCTGCGAATATTATTCGCTCATAGAACGACAAGGACCAGGAAGTCCTGAAGTAACTATTAAAGCTTTAAGCTTTATTGATAATCTGACAAATGAATCAAAAATTGCTGATATAGGTTGTGGAACTGGTGGTCAGACAATGGTAATAGCTAATCATACATCAGGACATATTACAGCCATCGATCTATTTCCCACCTTTATAGATTTATTCAATATTAATAGTCAGAAACTGAATCTTCAGAATAGAGTAAATGGCATTGTTGGTTCAATGGATAACCTTCCTTTTCAGAATGAAGAATTAGACTTAATCTGGTCAGAAGGAGCAATCTATAATATTGGATTTGAACGAGGTATAAATGAATGGCATAAATTTTTGAAGAAAGGAGCTTTTCTTGCAGTTTCAGAAGTATCTTGGTTCACTGAAGAGCGACCTGGGGAAATTGATGAATTTTGGAATAATGAATATCCGGAAATAGATACTATTTCAAATAAAGTGGCACAAATGCAAAAAGCTGGATATATTCCAATTGCTACTTTTGTGTTGCCTGAAAATTGTTGGACTGAACATTTTTATGCTCCACAAGTTTCTGCACAGGAGAAATTTTTGCAAAAATATGTAGGGAATAAAACTGCTGAAGAGCTTGTAGAAAACCAGCGGCATGAAGCTGAATTGTATGATAAATATAAAGAGTTTTATGGCTATGTTTTCTATATAGGAAAAAAGACTTAAATAGGGTTCGCTGAAAAAGTTTCTTGGTAGGAGTCAGGAGTCAGGAGTCAAGATAAATAGGAATTATAGAGGAGGTATTTGGAAGAATAGTTCCTTGAAACCTCTCGGTTGAGGTTTGAAATGTTTAAAATCTTACTTTTGACTTTTGACTTTTGATTCTCAGTAGATGCTACCCATGTATTCATTACAGCAAATGGGGTGACGATGATGGGATGAGATAGGGTGAGTCGATAGTGCTAATATAATCAGCGAAAACATTCCCCCCCCCAAATTCACACTACTCCCAAGAACAATACCTAGTAGTCGCCTCTACCCTGCCACTAATTTTTTTTTCCACCTTCCTTTACCGAAAAATTGTGGGTATGCGCCTCCCCTTTTAAGGGGATAATAAATAAAAATTTTCATCTCTTTGTCAATCCTCTTCTTTTCAAGGAGAGGTAATTATTAATTATTCATTATTAATTATTCATTATTGAAACACTCTTCCTCAAATTTCTCTAACAATCCTGCCTTCCTGTAATATCATGTTCGGTTAAATACTTATAAATAACTGTTGTGAGGAGTCAGGAGGACCGAGTCAGGAGTCAGGAGGGAAGAAAGGAGGAATACATAGGAAATATTGGAGAATAGTATTGATAATTTCAGTATTTCTTTTGTACTGTCGGTACTATCAGTCCTTAAATTTTATTGTAACTGATTATCCGAACATGATATAATTTACAATTTCTACAAAATTGTTGTAAACTGCTATATCATTTGGGTCAATTTTTTTGATAAAAGAAGCAGGGAGTAGGGAGTAGGAGAAAATAATTGATTGATTTTAGTAATACCAAATTCAAAAAAGGTAGTTACATCTTAATTTGTGATTTATTGCTACAATTAAAAATTGTATATATCCATCAAATTTCAAAGTTAAGCATTTTTCCCCCTTTTTTATCCAGTTTTTCTTTCCCTGTTGCTTTCCGGAGCTGTTGCCTGTTGACTGTGTTGAGACTGTAGCAATATTTTATGAAATTGGTATAACTCATCTTGTAGTAGACTGGCACACCTTGAAAACGCAATATGTAGTGGCGAATGGCATTTGCGTTCCGCAAAGCTCCGCTAATACCATTTCTCCATGAAGTTGCACTTAATATAAAGATGAGAAGTAAGCATTCAGCAGTCAGCTATCAGCTATCAGCTTTAAGTCATATCTAATATATTTCCTACTACAAAATTGCTTATATTAATAACTCAGACTTCTAGTTCTAGTGCTTCAATTTATGAGTTAAAAATGTAGTAGAAGTTCAAAGAGCAATTCCTTAATTAAAAAGCTGAACTTGAGTGCATTTTACAGGAAAAGCTGACCACTGAATGCTATAGCTGAATGCTTACGATGAGAATAGTCAGTTTAATCAGGTCTGAGCAATAATTATTAAGCGCATTGTTACAGAGAAATGGTACAATGTCCTAACTCGATTTAGTGTCCGTGGGTAAGTCCTGACTATTGCCAAATACCGATCGCTTCTTGAAAAACTAAATAAATGAAGCAGTCTGACCAAATTCTCCTGTAAATACAAAAGAATTTATAGGTTTACGACTGCGGGGAGAAAGTTCTCTCTCTCGTAAAGACTCAGGCAAAATATCGGGTTCTCCTGGATAACCAATAGCTATAGCTGCTACTGGTTCATATTCTGCTGAAATTTTATATAATTCCCGTGCTTTATCAACATGAAAACCTCCCATTTGATGAACTCTCAAACCTATTTCTGTTGCTTGAAAAGTTAAGCTGGCAACTGCTAAACCTACATCGTGAAGAGCGTGTCTATTTGGATTATTATTTCTGTCAAAAGAAAGTTTAGCAACGGATAACATTAATACAGGAGCAAGACTTGCCCAAGGTTGATTTCCTTCTACAATACAACTCAAAAGACGGTCATATTCAGTAGGGTTTTCTTTAGTGGCAACAATGAAACTCCAAGGTTGTTCATTGAAACAGGAAGGAGACCATCTTGCTGCTTCTAGAAGTGAAAGTAATACTTCTGAGGAAACCATTTTGTCAGTAAAAGCTAGAGAACTCCAACGTTGTTTTAGTAACTCGTTAATTGGATATTGATTATCTGTAGGTTTTTCCATTTTTTGAATTTTGAATAACTACTTGAGATATCTAAATAATATCAAAATTTGTTACTGCTTATTTTATCTCTAGTTGAATATTACATTTTAGAAGGAGGAAGGAAGAAGGCAGAAGTAAAGTAGTGGCGTGACCACCTAAAATTTTGCAATAGTAGGGGGGGTTCTACGTTAAATTAATGGGGGTGACAAATGATTAGATAAACCCGCCCCCGCACCAATAATAACTGAGCAAATTAACTGTTCCGGTCTAGTATTAGGGTCTGGGTTCAACGTTAAATTAATGGGGTGAAAAATGATTTAGATAAACCTGCCCCCGACCAATAATAACTGAGCAAATTAACTGTTTCGGTTTAGTATTAGGGTCGGGTTCCACGTTAAATTAATGGGGGTGACAAATGATTAGATAAACTCCCCCCCCCGCACCAATAATAACTGAGCAAATTAACTGTTCCGGTCTAGTATTAGGGTCGGGTTCGACGTTAAATAAATGGGGTTTACAAATGATGAGATAAACTCGCCCCCCCGCACCAATAATAACTGAGCAAATTAACTGTTCCGGTCTAGTATTAGGGTCGGGTTCAACGTTAAATTGATGGGTTTACAAATGATGAGATAAACTCGCCCCCCCGCACCAATAATAACTGAGCAAATTAACTGTTCCGGTCTAGTATTAGGGTCGGGTTCAACGTTAAATTAATGGGGTTTACAAATGATGAGATAAACTCGCCCCCCCGCACCAATAATAACTGAGCAAATTAACTGTTCCGGTCTAGTATTAGGGTCGGGTTCGACGTTAAATAAATGGGGTTTACAAATGATGAGATAAACTCGCCCCCCCGCACCAATAATAACTGAGCAAATTAACTGTTTCGGTCTAGTTTTGGTCTAGTATTAGGGCTGGGTTCCACGTTAAATAAATGGGGTGACAAATGATGAGATAAATTCGCCCCCCACACCAATAATAACTGAGTAAATTAACTGTTTCGGTCTAGTAGTAAGATTTAAAGGCAGTAGCTCGTCTAAACTAAAATTGTGAGTAAAACCCAAGGCTAAAATCCCCCCCAGCCTTGGAAAGGGGGGAGAGGTCTATATTTTCTAAAATTTACCCACATTTTCAAGCTAGGCGAGCTAGTAGAATGAGGCAAAATTTGGTATTAATTTTCAGGGGAAAGCTAATCTTTATATTACTAAAGAATAAAAGAATGAACGGACAGTTATAAAAATCTATTGTTTTAATTACCAGTGCTAGTGATAACTCTATAAAAGGAAATGTTATTGGTACTGGGTTTGCTTTTTATCAACAAGAAAATTATACTTATTTGCTGACTTGCGCTCATGTTGTTGAGGATGTAGGTGGAAAAGAAAATGTATTGGTAAATAATATTTCCGCAGAAGTTGTGGCAATAGGAGATACTCAGGGTTTTGATTTGGCAGTTTTGCGAGTCAAAGAACTTTTGTCTGTTCTTCCTTTAGGATTAATGATTTTACCTGAAGAGCCAGAAATAAGTTTAAAAATTTCAATTCCTGGTTATTTTCTTTGGGGTGAAAATAAGGTGCGTCGTCGCAAAACAATCAAAGGAATAATGATGGTTGAAGCTGCTGAAGAAAAGGCTTTCCAGATTATCAAAAATGTGGGAGAAGAAGTTGCTATTGGGAAGCTAAAAATAGAAGCTGGTAAATTGCAAAAAGGTTATAGTGGGGCACCTGTTGTAGATTTAGGAACAGGTTTTGTTGTGGGCATAACTACTCACATGGAGGGGAAAAATGAAGAGGAAGGAAAGGAGGGAACGGCAATATCTATTGAAGCTTTGAAGAAGATTTGGCCTGAAATGCCTCCTGATGTTTTTAACTTTTACTCGGAAAAATTTGACGTAATAACTGTAAATATAAAAGGGGAAGAAATTAATCGTCATTACCACAAAGCAACATTTTTCACTGAAGATTTGGGTAATGGTGTGATGTTGAAAATGGTGGCTATTCCTGGTGGTACTTTTATGATGGGTTCGCCAGAAAATGAAGAGGGAAGAAATTATTGGGAAAGTCCGCAACATAAAGTTACTCTGCAACCTTTTTAAATGAATGCAAGTGCGGGCATCTTGCCCGCGAGGGGTGTACCTCACCCTTGGTGGAATCTGCTGTATTGGTAGTTCTGCATAGTAATGTTAGATAGGAACAATCAATGTTTAGAGCGAGTACGGGAGCAAGATGCTCCCACTGTTGTGCAACAAAGCCAAAAATAATTACAATGCAGAACCATCGCTATTTTTTATTGTTAATATTTTCAGGGCTTACGTAAAACCAATATATCTAGGGCAAACGGCTAAATGCTTACTAAAGTCTCTCCATTCATGGAGAAATAAAGAGGTAATTCTAAATTCTAAATTCTAAATTCTAAATTCTTGAAACTCCCATTTTTCGGCGAATAAAACTTTCTACAGATTCCATTTTCATCTCAAATATTCTCTCTAAATTCTCAATTTCTTCTGGAGTGCAGAAAAATTCATTTGCCAATAATACTCTTAAAGTACCTAGACTTTTTTGTAACTCAGAATTAAACAATCCCACAGTATTTCGTAATCCATCAAATACAAATAAAGGTGGATTAATAACTATCGGTTCCCGGTTAAAAACTTTACTAAATATCTGAGAAATTTCTCCTCTAGAAATAATTTCTGGTCCACCTACAGGCAAAATTTGATTACAAGCAGATTGTACAGAAACAGAATCCACAGAAATTTTTGCCAAATCATCTGTACTAACTATTGAAGTGCGATTTTTGTCATCTCCAATAAGTAGATAAATTCCTGTATCTTTAAATCTTTCTGCCAGTGGTAATAAATTAGAAGCAAAACCAGAAGGTTGCAAAATAGTATAATTCAAACCACTCGCTTTGAGATATTTTTCTACCTCTCTTTTTGCCTTAAAAGTAGGTGAATCTTCATATCCTCTTTCTGCTCCTAAAACAGAGATAAATACAAAATGTTTAACACCAACTTTCACCGCAGAATCTATTAGTTCAATATTAGCTCGATAGTCAATTGCTTGAACATCACCCGCACCACCATGGGCACTAATAATATATTCAATTCCTTGACAAGCTTTTTCAATATCCTTGTCTATTTTTAAGTCGCCTATGAAGATTTCAGCTCCACGATTTTCTAATTCAGAATAAGAAGAATTTAGTCTGGCAAAAGCGCGGACTAATATTTCTCTTTCTCTCAATATTCTGATTATTCTTTGCCCTAAGTCTCCGGTTGCTCCTGTTACTAAAAACATAATTATTTTTTGTTGGTTATTAATAGTTCAATTGAAAAAATTATCAAATAAAAAACTTATATTATGTTTGATAGAAAAGTTATAATCAGGCTCGTAGTTGGGCTTTAGCCCTCATATAAGTATTGCTTGGGCTAAAGCCCAACTACAAACAAAAATAAGTAATTATATGTTAGCGTAGCTCCCTCGGAGGGGGCACATTATATTTAGTCTTAACTAAAGATAGTAAATGGTTTCTATAATTACCTAATTATTACTTCAATCTTCCCTTCTTCCTTCTTCCTTCCTTTAAAATTCCACAATAACTGGTGTATGGTCGCTAGGTTTTGGTAATTGTCTTGGAGACTTGTCAATTATACAACTTGTGGCTTTTTGAGAAAGGGGCAAACTCAGATAATGATGGTCAATACGCCAACCACGGTTACGGCGAAAACCTGCTGCTCTATAGTCCCACCAACTGTAGTGACCTCCTTCGCTGGTAAACTGGCGAAAAGCATCTACTAATCCCAATTTGAGAATTTCTTGTAAAGCTTGGCGTTCTGCATCGGATAATCCCACAGAATTTTTACAACCTTCTGGGTCATGAATATCTCGGTCTTCTGGGACAATATTAAAATCTCCACATATGCACAAGTTTGGTGATTTGTCAAGAACAATCTTGATATATTCTTGCAAAAGTTTCAACCAATGAAGTTTATAGTCATATTTTTCACTACCGACACTAGCACCATTAGGAACGTAAAGATTCAGAATACGGACATCATTTACTACCCCAGTAATTAACCGTTTTTGTATGTCAAAATCTCCCACTTTATCTTCACCTAAAATAGGTGCAAATCCACTACTAACATCTTGCATTGGGGAAAGACTAAAAATTGCTACACCATTATAAGATTTTTGACCAGAAATATAAGTATGATAGCCTAATTCTTCAAAAGGCGATCGCGGAAAATCTTGGTCAATAACTTTGGTTTCTTGTAAGCAGAGAATATCAACAGGATTTGTTTGTAACCATTCTATAACTTGTTGTTGACGAGTTCTAATTGAATTGACGTTCCAAGTAACTATTTTCATAATTTTAAGAAGGAAGAGGGAAGAAGGAAGAAGGAAGAAGGAAGAAGGAAAAGGGAAGAAGGAAGAAAGAAGTTATATCAAATCCGTTTTATTGAACATAAAAAAATTCTCCAATCGTCATAACTACACTCATCTTTGTAATTCTCTCTCCTCCTGACTCCTGACTCCCCCTGCTGGGAGGGGGAATAGGTAGGGACGTTGCATGCAACGTCCCTACAGGGAGGTAACCCACCCCGACTGCTCCCAGGAGGGGAAGTAAACATAATAATAATTAATTATAACTAGCTAATAATTATCAAAAAGATAATAAGGCTAGTGTTAATTACTTAATAATTGAAGTGCTGCTTAAGTATAGCATTACTTTGGGTAATTGGTATTAAAAATATCAAGGGATGGTATTCTTTTTCATAATTATTATATAGCAATCAGGTTATATCATGTCCAGATAATTAGTTATAAAAAAACTTTCTCTTTTTCCTCCTCTTTATTCTTTACTCCTTCTTTCTTCCCTCCTGACTCCTGTACGGGCGATTCGCGAATCGCCCCTACGACTCCTGACTCCTGATTTCTAAATAAATCGCCCAAATTGCCATTGCTCTGAGATAATGACTAGCTCGAAAAGTTCCATCAGCGGTAATAGCTTCTGGGGTGCGAAATTGTAGACCATTTTCATAAATTTGCCGCACCACTGCTTCAGTTATTTCCAAAGCTTTATCCTTCATTCCCATTTGCACCATAAAAGCAGCTAAACCAAAATTAATTCCCGTCCAAACTTCTAATGGATGGGTAGCATCAGGATTTTCTGGAGAACCATCAGGTAATACTCCATTAACTGCTCCAAACTTGCCATTATGAAACTTTTTAAAACAAGAATTATAGACAGTATTCAAAGCAGAAAAAGCACATTCATTAGGTACAATATCCGGCAAATTTAATAACCTAGCATAAAATTGACCGCATAATTGATCTGCCATTACCACTTCCGAATTACTATCACTATCCAAACGATAAAATTCCCCATTCCATAACTTTTCTTGATAAACAACTAATCCTTTTTCTAACCAACTTTGATAAACAGAAATTTGATTATTAATAGCATCCACAGAATTTTTATCGACTTCAGACTGAAAACCTTGAGGTGGATAATAAGGAATCTCTCTCGGATGCTCAATTAAAACTTTCCCCATAGCGATCGCCCCTTCCAAAGCAGCTAACCATAACCCTCCACAATAAGCGCTCACTCCCCGCAACTGCCAATCATCAAAAGTTTGGTCTGGCGCTCCCTCATTTTCAGGAATACCATCATTATCCTTGTCAAAAGCCTTAAGATATGCTAGTGTCTCCACCACAGCAGACCAACATTCCCAGAGAAACTCGTAATCATCTGCACCAGTCAACAGAAAATCCCGATAAACCTGCAACACAAAATCACTAGACAAATCCTTCCATTGATTGCAGTCCTGATAACTCGTATAATTAGTCTTTTCCCAAGGATGCTCATTGGGTGCCCCCAAATCATGGGGAGTTGCTCCAGCTTTTTTTCTAACTGCCGATGCTTGATTGTAACCAATAATTCTCGGTGTATCATCCGCAGTTGAAATCGCCCGTGCAAAAGCTAGCAACACCGACTTTTCCAAATCCGGCCACAACATCAACAGAGCAAAAGAACCATATAATCTTACATCCAAACTCTCATACCAACGATAATCCAAACATTCCAGTACAGCAAACTGACCTTTAGGGTCGCGATCGTCAGCAGCACTCCAGAGAGTCCCCCCACTGGTGAAGTCGTAAAGTTCGTTAAACAAAGCCATCTTAAAGCAACCAGGCAAATCTTCCCGTTGCAAAATCGGGTTTTGCCAAGTCTCAATTTTCTCGCGCCAAGTTTGATAATGTTTCATCGCAGTACGAATTATCGACCAGGCATTTTTCCCATTGCGACCATAAAAATCTGTATAACGGCGATAATATGAAACTCCAGCACTAAATTCAGTTAAAGGTAAATCCCAAGCTAAGAAAAAAGGAATTTTGCGAGTTTTCCCCGGTCTGAGAGTAAAACGAACAGATATAGCTACCCCAATTTGCTCTCCCTCTGTTGCAGGTAGTTCATTGTATTCATCTATGAGTGTGCCATCCATTGCAAAGTAGCGCCAGACTTCCTCCCCATTCCCCGCAGGATTCCAGCGTGTATGATAATTAACTTCTACAGCAGCATTCGTAAAAGTTCCGATCGCCATTTGACCTTCTCCTTCTGCGGGGCGATCGGCAATGCTCAACTGCGTCATTGTGCAACCGATACGATGGAAATCTTCTACTAATAAATTAAAGTTGTCTGTACTCTCTCCCCACCGTGGTTTGTATTCATAAACTGGACTACCATCATCTCTAACTCGTACTTGTGGTGTTTTCACAGAATTGGTAAACCAACCGATCATATTTTGCCAAGTGAACATAATACTCAGAGTGATGGGTTCATCGGTGGGGTTGTGAGCGACCCATTCAAAGATGGCAACAGGGTAACTGGTCTCTTGATAATTACCTGCCCAAATTGGGGAAAATTGTTCGCAGCTTAATTGTGCGGTAAATACATTTTCATAGACAAACCAACTACGGGGATAAAGAGCATGATAAGTGCCAGTATGTAACTCTGCTTTTTGTTTTGGATACCACTGCCAAGTTGAGAGACTGCCATCAGATGGTGGTTCGGTACATAAAGCATAAGCTTGTTTGTGGCCTTTTGTTTCTTCAAAAACGCTAAATTGACAGGCAGCTAAATTTTGATAAATGTGTTCGCCACCGTCGAGATGCCAAAGATTAAAATCGCCCCGTGGAGAGCGACCGATCGCACCTGCACCGAAACCACCAAGAGGCATTCCGTGCCAAGGTCCATCATCAAGGTTACTACTATAGCGCACTGTGTAAGGGTTGTCCCAATTGAGACCAATGGGACGATTCCAGGTATAGGGGGGAATATTAGGGGTAGGATTTTGTTTATTCATGCCCTATATTTTATTAAGTCAAAAGTCATTTATTAAGTCAAAAGTCAAAAGTAGTTGAGCTACTTCAGAATAAGTTAAGATTATTTTTTTTACGTTTAATTATATCTACCTACTTGTATCAAATCCACTTAATTAGGTATAAAAAAATGTTCCATCTTCAACTATTGCCAAATCTTTATTCTCTTCCCTCCGCACCTTCTGTAGAGGGCGAATGGCCATTCGCCCCTACGACATCTTATTACACCAATGGTACCGGATGTGATATCACTTCTGCTGTGCAACCCAGAAATTTATTTCTTGGCGGATGAAAAAGAATTACTTAAGTCATCTTAGTAGATGACTCTCGACTTGTATGCCATCTTTCTACTAAAAATCATACAATCATTCAGCAACGCCATATTATTTTATTTGATTAGCTAAGAACTGAGCGATCGCTTCTGAAACTTCTTTACTTTTAACATCAAGTGTCATAACGTGGCCAGATTCATCAAACCAAATGGCTTCAAAACTCCCCTTAACTTGTTCTTCAATCAATTTTACGACCATAGAATTAACTAAAGGATCGTTATGGGAATGAACTACTAAAGTAGGGCAAGTAATCTTAGCAAGATATTGGCGAGAATGTAAAGCTATTCTCTGAAGTACCAGAGCTGCTTTAGAGTTTTCAAATAGATAATTAGGATTATAAAAGTTGTCAGGATTTTTAGGTATTGAAATATTTATCCAACTGAGTAAACCTATTAAAATTTCAGCTCTAAGTGGTAATTGAATTGCTGGTGCTGTCACAGTGCAAGCATCCACTAAACCTTCGCTTGCCATTGTTAAAGCGATCGCTCCACCCATAGAATGTCCGAAAATTCCGACAAAATCATAGTGTTTTCTCGCTTGAATAATTTCTTGACGTACTGCCTCCAACATTATGTCTTTAGTAATCTTAGAAAACTCTCTTCTTTGTTCTATAAAAAGAGAGTAACCATGACCTGGCAAAAGAGGTGCTACGACATCAATTCCAAGTTTGAAACACGCTCTTCCTACAGGACGAACTTCATAAGGAGTAGCAGTAAAACCATGTAAACAAATTACTACTGCATTTGCTTGATTTTGTTCATTTTTATAATACCAAGGTAAAGCATCTAACCACAATTTATCTTGATATTCTAATGGTATAGCCTCAAAACCAGAAAAATAAGGCGGGTCAATTAATAGCATTTGTCTTTACCTTTTGTTGAATATTTTATGGTTTAATCTGAGACAACCCAAAAGTAAGATTTTTCCTTTTCTCCTTCTTCTTTCTTCCTTCTTCCTTCTTCCTTCTTTCTTCTTCCTTCTGCTATATAAGCATTTAGCCATAAGCAGTAAGCTCTCAGGTTTTTAATTAATAAAGCAACCATCGACTTAACTTCATAATACATTTTCAACTAATTATTGGAAATCTCTCAATTACTTTTTCCTCCTTTAAAGGTAATAAAAAAAAGCTGATAGCTGATGACTGATAGCTGAATGCTTACTCTGCTATACATAACTAATGAATAGATTCTTGACTAATACTAGAATACTTATTTACTATCTGGTCCAAGAATTCATGTAGAGTTGCTATGTAGTGATCGCTATCTACTTCTGCCAGATCATTATGTCCAGCATTTGGTATCAACAGCAGTTTTTTCGGTTCTGCTGCTGCTGCAAATAATCTTTGACTCATCGTTACAGGTACGACTTCATCTTTCATTCCATGAATAAATAAAACGGGCATTTGCAATAATTTTACTTTGTTAATAAAGTCAAATTTTTGGGTTACCAGTAAGTTGAGGGGAAATATCTGGATTCGACGTCTGTATTTAGCCATGTCTTTAATGGAAGTAAAGCAACCTTCAGCAATTAATCCTGCTGCTTGTGGTTGTTGAAGGCAAAGATTAACAGCGATCGCACCTCCGAGAGAATATCCATAAATAAAAATTTCTTCTGGTGAAAAATTTTTTTCTTGAGTTAAATAATTCCAAGCTACCAATGCATCTTCATAAACAGTAGCTTCTGTGGGAAACCGTCCTTTACTGTTACCGTACCCCCGATAGTCAATCATAAATACCGAAAATCCCAACTGATATAGTTTAGCAACCCGCTCGAGATTGTAACTATTTTTCCGAGCTGCCATGTTACCTTTAGCACCGTGTAGAAAGAGAATAACTCTAGAATTGCTATTAGTTTGAGGAATCCACCAACCAGATATTTTTTCTGTCTGTTTGTGAGAATTTGGAATTGACAACCAAACTTCTTGATATGGAAGATTAACAGTAGCAGGAGTTGCTAATACCGATGGTGCAGGTTCAAATATCAATCGGTTTTGCAACAATCTTAGCAATACAAAAGCAGAAGTGTAGATAGTTGCTAAACTTATTAATAAAAATTTCAAGAAAGTTTCAAAAATAGTCATTAGTTAAAAGTGAATTTCTGATTTACAATAGTATCAGCTATTAATAAAATAATTTTTCTAGAATTCTAGAAGTGGAATTTATCTAGATCCACTCCAAATTTTCGATATTATAATTTTGCCATAAACATAAATTTGATTGCTGCCCAGATAACGGGGGAAAAGTTATAGAGCCAGAAAAATCAAAACTGATTTTCAACTGTTTACTTTCTGCACAGCCTAATAACTAAGACTTGATTATTTTCTGTAGTTGTTTAACTGCACGAATTAGACGAATAAAATATGGCCTAACTAGATCTCGATTTAAGTCTTGTAACCTATTTATTTGTGCTTGTAGTTCCTCGATTTTATTGGACATATAAGCATTATTTGTTGATTGTAAATTATCTCCTAAATGCTGGTGTAAATCTGTAGTTAAATCTTTTAATGATTGTAATTCCTCATCAATATCTGAAAATTTAGTATTGATTGTTTCCCAGTCTTCTTTGGTAATTGTATTGAATTCAAAATCTGATTGATTTTGAGAGAAACTTATGGGAGATTCTGGAGTTAATTCAGTAATTTTTTCTGGTATTTTATCCGGATACCCATCGACGGAATCAATATCTATTCTTAGTTCTTCTACCTCATTGTTAATATGTTTTTGTATTTTTTCCTCAAATCTTTTTCTATTAATTGAATTCAATACCAATGCTAATGTTATTGGGGGTGCAACAAACGAAATTTTTTCCAGTACCAATGCCAAACCTGAACCAAAAATTGAAGCCACTACAGCAGTATATTCTGCTATTTGTAGCCAATGAGGCTGACTTTGGGGATTATTTGAAACTGTTGATGATGTTTCTGTGTCTTCCATAAATCAAGATCCCCATTGAATATGTTAGGTTTTATAGTGTAATAGTAGAACATACAATATTTAGGTAAAAATTGTATCATAAATTATTAGATAAAATTGTCTTTTAACAAATCTTTATATTTCTTCAAAAGTAGTTGAGTTGAATCAAACAAATAGTAATATAAGTAAAGGCTATTTCCTGTTTGGTAGTAAGAAGCAATACTATCTCAACAGCCATAGCCAAATTTGATGAATATGGAAAAGGAAAAAAAAGTGGGTATAAAAATCATTGAAAGCTTTGAAAGTAGTTTTACGTTAGAAAAAGATGCTCAACAAATGTTATTCAAATTATTAACAAGTGAAAATTTTCTTCAACAAATTACTTCACAATTACCAGTGAAAAAATTAGAATTTACTGAATTAATATTTCAACCAATTCCCTACAGTAAAGAAACACCTAAAGGAATGGCAAAAGAATTTGAGCAGTATCACGAATCCAGTGACTATATTATCATTAACGTTCCACCCAACTTTATGTTTAAAGCTAAAATATTTCAACCAAGCCGTCTCTGCGCCATCTATAAAATCACCAGAGATTAATCAACTTTTATCAATTCCGAATTAATTAACATTACCCTGGAACAGGAAAATATAAAACAATGACTAATACCGAAATTAAAATACCAGAACTGTCAGAATTAGAATATTTACCTTATATTAATTCTCAAGGAAAATTACCAATTTCTTTACAAGGTAAAATAGGTGTTTATGGAATTTTTGATCATGATAAAAAATTACTATTTGTAGGTTATTCTCGTGATATATATCAGAGTATTAAACAACACTTAGTCCGTCAACCTCATAGTTGCTATTGGCTAAAAGTACAAACTATTGAACGTCCGAATCGTACTATATTAGAAGGTATAAAAACTGCTTGGATTAATGAAAATGGCTCTTTACCTATAGGTAATGATGCCGCAGAAGCAAAGTGGAACCAGCCAATAGATGCTAAACAAGAAATGACAGAAGCAGAAGCAATACAATATCACGACCCATTAATTGATGAAGTTGCTAAAGAAAAACTCTTAAAAAATATATCTAGGCGAGTTGAAGCTAATATTTTAGAAATATTAAAAACTAGAGGTTTAGAAGAAAATATTCGCTTTAATCCCAAGCTAAAAACCAGCGGTTTATTAGATTTGAAATAATTGATACTATTGGGATGAATATTTGCTGTAAAGTAAGCATTCAGCAGTCAGCTATCAGCTATCAGCTATTAACTCATTGTAAGTATTCAGCTCTTAGCTTTTTAATCAATGAAGCAAGCATTCGTTTAACTTCTATTACATTTTTAATCAGAGAATGAACCACAAGAACGATGAGTTTGAGTTTAATTGATACAATTCTACGGTGGGAAATGTAGATGTTTCTCAAGAGCTGATAGCTAACTGCTGTTTGCGCAGCATTCCGCAGGAAATGCTAAATGCTTACAAAAAATCTATATTGCTTCATAAGTAAAAATCTTTGAATCTCAAGATCATAATGATTAAAGCTATTTATTTCTTCTTCCTTGAAAAATGAAATGGATGGACGAATAAAAATTTCCCCAGATGATTATCAGAGCTGGTACAATCTGGGAGTAAATTTTAGTAAATTGGGGAAGCATCAACAGGCTATTACTGCTTTCGATCAGGCAATAAAAATTAAACCAGATTACTATGAAGCCTGGAATAATCGAGGTAATTCCTTGAAATTAATAGGTAGATTCCAGTCAGCTTTAAATAACTTTAATCGTGCGATAGAGATTCAACCAAATTCTCATTTAGTTTGGTATAACCGAGGTAATTTACTTAATAATTTAGAACAATATCGAGAAGCGATAACTTCTTTTGAGAGAGCAATAAAAATCAAACCAGATCTATATCAAGCTTGGTACAATGCTGGAAATACTTGGAGTAGTTTAGGACGTTATCAAGAAGCAGTTGAAAATTACAAACAAGCAATAAAAATTAAACCAAGTTTATACCAAGGTTGGTTTAATCAAGGCAAGGCATTATTTGAATTAGGAAGGTATCAGGAAGCCTTGAATTCTTTTGAACAAGTCATCAAACTTAAGCCTAATAATTATATAGCTTGGAATTTTCAAGGAAAAACTTTGTTTTATTTGGGGAATACTAAAAGAGAAATTATTAGTTATGAGAAAGCAATAGATATTAAAGTAGACTATCAGGAAGCTTGGAATAATTTAGGTCAAGCTTTATCCAATTTAGGAAATTGGGTTGAGGCGATCGCTTGTTTTGACCAAGCCATAAAAATTCAGTCAGATTATTCTTTGGCTTACTATAATAAAGCTCGTTGTTATGCTTTACAGGATAAGCTATATTTAGCTATTGAAAATTTAGAACAAGCAATTAATTTAGGTGCTGGTCAACCATATCGAGAGATGGCAGAAACTGATGCTGATTTTTTTAAAATTAGCTCAAATCCTAAATTTAAAGCTTTAATTAAAGATGATTTAATTTATTAATTAGGGTTTGCGCTTCACTAGTCTTTTAGTAGGGGTAGGAGACAGGAGACAGGAGACAGGAGACAGGAGAAATAGGAATGAGCGAGGAGGTAGGAGTAAGAATTGTAAGAATGATTTTTCTGCCCAACTCTTACCTAAAATACTAAATTTAGGATTTACGCAGATTTACCTTGAAAACGCCATATGTAGGGGCGAATGGCATTGACTAACGTCAAGCTCCGCTAACGCCTTCACTAAATTTAGTATCCGTGCGTAAATCCTGATAAATTTTCATCTTTGCCAAAGTCGTCGTAAAGCAGAACCTACTACATCTGAATAACGCAATTCTCCAGACAAAATTTTAGTCATAATAGTAGTAGCGCGAGGTCGTTTTACACCTACTTGATAACCAATATGTGAAAAGTGAGAAAATCCTTGGGCTAAACGTTGTGCCCAAACCATATCTTTACCCCATTCTTCATTAATTATTTGGGTGTATTTTTCTAAAGCAAATAAATCCCCATTTAGAGAATTATGAATTGCTTTTGCTGCTTTAATTCCTGTAAATATAGAAGGGCGAATTCCTTCAGCAGTAAAAGGGTCAACAATACAAGCTGCTTCTCCTGCTAAAACAGCATTTTGTGTATGTAATTTTTGATTGCCATTCCACAAACATAAAGGATGACCAAATTTCTGAATATTTTGAATATCTACTTCAAACAGAGTGGCATATTCTGTTAATAAAGCTCCAAAATTTTGACCGTGTTTTCGCCAAAATGTACCTACTCCTATTGAGTATCCATCAGCTTTAGGAAAGTTCCAAACATAGCCATTATTTAACATTCCAAACTCAAAATAAGCACTATCAATTTGCTGATTTTTAATTGGTACTTCTATTTCCATAGCACCACCAGCAAAACGTTTACGATTGTTAAAACCCAACCATTTTGCCATGGAACCTTTAGCACCATCAGCAGCAATTAAATAGCGAGAAGTAAATGATTGATTATTGGTATTAACTTGCCAGTTATTATTCTTAAATTCTATGCCTATAACTTTAGTTTTATCTCTAATTTCTGCTCCCTGTTTTTGCGCTTGCTGAACGATAAAATAATCAAAAACTTCTCGGCGTACCATCCAAATAGGTTCTTGATTTTTTAGGTTAACTTCCACTAAATCGCCCTTTTTCCAAGTATAACGAATGGAATTTATTTTCAGAGAAATAGCTGGTGTAAAATCAAAATCAAACCACTGTTGAACAATAGGAGAAACTCCACCTCCACAGGGTTTATATCGAGGTAAAGATTCTTTTTCTAAGACTAATACAGAACGTCCGTTTTTTGCTAGATGATATGCGGCACTTGCTCCTGCTGGTCCGGAGCCAACTATGATACAATCAAACATTATAATTAAGGAAGAAAATAAGCATTCAGCCGTCAGCTATCAGCTTATCATCCATTGCTTTTAGTGCGCGATCAAAGCTTGACTTAAACCCCGCCTTAAGAGGCGGGGTCTTATTGCTGAGAGTGACAGCTAATAGCTGAATGCTTACGGAAGAAGAAAAAAGAAATATTATCTTTAGTTAGAGTAACATGGAGCAGTATAGTTTAGGAATGAGCTGGGAAATTGAAAAATTCTAAGTTTTAGAGAAAATTTTGCCCCCATGATACTTTTTGGAGTCTGTTTTATTTAATTCCTATTATTTGTCCCTTGATGATGCAACGGCTGTAAGTTAGGCTTCCATTCTTTTTAAAGTACCAGCTTTCTCAGAAACAGGGGAAACAGAATCAGTATTAGGTTTAACATTGTATTTCACCCCACGATAGGTCAAATTATAGTGGGGTTGCATAGCGGGTGCGTTCTTGACCTTACTGAACCGAAATTCTACACCGCGATACTTGCCTGTTGCTACACTAGGAACTACTTCAACACTAGTGGGATTATATTCATAACTAATGCCACGATAAATAAGTTTCATCAAATTTGCCTCTTAAAGTTTTCCTTCTGAATAATTAATACTAAATCTCAGTTTAGCTAGACTACAAATAAGTCAACTAAAATCTATATACATATATCAAGCTTTTGTAAACTCAGATGTATGCTATATAGAATTATATTTATTATGACTCTAATGATAATCTCAGAAAAAAACAGAAGCAATAGGAAATTAAAATTTTCATCAGATCTTCATAAAACTAGGCTATTACTCTGAGAATTTACTGATATCCATGCTAGGAATAGGGATGAAATTTTAGTATTGTCAGGAAGTTTTATGCAATGTCCCTAATGCTTCAACTTATACCGTCAACGGTTACTCATCCATAGGTATTTACAGTTGAATCAACTCCACTTCTCAAATTAATTGAAGCTTTTCCATCTTGGTCTGTTTGGGAGAAGGCTAGGTAAAATAAAGGATTTTCGCCTAATCTATGTTTAGTATTCTATGTCATCAAACCACCAAACTCACCACCCATCGAGTAATCCATCTTGAGGACGCTACAAACCAGGAAATCAGTGTCTTCATCAAATCTTCATAAAACTCGGCCACTATTCTCAAAGAACAAGCAAAATCTAATAATTGCTATCATCATAATCTCTATCATTCACATCCCTACCATCGGGTCCAATTTGACCATATCTAATCCATTCTGGTTCTACAGGTTTAGCTTCAATAGTAGGTTCGCGGTCGTAAAAACTGGGTTTGTCAGGAAAATCTTTAACAGGTATATCCTCAACTATCTGTTTCATAAACTGTCGCCAATTAAAAGCTGCTGTACTACTGACACCCCAGGTTGGTTTGTTATCATCATTTCCTAACCATATTCCCGTTGCCACTTGTGGAATATAACCAATAAACCACAAATCTCGTGCATCCTCAGTTGTACCCGTTTTGCCAGCTACAGGTCGATCGTACAAATAAGCATTAGCACCACTACCATATCTAACTACATTTTCTAACATCCAGGTAACTATTGCAGCACTGCCGCGGTCTAAAACCTGCTTTGGTTGAGCATAAGCTTCATAAACAACTTGACCATTTTGATTAATTATTCTTTTAATTCCGTGAGCACCGATAAATTTACCCTCTGCTGCCAAAGTAGCATAAGCATTTGTTAACTCTAATAAATTTACTTCCCAAGTACCCAACGCCATAGAATATGTAGCCTTGACCTCAGATTTAATTCCCATATCCTCAGCTAATTTCATCACAGGTTCAAATCCCACATCCATCAATACCTGTACCGCTACAACATTCACAGAATAAGCCAAAGAATCAATCATCGATCGCCACCCAGCATACTTTTTACCATAATTTTTTGGCTTATAACCATCTACTGTAAACGGTACATCTCGATAACCATCAGTGGGAGGAAAACCAGCAGCAACTGCAGCTGCATAAACAAAACTTTTAAATGTTGAACCTGGTTGACGTTGTGCTTGGATAGCGCGGTTAAATTCGCTCTCGGCAAAATCTCGACCTCCTACCAATGCTTTAACTTCTCCAGTGCTAGTTTCAATAGCGACTAATGCTGCTTGATCAAATCTTTGGCGAACACCATCAATATCTACAGCTTCTTGAATTACCTGTTCCCCTATTTCTTGCCAATTGCGATCCAATGTTGTTTCTATTGTCAAACCACCTGCATCTATGACTTCTTGAGAAACATATTTCGGTAACTCTTTCTGGATATAGTTGGCAAAATATGGAGCTTCTACTATCAGACGTTTCGGTGCACTGGGTTGTACTTCCATTGGTTTAGCGATCGCTATTTCAGCTCTCTGTTGAGAAATCAAACCTGCTTTTTGCATTACTCCCAACACGATATTTCGACGATTTTTAGCTGCTTCTGGACTTACTAAGGGTGAAAATTCACTGGGTGCTGGTGGCAAACCTGCTAAAGTTGCCATTTCTGCTAAAGTTAGTCCTGAAACTGGTTTGCTAAAGTACACCCAGGCAGCATCAGTGACTCCATAAGCACCGGAACCGAGATAGACTATATTCAGATATAGCTCTAGAATTTCTTCTTTGGATAACTCCCGCTCCAATTTCCAAGCTAGCATTGCTTCTCGGAGTTTACGCCAGATAGTTTGTTCCATATCTAGGAAAACCATCCGCGCTAACTGTTGTGTGATACTACTACCTCCTTGCACAACATCTCTGGCAATTAAGTTGGAAATAAGTGCTCGAATAACTCCCCGATAATCAACTCCTGTATGTTGATAAAAGCGTCTGTCTTCAATAGCAATAAAAGCTTGAACTAAGGGAGCAGGAATATCTTCTAATTTGATTTTTTCTCTAGTAGCAGGTCCTGTTTGTTGAATGATTTTACCATCGGCGGCTTTTATTGTTAAAGTGCCGTCTCTACTATAGGAAGAAATATCGGCAATATCTGGTAAACTTTGCTCTAATTTCAGCCAAGTTATTCCACCATAAATAATAATACTACCTATTCCGGCACCACCTAATCCTAACCAAAATTTACGACTACCAAAAATTTCTTTTATCTTAACTATTCTGGCAATTTTCTCTACAACCAACTTTGTGCTTTTGATGCTGTTTTTTCCACTACTACCTTGAGAGATATTATCTATTTTTTCCGGTTTTTTTGGGTTGTCAACTTTTGGTGCTTGTAAGGGAGATTGAAATTTTTTACTCAACATTTTTGATACAGAGTGTAAATTATTATTTTTGCTAATTTTAGGCTCTGTATATTGAGATTTTTTAATAATATCTTGCTCTGTTTCTGATAATATTTCTTTTGTATTTTTAGATTTTCTATCTTTCACTTTACCCTCTTATACCAATTTGATAAATGTTTGCTAGAAATACACACGGTTGTTTCTAGTAGTCAGTAGGAGCGAATGGCCATTTGCTAAAGCAAAGCTCCGCTTTATATGTTGCGGAGCAAAACGCCCCTACATTAGCCAGTAGGAATGGCTTCAATATCATTTTTTAGGGTCAAGCAATTTCTTTTTCTCAAATATCAATCTGACTTCCAGCATTTTAGTTAACCCAATTATTGATAACATTATTTTTTTAAATTGGTATTATAAACGTTGTACATAAATATAGTCATATATATAGGACTTACGCAAAGGCACTACATATAGTAGATAAAAACTATAGCACTATGGTATATATTGTGTTTTTGTCGGAAAAATGCGTAAGCCCTGATATAGTCAAACAATGCCAAATGTCTTCGTGAATTTGTACAAAAGAGCTACTAAATATTTAACAAAATTTAATAATTCTCGACCTGATGTTTAATGGTATTATCAGGTAGGCTAATAATTCAAGAGCAACAATAGTTAACTAAAAACCTTGTCAAACCTTTTTAAAACTGCTAATATATAGTTAGTAAATTTTAATAAGGTATGAAAAAGTATGTCACGCCGAAAGAGGCAGCAGCATATTACGGTGTCAACATCAGCACTCTCAGACGATGGGATAATGAAGGAAAGCTTGACAGCATCAGAACTCCAGGGAACCAGCGACGATTCTGCATTGATGAAGAACATCCCAAAAGTAAGCCAGTTGTCGCTTATGCAAGAGTCTCTAGTCATGGACAACGAGATGACCTTGACCGACAAATTGAGTTTTTACGCGCAAAGTACCCCAACGCTGAACTTGTTTGTGAGATTGGAAGTGGACTCAATTTTAAACGGCGTAAATTCCTCAAAATATTGGAACGAATATGTGCAAGTGATATCTCAACACTTGTCGTCGCTTACGCCGATAGAGCAGTTCGATTTGGATTCCCACTTATTGAATGGTTATGTCAGCAAAATGGGGTCAAGCTCCTGGTTCTCAACCAGAGAAACTTATCTCCAGAGGCAGAACTCGTTGAAGATATCTTGTCCATCCTCCATTGCTTTAGTGCAAGGCTTTACGGACTCAGAAAATACCAAAAGCAAGTCAGTAAAGCGATTCAAGACAAAACCTCGGAACCAGACCCGGAAGTTGACACCAAACAGTGTCAGGAAGCTCAGGGTATTTCCATCTAACAAACTGCATAAAGTCTGGAAACGTTGGATTAGTGCTTATCGTTGGATATACAATTGGACGATTGCCCAACTCAGAGACGGCAGCAAAGCAAGTGCTTACGATTTGCAAAAGTTAGCTCGCGATGCCGAAGGTCCAGATTGGGTTAAAGAATTGCCTGGACATCAATTACAAGAAGCAGTCGCTGATGCAGTAGATGGTCACAAACAAGCTATAGCTAATGGTGGTATAGCAAAGTTTAAATCTTGCCGTCAACCGTCTCAAGTAATCAAGTTCAAAGTTGATAACTACAAGAAAAACCACTGGTATCCTACCAAGGTGAAGGGGTTGACCTATCGTTCACCAGAAGGTTTTCCTGCTGAATGTAGTTATGGTACTCAATTGGTTTTTGAGCGTGGAAAATGGTATGGGATTTTTCCAGAATATAAGCAACCCTATCCCACAAAGCAATCAAAAGTTATTGCTCTTGACCCTGGAGTGCGTACTTTGATCACTGGATATGATGGGGAAAAAATTGTGGAATTTGGCCATGGAGATATGGGGAAAATTCAGAGGCTGTGTTCTCACCTAGATAATTTAATGAGTCGCATTGACTTAAGCGTGGCTAAACGTCAACGACGAGCAATGCGTAAAGCAAGTTATCGTATTAGGAAAAAAATTCAAAGTCTAGTTAAGGATTTACACAATAAAGTTGCACAGTTTTTAGTAAAAGAATACAAAGTTATCTTTTTGCCTACTTTTTCTACATCTGAAATGGTAGTCAAGTCTAGTCGCAAACTAAATAAACGCACAGCTCGAAATATGCTCTCATGGAGCCATTATAAATTTCAGCAGCATTTAATTCAGATGGCTAATAGGCATAATGTTTTAGTAGTATTGTGTAATGAATCCTATACTTCAAAAACTTGTCCTGAATGCGGTCATGTTCACAAGCAATTAGGTGGAAATAAAAAGTTTCATTGCCCGAAATGTGGCTATAGTGCCCATAGGGATTGGAACGGCGCTCGTAATATTATGCTACGAGCTTTGCAGGACTAGGCGAACAGCCATCACTTTAACTGGTGATGCTATACAGATTCAAGGTGAATAGCTTTGAGTAGGTTAAATGTTGCACTTAATCACCATGAAAGGATTAATCGATTAGGTGCGTGAACGGCTCTATAAATATAATGAAAAAAGTAGTCCCAAATGTCTTTGACTATGGGATAGAGAAGCTAGTGCGCCCTTGCGGGTCCCCCGACTTGAAGCAACTGGCGTGGTGTTGTAGTGCCTCCTCCGGAGGAGCTACGCTAACACCCAGTCAGGGTAACACTTGCAAAATGAAGATATGTCATATTTGACTATATTTTTATGAACTATTATATCAAGTTTCATTACTATTACAGGACTTACGCAGAGACTCTACATATAGATAGAGCGAATACCATTTGCCCCAACATATGGTGGTTTAAAAGTCAATTTGCGTAAGTCCTGTATTAATATAATTGCGCTCTTTCTAAAACCTTAACTCTGAATTATTTTAGTAAGCATTCAACTATTGCTTTTTTCTCCTTTAAAAATAATAAAGCTGATAGCTGATAACTGATAGCTGAATGCTTATTTATCTTCAGATAATTGTAGTCCGTAGAGATAAGCATATCTTCCCTCTTTAGCAATTAATTCTGCATGAGTTCCCATTTCCACAATCTCGCCTTTTTCCAGAACTACAATTAAATCGACATCACAAATAGTTGACAGTCGATGAGCAATAACTAAGCTAGTACGTCCTTGAAAAAGATTATTTACAGACTCTTGAATTAATTTTTCTGACTCAGAATCTAAAGCTGAAGTTGCTTCATCTAAAATGACAATTTGGGGATTTTTTAACAAAACTCGGGCGATCGCTATTCTTTGTCTCTGTCCTCCTGATAACTTCACTCCTTGCTCGCCAATAATAGAATTATAACCATCAGGAAAACTCATAATAAAGTTATGAGCATTGGCCGCTTTTGCTGCTGCTTCAATTTCTTCATCTGTCGCATCTAGTTTACCGTAAACAATATTATCTCGTACCGTACCGTAGAGCAGTAATGTCTCTTGAGGAACAATACCAATATGCGATCGCAATGAATTTAAACTTACATCTCTTAGGTCTTGTCCATCAATTAAAATTCGCCCTTTTTTCGGGTCATAAAAACGTGCTGCTATTTTAGCAATTGTGCTTTTTCCAGCACCGGAAGAACCAACTAAAGCTACTGACATTCCTGGTTTAATATCTAAGTTGAAATTCTCAATAACTAATTCCCTATCTTGATAACCAAATCCCACTTCTTCAAATTTGATATTTCCCTGGATAGAGGTTAAATCAATAGCATTTTCCTTATCAGTAACTTCCAGTTTAGTATCTAGAACTGAAAAAATATTTTGAGCTGATACAGTTGCTTTTTGAATCATACCTATTAACCCATTAAAGCGACTAATTGGTTTATTTAGGAGGGTGACATAACTCAAAATAGCTGTTAATTCTCCAATAGTCAAACTACCGACCATTACTCCCCAAGAAGCAAAAACTAATGCAATGACATTACCTAGTTTATTCAGGGTATTAATTACAGGTGTAGATATAGCTAAAAACCGAGTTGCCTGGAGATTTTTCTCCATATAATTATTACTATATTCACTAAATCGGTCAATTTCATACTGCTCGTTACCAAAAGATTTAATGATTGTAATATTCGATATAGTGTCTTGTAAATGATTGCTAATTATCTCTCTTGCTCGATTCGTATCTTGGAATATTTTTTTGAGTCTTTTCTGAGTAAACTGTAAAAGATAAATTATCAAAGGCCAAGTCAGAGCGATCGCTATTGCTAGAAGCCAATTACTGATTAATAAATAAATAAAAACGACAATAAAAGCAAAACTATCAATTAGAATTGCGATTAAATTAGAGTTAAGTAATTGCCCGACTATTTCTACATCTCTTCCCAATCGTAATATTAATTCCCCAGTACGTTGATTTTCAAAATAACTAATGGATAAGAATTGAAGATGTTGATATAGCTTGATGCGAATACTTTTAATTGTGTTTTCTCCAAAGATTTTTATCGCATACAATTGCAAAAAAGATAATATACCTCCTACTAAACTCATCAATAGGATAAGTGCTGCTACCCAAGGCAGCATATTGAATTGTTTTTCAGGAATAATTACATCAATAACATAGCGATTAATTTGTGGAATAAAGAAAGTAACAAATGAGCCAAAAATTGTTAATGATATGCCCAATAAAAATGGTGTTTTATGTGGTAAACCATAGCTAGATAGGCGCAGGTATAAATTCTGGGATTCTACTTTTTCCTCTGATTTATCTGATTTTTCCGGTTCAATCTGAGTATGATTTTTGTCAATAGTATCAGATTTTGTCATGTCTCAAGCTAATAGGGTAAAGTTACTATTCTTATTTTACACTCCCTATATAGATAATAGTTCAAAGGTTGCTAGTGAGGGGGGGGTGGGTTTAGGTAAATTAATGCCATGTATCAAGATTCTGGAAAAAGCTCGCTCCTACAAAATTTCCCATTGATAACTGATAACTGAAAAGGGGTGAATTTAGATAAATCACTGCTAATGTATCAAAATTTCTGAAAAAACCTGCCCCTACCAGTTTACTGAATAATTAGGAAAACGGTTCGCTTTTATAAAATGTATCGCTGTCTGAGCTATTACTGGAATTTCTATCCAGACTATTTTTTCTCTCAAAAATGGTAACGGTATTTGTCCGGGAGAAACTTTCGTTTTGGGAACTTTTCTCAATATTCCTCTCAATATTCTCTTTCCCCAATCATTTTTCATCGCACCATTTCATATAGTTTTTCAGTTTTTAATTTTATTTTTGTTTTTTCAGGAACACTTACCGAAAAATTGGGTTTAAAGCCTCGCCCTTGTAGGGCGACTTTTTATTTTATGGGCAAGTGAATTGAATATGTGGTACAGTGTTATTAGTTGCCGGGGGGCACTCGGAAACTCGTGCGCGGATG
>NZ_JAAHGO010000092.1 GCF_010672455.1 Okeania sp. SIO2C9 | reverse complement strand
AGATGGGGAGATGGGGAGATGGGGAGATGGGGAGATGGGGAGATGGGGAGATGGGGAGTGAGAGAAATATTTGGTAATGGTTGAAGATGGAACATTTTTTACGTGCCGAATTAAACGGATTTGATATAACTGGGAACAGTAGGAAAAGTATTTCTCTGTCTAAGGTTCATCATCAGTCTATGATTCTAACTAACTCGTTTCTTGCTATACAAATTCCCGGTGTTGGTGATTTCAGGTATGATATAGAACCCCTGATCGTATCTTCATAAATTTAGCAAAGAGTCAGGAGACAGGAGACTGAAGACAGGAGACAGGAGACAGGAGACAGGAGGGAAGATGTGGGGAGAAATAATATCATGTCCGGTTGAATAGTTATAAATAAAAATGGAGGAGTAATGAGTTATGAGTAATGAGTTATGAGTAATGAGTTATGAGTTATGAGGAGGGAATTTTAAGCTATAAATGAAGAGAAAGTTTTTTGATCACGCTCTTATCCGGACATGATATAATACAAAAAATTCAACACTCCTTCAGATGATTTTTCCTCAAAATTGATGCGCGAAAAGACTTGACTACATAATTATATAGATCTCAAATGGGTTCTATAATGCCTGGATAATTAGTTAACAAAAAACTTTCTCCAATCGTCATAACTACGCTCATCTTTGTAATTCTCTCTCCTCCTGACTCGGTCCTCTCCCTCCTGGGAGGGGCGCGCGGGTGGGTTGACTCCTCCTGACTTAACCATTCTATAACTGTTTAACCGGATTTGAGATCATCTCCGGTAGCATTGGTATTTTCAACAATTAATAATGAATAATGAATAATGAATAATTACCTCTCCATGAATTGAAGAGGATTGACAAATTCATGAAAATTTTTTTTCACAGGAGTCGATTGGATATGGCGAGGTCTCCTCGCCATCCCATCCTAGGTCATGCTGCGCAAACGACCGCTTATTATCCCCTATCCAAGGGGAGGCGCATACCCACAATTTTTCGGTAAGCGCGAAGGTCTGGAAACTCTCATGTACGGTTTTGGAGTAGAGGTGAGGGATAGTGATATCCCCATCGACTACATCACAAGGAAGAAGGAAGAAGGCTATTGAGCAAGAAAAAAACCTAAATTTCCGGGGTTGGTGATTAGGTAATGCCCTTCATTAATGGATAATGGATAATGGATAATTACCTCTCCCTTTTAGGGAGAGGATTAACCAATAAGGAAAAAATTTATTCTCTTGGTCGATTGGATATGGCGCAGTTTTCCTTGCCATCCCATCCTACGGAATGTTTTCCTTACGGAATGCTATCGCAAACGTAAACGACCGCTTTTTTCCTCTTGAAAGGGGAGGCTTCAAGGGGTGAATTATTTAATTATTTAATTATTTAATTATTAATTCTTCGGTAAATATTTATCAAAATAATATGGGTCGCGCAACCCCGCATTTTCAGGCGAAATATTTTTGGAGAGTTGCTCAAATCCCCTACTTCCTCTCCTGGGAGGGATTAGGGGTGGATTGACTTATGACTTCTGATTTCTGACTTATGACGCGCGTTAAATGACCGCCCAGAGTATGCAAAATTTAATCAAGTTTTTGATTTATTCAACTTTGGCTTAATGGCGCGGGCCATGCTGCTAGTCTAGTCTTGCAAAGACGGAACTTTACAATTGGAGTCGAACAACTGTAACTCAGAAAAGATTAGTCTCTAAAGTTGGCTGAGAAGTTTAAGCCAAGTTTGAAGAATACAAGGCCAAGTTGAATAGCAAGTCTCAGAAGCAGGAAAAAGGCCAAACGGGAAGGTTTACTAACTTAGCCCATTCTCGAACTTGTGCTTTTGCTCTGAGGCGATATTTCCTCTATTAAAATCTAATTGTGTTGATTGACATACTCCCGACGTTGCGCATAGCGCGACAACGTGGGATTCTTCAGTCATGAAAAAAATGACCGCTGTTTCGTGTGAGGTGATGTCCTCCCCCTGTATTAACCTTGATGATAACATGCATACCTTCTAGCTTGTCAAGGGTATAGGAAGGTTTTATTTGTGGAGGTATCCGACTATTGGCCCTGGCTTGACCATACGACGCTCCCCTGCGGGAGAGCGCGGGACTTCCCGCCAGGGAAGTTAAAACTTAAGTTAAACGCTCTAAAGTAATAGTTAAAAGCCATGGCTACCAAGGTGCTGAATTATATGCAATTAAAAGGATTTAATATGATGACTAGTTCAACAATTAATAATGAATAATGAATAATGAATAATTACCTCTTCTTTTCAAGGAGAGGATTGACAAATTCATGAAAATTTTTTTTTATTATCCCCTATCCAAGGGGAGGCGCATACCCACAATTTTTCGGTAACTGTATATTTTAATATTCCTTTGACTTTTAATTTTTAATTTTTTACTTGTAGGAAGATGATTAATCCTGGACAAATATTACAACAGCACTATCGAGCGATTCGACTTATTGGAGACTGTGGTTTTGGTCAAACTTGGGAAGTTGATGATGGTGGTACGATAAAAATTATGAAAATATTGCAAGTGCCAAGGGAAATAGAAGACGAAGAAATGGAGCAAGTAATTTCTTTGTTTGAGCAAGAAGCAAAAGTTTTAACACAGTTACACGAACCTGGATTACCAAAAGTCGAACCAGAAGGATACTTTATCTGGTCAGAAGCGAGAGATGAACCATTACACTGTCTGGTAATGGAAAAAATTGAGGGTATAAATTTATCTGACTGGTTGCAACAAGTTCATCATAATCAACCCATAGAAGAAGAGCAAGCGATCGCCTGGATCACACAATTAGTAGAAATTATTGGTAAACTTCATCAGAATCATTGTATCCATCGGGATCTTAAACCAACGAATATCATGTTGCGTAGCTCTACAGCACAAAACTCGAATCATAATGGAGCAAAACAACCATCTAAAACTTATGGGAATTTGCCTATAGAAGAAGCTAGTCAACAAACAAATGGAGAAGCTAGCAGATCAAATAATTTATCTTCCATTTCAATTACCCAAGAAAGTGTTGCACGGCCAGAAAATGATCCAGAAAAAACCAGAGAAACATCAGACCACAAACAGGAGGTTGAAAATGGAAAAAATCACATTGATCATCAACAACATTCCCAAAAGCAGAAATGGGGTCAACTAGCATTAATTGACTTTGGTGCGACTAGGCAAGTTACAGAAACATACTTAAGGCAATTTGAAGGCAAAGATGTGACTGGGATGATTTCTCAAGGTTACACATCCCCAGAACAGTATGAAGGGAAAATCACACGACAGTCGGATGTCTTTGCCATTGCTCGAACTATAGTTTATTTAGTCACAGCAAAAGACCCTGGGAATTTGCCTACCGATCCTCAGAGTGGTAGATTAATGTGGCGACACCATGCTACTCAAATCTCAAAAACATTAGCAGACTTAATTGATGAGATGATGGCAAATTTACCTCAGTGTCGCCCTCAAACAACCGAAGACATTTTGGAACGTCTTGCTAACTACAAGCAGCAAGTACAAGCAGAAATTGAACCTACCCAGAGCAAACAACCCGCTCCCGCAAAGAAAAACTATTTATCTGACTTTCCATTGCAGCAAAAAATACAGAACTTCAAGAGTAAATATCAAGAAACCACACCCAAAGTCAATAAATGGTTAGGCAAGATTTCCCTTTTAACACTAGGAGCGATCGCTGTATTAATTGCTATTTTACCAGAAGCACCAACAACTTGTCCTTTAAAACTGGATGATAATTTGAGTTGTGGGGAAGAAATTCTGATTCCAGGTTCCGCACCCACAGAAAAAGAAGAGGGAGTTAAAGCTTTTGCTGATGGTGATTATTTGCAAGCAGTCAAACTTTTAGAAAAAGCTAGAAAAAAATACTTTAATGATCCAGAAATTCTGATTTACCTGAATAATGCCAGACTAGCTGCTAGCAATACTGATGCTTATACTATAGCCGTTGTAGCACCAATGACAGGTGAGTCACAAGCTCTCAACTATAGTTTAGAAAAATTACGGGGAGTTGCTCAAGCTCAGAATGCCATAAACCTGAGCGATAATTTGATTGGAGGTAAGGGTTTAACTGTAATTATTGTTGATGATGGCAACTCTCCAGAGCAAGCAGTAAAAATAGCAAATAATCTGGTTTTAACAGGTCAAGTTTTGGCGGTAATTGGTCATGCTTTTAGTGAAATCACGATGAAAGTGGCTCCAATTTATGAACAGAATAAACTGGTTTTAATTTCTCCCACTGCTAGTGCTTCTAAATTATCAAATGGCAATGATTTTTTCTTTAGGATGATACCATCTGATGCCACAATAGCTCAAGCAATGGCAAGTTACTTAATTAATCAATCTACTGATAAACAGCAAAAAGTAGCTTTGTTTGATAATCCTAATGATATTTACAGTGAATCTCTCAAGAATCAATTTATGGTTAGTTTCAGTGCTGGTGGTGGCAAAATAGTTAAAGATATGAATGATAGTTTTGATTTGTCAAGAACTTCTTTTAATGCTAGTGCTGCGATCAATAGAGTAGAGAAACAAAAAGCTACTGCAATTGTATTACTGCCAGATATTTCCACTTTAGCGAAGGCAATAGAGGTAATCAAAGCAAATTGGCAGCTCAATTTACCGATAATTACTGGAGAAAACCTCTATAGTAACTATACTCTCAAGTTTGGCGCTCAAGAAGCAGAGAAAAATGTTGTAGTAGCTACACCGTGGCACAGTTTGAATAGTCCCGATCCAGATTTTCCACTGCAAGCAAAAAACATTTGGGGAGGAACTGTGAGTTGGCGTACAGCTTTTGCTTATGATGCAGCTAGAACCTTGATTACAGCATTAGAATCACTTCCAGAACGTAAAGAATTAAATCGCATTGCCCTGCAACAAATTTTAGCAAGTGAAAATTTTAGTTCTGAGGGTGCTACAGGAGAAATAACTTTTTTACCAAGTGGCGATCGCCAGGAATCAAGAATTATTTTTACTAAAGTAGTGAAGTCTAGTTGTTCGCCATTAGGCTATACATTTCTGCCCCTAGATTATCCTGTCGGCCAGTTTAGTCTTTTAGAATGTGATTGATATTACAGCAGTTTTCTAGTTGATGAGGTACAAAGTTTTATTACCCTAGGGAACAGGGAACAGGGAACAGGAAATATATAGCAATGTGCGCTGGCATATTTACAAATTGCAGGAGGTGTCCAATAGACATCTCCAATAATAAAAAATCGGCGTTGCTGATTCTAGGTATGATTTTGCCCCCCTAGCCCCCCAATTTAGGGGGGAATAAAACTCTAAAAGTCCCCCAAAATTGGGGGATGCGCGGGGGCTTGACCAGAACAAAACAATCGCGCATTCATACTTCAATTCAGCAACGCCAAAAAATCAAATCAATTATCGCACAGAAATTATCAATTCTTCCCCTCCTGGGAGGGGGAGGGGCGAGGGGTGGGTTCCCTACTGCCTACTGCCTACTGCCTACTCCCTCTTTTCTGGAGATGTCTAATAGAATCAGATAATCGGCCATATTAACTGTAGGCCACAAATAGCTACAGCTTTATATAATGAGACTTGATATTAGTAAAGTAGATAGAGAAATTTTTCATTTTCACATAAACTCCACAAATCAATAAATTTTTCTGAGTCAAATAAATCTTTCGGTATTTATTTAAGTGAGATCACTTAGCCACTACAAAAAACAGTTTATCTAATCTAATTTTAACTGCTTGTCATCAGTATTGTTACTGCTTTTTTCGCATTAAATTCAAAAACAAATATATCGTTGAAAATACATAATTATATTGTTATAGTAAATTCTTATCTTTTAGTCTTGCAGTTTATCTAGAAGTAGTGCATTATAGTAAAAGAAAGACAAGCAAATAGAAATCGCCAATAATATACTGATTTCTGCTCTATATTATAGAAGTTAAATATTACTAAGTTTGGAGTATATACAATGAAAACCACAAAAACTGATTCCCTAATATCTCAAGCAGCATTATTCGGAAAAAGTGCATTTTTGGCAACTGTAGCAGTAGCAGCAAGCGTAACTTCTGCTGGAGCTATCACTATTGATTTCGACCAAGATTCTAACGGTAACGCTCTTGACGCTGGAACCGTTATTGACATTGACGATTCAAACAAACAGCATCTTAAGGTAAACCCTTGGTCAGGAGTTCAAATTGAAAAAGTTGGTGGCAACGGCAAAGGTGTCACTTTGTTCAACAGTAGTTGTAACCCTTTTAAGATTGAAAATTCAACAAGTAATAAAAATGATTACAGTAGCTATGATCCACTAAATAGTGGAATTAGCGATGGCTGCAATCGTAAGATTGGAGGTAGCACGTTTGGAGATGAAGACCTAGCAACTGGGGGTAATTTAAATACAGTAGCAAGGAACAACATCCTGATTGTTCAAGAGAATAACAAAACAAATAATCAAGGATTATTTAGAGCTCCAGACGATCAGGGCGATGGTGGTAAAATCAAATTTACCTTTGATCGGGATGTTGCATTAGGAAATATCGAATTTCTTGATTTTGATAAGACAGATGCTAATAAAATTAACTTGATAGCTAAAGACGCAGATAACACTATCATAGCAGACTATACATTTTCAAGGCAAACACGAGAAGTAATTGATAACATAACGGGTAATGTATTTAATAATGCTGTTAATGAGACTAATATAGATGAAGCTTTTACAGGAGACAAGCTTACTGGTAATCCCTACGTTGAATACTTTTTAGCTAATCAAAGTGTAGTTCCTCATGAATTTGAGAACTCTGTTTGGGATTTTTACTTCGGACAAGAACTCGGACAAATTCGGAGTCTAGAAGTTCAATTTAACGGTATAAGTGGTGCCATCTCTGAGTTATCATATGAAGAAATGTACAGTGATTTCCTTTCTGAGCCAAAAGTGCGTGTACCAGAACCTGGCAGTATTGCAGCTCTAGCGTTCATCGGTGGTGGAATGTTCCTTTCCCGTCGTCGTCAGTCTCACTAAGAAATTCAATTATAATTGCATCTACTATAAATTTTAATATTGAATACAAATAAATAAAAATTCCATAACTGGGCTTCTTCTGAAAACGAAACAGGAGAATCTCAGGTTTTTTTTGTCATCAAGATATATGGCAGGGAACAAAAGCTACTTGCATCTGGCCAATGCGAAATTGCAGCACTATTTCCTATAGCACCAATTACCAAAAACCTTGCTATACTTTATTTTTTATTTCCACATAAGGCTAAAATATCAGTCAGATAAGTTGAGCATTACTTTTGTAAATTGCTAAAATCACAGCGAGTTGAATATTCTTCGATCAAAAGATTGCTATAATAATCAAGATTAACAGGACTTACGTAAAGACTCTATATATAGAGAGGGCGAATGCCATTCGCCCCTACAGATGGTGGTTTGACAGTCAATTTGCGTAAGTCCTGATTAATTTGAAATATATCAAAAACTAACTAACAGGAATTGTGAGTTCAGAAGACCTAACATTATTTGAAACTGAATATAAAGCTGGCAAATATGCCTTTGAGCGTGGTCAATATCGTAATTCAGTGCAACATTTAGAAACTGCTAAAGACAATATTGAGCTGAATTCAAGATTTGGGGGAGAGGTACAAATCTGGTTAGTGACAGCATATCAAGCTGCTGGCCAAATTCAAGAAGCAACAGACCTTTGTAAACAACTAACTCGTCATCCTCGCTTAGAAACCCGCCAACAAGCAAAACGTATATTAGTCATTCTCGAAGCACCTGTACTGAGAACTAGACAAGAGTGGATGACTAAAATTCCTGACTTGGGGGCAATATCTGAAAGTGATGCTAAAGATCGTCGAGGTAGCACTATGGTTTCCCAAGTTAAATCACCGCCACCGAAGCCAAAAACTCTGAAGTTAGAAGTTGTCGATCCTAGTCAAGTTAACACAAAAGATAATCAATTTGTTTGGGTGGCGTTAGTAATAATAATTCTGACTGTGAGTGGGTTAGTTTGGTTTAGTTGATTTTTATCAGGACTTACGCACGCATACGAAATTATACAGTATTTGTAGGGGGTTAACGGCCGTTAACCCCTACTATATTTGGTGGTTATATCATGTCCGGATAATTAGTGATATAGCGCTACGCGCAAGGCAACAGGCAACAGGGGAATATAAAAGGGTTTCAGCTTCTATTTATGTCCTAATCTTAATGCGTAGCGCTATAAAAAAAACTTTCTCTTTCTTCTTGTTTCTTCCCTCCTGACTCGGTCGTTCCCCTCCAGGGAGGGGTTAGGGGTGGGTTGACTCCTGACTCCTTCATCGTTTATTTATAACTGTTCAACCGGACATGATATTATGCGTGAGTCCTCAGAAGTATTTTCCCACCAACTTTTCAGAGGATGGCTTTTTGGAGGTGAATATCGTCCGTTTATATCAAATCCGGTAGCATTGGTATAATTACAGCGCTTTTCAAATTGATGAACCACATCTTCACAAGCAAAATCCTGTAGGAACGTTCCATGGAACGTCCTTACTGTGGTCTACCCAAATGAAAACCGCTGTAAATAATTATATCATGTCCGGATAAGAGCGATCTAGAAAAAACTTATCATGAGTGCTTCAACAGTAAATCTTTCTATTTTCCCGGCCTCCCCTACTCCCCTACTCTCCTACTATCTTAATTATAAGTATTCAACCGGACATGATATTAATTAGGAGTCAGGAGGGAAGAAAATTTAGAAAAATTTGCGATCTGGCTGACAATGAAACATTTTTTGATACCTAATTAAGTGGATTTGATATCAAAGTCTACAGTTTTAATTATCTCCTGGTTGATGGCTTTCTCAAACTGAATATCACTTTCATCACCCTCATTTTGCAATAGTGAGCTAATGAATTACACCTACTATCTTGTTTGATAGATTAACCTACAGAACTCGATCTATTACAGTAAATTGAAAAGCTCTATTCAGAGAATAATTTGTTTCATTATTGCTGAATTTAAAGCAAGATTTTACATTTTTATTTCTGGCACACTTTACTCTTTTTCTAGAAACCATCATCTCTAATTTTTAGTTATGTGAATGCTTCGGTAACAATAGAATGTTAATACCAGGATATAGCATTTAAGACTTTTCAACTATTCTCAATTTTGCCTATATCCCCTAACATCTAAGATTTTAGAAAATTTTCAGCAAAAAATAATTTAATCTACACTCAACCTGCTTAAATATAATATGTAAAGTTATATCCAAGACTTACGCAGAGACTCTACATATAGCGAGGGCGAATGCAATTTGCTAACCTAGAGCTGCCGCTAACGCCCCTACAAATGGTGTTTTAAAAGTTAATTTGCGTAAGTTCTGATATATGAGAGGTAAATTATGAATGCAAAGGATATTGCAGGATTGATACATCCAGCATTAGCAGTTGTGGTGGTTTTCCCAATCATTGGTATAGTTGTTAACTTGGCTTGGCAAGCTCGTCAACGAAGGCTACAAACTGCGGATAAAGGTAAAAGTAAAATTCCTCCAGTAGTAGGACCGGAACATAGAAAAATAGGTAATTGGTTGACGGGTTCCGTTGTCGGAATCAGTTTAGTTGCTATTGCCTATTCAATTTATTTTAAAGGTATTTTTAAAGATTTTAAAAGTGAAAATATGACCATAGCAATATTAATAGTAACTATCTTTATTGCTACTGTTGCTTCTCTCGTATTTCTTTATCAAGCTAAAACTAAATTATGGCGAGGAATATTTGCTACTTTAACCGGAGCGGGTATCGTAATTTTAGGTTTTCAAGATGGTGTTTTCCGACGCGACTATGAGTGGGCAGTTTCTCATTTTTATTACGGTATAATAGCTTCAATTTTGATGATTTTTTCTTTAGCTATTGTGCCAGAAATATATAAAGATAGAACTCACAAATGGCGCAAAATTCATACTGCTTTAAACTGTTTGGCAATTCTAATATTTTTAGGGCAAGGAATAACAGGAAGTCGAGATTTGTTAGAAATTTCTCTAAGTTGGCAAGAAAAACATTTGTCTAAATGTGATTGGGGAAAACAAGTTTGCCCAGATTCACAGTCACAAACTTTATCACCAGAAATTCTTGTTGCTTCTATTTCTAATTATCCGACTTTAGCTCAGACAAATAAGGTTTTAGCTTCTGGAGAATTTGTAACTATTACTCCGGGGGAAGATACGGAAGGTACAGCAGAAATTATTCAAGTAGGTAGTAAAACTCAAGTGCGGTTAGCGGAAAATTTTTCTGCTATTGAAGGTCCGGCAGTAAAATTGTTATTACATAAAGAAAATCGTCCGGGAAGTTATACAACAGAAAATTATGTGCGTTTGGGAGATTTAAAAAGTTTTACAGGAGAACAAGTTTATGACATTCCAGAAAGAATAAATTGGCAAGATTATCCAAATGTTGTGGTCTGGTGTGAAAAATTTGATGTCACCTTTGGGTCAGCAAAACTGGCGTTGCTGAATTAGTGTATGATATTAATCTTAATTCTTTAGGAGTCAACCCACCCTTAACCCCTTCGGTGGAGGGGATGTCAGGAGTCAGGAGTCAGGAGGGAAGAAAGAAGAAGAAAGAGAAAGTTTTTTGGTCGCTTCAGCGTTCAGCGGAGCTATGCGTCAGCAAAACGGAGTTCTATCGCACTGTTATCCGGACATGATATCATTCTGATTCCTGACTCCTATTTTTAGAATATTGAAAGTTAATTTATGTAGGGCGTGACCGATCTAATATCAAAGCATTGACTGATCTTGGTTTTAGGCTTTTTATGTCTTTAAAAAGTATGAGTTTTTCGGTTGCTGTGGTTAAAAAAGTGAGGATTTTCACCGAAGCAAAAGCCGAAAAATCACGTTCGACAAAACTTAGCTCCTACCTCCTCGCTCCCAAGCCATTTCTCCTGTCTCCTATCTCCTACCCTAGCAAAAAGACTTTATGAGCGCAAACCCTATGTAGTTAGCTTTTGGTCTGATATTTTTTCACCACTACACAAATAGGTTAGGGCAATTATAAACGCTCAAACTCAGTCAGGGATTACTTCTAATTTCTGACTTCTGACTTACAGCGGTTTTCATTTGGGTAAACCACAGTAGGGGCGATTCGCGTTTGCGGAGCATTCCGTAGGAAATCGCCCCTACACGATTTTTGCCTGTGAAGATGTGGTTCATCAAGAGCGAAAAGCGCTGTATGACTTGCGCGTAGCGCTATATCTCGTCGTCCCCAAGGTTTCACAAAAGAGATAATAAAGATAAAAATCAGGCTTAAAATTTGAATAGAACCACCAATAACTATTCCTTTTGTATCAAAAATAAATAGAGAGTTACTTAATGCTTGAAATATTTCAGTATCATAAATTGCAGTCATAGCATTCGTCCAATATCCTAACCAAAATGTGCCAAATATAATTAATGTGCTGATAATAATCCACTTAGTAATCACCTAGTAAAACTTAAAAAATCCCCAAACTGTTAACCAGCAAAGTAATGCTCCAGTTAGTAAAGTTGTATTAGCTGCTGGAATAACTATCCAGTCATCTAATAATTTTACAACTGAGTTTATTGCATCAAGTTCGTCACCGTTAGTGGTATTCAGATTATGAATGACCATAACTACCATAGAAAGGGCAGTGCCAAACCAAATTGATCCAGAAATAACATGAGCGGATATTAGCAAACTTTTTTGATTTCCAGTTAGTCTAATTCCTGATTTATGTTTTTTTTATCTTTAGCTAATACTGACTTATTGGTCATATTTTAGTTCCCGATTATTTTTCTTTATTTATAATAGCTACTGCTCTTAATTTAATTCAAAATAAGAAATATATGTTTTTTTTAGGAGAGTTAATTAACTGGAAATGATAATTGTAGTATATCTTAACAAAAACTACTATAAAATATTTGTAAAACCAGTGTTTTAACGGATTGTGTAAAAGGGTTTGAGATTTAAAATAGATGTATGTAAATCAAAAAAGCCTATTGATTGCGTTGTTTATCAATTGTCATCAATGGATTGCTTAGAAAGTATTACTTAATATAATTAATTTTCAAGCTAGGAGTTTGAGTCCATGACTAACACCACTCTACAATTTAAAAACTATCAGATTATTAATTGTTTACATACGGGGTCTAAAACTCTGGTCTATCGCGCTCAAAGCATTTGAGATAGTCAGTCCGTTATGTTAAAATTTGTGAGGATTGGATATCCGAGTTTTGATGAATTATTACAGTTCCGTAATCAATATTAGAACAGTATTTTTAGAGCCATTAGGCCGATGAAAAATTTAATTCAAAATAGATGAGGAGCATAACAATGAACGATAATAAGATTTTAAACTTTCAAAATTATCAGACTATTGAATGTATTCATCAAGGAAAAAAATCTTTAGTTTATCGCGCTCAACACATTTCAGACAACAAACCCGTTATCCTGAAATTATTACGAAGTGAATATCCCAGTTTTAGTGAACTCGTCCAATTTCGCCATCAATACACGATCGCACAGAATCTGAACTTATCTGGAGTTGTGCAACCGCTTGCTCTGGAAAACTATCGCAATAGTTTAATCTTAGTTATGGCGGATGAGGGTTATATTTCTCTTGACGAGTATACTCAAGATAATTCTTTGAATTTGAGCCAATGTCTAACCATTGGAATTCAACTGGCTGAAATTTTAGCCGAACTGTATCATCATCGTATTATTCATAAAGATATTAAACCAGGTAATATTTTAATTCATCCGGCAACCTTTGAAATTCAAGTAATTGACTTTAGTATTGCTTCTTTACTTCCCAGAGAAACCCAAGTTCTGAAAAATCCTCATATCCTGGAAGGAACTCTAGCTTATATTTCTCCCGAACAAACCGGACGAATGAATCGAGGAATTGATTATCGAACCGATTTTTATTCTTTCGGTGTGACTTTGTATGAACTATTCAGTGGAAAACTCCCGTTTGAAACCACCGATGCCATGGAGTTAGTCCATTGTCATATTGCTAAAGTTCCCCCTCCTTTGGAGATGGGGAGATGGGGAGATGGGGAGATGGGGAGAGAAGAAATTCCTCAAACCCTTTCAAATATTATTCTCAAATTGATGGCGAAAAATGCCGAAGAACGTTATCAGAGTGCTTGGGGAATTCAAAAAGATTTAGAAACCTGTTTAGAACAATTAGAAAATACTGGGAGAATTGAATTATTTGAAATTGGCAAACGAGATATTTGCGACCATTTTATTATTCCCGAAAAACTCTATGGACGACAGCAAAAAGTTCAAGAATTATTAGATGCCTTTGAGCGTGTTGCCATCCCCCCTCAATCCCCCCTTGGAAAGGGTGGAGGTTCAGAAATGATATTAGTGGCGGGATATTCTGGAGTAGGAAAAACAGCTGTTGTGAATGAAGTTCATAAACCTATTGTCCGGCAAAGGGGTTACTTTATTCAAGGGAAATTTGAGCAGTTTCAACGTAATATTCCTTTTAGTGCTTTTGTGCAAGCATTGCGGGATTTAATGGGGCAATTATTGAGTGAAAATGATACTCAACTAAAACAGTGGAAAGAGCAAATATTAGCTGCGGTTGGGGAAAATGGACAGGTTATTATTAAAGTTATTCCCGAACTGGAAAAAATTATTGGTTTTCAACCTGCGGTGGCTGAACTCTCAGGAACAGCAGCCCAAAATCGGTTTAATTTATTATTTCAAAAATTTCTTCAAGTTTTCACGACAAAAGACCATCCGTTAGTGATTTTTCTGGATGATTTACAGTGGACAGACTCGGCTTCATTGAACCTAATTAAACTGTTAATTAGTGAAGCTGAGAGTCAATATTTACTCTTAATTGGAGCCTATCGAGACAATGAAGTGAGTCCCGCTCATCCTTTGATGTTGACGTTAGATGAAATTCAGAAAAATCAAGCTATTGTTAATACGATTACCTTAGCACCGTTGCGACAAGATGATTTAAATCAACTCATTGCTGATACGCTACATTGTTCATTAAAACAAGCTTTGCCCCTGACTCAAGCGGTCGATCAAAAAACAAAAGGAAATCCTTTTTTTGCCACTCAATTTTTGAAAGCATTATATGAAGATAAACTTATTTATTTTAATCCCGAAGAAGGTTTCTGGCAATGCGATCTAGCCCTGGTAAAACAGGCAGCAGTTAGTGAAGATGTTGTTGAGTTTGTTAGCAAAAGGTTGCAAAAATTGAATCCTCTAACTCAGGATGTACTTAAATTAGCAGCTTGTATTGGTAACCAATTTGATTTAGAAACTTTGGCTATTGTGCGACAAACTACTGAGTTAGAAACCGCTACAGATTTATGGGTGGCACTGAAAGAAGGATTGATTATTCCCACTACAGAAGTGTATAAGTTTTATACGGCGGAAACGACAGAAGTTAATCCAATTCAAGGTAGTCAGATTTCAGCTAGCTATAAATTTTTGCATGACCGAATTCAACAAGCTGCTTATTCTCTGATTCCTGAAAATCAAAAGAAAGAGACACATTTCAAGATTGGTCAACTGTTGGTGAAGAATATACCCGAATCTAAACGAGAGGAAAGAATTTTTGAAATTGTGAATCAGTTGAATTATGGTGTTGAATTGATTGTTGAACAGAAAGAACGGGATAGGTTGGCCGAACTGAATTTAAGAGCTGGAAACAAAGCAAAAAACTCTACAGCTTATCAAGCTGCTTGTAACTATGGGGAAATAGGCATCAATTTACTAGGCAACGAAGCTTGGCAGCGAAAGTATGATATCACTTTAAATTTGCATGAACTTGCAGCAGAGGCGACATCGCTTTGTGGTGAATTTCAACAAATGAATCAGTGGATAGAAGCAACAACTGATAATGCAAAAACCCTCTTAGAAAAAATAGGAGTTTATAGGGTCAAAATTCAGACATTATGCAGCTTAATGCAGTTGTTAGAAGCAATTACTATCGGTGAATCTATTCTTAAAGAATTCGGAGTCGAGTTTCCTGAAAATCCTACCGGAGAGGACATTCAGCAATCTGTACAGGAGATTAATACTTTAATTGGAAATCGGTCTATTGAAGAGTTCTTTAATCTTCCAAAAATGATTGATGTGGAACAATTGGCTGTGATGCAGATTGCAGCAAGTATCTTTTCAGCTTGCTATATGACAGGTTCACCCTTATTTCCCTTCGTGGTCGCTTTACAGGTCAAGTTATCCATTCAGTATGGTAATAGTCCCTATTCAGCTTTTAGCTATGCTTGTTACAGTGTCGTCCTCAACAACTTTTTCCAGGAAATAACCGCAGGAACTGAGTTTGGTAAATTGGCTTATCGCCTCATATCTGAATCAAATGCACAAAAAATTCGCTCAGAAACTTGTACATTACTTGGATTATTTGTTCTTCATCGCCAGTCTCATTTACGGGAAACCTTACCCATTTTTCAAATGGGCTACCAGGCAGGACTAGAAACAGGTCAGTTGGAATATGCTGCATATAATGCCATTGGTTCTTGTTTAAATGGTTACTGGTCTGGTTTACCTTTAGCAGGACTTGAATCCCAAATTCATGCATTTTATCAACAACTGCTTGAATTCAACCGCATTAAAATGGCAAAAAATTGTTTAGTTTATTGGGAAAGTGTCATTTTCCTACTAGGTAATCCAGATAACATTGAATTTTCCTTGGACAATAGTGATGAAGAGAAGGCAATGGTGACTGAGGCGCTAGAGTTTAATGACCTGACCCAACCCTTTATCTTTTATATCCATAGAATGCTCTTAAGATTTTTAATGGGAGAAATCACTCAAGCAAATACAGATGCTATTCAAGCTAAACCCTATGTTATGGGTGCAGCAAGTGAAATTTGTGAAGCAGGTTTATATTTCTATGACTCTCTCATTGCTCTGGCGATGGTCTCTGAGTCACAAATTGAATGGGAAACACAACTGCAACGAGTTCAAGACAATCAAACTCAATTGCAATTTTGGGCAAAACACGCCCCCATGAATCATCAACATAAGGTTGACTTAGTAGAAGCAGAAAAACATCGAATTCTGGGCAATAAATTAGAAGCAATGGAACTCTACGATCTAGCCATTTCAGGTGCAAAAGAAAACGAATACATCCAAGAACAAGCACTCGCCAACGAATTAGCAGCCAAATTTTATCTAGAGTTAGGACGAAAAAAAGTAGCTCAAACTTACATGATAGATGCCTACTATTGCTATTCCCATTGGGGTGCCCAAGCAAAAATCAAGGATATAGAACAACGTTATCCTGAGTTATTAGCTCCCATTTTAGAACAGCAAAAAATTAATCTCAACCCCTGGAAAACTATTGCCAGTTTAGGAAATACAGATAGTTACACTCAAGCCACAATTAACAGCAATACTACAGGAGTTTCAGACGCACTGGACTTTACCAGCATCATCAAAGCTTCCCAAGCATTATCCAGTGAAATTGAACTGAATCAATTAATCTCTCAGTTAATGCAAGTGATGATGGAAAACGCCGGTGCCACCAAAGGAGTTTTAATCTTATCTCAAGCTGAACAGTTAACAGTTAAAGCCATTTCCCATCACAATTCCAATGATGATGAAGCGATTTGTTGCACTGAAAAATCTATTCCAGTTGCAGAGAGTTTAGCTGTACCTGTGAGTATAATTAACTTAGTCAAACGAAGTTTAGAACTGCTCAATCTTGATGAAGTTTCATCTCAAACTCAATTCGCATCTGATGACTACTTCATCCAAAATCAACCACAGAGTTTATTATGTTTACCGTTATGCAGTCGTGGAGAATTTTTAGGAATTTTATATTTAGAAAATAACTTAACCACAGGAGTATTTACCTCAGAGCGAGTTGAAGTGTTGAAACTTTTGTGTTCTCAAGCAGCAATTTCTTTAGAAAATGCTCAACTGTATCAAAAATCTCAAGATTATGCTCAACAATTAGAACAGTCTTTAACAAAATTACAAGAAGCACAAGTGCAACTGGTTCAGAGTGAAAAAATGTCAGCTCTAGGCCAAATGATGTCTGGTATTACCCATGAAATTAATAATCCTTTAGGCTTTGTTTCGGGTAATATTAGTCAAGTGGAGGAAGCAATACAAGATGTCTTAGAACATTTAGAAGTCTATCAACAAAATCATCCACCAGGGGAAACTGTCACCGCTCATGCTGAAGAAATTGAACTGGAATATGTGTTAGAAGATTTACCGGAAATGATTGGTTCGATGCAAACAGGGGTTAATCGCATTGCTGAAATTAGTAAGTCAATGCGTATTTTCTCCCGTGGCGATCGAGAACAAAAAGTAACTTTTGACTTGCATGAGGGAATTGATAGCACTTTGTTAATTCTCAAACATCGCTTGAAAGGGAATGAATTTCGTCCAGAAATTAATATTATTAAAGACTATGGAGAGTTGCCACAAATTTTGGGATTTCCGGGACAGTTAAACCAAGTATTTATGAATATTATTGCTAATGCTATTGATGTGTTTGATGAGATGAGCGAAGCACGTTCAATGACACAAATGAAGCAACATCCCTATCGAATTATTTTAACCACAAAGTTAGATTCTGTTAGTCAAATGGTCAAAATTAGCATTCAAGATAATGGTTGTGGAATGTCTGAAGAAGTGAAAAATCGAATATTTAACCATCTATTTACAACTAAAGCAGTGGGGAAAGGAACAGGTTTAGGACTGTCGATCGCTCGTCAAATTGTGGAAGAAAAACATGATGGAAAATTAAGTTGTTATTCACAACTGGGTAAGGGAACTGAATTTGTCATTGAAATTCCTATTGGTATGGCGTTGGTGAATCAAACTATGAATTAAGATATTTGCACGAACCGTAATCAAGATATGTAGGGACGTTGCATGCAACGTCCCTACAGAGGGTGTGCTGATTAAATCTCAAATACTTACAAAAGAAGGTTTTAGCCTTTTTAGGTATTGAAAAAGTACATGGTTTTCAGCTCTTCATGCTCATGCATGGAGCGCATTTTTAGTGCATAGTTGGGCAAAAAAATTCTCCCCTACTCCCCTACTCCCATTTTCCCCTCCACCGGAGGGGTTAGGGGTGGGTCCCCTACTCCTTAAAAAAGACTTTCTATACGCAAACCCTAAATATTCATTGGTTCTTGAATAAACTTAACGTATAGATGTTTAAAAGTAGACCTAACTATGCGTGGAATTCCAAAATCAATAGGTTTCTTCATTGTTGGTAACTGCCAATTTTCTACTTCCAATTCAGCAGGTTGTAATAATGGAAAATTAACCTTATTTAAATCAGAACAAAATCCCATTTCCCGAGCAGCTGCAACTGTTGGAACTTCTGCCGGATTTACTTTGAGAATATCTATAAATGTTTTATCTAGAGCAAATACATCTGTCGAAGCCCCTAAAATACCTAATTTCCGAGGTTCTCCACCAATAGGACCATTACCTTCTTGAGCGATAATACTATCAATAATAGTCAAGTCTGGATTAATTGTTTTTGCTGTTTCTACCAGCATTTTTCCAAAACGGCTAGCATCTTTACCCGCCTCTAAATGCCACCAAGCTTTCATTTTTCCTGGGACACAACCAAATAAGTTTTTTACTCCCATTGTCATAGTTAGTTGAACATGGGATTTAAGCTTAGGTAAATTAATTATTACATCTGCGGCCATTGCTTCTTTACTTAACAGCAAATGATTAAACTCTTGACTAACTGTGTCGTAACGTTTGCCATGAAACTCAACTATTGGTAAGTCAAATTCTTCGAGCAATGATAAATAACCATTTGCTTTTGCAACACCTAGAGCACTACCAAAAGCTGGACTGTCGCCTAAAAAAGGTTTGCCTCCTGCTTTTTTGACAATTTTAGCTACACAATAAACTATTTCTCTTCTCGTTACACATTCTTTTGTTGGGCGAGAACCTGTGAGCAAATTTGGTTTTAGTAAGACGCGATCGCCTGGTTTGACAAAGGTATTGATTCCCCCTAATGGTTCTAAAAGTTCCTCTATAGATTTTTCTAATTCATTGATCTGATAGGAATTAGTCCTGATTAAACTGACAGTAGACATGATTTTTTTATTGAACTTGTTTTAAGGTAATTTTGTAACCTTTTTATTATATGTCGATCTGAAAATTAGAGGTAATTATTAATTGTTAATTGCTGAAGTACCAGAAAAAATTGGACACAGCTCAGGATAGACAACTCTATGCTACTTTCACCCGTCCTCTCACAACAGAACGTAACAATCTATCAACACTGCGACGGTCTTCTTCACTGAGAGAATCATCCAATATAGCAGCCATGAGGCCATAACGGTCTGATTGAGTTAGAGGACATTTGTCAGCTACAGAAACCATAATTTCGTTTATTGCGCCGGGGAGTAATTTAACTTGAGGCATGAAACTTACTTTTTGAGGCATGAGATTTACCCTGAACTTTACACTTTTATCATCTCTGTTTTTTGGTGTGATGGTGGTGACTTACATTTGGAGCAAAGAGTGATTTTTCCGTATTGTGGAGGGTGAGTTATAACTTATGAAAAAGTGAAGTAGATAAATAACTTTCGTGACCAATATCACTATTAATTACATATCAAAAAAATCCCTGAAAATTAATTTTCTAAGGGACTGACTGTTTCAAACAATTAACTAATATCATGTTCGGTAGAACAGTTATAATTAGGCTCGTAGTTGGACTTTAGTCCTAATACTAAGCATTGTAAGGGCTAAAGCCCTACTACAAACAAAAACTTTATTATAAGTAATTATCCGAATATCATATAAGAATAATATTGAAACAGTATACTTACTTTTTACCTTTGGTCAAAATTAGAATTCAAGATAATGGTTGTGGAATGTCTGAAGAGGTAAAAAAATCGAATATTTAACCATCTATTTACAACTAAAGCAGTAGGGAAAGGAACAGGTTTAGGACTGTCTATTGCTCGTCAAATTGTGGAAGACAAACATGATGGAAAGTTAAGTTGTTATTCACAACTGGGTAAAGGTACTGAATTTGTCATTGAAATTCCTATTGGTATTTGGCGTTGCATAAATGCGGGATGATTTTAATAGTTTTGTGTTTTGTGTTTTGTGTTTTGTGGAATGGGCATCTTGCCCGTTCCTAATACTTGCCCGTTCCTGTTTATTCATAGTTTATCTCCTGATTATATTTATTGATTTATAATAGCGATCGCTTCTAAAGTTTAACCCATAAATGGCAATTTTACTGATAACTGATAACTGAAATGACCCTCTCTGTAAGCATCAACTTCTGCCATGATTTCTTCCTCTATAATATTCTGAATTTCAGGGTCAGATTGTAATTATTTAAATAGCTCTTGCAGTTCCTGAACTAAAACAGCTTTTGATTTTTGCTCTGTCAATACAGGATTTGGAGTCTTTGACTGACTTTGAATAACAAGAACAAAGTTTAACACTTCCTGTTGTTTTTCTGGTGAAAGATTGAGCAAAACTTGATTGATGGCTTTGATAATAGAGTTAGTTGATGTCATGGTGCGACTTCTAAATTCTCTTTATTTTATTTTCTAACAATAATATAAATTTTTATCATTTTATTACAATTTATTTATTTCTCAGAGATGCTTATTAGTCATATTTGAGTCCCCAATTATTTCCATTTATGATAGTATTAAAATTATAGTTTAACTAAAAAATTTTAGTCTATTGTTTAAGTTGTTGAATAAGATAAATATATTATAATTGTAGGACGTAGTAGAGAGATTAATTTATTGTGGCAACTTCGCAACCTAAGCCTAAATTATTAGAACAGGAATTTCCCAGTCAACCAATACCACTATATGATGATTCTGCTGAATTAACTGATGGAAAAAATACCATTCGGGGTCAAGCTTTGATTCAGATTTCTTGGTATCCATCTCCATATATTAGTGTTAAATTTGAATATTCTGTTGAATATTTTAGTAAAAATATAAACTTAAATTTAGATAATATAGAACTGAAACTAACTCAGATAAACTTAGTTCCTAGAATGAAAGTTATGCTACGAGGTCCGTCTATTTATATAATTAATGGAACTGAGAAGAGAGTATTTTCTGGCGATTTAAAGGAGCCTTTTATACAAGGTAGAACAGATGATTTATCATCAGTAACTTTTTATATAACTAATTTTGATTTTTTATTTGTCAAAATTGTTAAGTGTAATGTTGAAGAGAAAGAAAGACAAGTTATCTTCGAGTATGGTGATTGGCATATTGTTTTAGCAGAATCAAATTATCCTTTGGACTTTGAAAAAAAATTGGAAGCTGAAGGAGGATATGGCATTACTCATATCTGTCAAATTAAACGTTCAGATGGTAAAACTTTTGATTCAAAGGAAGGGTATGAAATTATTAATGCCTTTATTTATTACATTTCTTTTCTTAGAGGAATTTGGATAGCACATCTTTACGTTTTAGGCTTTGATACACAAGGAAATAAAATCTTAGAAGAATGGCGTACTCCAACTCTTAAAGCTGATTCATGGCAGTCTCTTTATTATTCTTTCAGTCGGCATGCTACAGAAATTATTGATGCTTTCTCCGGATTTATGAAGAAGTGGCAAGATGAAACATGGAAAGAAGTAATTCAAAATTCTATTCAATGGTATATAGAAAGTTCTAAGCATACAAATGGATATAATACTTCTATTATTTTAGTTCATTCTGCTTTAGAAAAACTAGCCTGGACATATTTAAACAGTAACAACTACATTAGTCCTGATGGATTTAAAAAATTAACCTTTGGCGATAAACTTAGACTGTTACTTAAAACTCTTAATATATCTCTACTTCCAATTGATGAAAATTGGCAAATTACTAAACTAGCCAAAGAATATAATTGGGGAACTGATAGTGTGAATATAATTGGGCAGGTGAGAAATTTACTGATTCATCCTAAAATATCTAAGACAGAAAAGAAAATCAAACTAACAGAAAATATGATGCAACAAGTTTTTATAGTCGCTCATAGCTACTTGTTAAAATGCTTACTTCAACTTTTTGATTATCCTTATGGAATAGATACATTTTAAAGGAATTTTTAACTACATCAAAAACAAGCTAGACAAAACAAAACTTTTCTCAAACAACTGACTGAGAATAATATTGAACAAGGGCGAATGCCATTTGCTAACGCAAAGCTCCGCTAACGCCCCTACAGATGGGGTTTTTAAGGTTAATTTGTGTAATTCCTTGTATACTTAATTTTCACTTTATTCTCCATCAAATATATTCAAATTAATTTATAATTTTAACTTTTAACCCTTAATTTTTCACCTAAACTATGACCACAAAAACCAAACCAATAATCAGCCTAATTCTCAGCTTATTTTCCCTAACTCCAACTATTGCCCCCGCGTTAGCAGCGCCACCCCGCACCCCAGACCAAGAAGAAACCTGCGAAATACTCATCATCGGCGGCGGTCTCTCAGGAGCAGCAACTGCCTACGAATCATTATTAGCAGGACGCACGGTTTGTGTCACCGAAATTACTGACTGGGTAGGTGGTCAAATTTCCTCCCAAGGTACATCCGCTCTCGACGAACGCGGTACTCAACGCAGTCTCCTCTTTTATCCCCGTGGTTACTTAGAATTACGGGAACGCATTGAGGAAAAATACGGTAGATTAAATCCCGGTGGTTGTTGGGTAAGCGTCTCCTGTTTTATGCCTTACGATGGTCACGGTATTCTATTTCAGATGTTGCAAGATGCTGCCAAAAAAGGTGGAGGAACATTCAAATGGTTTCCCAATACTGTTGTGAAAGAGTTAGACATTTCCAATAATCAAATCAATAGAGCGATCGCTATCCAACACAAACCAGCAGCAGGCACCCCACCCATCAACACCGAACCCCTATCTCAAATTATTGAAGATGCGTACCGCTACGAAAACTCAGCGCGTTTCGACAAAACCATAATTCAGTTTGTACCCCAACCTTCCTCAGAAAAAACTGGAGGAGCAGACTGGTATGTTGTGGAAGCAACTGAAACTGGAGAAATTATTGCCCTAGCAGATGTTCCCTATCGTCTCGGTATCGATCCACAAACCTATCTTGACCCCTCATCTCCCGTTGATACCAGAGACTCCTACTGCACCCAAGGTTTTACCTACACCTTCGCCATGGAAGCAACCGAAACACCTCAAACCCATGTCGAACCATCCTTTTATTCTCAATACGCTCCCTACTATAGTTATGAATTATCAAGATTAGCTAGTTTCCCCCTAGTTTTCACCTATCGTCAAATTTGGTCAGTGAAACCAGACGCACCGCAACCAGGAGACTACAAAAAACGAACAATTTTTCCCGGCGATATTTCTATGCAAAATTGGACTTGGGGTAATGACTATCGTCCTGGAAACCGTGAAGATAATTTGATTTATAGTCGAAACCAACTGCAAGCAACAGGTCAAATGCGACCGGGTGGTTGGATGGGTGGTTTGCGTGCGGAAACCCTGCGTCGGGGTGAGGAAAATGCTCTCGGTTATTTCCATTGGTTGGTTGAGGGAACTACTGACTCTCAGTTGGGAGCGGGGGTAAAAGAAAAACATCCCAATAATCGCTTTTTGAGTGGGTTTGATGCACCGATGGGAACAGCTCACGGGTTGTCGAAATATCCTTATATGCGAGAGGGAAGACGTATTATTGGTCGTCAAGGAAAGACTTATCCAGAAGGTTTTGCGGTGGCAGAAGTTGATATTGCGAAAAAGAATTTTCGGGATAATTTTTATCTACAAAATTTAGCACCGGATACATTACATTATTTGTGGGGAGCTGTTTCTGCTTTTGTACCTCCAGATGCACAAATTAACTCAATGCAAGAAATGCCTCAACGCGCTCGGGCGACTGTTTTTCCTGATAGTGTGGGTATTGGTCATTATGCAATTGATTTTCATCCCTGCATGACTAAAAGTCCGGCAGAAGCACCTGGTAATTCTGAACGAGCAGGTATTAGGAGGGGTCAAGGTTCTGCTTATCCTTTTCAAATTCCTTTGCGGGCAATGATACCTCAAAAAATTGATAATTTGTTGGTAGCGGGGAAAACTATTGCTACGAGTTATATTGCTGCTGCTGCTTATCGGGTTCATTCTTTTGAATGGTCTGCTGGTGCTGCTGCTGGTACAACGATTGATTTTGCTTTGGATAGGGGGATTTTTCCTTATGAATTGATAGATGATATGCCTTCTAAGGAATGGGAGTTGGAGGTTTTACAAGGTCGTTTACAGGAAAATGGTAATCCGACTGCTTTTCCTGAAACTTCGATTTTTAATAATACTTGGGATGAATGGAAATAGTATGGAAATAGTATTGTTGTTTACAGCGGTTTTCATTTCGGTAGACCACATACATTCCATGGAACGTCCCTACAGGGTACATGATTGTGACGATGTGGTTCCATCAATATGAAAAGTGCTGTATAGCGCTGTGCGCAGGCAACAGGCAATAGCGGTGCGACCCCGCGTCGGCGGCAGACGCAAGGGGTCAGACCCCGCGAGACGCCAGCTCGCTTGCGGAATGCTGACCAAGAGAGGGAATGCTGACTAAGAGAGGGAATGCGCACTCCTGTGAGGCAACAGCTCATCTACTCCGGAAGGCAACAGGGAACCTACCCCTCGCCCCTCCCCCTCCCAGGAGGGGAATAATTGATAATTTATGGATAATAATTGATTTTATTTTTGATTTTTACCGAATAATTAATAATTAATAATTAATAATTAAATAATTCTGGTTTAAAGCCTCCCCTTTTAAGGGGAAAAAAAGCGGTTGAGGGATGGCGAGGTCCCCTCGCCATATCCAATCAACCAAGACAGCGGTCGTTTGCGGAGCAGTCCGTTAGGATGGGATGGCGTTTGCTATCGCAAAGCTGCGCTAAAAGCGGAGCGGCTCTGTCAAGAGCGGGTCTCCTCGCCATATCCAATCGACCAAGAAAAGAAATAATATCTCCTGATATTCAATTCCGTAGCGGTTAAAACCAGAGGTAATTATCAATTATCCATTATCCATTATCAATGAATGAACAGATGTCTAGTAGGACAACATTTCCCCGTCTAAAGATCATTACCAAAAAATGAGGGTATGTGCCTCCCCTTTTAAGGGGATGAAAAAAATATTTAGTTCAGTATTTCAAGCCTCCGACTTCAGTCGGAGGTTCACTGATAACTGATAACTGATAACTGATAACTGATAACTGATAACTGAAATGACAAGTCTATGTCCGCGCCCTATCTGTCTATTGCTATAACTAATATTAACAGCACTGCTAGACAACAAAAAAAGTTGGAATATTAATGCTTATTGCTATGTTGATTTGAGTATAAAACCTATATTTTTATACTTCTAAATTTATCTTTCGGTCATTACAGCGCTTTTGCTAATTGATGAACCACATCTTCACACATCAAACCTTGTAGGGAAGTTCCATGGAACGTCCCTACTGTGGTCTACTAATCATGAAAACCGCTGTAATTTTAAGAATAAAAAAAATATTTGATAATATTTATAATGATTCATAAGCCAGTTAGAATATGTTTAAACTAGCCTCACATAATTATATTTATGGATATGAGAAAAAATGAATATAGATCATACTTCTTCGGCAACTGTTGCTGCCATATGTTTATTCAGATTAGAGGTTTTAAATAGAGAAACTAAACTAGGAGCAGATGTATAACAAACAGATGAATTGTAGTTGTGCCCATATCTAGGCTTTCTAATTGCAACTGAGAATGTATGGTTACAAGTTCTATTGATCGTCACTTGCTTAAATTTAGAATTTTTGCACTTAGTTTGTAACATTTTACCTGCCTTAGAAAAAATAACTTTTGTTGGCTGTAAGTAAATTTGAGTATTCTATAATTAATATAGAATCTAGATAAACATTCATAATTGAACGCAAAATTTTATACAAATGTCATTGCTAAATTAATGAATATTTACTAATTATATCAAATCCGTTTAATTGTATATAGATCAAATGAGAGACCGATATGGAATAGTAAACGTTTAAGGGTTTAGCATCCTCTACTGACTACTAAATTGAAGTGAGGTTGTTTAACCAGATTTGATTTTATATATAAACTTAACATATTTTAGTTAAATTTTCAATAAATTTAGGTTAAATTTCAGTAAAAAGATATATTTCTGATGATCAATAAGTATTTATATTGATTCTGTCTCCAGAATTGCTGTCTCCTGACTCCTTCTTTGATCAGACATTTTAGTCGGCAAAGTAATAGTAAATTCTGTTCCTTGCTCAGAATTAGAAATCACTTCAATTTGACCACAATGCTGTTGAATAATCTGATAGCAATTTGTTAATCCTAAACCTGTACCTTGACCAACAGGTTTTGTCGTAAAAAATGGGTCAAATAATTTTTCTATAATTTTTGCTGGTATTATTGGACCGTTATTCCAAAAACTAATTTTAACTCGATCGCTCTCTATTTTTTCAGTCTGAATTTTTAAAGTAGGAACAAAATCTAGTTGATGATCTTGAAATTGAGATTCTGATTCATTGATTGCATCAATAGCATTAAAAATAATATCTAAAAAGACTTGATTTATTTGAGCAGCATAACATTCAACTAAAGATAAATTTCCATAGTTTTTAATTACTTTTATGTGCTGAATTTGATGATTTAAAATAACAAGAGTATCTTCAATCCCTTCTTGGAGATTAACAAATTTAATTTCTGACTCATCAAGACGAGAAAAATTTCTTAAAGATTGAACAATTTGCTTAATCCTTTCTGCCCCATTTTTCATTGAAGATAAAACTTTAAAAAAATCTTCAGCTAAAAAATCTAGGTCAATTTCCTCAAGATAATCTTGAATTTCTGGTTTTGGCTGAGGATAATACTGCTGATATAAATCTATTAACTGTAATAAATCAAGAACATATTGTTTCGCATATTCAGTATTACCATAAATGAAGCTAACTGGGTTATTAATTTCATGGGCAACTCCACCTACCATTTTTCCTAAACTAGACATTTTTTCTGTTTGAATAAGTTGAGATTGAGTTTGTTGAAGTTGCTGAAGTGCTTTAGTAAGTTCAATAGTACGTTCTTCCACACGATTTTCTAGAGTTTTGTGAGACATTTCTAGCTGATGAGTGTATTCTCCTACCCATAAAATAAGTTGATTTAAGGAAGTAGCTAATAATCCAACTTCGTCCTTTGTATTTACGGTAGCTTGTAATTGAAAATTAGATTTTTTTGTTACTTGTTGAGCAACTTCAGTGAGTTGTTTTAGAGGATTAGCAATTAAACTACTTATATAAATGGCTAAAAACGTCGCTATTCCTAGAGAAGTTAAAAAACTAATAATAATAATAATTTTTTGTAGCTTAGTTACCGTTTTTAAAGCAGCATGAGCCTCATAATCTTGAGCTTCTGCTACTTTCACAATAGCAATTAGTTCTTGTGAGAGGCGATCAAATGTTAGATCGATTTGAGTAGCTTGATTGTTACTCAATGAAGTAATAATCATCTGCTGTGCTTGTAGAATTTCCTCTTGCTTTAAGTTAGGAATATCTATTTGCTGCCAAAGATTATTGATATAATTCAAATATGAATTTGTTGCTGCTTTATATGATTTTAATAGTTGCCTATATTCCTTTATATCTATAGCTAGATCGTTAGGATGGTTATCTATAAAAATAGCAAGTTCTTCTAAATTTTCCCGGACTTTATTAACATATCCTAGAAATTTTGCTTTTTCAAAATCGAACCAAATTTTTTTAGCTAATGCCGGAACTAAATTTTGTGGATGAGACCGCATCCCTAAAACAGATTTTTCCATATCATTGAGAAGATGACTATGCTTATCTGTAACATATAGTTTTTGTAGCATTCGTCTTTCATATTCTTCTGCAATAACTAACCCTAAAGCAATTCCAATTACAGCAACACTTATTGCCATAACATAGCTATAACCAAATTTTTGAGCAATACTTAAACCCTTGAATAAATTAGTTATCTTAATTAATTTATTTTTTATCTTAAACTTAATCAAAAATTTGAACATACTATTTTGATTTTTATGTAGCATAGAAGAAGGAACTTCTATATATTGAAATTTTTCAGTTTTTTCAGATTGCATAAATATTATTTTAGCCATTCTTATGCACAGTCAATAAAGCATTAAAAAATTAGGAATATTACAGCGTATGATCTGCAAAAGTAGTACATAGTTTTGCTTGATCTTTGGCTATTTATTCCAACTTGAAAAAAGTCAATCACAAGAAAGTGTTTATAAAGTAAAGATTAAGACAGCTAGAGTGCGTGATTTTCGGTATGTTCGGTGGGTTACAGCGAACAGTTAAGAGTTTGGTTCTTCAGCATAAATATTGCTACCTTTTTCCTAAGTCATGCTGCGCAAACATATCCCGCAGCGTTAACGCAGTTGTGCGCCAGCAAAACCCACCCTACGCCTAAATACTTAAAATAATATTTTAAGAGCTGCTGTTACTGGAATTAATCAACCATAAATACTTTGTACATCTATTTGTTTATGTCTTTTCCCAGCTTAAATATTGAGTTATTTTTAATTCAACATAGCTATTAATTTTCTGTTGATTGCAATCTATTGAGTTTTGTATAAAAATCCCTAACAAAAAAATTAGCTTATTGAATCGACAATTGTAGATTAGGGTGCTATTAAATCACCTTCTCCAATCACTTGATAAACATCACGAATAATATCATAATTAGCGTCATTCGCAGCAACTAAACTAGAACCCTGATACTTTTTTGTAGATTCTCCCTCTACTAAAGCTGCAATTAATTTCTCTTGACTATTAAGAATACGAGCTTGATACTCTTGAATCAGTTGAAAATCTAGGTTGCTGCTAGCAATAATTACATCACTAGGAAGCAAAGTAGTTTTAGCTATTATAGGAAAGTCCTTTTCTGATACACCGTCTGTTTGCAGTAGATACTGATAGTCTATAGCAGATCCTCCCCAGGCATCAACTTTTCCTTGTTTAAAATCTGTCAGACTGCCCTCATCCCCCAACATCAGGATTTTTACATCAGACCGAGGATCTAAACCTGCGTCCATCAGTAGTTTTGTTGGTCCGAGATGACCGCTTGTAGAACCAATATCTGACAATGCTAAAGTTTTACCTTGCAGTTGGGCAGTAGATTTAATTGGACTACCAGCAGGAACAGCAATCACAGCACGATAATTAGGGCGAGTCACTCCAATTAGAGGAATAGCATTTGTCCGAGCATTAATTACAACATATTCTGAAGGCCCAGCAAGTAACAAATCTACTTGATTTAACTCTAAAGCGGCGGCGGCCATGGCAAAACTTTCAACTGGAAAAAACTCAATTTTTGTTGCCAATACTTCTTCTAAAGCAGCACGAAACGGTTCATAATCACGCCGCAGTTTCTCCTCATTAATAACATCTGTTACTGCAAATCGTAGTTTGTTTGGTATTTGTGAGTTATTAGTTGTAGGAGTACAACTTGTAATAAATAGTAGAATATAGCCTATAAAATTACGTCGTTTCATATCTTTGTTACCAAGTATAATTAGAGTAATTATTGACCAAAAAGTAAGGTTTCAAGCCTCACCTTTTAAGGTAAGCATTCAGCTATTAGCGGTCAGCTTTCAGCTTTTTAACGACATTAAATCCGTTAGGATCAGTATAAATAAAGTATAGAATAAGGGTTGATATTAGATGTCCTACTATACTGACATTTTTATCCCAAAATCTGGTTTCTTATAACACTCCGAAGTAAGCGGAAAAGCTTTAATCATGCAACCAAAAACAATAGCTGTTAACCTAGTTCCTCCGCAGGAAATGCTTACCTTTTCAGGGGATAAAAAAATCGACCTCAGTAGGAGGTACTGATAACTGATAACTGATAACTGATAACTGAAATGAGCCTACTTAAAAATATTAACATTTTCATCAAAGTGTGTGTTTTTTTGCTTAAACTATACTTAATCTAATTGCAAACTTTTGTTAAAGCTTACTTAATTTTATGGGGGTAATTAACTGTTAAACTTAAACTGTAGAAAATAGTTGTCAAATGTAGAAAAGTATTGTAATATTAAATAGTTATATAGAAAGCGTAAATTTAGGAAATGAATGATTTTGAGCATTATAATAGTC
>NZ_JAAHGO010000091.1 GCF_010672455.1 Okeania sp. SIO2C9 | reverse complement strand
GGGGGAATGAGGAGATGGGGAGATGGGGAGGTGGGGAGATGGGGGGATGGGGAGATGGGGAGATGGGGGGATGGAGAGATGGGGAGATGGGGGGATGGGGAGATGGGGGGATGGGGAGATGGGGAGGTGGGGAGATGGGGGGATGGGGAGGTGGGGAGATGGGGGGATGGAGAGATTTGTATATTTGCATAATTTTTTGTATTTCTTATGAATATTCTCTGACGACAAAGAATTAGCCCTGCCCTAAATACCCCAAAATTGGGGGATTTTTAGAAGCAAATTGACTCTTGTCCCCCCCCAAATTTAGGGGGCTAGGGGGGCAAAATTCAGTATCAAAAAACTTTTCAGATACCCTCTTAGACTTCTAATTTTTGACTTCTAACTTCTAACTTTTAACTTTTAACTTTTAACTTTTGACTTTTAACTTTTGAAGTGAGGGCGAATGCCATTCGCCCCTACGAACTTCTGACTTCATGCTAATTTCCAGGTCGCCCTTCAGCTTTACCAAACAATATAAAATGTTCAAACCCACTGTTAAAAACACCATTTTCTACTGCTAAAGCTACAACAGGATTAGAAGCTAGATAAAATCGTTCATCAAATTCAGTCGTATTTTCATCGCGTCCTTCAAAAAAACCAACATTAATAAAATGCTCGAAGCCACTATTAAACACATTATTAGCCACTGCTTCTGCCACTCCTGGATTTTCAATTAAATAAGTAGTTTCATCAAATAAAAGACTGGGGTTACGCCCTTGAAATTGACCTTGATTAATAAAGTGGTCTAAACCATTTGTAAACAAACCATTTTGCACAAATCTGGCTACATCAACGTTATTTTCTAAATAAAATTCCTCATCAAAATATATCTCTATCGGATTAATTTGTTGTTCTATCAAATACTGAATAAAATTCTGGAAAATTTCAGGTGGCATAACATCTGAAACAATCTTAGCCACAAAAGCATTAGATTCTAAACCAAAATTATTTAAAGCATCAATAACTGGAAAATCTATAGAATCAGAAAAACCAACTACATAAGTATTCTGAGCAGGGTCTATAACAATACCATTTCCAGATTCATTTCCCACACCACCAATAGTTGCAGAAAAATCTAAAAACAATCCACTACTAGAAACTTTACTAACAAAAACATCATCCGGTAATCCTAAACCAACCCCTTCTTGAAACTCATTAATAATTGGAAAATTCACAGAAGCAGTACTACCAGTCACATAAGCATTACCTAAATTATCTACAGCAATATCATTAGCAAATTCACTACTATTTCCACCTAAAAAACTCGCATATCCTAAACTATTATCCCGATTAATTTTCATCACAATAGCATCACTACTACCACCTCCAAAGAAATTTTGAAATCCGCCCAAAGCAGGAAAGTCTCCCACAGGAGAAATAGCAATATCTCCCTCAAAAATACGAGTTCCTGTTGTACCAGAAACATAAATATTTTCAGCTAAATCTATGGCAATACCACTACCTGAATCACCATCACCCCGACCATAAAAAGTTGAGAAAAGTAAGTCACTACCTTCTGGATTTAACTTAGTAATAAAAATATCGCTATCTCCACCATAAAGATTTTGTAATGGATTCTGGAGCGGGAAGTCAAAAGACCTAGTTGAACCTGTTATATAAGCATTACTATTATTATCAACTTCAATATCAATTGCTGAATCAAAATCTATCCCACCTAATAAAGTTGAATATTCTAATGTTTTGCCATTTCTGGATAATTTAGTTACAAAAGCATCGCGATTCAAATTATTAGTAGTTTCGGTTTGAAAGGCATTTTCTGTAGTAGGAAAATCGGCAAAACCTGGAATTGGTTCTGCGGGAAATGGGGAAAAACCACCCGTACTTCCTGTTACAAAAGCATTCCCATTATTATCTACAGCAATACCTCTACTAATATCTTCGTCTCTACCGCCAAGGTAAGTAGAATATTGTACGCTATTACCTAAACTAGAAAGTTTTGTCACAAAAGCATCGCCGTTAAAACTACCTCCACCATAAGCAGTTTGGAAGGCATTAACTGTTAAGAAGTCTAGGGAATTAGTATTACCTGTAACGTAAACTCCCCCAGCAATATCTACTGCAATATCTATACCAAATTCATCGTTACTTCCTCCAAAATAAGTAGACCAAAGAACAGTTCCATTTTGGTCGAGTTTAGTGACAAAAGCATCGTTATTAAATACAACTCCCCCACCATTAAAGTCTGATTGAATTGCATTTATTGTGGGAAAATCAACGGAAGTAGTATCTCCAGTTATATAAACATTTCCAGCAACATCTACAGCAATACCATTACCACGGTCAAAACCATTTCCTCCGATTAATGTGGAATATTCTACAGTGGGGTCGATAATTAATTCATAGTTTGGATTATATTCTCCAATGTTGAATCCTACTTGATTATTTTCGAGGAGTTCATAGGCAACTTCGACTTCAATTTGCTGACCATTTATTTCTTGATAAGCAATTGGGGGTGCTTCAGTTAATTCTCCAAATTCAGTATCTATAGATAAAGTACCGTCAGCAAGAATATTAATTTCTTCTATTCCACTGTAGTTAAGAATAATTTGAGAAGTGTCGATGTTGGGAGAAATAATAAAATCACTTTTGATATTCCCATCTACACCACTATATATTAAGTCGATACCAGGATATAAATTTTCATATTCAATAGCGGCATAAGTCGGAATATTTGTGTATGAATTATAAGAATTATCAGAGTTATTACCTTGGAAAAAGTTGGCAACCCCTGGCAGTTGATTTAGGGGATTAATAATAGGTTCAGGATTAGCATTTTGGAAATTTAATTTTACTACATCTGAGGTAGTGTGACCTTCTATATTTTGAGCTGCAGCAAAGATAATTTCATCTTTGGCAAATAATAAATCATAGTTATTTGCTTTTGCTAAATATTCAATTTCAGTATTGTTAACTTGCCCTGCATTTTCGATAAAACTAATGTCTGTCAGAGGGTCATTATTTATGGATAAATCAGTCGGAGGTGTATCAAAATTTTGTACTTCTAATTCTGGGATAAATGCTTGTGAACTAGAGACAATATTTTGATTATTATTTATGTCAACTTCAGGCAGATTAGTTAAAGGTAAACCTACTAATTGATTATCTGATAAATCTATCATTAACTTTCTCTAATAAAATCAAGAATAAGATGAGCAGTAACTTGTAATTTTTCCAAGTGTGAAAAAAGTTTATTGTAAGCATTCAGCCGTCAGCCATCCGCTATTGCTTTTAGTTTAGGATAAAAATTTATTAATTGTCTTACTACAAAAGTTAGCCCCCTTACCCTTAAAGGCTACGTTAATTTAAACACTGTCTTATATGAGAGAGTCTTATTGCTGTTAACGCAGTTCCTCCGGAGGAGGCTAGCTGAAAGCTAATAGCTGTTTGCGCAGCATTCCGCAGGAAATGCTTACAGTCTATTTAGGCTAAAACTTATTAAATAGCTATTTTTTGTATGTTGTTTTATATAAAATCCGGTTATACAGTTATCGAACTTTCTACTTCCATTCAATGCAGACATAAAATGCCAGAATATTCCCAGATAATTCCAAATTTCATCCTTTCTTCCTACTGACTCCTGACTCCTGACTCCTGACTCCTCTCATCATACAATAACTAATTATCCGGATACTATATTAGTGTTTTTTTCTTTTATAAGAAACTGTTTCCTCCTGCCATTTTTCTATTGTTGGCATATATAACCAATGATTTAATTTTTCTGCTGCTACATAACCTTTTAATTCTGGGTCTGGCCAAATATGAAGCTTATCTAAACATCCAATACTTTTAGCTGCTTCTTCCACCTCTTCCCATTGTTTAATAAAATTTTCTAATAAAAAATGAAAATTGCTACTAAACTCACTCAAGAACAGGCGCAAAAACTTGCCTTTATCCAGGAAAAAACTAAACAAAGCACAGATTAAATTTTACTATCTGCCCTCGAATATTACTATCAACAACTTTTGAATACTTCTGAAAACCATCTGAAAAAATTTAGTCAACTTGACTTTATTGGTTGTATTGAAGCTGAACCAAATCTTGCTGAAAACTGTGAATCAATTTTGATAAAAAGTAATAGCTAATCAAGAATAATTATTTAAAAAATCTATTATTAATTTTCCCTAATAAAATCCAGAATATAATTAGCAGTAACTTGTGACTTTTCCAAATGAGGAACATGACCACAATTAGGAATCCAAATCAGCTGAGAATTAGCGATCGCTCCCTCTAATTTACCAGCATCACCAGTACCTAAAATCCGGTCATTTTCTCCCCACAAAATTAATGTTTTTTGTTGCAGAGAAGGCAATTTTTGTTTGAAATTACCATAGCCTCCACTCTTAGTAAAAGAAATTAAAGCTTGACTCCAACCAGGCATTTCTAGATGCAATCTGGCACAAATATTAGCATCTAAAGTAGCAAAACTTTTATCAAAATAAGCACTACGACTAATACTTGCTCGAACCTGAGGACGACGCAAAAATTCTGTGGCGAAATAGTCAAGTGGAGGAAAAATAAACTTACTAATAATTGGATTATTTTGCATTCCAGCACTATCAATTAATACCAATTTTTTCACAACTTCTGGATAAGTCAGAGTAAAATCAATAGCAGCAGCACCACCCATAGAAGCACCTATTAAAATAACAGGTTGATTAATCCAACTTTTCCAAAAATAATAAAGATGAGTAGCGATCGCCTGTGGATTAATTTTTAAATTCGGCAATCTATCTGTAAAACCAAATCCCAATAAATCAACAGCAAAAGTTTTATTTTGAGCAGCAAGTAATGGCAAAAGGCGACGAAATTCAAAAATAGAACTATCAAAACCATGGAGTAATAAAATCGGGGTATTACCTTCACCTTGAGAGACAAAACTTGTATTAATTGTTTGAGAAGTCAGAGGAGTATAAATTGATTGATACTGAATATTTTGAGCAAAAGAAATAGATGTATATTCAGTCAGACTTTCGGTTAATTTTGGTAAAAATTTAGAATACATTGGCATTAAACAATTAATAATTAATAATTACCTCTTCTTTTAAAGGAGAGGATTAACTAAAAGGAAAATTTTTATTTTTATCCCCTTAAAGGAGGTTAAATATTAACAAACACAAGGATATAGTGTATATGAGCTACAGATATTAACAATTAAATCAGGACTTACACAAATTGACTTTGAAAACGCCATATGTAGGGGCGAATGGCATTCGCCCTCACTGAATTAGTGTCCGTGCGAATGAATTAATAGCTGATAGCTGACTGCTGATAGCTGATAGCTAATTAAACTAATTACTCAACTCAATATTTATCTCATTAACAATTCTACGTTTAAGTTCAACAGACTCAGAGCGAGGTAATAAATCAAAAACTTCTCTAAAAGCATCATCTACTTTTTCAAAAGCAACTTGACCTTTAGCATTTAAAACAACTTTTCCTTCTTGGTCAATTAAAACAGTTTGAGGTACAAATCCTTCATAATAATAAGCTGATTTTGTAGAATCATCAGTTATAGGAGTAACAATAGCATCCACATTAACAGGAATAAAACTTGCTGCACGACCATAGAAAGCTTGAAGTTGAGAAACTACAGTCGAAAATTGTTTACAATCTTTACTATCATCTAGAAAAAAGACTAATAGAGCAGGTTTAGAACTTTTGAGAGATTCGTTTAACGTTACTCTAGCAGGAACAAGAGAACCATTACCTGCATAAAGGGCAAAAATATTACCATCAAATCTATCATCATTTAGACTTGCGAAAGCAGTTGGTGTAGCTATTAGCAGTAATAAAAATATCGCTAATAAAAAACTCAATAAAGTAGAGAGAATTTTTTGCCATGAAAATTGTTGTATTGGATTTAGCATAATTTAAAAAGGTTGTAGATTTTAAGTTTAATTGATCGGGACTTACGCACTGACAAAATATATATTCTGGTGCGTTACGCTACCGCTAACACACCCTACTGGACTGTTTCAACTAAAATGATGCAATAGGAAATCTACTAGAGATTGCTTCACTACCGTTCGCAATGACAATTCTAATGCACTTTTTAAGATAAAATAATCCACTACTAGAATGACACACCTAAAAATGTAGGTTGGGTTGTAGCTTGCTTCCACGTAGCGGTACGGCAGTGTTAGCGGAGCTTCCCGGAGGGAAACCCAACAAAACCTCACTGTTGGGTTTATCCTAACGGATAAGCTCCGCTAACGGTTCCTCAACCCAACCTACGTGTACCGTCTGTAGGGGCGTAATGGTATTCGCCCTCGCTATATCTATATGTAGAGTCTGTGTGTAAGTCCTGAATTTATAAGAAAAGGTAATTCTAAATTCTAAATTCTAAATTCTAAATTCTTTAATTATCGCAAATTTCTAAATCTTCCTTCACCTTGGGATGAGTAATAAAATAATCTTGAAGCCAATCACAAGAACCTTTCAACAAATCATTTAATCCTTTCACGCGCCACAACTGTAAATTATTATCCACCAAAGTTGCCACATATTTACCATCCACACTTAATGCCTTAGCATTTTCAAATTGAGCTAATTGACGTCCAGTAATATCCCAAATTCTTACCATTCCATCTTTGCCCATACTAGCCACCTGTTCCCCATCAGCACTAAAAGTCAAATTATTCACACTACCTATATTGCCCTTCAGATCCGCAATTTGATTGCCCGAAAAATCCCAAATTTTGACGACCCCATTGCTATCTCCCGTCACTATATACTTTCCAGATGGACTAAAAGCCATACTCTCGACCCAAATGGAAAGAATTTTCAATTCTGACACAAGCTGAAAAGAACTATCCCAGATTTTGGCAATACCATCCTCTCCAGCAGTACCAATATATTGCCCATCTGGACTAAACACCACATCCAACACCCGACCATTATGTCCTTTTAACTCAGCCAACTGTTGACCAGAATTATTCCAGATGCGGGCAACACCATCTTCTCCCACCGTTGCTAAACGTTGCCCATCAGAACTAAAACCAATTTGCTTTGCTCTCCCCTTTTTACCTTTTAGCTCTATCAACTCTTCTCCTGAAATCTTCCAAATTCTCCCCTGACCACTATCTCCAGCAGTAGCTAGACGTTGACCATCAGGACTAAAACTCATATCTCCAAACATTCCCAGATATCCATTGAATTGAGCTAAAGGTTTTCCCGAAATATCCCAAATACGGGCAGTACCATCAACTGCTGCCGTTGCTAATTTCTGACTATTAGAACTAAAACTTACTGACCCAAAAATATCGGAGTTTCCCTTGAGTGTTGCCTCGTGATTATCTTCTAGTTCCCAAGTTCTACCCGTACCATCTTCTCCTAAAGTTAATAGTTGTTGTCCATCAGCACTAAAGTTAACTTCCCAAACCCTGCCTTGATGTCCTCTAAGATTGGTTAACAAATTACCATTCTTATTCCAAATTTTCACACTACCGTCACTACCCGCTGTAGCTAAACGTTCACCATCCGGACTAAAACTAACACTGGTGACAATTCCTTGATGTCCGGGAAGTTTTGATAATACTTGACCTGAAGTATCCCATATCAAGGCTGTTCCATCCTCTCCTGCTGTAGCCAAACTTTTGCCATCTGGACTAAAGCTGACATTCCAGACCCCGTCTTCACCTCCCTTAAGTTTGGTTAGCAATTTACCGGAACTACGTCGCCAAATCCTAATTGTGCCATCCCATCCAGCAGTGGCTAAACGTTGACCATCTGGACTAAATATTACTTTTTCGACACTACCTTTATGTCCCCTGAGTCTGGCCAACTGTCTGCCGAATCTATTCCAAATTCTCGCAGTCCCATCCCATCCAGCAGTAGCTATATATCTACCATCAGGACTAAATGTGACATCTAAGATTCGACCTTGATGTTTTTTGAGAGTCGCTATTTTCTTGCCTGATATATCCCAAATTCTTGCAGTGCCATCTTCTCCAGCAGTAGCTATATATTTACCATCAGGACTGAAAGTAATTTGCCAAATTTGACCTTCATGGCCTTTTAGTTCTACTTGTTGCTTACCCAGAAAATCCCAGATTCTAACTGTACTGTCATCTCCTGCTGTAGCTAAAATGTTTCCTTCTGGTGAAAATTTAACGTGAGAAACTTTACCCTGATGTCCTCTTAATTGAGCTACGGACTGACCTGAGTATTTGAGGATTCTAGCTGTACCATCATTGTTAACTGTGGCGAGTAGTTGGCCATCAGGACTCATGGTAATTTTTTTGACGTTGGGAATTTGATTTTTCTCGTGAATATTATTGAGGATTTGTTGTAAGGCAAATATGGGACTTGTAGCTGGATAATATTGAAGTGGGCGATCGCCTCCAACTAATTCTTTTAGTTCTTTTCCAGCTTGCATTGCTGATAGTAATGCTTCTATTTCTGCAATTTCAAATTTTCTTAAAGCACTAATTCCTTTGTGTTCTAGTTTTGTACCTTCTTGTGCTTCTTGAAGTTCATACTGTGCTTTTTCTAGTTGATATTCTGCTGTTTGAAGTTGATTTTGTGTATCTTGAAAAAGTTTAGTTGCCCAAGCAACTACTGTCATTGCTGTTATTGATACTATAACTAAACCCGCCACTCCTAATTTCAGTTTATTCTGCTGATTTGAAGATTTTTTTACTTTTTTCCGAACTACCTGTTTTTTTTGAACTTTATTCTGATTTTTTTGTACTGGTATCTCCTGTTGTTTCTGTTGTGATTTAAGGGGAATATTATTGAGATTATTCTGATTTTTTTGTACTGGTATCCCCTGTTGTTTCTGTTGTGATTTAAGGGGAATATTATTGAGATTATTCTGATTTTTTTGTACTGGTATCTCCTGTTGTTTCTGTTGTGATTTAAGGGGAATATTATTGAGATTATTCTGATTTTTTTGTGTTGTTATTTCCCCTAATTCATGTTGTTGCTGAACCTGAATTTCATTTAGATTATTATTTTTATTATCTTTTTCTTTTGGGTTTAATACCTCGCCGTCTACAGGGTGTTTAAAATTGGATAGGGACTCAAACCCCAACAACTTTTTCTTCCTTCCTTCTTCCTTCTTCCTTCTTCCTTCCTCAATGTGATTCTGATTTTTTTGTACTGGTATCTTCTGTTGTTTCTGTTGTGGCTTAATCAAACCATTACTATTTATTGGATTAGTTTCTGTAACTTCAGTATTAGAAAAATCAGATACCATTAGAGATATTTTTTCCCAGTCATTTAATTCTAATATTTGAGGATTAGTTTGAAGAGCAGAATTAATTACTGTTGGTAAATATTGTTGTACCCATTCCTGATTAAAAATTTCTGCATATATCGGACTGTATACTTCTAAAAAACCATTATTTATTTTCGCTACACCAGACCTCAATAATTCTTTAATTTCCCATTTATTATTAGCGATCGCATCATTTTTAAATTTTTGACTATCTTGACCAGGCGGTCTTAATCTACCATGTTTTAATATTTGCTGATATATTTCTAAATGACTTGTAGATTTATGTATATTTTTCAGCAAAAGATTTTGTATTTTATTGAAATGAATCGGGTAGTCTTGTGAATCCCAGTTTTCTATAACACAAATTTTCACTAAATCTTCTACTAAAGCTATATGATTATAATTTTCTTCTCCTCTTCTTTCTCCCAGATAGTTAATCGCTATTTGACATAGTTTTTGCGTCAAAAATGGTTGTCCGCCTGACCAATATAATATTTTTTCTATAACTTGTAGTGGCTGTTTGACTATGCCTTTAAATGGCTGTGCTAAATGAGCTACTTCTTCTTTTTTGAAACTCTTAAGTTCAATAAATCTACATCTATCTACTAAATTATCGGGTATAGTTGTCCCCAGCAAAGCAAATGTTAAGCGTTGAAATTTTGGATTATTTGTTCTTTGCTCAAGACAATAATCAATTAATACCCCTAAACTACTAAAGCCCGAATTAACAACACTATCATCATTAACTTCATCTATAAAAATTACTATTTTCTCATTTTGAGTATGAACTAACAATACCTCTTCAATAAAAATAAATAATCTTTCATCCGCAGGTAAATCTGCCATTTCTTCCCACCATAACTCTGGGAAATGCCGAGGAAATAAAAAAGTTTTCTCTAAAGTCAAAATTATTTGCTCATACCATTCTTCTATAGTTAAAAGTTTATTGTTGACTCTACTCATATCTAAGGCAATACAGATAATATTTTCTGCTTCCAACAGTTGTATTGTTCTAATTTTTAAACTTGATTTTCCCGTTTGTGGAGAACTTAATACATAACAATATTCACCTGCTTTCAAAGCATTAAATAGCTCTTTATCCGCCGAGCGTCTAACATAAGTGGGATGATTTAATCCTAAATAATTACCTACTTGATAGCTATATTTTTGATTCTTCTGTATTTTCATATTTATCAAAATAATATCGGTCTAAAACCCCGCCTTAATTGGCGAAATATTTTTGGAGCGAAGCTCAAATCCCTGTTAAAAAAATAACTTCTGACTTCTAACTTCTGACTTCATTAACTTAACTATCCTCACTCTAGCAACTGTATCAGATATAAAGCTTTCAATTCCAATTACAATAATTGCACTTTTATTATTTTATTCAGTTTTAAAAAATGAATGCTTATAGAAATCAACATTTGGAGAACAAATTTTTCCCTAGTTTATCCTTAGTTAATTATACTTATGATATATTTTGAAGGAATATTTATATTTTCTTTGCTTTTACCCTGTAGTTCGATCCAAAAATTCCAGCAATAGTAAAAGGTCATTTCACTAAGAAAGAAGAAGGAGAAAGTGGATGGAGACTCAAACCCCAACCAATTGTAAACACCCTGTAGACGGCGGGATATTAAATCTAAAGGAAAAAGATAAAAAAATTTCATTAATTGATAATTACCTCGGGTTTTAACCGTTACGGAATTGAAAATAAGGAAATATTATTTCTTCTCTTGGTTGATTGGATATGGTTAGGAAACCCATCCATCCCTCAACCGCTTTTTTCCCCTTAAAAGGGGAGGCTTCAAGGCGCGAATTATTTAATTATTTAATTATTAATTCTTCGGTAAGCTATCAGCTATCAGCTATCAGCTTTATTACTTTTAAAGGAGAAAAAAGCAATTTTATCAAAGCTTCAGAGTACGAAGATCTAGTTGAGAATGTAGTATAAATTAAATGAATGCTTGCTTTATTCATTAGACATCTCCAATAATAAAAAATCAAATCAATTATCCCACAGCAATTATCAATTGTTCCCCTCCTGGGAGGGGTTTGGGGTGGGTTACCTACTTCCGACTACCTCTTTTGGAGGAAATGTTTATTAAAAAGCTGTTTGCGCAGCATGACAAACAGAATAGCTGACAGCTAATAGCTGTTTGCGCAGCATTCCGCAGGAAATGCTTACAAAAAAATTTAATTTTTCACACAATCAAAAAAAGGAGATAATAAATAATTAGGGTTTGCTGAAAAAGTCTTTTTTAAGGAGTAGGGGAGTAGGGGAGTAGGGGAGTAGGGGAGTAGGGGAGTAGGGGAGATTTTTTTTGCCCAACTATGCGCTAAAAATGCGCTCCTTTTTGAGCATGAAGAGCCGAAAACCATGTACTTTTTCAATACCTAAAAAGGCTAAAACCTTTATCTGGCAATTCTTTTATATTTAATCAGCAAACCCTAATTAGTATTACAATTTTATTTTAATTAGCTATAGGTTTAGGAACGATTTAGATAGCTATCAAAAATGTGGAATAATTTCATAAACTAGCTCATAAACTAGCTCTAAGTACAACAGGTTTTATCTGTCTAATTTGGAGATTTATCCTAACTCCAGACTGCCTACAAATAGGGTTAGGAATTTTCCGACTAGCCATCTATATATAGGTGATTGAATGTATAGCAATAGCCAGAGCAGTTAGGACTTGCTAATTAGGGCTTGCTAATTAAATATCAAACTCTTTACAGATAAATGTTTTAGCCTTTTTAAGTACTAATAAAATGCTAGCTTTTAGGTGGTAATGGTTCAAAAATCTAGGATTTTCAGCAAGATAGGGGAAGAAAACCAAGGGAAGATTTTTCTGGCTACCTCTTCTATAATTCTTATTATATCAAATCTGGTTAAACAGCCATAGAATGGTTAAGTGAGGAGGAGTCAGGAGTCAGGAGTCAGGAGTCAGAAGGAGAAAGAATTACAAAGATGAGCGTAGTTATGACGATTGAAGAATTTTTTTATGTCCAATTAAACGGATTTGATATTACTTCTGAATTGCAGGATTGCTGTTTGCGGAGCATGACCTAGGAAATTCTGGCTCCTCCCCTGACAAAAAGACTTTTTCAGCAAACCCTAATTATGAATCTTAGACTAGCCAATGTTTTTCCTACTATTCCCTATTCCTTATTCCCTCAGATAAACTAAAAAGCTAATAATTTTTAAAATATTCTCAGGATAGAAAAACCAAAATATGAAAGTATTAATTGTGTATTGGCATCCCGAACCCCAGAGTTTTAATGGCGCAATGTTTCGTCAAGCTTGTGAAGCTCTACTAGATGCAGGGAATGAAGTAAAAACTTCAGATTTATATGAAATGAATTTCAACCCTGTTTCCAGCAGACAAAATTTTAAAACAGTCAAAGATCCAGATTATCTCAAACTACAACTTGAAGAAAAATATGCCACTGAAATGAATAGTTTTGCCGAAGATATAGACTTAGAAATAAAGAAAATTGAGTGGTGTGACCTAATGATTTGGCAATTTCCGTTGTGGTGGTTTGGTTTACCCGCAGTTTTCAAAGGGTGGGTTGACCGTGTATTTGCTATGGAACGCGTTTATGGTGGCGGTCGAATATATGAAACAGGAGTTTTTCAGGGAAAACGAGCATTATTGTCGTTGACCACAGGTGGTGGTGAAGATATATATATTAAGGGAGGTTTCAACGGCGATATTAATGGAATTTTACGTCCTATTCATAGAGGAATGTTGCAGTTTGTAGGTTTTGATGTATTAGCACCAGAAATTGTATATGCACCTGTTCGGATGACCGATGAACAGAGAGTGAAAATATTGGAAAATTATGCTGCTCGTCTGAAAGAAATAAGTAAAGAATCTGCCATTGATGTTGGTATTTATTAATATACCGTAGGTTGGATTAAGCGACAGTAACACTCAACAAAAAAACTACATTTGTTGAAGCTAAGTTCTCTCAACTCAACCTACAGATATAACTCAAATAAATATTTTTAGAGATAGAGATAGGGATAGGTTTTTAGGTATAAAAAAGTTTTGAAACTTCAATTATTAGACCTCTTAAACAAATTTAAAATCAAATAAATGATAAGACAAAAATCATAAATTTTTCTTTGCCAGAAATCTTAAAGTAACTTCTAACTAAACTATTACCTAACACGAAAAAACCTAAAAGATATCGGGAGGAAAGTTCCCGGAAGATTTATCCCCTGGTTGAATAACAACACTCGGGTTTCAACCCGTAGTAAAAATCTGCTATGCTAGTAGGATAGTAAGTAACAACAAGGTTTGTCGCCATGACAAGATCGCTAGTTGGCGTGAGATTCCGGCGGACAGGAGATGGGGACTTAATTTCCTACGGCGGCTGTTAGCTCCCCATGACCTAGGAAAAGCAAGTAATGCAGCTAGAGCAGCGAGAAGATTGCTCCAACATTTTGAGTAAAACCACTCGTGAAAGCTAACCAAAAAAAATGTAAGCTCACAGCTAGATAATGGTCTATGCTGAGGAGTGTAGAAGTCTGCCCTTCAGGCTTGAAGAAAACGCGGACTTATCCCATTTTCGGTGGATTTTCCACATAATCCAGGGTTTTCAACCCCTCGAGATGTCAACTATCTCTAAAACTCGTGCAGGATGGCAGAAATAACTAACCAGTTACAAAATCCTAAAAGCCTTACCAATCAATACTTTTGAATTTTGTACGGGCGAATGCCATTCGCCCCTACGAATTTTGACTTCCGCGTAGCAGCGCTAGATCGCTTCCATATTACTTTCCCCAGTCCTAATTCTCACAATTCTATCTACTGGAGCAATGAAAATCTTACCGTCACCAATCTCACCAGTACGGGAGGCAGAAATAATTTTGTCAACAACCATATCCACCTGGTCATCTTCAACTACAATTTCAACCTTGAGCTTCTGTAAAAACTCAACCGTATACTCAGAACCACGATACCTTTCAGTTTGACCCTTCTGACGCCCAAAACCTCTGACTTCAGAAACAGTCATACCCACGATACCAGCATTAACGAGAGCAATTTTCACCTCGTCCAGCTTAAAAGGCCGAATAATAGCTTCTACTTTTTTCAAGTTATTCACTCCTTACACTTAAATTTTTAGTTTACTTAGTTTATCAGGATGACATCTTTAATAAGATTGTCACCAAGTGGGCCTTGTCTGTTAAGAAAAATACATTTACTCAGCAGTTTTTTGAGTAGCTTTCTCAAATCTTAAAAATATCGAAAAAATGACTCTTAGAAGCTATTTGTAAACAAAAAATTAAGTAGGGTGTGCGACGATACCTTTACCATTATTCCAAAAATAGTGGTCGGTTTGACAGCTAACGCACCGCGTGCTGTGGGATAGTGCCTTACATTTCATTAACGCATCCTACATAGTTTAATATTTATTCTACAAACACTCTCTTATAGAGAATCTTAAAGTTTTTTGTAAATTATGTAAAAAAAGACTTTCTATTACATCCCATTTTTGATTAAAATTATACTTTTAACTATAGATAATAGTATCTAGAGAGGAATTACCTGTGCAATTACAAACTAAAGTTACCCTAAAACGAGCAACGGGTGCTTTTGCACTAATGGATAGTCTCAAGCGTCATGGAGTCAAACACATATTTGGCTATCCAGGAGGTGCGATATTACCAATTTACGATGAACTTTACCGTTCAGAAGCAGCAGGAGACCTAGAGCATATTCTAGTCAGACATGAACAAGGAGCTGCTCATGCCGCCGATGGATATGCCCGTGCCACTGGTAAAGTAGGTGTATGCTTTGCTACATCAGGTCCGGGAGCCACAAATTTAGTAACAGGCATAGCCACTGCTCACATGGACTCAATTCCCATGGTAGTAATTACAGGCCAAGTAGGCCGAAAAATGATTGGTACTGATGCCTTCCAAGAAACAGATATTTATGGCATTACTTTACCAATTGTTAAACATTCTTATGTTGTCCGAGACCCAAGGGATATGGCCGGAATTATTGCTGAGGCATTCCATATTGCCAGTACAGGTCGTCCAGGCCCAGTCTTGATTGACATACCTAAAGATGTAGGTTTGGAAGAATTTGACTATGAACCTGTGGAACCAGCTGCCATCAAACTACCTGGATACCGTCCGACTGTCAAAGGCAACCCCCGGCAAATTAACCAAGCAGTAAATTTGATGCTAGAGGCACGGCGTCCTCTTTTATATATAGGTGGTGGTGCCATCTCCGCAGATGCTCATGCAGAAATTCAAGAATTAGCAGAACATTTTAATATTCCTGCAACTACTACTTTGATGGGTAAAGGTGCTTTTAACGAACATCATCCCCTATCAGTAGGAATGTTGGGAATGCATGGCACTGCCTATGCTAATTTTGCGGTGAGTGAGTGTGACTTATTAATTGCTGTTGGTTCCCGTTTTGATGACCGGGTAACTGGAAAGTTAGACGAATTTGCTTGTCATGCCAAAGTAATTCATATTGATATTGACCCCGCAGAAGTAGGCAAAAACAGAATTCCTGAAGTTCCAATTGTTGGAGATGTACGTCAAGTTTTGATGGACTTGCTGCGTCGTTGCCGAGAAATAGGAGATTTAGTTAATCCCGATCAAACTAAGCCTTGGTTAGAAAAGATTAATCGTTGGAAACAAGATTATCCTTTAGTTGCCCCTCAACATTCAGATAGTATTTCACCCCAAGAGGTAATTAATGAAATTGGCAAAATGGCTCCAGATGCTTACTATACAACTGATGTTGGTCAGCATCAAATGTGGGCTGCTCAATTTCTGAAAAATGGGCCTCGGCAATGGATCTCTAGTGCGGGTTTGGGGACTATGGGTTATGGGATGCCTGCTGCTATGGGGGCAAAGGTGGCACTGCCAAACCGGGAGGTAATTTGTATTGCTGGTGATGCGAGTATTCAAATGAATATTCAGGAGTTGGGGACTCTGGCGCAGTATGGCATTAATGTTAAAACTGTGATTATTAATAATGGTTGGCAGGGTATGGTGCGTCAATGGCAGGAGGCGTTTTTTGGCGAGCGTTATTCTTCTTCTAATATGGAGGTGGGAATGCCTGATTTTGCGATGTTGGCTCAGGCTTATGGAATTAAAGGTATGATGATTTCTAGTCGGGAGGAGCTTAAAGAGGCGATCGCTCAAATGTTGGCTCACGATGGGCCTGTGTTGATGGATGCTCGTGTGACTAAGGATGAGAATTGTTATCCTATGGTAGCCCCTGGTAAGAGTAATGCTCAAATGGTTGGTTTACCTATTCGCAAGCAGCTCGAACAAGCTGTGGAGTTCATTACTTGTAGTAATTGTGGGGCACAAAATAGTGTTACTCATAATTTCTGTTCTGAATGTGGCGTTAAGTTGTAAGTAAGAAGGAAGAGGGAAGAAGGAAGAGGGAAGAGGGAAGAGGGAAGAAGTAAAAATATTGCTTTGTCTAACAGGGTTTACCAGAACCGCTATATCTAGTAGGGGCGAATGGCATTCGCCCCCTATAGATAGCTTTCAGCAGATTTTGTTTGAGACGCTCTGGTTTGCCAATGGGGTAGCATCCCGTTCCAAAAGTATTCCGGAACAGAAAAGTCTCCTGAACAATTATTCCTACTTTCTGTGTCTTGCCAAATTTTTGAGCAGATTTTGTTTGAGCCGCTCTGGTTTGCCAATGGGGTAGCATCCCGTTCCAAAAGTATTCCGGAACAGAAAAATCTCCTGAACAATTTTCCTACTTTCTGTGTCTTGCCAAATTTTTGAGCAGATTTTTTTTTGAGATGCTCTGATTTGCCAATGGGGTAGCATCCCGTTCCAAAAGTATTCCGGAACAGAAAAATCTCTCGAACAATTCTTCCTACTTTCTCTATCTTCCCAAATTTTTTTTGAGGCGCTCTGGTTTACCAATGGGGTAGTATCTCCTTCCAAAAGTATTCCGGAACAGAAAAGTCTCCCTAACAATCTTCCGACTACTTTCTGTGTCTTGCCAAATTTTTGAGCAGATTTTTTTTTGAGATGCTCTGGTTTACCAATGGGGTAGTATCTCCTTCCAAAAGTATTCCGGAACAGAAAAATTAAAGAACAATTATTCCTACTTTCTGTGTCTTGCCAAATTTTTGAGCAGATTTTTGTTTGAGATGCTCTGATTTGCCAATGGGGTAGCATCTCGTTCCAAAAGTATTCCGGAACAGAAAAGTCTCCCTAACAATCTTCCGACTACTTTCTGTGTCTTGCCAAATTTTTGAGCAGATTTTTGTTTGAGACGTTCTGGTTTGCCAATGGGGTAGCATCTCGTTCCGAAAGTATTCCGGAACAGAAAAATCTCTCGAACAATTCTTCCTACTTTCTCTATCTTCCCGAATTTTTGAGCAGATTTTTTTTGAGACGCTCTGGTTTGCCAATGGGGTAGTATCTCCTTCCAAAAGTATTCCGGAACAGAAAAATTTCCCGAACAATTATTTCTCCTAATTTCCCTGTCTTCTCACCCTTCCGCTTCAGATTTTTTTTGAGAGGCTCTGGTTTACCAATGGGGTAGCATCTCGTTCCAAAAGTATTCCGGAACAGAAAAATCTCCCGAACAATTCTTTCTACTTTCTGTGTCTTGCCAAATTTTTGAGCAGATTTTTTTTTTGAGATGCTCTGGTTTACCTTTGGCTAGTATCCTGTTCCAAAAGTATTCCGGAACAGAAAAATTAAAGAACAATTATTCCTACTTTCTGTGTCTTGCCAAATTTTTCAGTAGATTTTTTTGAGATGCTCTGGTTTACCAATGGGGTAGCATCTCGTTCCAAAAGTATTCCGGAACAAAAAAATCTCCCGAACAATTCTTTACTACTTTCTGTGTCTTGCCAAATTTTTGAGCAGATTTTTTTTGAGAGGCTCTGGTTTGCCTTTGGGTAGTATCTGGTTCCAAAAGTATTCCGGAACACAAAAGTCTCCCGAACAATTCTTCCGACTACTTTCTGTGTCTTGCCAAATTTTTGAGCAGATTTTTTTTGAGATGCTGTGGTTTGTCTTTGGGTAGTATCTCGTTCTAAAAGTATTCCGGAACAGAAAAATTAAAGAACAATTATTCCTACTTTCTGTGCCTTCCCAAATTTTTCAGTAGATTTTTTTTTGAGATGCTCTGGTTTACCTTTGGCTAGTATCCTGTTCCAAAAGTATTCCGGAACAGAAAAATTAAAGAACAATTATTCCTACTTTCTCTGTCTTGCCAAATTTTTGCGGCAGATTTTTTTTGAGATGCTCTGGTTTGCCTTTAGGTAGCATCTAGTTCCAAAAGTATTCCGGAACAGAAAAATTAAAGAACAATTATTCCTACTTTCTCTGTCTTGCCACCCTCCCCAAACCTCCCACATTTTGCTTTTTTCAGCAAATCCTAAATATTCTCTGCCAACTCAAATCCTCATTACAAAAATGACTTCTAACTTCTGACTTCGTTACCCTCCATCTCAATAAATTTTTCCCAGACTTACCAATAATTTCACTATCTATTCCTAACGCCTTCCGAGGTGCAATAGTCGCTAAATAAATTCCTGTCTCAACATCACAAATTCCCCACTTCACCAAATTATTAACCCCAACTAATAAAGGTAAAGTTGTTCCTGATAAAGTTCCATCTTTTAATCTTGCCGTACCATTTTTAACTTCTATTTCTCTAGTATCCCAAGGATAAATTCCATCAGGTAATCCCAAGGGCGATAAAGCGTCACTAACCAAAAATATTCCCTGCTGATATTGACTCGCTTTCAACAAAATTTCTATCATTGTTGAACAGACGTGCTGAGCATCAGCAATTAAACCACACATAACATCAGAATTTGTAATTGCTGCCCCTAATAAACCAGGTTTTCGATGATGTAAACTCGGCATCGCATTAAAAGCATGAGTTACCATTGAAGCTCCCAATTGAAAAGCTTTTTCTGCTTGATTTGCTGTAGCTTGAGAATGCCCTAAACTAACCGTAATTCCTAGATTTTTTAAATAGGGAATAACTGTTTCTGTGGAGTCTAATTCTGGAGCTAAAGTAATTATTTTAACTATCTCAGCATACTCTCCCAAAACTTCTTTAACATTTTTGAGCGTTAATGGTAGTAAATACTCCAATGGATGAGCGCCTCGCTTTTCAGGATTGAGAAAAGGACCTTCTAAATGAACGCCCCAAATTTTTGCCATTTCTGGGTGTTGAGGTTGTGAGGCCAAATTGTGGAATATTTGGAGCGATCGCTGAATATTATCTATAGAGGTTGTGACAATAGTTGGTAAAAAAGCATCTATTCCTTGCTGCCATAAATACTGACAAATTTCCTGTATTTTAGTAGTAGAATTTGCATCTACTTCAGGAAAAGCTAAACCCAAAGCACCATTAATTTGTAAATCAACCCCACCGAGAGAAACCCAATCTTGTTGAACATCAATAGTGGTAGATGAGGTAGGTAAAAGTTCTTCTGTTTGAGAGATAATTTCTTTAATATTGCCAGTAGAGTCGATTAAAATCTGCTGTAGATTTTGATAACCAGGGACTTTAGCGTTAATAATTTTAGTAGTTAAATTCACGAGCTTAAGTAGGTATATCTAAATTAAACGTTAAAAAAGTGTAGGGGTGGGTTTAACCGAAAGCTTTGACATCAGCAGGGTCGAGTTCTAAAAACCCGCCCTCTAATATTACCGAATAATTAATTATTAATTATTAATTATTAATTATTAAATAATTCTGGTTTAAAGCCTTCCCTTTTAAGGGGAAAAAAGCGGTCGATCTTCGCAGCTTCCCGAAGGGTGGGATGGCGAGGTCTCCTCGCCATATCCAATCGACCAAGAAAAGAAATAATATTTCCTTATATTCAATCAAGAGCGGTTTTAACCAGAGGTAATTATCAATTATCAATTATCCATTAATGAAGTTTATTTATACTCACCTACTTAAGTTATACCAATTTGATAAATGTTTGTTACAAATGCTAGGGACGTTGCATGCAACGTCCGTACGAAAGAAGGAAGAGGAAAGAAGTAAGAAGGGTTCAACAATGAATAATGAATAATGAATAATGAATAATTACCTCTCCTTGAGAATAAATTGAAGAGGATTGACAAAGAGATGAAAATTTTTCTTCACAGGAGTCGATTGGATATGGCTCCGAGACCTCGCCATCCCATCCTACGGAATGCTGCGCAAACGACCGCTTATTATCCCCTTAAAAGGGGAGGCGCATACCCAGAATTTTTCGGTAAATTTTGAAAAAAAGAGAAAAACAATATAAATAACTATCTAAAATGAACTATACTAGCTATTTTTCAGCATATTCGAGCAAGGTCTACCTTTTTTTAGCATTCTTTTTTTAAATTGGTATTAATTAAAATTTCAATAAAAATTAGAGTTAGGAAAAGATTAGAATCGGTGTTAAAATGAGTGGCAATTTAAGAATACATTTTTAATGAAAATAAGTGTGGAAAAATGCAGATAAATAAACTTAATTTTTTTACTTTAAGCGCTCTACTTTTAAGTGTAACATTTGCTAAAAAAAGTCATGCTGCAACTATGAGACCTCCCATTTTATTTCAAGTGGAGCAGGTATCACAATGGTTCACTGGCTTATTTGATAATACTAAACAGGTTGCTGATCATCCTATGATTCCTCCGATTACAATGTCAAATTGTCCGGTTAAACTTATTGGCAGTGACCTGATGGAAAATACAGAAACTATTTATTTAGAGCAAACAACAGGAGGGTTTCCTTTTCGGGTGCGCTTGTATTATTTTTTTAGTAATAATGACTCTCAAGTTACTATTAGTATTAATCGTTTTCTCAATGAAACTTCTTTATTTGGTTTATGCGATCGCCCTGAATCTAAACAGTTTATTAATGCTACAAATTTAGATAATTTTAACTGTGAGGTAAACCTTTCTTTTGTTTCTAATACCTATGTAGGGACTAACGAACCAGGAGGTTGTTCGACGACTTTTCCTGGGGGTAAAGTTATTTCTGATATTGTGATTAATCCTAATAGTATTGACTCTTTAGATCGTATTTTTGATAGTAATGGTAATCTATTATTCGGTACTCCTATAACCTTTAATCGAATTGAAACAGTTCCTGAACCTTCGATATTATTCGGATTATTTGTCTTAAGTGGGTTAGGGTTAACGAAGTCAGAAGTCAGAAGTCTGTAGGGGCGAACGGCCGTTCGCCCCTACAGAAGTTATTTTTGTAACGGGGATTTAAGCCCCGCTCCAAAAATATTACGCCTTAAAAGGCGGGGTTTTAGACCCATATTATTTTGATAATAACAGCATCCAAACATGATTAAAAAAATCTGGTTTGTGGAAATTTAGTAACCTATTCTAATCTATGAAGTAAACACAATAATAATTGGTAGTCCTGCATAGTAATGGTAGGTAGAGATAAAGAACACTTAGAACCGGAGCAAGATGCTCCCACTGGCTATACTGTGACAAAAATCAAAATAAAATATGGCGTTGGTGAATTACTGTATGATATTAATCTTAATTACTTAGGAGACAGGAGACAGGAGACAGGAGACAGGAGTCAGGAGGGAGGAAAGAAGAAGAAAGAAGAGTAGAAAGAGAAAGTTTTTTGTTTGCTGGCGCACAACGCAGGTTAACGCGAAGCGTTGCGTCAGCACGATCGCGTAAGCGGAACGGAGTTCTATAGCGCTCTTATCCGGACATGATATCATGCCTCTTTTCACCAACGCCTAAAATATTAGATGTAAATACCATTACAATGCACCATTACCTAATAATTAATGCGCTCCTAGGATGCTAATTATCAAAAAAGTGATAAGGTTAGTTTTAATTACTTAATAATTGAAGTGGTACCTAAGTTCCACATTAATGCATTGTAATTTGTATAATAATTAATTAAGGTTTGGAATGATAGAAAACTTAATGGTTGTTGTGCTCGCTAACGTGTAAAAGGTAGTGATAGATAGTATAAAAATTTATCAGTTTCAACATCCTCAAAACTCAGAAAAATCTAATTTGCTTAAAATCATCAAAATTATGCTCCTAAAAATCAATTTAAAATGAATGTTTTTAGTTTTTCATTCACAAAGGCTTAGAGATAAGTGACTAATTTTGACTTTTAATTTACAAACAAAATAATAGTTAGCCTGCCCCTAGATTAACAGAAGAAAAGCAAAAATCAAGAATTTAAAAAACCTACTCCCCATCACCCCATCACCCCATCACCCCATCACCCCATCACTCCACCTCCCCATCACCCCTACCTTCGCTATACAATACCGATGCTACAGAACATGATATGAAATATGAACCCAATCATCGGAATTATTATGGGCAGTGACTCAGACCTGCCCACAATGAAAGAAGCGATCGCTATCTGTGAAGAATTTGAAGTCCCCTCAGAAGTCGCCATTGTCTCAGCCCACCGCACACCCCAGAGAATGTTTGAATATGCCCAAACCGCCCATCAAAGGGGATTAAAAGTCATAATTGCCGGAGCGGGTGGTGCAGCACATTTACCAGGTATGGTCGCATCTTTAACGCCACTCCCAGTAATTGGTGTCCCCGTACAAACCCGAACATTACAAGGCATTGACTCTTTATACTCTATAGTGCAAATGCCAGGAGGAATACCAGTAGCCACAGTAGCGATCGGCAATGCTAAAAATGCTGGTTTATTAGCCATTCAGATATTAGCATCCCACCAACCAGAACTATTAGAACGAGTCCAAAAATATCGCCAGACCCTAGCTGAATCAGTCATGGACAAACAAAATAGATTAGAGGAAATAGGATATCAGGAATATTTAACACAAATTTAATTAAATTGCAAACATTTTAGAACAAAAATCTGACAAATAATTGGTATTCTTACAGGCAGAGACTTTTGTGAAAAGACTCAAACAGCTATTGCTACTAAATCAAATCAAAGTAGCAAGAGATACAGAAAATCTATACAAGAATTGGTGGGCTATTTTCAATTGTAAACTATTAATTAGTTCTCACAATGACATCTAAAGTAAAGTTCAAGAACAATAGAACAAAAAAGAAGCAGTTATTATCAGCAAGATATAGCAGTTTCTTAGAACCGACAGTACTGATAAACAGGTTAAGTCGGACAAGATGGTTTTCCCCTGCGACATTAGCCTGCATACCCCTAGTATTCATAATTATTGCGTTATGGGCAGGAGCTGCGACAGCTCAAGACCAAGAATTAACCCCAGAGTATGTCAAAGGGGTATTAGACTCAATATGGATTTTGGTGGCTTCAATATTTGTGATTTTTATGAATGCTGGTTTCGGAATGCTAGAAACCGGCTTTTGTCGTCATAAAAATGCAGTTAATATCTTAGCAAAAAACCTAATTGTATTTGCTCTAGCTACATTAGTTTATTGGTCTATAGGATTTTCCATAATGTTTGCCGGAGACCATCCCTTCATTGGTGGGGGTGGTTTTTTCCTAACTGGGGAAGCTAGTAACTACGGACTAGACCCATTTCCTTCTGGTTTACCATTGCCTGTATTTTTTCTATTCCAAGCAGCTTTTGCCGCTACTGCAGCCACCATTGTTTCTGGCGCTGTAGCTGAAAGGATTGAATTTAGTGCCTTTTTATTCTTTAGCTTGTTAATCACAGGTATTTCATACCCAATTACCGGACATTGGATCTGGGGTGGTGGTTGGCTAGCTGAAATGGGCTTCGGTGACTTTGCTGGCTCAACAGCAGTCCACTCAGTCGGTGGCTGGGCAGCACTGGTCGGAGCATATATTTTAGGGCCAAGGATGGGCAAATATGATGATGATGACCAACCGAGAGCTATTCCTGGTCATAATATGGGTTTTGCTACCTTGGGCTGTTTAATTCTGTGGATCGGCTGGTTTGGCTTTAACCCTGGTTCGGAACTAGCAGCAAACGAAAATGTGGCTTATATCGCTGTAACCACAAATTTAGCAGCAGCAGCAGGGGGGACTACTGCAACTATTACATCTTGGCTCAAAGATACTAAGCCAGACCTCTCAATGATTATTAACGGTGTTTTAGCTGGACTGGTAGGTATTACAGCAGGTTGTAATGGCGTATCTTATTTAGAGGCAGTAATTATCGGTGGTGTTGCTGGCATCATTGTTGTATTTTCTGTACCTTTGTTTGACAAATTGAAAGTTGATGACCCAGTAGGTGCCACATCAGTTCACTTAGTCTGTGGAATCTGGGGTACTTTAGCTGTTGGTATTTTTGTTGAAGATGCTAATATCTTGACTCAGGCCATAGGTATTATCTCAGTGGGATTGTTTACAGTGATTATGAGTACTATCTTCTGGCTAGCTTTGAAAGCTACTACAGGTATTCGTGTCCATACAGAACAAGAATTTGAAGGCTTGGATATTGCCGAACATGGTATGGAAGCTTACACAGGGTTTATGAAAGAACCTGATGCCTTTGGCCCTGGTATGTCAAATAGAATGGATATTGACCAAGGTCTGCAAAAACACTAATGGGAAAATTCTAGGTAAAATAGCCATAGCCATAAATCAGTTACTTCAGTATCGGAGACTAATTTAATTCAGCTACGGTGTTTACTTTATCTAAAAATGTTCCAACTTGGGCTTGGTGTTCCTTAGCTGCTAACGGGCTACTGTTATTAACAGTGGCCACCCTAGTTATGAGTGACTACAAATTGTCAGAAGAGCCTCAAGCAAATGCTACAATCAACTATGCTACTGATAGGATTAGAACTAATAGACCAAGTCCACTATTTGGAGAAGCTAGGAAAGAGCTTCTGGCTATTGGCAGAAATCATAGATGGACTTATGAACAATGGGTAGAACAGTTACAGCGAGAGGCGATCGCTGCAGCTAAAAATCGTCCTAATCGTCTAACTGTTATGGTGGGAGATTCTTTGAGTCTTTGGTTTCCCTCTCAACTTCTCCCTAGAGATAGAACCTGGTTAAACCAAGGTATTTCTGGAGAAACTTCGTCTGGCCTATTGAAGCGACTTTATTTATTTGATAGTACGAGGCCAGAAACAATTTTTGTGATGATTGGTATTAATGATTTAATTCATGGAGAAAGCGATTGGGCGATTTTAGCAAATCAAAGAAGAATTATTAATCAATTACGATACATTCATCCTGGGAGTCAAATAGTTATCCAATCTATTTTACCTCATAGTGGAGAGGCGGCTATTTGGGAAGGTCGCGATTATCTTTTACAACTACCTAATAGTCGCATCAGAAGAATAAATCGTAGCCTAAAAGCATTAGCTGATGATGAGGGAGCATTTTTTTTAAATCTTCACCCACTATTTACAGACTCTCAAGGTTTTCTCCGAGGTGATCTTAGTACTGATGGTCTGCATCTAAATGAGAATGGTTATCAAATTTGGAGTACGGCAATCCAAATGTATAGCAAAATGAGATTGGAAGAACCTCAGTAATATTAAATCCGGTTGAATACTTGTCATATATTTGGGGGTGGGGAGATGGGGACTAACCCCTAACCCCTCCCAGGATGGGAATATGGGGTTAGGGGGAGATTTAATATTGAAGTGTGGATAGAATTATAAACATATACTGTATAACCGGATTCTATGTAATACCATTTCTCAAAAACTTTTCTACATTTTATTGAGTGGGGGAGTAGGGACGTTGCATGCAACGTCCCTACAGAGTAAACATAAAAATAATTAATATTAACTGAGCTGCTAATTAGCAAAAATGGATTTTGTCTGTATTAATTATTTAATAACTGAAGTTTTACTTAAGTATAGCATTACTTTTGAGAGTTGGTATAAGTAATTTCAGTTATCAGTTATCAGTACATCTAGCTGAAACAAGAGGCTTGAAATCTGAAATATTCTTTCTCTTGGTCGATTGGATATGGCGTTAGCGGAGTGGCTCTGCAAGAGCAGGTTTCCTAGCCATCCCACCCTACAGGAAGCTCCGAATATCGACCGCTTTTTATACCCTTAAAATCTGGGATTTTAGGCCATAATTTTTAGGTACAGAGTTTTTCTATAACATAAGCCTTTTTATGCAAAACTCCATAATTTTAGTTCTCAAAGTGCTTGAATAACTTTCCGCTTTTTATATCCAAACACAAATTACCCCCTAAAATGGGGAAGCTTTAAACTTAATTTTTCGGGAACTATTTTTTTTGAATTTGATATAAATAATTAGCGGTTCACCAGTTTTTGTAATACTTGATTATACTCATATGTGGAATGTGGAATATTCAGAAAATTATACCAATTTTATTTCAGGTATTAGGTAGTTGTAAAATCTCCTAAACTAGGAACATATTATATTTATTTCTGCCCATCGACTTACCAGTTTATGTGTAATTTATACCATGTCTGCTTAATTTAGAAATCAAAACATTTTTTTTCTCTATCATTCCTGCTTGCTCTTTCCTAGTTCTTGCTCCCTACCCGTAACGCTATAAGTACTAATTGCTATAAAATAAAAGAGATTTTCAAGGGTTTAAAATAATCATGGATACAAAAGCTTTTACCAGGGCGCTAAAAAAATCTGAGAATTATAACCGCAAAGGGTTTGGTCATGCTGAAGAAGTCGCCACAGTTATGCAGTCTGTTTATCAAAGTAACCTAATTCAACAAATTAGAGATAATGATTATACCCTGCAAAAAGGGGATGTTACTATCAAACTCGCAAAAGCTTTTGGTTTTTGTTGGGGTGTTGAAAGGTCAGTAGCTATAGCTTATGAAACTCGTCAACATTTTCCTAACCAACAAATTTGGATTACTTATGAACTAATTCATAATCCTTCTGTTAATCAAGATATGAGGGATATGAAAATTAAATTTATTCCTGTAATTGATGGTAAAAAAGATTTTTCTGTAGTTGGAGATAATGATGTTGTAATCTTACCAGCTTTTGGTGCAAGTATTCAGGAAATGCAGATATTAAAGGAAAAAAATTGTCAAATTGTTGATACTACTTGCCCTTGGGTTTCTAAAGTTTGGAATAGCGTAGAAAAACAGAAAAAGAAAAAATTTACTTCTATTATTCACGGTAAATATAATCATGCAGAAACTATAGCTACTAGCTCTTTTGCTGATAAATATTTGATCGTTCTAAATAAATCACAAGCAGAATATGTCTGTAATTATATTCTCAATTGTGGCAACCGTGATGAGTTTATGGATAAGTTTAAACTAGCTCATTCTGAAGGTTTCGATCCAGATTTAGATTTAGAACAAATTGGTATTGCTAATCAGACTACTATGCTGAAAAGTGAAACTGAAGAAATAGGAAAGTTGTTGGAACGAACAATGATGAAAAAGTACGGACCAGATAAATTAAATGAACATTATCAAAATTTTAATACTATCTGCGACGCGACTCAAGAACGGCAAGATGCAATGGCGGGTTTATTCGATGAAAAGTTAGATTTAATGGTAGTAATAGGAGGTTTTAATTCTTCTAATACAACTCATTTACAGGAAATGGCAATAGAAAATGGCATTCCTTCCTATCATATTGATGGTGCTAAAAGGATTTTATCTGGGAATAGAATTGAACATAAACCTTTAGGAAATGAGGTAAAAATATCTGAAGGTTGGTTGCCTGAAGGTCAGGTAGTTTTGGGTGTGACTTCTGGCGCTTCAACTCCAGATAAAGCTGTTGAAGAGACTATTAATAAAATATTGGAGATGAAGTTGGTTGCTGTGAATTGAATATTATTCTGTTTTAATTGAGAAAATTTAGGGAAGGCGTTTGCCAGTGGTTAAATTTGAATCGCCTTCTCCTTGTTTAAAAAAAAGTTTTACCAAATAATTAGGGTTTAAAGCCTTTCCTTTAAAGGAGAAACAAGAAACTATTTTTCTTTGAACCAATCCTCTTCTGTTCAAGGAGAAGTAATTATTAATTATTCACTATTAATTATTCATTATTCCTCATGCTTACCAAGAATATTGATTGGGAAAAAGGTTATGAAACTTTGGATAAAGAATTTCAACAAATTGTTCAAGATGCTAGTTTAGGTAAATGTTTAGTGGATAAATTAGTTAAAGTATGGCTAAAAAATAGTCAAGAAACTGTGATTTTGATTCATACAGAAATACAAGGGCAATATGAAAGTAATTTTGCCGAAAGAATGTATGTTTATCATTACCACATCTATGATAAGTATCGGTTGAAAAATACAGAAGTCGTCAGTTTAGCTGTGTTGGGAGATGAAAAGAAAAAATGGCGACCAAGAAAATATAGTTATAGTCGTTGGGGTTGTCAATTAAAATTGAAATTTCCTATAGTTTAATAATTTAACTATGAGAAAAATTGGGAATTATTAGCCGAAAATAATAATCCTTTTGCTGTGGTTATTATGGCTTACTTGAAAAGCAAGGAAACTCGGCAAAATCCTGTCATTAGATTGAAAAGTAAGTTAACTTTGGTGGGTCTACTATATGAGCGGGATTATAGTAGAGAAATGGTGATTCAGTTGTTCAGATAAATAGACTGGATGATGATTTTACCAGAAGAATTGAAAAGACAATTTCAAACAGAAGTATATAACTATGAGGAGGAAAAAAATATGCCTTATATTACCAGTATTTAACAGATTAGTTTAGAGAAAGGGGAACAGATTGGTTTGGAAAAAGGGAAACTCAAATCTACAAGAGAATCAATCATCACAGTGTTAGAAACTAGGTTTGAAAATGTACCTACAAATCTTGTGGATGCTATTAATGAAATTGATAATATTCAGTCACTCAAACAGTTAACTAAAACTGCTGTTTTAATTGATTATCTGGAAAGTTTTGCCACCCTCTTATCTCAGAAATAGATAATCTTAATTGCGGAGTATATGAGTAACTAAAAACTACAACTTTTATTTTGATAATGTGTGTTTATTATGACTAAATCCATGATAAATAGACAGTTATTGCCGTTTTTATGAGGTACAAAATTTTAGGCTTGAGGGAACAGGGAACGGCGAATAGAGAACAGAAAAGAAGAAAAATAACTGTACCTCATAACTTTAGAAATTGCTGTATAGGCGTACAAACCTAGAAACCAGATTTTTTCCTATATCTCTGTTATAAAAACAACGATTTATCCTAAAAACCAGGTTTATTTGGACTAATCTCACCAACGAAAGTAGAGTGTACCAAAATTGCTGTCTTAGTTGGTGAGGAAATTACAGATTCTTTTCTAACCATAGGTACTTATTAGGGAGGAATATAATATAAACAATAGCCAGAAAAATTTTCCAGCCTCTACAGCTACTCCCACATTCAAAACTCACTATACTGCCATTATCTTTAAAACTAAGAACATTGCTACGACACCAATCAATTTTAAGAAAGAAGTCGTGATTTCCTTCTGGAATATCAAATTCTCTTTCTTCACCATTTTTAATATGGCCTATTATGTTACCATCTAAGGACAACTTTATATGCACGCAATAAATCAACCCACCCCGAATCTCGTTTTAGTTTGAGCATTGTTATTTCTACCTGACTTATAGTTTAATCTGGCAAAATCCCAGATTTCTGTATCTCTTTTGTTTGCTAGTTCATAAAACTGAACATCGCTACTATAAAATTTACTTCCTGACTTGATTATGTCTTATCTAGTAAAGCCTTTAAATTTAACAGCTCACCCAAAGTTAGAAAAATCATTAGGATATGAAGCAAACCATTGTTGGGTAGCTTTTCGCTGGGAACCAGAAACTAACTAATTCCACGAATACAAGGCTTTCCTCCACGCTTATCTGGTTCAATGGTAATTATGTCGCGATCGCTCATCATCAAATTTATCTGTCCTAAAGCTTGATGAACGAGTCGCACTTTCAAAATCATCATATAAATTTTATCGAATATATAGACTACAGTGGCTAAACCATTCTCCTACTCCCTACTTCCTAAACTAAAATAATTAAGAACTTTAGTTCATCAAGTTGGAAACTGATGTATATCTAATCTCGTGAAACTCTTAAATTTGACAGCTAACCCACAGTTAGAAAAGTCATTAGGATATGACTCTAACCATCCTTGGGTAGCTTTTTACTGGGAATCAGAAATTGACCAAGTTATGTACAATGACGGTAAAAATATCGGTGCTGGTATTAGTGTTGCTTGGCAAATTTTTCTTCAGCATCCTCTGGTAAATTCTCAAGTACAAGATTATCAATTAAATGAAACTGATAAATATTGATTAATTGTAGATAGACAAAATAGAAATTTATATGTAGGAACAGCAAAAATTGTTTCTACTATGTTAGAACAACAAGAAAGTTTAAAGTTATTAGCTTGTCTAGATGAAAAAGCAGATATAGTTTCTGAGGTTAGTCAAAATTTTAATTATTCTCCAAAAAAACGACTAAGAATAAACTTATTTGAGCAAAATATTAAATATTTAATTGTGATAACTGCCAGTGTTTTAATAGCTAGTATTACTTTTGGTAGTTGGTTATTAATGAGGTCAAAATTTCAACCGCAAGCTAATCAAAATAAAGTTCCTACCACAGTAGTTAATAGCGTTGCTTGTGGTGTTGGAGGTAGTAATAATTTTTCATCTTTTTTTAATACCTCTAACAGAGAGAAGGAGTTACACTTAATAGGTGTCTGTGAAGCACGCTCAGATCATCGTGGTGGTTATCATCCCACAGGCACTATTAATATCAAAATAGAAAGAAAAAATCAGCCTGTAATTTTAGCTCTCTCTTCCTACGAACCTGTACATTGGAATGTTAGTTTGGCCAAAGAAGTTAAATTAGAGAAAGTAATTATTAATGGGTACCATGACCAAAAAATTTCCGGTATTTCTGGGATACCCATAGAAGAGTTTAGTTATCAAGGGACAGGTAGCTATATTGGTAAATTTGCCTGTGAGTGGGATAAATTTTACCGAAAAATTGGGTTTAAAGCCTCGCCCTTGTAGGGCGACTTTTTATTTTTATGTTAAGTCAATTGAATATATGATATAGTGTTATTAGTTGCCGGGGGGCACTCGGAAACTCGTGCGCGGACGTGGAGGGAAGCGTTAGACTACCGCCAAGGAAGCAGCACCCTGTGTTAGCGGCAGCTATGCGAAGCAAAGCGTCAACCCGCCGAGGAGCTACGGCTCAGTAGGAATCCCCGTGCCTTTAGGCCGGGGAGGATGTCAA
>NZ_JAAHGO010000090.1:17315-31822 GCF_010672455.1 Okeania sp. SIO2C9 | reverse complement strand
GTTTGTAGCTCTCAAAGAAAAACATCCAGAAATAACTCATGTACAGATACGTTTACAGAGGGGAAGGGAAAACAATGAACTGACCAAATATCGCTATAGCGTGCTGTTGCACATAGAGGCACAACCAACATCAGTAATAGAACCGACTGTAGAAAGTGGAGCAGGTATGAGTTATGAGGAGATAGAAACATATCTGCAGCAAAAGCAGCCAGAATCAATATGCTTTAGTGGTTTAGTAAATGGCAGAGTGGCTAATGATGTAGAGTTGGTAGATTTGCTATCACAGCCAGAATCAAAACAGAATGTACAGCAGTTGAGGCAAAAGTTAGAGTCAAAGCAAGTCAAGAGCATTGACCCAGAGAGGTTATATGAACTAAGTTCGTATTTAGGGTATAATTTAGAATTGTGTTGGTCTGCACAAGGTAGTCCAGAATTGATGGATGGGGTATTTGTGCGCAGTGAGTTAGCAAAAGAGGGAATGGTGTTAACACCGCTGACTCAAAAATCAGTGTTAGCGGGTAACTGGCATAATTATGGGAATAATCCCTTGAGTTCCCAGTTCAGAAAGCAACTGATACCGCAGTTGAGAGAATATCTGGAGTCCAGGTTGCCAGAGTATATGGTGCCATCGGGATATGTAATGTTGTCGCAATTACCACTGACACCGAATGGTAAGGTAGATCGCAAGGCATTGCCCGCACCGGATCATACCAGTAGTCTGTCAACGGAGTATGTGGCTCCTGAGACTACAACCGAGAAAGCCTTAGCACAAATTTGGGCAGAAGTGCTGGGAATAGAACAGGTAGGTATACACAACAACTTCTTTGATCTTGGTGGTCATTCCCTGATTGCTGTCCGGCTGATGTCTCAGATTGAAAAGCAGTTTGGCAAAAATCTACCCCTAGCAACCCTATTCCAAGCTCCAACAATCGAACAACTTGCCCATATTCTCCAGTCAACAGATTCCTCTTCCTGGTCTGCCCTTGTAACTATTCAACCTCATGGTTCCAAGCCACCTTTATTTTTGCTACCTGGAGGTGGAGGTAACGTCATTTACTATTCTAACTTAGCTCGCCATCTTAGTTCAGACCAACCCTGCTATGCTTTGCAAGCCGTTGGTCTTGATGGAGAATCAGAGCCTTTCACACGAGTTGAGGACATAGCTGCCTACAACATTAAAGAAATACAATCAATTCAGCCTCAAGGTCCCTATTTTTTAGGAGGTCATTCTTTCGGTGGTAAGGTCGCTTGTGAAATGGCTCAACAGTTACAAAAACAGGGACAGGAGGTGGCTCTCTTAGCTATTCTAGACACTAATGCACCAGTTCCTGAAGAAGAGCATGTAAATCTGATGGAGGGTTTGAACGATGCTGTTTGGCTGACTCTCATCAGCGATCTCCTAAGTACTATATTGGGGAAGGATCTCATGTTGGGCAAAGATATGGAAGCATACTACGAAGCACTCGAACAACTCACTCCCGATGAGCAATTCAACTACATCTACAAGAACTTCCAAGAACTCAATATTTTTCCTTCTGGATTTGGCATCAAGCAACTTCGTGGTTATCTGGGAGTAATGAAGACAAATTTCCAGAGTTCTTATTTTCCAAAAGAAATTTACCCTACTAAAATTGCTTTGTTTCGCAGTGGAATTGATACCAATAGCAGCTCAAACAAAACAAAAAGTCAGATTTTTCTCGAGAAAATGACAGGTAAAATGGTCTCTGAATCTCTTCCTGAAAATGTGAGTGCTCCGGATTGGGGATGGAGTGCATTTTCTGCTGAACCTGTAGAGATTTATTGGGTTCCTGGTACTCATGTCTCGATGGCAGCTGAACCTCACGTTCAGGTTTTAGTCCAAAAGCTGATGGCTTGCATTGAACAAGCACAAGTGAAAGGCAAATAATATCAAATCTGGTTAAACAGTTATAGATTGGTTAAGTAGTTAGGAGTCAACCCACCCCTCGCCCCTCCCCCTCCCAGGAGGGGAACTCAGGTAGGGTAGCCGTCGGTAGGGCGACGTACAGGAGGAGAGATAATCACTTTGATGAGCGTAGTTATGACGATTGGGGAATTTTGATGTCTCTAGGGGTTAAAACACCCTAGATTCTAAGCGGATGTGATGGGTGCGGGCTAAAGCCACGCAACGCACTGCTTACGATACTTTTTAGTTAGAGAATCTAACTTATGTCGTTGTGGAAGCATCAAAACTTCCCTACAAACCTTGGCTAGATTTATTTCTAGCTGTGTTGCTACTTTTCTCAAAATGTTGGCTGCCCCGTTGCAGTCTGCATTAATTAATTGTCCTGTTGCTGAACTATACAAGCCCCGATTTACACGCTTTCCTGATGCTTCCCACCTTTCGGGTTTTTCACCAAATGTCGGCAGAAAATCATCATCTAAAAAACTAGCTTTACTTGTGTAACTTTCCTCAGTCTCTATAAACTTAACTCCATATTGTTCGCACAATTGAGCTATTCTAGCTTTTAACTTAGCTGTTGGGATTTGCACAAAGTTTTGGTTATTCTTGGAACCGATATTAATTCCGTCTTTGATACCTTTGTTCCAACCAAATATGACGGTACTTATTTGATGCTCTAAGCACCAGTTAATGACAAACCTAGCTGCTTTATTCACATTGTCACGCATTTGGCGGTTACGCTTTTCGGTTATAGCAGCCAATTTTTCATCCCAGTAATATCCTGCTTTGCCTTGCTTAATCTTGGCTAGTTGCTTGTTGTACCATTGCCATACGAGATTTTACCTTCCTGCCATCAACTATAAAAGCCTTACCTACATTACTTACACAGGTTAACCAGTTATTGACTCCTGGGTCAATACCTAAGACATTTTCTGCTATGGGTTGAGCTTGGTCTGGTTCTGGTTGTTTATAGGCAAATTCTAGATAAAAACAGTTATTTCTGGGTACAAACCTAAATTCTTTAATCTGTTTCAAGTCTAGATTACTTGGCATTGGCAATAGGAAATGGTCAATGCCAAACCATGCCTTTACCTGATTACCTAATGGAAATTTTAGCATTCCATTGACTAGCTTAACCCAACGCGCAGGATAGCTAACAACTGCCAAACCTCCTTTTTTACGGTACTTTGGTGGTCTCGGTTTCTCTGTTAACTCACCATTTTTATACATGGAGGCTAACTTAGCATAGGAGTTAAAAGACTCAATCACTGAGTGCAAAGTTTGTTGGGCACAAGCAGACCTCATGGCTTTAAAATGTGGATTACTTTTAAGCTGAAAATCTAATTCAGCTTTAGTTAAAAACTTCCCTGCTTTGAACAGCATTTGTCGGCAATAGTAAATCCCACAATTTGTTAATTTATTGGCCTCAGTACAAATATATTCCAGGACTGCTATAATTTCTGGCGTGCTATTAACTAGATGTTGCTTACATCCATACATTTGATTTACCTCCTGTAGATATAATAGTACTACTAAACATATTATGTCTACAGATTTGATGTTTGCGCAGCATTCCGTAGGAAAGAAAAAACCAGATGAATATAGAAGAAATCCCCACTCAGTTACATTAATCAACTACCACTTTGTCTTTTGTCCAAAACGGAGAAAAGCTGTACTCATAGGTCAAGTCAAACAAAGGTTACAAGAGATAATTTTTGAGTTATGCACTGAACATGACTGGCGGTTAATCGCACTAGAAATCATGCCAGACCACGTACACCTGTTTTTAGAGGTTGACCCAACTTTTGCACCCTCTGTAATTATCAAGCGAGTCAAAGGTAGAGCCTCTCATCACTTGAGAAAAGAATTTCCCAGATTGCTGAAATTGCCTACTCTGTGGACACCAAGCTTTTTCTGTGCAACTACTGGTAATGCTTCAACAGAAACTATTAGGAAATACATCGAAAACCAAACCGGAAAGTAACACCGGGTTAAAACCCGCGTGTCGTTATTCAACCAGGGGATAAATCACCCTGGCTAACTTCCTCCCGTCGTTTTTTTAGGTTTTATCTCCAATCAAAGGGATTTGATGTAATATCAAATCCGGTAGCATCGGTGTTATTCAGTATTAAAGAACTGTAGGGGCGAATGGCCATTCGCCCTTACACATTGTATGACGATCAATAGAATTATATTACTCCGAAGCCAACGGATTTGATGTAATATCGCTAGAGGGCTTTGTTATACCAATTTAAAAAAAGAATGTTACGAATAATAAGAGCAATTAAAATACTTCATAGGAGATGCTTCATGGATTAAAAAGATAAATTCAGACCTAAAAACTGCCATTAAAGCCATTCCCATACGACTCCTGACTCCTGACTTCCCCTCCTGGGAGGGGGAGGGGCGAGGGGTGGGTTTACTCCTAAGAAATACCCTAGCTATTTGTAGCAAACATTTATCAATTTGGTATTACCTTTCCACAGGTTGACGAATTTCTCGCCATAATTGCTTATATTGTTGAATAGTACTATCTGCCAGTGGATAGAGAAAATCACTTTTTTCTAGAATATCTTCTGGAGGCAATAGCAAAGAATTATCTTTAATTTCTGAAGTCAATTCAGTTGGATTTATCCCGGGTATAATTGGAGAGGTAGTCTGAGTTATCAGAGACATTTGTTCTGCTATCTGAGGTTCCCAACAAAAATCAATCCATTTTTCTGTTAAGGAAGTCTCAACAGTAGCAGCAGGTTTTACCCATAAATTAGACCATAAAGCTGTACCAGATTTAGGTATTACTGCAGCAATATCTTTCCGTGTTTTAACCAATGGTAAAATATCGTTAGACCAACCAACAGCTAACCAAGTATCTCCAGTAATTAGAGATTGTAAATAATTATTGGAAGCGTAATATTTAACTTGTTGGTTTAGTTTAACCAGTTCCGATTTTAAATTTTCAACTTTACTAAGATTTTTAACATTATAAGATTTACCCAATTTTTTCAGAGTTAAACCAATAACTTCCCTAGGTTGATCTAACAAAGAAAATCGATGGCGTAACTCCTCTGTCCATAGATCGCTCCAGTCTGTAGGTTGCCATCCCAAAGTTTTAAATTTATCAACTCGATAAGCAATTAATGTTGTGCCCCACTGATAAGGTGCTGCCCAAATTTTTCCTTCGGGGTCTGCATAACCTTGATTATTACGCTTAACTAACTTTTGCCATTTTTCTGGCAATTTATTCCAATTTTGTAAAGCTTCAGAATTAAGAGGTTGAATTAGTTCTTGTTTAATGGCATTTGCTAACCAATAATCTCCTAAAGTAACGAGATTAGCAATATTTATATTTTTTATTTGTTCTGCAGATGATTTTTGCTTTTCTAATAAAATTTTCCTCTGCCAACTTTGCAGCAGAGAAAATAATTCTGTTAAATTTTCTTGAGGATTAAAGTTTAATTTAGGCTGAGATGTTAATTCCCTCTTAAACTTTGACACCATTTGAGCAGGAATAGTGTTTTTTAACAGTTGAATGTTTAAATCTCCCTGACCTTCACATCCTGCTAAAAATTCAGCTAAAGTTATTGCTGTAGCTCCGATTAAAAAATTCCGTCGCTTCACTTTTTCTGATTATTTAATATACGCTTTTCTAGATATTGACCAATCATTTTTTGTTCGCCCGCACGGGAAATAATAGTTTGCCGTGTCCGGTATTTATGGCCGATTTGTTTAATTTCTTCCTCAAATACAGACCCATTGTACTCTGTTCTGAGACATAATGTGTTAGGGTCAGATAGATGATATCCAGCTACGATGGGGTTACTTGTGGCAAAACCGCGATCGCGATACAACATTAAGCCTTGAACTCCGAATATTGTTGAGCCTTCAGATTGTTTCTTACCTGATACAGAATCTTGACTAAGCCAACTGACTAATGAACCACAAATCATAGCTGTTTCAGGATTATGTAGTTTATGGAGTTTGGCTAATTCTGTAAGTTCTGGACTTCCTAGATCGAGAAATTTAATTGTTAAATGACTGACAATTTCTTGGGTATTTCCTTCGGGTAAAGTATAATAACGTCTTTCTGAATGCCATTGACCTTCGGAGCGTTGAAAATATTCAGTAATTCTTGAATCTGCAACTTCTAATACTTGTGTGGTACTCTTTACGCCTAATTCCATTTAATTTTATCCTCTGGTTTTTATATATCAAACTAACTGTGATTTGTCAAGAGTTTTGTTTAATTTGTTACTCCTATTAATATATCCTGTTTTTTTTAATAGTTTCCGGACTGGCCATCTTGTTGATGCTTAGTTTGACAGGAGGGGCTGATTTGTGCGGATGGGTAGCTGTACAAGAGAATGGGTGAAACAAAATGGCTGAAGTTAAGTCTGGGCAAGGTTTTTAGTTTTTTGGAGAAGTATAGGCGATCGTCGCAATTGAGTAAATGCTTATTTGGCAAGGATTTGGGCTGTTTTTTTTGTTGTCTATTGTGTAGCTGTGGCTGGAAATGCTAGATTTATAGGTTTACCTCGCAAATGTACCTTGAAAATTAAATATGGCCAGGGTTCTAAAATCCTGCTGTTGCAATTTGTCTAAATCCCTATTATGGATTGAAACATGGAGCAGCAATTTACCAAAAAATTGGGTTTAAAGCCTCGCCCATAAGCGGGCGACTTTTTGGTTGTTTTTTTTTAATAAATATGTTATCATACTGTTAGTTTAAATAGGAATTATGAAAGCTAGATTTAAGTATCGCATATATCCAACAACGGGGCAAAAACACCAATTAGCCAAGCTATTTGGTTGTGTCCGTGTAGTTTGGAATGATAGTCTAGCTTGCTGCCAAGAAAAGCATACTTCAGGAGAAAAGAAACCCATTAATTCTGAGCTGCAAAAGCTTTTTATTACTCAAGCCAAAAAAACTGAAAATAGAGAGTGGTTGTCAGAAGTTTCTGCTATACCATTACAGCAATCTTTAAATGATTTAAACCAGGCTTATCAAAACTTTTTCAAATCGACTAAAGGTCAGAGAAAAGGTAAACCTGTTAAACCTCCGAAATTTAAAAGTAGAAAGTCAAAGCAAACTGCTAGGTTTACATGCATGAGGATTTAAAGTTGGTCAACACAAAGTTTAGAAGCGCCAAGATAGGAAAGCTGAAAATAGTCTGGTCAAGAGAGTTGCCTGCTGCTCCATCATCAGTAACAGTAATTAAAGATTCAGCTCATAGATATTTCTTGAGCTTTGTAGTAGAAATACAACCAGAAACCTTACCTCAAACTGATAATTCAGTAGGTATAGATTTAGGTATTAAAACTTTTGCTACATTTAGCGATGGTACAAAAGTTGATGCTCCTAAACCACTCAAGAAACGAATTAATAAGTTAAGAAAGTTAAGTAAGTCATTATCTCATAAAACTAAAGGCTCTAAAAGGTATGAAAAAGCACGGGTTAGAGTTGCTAAGTTCCATGCAAAACTGAAAGATACAAGAACTGATTTTCTGCATAAATTATCCACTGAAATAATTCGTGAAAACCAAACAATTGTTTTAGAGGACTTGAATGTTTCTGGTATGGTAAAAAACCGTAAATTATCCAGAGCTATATCCGATTTAGGATGGAGAACTTTCAGAACATTCCTAGAAGGAAAAGCAGAAAAATATGGTCGCGATTTCAGAGTAATTAATCGTTGGGAACCAACATCTCAAACTTGCTCTAGCTGTGGATTCAAAGGTGGCAAGTTAGACCTTCAAGTACGAGAATGGGAGTGCCTAAACTGTGGCAGCAAACACGATAGAGACGAAAACGCAGCGATAAATATATTAGTCGCTCCTTGGGCATTCGGAGACAAAAAAGCGCACCGAACCCGCGCCGCCGAAAGGCGCAAGGGAACGCGGAGCAAGAAACGGACGTGGAGGCAAGTGTAAGACTACCGCCTACGGTAGCAGCAGCCTGTGAGACGTCAACCCGCCGAGGAGTTACGGCTCGCTAGGAATCCCCGTGCCTTTAGGCCGGGGAGGATGTCAAACAAAAATCTACAACAAAGTTGCAATTTGTGTAAATCCCGATTAGGGATTGAAACTTCAACTAAAATGCTAATTTTTTCCCAGCTTCAACCTTTCTTTTTCTGATAAATTTTCTTCCAGTATACTAATATTTTCCACAGGAATATTAACTTTAACTGCCTCACCAATAGCGTATTGATTGAGATGAAAAGGATTAATATTTTGTCTGCGGATAACTATCTTAGTTTTGTCAGTTAAACGCACAACATAACGAGTATCCGTACCAATATAAACAATATTTTCTACTATCGCTGAAAAATCTGCTTCTTCTGTATAAGTTGATGGGTAAATTTCTATTTTTTCCGGTCTGACAACTAAGGTAATAATTGTATCTATTGGCAGACGATTGACAGAGGGTATTAATAAAGGCAAATCTTCATCTACTAACACCAAACTTTTATCCTCTTGATGTGCAGTTATTCGCCCAGTTAAAAAGTTACTTTCCCCGATAAACTCAGCCACAAAACGAGTTTTTGGTTGTTCATAAATCTCCACCGGAGTTCCCACTTGTAAAACTTCTCCTTGGTGCATAACTGCTATCCGGTCAGACATAGTTAAAGCTTCTTCTTGGTCGTGAGTAACATAGATAAATGTAATGCCTAACCTTTGCTGCATTTGCTTTAATTCTAACTGCATTTCTTTGCGTAATTTCAAGTCTAAAGCACCCAAAGGTTCATCAAATAATAGCACTTCTGGTTGTTTAATTAATGCTCTTGCTAAGGCAACTCTTTGTTGTTGCCCACCAGATAATTGTCGGGGATAACGCTTTTCCATATCTGTTAATTTTACTTGAGTTAAAGTATCAGTTACCCGACGATTTATTTCTGGGCGCGGGAGATTTTCCATTTCTAATCCAAAGGCAATATTTTCTGCCACTGTTAGATGGGGAAATAAAGCATAATTCTGAAAAACTGTATTGACTGGGCGATGAAATGGCGGACTATTTCCCATTAGTTTGCCTTGAATATAAATTTCTCCTGATGTGGGTACTTCAAAACCAGCTATCATTCTTAATGTCGTAGTTTTACCACACCCAGAAGGACCTAGTATGGAAAAAAATTCTGATTTTTCTATCTGGAGATTGATGTTATTTACAGCGATAAATTTTTTTTGATTTTGACTTTTGAAGACTTTGGAAATGTTGATGAGTTTGACGGTCTGAGATAGCATATTATTATGATTAATTCCAGTTTGATAAATATTTGCTACAAATAGGTAGGTTGTTTCTTAGGAGTCAGGAGTCAGGAGTCAGAATAAATGGCTTCGATATTATTTTTTAGATCGGAACTTATCTTTTATTTATAGTCAAAGGGACATCTATTTTCAACAATTAATTATTAATTATTAATTATTAATTATTAATTATTACCTCTCCTTGAAAAGACAGGGCTATTTCATTCTAAAGTGTGCCAGTTTATGTATTGACAAAACCACGTTATTTCAAGCTCTAGGAAATTTATCTTTCGCCGTCTGAAAATCAATAAATTCATTGCCAAAATCTAGAATGAAATGACCCTGTTGAAAAGAAGAGGATTGACTGAAAGGAAAAATTTTTCTCTCTTGGTCGATTGGATATGGCGAGGAGACCCGCTCTTGACAGAGCCACTCCGAATTGCGCCATCCCACCCTCCGGGAAGCTCCGAAGAGAGAACTCCGTTCCGAGATACGCGTTTCGCGTCAGCGTTGCGTTACGCCAGTTTTGCGAAGCAAAAGCAAACGACCGCTTGTTTCTTCTTTAAAGGAGAGGATTTTTACCTTAATTATTCTGTAAAGTCTTTGTAATTACCCAAATAATTCATAACATTCTTTTTTGAAAATGGTATAACCATTGAAACATATATAGAAATATATATCAGGGATAATCCCTATTTTTGCCAGCCAATAAATGCCAATTAATATTTTCAGAAAGTCTGATATTTTTCAAGCATTTAAAATGATACTGTATAATATTTTGGCAGTCCTGCAAGGGTAATGGTATTGATTGAACTAAGGACAAATTACCTAATAATGTCAGCTGTTATTACTTCAGCTCCAATTAAAAGAAAGAGGATGTATTTTGGTTTTTTTCCTACTCACAGTTTTTTCCACTCCAGTTGTCCCTTGTTCCTCTACTCCCTTTACTATTACTATGCACCACTACCAATTTTTTTTGTTCGCTCTACCTACAGAAGTTAGTTTTATCTAGACCAAAGATCTACAGATTTATCATTTACTAATTAATATGAATAAAACGAGCGATCGCTTCTTTAACTAAGGGATAATTTACTTGATATTCTAAGTCTAAATAAGCAACTTTTCCTTGCTCAATAAATGCTTCTGTAACTCTAATTAGTTGATTAATATGAGCTTCTCTAGCATCATCTATCGCTTCACTTACTTCTTCATTTATATAAGAGTTAATTACCTTTTGCTGATCTGTTCCTTGCTGAAAAACATTATTTAATTCAAACTGTAAACGTAAGTAACCTTCAGGATTCTTTGTAGACATAATTTGTTCTGCTACAAGGTTATTAGCTGAAGACTGAGAATTCATCAATATATTAATTAGTTTGATTGCCCATTCAGCTAGTCCCCATTCTACTATTTGCTTATAACTGTATGGCTGACTATTTTCACCTGTGCCAATGGAAATTATCGAAATATCTTCTAGTTTATGACCTAGTTTAATTGCATGGGTTATTGCTACTAATGTGGGATTATTTGCTGCTATTCCTCCATCTATATGTGGTAGACTCAAATCTCCATTTTTCAATTCATAAGCTGGAAAATAAGTAGGAGCTGATGAAGAACTAGTACAAATTTCCCACAGAGGGAGATTGTCATACCAAATCGTCTGTATAGGTATTTCTGGATGAGAATTTACAAAAATAGTCGGAGATTCCAAAAACATATTGTAAGCCACAATTAATAAGTTTATTTCACTAATTTCCTCAAGTATAATTGCTGTTCCATCTTGTGGTAAAAAGTATTTTTTCAAGACTTTAATTAAGCCTTCATTGGAAAACTTAGGAGCAGAAATTCCATATTTCAAAATTAAGGGTAATCTTTTGGGCGACAAGCAACTTTGGTATGGAAAAATATTGATTCCTTCTTCCTGATATAGTTTGAGAATATTAGCGCTGTCTGTTCCTGTAGCAACTAGCGCTGCGATAATTGAGCCAGTGGAAGTACCAGCTACTAAGTCAAAATATTCATGTAAAGATTGACCTTTTTGTTCTTTAATTTGTTTTTAAATTTATATCATAATTCGTGCTGCAATTACTCCACGAATTCCACCACCATCTAAACTAAGGATTTTGAAAGTCATTATAGTTTTGCCTTCATAAATATAATTATTTAACTACTCAATTATATCATTGCTATATAATTCCCAAGAAGCGTGAGGTACAAAATTCCTTTTTTTTAGGGAGTAGGGGTTCAATAATTAATAATTAATAATTAATAATTAACAATTACCTCTTCTTTTCAAGGAGAGGATTGACGCGGAGCATGAAAATTTTTTCTTCTCTTGGTCGATGGTCGGCCAGCGAGGAGACTTGCTCTTGAAAGAGCCGCTCCGAATTGCGCCATCCCACCCTACGGGAAGCTCCGAAGAGAGAACTCCGTTCCGCTGACGCGAAACGCGACAGCGTTGCGAAGCAAACGACCGCTGTCTTGGTTGATTGGATATGGCGAGGGGACTTCGCCATCCCTCAACCGCTTTTTTCTCCTTTAAAGGAGAAGTTTTAAACCTTAATTATTAGGTAAAGATTAATATTGAACTGTACCTCACCATCTTAAAAAGTGCTGTAAAATTAGTCGAAAAATTGTTGTTACTGTATCTTATCAACTTGAAATACTCTGTATAATTAAAGCAGGGTTTAGTACCAAATTTTTGCTCATAACAGAACTGGAACATAGAGAAAGTTATTTGACACTTCCACCGTCATTTCAGTTATCAGTTATCAGTTATCAGTACCTCTGCAATAAGGAGGCTTGAAATACGGAATTATCTTTTTTTTATCCTCTTAAAAGAGGAGGCGTAACTACCCAAATTTTTCGGTCAAATCAAAGATGATAACGGGGGATTTTTGTTTTGCTAGTGTAACGCTACGCGAACACAAATTTGTAGCAATAAATAGATAGGTTAGGACATAGATTGTTAACGAAGTCAGAAGTCAGAAGTCAGTAGGGGCGAATGGCCATTCGCCCGTACAGAAGTTATTTTTGTATAGCAGAAGAAAGAAGGAAGAAGGAAGAAGGAAGAAGGAAAAGTATTACCTTGTCTGAGTTTTAAGTTTTTGATCTGTCCTAACCTTTGCTTCGACTGTTGTAACGGGGATTTAAGCCTCCCTCCAAAAATATTTCGCCTTAAAAAGCGGGGTTTTAGATCCAATTATTTTGATAATAATTTTGTAAGCATTCAGCTATTAGCGGTCAGCTATTCTTAGGCCATGTTGCACAAACAGACTTTTAATTAATGAAGCAAGTATTAGTTTAATTTCTACTACATTCTTAACCTAGAGATTCGTACTCTGAAGCTTTGATAAAATTGCTTTTTTCTTATTTAAAGGTAATAAAGCTGATAGCTGATAGCTGACTGTTGTTTGCGCAGCATTCCGCAGGAAATGCTTACATAATTTTTAGACAGGGAAATTTTTTTCCTACTTTTCCCTGTTCCCTGTTCCCTATTCCCTATTCCCTCTTCCCTGCTTAATATAAATCTCTCTTTCAACAATTAATAATGAATAATGAATAATGAATAATTACCTCTCTATGAATTGAAGAGGATTGACAAATTCATGAAAATTTTTTTTTCACAGGAGTCGATTGGATATGGCGAGGAGACCCGCTCTTATCAGAGCCGCTCCGCTGTTAGCGTTTGCGGTAGCATTCCGGAACGGAAAGCTTTGCGGTAGCAAACGCCATCCCATCCTAACGGACTGCTCCGCAAACGACCGCTTATTATCCCCTTAAAAGGGGAGGCGCATACCCACAATTTTTCGGTAAAATTGGGCTAAAAATTACTAATTACCAACTCCTAATTTAACTTCTGTCCAAGCTTGATCGTATAGAGTTGTTGCTTGACCAAGGTCTTGAATATAATCAAGCTTTGCAAATAATTCTGGTGGGGGATAAATGGCAGGATTATTCAAATCGGCAGCTTCGATTAAACCTCGATCTTTTGCGGTTTGGTTTGGGGTAGCGTACTTAATGAAATTTGAAATTTTTGCCCCTATTTCTGGTTCGAGAATGAAGTTGATAAATTTTTCTGCAAGCTCTTTATTATTACTTCCTTTAAGAATAACCATATTATCAGTTAAGAGAATACTTCCTTCTTTGGGAATAGCGTAACGAAGGTTGGGATTTTCTTTCATAATCTGGAAAATATCCCCACTCCATTCACAGGTTAAATCTACTTCTCCTTGGTCTAATAAATTTTGACCAGTGTCAGGCGCAAAAGCAGCGATCGCCTCTTTATTTTTAATCAGAAAATCTCTAGCTTCATTAATTTCTTTCGGGTTAGTTGTATTCGAGTCATAACCAAGGGAAATTAAGGCAATTGCAAAACTACTTCGCATATCATCTAATAGAGCAACTCTGCCTTTAAATTTAGGGTCAAACATAGTTGACCAACTATTAATTTCACCTTCAGTAGCTTTGATGTTATAGCCTATTCCCATTGTGCCCCATTGGTAAGCCATACTATATTTATTTTCTGGGTCGTAAGGAGGATTAATAAATTTATCATTGAGATTTTTCATATTAGGAATATTTTCCTGATTCAGTTCTTCTAGCAATCCTTCAGACACCATAATTTCCACCATATAATCAGCGGGAAAAGCTACATCATAACCAGGATTTCCTGGCTTAATTTTGGCATAGAGGTCTTCATTACTTTCATAAGTATCGTATTGAATTTTGACATTAAATTTATTTTCAAATTCAGTAATTACTTCAGGAGCAATATATGTTGACCAATTATAAATACTCAGGACATTATTATTGCTAATCTCTGGAGCATTAGGACTATTATTACTACAACCAATTGGTAAAATTACAGCCATAGTAAATAGCAGCAGAAAAGTAATCAGTTTTTTCATATTTACAGATATTTATTTAATCATTTTAGGTGTTTTTTTGATTCCCTAATTTGTAAGGATTCAACTATTATACCAATTCCCAAAAGTAACGTTATACTTGAGTAACACTTCAGTTATTAAGTAATTAACACAAGTTGAATAACTTTTTTTTACTAATTTTAGCTTGCGTTAATGTTAATTATTCTTATTTTTACTTCTCCCTCACTTCCCTACTCCCCTACTCCCCTACTCCCCTGCTCAATAAAATATAGAAAATTTTTTGAGAAATGGTATTAGTATTGAGCACTTCCTTTCCCACGGAGATGCTTTGCAAACGGAATTATATGCAAACAGCAATTAATAATCAATAATTACTTTTGAGGTTTGAAAAGGGAACTTTGGCAGTAATTTTTTATCTCATGTTCCTCCTCCGGGGGAGCTACCAATTGCGGACGGGT
>NZ_JAAHGO010000090.1:0-17215 GCF_010672455.1 Okeania sp. SIO2C9 | reverse complement strand
CAAACGGAATTATATGCAAACAGCAATTAATAATCAATAATTACTTTTGAGGTTTGAAAAGGGAACTTTGGCAGTAATTTTTTATCTCATGTTCCTCCTCCGGGGGAGCTACCAATTGCGGACGGGTCAGTTTTAACGAAGTCAGAAGTCACAACTGAGAAGTCAAAAGTTATTTTTGTAACGGGGATTTGAGCAACTCTCCAAAAATATTGCGCCTTAAAAGGTGGGGTGGGGTTGCGCGACCCTTATGATTTTGATAAATAAAATTTAACAACTGACAGTACTGACAGTACCAAAGAAATACTGAAATTATCAATACCCTATCTCCAGATATTTCTTCTTTTCTTCCTTTCTTCCCTCCTGATTTGGTCTTCGGTCCTCGGTGTTCCTCACAACAGTTATTTATCAGTATTCAAATGAATAATTACTTCTGAGGTTTGACAAGAGGATTTTGGCAGTAACTTTGTCATAATTTCCTGCAGAATGCGGAGCTAACAGCTATTAGTATTGAGCACTTCCTTTCCCACGGAGATGCTTTACAAACGGAATTATATGCAAACAGCAATTAATAATCAATAATTACTTTTGAGGTTTGAAAAGGGAACTTTGGCAGTAATTTTTTATCTCATGTTCCTCCTCCGGGGGAGCTACCAATTGCGGACGGGTCAGTTTTAACGAAGTCAGAAGTCACAACTGAGAAGTCAAAAGTTATTTTTGTAACGGGGATTTGAGCAACTCTCCAAAAATATTGCGCCTTAAAAGGTGGGGTGGGGTTGCGCGACCCTTATGATTTTGATAAATAAAATTTAACAACTGACAGTACTGACAGTACCAAAGAAATACTGAAATTATCAATACCCTATCTCCAGATATTTCTTCTTTTCTTCCTTTCTTCCCTCCTGATTTGGTCTTCGGTCCTCGGTGTTCCTCACAACAGTTATTTATCAGTATTCAAATGAATAATTACTTCTGAGGTTTGACAAGAGGATTTTGGCAGTAACTTTGTCATAATTTCCTGCGGAATGCGGAGCTAACAGCTATTAGTATTCAGCGCTTTCTTTCCAAAGGAGATGCTTTACAAACGGAATTATATGCAAACAGCAATTAGTAATGAATAATTAGTTCTCAGGTTTGGGAAAGAGGTTTTGACAGTAACTTTTTATAGAACCCCTAAGCGTATCTTCATAAATATTAAGTTTTTTGAGCTAGGAGACAGGAGACAAGAGTTCAATAATTGATAATTGATCATGGATAATTGATAATTACCTTTCCCTAAAACGAATAGGATTGAATAAAAGGAAAAAATTTATTTTTTTCCCCTTGAAAGGGGAGAATTTTCACCTGAATTATTTAATTATTTAATTATTTAATTATTAATTCTTCGGTAAGAGAGTAGAGGGTAGATGTGGGGAGAAATAATATAAAAAATTCAACACTCCTTCTTCAGGTTGTTCCTCAAAATTGATGCGCAAAAAGACTTGACTACCATAATTATATAGATATCAAATGGGTTCTATATCATGTTCCTCCTCCGGGGGAGCTATGAATTGCGGACGGGTCAGTTTTAACAAAGTCAGAAGTCCCCAACTGAGAAGTCAAAAGTTATTTTTGTAACGGGGATTTGAGCAACTCTCCAAAAATATTGCGCCTTAAAAGGCGAGGTTTTAGACCCATATTATTTTGATAAATAAAATTTAAGGACTGACAGTACTGACAGTACCAAAGAAATACTGAAATTATCAATACCCCATCTCCAATATTTCTTCTTTTCTTCCTTTCTTACCTCCTCACTTACTCTTCCTGACTCGGTCTTCCTCACAAAAGTTATTTATCAGTATTCAACGGAAGATGATATTATTCTTTCTCTATTTCAAAGGTTACTTTTACCGAAATTTTGTGGTCTAAAACCTTCCCTTTTAAGGGGAAAAAAAGAGAATATTTCATATTTAAAGCCTCCTTATTGCAGAGGTACTGATAACTGAAATGACCTTCCCCAAAATTAATAGCTTACGGCTGAATGCTTACTTTAATTCCTCAAGGAAAATGGCAGATATTACCAACATCAAAGAAGCTATTAACATTAAAGTATATATAGCATGATTAAATTTCCCCACCCCTCCATCTCCCCATCTCCCCATCTCCTTATCTCCCCATCTCATATAATAAGTATTCAACCGGATTTAATATTAAGTGTTTTTTTGATTCCCTAATTGCTCAACAAAAAGGGCAGATATTACCAACATTAAAGAAGCTATTAACATCAAAGTAGATATAGCATTAATTGCTGGTGTTACTGAAAATTTAATCATACCATAAACGAATAATGGTAATGTAGTTGAACCTACTCCTGCAGTAAAAAAAGTTATGACAAAATCATCTAGCGACAAAGTAAAAGCTAATAAAGCAGCACTAAAAATTCCCGGCCAAATCAAAGGTAAAGTAATACGAAAAAAGGTTCTCAATTCATTAGCACCTAAGTCTAAAGCTGCTTCCTCTAAAGCTGGGTCAAGTTCTGCTACCCGCGCTCTAACAGTTACCACAACAAAAGAAATACAAAATGCTATATGACCAATAATTACTGTAGGTAAACCTAGCACTAGACGAATGCCTAAAAAATTTTCTATTAGTTGAAAACTGAGAGAAAAGAAAACTAATAAAGAAAGTCCTATAGTAATTTCTGGAATAATGATTGGTAGAAAAAGTATTGCCTCCAATACAGTCCGTCCGGGAAAACGAAAACGTTCCAATGCTAAGGCAATCATAGTACCAAAAATTGTGGCGATGATTGTCGAAGTTACTGCCACTAAAAGACTGTTTTTTAAAGCATCCCAAATCATCACATCAGTAATAGTATTATTAGTTGCCCCTTGTAATAAATTCCCATACCAATCTAAAGTGAAGCCTCGCCAAATAGCATTAAAACGAGAATTATTGAAAGAGTAAATTACTAATATAAAAATCGGTAAATAGAGAAAGGCAAAACCCAGAGCAGTATTTATCCATAACCCAAATTTACCAAGAGAACGAATGAGTAAATCTAATTGTTTCATTGTAGCTTTTAACTACCTATCAGCTAAAAATCCAAAGGTTTAAGTCCCCCACTATATTTGAAAAAGCACATGGTGCGCCTTTTATGGGGGTTTGTAGACGCGGAGCGGCTTGTCTTGAGTATCCCCCATTATACAGCTTGAGAAGCTGATAGCTGATAGCTGACCGCTGACTGCTATTTCAAAGTGAGATTTTTTTGTCTTCTGAAATTCGGAAATATATAATAACTGGGATTAATACAATTACCATTAATAAAATTGATAATGCCGAACCAAACGGCCAATTTCTCGCTTTGATAAACTGATTTTGAATGAGATTTCCTACCATCATAGTTTTGGCACCACCTAAAATATCAGGAGTAATAAAAGCGCCAAATGCTGGAATAAAAACGAGTAACGAACCAGCAACTATACCTTTGATTGTCAATGGTAAAACTACACGAAAAAAAGTTCGTAAATCATTAGCTCCCAAATCTTGAGCAGCTTCTAACAAAGAAAAATTAAAACGTTCAATTGTGGCATACAAGGGTAAAATCATAAATGGTAAATAACCATAAACTAAGCCAATAATTACAGCAAATGGAGTAAAAATTAGAGTCAAAGGTTCATCTATTAGCTGTAAACTTTGTAGGGCAATATTAAATACTCCTTCAGTACGAAGCAATACAATCCAAGCATAAGTACGGACTAAAAAATTCGTCCAAAAAGGGATAATTATTAGCATTAGTAAGACATTACGCCAAGGTGGTCTACGGGTAGCAATAAAATATGCTAAGGGATAGCCAATTAGTAAACAAATAATAGTTGTAATTAAAGCCAAAAATAAAGACCGCCCAAATATTCCCCAATATATTCCTTGAGCTAGTCGTTGATAATTATCTAGAGTAAATTCCCAAACAACCCCACCGTAAGTACCTCTTTCTAAGAAGCTATAAATAAGTACAATTATTAAAGGGATAATGAAGAAAATTAAGATCCATATAGTTGCTGGAGATAACAGAATGAGTAAATTGGTTAATTTCCGAGTTTCAATGGTTGATTTTGATTGTTTTTTATGAGGTTGCCACATATTAATTAGTTGATGAACAGGAGACTATAGCTATCAGATTTATGCTTGCTTGTCAATTAGTAAAATTAAAATTATGGCAGTTATTACTAAGTTAATTCTAGGTTGAACAAGAAGGTTAATATGTATACTAATAATCTTTCCACTTAACCAGGGCAAATTAGTATCAGTTAAATACAGCATATTCCAAGTATATGAAGTACAGATATTAACGATTAAATGTTCCCAGTGCGGGTATCTTGCCCGCTATTGGATGTACCTCACCCCTGATGGAATCTGCTGTATATAGCTTTTATATAAAACAGGACTTACGCAAAATATGAAAATATACACCACCTGTAGGGGTTAATTGCCGTTAACCCCTACTATATATGGTGGATATCTTTCAACAATTAATAATGAATAATGAATAATGAATAATTACCTCTTCTTTTCAAGGAGAGGATTGACAAATTCATGAAAATTTTTCTTCACAGGAGTCGATTGGATATGGCGAGGAGACCCGCTCTTATCAGAGCCGCTCCGAATGGCGCCATCCCATCCTACGGAATGCTGCGCAAACGACCGCTTATTATCCCCTATCCAAGGGGAGGCGCATACCCACAATTTTTCGGTAAGTAATGTAAAAATTAGTATTTTCGAGTACAAAAAATTTCTATAAATCAAAAACCTGAAACTATTACCACTGTTGCCAGATTAGCTATTTCCTTTCCCTTAAAAGTATATTTACAGCTCAAATGTAAATGTTAGAGTTTTTTTGCTTTGTATTTACAGCGGTTTTCAGAAAGATGGAACGCACTCCTAAAGAATAAAAACCTTTGTATAAACCTTCCATGGAACCTTCCTACTGTCATCTATCTAAGTAAAAACTACTATAATCCTTACTTGATAGGTAGAACTACTTGACAAAGATAAAATACCACCATCAGTGTTCTACACGATCATCAAAATCTCTTCCATAGCAGGAAACATCTTCAAAAGGCAAAAGTGGGAAAAAATCTCCCTTTTTAAATTTCATTACAGTCTATTTCTTGACCAACTCTTTCTTTGTTATACCAGAACAATACTATCGGATTAGTGACGAGTATCAATATAAATCAACTTTTATATATTGACAAATTAACATTTTTATGATTAAAGACTGCAATCTAGATATTGTAGAGCTAAAAGTATTAAATATTATCAACTTTTATATATTGACAAATTAACAATTTTGTGAATAAAAAAGATAATCAGTAATTTTACGAATCAAAGCAACCATGCTATGTAAAGAGTCCGTAAAATTATAGAGATTTTTTTAAAGATTTAATGAAGGTATAAAGTATCTTAAAAAATCGAAGATATCAACTTTTATATATTTTCATCCTGAGCAGTAATTGGCATAATTGAATAAGAAAAACATCAATGCTTTCTCTGGAAATAAAAGATACTCTATATTCAATAAAAAATATGAAAAATTTAGCTCAAAATAATCAAGAAAGTATTTGGAAAAAACATATAGTTAAAATCAAGAGAAAAGGATATTTCCGGAATATACAGGAAGTAAAAGTTGTAGCTACAATAGCAAACATGGTTAAAGAACCATCGACATCAAAATCTTTTGCATCAAAAGTTTGGGTAGTTTCTAGCTCTTTGTAAACATGATATCTGTATCGATCCGCTTGTTTGAAAAAACTGGCAATGGTACAAATATTAATCAGTATAAGGGTTTCCAAAAATTAAAAATTTGGAAACTTTTTTTATTCAATTCGTTTTTTAAGGAACTAGAACTTGATTAGCATTAACAAAATATCATCAAATTAAGCAGCTTTAAAAAATCAAACACTAACCAATAAATTAATTATGTAAAGACAAATATTTGTATAATTTTATTCTTCAATAGATTAATTATTACTATAATAATGATATAAAAATTTTATTTTATCCAGCCAGAATGTCTATATAGCAAAAGGAAGGAGGAAGGTTAATTATTGATATCCCCTTGTTTGATACCAATTTCATAAAATATTGCTACATTCATGGAAGAGCGGTGCGACCCCGCCTCGGGGTTAAGACGCAAGCGGTCGATCTTCGGAGCTTCCCGTAGGGTGAGTGGCGTTAGCATTAGCGTTAGCGTTAGCGAAGCTCCTCTGCAAGAGGCAGCTCCTCTGTAATACCAATTCCCAGGCATTAATGCTATACTTGAGTAACACTTCAGTTATTAAGTAATTAACACAAGTAGAATAACTTTTTTGCTAATTTTAGCTTGCGTTAATGTTAATTATTCTTATTTTTACCAAAAAATGAGGGTATGTGCCTCCCCTTTTAAGGGGATGAAAAAAATATTTAGTTTAGTATTTCAAGCCTCCGACTTCAGTCGGAGGTTCACTGATAACTGATAACTGATAACTGATAACTGATAACTGAAATGACCTCTCCCTCACTCCCCTACTCCCCTGTTCAATAAAATGTAGAAAAGTTTTTGAGAAATGGTATAATAGATAGTTCCTCTGTCACTCTTCGGGTATCCTCGCTGGCCGACCATCGACCAAGAGAGGGAATGCGCACCAACAGAGCGATCGCCGGAACACGGTAGTAGGGACGTTGCATGGAACCTCCCTAGGTCGTAGAGGAAGATAAGTATATGAAAAGAGAGAAAAAAAGATTAAATATTTACAATATCTGCTAGTGAGAAAATTTTATACTTAAGACCAAAAATTATATATCTAAGATATAACTACCTTTGCATAAATTTGGTATTTAGATATTTTATAAGTCAAGAGTAGTAATGGCAGTTGCTGTATATACAAAACATCAAAACTATTTTCAAAATATTCATAACAATCACCGAATAATTGATGACACTGATGAGGATGATAACCGAGTAGGGGAGACAATATCTATCTCACAACTTATTTATAAATGCTATAATTATATCTTTGTGTATAAAAGTGTAAATTAAAAAGTGTGAGAGAAGAAATAGTATGTTATAATGCCCATCATAAATGAATTCTAATGATTTTTAGAAAAATCACTCTATACCCTCGTCAAGTGGGGGGTCAGAGTTAGCATGACAGCCATCGAATCAATATCATTATTTACTGAACAGTTAGTAAGAGCTAAAACAGGAAAATCTCTGTCAGACATTGAAAGAGAAGTTCTACGACTATCTTTGTCTGGAAAAACCTATAGTCAAATAGCCTACAAATCAGATTACTCTAGAGATTATATTAGCCAAAATGTGGCTCCTAAATTATGGAAGTTGCTCAGTAATATTCTCAAAGAAAGAATTAGTAAAACTAACTGCCTTTCTGTATTAGAAAGACAACTATTGATCGATCAAGCAAGTAAAAAACAACCTATACAGACCAGCTTAATTAATACAAGTACAATCCAATCTTCAGAAATTTCCGAAATTAATGATTGTAAATTACTAGATGGTAGAATCCCTATGGGTTCTCCATATTATATAGAACGTGCGGAACAATTAATCTGTTATTCAGAAATTAATAAACCAGGATCATTTCTGCGTATAAAAGCACCCAGACAAATGGGAAAAACTTCTCTATTAATGAGAACTATTAGTTATGCTATCAAACAACAATATCAGACAGTACGATTAAGTTTACGAAGAGTTGATAGTACAGTTATCAAAGATATCAATAAGTTTTTAAGATGGTTTTGTGCTAGTGTAACAAGAAAATTACAGCTAGAATCTAAGTTGAATGAATATTGGGACGAAGATATTGGTAGCATAGAAAGCTGTACTTTATATTTTCAAGAGTATTTGCTTTCTATCATAGATAATCCTATAGTTTTAGCAATAGATGAAGTAGATTATATTTTTCAGTCTCCAGAAATAGCTAATGATTTTCTGTCAATGCTGCATTCTTGGTATGGAGAAACAAAGGAAGTTAAGCTCTGGCAAAAACTGCGGATAGTTTTAGTAAAATCCACAGAAGTTTATATTGCAATGAATATTAATAAATCACCTTTTAATATGGGGATAGCTATAGATTTATCCCCATTTACTCTCGAACAAATCCAGGAATTAGCACATCGTTATCAAATAGAGCTATTACCACAAGAACAAAATCAATTAATGCGATTAGTGGGTGGTCATCCCTATCTAATTAATACTACTTTTTATCATATTAAATGTCATCATGTCAGTTTAGAAAGCTTAATCAAAACAGCAGCTACAGACACAGGTATTTATAGTAACCATTTGCATCAACATTTACAAAATCTGCAACAATATCCAGAACTTAAAACAGCTTTTGAACAGGTATTGCGAGCTATAACTCCTGTAGAGTTAGAACAGGTGCTGGCATTTAAGTTAAAAAGTATGGGCTTGGTTGTACAATTAGAAGGTAATTTAGTTATGCCTAGTTGTGACTTATACAGGCGATACTTTTATGATGTATTTGTGGGTATATAGTTGGGAAGTTTAGGGGTTTAGGTAGTAGAAAATATTAGTTAATTTTTTAACTTGAATAAGGAGGGTAATTATGACATTTGATAATTCTTCTGGTTTGCCTCTTGAAGACCGCGAAACTAAAATTCGACAGGCAATAGCAGCTGAATTGTTAGATTTTTGGCAAAAGCGATATACAGAATATATTGAAGATCGAGATACTGATGAACAAATTTGGGACGATCGCGAACTTAACCCCGAAGAGTTGTCTGAAAACGCTTATGCTGCCTATCAATTTTATAGAGAAACAGTGGAAATGGGAGATTGGGGATCTGTACGAGCTTACAGAATGGAAGTAGAAGAAGAGGCGATCGAGATTATTTATGTCGTTACCGACGGTGATGATGGTTGGTTGGAAGCTTATGATTTGGATGGAAATCTCCTGGGTGCGGCACGACGATATATTGAGTTATTAGCTTGGAGAAACGTAGAGGATGTGCGAGGACAGGTAGAAACAGGAGATTTTCCCCCCGAATTGAATTGCGAGTCAACTTTGTGGGGTCGTTCTGAAGTAGTAACACAAGAGTGAAATTATCAGGACTTACGCATATACTCTACATATAGCTAGGGCGAATGCCATTCGCCCCTACAGGTGGTGCTTTAAAGGTGAATTTGCGTAAGTCCTGATTATATGAAATACAAAAAATTGTGCAAATATACGAATCTCCCTATCTCCTCATATTCCCCTCCTGGGAGGGGGAGGGGCGAGGGGTGGGTCCCCATCAATCTTTGGTAGCAAACATTAACGTATTTCATATGATCCTTCTTTTTCCTTCAACCCCCTAACTAAACTAATGGTTCTTGCTGAGTAGTGCAATGTATTCCTCCCCCTCCAGCAGCAATTTCATCAATATTAATTTGCACAATATCTCTACTGGGGAAAAGTTCTGCTAGAGTTTCTTTTGCACGACGGTCAGTCTGGCGATCGCCAAATTCTGGTGCAATAACAGCACCGTTAATCACATAAAAATTAATATATCCTGCTGCAAAGTCATCGCTTTCGTATCCTGGTCGTATTCTTTTGGGTGCTTCCAGCACAACAACTTCTAGTTTTTTCCCATCCGCGTCCGTTGACGACCGCAAAATTTCTAAATGTTTTTTGGTAACAGCATGGTCAAAAGATTCAGGGTCTGGATCGTATGCAGCAACAACAACACCGGGACGAACAAAACGGGCATAAAAATCTGTATGTCCATCGGTAATATCATAACCCCTGATACCTGGTAACCAGATGATTTTACGCAACCCCAATAAAGACTTTAATTCTGTTTCGCAATCAATTTTGCTCCAACCAGGATTGCGATTATTATTGATAATACAACTTTCAGTTACGATCGCTGTGCCATGACCATCAACTTCAATACCACCTCCTTCAAATACAAGTTCTGTATTGATTAGCGGTACTCCTGATTTTTTTGCCACAAACCGAGCAACCTCAGCATCGCGGTCGTGATATTGTTTGTTTCCCCAACCATTAAAATTAAAATCAATGGCTGCTTTCTGACCTTTCTCATTTACCACAAAAACTGGCCCTGTATCTCTCATCCAAAGGTCATCTATAGGGCAAACAATCAACTCCACACTAGAGCCACATTTGGCTATGGCCACATCATAGTCTGCTTCACGAACTAACATTTTTACTGGTTCATATTTGGCGATCGCTCTGGCGATGTTTGCTAGATTATCTTGTACACCAGAATAATATTTACGTCCCCAAATATCTTTACTTGCACTAAATGCCATCCAAGTACACAAATGAGGTTCGCCTTCATCTGGCATATAAAACGAGGTATTTGGTGACATAGAAGATGATGTTTGATTTAATAATTGAGTATTTGTTGTGGCAAAGCTGGCTAAATTTTTGAGAAAGATATAGCTTGATGTGGTCGATATTAATTGGAGAAAAAATCGTCTATTCATAATAATATCATGTCCGGTTGAATACTTATAAATAACTTAGCAAGGAGTCAGGAGTCAGGAGTAAAGAAGAAGAATATAAGAAAGTTTTTGATCGCTAGATGTCTCCAAAAATCAAAAGTAAAATTAATTCTTATCCATAAATTATCAATTACTTCCTAAGCATTCAGCTATTAGCTATTATCTCTCAGCAAAAGAAGGTAATTTTAATGAATATAGACTTTTATCTAAAACTAAAAGCAATAGCTGAAGTCCGCAGTTCCGACCATAGGAGGCTAGCTGAAGGTTGAATGCTGACATTACTTCTCCCTATTGCCCATTGCCTATTTTCTATTCCCTCTTTTCTGGAGATGTCTACTAATTATCCGGACATGATATAAATCTTATCCATTTTCAGGAGGGGTAATTGTTAATTATTGAAGTAGCACTCAGCACTCAGCGCTTCAGCCATCAGTTGCTCAAGGTTTATAATGGGGGTCTAAACCCCCATAAAAGGCGCACCACTAATTTTTCAAATATAGTGGGGGACCGTTACCCTTGAATTTTTAGCGCTCCAGCTAAATGTTGTTTGCGGAGCATTCCTTCAACAATTAATAATGAATAATGAATAATGAATAATGAATAATTACCTCTTATTTTCAAGGAGAGGATTGACTAATAATGAAATTTTTTTTATTATCCCCTTAAAAGGGGAGGCGCATACCCACAATTTTTCGGTAAGGAAAAGCTGATAGCTAGTTAATTGTTGAAGATTGGTTACTGCCAGAGGAGGATAAAGCGTGGCACTCTTTGTCAAGAGTGATGTGGTTTTTGCTCCATTTCTCTACTTATCAATCTCTTCTTCAACTCCAGTGAAAATTGCTACTAAAATTTTCATTAACTCTTCTAAATCCTTAGGTACTCGATATAAATTTAGGTCTTGCTTAACTTGCTTTTCTTGTCGTTTCAACAGAGCAAATTACCAAATTTTCCCGATAGAAACAGCTTCATATAATAAATTTTGTTCTGCTTCTATTCCTTGATATAGAGCAATTAACTCAACTGCCAATTGCTTAAAGCCTCTTTCTAAGTTTTTATACTTTGCCTCAATAACTAATAAATTATTTCCTGCTTGTAAAAAATAATCTAGATAACCTTTGAGCTGAGGTAAAACTTCCAAAGGATAGGAAACTTTAAGTTTTGCCTGACAATAATCAACTAATTCTATTAACACTGGAGCAATTAAAAATTATCGCCTTGCCATCTCACTATCTAAAGTAATATAGGGAAGACTTTTGCGAAATCTTTGCTTGAGATTTTCTACCCCATCAACTTGCTGTTGAGACTTTAGTAAAACTAACTCTTCTGTGATTAATTGATCACCAAAATAATTTAATATATCTTCCGGGTAATAATTTAACTTGAAATAATCTGAAAAGTTACAACTCTCAGGTAATATTATCGATATATTTTTCATAAGTTTTGCCAGAATATTATTATTTAATTCTTTGAAACTGTTGTACTCTATTTTTAACTTCCATTCTATCCATTCAACTTCCTTTATTTTCTGAAATGTTAATTATTCTTACAGCGCTTCCCGTTGCCCGTGAGGTACAATAAGTGGGCTTTTGACAGGGTCATTTCAGTTATCGGTCATCAGTTATCAGTACCTCTGCAATAAGGAGGGTTGAGATAAGAAATATTCCATTTTTTTCATCCCCTTAAAAAGGGAGGCTTTAGACCTCATTTTTTGGTAAGTATTTTTTTCTTGTTTCCTTACTCCCCTACTTCCCCTCCTGGGAGGGGGAGGGGCGAGGGGTGGGTCTCCTACTCAAGAAAATGTAGAAAAGTGTTTGATAAATTGTTTAATACCCCGCCATCTACCTTCCTTCTTCCTTCTTCCTTCTTCAACCTTGAAATATTTGGTTGGCAGTTAAATTTAATCCAGGAAAAGTAGTCGATTTAATTGATTCATCACCTCTAAAATATTGAACTTGATATTCATCATCAATAAGCTGATAAATAGAAATAGTTGGTTGTTTTGGATTACCAATATAACGATAACCACCTATCCCTAGATAATCTACAATCCAATATTCATTAATGCCAATTTCCTCGTAATCTCTTAATTTAGTTAAATAATCATCTCGCCAATTACTACTGACAATTTCTATTACCAAGGGAATTGATTCTCCTTTTGTTAGGGTTGAAGATTTTTCCCACAAAGGTTCATCTTTAATAGCATTTCTATTTACAACTAATACATCAGGTAAATAACTACTATTTTCATTGGGTACTTTTACTAATGCTTGTTTCGGTAAAAAATACGATAGTTTATTCTGTCTAAAAAAAACAGCCAATTCAACTGCTAAAAATCCTGAAATTTCTTCATTTTTTCCTTTTTGTTGCATTTCTACAATCATTCCCTTATATAATTCATAATTTCCATTTTCTGGTTTCCAGTCAAGAAATTCATTAAAGGTCATTAATTTAGGTAAAGCTTGATTTTGTATCATCTTAAATTAGCCTCAAATTATTGATAGGGAATAGGAAGTTAACGAAGTCAGAAGTCAGAAGTTATTTTTGTAACGGGGATTTTATCTCCGCTCCAAAAATATTTCGCCTTAAAAGGCGGGGTTTTAGACCCATATTATTTTGATAAAATTGTTGATTTCATATCTTGAATTGATTTAATTAACACTTTTCCGAGAGGTCTATTTTTGTTATTGATAGGGAATAGGTAATAGGTAATAGGCAATAGGGAACAGTTGGAAAAAAATTGAAAATTTCGGTCGTTATTTTATTGCTTCTTCCTTCTTCCTTCTTATACAAATACTTTCAAACTTTAAATGTTAAATAATTTCGGTAAATTACTGTAGCATCAAAGTTTTGAGCTGATCAAATCTAACTGTTAACTTTTAACTTTTGACTTTTGACTTTTAACTTCTCTTCCTTCTTCCTTCTTCCTTCTTCCTTCTGCCTTCTTCCTTCTTATTGATACTCTCGCTTAATTGATTTTGCCCACAATAAAAATGGTATTACACCACCTCCTAATAATACTGCTAAAGTAAATAAGAAAATGATTAGTCTAGTCAGAAAAGGTAGGGAGCGCGACACCCAAGGAAATACATAAGGTTGTTGTTCTGAATCTACTGAATTATCGGGTAAATTGAGACTAACTTGCACATTATGTAATGAACCACGGTCGGCATTTATTGGCTGAATATAGTTAATATGATATTCATCAAATAAAGCCTCTAAAAATTCAGTCAAACTACTAGAAATATCCTCAGCATTACCAGAAAATTCAGCAATACCCTTAGTTACTCCCGCAATTTGCTGCAGTCGTTTTTGGTCAACAAATTCTTCAGCAGCAAGTTCGGTTAACTCTTCAGAATTATTACTTTTTTTTCCTCCTCTGACACTAATATCTCTAATAGTAGGAGGTTGCTCTAAATCATACTTTTGCTGCAACTGTTGGGGAGTCAAACCATAACCCAAAGTATGCACAGTAATATTAGGATAACTTTTTAACATAAACACAAGTTTTTCAAAGTCTTGTGCTTCTAATTCTGGTTCATTTTCTCTATTTCCATAAATACTATGATAGCCATCAGAAAGTAAAATTATCGAACGTCTTGGTTGAGATAAATTAGAATTTGGGCGTGGGTTAAAACGAGTATCTTCGGAATTACCAAAAAATTGTACTGCCTGACGCAAAGGTTCATAAATATCTGTAGCTGCACAAAGATTATCCAGTTTATTTTCTAGTTTTTTGAGAGATTTTTCAACCTTTCTATTGCCTGCTAAAACAAAATTATCTAGTTCTTTTTTCGTCACTTGATTTCCCGGACAATTTTTACCCCCTTTGCCAAAAGGTACAATAGAAATTTTGGTATTTTCTCCCTTGTCCGCTAAATCTTGATTGAATTTTCTAATCGCAGCGATCGCTCCTTCTAATTTGGTTTTTTCTCCACTACTATCTAATTGTTTCATACTGCCACTAAAATCTAATAAAATAATTACCCAAGCAGGGGGTAATTCTCCGGGTAGGGGAATTTTCAAATTAATATCAATGGGATTTAAAGTTTTACATTCTCCAGTTTTAGGCTCTGTTTTAGGCGGACAAACTGTTAAATTAAAGTTCTCTTTTTGCAGACCTCTTACTGGTTTATTATTTTGGTCATAAGCTTTGATTCGCAGGGTAACTTTACTTTCATTACGTTCAGGAATAGCTTCGATAATTTCTACATTTTTGACTTGAGCAAAGCTAGGGTTAATGTAGGAGGTTACTATGAATAAAGAGAGACTAACCTTGCGGGTCCAAGAAGCGATTATAGTAGACAAATCTGAATAATTTTTTACCATTATAGCCCTCATTTTCGGCATAAAATGCAATTAAATCGTTATGTTTGAGTTTGATTGGCGTACTTTCCCTCAAGCGATCGCCTTGATATTCTATTCTATTAAAAAACTTGAGATTAGGTACTAAAATTGTTTGGCTAGATGCTAAGTCTAAGTCAGCAATATGCAGTGGCAAACCAGGGATACAAATATCTACACCAAATTGTTGACTGCCCATAATTTTCAACTGAGCTGAACCAATTTTAATTTTCCCTCTTGCAGGTAATTGAATTGATAATCCTTCCTCAATTTTATCGGCAAAATCATTACTCACAAATTTAATTCTGGGTGATAATTCTTTCTGAATATGAGGATAATTACCTGGTGTTTCAGACTGATTAAAATTGACATTTTCAGTATATTCAAAACCAGCTCCAGCTCTGAGGGCAACTAGATGACTAGGAGAGGTAGAAAAACTCAAAACTAAACCTAATAAACCCCCTAATAAAGAAAAACCTATTGTTTCTTCCCAAACTTGTAATGCTGTGGGTATTCCATCCATTTGTTGTCGTATCCATTCAAAGATAATTGCTGCAACTAAAGCAGTCAAAATACTGGTAGTTAAACTAATGGTAAGTCGCTGCAAAAAACGCCGTTTATCTCCTGCTTCTATACTACGCCAGCGCCAAGTCAATCCTTCAGCTAAACCCACTGCTCCACCAATTAAAATCCACCCGACTATTCTGACAAATTTATCGGGTACAGTTATAACTTTATCTCGTAATTGTGGATTGAGTAATATTTGTACTAATCCCCCAGAAGCAATACCGATTAATAATCCTAATCCCGCAGCAATACTCAGTGGTATTATACCTCTGCTGAAGTTGCGTTTAAATCTAGTTGGATTACTTAAAAATATATCTGTTGCAACTATACCAACTGCTAGAGATATTGCCACACAAGGAAATAATACTAATTCCGGAAATTTTTGTAACCAGCCTAAATCGCTGAGAATAAATTGCCCTATACTCCAGCCGATTAATGCTGATGTAATTCCTGATAGAATATATAGATATATTCTCATAATTTATAATTAATTTTAATTTAGATAGAGTTAGAATCAGCAGATAATTACCAAATATACAAGTTTTGAATCTTTTGCATTTTAAATAGTATCCCCCAGAATGTCAATAGTATATTGGCAGAAATAATTAACGTACTGCAATAATTTTTAATACTAATACGCGGGTGATTATAGGGAATTAAGAAAAAAGAATAACACTAGTTTTTCTTCCCTGGTTATCCTGATTTTTTTTCGCTAGTTTCAACTCATAAATATTAGGAGTATAACCGATTTTGTCGAGAGCAATTAGCTAGTGGAAAGTAATATCAAATCCGGTAGCATTGGTGTAATTAGATAAGGAGTCAGGAGGACTGAGTTAGGGTAAGTATTCAGCCGTCAGCTATCAGCTATCAGCTATGAGTTGTTAGCTAATTATCAGCTCAAAATAGGAATTAGTCTCTAAGGAGAATTAAAACTTATAAAAAAATGTCTTCAGCTAACCTTAGTAATTTCTTGAATATGTTCATGTATCTGTTTGCGCAGCATTCCGTAGGAAATGCTTAATGCTGATAGCTGAATGCTTACGAGTTAGGAGTCAGGAGGACTGAGTTAGAAAGGAAGAGAATTTAGAAAGATTTGGCAATGACTGAAGATGGAACATTTTTTTATACCGAACCCGAGCGGATTTGATATAATTACCACTTCTAAACAACTAAGTTGATTTTTTTCTGGGCACATTGCTCAAAAGTCTCATCAAAAAAATCTCAAAAAATTGAAAATATACCTTGACAAATTATACTTGACAAGATATTATAAACATAATGGAAAAGGTGCGCTCATATATAGTAATAATTCAAGAACTAAAAACCCAGAAAAATAGCTTTGACCTTCAGCTAAGAAAATTTAACCACCAACAAATTTCATCAATAGGTATTGCATTATCAAATCTCGAGAAAAAAGAGATTTTGCTCAGACATATAGATTTACAAGTCTTGGCAAAATCTGTAGTGAAATATCTGTGCTAAAAATTATCAAATCCCGGAATATTCCATGAGGAAATAAAAAAGTATACTGAATTGTCATCGCCAGTAGCACCTAAAAAATGCCTAAATTTCCACAGTATAAGTAATAGAGTAGTTTTAGATGAGTAAGTAGCGATCGCCTCAAAAATAATCAATGGATCAATAGATTGAATAGAAGGGAAAAAGAAGTACAAATTTACCCTGCCTCTAGTTCAAAAGTCTCATCAAAAAAATCTCAAAAAATTGAAAAGATGCCTTGACAAACTATAGTTGACAAGATATTGTAAGGATAATGGAAAAGGTGTGCTCATATATAGTAAT
>NZ_JAAHGO010000009.1:19413-131176 GCF_010672455.1 Okeania sp. SIO2C9 | reverse complement strand
GATAAGTTCTACAGTTGCCTAGAAAATTTTCAATGGTGGAAGGGTGGAGGGATATAAATGATTTATTCCATATATATATTGTTGAATTTTTCGGAGAATTTCTAGATAACTCTAGAAAATTTTCAGTAGTAGAAGGATGGAGATAGAGAAATAATTTACTCCATGGTAAATATCTCTTTTGCTTTGGTCATTCCCCCATCAGGAAAATCTCAATATTTTTGATTTTTTCCGATAAGTTTTACAGTTGCCTAGAAAATTTTCAGTAGTAGAAGGGTGGAGAGATATAAATGATTTACTCCATGACAAATATTTCTTGAATTTTTCTCATTCCCACATCAGGAAAATCTCAATATTTTTGATTTTTTCGGATAAGTTCTACAGTTGCCTAGAAAATTTTCAGTAGTAGAAGGGTGGAGATAGAGAAAGAATTTACTCCATGGTAAATATCTCTTTTGCTTTGGTCATTCCCCCATCAGGAAAACCTCGATATTGTTGAATTTTTTGGAGAATTTCTAGAGTTGCCTAGAAAATTTTTAGTAGTGCAAGGGTGGAGAGATATAAATGATTCACTCCATGACAAATATTTCTTGGATTTTTGTCATTACCGCACAAGGAAAATTTCAATATTTTTGATTTTTTCGGAGAATTTCTAGAGTTACCTAGAAAATTTTTAGTAGTGGAAGGGTAGAGATAGATAAATTATTTACTCTATGGTAAATATTTCTTGGATTTTTGTTACTTCAATCAGAAAAACTAATTTCTTCATGATCGAGTTTAACTTGAAGTTTAGCTTTTACATTATCGCTAAACTTAAGATCGGATACCAGATGATTTAAGTCTTTGTAATGATTACTGTTTCTATTATTTAGCAGCTTTTGAATAGTTTTTTTCTTGACATTTGTTCCTCTAAAAGTAATTATTAATTCTGCTTCATTCGCTGTATTGATATTAACAGCAGTTGAGCTTTTTGAATCTGATGATGAAGTTGATTTTATTTCAATAATTTTATCTACAGTTGAATTTTTTGAACTTGGTGATGTAGTTGATTTTTTATCAATAACTTTATCTGCTTGAATAAATTCAATATTTTGTAACTCTAGCTTTTTTTCTAAAAGTGACGAACATGAAGGAGCAATCATAAAAGCTAACTCCGGAGGATTATTGTCTGAAAGATATGGATTAAATTCAAAATCATCTAACCATTTACTAAATATTTCTAAGTGAGAACTTAACAATTCATAATTTTTTGCTTCTCCAAAACCTCTAGCTACTTGTGTACCATTGTGAAGTAATTCTACATAACAATCTAAGGCGTGTTTTTCTCCTGTTTTTTTGCCTGGAATTACTTTTGTAGTTTCAACTGTTGATAATGTATATACTTTCTTGTTTAAATATTTTCCCCATTTTTCTCGACATTTTGCTTCAACTAATCCACGAGCATCACCTTCAAATTTTTGCTCTTCAGCTTCGGCAAAATATCTTTCATGTATTTCTAGAACTTTTCCTGAATAATATTGACAAAAATCTCGGAAATTTGTAGGGGTTTTCCAGGGTATATTTTCAATTTCTTGCCAAGCACTATTAAAATTTTTATATCCTTTGTATGCTCCTTTAATCCTGTCATCTATCTCTTGTTTAATCATCATAAATTCTTTATTAGAACCTGAGCTAAGATTAATCACCGAATCTTTGACTAAACTTTTTAAGACAGAATCTTCTTGAATTAAAGAACTTACATTGTCTGATGTACCTACCAAATAAATTAGTAGAGGAATACTTGCTCTAAATTTCTGAACAGCTTGCTTTAGTAATGCTCTAAAAATTAATCTAGTTTCTTCTATCTCTTCTGGAAATTTTTCTAATGAATCTAATTCATCTGTTAAATAGACAAAAGTAAATCTGGGGTCTACTTTTGTGACTTGAGATATCACATCAAAAAATAATTCCACAAAATTTACTTCACTTGTTGCGAAAAATTTACTAAATTTTGACCTAAAAGGATTTAATTTTATCTCTTCTCTAGTTCCTGTATTTAATAATGACCCTGCATCAAATTCTTCGAGAATGTTTTTAGCAACTTCTTTTACATCTGGCAATAAATTTTGATTATGTATTAATTGCCAAAAAGTATCTCCTAAAATATAACAGTAAAGTTTAATGCTAAAATTATGACTACTACCAACTGTCCGTAAATGAGAAAGTGGAAACTGAATTACTACAGAATGTTTTTCATAATTTGACTGAGTTGTTGTTAATTCATGCAAATAAGTTAATAGGGAAGTTTTACCACTACCAAGAAATGCCGCCACAAATCTAAATGTAAAAAATCTATCATCAAAAGTATGTTTAAGATCGTCTCGAAGCAATTCCGTTATATTTGATATTGAAGAGTTACCAGATAAACTTTCAGCTGTAGTTGTAGTATCATCTTCACCCTCTTTTCCTGGTAATCTTACATCACGTTCAACCCAAATATTTTCCACATAACCTTCTCCTGGTTGAATTTGCTGTAAAAACTTTCTAATATATCTTTTTTTTCCTGCATCTTCTGGCATAATTTAGTTCACCCATTGAATTAATTCTTTATTGTTTTCTTGTACCGCAAATACTAAACCATCAGATTTCAATTGCTCGAAATATTTTTCTACTAGAGATTCAGAAATATGATGATTTTTAATAAACTTTTGGCAAATTTCTTGACTGCGAATAGCCACAACACCTTCTAATTCTTGACGCCTCCTTTCTTCAATATAAAGCTTTTTAAACTTCTCTACAAATGTCTCAAAATCCATATCCTCATTTTGATAATTTATCTGATTATATTTTGCAGCTAATTTTAAACAAGCCATCAAAGCATTTAAAATTTTAGGTCCTTTGTTAGACCTAAATTTATATTCAGTTGTTTGAAGATTAAGAACTAGAGCTTTCATTCCCATTTCAGTAACTTTAATTCTCCCTCGTTTAGGAGATTCCAGAAACTTCAGCTCACATAAACTCTCACAAACCTGTTTTGCATTGGGGCGGCGTTTTTTAGATAAATGATTCCTAACTGTACTTCTAGTAACAGTTCCTTCTGTTGAATAAGCAAACGTATAAAGCAGATAAAGCAATTGTTCAGTGGAAAGCTCTGTCATTAGTTCCTCTTCTTAATTTAAAACAAAAATATTTTATCTTTTCCAAACAAATTAGGAATTGAGTATAGACTATTATCTCAGTTTCTTAGGCTATTGAAATACACATTTTTTTGATTTATATATAAAGTTGCTCATTTCTGACTAACAAATTAAATCATAAGTCATTCAAGAATTTAGAATGCGCGAATTTAGAATTTAGAATTACCTCTCCTTTAAAACGGATAGGATTGACTAATCATGAAAATTTTTCTTCTCTTGGTCGATTGGATATGGCGAGGAGACCTCGCCATCCCTCGACCGCTTTTTATCCTCTTAAAAGAGGAGGTTTTCAAGCACAATTTTTCGGTAAATTCAATTTTTATATAGCGTTTTTATCTAGAATGTGGAGACCAAGTGCTATGAAAAAGGTATGTAGTGAATAGTCAAGAATATAAAACAGAATTAAAAGTAACAAACACAAGGATATTAGTTCATTAATGGACAATGTATAATTGATAATTACCTCTGGTTAAAACCATTCTTGATTGAATGTAAGGAAATATCCTAGCACTTTTTTTCCCTTGAAAGGGTCGGCAAAGTAAGCTAAACTATTTAATTAATAATTACTAATTTTTCGGTAATTGATCGGCGCGCTTTTTTTCTTAGAAAAACCTCAATCTAGATTTACATCTCAAATAAAAACACTATATAGATATAACTATTTACTTTACTCAGAAATTATTCGTTAAAAGTAACCCTTGTAGTTATTGTTTTCAATAATTGACTTACTTTGTACAATTTAGGGCTATTTTAACATTAGTACTCATACCATTTATCTGTAACAATCTGCTTAATAATTATTGCAAAAACCTGAATTTTACTAATAGCTTTTATATCTTATTAAGCGCAACTTCATAGATAAATGGTATCACATTCCACATCTCATTTTGAGATATAAAAAGTAGCGCAAAAACTGAATAATCACTAAGTATTTATATTGAAAAAAATCAACCATACTCGTGAGATAATAAAGTTAAAAAAAATTTTTTAACACTTAAACTGACAATATTTGCCAGATTGGTAATTTTCATTCCCTCCTGAATCCTGAATTCTGACTCTTTCTCTTTTACCGAAAATTAAGGTTTAAAGCCTATCCTTTAAAGGAAAAACAAGAAAAAAATTTCCTTTGAGTCAATCCTCTTCTTGAAAAGAAGAGGTAATAATTAATTATTAATTATTAATTGTTGAAACTATCCTTTAAAGTGCGAAATATAGGTTAATAATTTCCTGCAGTAATAATTGTTATTTCAGGACTAAATACTCTTGCAGTAGAAAAAAATTAACTATTAATTTCTGCTGTTAGATGTTGACTTTGATGAATTAGAAAATCTAGCGATCGCTAAACACTAATCTTCATTCCATCTCAGAGTGAAATGTAGTTAATTCTTGACTAAAAGACTCTCCAATTAGTTTGTAAACCTCTCTTAATTCTTCACCTTTAAAAGATTTAATCAATTTTTCTGCTGCCTTTTGAGGATTTTTAGGAACTACTACCCATAGTTCTTCATTCAACTTACCTTCTGGCTGTTGCTCTAACCAATTTTTAACCGCATTTTTTCCTGATTCAGTAATTTGATAAAAACCTCTCCCACTACTTTTTGATTGTTCTAACCATCCTAAATGTTCCCATCTTTTTCTCCATAATTGAGCAGTGCTATGAGCATAATCTAAAATCTCTCCTATTTTCGGTGCATTTAAAGCTTGATTATCCGGGCAAGCTTCCACAAGTTTAGAGAATTTATGAAAATAATTTGATGGATTTCCTAAATCTTTGACCGGGTCTTCCGGTGTATCAACTGTTTTTGTTCCAGTTGATTCTAATTCTAAACTGCTAATTAATTCTTCAATTTCTTTAGCTTCACAACCTAATCCATAAGGTGGTTGAGCACGACATAATTCTTCATAGCTATTAAATGGTTTTCCTTGCTCATCAAGTAATTGTTGATAAGCAGCTGGCTGTTTCATTAATTCACGCCATGCTTTTAATTGTTCCCCATTAACAACTACATCTTTTTTCAGAACAGATTGTAGTTTTAATTTAATAGCAAGTGCCCATTGGGGCGTACCAGGAGTTGTGCTAATTCCTCCTGCTTTTCCTAAAGTTTCATAATCCATTTTTCCCTGGATAGCAAAGGATATAGTTTTCAAAGTTTTATCAAATAAATTTTGATTTTTTTACCATTTTATTGGTAAGCATTCAGCAGTCAGCCATTAGCTATCAGCTATTTGTTATTAACTCATTATCATAACTAGAAAGGAATTATCCACCAATGAGAATTAAAATTCATTAATGAAATTGGCTATAATCTAACCTCAGTTATTACTTGCATAAGTTCAAAAACTGATTACTGTTTGCAGAGCATTCCGTAGGAAATGCTAATAACTGTTTGCGCAGCATTCCGTAGGAAATTCTTACTTTTATTGTTTGTTAACTCATGCCTTAATAGGATTATTTTAGGGTAAGAATTTTTTATTCTCACCCCTGAGAGCTAACTAAAATGGTATTAGTAGGTATATTTGCTTGACCATCAAATTTGTCAGCTTTTTTATACCTCCTATTTGTATATTTTAGATTGTAGATTGACTAAGTCAACTATTGCAGAAACAATTCTATTAATTTGGCTACTTTTGCTATGAATAACTTCTTTGTAATATCAACTCTTTAGCTAACTTTATTGCTGCTTTCATACTCGTCGCATCAGCAATACCTTGACCCGCAATATCGAAAGCTGTACCATGGTCAGGAGAAGTACGAACAAATGGTAAACCAACGGTAGTATTCACTGCTAAATCAAAAGCCATTAACTTGACTGGAATTAAACCCTGGTCATGATACAGCGCCAAATAAGCATCATAAGTTTTAGCTGGTAAACCTAGCCAAGCTTGACCTGGTTTGACCCACATCGTATCCGGTGGAACTGGCCCATCTAACTGTATGTCCGGTTGGCGATCGCGTTCTTTGTCCAACCAAGGGATGAGCCAATCTTGCTCTTCTGTTCCTAATTGTCCATTTTCTCCACTATGAGGATTTAAACCAGCAACAGCAATTTTTGGCTGAGAAATCCCAAAATCTTTTTGTAAACTTTCTATAAGCAATTCTAATTTCCAACTCAGCAATTCTGGTGTTAAAGCCTTTGGTACTTGACATAATGGTATATGTGTGGTAGCCAAAAGGGAGCGGAGTACAAAATTACTGTGAGGCGATCGCGCAAAAAATAGCATCCCAAATTTTTTTACTCCTGCTTTTTCTGCTAAAAGTTCAGTTTGACCAGGGTATTTATGACCAGCCATCTGCCAGCAAGTTTTGGAAATAGGAGCAGTGACAATACCTTGAAATTTTCCAGCTAAAGTCTGAGCAATAGCTGTTTCCATGAAACAAAAGCTAGCTTCCCCACTCACAGCATTACCTTTGCCGGGAAATATATTTTCTAATTTTCCATTAAACTCTACATCTAAAATTTTTAAATTTTCCCAGTTAACAAGTAACTCTGGCGATTGAGTTTTTTTCGAGAGTTGAGATAGTTTTTGGTAGGTTTGTTGCAAAATGCGATGACTGCCTATAATTGTCAAGTCACAATTTTCTGTAACAGTAGGGTCTGCTAAAGCCTTAAGAATTATTTCTGGTCCTATGCCCCCAGGATCTCCAATTGTCAATGCTAAACGAGGATTTGTATTTTCTATTTCTGTTGCTGATATTTTCATATTTATTCCGCTGAAGAATACTTACCGAATAATGAATAATTAATAATGAATAATTAATAATTAGGGTTTGCTGAAAAAGTCTTTTAGTAGGGGTAGGAGTTAGGAGACAACCCACCCCTCGCCCCTCCCCCGACCGTGGAGGGGAAGACAGGAGAAATGGGAATTTAGAAGAGGTAGTAGCTAAGTTTTGTCCCAAGATTGTTCTACCCCACATTCCGCACTTCAATTTGTAGTATCAAAATTAGCATGAAAAACAGTCTACTCCCTCAAGCCGTGAAGATATGTAGCTCATAACTTCGGAAACTACTGTATGACTTTAGTCTGGGGAGAAGTCAAAATGTCTTAAAATATATATCACAAATTACATAGGAGTATTTTAAGAATATGAGTGGTGAGATTTTCAATGCAGCTATTTTGTCTTTTTCTGTGATTCTGATTGGTTTAGCAGGAGGTTTCCTATTACTTAAATTACAAGGAGGCGAATAATTTAACTAGCTGTCAGCTATCAGCTACTAGCAGTCAGCGCAAATAGTCCACATAAAAAAGACATATAGAACCCATTTGGGATCTATTTATCTGTTTATTTAATTTAAAAGTATAGGGGGAGTGTGCTCTGTGTGGGGAGTACAGGGTCTGGTCTGACCCTACGCTGCAAACTTCACGCCAGAGTTGCATCCTCCTTTGGGACTACAAAAGCGCCCCATACCGTCGATGATGAAAAACTGTAAGAATTTACTTTTTATAAATTTTATGGTAGATTTAACAGATTAAAAATATAAACTCAAATATGTTTAACTCAAAATATTAAGTTTTGTAAAAAAATGAGATAACTTTGATAAAGTGATAAAGAATCTTTAATATAATTAACAAACTGTTTATGAAACTATTAATCGTAGGGGCTACTGGTACTCTTGGAAGACAAATAGTACGTTGTGCCCTAAACGAAGGTTATGAAGTACGCTGCTTAATCAGAAGCTACAGTAAAGCATCTTTTTTGAAAGAGTGGGGGGCTGAACTAATAGGAGGAAATCTCTGTAAGCCGAAAACTTTACTGCCAGCTTTAGAAGGAGTTGATGCAGTTATTGATGCTGCAACTTCGAGGCCAACAGACTCTCTGAGTATTAAACAGGTAGACTGGGAAGGAAAAGTATCACTGATTCAAGCTCTAGTGGCCAAAGGTGTAGAACGTTTCATATTTTTCTCCTTTTTAAATGCAGAGAAATACCCCCAAGTCCCTCTCCTAGAAATTAAGCGATGTACAGAACTTTTTATTGCTGAATCTGGTTTAAAATACACGATATTAAAGCCCTGTGGTTTTTTACAGGGATTGATTGGCCAGTATGCAGTGCCAATTTTAGACAAACAAGCAGTGTGGGTCCCCGGTCAAGGAACAGCCATTGCATATATGGATACTCAAGATATTGCCAAGTTTGCTGTCCGTGCTATTTCAGTTCCCGAAACAGAAAATCAAAGCTTTCCTGTAGTAGGTCCCCGTGCTTGGGATGCCAGTGAAATTATTCGGATGTGTGAAAGACTTTCTGGAGAAAAAGCAAAAGTAACTCGTACAAATATTAACTTATTGCGTATATTTCGTCAGCTTACTAGGTCATTTCAATGGGGTTGGAATGTATCAGATAGACTAGCTTTTGCAGAAGTATTAGCCAACAGTCAGCCTTTAACAGCTTCAATGGATGATGTTTACCCTGTATTTGGCATTAATCCTGAAGAGATAACCACACTAGAATCTTATCTGCAAGAATACTATAGTCGGATTATGAAAAAGTTGAAGGAAATAGAGTACGAGCAAGCAAAACTAGGAAAATCAACCTCCAAGAATAAACCTTTCTTTTTCTAAAGTTTAATAGTTCATAAAAATATAGTCAAATATGACATATCCTTATTTTGCAGGAGTTACCCTGACTGGGTGAACTACAACACCCTCGCTTCCCATAGTCAAAGACATTTGAGACTGCTTTTCTCATTATGTTTAGAGAACCATTCACATAACTCATTGATTAACCCAGTAACTCTGGGCTAATTTGATTATACCATTAATACAGATAGTCAAGATTGATTAAATGTTGTCAAATATTTAGTAGCTATGCTTGTACAAATCAACGAAGATATTTGACATCACTTGACTATATATGACTATATTTATGTATAACTTTTATTATACCAATTTTTAAGGTTATCAGTATATCAGTTATCAGTACATCTAGCTGTTTGCGCAGCATGACCTAGGAAAACTAGAGACTTGAGACCTTATTTTTTGGTCAAAAAAAATAGTTGTAAACTATACAAGCTATATATGTGATATGTGAAATAATTGCCTGAAATTGCTTGAGCGTTAAAGTTATGAGTCCATAAAATCTTACTTTTGACTTTTGACTTTTGACTTCCGTGAAACGGTATGACCACCCTGAACTAGATTTTTTCGAGTGTCAAAAATAGGAATAATTTATAACGATGCCAAACCAATAGCTTGTCGCATAACTAATGAGTTAAAAGACAAGCTGAAAGCTTATGGCTATGATATTCACATCAACAGTGGATCGGGAGGAATCTTGGGTTATCCTAGCCTAGAACGTCCTTTATGTCATACTTCTATAGACCAATTAGTTCCCTCTGGCTTTACTAAAGACATGACATTTGCTGTTGTCTTAGGAGGGGATGGTACAGTCTTATCTGCATTTCGTCAAGTAGCACCTTCCCATATTCCACTATTGACCGTCAATACAGGTCACATGGGTTTTTTGACTGAGACTTTTGTCAATCAGTTATATCCAGCTATTGAACAGGTATTAGCAGGAAACTATGAAGTAGAAGAACGGACAATGCTAGAAGTACGTCTGTTCCGAGATAATGAATTATTATGGGAAGCTCTGTGTTTAAATGAAATGGTTTTACATCGGGAACCCATGACCTGTATGTGCCATTTTGAAATCGAAATTGGTCGGCACGCTCCTATAGATATTGCGGCAGACGGTATTATTATTTCTACTCCTACTGGTTCTACTGCTTATTCTTTATCAGCAGGTGGCCCTGTTGTGACTCCTGGAGTTCCCGTTTTGGAGCTTTCACCTATTTGTCCCCATTCTCTGGCATCCCGTGCTTTGGTTTTTGCTGATACTGAACCTGTAACTGTTTTCCCTGCTAGTACAGATCGTATGATGATGATTGTAGATGGTAATGGAGGATGTTATGTCTTGCCAGAGGACCGAGTACGAGTGAAACAATCGCATTATAAAGCGCGTTTCATTCGACTCAAACCACCAGAGTTTTTCCATGTTCTGCGCGAGAAATTGGGATGGGGACTGCCACATATTGCCAAGCCAACTTCTGTAGAATTACCTTAAATTAGCCTGGTAGTTATTTTTCACAATTTTTGCTGCTAGATTAACTTTCAATATGCCAGGATTATATGAGAGCGTCTTACTATTACGTCTTTTTGCTTTCGGATTTATGGATTAAGAAGTGGGATAGACAGGTGCGTAGTTCACCCCAGGAGAATTAATCTCTCAAAGTAAAAGTGAAGGTAATTTCTGAAATGGAATAATGTCTGTTTATATTTGACTATACTTTTACCAACTATGAGTACCTTAACTATAGATCGAGATCGTTCTGTCTTACTAATAGAAACTGATGAAATTCTCGCCCAGTATGTGAGTTTGGATCTAGAAGAGTCAGGCTATCATCCAATTGTAGCTACTAACTCTACTACGGGTCTTCACAGGGCAATAGAAATTAAACCTGCTCTGATTGTAATTGACCGAATGTTGGCTGGTGAATCTGGACTATCATTGTGCAGTCATCTGAGAAAAATGGGTAATAATATGCCCATATTATTGTTGATGGGTCGCGACCAAATTGACGACCGAGTTGCTTGTCTGGAGTCTGGAGCTGATGACTATTTTCTTAAACCTTATCGCAGTGATGAATTCTTAAAATTAGTCCGTTTTTATTTACAACCTACTACAGCAGAAAAAGACCAATTGAGATTTGGGAGTTTAATTTTAGAGTTTGCTAGTCGGCGGGTCTTGTGTCATGGTCGTAGTATTGAGCTGACTATGAAGGAATTTGAGTTATTAAGGTTTTTAATGGAGCATCCTCGCGAAGTATTGAGTCGCGAACAGATTTTGGAAAATGTTTGGGGTTATGATTTTTTGGGTGAGTCTAATGTCATTGAGGTATATATTAGATATTTGCGCCTGAAAATTGAACGAGAAGGTGAGAAGCGATTAATTCAGACAGTCCGTGGTATTGGATATGTTTTGAGGGAGACTTAGAGTCTTTAATTTTTGGTAAGCAAGGTCTTGTTAGAAAACAATCAAAAGATTCTGGTATAGGTCATTTGAGTTATCAGTTATCAGTACCTCTAGCTGAAGCTAGAGTGATAAATAAACGACTCAGGAGTCAGGAGTCAGGAGGAAAGAAAGAAGAAGAAAGGGAAAGTTTTTTGATCACTAATTATCCGGATATAATATAATTTGTTTGATTTTTTGCCTAGCCCTAGAATCACAGAAGCAAGAATTTTCTATTATAATATTTGATTTAACGGCAGGAATGTCAAAATAAGTGAAATCTCAAAAAAATTACTATAAAATTATTATTTATCTTTTTCTTTTGGGTTTAATACCCTCCTGTCACTTGTGGTGTTTACCGAATAATTAAGGTTTAAAGCCTCTCATGAGCAAGGAGAAACAAGCGGTGGAGGGATGGCGAGGAAACCTGCGCTGTCCGACCATCGACCAAGATAGAAAAAATTTTCATGATTAGTCAATCCTATCCGTTTTCAAGCAGAGGTAATTATTAATGATTAATGATTAATTATTAATTTTTGAAAAGCTTTTTGGGGTTGGAGTCTCCATCCACTTTTTCCTTTTTCTTTCTTGCTTCTTCAAGAATAAAACATACATAGAATATCTGAGAAATAATTAATTATGGGTCGTAAAATTGGTTTGCTTAAGTCTGGAATAATCTTATTTCTATTGGTTTGCTGTTTGCTACAAATAATATTTGTTCAAGTTTTTAATACTCAAGCACAGGCTAAAAATATATCAGATTCTCAGATATCTCAACAAGGCCAAATATTACCAATTACGGCAAAAGCTCATATATCGAATCAGATAATTAATTTAGAGGTGCCAAAAACTCCTCAACAGCAAGCAATAGGTTTAATGTACAGGACTAAACTTGCTGATGACCGAGGAATGTTATTCTCTTTTGACCCGCCTAGGAAAGTTAGCTTTTGGATGAAAAATTGCCAAATATCTCTTGATATTATATTTATTAACTCTGGCATAGTTCAGGCGATCGCTGATAATGTCCCTCCTTGTTTAGCTGACCCTTGCCCTAGTTATGGACCTGATGTGTTAGTCGATCAAGTAATTGAACTTCGGGGAAGACTTGCAAAGGAATTAGGTTTGAAAGTAGGAGACCAGATAATGATTACAAAAATTTAGGTATTTGACAGAACTGAGATTATAGGAAATTATCATTCATGGAAGAAGGTGGTAGGTTTTAGGTTTTAGGTTGAATTGAGAAAAAGAATGCTTTATTTAGGTGAGACTTCAATTATTCAGTAATTAACACAAAAGCATGGAACTTTTTTGATAATTAGCACCCCAGTTATTGTTAATTATTCTGATCAGGACTTACGCAGAGACTATACATATAGCGAGGGCGCCATTCGGAGCTTGGCGTTAGCTAATACCATTCGCCCCTACAGATGGTGGTTTAACAGTCAATTTGCGTAAGTCCTGTCTTATGTTTACTTCTCGCCTACTCCTCTACTTCCCCTCTTGGGAGAGGTTAGGGGTGAGTCCCCTGCTCAATAAAATGTAGCAAACATTTATTAAGTTGATATTATTTCTGACTTTCTTGGTAAACAAAATTATAGCAGTTGCCATTCCTTTATTTGACTTATGAAATAGCTGTTTGCGTAGTACTTCGCAGTCAAAACAACGGAATATCAATAATCAAAGTTCTTCCCTTTTGCTTCTGCGATCAAACAAACAAATTGAATCCAAAAATTGGATGATTTATTTTTTGCTATTCCCCAGACCTATAGTTTTTGTACAACAAGCTAAAATATCGCGAAATTATGAATTATGTTGACAAAACCTAATAAAACTTTTGATTATTTTACTTGCTATATATTTACACTACAGTTTTAGTTTGCTATATTGGTAAGCTAGACATTATTTAGATGGATTCAAAGTATTGTTAACCCAAAGTTCAGAATATACATTCTCAAACTTTTCATGGTTTGTAATACTGCTATTCTATTCATCGGAAATAAATAAAGATAAATTAAGTTTCGCAAGCTGTAAGAGAAATATTTTGACAATATCGATAATGCTGAACTGTTGATTAGTATTACTTTGACCAAGAAGGTATAGAAGATATAGAAAAACTTGTCTTGCTAAGAGTCTATTTTTGCTTTGCTTAATTTAATTCTGTTGATTGGTGTGAGGATAATGAGATTTTGTGCTAGGAGTGAAAATATAGTTGTATATTTTTGCGCATTTATGCATATAGAGATGGTTCGTATTGTGAATTAAAATACATACAAATATTCAAAGCAAAGTAGTTATTTTGTCGTAGTTATTTTGCCAAAATTTGACTTGACCAAGTTTAGCCTCGTAAGTAGTAATAGTTTGAAAAAAGGCAACTATCTACTTAGAAGCTCTGTCTGCGCTGTTTATATCTTTTGACTAGAGAGAGAATTCAATAGAAAGTCTTCTGTAATGTTGAGACAGATAGTGAATTGTTTTTCAACCTGAATGTATATACATTTTGAGTAACGATAATTTCACTAAATTTTTCTAGAAATTAATAGCTAACTTTTGCGGAATAGCGTAGGCAACTTATGTAGATTCAAACCAAGCTATTCTCAAAATTTAGTATAGTCCAAGAGTACTAGATATAGTTGAGTTTGACTCTAAATTTTTTGAAAAAATGCAGAGTTTAGTAAACAGATAAAAAACTGGCATATCCTAGTTTTATGAAGAAAAATTATTGCTTGATGATAGTAAATAACTATCGATAATATCCAAAAAAAAATATTAATTTTATTGACATCATAATTCTCTTAAATATGTGACTTTATATATTCTCTTGAAAACAAGAGTTGCAAAGAGAATGGTGTCTGAAAAATAGGAGGTAAAAAAAAATGACACCAAATAATTATGCTCGCTTTATCCATTTCTTGAAAGATGATTTATCTATTTCTTCAGCTTCTATAGCAGTTGCAGAAAGAGCTAGTATTAGTTCAACATTAGTAGATCGTAAACTAGACTTTAGTGCTTTTCCAATGATTTTATGGCAATATGGTTTAGTTACTCTAGAGCAGTTGGATAAAATATTTGATTGGCTACAAACCACTTATGATTTCAACTAAATGCCAGAATAATGTAAGTATTCAGCCCTCATATATCAGCTAGCCTCCTGCGGAGGAACTGCGTTATCAGCTATTGTTTTTGAGCTTGATTTAAACCCTATATTTAAGGGTTCTTATTAAGCCAAAATCCAGTCATAATTAAATCTTACAAAAGTAGGTTCCTTTGACCTTAAAGTCTATATTTATTTAAACACTTCCTTCAGGAGGGAGTCTTATACCAATTATCATGCATTATTGCTATACTTGGACAAGACTTCAGTGCTTAACTAATTAGCACAAGTAAAATCACTTTTTTACTAATTTGACCTAAGTTCATGTTAATTATTCTTGTGTTTGCTTCTCCCTGTACGGACGTGGCATGCAACGTCCCTACCCACTCCCCCACTTTCCCTCCTGGGAGGGGGAGGGGCGAGGAGTGGGTCCCCTACTGAACAAAATTTAGAAAAGTTTTTGAGAAATGGTATTACTCCCCCAAGCTGATAGCTAATAGCTGAATACTTACAGAATACTTACAGAATAATTACTAGAAATATCAATTTAACTCTAGTTCAGAACTAAATTTAAAATCAAATTTAAAATCTATTCTATTATTAAACCTTGAAAATAACGGTTCTTCAATATGTAGGTAGTGCAGGATTGCGGAAATAACTGACCAGTTACAAAATCCCAAAACAATTACAAATCAAAAATGATTGACTGTCAGATGTGCGTCTTACATTCTGGAGGGGCTGTGTGCGGAATTACTTCCGCACAGTAGGCGCCCCGTAGGACACCTCGCCAATTAGCACTCGATGCATGAATTTTGACTTTTAACTTCCGCGTAGCGGCACTAGCGTTAGATTATCAAAATAATTGGGTCGCGCAATCCCACCTTTTAAGGCGAAATATTTTTGGAGAGTTGCTCACATCCCCGTTACAAAAATAACTTCTGACTTATGACTTTTTAATTATGACTTATGACTTCGTTAATGGGTGCATTACTAGATTTGATAATCCCTGGCAATTTCCTGAAAATAGTGTAATGATAGAAGTTGGAAAATAACTGACAACTGAGTATCGCGTTATTTCGATCCCGACGCGTGAGTCATCCCTAATGGTTGCCGAGTCTTGAAAAAGAAAGCGCAAAATAAATACTCATGTGAGTTAGCCATAAATAAGTCAAAAAATAGCGCTTTGGGGATTTTCCTCGAAGCATTGCGAGATACCGCCTGCGTTGATGGTTTTGCCGTCACGTTGCTATGAACGGTTTTCCCGACTTTTGCCGGGAATTGCCGGGCTTGATGTATCTGGAGGCGGGTTCATCTAATTGGTTAAGACTCATTAATTTAACGTAGAACCCGCCCCTACTATCGCAACATTTTAGATGCTAAATTATGACTCTGCTAAAACTCTAGAAGCAGTAGCTACACCTGCTCCTGGAGTAATAGCTTCATATCCCAACTCTCGCAAAGCAACTTCTAATGCAGAGATAGCGGTGAGAATATCCCGTTCGCTGACAAAACCCAAATGTCCAATACGGAAAATTTTCCCTTTCAAGTGGTTTTGTCCACCAGCTAAAGCAATATCAAAACGCTTACTTACAATAGTCCGTATTTTTTCTGCGTCTATTTCTGGTGGAGGAGCAACTGCCGTAATAGCAGGACTAGCTACTGCATCTGGGCAAAATAGGGGCAACCCTAAAGCTTTGACTGCTGCACGAGTTGTACTCATTAAACGTTGATGGCGAGCAAATATATTTTCTAATCCTTCATCCTGCATCATCCTAAGTGTAGCTTGCAGGGCAAAGAATAAATTTACTGGTGGAGTAAAAGGTGTAGTATTTTTAGCTCCATCTTTACGATACTTACCCAGGTCAAGATAGTAACGTGGTAATTTGGCAGTTTCATATGCAGTCCAAGCTTTAGGACCTACTGCTACAAAAGCTAAACCAGGGGGTATCATATAACCTTTCTGAGAACCTGAAGCAACAACATCAAGACCCAACTCATCTATTGGTATATTGACTGCCCCAATACTGGTAACGGCATCTACTATAATTAATGCTTCACCATGAGCTTTAACATAACTATTAATAGTTTCTAGGTCGTTAAGAACACCTGTAGAAGTTTCACTATGGGTGATAATGACTGCCTTGATTTTTTTCTCTTTATCTGCTTCTAGTTGTTCGCGAAATTTTTCTGAGTCCAGAGGTTGGCCCCATTCTGCTGTGATTTGTTCTACTTGGAGGCCATAGGCGGTAGCTACTTCTGCCCAGCGATCGCCAAATTTACCATTACATCCACATAGTACGCGATCGCCTGGACTGAGAAAGTTAATGATACCTGCTTCCATGGCCCCAGTTCCACTAGATGCTAAAATTAGGACATCATTTTTTGTTTGATGTAGCCATTTGAGGTTTTCCGTCACCTCTGCCATAATTTTGGAAAAGTCACCGCTTCTATGGCCTATTGGATGTTTAGCCATAGCTAATAAGGCTGTTTCTGGTACTGGAGTCGGCCCGGGAATCATTAACATTAGTTTGTCATTCATTATTTCTATTCCTTTGTTTTGTGTTACTTGAGTTAGTTTATATGTTTATTGATTGAGAAGCATTTCATTGAAAAAACTTATTTTTTCTTTAAGATTCCAAAGTTTAATTTTTTTAGTTATTTTGGGAGTTATTTAATTTTAATTATTTTTTTTTGAAGAAATTTTTGATATTTCTTTCTATAGGATTTACATTTAAGATATTAATAGAGGATTCAATAGTTGAGGTCAATTTTTATCTAAATAACAGTTATAAGTTAAAACTAATCACAAAGTTTTTATTGTTAAAGTAATGATTTTGAAGAGTTTCACAAATTATCATCAAAATATTAACTGTATTAATTTCTGCTAATTATTCCCAAAAACCTTACATTGAGCCAATCTATAAATTATGAAATCCTTAACAGTGGTATTAGACATCTCCAAAAATTCTCAAGCACTCACTATAACTAGGGCTTGCTGATTAAATCTAAAAGTATTTACAGATAAAGGTTTTAGCCTTTTTGGAGTCTTTCAAAAGTGCCTATTTTTCAGCTATTCACGCTCAAAAAGGAGCGTATTTTAGGTGCATAGTTGGGTAGAAAAATCACTCTTACAATTCTTACTCCTACCTCCTCGCTCCCGATCCATTTCTCCTGTCTCCTGTCTCCTACCCTCACCCATAAGACTAGTGAAGCGCAAACCCTAACTATCTTTTGGGGAGCGATCGCCATCTCAAGGAGATAGTCATTTTTTACCGAATTATTAATTATTAATAATTAGTAATTAAATAATTCTGGTTGAAAGCCTCCCCTTTTAAGGGGAAAAAAGAAATAATATTTCCTTATATTCAATTCCGTAGCGGTTTTAACCAGAGGTAATTATCAATTATCCATTATCAATTATCAATTAATGAACTACTTTAGAGTATTAGAGATAGTTACTGTTAATTATTTACCGAAAAATTAAGGTATAAAGCCTCTCAATTCATGGAGAAAAAAGTGGTCGAGGGATGGCTCCGAAACCTGCGCCATATCCAATCGACCAAGAGAAGAAAAAAATTCCTTTTAACCCAATCCTCTTCTTTTCAAGGAGAGGTAATTCTAAATTCGCGCATTCTAAATTCTTAATTATTGAACATTTTTATACTTGTTTTTATTGTTTTTATTTTCTACATAAATTGTGAATTATGCTAGTATTAATGCCCCTATTTTTAGTCTGACTAAACTACATATTGTTAATATTACTTTTTCATATCATGTCCGTTTATATCGTTTGTGTAAACCCAAGGGTGAATATCTACAGGAAATAATGGTTTTTTTCTTGCGAGGGTAGCCTTTCTTCCTCTTCTCTCTTCCCTCTTCCTTCTTCCCTCTTCCTTCTTCCTTACCTTTGCTATACAAGACCGATGCTGCCGGACATGATATCACGGGTTAAATTCTTTTAATCTGAATCTTTCTCGTGCTATTCCAAATATTTTTATCAGCCTTATTATATGCTCCACAAATATTCTTTTTCTTGAGTGCTTCTTGAATTCGCCGTGCGACGGCGAATTAAGCACTCGCTTTTTGAGCTTTTTGTTGATTCTCTCTCTTTGCTTCTTCTGACATTTTTTGGTTTCTTTTTTTCTTTCTTGGTGTGTCTACTATTTCCCCTCCTTGATATCCTTTATCCCCTTGAAATTTTTGTTCTTTATCAAACTTTTTTTGTTGTTTTTTGAATAAATTTAGATCACTTTATGGATCTCTTTATCCTACTACTACATCCACTATTTATTCACCTTTCTCTGTAATTATTATTTGGTTTTTAAATGTATGATTTTTTTGTTTTCCTGAATAATATTTTTTCTGTTTTTCATGGTTTCCTGGTTTTTCTCTATCTTGTTATTTACTGTCTACAATTAATTCTAGCTCTTTCAATATTTCTTGAACCCATAATTTATCTGATTCTTTTTTTTTGACTTGCTCCAACAAGCTTGCTGTTCAATAATTAATAATTAATAATTAATAATTAATAATTACCTCTCCTTGAAAAGAAGAGGATTGACTCAAAGGAAAAATTTTTCTTGTTTCTCCTTGCTCATGAGAGGCTTTAAACCTTAATTATTCGGTAAAAATATCCGAAAAATATCCACCCAATAATGGAATATATTGTTAGCAGTTGATTCACTAACTCCAAAATTTATTGCCAGCAATTGAAATGTCGGTATATTATGTAAATAATATAAAGTTAATAGAATTTATGACTCACTACGTAGTATTTTTTTTCTACCACCTCCTGCTTTGATTAACCTGGTTTCACAAACAGCTTTTCTGTATCTTACTTCTGCTTCAATTTTCTTCTGCTTTCAAAGAAAATCCACTTTCATCTAAATATCTTCAGTCTATTTCTCTTTTTTTTAGCTTGCTATTTCAACTCTTCTAGTCTGGGAATTTTCACCTTTAACTTCCAGTCATCAAGAGTTTTACTTATTAGGATATTCATTCTTTTCTATTTCATTTCCAATTTTTGTATAATTCTTTTGATCGTTTCCTGACTTATATTTATTTTTCACTCTTTCTTGAGAGTAAGTTTAACTTTTTTGATACTTTTTAGTTCAGATTTTACCGACTCTTTATACTTATGGCTTTTGCAACTGATTTAACCCACAGTTTTCTGCCTCTATGTTTTTGATTGTAGATTCCTTTTATGTGTCGATTTTACCATCTAGTTAACAAATTATATATAGTTTTTCTATTAATTCCAAATATTGATGTTAATTTCTGGAGCAACAATTTTTGAGAATTCAACAATATATATAAAGTTGCTGTCTCTCACTTGAGAAAATTTACTTTGCCAGCTTATTCTTTCTCAAAGTTTTTTTGTCTTGGTATTTAATTCTCAACATGAATCTTATCTAGATTGCCATTTTGCTTCCTTTTATCTCAGGATATATTTTGATGACAAAAATCAGCAATTAATTTTGTGTGCTTGCTTATCAAATTCAGAAATACCTTTTTTTAGCTTGCTCTAATGCACTTAATATTTATTTTTCTGTTTCATTGAGAGACCATTGATATTCAATTGGTAAATTTGCTTGCTTGCAACTTTCTTCAAATTGTTTTTGTAGTGCTAAAGCTTTTCTCACAGTTACAATAAGTTCCCGTGCTTTTTCGTGCTGCTTTGTATTATAGTCTACTGCTAAAATCGTCTTTTTTTCCAATAACTGAAGTAGCAGTTCATAATGAATACGGGAGGGAACTGGTATTGCTTCCATAGTTTTATTTATAGGGGTTTACATATCGGTTAATTATACTATGTGACAATTTAAACAATAAATAGAAATTAGAGAGCTTTTGTACTACTGATTATTCTTGAACAAGGAACAAGGAAAAATTTATGGAGATTAAAACCCCAACTAATTGTGGACACTGGGGGTAAAGCTAGGTTATTATACCCATAAGAGAAAAGATGATTAATATGAACATAAATCACTATAGCCATGCTAGATAGAATATGAACATTAGCTACATATCAATAGAAGTAACCATCAGTATTTAGATAACTAACATTTGTTCAAAACCTATTTAGGATAGCTATATATAGTTGATGCGGTTCAAGCAAATAAGATTTGACTTTCATTTTAATACCAAGTTCGGCAGATCGAAGGGATTTTTAATTTTTCTCTGTTTCCATATCTGGTGTGTCCTAATACCATTTCTCTATAACAATGCGCTTAATAATTCTTACCAAAACCTGAATTTTACTAATAGCTATTATCTTTTATTAAGCGCAACTTCATGGAGAAATGGTATAACTGAATCACTAACCTATCAAAATAGGATTTAGTATTATTTGAAGTTATTTTATAGATAATACTAATTTTTCTTCAGGAAGGAAGAAGGAAAAAGCGGATGGGGACTCAAATTCTAACCCATTGTAAAGACCGTGTAGACGGCGGAGAACTCAACACCCAAAAGAAAAAGATAAAGACTTAGATTTGAGATTCTCATCGTTAAATAAGAGCGATTATAATGGGAGTCCTCTTTCAACATTTATGATATAAGTAGGATAGCAAATAAGATATTCAACAATTAACAATAAATAATATCATCTCCTCTGGTATCGTTTGTGTAAAATCAAGGGCTAATATCTACAGGAAATTTAAATTTTTTCAAGCTTTTAAGCCTTCTTCCCTCTTCCTTCTTCCTTACCAAAAAATGAGGGTATGTGCCTCCCCTTTTAAGGGGATGAAAAAAATATTTAGTTCAGTATTTCAAGCCTCCGACTTCAGTCGGAGGTTCACTGATAACTGATAACTGATAACTGAAATGACCTTCACTATACAATATCGATGCTACCGGACATGATATAATTACCTATTCTTAAAACAAGAGGATTGAATAAAAGAATTTTGTTAGTCCTGCATGGTAATGGTGAGGATATATATTTTTTAATTTTTCCCACACTCCCCATCTCCTCACATTCCCCTCCACCGGAGGGGTGCGCGGGTGGGTCCCCATCTCCCCACACTTCCTTTACCATTACTATGCACCACCACCAGAATTTTTTCTCCTTTTAAGTTTCAAGGAGAAGGTGGAAAATTTAATTATTCAGTAATTTTTTTGATCACTCTATCATGTGCAATTTTTATCTAAAAAATTGTCAATATTTAATTTAAATCTAAAACCCTACATCTTTACTATTTTTAGTTAACCTATTTATCTGTAAATAACTGTAGCAATGCTGCACCTGGGTCTGCTTTTTTCATCAGAGACTCACCTATTAAAACAGCATCCACACCAGCATTTTTAACAATTTTTACATCTTGATATCCATGTATTCCTGATTCACTAACTACTAAAATTCCAAGCTTTTCTAACTCCTTCTTCCTAGCTTCCATTAATTTACAAGTTGTTTGTAAATCTACTGAAAAATCTGCTAAATTGCGATTATTTATACCTACCAACTTAACTCCTTCTATTGCCAATACCCGGTCTAACTCTGTTAAACTATGAACCTCAACTAAAGCAGTCATCCCTAAAGCATTAACTATCTTGATAAAATACTTTAAATCTTGGTCTGATAAAATTGCCGCAATTAGTAGTACAGCATCAGCTCCATATAAACGAGCAAGATATATTTGATATGGATAAATCAGAAAGTCTTTACACAGTAACGGTAAGTCAACATTTTTCCTAATATTTGACAAATATTCAAAGCCACCTTGAAAGAATTTTTTATCTGTCAAAACTGAAATACAAGTTGCACCATTTTGTTGATACGCTTTAGCTATAGTAACTGGTTCAAAATCTTCTCTAATTACTCCTTTACTAGGAGAGGCTTTTTTAACTTCAGCAATTACAGCAGGTTGAGTTTTTCCTGTTGATAGAGTAGCTAAAAAATCTAGAGGAGGAGACATTGAGTTAATTTTCTTTTTTAACTCAATTAATGGTTGTTTATCCCGTAGAGAATCTACCTCTTTTTCTTTATACCAAACAATTTCTTCCAGAATATTTTGAGGTTTTGAATTTGGCAAAGAAACTTCATAACGTAAACTACCCATTTCTACTGCTGAAGTTGGCGGTCGGCGGCGAATTTGCATTATATTTTGTATTTATAATTTCCTAGTTTTGGTATAGCAAGGAACAAGGAATAGTGGCAAAAGTTTTTCTCTGTCTCAAGTTCATCATCAACATAAGTTAAACACCAATTCGTTCCTTACTATAGTATTAAACAAGTAATAATTTTTGAAGCTTAACTCCTAAAAATTAAAATAATATACTAACCAATATCCTTATAGTTGATAAAAATATAGTCAAATATGACATATTCTTATTTTGCAAGTTTTACCTTGACGCTCGTGAACTACAACACCCTTTATCCCATGGTCAAAGACAGAAGGGAGCTGCTTTTCTAATAATGTTTAGAGAACCGTTCACGCAACTCATTTATTAATCCCCTATTTGCGGTACAATTGTATTCCTCTTTTTACTCTTTTTCCTGAAAAAATGATTTGATTTTTTTGCCTTTATTGTACACTTGAATCAAGTCATTATCTATAAAACTTGCTTTTGAGCTATAAGATTCTTCTGTAATAATTAGCGAATAATTAATAATTAAAGAATTAAAGAATTAAATAATTCAGCTTTGTTAGCTTCCCCTTGAAAAGGGAAAAAAATCTATTTTTTCAGCGTTGGTCAATCCTCTCCCTAAGAGCTATCCCTTATTTATCAGGAACTCCTGAAAACCTTGTGGTCAGCAGGGGAGTAGGGGAACTCTTAGCAGGGGAGAAAGGAGAAAGAATCATAGTAGATCGGAAAAACTACTTAAGTTATTAAAAAAAATGTACTTTTTCAGACACTTTTTCTCTGACAAAAACCTTTTCAAGACTTAGTCATAACTTGTCTATAATGTCTACGTTTTATCTTAAGAAAGATGTTTATAAAACATAGCCCTAAGAGGGAGAGGTAATTATCCATTAATGAAAAAGCTTTTTCAGTTAGTACCAATAAACGAAGATATTTGACATTATTTGACTATAATATGACTATATTTATGTACAACGTTTATTATACCGTTTCACTAAAGTCAGAATTCAGTAGGAGTGATTCGCGGAATTAGGAGCATGACCTAGGAAATCACCCGTACAGAAGTAAGAAGTGATATTCATGGAACTTAAAACCTCTACTCTACAGTAATTTCAGCTTATTATTTGACTTCATCAAGTTACCAACTATTTGTGACACTTTTTAAGTTAATTGGTATTACATCTTTAGGACTACCTTATTTTTTAATGATTCTTGATTTTAGTCTTTAAACTTTCAAGGTTTGGTAGTATAAAATTTCTTAATTTCCTGAAATTATAGTTACTAACTTTCAAAGCAAAATTCAATTCTGAGAAACAAAAAAAATGATAACTGAATAATAAATTGCTATATCAGTTATAGAGACTAAATATAGCAATTTTCTTTAAATTAATAACTATAGCAAAGAACAAGTTGGTTAGGATTTATGCTGATGATAAACCGTGAGACAGGGAAATATTTTTCTTACTGTTCCCAATTCCCTGTTACCGAATAATTAAAGTAAAAATCCTCTCCTTTAAAGGAGAAACAAGAAAAAAATTTCCTTTTATTCAATCCTCTTCCTTTTAAGGCTATGCTTTATCAACATCTTTCTTGACATAAAACTTGACAAAAATATCATTTGATGATTTGAAGCCTGAAAGCTCCTAGTGTCGTTGCGATCGCAAGGACAAAAAACAAATTTTAGGAGTACACAATTTAGTCAATTTGTCAAAGCTTGTAAAACCAACAAAATGCTCGTAAGCTTTTGATAAGTAGGCATTATACACTTTTGTAAAGAATTTTGCTGATAATGGATAACTTTTAGGGAGAAGTAATTATCAATTATCCATTATCCATTATCCATTATTGAACTGTTCCCTACTCTAACTAACAGTTGCTCGTTTAAATGCCTCATCCAAAACCTCTGACAAAGTAGGATGAGTATGTACATTAAAAGATAACTGATTAACAGATTGCTTTTGAGCTATAGCATTTGCTGCTTCTTGAATTAAATCCGACGCATGAAGGCCAATAATATGTACTCCTAATAATTCTCCTGTATCTTGACGATAAATTACCTTAGCAATGCCATCTGTTTCTCCTTCAGCAATTGCTTTTGAATTACCCTTAAAATAAGTTTTTACACTAGCCACTTCAAACCCTTGCTCTGCACCTAAATCCTTAGCTGCGGTTTCAGTCATACCAACATAGCTAATTTCTGGATGAGTAAAAGCAGCCGCCGGAATACTAAGATAATCGACATCCCGATCGCGACCACAAATATTTTCTACCACTGTTATACCTTGAGCTGAAGCTGTATGGGCTAACATCATTTTTCCAGTAGCATCACCGATCGCCCATAAATTAGGTACTGGTTCACCACTTGACAAAACAGCCATTTTATCATTCACCGGAATAAAACCCCGACGGTCAGTCTCCACACTGACATAATCTAGTCCCAAATTTTTTGTATAGGGAATGCGACCTGTAGCAACTAAACAAGCATCTACTTCCAGAACCTCTTCTACTTCCTTAGTTTTAGCATCAGCTAGTTCAATAATGACCGGAGATCCAGGAGTTACCTTAATCGCCAACTTACCCACTTTAGTTTCAATATCTCTTGATTCAATTAGAACTCTTTTTGCAATTTTTGCTATATCTGAATCGAAAGTGGGCATTAATTGGTCTAATGCCTCAATCATAGTAATTTCAGATCCAAGAGCAGTATAGATATCAGAAAACTCCAGTCCAATATAACCACTACCAACAATTGCTACCCAGGGTGGCAACCAGTCTAATTTCAAAGCATCATCACTGGTAAAAACTGTTTTACCATCTAACTCTATTCCAGGAGGAACAAATGGAATAGAGCCAGGAGCAAGTATAATATCTTTACCAGTAAAGTATTCTTCTCCCTTATCTGTCTTGACCATAACTTTTTGTTGACCTGCCATTTGCCCCCAGCCTTTAATCAAATCTATACCTAGACGTTTCAGACTGTTGGTCATATCGCCTCTAATTTTGTCAACAATGTTACTAGCATGAGAAGCTATAACTTGTCGGTCGTAAGCTACATTATCTAATTGAATACCCAGAGTTTTTAAATGGTGAGTATCCCGTAACTCTCGAACTTTACCAGATGCTGCCAGAAGCGCCTTGGATGGTATACAACCTCGGTTAACACAAGTTCCACCCATTTCCGCTGCTTCTACAATAGCTGTTTTTAGGCCACAACTTGTGGCGTGTAATGCCGCACCATGTCCACCAACACCTGCGCCGATAATTATTAAGTCGTAATCAAATTCTTGAGTCATCTGTTGTTTTTAAAACCTGTTTGTATGTTTGCAAAAACTATAATATTTGAAATTATAGGGACTTAGCTAAATATTTTATGTGAAGTTCTCTCCCGTTAAATAAGAGCGATTATAATGGGAGCTTCTCAAACAAAGAAGTTTATTGTTTTGCTGCGCAACGCTGCGCGAACATAGGCCGATCAATATCTAAGCCTCCACAAGCAGACAAGATGATACCCACCTCGTTTAACGCTTTACTTAATATGTTTTTTGCAGCGTTTTCATCTCTATCTAAAACTATTTTACATTTAGGACAAGAATGAGTTCTAACTGATAAAGCTTTAGGTACTTTATGACCACAATTACTGCAATGCATGTGATGTATTGTGAGGAAGTAGGGGCGAATGGCCATTCGCCCCTACTTACATGAACACCTTATTTACCTACATCATAAATTGATTTTGATAGTTTAGTATTTTTTGCTAAACCTCTAATATTTAATTTTTCTACTGCAATAATGTCATATTGTTTAACTAATTTATGAGCAGTTTTATAGTGAAAATATTCTCTTTGCCTAGCTATATTTTGGTGCAATCTAGCTATTCTATTTTGCGCCGCCCTCCAGTTATTAGATCCAATTTCTTTTCTAGATACTTTTTTTTGCTTTCTTGCTAAATTAGATTGAGATCTTCTATAAAATTTAGGAATAGAAACAGTCTCACCAGTATTAGTGGTCAAAAATTATTTTAACCCTACATAAATACCTACAGCAGTTTTGATATTATTTGTAGGAATTAGATTAGGAACTGATTTATCTTCCAAACTAAAACTTACATAATAACCATCAGCCTTTTTGGTTATAGTTGCAGTTTTAATTGTCAACCCATCTGGAATTGGTCTATGAACTATTACTGGAATAGCACCAAACCTCTTAGTAATTATTTGTTTTCCATCAAATTTAATTACTGATGAGCGGATGATTAACTCTACTGAAACAAAATGACCTTAAAAAACCTGATTTTTTAAATTTTGGTCGTCCTCCACGTTTACCTTTTTTGTCAGGTATTAGCCTTTCATGTCGGCTCTTAGCCGAAACTTTTCCAAGCTTTATCTAGTCTTTGTAAGTTAATTTGCTGGACTTCTGAATATATTTCTTTGTAGTCAGAAAATAACTGTTTTGTCTGCAAGAGTGCTGATTGCTGAAAATAATAATCTGGCAATCTTGAAATTTCACCAATAGGACATGAAATTAATGAGCAACGGTCAACTTGACATCTAGTTCTATTCAACCAATCTAGTCTTTGGGTATCACGCATAATTGTAATGCCTTCGTAACAGTTCTAGCCAATAATCAATTTTGACTGACTGTTCACAAGTTGGCTTAATTTTGTAGCAATGAGTAATTATCATAATTTTTATACTACTCTTTATTGCTATAGTTGAACATCAATCGAAACCTGTTTAATTTGCAGCTCGGCAATTGCCCTCCCGTTAAATCGCAGATTATAACGGGAGACCCCGAGACCGTATCAAGTTGGGATTTGTTTGAACTTAATTTGCTCTAGATCCCAGATTAACTTAATTCTTGACCAAAATAAAATGCAATAATTAAGTTGAAAGCACAAAGAGCGAGAAAATTAACTACATAATCCATATTGGGAAACTATTCATTCGTGCCTGTATGAGCTAGCCTTGTATACAGACATTACTTCACTTAGTCTTTTTTTTTGCTGCGACAAACAAAACTTTTATAGCAGGGAACAGGGAACAGTTGGAAAAAAATTTTCTAGTCTAAGATTGGTTATTAGTCTATGTCCTAACCAATTCTTTCTTAGCTATATAGCAATATTATTTGAGTTGTGAGATATTGGAAACTTTTAGGCAACAGCTCATCTGGCAACAGGCAACACAGAAGAAGAAAAAAACGTATCATATGAATGTAATAATTGCTATATTCTATACTTTTAAGGAACACTTGAATTCTCACAACTGATTCCTGATTGCTATATGTTTATGATATAATGAATTAAAAAAAATCAATCTCATTATTTCAGATAAAATACTGAAATCTATAAGTATTCAGTTTATCTTACTATTTATAGCGGTTTTCACAAAGGTAAACTACAAAACTTCGTCCTCTGCCTTATGCCTTTAAGCCAAAATCTCTGTACTCTATGAAACATGAAAACTGCTATAGATAATGATTTTATTTGATTAAAAATGGTTGATATAAACTTAATTTAGATACATTTTGAATGATAGATAGCTAAAAATCACTTAAAATATTCATTGATTGCAGAGCCAATTTAAAAGCTCAAGAAAGGTAGTAAAAATTAATAATCCGAGCGCTCTAGAACAAAAATTTTCACACATCCCCAAATTATCAAAATATTAGCTATTAATTAGGGTTTGCTGAAAAAATCTGTTAGTGAAGGAAGGGAGTAGGGAGTAGTTAATAGTAAGGAGTTTAGGAGAGTTATAGAGGAGGTAGTAGTTCATAATGGTTTCTTGATTTGTCTGCCGTAATCGTCCCAAAATACTAGCTTTTTACAGCTCTTTCCACCGAAAACAGCCGCACTTTTTTAGACAAAAAAATGCTACAACCAATATCAGTCAATGCTTTGATATTTAATCAGCAAGCCCTAATTAATAATATAAAGCAGATTTAACTTTTGCTCCGGGAAAATACTAGAAATAAAATATCTAGACTCCTGCTGTTTGTATGCCTATAATTTATATAAAAATAAGTTGAACTGTTAACAAGAAGATAACAAGGACAGAAATTAATATGGATAAAAAAGATATTCGTAGTCAGGCTGCAAAAACATTTGTTGAGAGCTTTGAGAAACAATTGGATAACTCTCTTCAGGAACCCAACCATGAAAAGTCTAATTCCCCTCTTCCAGAGACTGAAGAGTCCAATCAAAAATTTAGTTTATCAGAGTTAGAGGAAGCGATCGCCGATATAGACAAATATATGGAGACAAATCATCAAAGCCAACCATTATCGGAACCTGATTCAGAATAATATAATAACCTATCCCACTATTTTTCACAGGCTAATTTGTTAAATTCAAATGTGTTTGAAAAGTTTAATCTTTAATTTTTAACTATCAAAATATTTAGGGCTTGTTGATTAAATCTAAAAGCATTGACATATAAAGACTTTAGCCTTTTTTTTGCTTTTAAAAAGTACCTGGTTTTCAGCTCTTCACGCTCAAAAAGGAACGTATTTTAGGCGCATAGTTGGGCAAAAAAATCACTCTTACAAAACTTAGCTCCTACCTCTTCTAAATTCCTATTTATCCTGTCTCCTACAAAGAGCAAAAAGCACTTTATTCAGCAACCCCTATTTAGAGTTTTTAGCAAAAATCTTATTACTGAGAGGCTCATAATTTAACTAACTTGATTGAGATTGACGTTGACGTTGAACTTCATACAAAATTACTGCTGTACAGACAGCAACATTCAAAGATTCTACTTCATTACCCAAAGGAATCTTGACAGAATAATCAGCCAACTCAAGTAAATCTTGTGAAATACCAGACCCCTCATTTCCTAAGATTATTAATGTCGGTTTTCGTAAGTCAATTTGCCAATAATTTATAGTTGAGTTCGGCACTGTTGCTACAATTTGCAAACCTTGATTTTGTAACTTTAATACCTCAGCCTTTAAATTATCAGAAATTGCCATAGGCAACTTAAACCATACTCCTGCTGAAGCTCTAACTACTTTAGGATGATATAAGTCCACACTATCTGCACTTAACCACAAACCATCTACATTTGTTGCTGTAGCTGTCCTGATGATAGTACCAAAGTTACCAGGATCTTGAAGATTTTCCAAAGCAATTCCTAAACTAGCAATTTTGACAGAATTTGTTGACTTTTGTGGTGCTATAGCTATTATTCCATCAGGATTAACTGTAGTAGTAAGAGACTTCAAAACTCTTTCACTTACTAATTCTATCCTTTGAGCTTTTTGAGATAATAATTCCCACAAAAATTGATGTCTTTCTTGCCATTCAGGCGTACAACATACAGTTAAAAGAGGATAACTTTTGTGGCAAGCTTCTTCTAATATATGAGTTCCCTCTAATAAAAATAACTGCTTCTCCTTTCTTCCTTTAGATTGATGAAGCTTACGGATTTCCTTTACTAAAGGATTTTGTACACTGGTCAGCACCACTTATACTTTATTTTTTATCTAGTATTACTTATTTTATTTGAGGGGGTGAAACACGAGCAGAATATTGTGATTTTCCTACCCTAGATTTTGATAACTAATAAACAAATGCTGCATATACCTAGTGCCGGATGGCAGAAATAACTAACCAGTTACAAAATTCTAAAAGCCTTACCAATCAATACTTTTGAGGGCGAATGCCATTCGCCCCTACGACTTTTAACTTCCGCGTAGCGACACTAGATAATGCGGAACCCGGGACTTGAACCCGGAAGTCCTTGCGAACACTAGAACCTGAATCTAGCGCGTCTACCAATTCCGCCAGTTCCGCTAAATCACAATTTTTTATTTTTGCCGATCTACTCCAATTTGTCAATCACTTTAAATGAAGTTTTTTTACTACCATACTTTTCATAACTCAAACTTATGATTGTTCAAAATTATCTTTGTAATTTTTAATCTTTTCAATTGTTACAAAAATTAATTAAATGCTGATTATTGAGAATATTCTCATTTATTTTTACCTATTTACGTTGTTTGGTGAATTTGGTATAATATAAACATTAGTCTAAAATCTTGCAGAGCATTTTAACTGCACACAAATTAGGCGTGTGTAAGTCTTATTTCACCGTTAACTTTAACTGTATAAATGGTTATTTCAGTGGCAGTAAATGGTTTTTTTAGTTTATAAAGCTTAACACTTTTTCCTACACTATTTGACTAAATAAATTTTTGATGATAAGTGAAATCAAATTCTATCATAAATATTGAAAGAGGACTCCCCTTATAATCGCGAGATTTAACGCTCAGAGTGTCAATTTGAATTACAGTTAGGCAACATCAAACACTTAGAGATGAAACAATCGATTATGGAACCAAAAGATAACACTACTGAAAAAGATAGCGCAATGATGGAGTCAGCCCTTTCTGAATTAGGCCATGTCAGTGAGGGAGATGCCTCCCCAGTCGAGAACCCCGCCCGCCGATTTTTTTTCCAGCAAGTCGGACTGGTAAGCTGTGGATTCGCAGCCGAAGCTATAATGAGTAAGGTTTTTGGTGTAGCACACGCTTCTGACTTGGTGCCGACCTATTCTACTGTACGAGGCACGCCCGAGATTAAGGATTACTCGAATATACCCCAGCGAACGCACAAATACCCCGCCTCTAACCAGGCCAAGGAGATTGTGCACTCATCCATGACCATGGAAACCCTGTTCTCCGGCATCTGGCCCGATCAATGGTCTAGTCCGGAAGCCCCTGAATTCCATGATGAGATGGACCGCTTAATGGCCGCCGGTATCAAGGTGATCGCGGCGTGCCCATCGGCGGATTCATTGGATTCATCTGTTGCAGGGATCATGAGGTCGCTGATGTTCTACCTCAACAAGATATATGAACGTCCCAACAAATACAAAATCGTGCGCACTACAAAGGACATCGACGAGGCGATCAAGGAGAAGAAGCTAGGGATCTTTTTCACTCACCAGGGCACCGCTCTTTTCAACGGTGACATTGATATGGTTGGTGTCTGGCGACAGATGGGCTATGGTTACTGCCTGCTGGCCTACAACCAGCGCAATGCTGTAGGTGATGGTTGCTTCGAGGAGGCCAACGGTCCTCTCACCGCCTATGGTAAAAAGTTAATCGACAGCTACAATCGCTACGGAATGATCGTGGATGTCAGCCATACTGGTGAGCGCACCTCTCTTGATGCTATCGAGCGCAGCCGTCAACCTGTGGTATCTTCCCATTCAGTGGCTAAAGCCATCGCCGACTACCAACGCAGCCATTCGGACGCGGTAATCAAGGCGATCGCCCAGAGTGGCGGAGTTTGCTCCATCAACGCGGTTGGTGCCTTTGTGGACTTGTCCAATCCGGATATCGTGACCACTGATATACTATTCCGCCATATCGACTATATAGTAAACCTGGTAGGAATTGACCATGTCGGCTTCGGAACGGACTACGTTCCAAACACCAATATTTCAGCTACACTCATTCAGACCCCAGAAGGTCAGGAGATATTCCCCGATGGTGGCTACAGCGCGGCCATGGGGGCAAAGGGAGTGCCCACACCAGCACCGTATCAGATCGTAGCTGCGCTAGTAGACAAGATGCTAGAGAACGGCTACTCAGAGGTCGATTGCGGTAAGTTCCTGGGAGGCAACATGTACCGGGTGATGCAGGAAGTCTGGACATGATCCGTCTAGATAGGGTTTGCTGAATAAGTCTTTTTGCTAAGGCAGGGAGTAGGGAGTAGCTAAAACTCAAGATTTGGAGGGAGTTGTAGAGCAGGTACTCGGAAAAATTATCCCTTGCCAACTCTGCCCAACTATATGCCAAAATACTCACTTTTTGAGTCTTCTTAGGCGAAAATCAGGTACTTTTTCACGATCTAAAGCACTTACCTTTATCTATAAAGACTTTGATATTTAATCAGCAAACCATAGATAGCTCCTTCAAACGTCTCTTCTGGAAAGAGATAATTGGACATAATCCGAAGTTATCGAAACTAGACCCTATTTTGATGGGCTACCTTGCTCCTGCAAACAAAGTTGAAGGTTTTTGAAACTTGTCCGCAATGATTCTATTCTTAATAGACATCTCCTTCAAAAGAGGGAACAGCGAACAGGGAACAGGGAGAAATAATTGATAATTTATGGATAATAATTGATTTTATTTTTGATTTTTGGAGATGTCTAATGTTCAAGATGTGTGATTTTAAAACTTAATTATTACTTAGATCGGGAAATACTTCTCGGACAGCAGGATGAACCAAAAAATGGTCTTTAACATTCAAACCCTTAGCCAAGGCCGGATTTTTTTCTAAAGCTTCACTCCCATAATTAGCCAACTGTAATACATAGGGTAAAGTACTATTATTCAGAGCTTGAGTAGCTGTCCAGGGAACTGCTCCAGGCATATTAGGCACTCCATAATGCAAAACTCCCGATTCCACATAGGTAGGATTTGTATGAGAAGTTGGACGTAGAGTTTCCACACAACCACCTTGATCCACAGCTACATCAATAATCACAGAGCCAGAACGCATCTGCGCTACCAAATTTTTAGTTACTAAAACTGGAGAGCGACGACCAGGAACTAGAACTGCCCCTACAAGTAAATCGGAATCTACAATAGCTGCTTCAATAGCAGAAGAATTGCTGTATAGCAAATCCACTCTAGAACCAAATATAGTCTCCAAATAAGCTAATCTTTCCACATTTATATCAAAAATTTGAACCCTTGCCCCCAAACCAACAGCAATTTTCGCTGCTTCTGTACCAACAACCCCACCTCCCAGAATCATCACCTTACCAGCCATAACACCAGGAACTCCCCCTAATAGTAAACCTCTACCACCCTGTTGCCTTTCCAAAAATCTCGCCCCAAACTGCACAGAAAGACGTCCAGCTATTATACTCATGGGAGTTAACAAAGGTAACTTATGGTCAGGTAGCTCCACTGTTTCGTAAGCGATCGCCGTCACTCCACTTTCAATCAACCTTTCAGTGAGTTTCCGGTCAGCAGCCAAATGTAGATAAGTAAACAGTATTTGTCCTGATTTGAGAAATTGGTATTCTGATGATAGAGGTTCCTTTACCTTCACGATCATTTCACAATTCCAAACCTCTGCAGCATTTTGTAAAATTTTGGCCTTTGCTTGGATATAATCCTCATCACTAAAACCTGCACCCAACCCTGCTCCTGTTTCGATGAAAACCTGGTGACCAGCATCAGTACATACCCTGACACTTGCAGGAGTTAGTCCTACACGAAACTCTTGATCCTTAATTTCCTTGGGAATACCTATCTCCATTCACCACCTCTATCATTCTGTAGTTGAAAATATCATCTTATTCTGAGTGACATACTCCCACACTCAGCTGGCGCTATAGTGTGGGCTTCTCGTTTCGTAGCCCTGCCATTGCATCGGGCTCCACGAGCTTTAAGGACGGAATGCCCTACCGCCCTATTTTTGATATTTATCGCCGCGTTTCCTAGGTCATGCTACGCAAACAAGTCGCGGTCTATCACAATACCGCAATGCGGACAAGAATGAGTTCGTATATTTAATTCTTTGGGAACTTTTTCACCACAATTTGAGCAATCTTGGCTGGTATTTTTGGGGTTTACTGCTATAGTTTTCTGTCCAGCATTTTCAGCTTTGACAGTTAAAATAGACAGGAATTGACTCCATCCAGCATCGTTAATTGATTTACTCAAATGGGTCTTTGCTAGACCTTTAATTTTTAAGTTTTCATGGGCGATAACTTCAGCTTTTGATAACAATTCATTGGCTGTTTTGAAGTGAAAATCTTTACGTTTATCAGCCACTGCTTGGTGCGCGTTCCCTCTCTTGGTCAGCATTCCGCAAGCGAGCTGGCGTCGTCGCGGGGTCTGACCGCAAGCGAGCTGTCGTCGTCGCGGGGTCGCATCCGCTTTTTTATGTTTTTTGGCCACAAAATTGACGGCTTTTAACCATCTTTTACTTCCTTTTTTCTTTCGAGATAAACGTTTTTGCAAAGTCTTTAATCGCTTCTGAGATTTTCGATAGTATTGAGGTATGGGAACAGACTCTCCTTCACTTGTTACTAAAAATTCTTTTAGCCCCATATCGATTCCCAGAGTGTTTTTTAATGTAGGTTCCACTTCACAAATCGAAGCTGGAACTGATTTGTCCTCTAGGGATAAAGTTACATAATAACCATCAGCTTTACGACTAATCGTCACTGTTTTAATTTGAAAACCATCAGGTAACGGTCGATGTTGAATCAACTTTATATTGCCTATTTTTGGCAAATTAATTTTATTTCCTTCAATACAGTCAAGTTTTATTTGAGGATAAGTAAAACTACGATAACGGCTTGTTTTCTTAAACCTTGGTTTTCCTAATTTATGTCCACTCTTGTCTACCTTAAACCATCTATCAAAAGCAAGTTTTACCCGTTTTATGCAGTCTTGCAAAACCTGAGAATGAATTAGCTTATATTCTGGAAATTTGTCTTTGGTATTGACTAAATCTTTTTTTTGAGAGTAATAATCTGGATGGTCTCTTAGTTGAGGAATTGGCATTATCAAGGGGCAAGCATTAACCGGACAGCGGTTTTCTTGCCACCATGAGAACCTTTGACCCAACCGATAGTTGTACTGTCGAAGCAACAATTCCAAGCACAATTGAATAGTGGCTATTTGTTCTTTGTTAGGCCTTAATTTATATTGATAAGCAGTCCGCATGGTGGAAAATTTCCGGGATTGCAAAATAATAACACAAGTTTTTCAACTAGGGCGAAAGCTTCTGCTGGGATAGCGTGCAAATTGAATGGGCATCGAACCTATCCAATTGGTCGCCGATTCATCTCACACTCCTCTTTAAAATTATGGTGTGAGGCTCAAGGGCGGTTTAGCTAACAAGCATCAAAAAATTATCAAAATAATTGGGGTGCCCAACCCCGCCTTGTTAAGGCGAAACATTTTTGAAGTCTTGCTCAAATCCCCTATTTCCCCTCCTGGGAGGGGGAGGGGCGAGGGATGGGTTAACTTCCGACTTCTGACTTCTAACTTCTGACTTCCTTAACATCCGCTTTGCTTGAATAATTCTGCAACACTATTCCGATTTTTCAGCAAACCCCAATTATTCCGGAGACATCTAATTTTTTTTCGCAACCTATATTAAAACATAGGATTTGTCAACCCCTAGACATCTGCTAACTTTCCAGTAAAATCAGAAGCAAAAATTAAAATTAATAAATTAGGTAATTGAAGGAGGACAGAGCCATCAATCAACCATCAAACTCAAAAGAGAACCCAAAATCATCCCCGATCAACCAATCAATACTGAAAATTTGTGGTCCATCTAACCTTCAAGGAAACATAAATATTAGTGGTGCAAAAAATTCCGCTTTAGCTGCAATGGCAGGCACATTACTTTGTTCAGGCACTTGTCGGTTAAACCAAGTTCCCTCTCTCGCAGATATTAATAGAATGGGACAGGTTTTATCTGCATTCGGAGCAAAGTTAGAACAGAATGGTAATACTTTAGATGTAGATGCGAGTAATTTAGATACTACTGAAGCTCCTTATGAATTAGTTAGACAGTTACGTGCTAGCTTTTTTGTTATCGGTCCTATTCTGGCCAGATTAGGAGTAGCCCGCGTACCATTACCAGGTGGATGCGCTATTGGTGCTAGACCTGTGGATCTTCATGTTCGAGGTTTACAAGCTTTAGGAGCAGAAGTCCATATTGAACATGGTATAGTTAATGCCTATATTACTGGTACTAAAAAAAAGTTACAAGGCGCAAAAATATATCTTGACTATCCTAGTGTTGGAGCTACTGAAACATTAATGATGGCAGCAACCTTGGCTGAGGGAGAAACCATCATTGAAAATGCAGCTCAAGAACCAGAAGTAGTAGACCTAGCTAACTTGTGCATAGCTATGGGGGCTAATATTATTGGTGCTGGCACAAAGAACATCGTCATATCTGGAGTCCCTAAGCTGCATTCTGTAGATTACACTATTATACCTGACAGAATAGAAGCTGGTACATTTTTAATCGCTGGTGCAATTACTAATTCAGACATAACTATTTCACCAGTTGTTCCTCAACATTTAAGTGCAGTTATTTCTAAACTCCAGTCAGTAGGAGTAAATATCAGACAAGAAGTACCTGGAAGCTTACGCGTTATACCTAGTAAAAACCTTGTCGCTACTGACATTGAGACTCAGCCATATCCTGGTTTTCCTACAGATATGCAGGCTCCTTTTATGGCCTTACTCAGTGTATGTTCTGGTAGTAGTTCTGTTACAGAGACAGTATTTGAGAATCGTATGCGTCATGTTTCAGAGCTAAATAGGATGGGTGCTAATATTAGGGTCAAAGGAAATCATGCCATTGTAGAAGGTGTGTCCAAACTTTCAGCAGCTCCAGTAATTGGTACAGATCTTAGAGCTTCTGCTGCTTTGGTATTAGCAGCATTGGCCGCAGAAGGAGAAACTACTTTTCAAGGTCTACAACACTTAGACCGAGGTTACGAAAAACTAGAAGTTAAACTTCAAAAGTTAGGAGCACAGTTGCAAAGAATAGATATAGCTACAGAACATGAAATATTGCAGACTTCTGTCTAAGTGGATTTAATTTTTCATAAATAAAAGGAATACTTTTGTACTAATAGTCTGTTTAATTAATTTTGATAGGTTAAGTAAATTATCAAATTATGAAAAATAAGTGATTGTGACAATTTATAATCTTATTGAAAGTGACAAAATGGACTATTAGATAGTTTATTTATTTTGGTCGTCCTCAAAAAATAAGGATGTTTGTAGTTGTAAATGCAGAACTAGATAGATCTAATGTTATTCTCCATTTTTAGAGTATAATTGAGTATTTTTAACAGAGCAAGATATTTTTGTATCAAGGTACATACAATAAATAGCTCTATTAAGTCTGGGTCTCACTGCGCTAGATGAAATGCAGTATCATTGCTTCAAGAAATAACCAATTTTAACTACTTTATACCAATTTAATATGAAGCGGCATAGAATAATATTTCAAACATAATTGACCGCAGTTCAATAATGAATAATTAATAATGAATAATTAATAATTACCTCTTCTTTTCAAGGAGAGGATTAACTAATTATGAAAATTTTTATTTATTATCCCCTTAAAAGGGGAGGCTTTAAACCACAATTTTTCGGTAAGCGTAGATAAAGATAGATCTATGTTAATGAATTTCATCATTAGACTTCTTGCAGAAGTCAGGCAATAGGCAATAGGAAAATAAAATAGTTTATTTCAGATATTGAATTGATTTAATAAAAACTTTTGCAAGAGCTCTATTCTATGCAACCTTATCTCAAACTGATATGAGGACTATCAATTTTTGTTAGAAATGTAAAAATCTGTATAATTTTTTCAATAGTTACCGAGTACTGGCAAACTTCATCACTCAATATTAATACTTCTGATAACTTAACTTATTCTAGATATAATCATCTGCTCGAGTTTATCTTTTGATAAAGTACATTATAATTACTTTTTTAATAGATATCTACAAGAATCAAAAAAAAATTAATTATCGCACAGAAATTATCAATTATTTCTCCCTACTCCTTACTACCTTTGTTTTGGAGATGTCTAATGGTGTTGCACAGTGAGGAATTATTTGAGATTTTTGATAAACAAGATTTGAAATTTTAAAAGTGCTGTAATTATTAATATTAGTTTTTTGATTCAAAGTCTAAACTGATTTTTGGCAATATAATTCCATAATGTGCCACCTCTTTTTAATGGTGCCTCATACTAATTTGAAAAAATAATGTTAAAAATAATAAGGGTAGTAAGAACGAATAGCCATTCGTTTTATAGGAGATGTTCCTTTGACTAATGACTAATAAGATAAGTTATGACCTCATAAATGGCATCGAAGCTATTCCCATACGACTCCTAAAAAATCCCCTAGCCATTTTTAGCAAACATTTATCAAGTTGGTATAACTCTAGAATATATATTGATTTGTTTTACCTTTCTGTTGATGAAATTTACTGACTAAAAAAACAAGCATTTTTAAATGATTTGCCGTAGCGATGAATACATATATTTAATAGCTTATACCAGTTTTATATGAGGTTGCATAGAATGATGAAATTCATTACCTAATTATTAATAATTAATAATTAAATAATTCTGGTTTAAAGCCTCCCCTTTTAAGGGGAAAAAAGCGGTCTAGGGATGGCGATCTTCGGAGCGGGTCTGCAAGAACGGGTCTCCTCGCCATATCCAATCGACCAAGAAAAGAAATAATATCTCCTTATATTCAATTCCGTAGCGGTTTTAACCAGAGGTAATTATCAATTATCAATTATCCATTATCCATTATCCATTAATGAAATCAATCTATCTCTATCTACTCCTATCTGCGGTCAATTATGCTTGAAATGTTATTTTATGCAGCTTCATTTCAATTTGGTATTAGATATTTTTTTCTCTAGATTTTAATCATCAAGTTATTAACTTCTATGAACATTAAATTTATCTACTTGATAGTGAAAGTAGTTAATTTTAATAGATATCTCCGATAATCAAAAATAAAATCAATTATCGCATATAAATTATCAACTATTTTCCCCTACTCCCTATTCACTACTCCCTCTTTTCCAGAGATAACTAATAGACTTGTCGCTTTATAACTTAAAAAATCCTGAAAATCCTTGATATATAAAGATTACAGTTATTGATAATTTAAAAGGGTTGTAATTAGGGCTTACCGACCTCATCTAAAAGTATTGATAGATAAAGGTTTTAGCGTTTTATAGTTGAAAAAAGTACCAGCTTTTCGGTGGCAAGAGCTGCATAAAGCTAGTATTTTGGGATGATTATGGCAGAAAAATTGAGAGGCAAAACTAGCTCCTACCTACTCGCTCCCGACCCATTTCTCCTGTCTCCTGTCTCCAGTATAGCTGTCTCACCCTCACCCATAAGACTTTTGAGCGCAAACCCTAATTAGGGCTTACCCATCTAATCTAAAAGTATTGACAGATAAAGACTTTAGCCTTTTTAGATCGATCTGTAATACCTTGGTTTTCAGCTCTTCAGGCTCAAATTTGAGCGTATTTTAGGCTCATAGTTGGGCAGAAAAATTAAGGGACAAAACTTAGCTCCTACCTCCTCGCTCATTCCTATTTCTCCTGTCTCCTGTCTCCTGTCTCCTGTCTCCTGTCTTCTACCCCTACTAAAAGACTTATTCAGCAAACCCTAATTATTGCTCTGCCTGAGTTTTAGCGATTTTTTCCATCTATTTAGCGACAATTCTAATATACATACAGAATATTCGGTGGTATATGAGGTACAAAGATAAACTATAAAGTACGGGTATATTTCCCGCCACAGAAGTACCTCATTGATTATGAAATATGCTTTATATATTTAAGTTTTTAAAGTTTTTAATATCCTTTTTGAATAAATGAACTACACCAAATTATTTGAAGTAGAACATGGTAATTTTTGGGAGCTATTTATCAAATTACAAATTAGCTCAAAAGTTGATATTCATTGCCTTGAAGATTTTTTTTGATTAAAAATGTAACCTATTTTTTTTAGCTTGCTCTACTTAATATAAAACGTAAACTAAATTTAGTTAATTTTTGGGTGACATAAAAATAACGTAAGCATTCAGCCGTCAGCTATCAGCTATCAGCTATTGTTTTTAGTTGACGATCAAAGCTTTATTAATTATCCTACTAGAAAAATCTGCTCCCTTGCCCTTAAAATCTATATTAATTTAAACACTGTCTTTAAGGAGAGAGTCTTGTTGCTGATAGCTGAATGCTAATAGCTGAATGCTTACAAAATAACTAACTAAAAAATCAAACTTTCCTTAACATTGAAACAAAAATTATTTTTATCAAATTGTGCTAAAATAACAGTCACTATAATTACTATTAACTAAATATGGCTTTGGCAACAATACCCTTAATTGGCTTAAAAGCAGATAATTTTCGGCATCCATTAGATTTAGAAGCAACCAATACTATCAAACAACTACCTGGCATAGATTTATTAGTTAGGCAATTATTAGGACCATTAGGAGAACAATTTTTCTACATGGAAAATATTGCATCTAGTGTATTAGTAGGCAAGGAGCAATTACCACATTTATACAAAATACTATTAGATGCTTGTCACACACTTGATTTAGAACCACCACAATTATATGTTCGTCAACATCCTGTTCCCAATGCCTATACATTTGCCATGCGAGGTAAGCAACCTTTCATTGTTGTTCATACATCTTTGATAGAATTACTGAACTTAGAAGAAATTCAAGCAGTATTAGGCCACGAACTAGGACATCTTAAATGCGAACATGGAGTATACCTCACTTTAGGTAATTTAATCGTACTAGCTGCTGGACAAATTTCCACATGGGGTGCTATTATAGCTCAAAGTATACAAAATCAAATATTAGAATGGGTTAGGTGTGCAGAATTTACTTGCGATCGCGCAGCTTTATTAGCAACACAAAACCCAAAAGTAGTAGCATCAGTTCTGATGAAGTTGGCAGGTGGTTCTCCGAGTATATCTGCTCAACTTAATGTTGATGCTTTTTTAGCCCAGGCAAGAGCTTACAAAGAATTTAGTAATACAGAATTGGGTGAAGTTTTAAGGGAACTTCAAACAGCCCAACTAACTCATCCATTACCTGTATTGCGTGCTAGAGAAATTGACAGATGGTCAAGTAGTCAGAAATATCTGGATCTCTTGCAAAATTTAACAAAGAATGATTATAATAGTAAAAATAAGGGCGGGTGGCGAAATTGGTAGACGCACCACACTCAAAATGTGGCGACTTCGGTCGTGAGAGTTCGAGTCTCTCTCTGCCCACTTATTCTAAAATGAGGTTATATTTGCGGATATGGCACAACGATTAAAAAGATGGGAGTCTCCTCGTTACCAGGGAAGAAATATTAAAGGAAGAGGAGGAACTGCTAGGTTAAGGCAAGTTAAAAAGCAACAACAGCAACTAAGAAAAAATCTCAAAAATCAGGAGAATGGGGACAAAAGTTCCCATTTTTTTTTGTATATAAAACTGTGACGGAGTTTTACACTCACATTGGATTTACGATCGCTCCAGACACTAAAACTTTTCATTCTCCTTACTTATTCTTGAATTTTAAAAAGTGTCTTATCTATTGCTATGCCTTTAGACTCTCCACAGATAGAATATTCTAGGTTTATGAAGTACATTCAACAATTAATAATGAATAATTAATAATTAATAATGAATAATTAATAATTAATAATTAATAATTAATAATTAATAATTAATAATTACCTCTCCATGAATTGAAGAGGATTGACAAATTCATGAAAATTTTTCTTCACAGGAGTCGATTGGATATGGCTCCGAGACCTCGCCATCCCCCGACCGCTTATTATCCCCTTAAAAGGGGAGGCGCATACCCACAATTTTTCGGTAAGGAGCATGAAAGTCAAGAATATAGTTTTTCCAATGCTGAGTATTTTGTTAAATAAACTTTGATTATTTAAACTCTGAACTATTGTGCCACATTTACATGAAATCTGCTGTAAGTCATATTTTAGGATTAATTACTTACCTGATATTTTTGATTGTTTCTGCTGCCAGTGCAAAAAAATTATTAGCAAATCAATCAATTTTTCAATATCTCTATCTGAAAAGTAATTTCCTCCTAAAAACTAAAATCTATTAACTTAGTTTGCAGAATAAACGATAACCAGACTCATAGTATTCTACATAAATTTAGTAAAGCAATATCCTCCTAAATAGGGAATAGTCTTAATCAAGAAAGCAACTCAATATATTAAGAACTTGACTAATTTTTACAAAAGCTTGACGGTTATCGCTGATTATTTAATTCAAGAAAGATGCTTTTTATTTCTATTTAGAATTGGTAGCTGTGGACGAGAAGAATTAGGCGGTAGATAATATTCTGGAACAGGAGTAGCTCCATCTACCTCGGAGCGCTTTAACAACCAGAAGCGTAATATGAGAGCTATTCCTACTGTACCCATCCCCAGAAAAAACAGAGACCAACTTGCCCCTAAACCACCAATAACAGCATCAACCGATCCTACTGTCGCAAAAAAGCTTGCTAAAGGATCTTTTCGATAAGCAGCTTTCACAAATTTAGGCCATAAAGCATTGATCATAAGCTTAATGTGATAAAATTTAAATTTACTCGTAAGTTTCTTGCACTCAAGGGAATTAAGCGGATTGTCTAATAAATTCCCTTTATATTTATATCCTTAATAGATACTAATAACTAACTATACTGTCGTATTAAACTTTAAATCAGTAAATTAGTATTGATTTTTCTTACATATTTAATATTTAGCGGTTAATACAAAATTATAATAGCCTTGTATTTCACCAAAAATAAACCTCATATATTGAGATTGTCCAGGTGAAAAGTAGATTAATTGTTACAGAAAACTAATTCCCAGTCTAGGAATAGTTGAGATTAATATAGTATAGTTGCAAGCTAGATAGAAATTGTTGGTAAGTTATTGACAATATTAGGCTTACCAACAATAAACTTCTACTATATTTTTATTATAGATAGAGTTTTGTATGAGCTTAATCTCTATTATATATAGTGGTCAGTAGCCCTCTCTATAATTTAGGTATAACTAAAACTTTAATTGAGACCTAACCAAGATAGTAAACCTTCTCCAGTCAAGTACTCAATTGCCAAAGTTAATACAAAGCCAATCATAGCTGCTCTACCATTGAGACGTTCTGAATATTGGTTAAAACCGAATTTTGGTTCATCCAGATTAGGCTTCGTAGTAGGTTGTGGTTGTGTCATAATCAGTAGGTCTAAAATTTAATAACGTTTACAAATAGAGTTGTTTATTTACAAATCTTAAATATATTTTAAAAGGAGTTGACCTAGAGTCAAGCACATTGCCAGAATTCGATCCAATATCCCCAGCAAGTCCCCCTGTAATCCTTAACTCAGAATCTTATGGGAATATCAGTCCATCTTTTTCATATTGCTCAAATCTCGCTATAAGTGCTACAGTCTTAAATATATTTAGGCCACAGGTCTAGATAGTCTCAGCGCCATTCTCTTATTGGGGAAACTCCAAGAATGTGTTGGGTTGTCTGCGAAGCACGCCTTTAGACCAAACAAGACTAATCTGGCAAGAATGGTGCGCGAGAGACAAAAACCATCTATAGCGTTTTCTTTCAAGCATAACGTCGTGAGTATATCAAAGGTATTGACAATACAATAAGCACAAATATGTCAAACTCATCAGACTTACCAACTGCTGTTAAACAAGTAGCCAATGCACTCCGGTTGGGTGGATGGACTTGTTTCTGGTCTCAACTTGCATTGGGGGTAATTTCAGGCTTCATGTTTTTATTTGCTGCTTTCATCTTACCCAATCAAATGAATGAAGCAGGTACAGGAGGTAGCCTCTTTTTTCCAATTTGTGGGCTTGTGGTACTAGGATTCAGCATCTTCTTGTCATTTCGTTACACTCGCTTGGCAAGGCAATTACGAGCGCGTACAGATTCTTCAAGGCCAAGCAGGGCAGATACAACTCAACAAGTGAAAAGGACTTTAATTACAAATTTGGTTGGGATTACTCTAACTTTATTAGGAGCAGAAGCAATTGGAGGTATTTTATTAGGCGAATCTTTAGTTATGGGAGCGTCTGTGTTTAACTCTACAGAACTAGAAAAATTCACACCGGATATTATTATACTGTTGGGTAATACTCACATTATTGTGGCTCATTTTATCGGAATTGTCGTAGGACTATTTTTACTAGATCGAGTTTATAAGTAGTCAGTAAAATTTCATTTTTACAGCACAATTCATTTAAGTAGACCACAAAATTATTTTGGGGCACGAGAGTAGGGGTGCGACCCCTTTCGGCGTTAGGGTTACCTACTCTGTAAGAGGCATTTTACACTGGAAGAGGCAGACGCAAGGTAATGCTTACTAAGAGAGAAACTAGGGAGTAGGCAGTAGAAAAATGCTTTGGCTACTGTAGTCTATCTATTGGAAAACTCCTATAAACTATATTCAAGAATTATTTGAGAAAAAAAATTTGTATATCCAGTTATGGTTTTTTAGAATTGCACTTTCTATTGATACTTTAACTGGATTATTAATTTGTAGGTAATTAATCTATCTATAAAATTAACATAAAATTAATAACCTGATTAAATATTTGCAAAAACTATTTCGCAATATATAAATTAAAGGTTACTCATTAGAAAAATTTGCCAGGAAAAAAAACTGAAATATTTGGAAACTTGTACAAAAAATAAAAATTAAGTCTTCGCACTTCTTATATCCGGAATCAACACTAACTTCCAGAATAAATTACTTAGAATACTCCGATTAAGTATAAATAAAACTAAAACCCTAACTATGGAATTAAAACCTACATCTGGCTATAGTTTTTCTGGGCATATTCCTATAGAAATTGGTCAAGATAATTGGCGATCGCTACTGAGTAATATTGAAGCTGAAACCTATACTAACGAAGCTTATAGTGTAATGTTGACTGACATAAAAACTTCTCTAGAAGAAGCAGTAGCTCAAACCGAAGCTCAAATCGAAGTGTTAGGAGTAGAAGCAATAAAACTCAGCATAAAAAACTTGACTAAAACATTAACACCAGAAAAAAAAGCATCTTCAGCAGACCCAATTCACCCTCATTCTCACAATATGAATGAGCAGAAAGAAAATATTAATTACCAACAAATGAATCAAGAACAGTTAATCCAAAATCATCAAAATCAACCTCAAACACACATGAGTACTAACCTAACTACTACTGTAGAATCAGAAATTACTACTGAATCAGCCTTAGTATCCATAGATTCCAGCAACATGGAAACTAATCTCTCAGAAAATAACGAAAATTCCTTAGAAGAATTACCACCAGAAAATAATCGACGAAAACGGCGAAAAAAACTCACAAAAGCAGAAAAAGCAGCCTTATTAGTTCAAGAAAGAAATACATATTTACAGCAACTAGGGGAAAAACTACAAAAAGCACGAAAAATGCGTTGTTTATCTATGAAACAAATTCATAAACAAACCTTCGTACCCCTTCATTATCTAGAAGCTATAGAAAAAGGCCAAACAGACGAACTACCAGAAGATGTATATCTTCGAGGATTCATCTTTCGTATTGGTAACGCTTTAGGATTTGATGGAGTAGCTCTAGCAGAAGCTTTACCTATGTCCGATCCACTTCAAGGGTTAATGCCATCTTGGTCTAACTCCAATAAGAACATAGGATTAGGTATAGGTCCCATTCATCTATATATAGGTTATACAGCTTTAATGGCCGGTGCAGTAGGTGGACTAAATTGGATGTCTCAACAACCAAGTCCAGGAGCAAATCTTACTCCAGATAAATTAGAAACTCCTGATTCAGTTGCTCACTCAGATAAACATTTAGAAACTAGTCAAACACCAGGATTAAAATCTACTAAAAGTAGTGTAGTTGTTGGTTCCGATCTTGCTCCACCAGAAACAATGATTTGAAGAAGGAGTTCAATAATTAATAATTAATAATTAATAATTAATAATTAATTAGGGCTTACCGATCTAATCTAAAAGCATTGACATATAAAGACAAGTGCCTTTTTGGGGTCGAATGGCAGTGCTTGGTATCACGTCTAAAACGCTCAAATTTGAGCGTATTTTTAGGCGCATAGTTGGGCAGAACAATTGACTCGGTTATTACTGAGGACTGACTTCCAGTCAAAGGCTGTTAACATTTAACTACAAGGTTATCCCTATGTACTACTGTGTCAGATCCTGTATAACCCAAAATATCAGGTATATCTTCTGAGCGACAACCCAGAATTTGTTGCAATTCAGTATTGCTGTAGTTGACAAGTCCCCTAGCTATTTCCCCACCTTCTTCATCGCATAGTTCTACAGCATCCGATGGATAAAACTCTCCTTCTACTTGAGTAATACCAGCAGCTAGTAGAGATTTACCAGATTCAGAAATTGCTTGAACTGCACCCATGTCCAGATACAGCTTGCCCGCAGGTACTAAAATATTGGCAATCCAATGTTTGCGGGCATTTACTGGTTGTGGTTGAGGTTCAAACTGAGTCCCAATAGATTCTCCATTCAGAATTTTTGGTATATTGGCAGGAATTTGGCCATCAGTAATCACAGTTCGCACTCCTGCCGCTGTGGCAATTTTGGCAGCTTCAATTTTCGTAATCATTCCACCTGTTCCCCATCCACTAACAGAATCTCCAGTTTGAATTTGAAATTCTTCGAGTTGTTCTATTCGTTCTACTAAGGTAATGGGTAAAGCATCTGGATTATTTCTAGGGTCCGCAGAATATAACTTGTCAACGTCGGTTAATATAAATAACCAATCAGCCTCTACTAGACCAGCAACTAAAGCTGATAGAGTATCGTTGTCCCCGAATTTCAGTTCTTCCACAGCAGTAGTGTCATTTTCATTCACAATTGGGACTACATCCATTCGCAACAATTGTTGAAATGTATTGTAAGCATTGACATAACTACTACGTCGTGAAAGCTCACTCCTAGTAAGTAAGATTTGGGCAATTGTTTGTTTCAAAGATGTAAACAAGTCTTCATAAACTCGCATTAGTCTTCCTTGACCCACTGCTGCTACTGCTTGCCTCATGGAAATATTGCGAGGTTTTTCAGTTAGTCCTAAGCGATCGCAACCTACACCAACTGCTCCAGAAGAAACCAAAACTACTCGGTGTCCCTGAGAACGTAGATTGGCAATAGTCTCGATCAAGCTAGCAATTGTGGATAAGGCCAAATTTCCCGATTCAGAACGAGTCAGACTGGAAGTGCCTATTTTAATTACTATTGTTGTCATCGAAAAATATTGAACTAATTTTTGATTGCTTCAACTCTTAGAAATTACCTCAAAATTAGAAAACACCAAACCCTTAATAAACAAGAGATTGGTGTTTTCGGAATTTTATATTTAAGGCCTTTATATTTGCTGGCCTCAATTTAATTTTTATTGAATCTAATTATTTCATAGAGTTTTAGTAAATTCGGAAAATCGTAATATTTTCTTTAGATTTGAGTATAATTTCCAGGTATAGTGATAGTCATACTGATGAAATACTAAATTTTAGATTTTCAGGAACAAAGGAGCGTAGAGGGAGTACTTTTCAAGCTTTTCCTGTATTGCCTCTACTACACTCCCGACTCGTAACTCAAAAAATGATAACTGAAATGACCTTTCCTTCCACTGCCATATAAGATAAATTTGCAAAGACTGAACAAAAAAACCTATATAAATCGTGATGTAGCTGCTGCAAAAGTAATTAGGGTTTGCGCTTCACTAGTCTTTTAGTAGGGGTAGGAGACAGGAGACAGGAGACAGGAGACAGGAGACAGGAGACAGGAGACAGGAGACAGGAGACAGGAGACAGGAGACAGGAGACAGGAGACAACCCACCCCTCGCCCCTCCCCATCCCAGGAGGGGAATATCAGGATAAACGGGGAATTAGCGAGGAGGTAGGATTCAACAATTAATAATTAATAATTACCTCTGCTTGAAAACGGAATTGATTGCCTAATTAATGAAAAATTTTTCTCTCTTGGTCGATTGGATATGGCGAGGAGACCTCGCCATCTCTCGACCGCTTGTTTCTCCTTGTAGAGCGACAGCTCGTGGCGCAGCCAAGGAGAGGATTTTTACCTTAATTATTCGGTAACAATTGTCAATTTGGGATTTTTCTGCCCAACTATGAGCCTAAAATACGCTCCTTTTTGAGCTTGAAGAGCTGAAAACCAGGCACTGCAATTCGACCCCAAAAAGGCACTTGTCTTTATATGTCAATGCTTTTAGATTTAATCAACAAGCCCTAATTAGAAAAAGAGGATTAATGGCCATGGGGCACAGGGTTAAAGAAAAGCACACGGCCTGCACTGAAGTTTCCTCAGCAGACGGAGCAAGAAAGCTTGTGGAGATGGTAGTAGCGGAGGTGCAACTCAAATTGTTTTGATTTGTTGCCTAGTTAAGAATCGCGGTTAGCGCAGTTTCGCGTTAGAAAAACAAGAATTACCCGTTATAATCTCGGATTTAACGGGTGAGTGTCAATACCTTACTCTAAATAGGTGTGGTGGAGGAGAATCTAGGAGTGCTAAATAGAATGTCTAAAGTATATTCATCCGTTTTTACTAAACATGGTCAACCAGAATCTCTTCGTGTAGGAGTTATTGGGGTTGGTAATATGGGACAGCATCATACCCGCGTCCTAAATTTGCTCAAAGATACAGAATTAGTTGGTGTCGCAGATATTAATGTGGAAAGAGGACTCGACACTGCTAGTAAATATCAAGTTCGTTTTTTTGAGGATTATAAAGACCTTTTACCTCATGTTGATGCTGTATGTGTAGCAGTTCCAACTCTTCAGCATTACGCTGTAGGAATGACTTGCTTAGAAGCAGGAGTCCATGTCTTAATGGAAAAACCTATTGCTGGTAGTATTGCCGAGGCCGAATTTTTGGTAAATACTGCTGCTGAAGCTAACCGAATTTTACAAGTGGGTCACATAGAAAGGTTTAATCCTGCTTTTCAAGAACTTAGTAAAGTCCTCAAAACTGAAGATTTATTGGCCTTAGAAGCTCATCGGATGAGTCCTTATTCTCATCGAGCTAATGATGTGTCTGTAGTTTTGGACTTAATGATCCATGATATTGACTTGTTACTAGAATTAGTTGCTTCTCCAGTTGTCAAATTAACTGCTAGTGGAAGTAGTGTTTCTAGTTCTGGAAATTTAGATTATGTAACAGCTACTCTTGGTTTTGCCAATGGTATTGTGGCGACTTTAACTGCTAGTAAGGTGACACATAAAAAATTACGTTCTATTATTGCTCACTGTAAAAATTCTTTGACAGAAGCAGATTTTCTTAACAATGAAATTCTGATTCACCGTCAAACAACAGCAGATTATGTGACTGATTATGGTCAGGTACTTTATCGTCAGGATGGTTTAATTGAAAAGGTTTATACTAGCAATATTGAACCTCTTCATGCAGAGTTAGAGCATTTTATTCATTGTGTTGGTGGAGGGAATAAACCTTCAGTTGGAGGAGAACAAGCTCTTAAAGCATTGCGGTTAGCTAGTTTAATTGATAAAATTGCTTTTGATGGTTTAGCTTGGAATTTAAAAGATTCAGAGTGTGATTTGTTGAATACTTCTATGTTAAAAGTAAGTTAAAGTATTTCCGTAAATTCCTTGATAGCAGGGAACAGGGAATAGGAAATAGGGAACAGGCAAAAGTGGAAAAAATATTTCCTTTTCTAAGGTTTATTATCAGCATAAGTCTTGACAAACCCATTCTTTGCTCTAGGAATTATTCAATATATAGCAATCCTAAATAAGTTGTGGCAAATCAAAAAGTAGATAAAAAAACTGAAACTACCACCTGTTCGCTGTTCTCTGTTCCCTGTTCCCTGTTGCCTAAAAGCGGTAAGATTTTTATACATAAATAAAATAGGATTGCTATAAGTATTATTTCTTTAATTAATTACTCCGCCTTGTTGATTAATTTAGGCGGAGTTTTATCTCATATAGAATCCGGTTATATAGTATATGTTCATTATTCAATCTCCCCATCTCCCCATCTCCCCATCTCCCCATCTCCCCCAACAATACAATTAAGTATTCAACTGGATTTGATATTACTCGTTACTCCTTACTCGTTACTCCTTACTCGTTACTCCTTACTCCTTAGTAATACGATAACTAATTACCCGGATTCTATCTCAGAAGGAAGAAGGAATAAGAAATGCCTGGCACGGGAGCAAGATGCTCCCACTGTTCTAGTAACAAAAATAGAGTGAATAAATTATTAGTTAAAACTTCATCTATTTATCTGGAAAGATATAAGAAAAATCGTAAGGATTTCCTGCGGAATGCTGCGCAAACAGCCATTGGCGGTCAGCTTTCAGGAATTAGTAGTTTGAGGATTTGAGTAATATTGAGTCGCAAGTAAGTAGCTAATTTATTTCCGACTTTTAATTCTTTTAAATCTTTCAACTCTGATTCCTTTTTCAAGGGCAATTAAATTAATAGCTGATAGCTGACAGCTAATACCATTTCTCAAAAATTTTTCTACATTTTGTTGAGCAGGGGAGTAGGGGATTGGGGGAGTGGGGGAGAAGCAAAGATAAGAATAATTAACATTAACTTAGCTGAAATTAGGATGCAAAGTGATTTTGCTTGTACAGATCAGTTGACAACTGAAGTACGGCCAAAGTATAGCAATATTTTTGGGAATTGGTATAACACTTGTTTACGCATCATTCCATAGGAAATGCTTACAAAAAATCAACCAAATGTGGAACTATTCCAGCCCCACATCGAACCTTTAGCATCAGAAAATTCTATATAAATTCTATTTTTTGGTACACCTAAAGCCTGATTAATTTGTTGACAAAAATCTTGACTTATCCCTTTTGTTTGCTGAGAATTCATAGTACCAATACTCTTAATCTCCATGTAGCAGACAGGTTCATCACTACTACCACCAAAAGTCATAGGAATATCTGATTCAAAAGTAGTCATTACATAAGATTCTGGTTTGCCAAAATGCTTCGCCATGCCAGAGGAAAGATTTTTTAAGAGGCTGTCAATTTTATCTTTTTCTGGTTGAGAAACAGAAGTTTGAACTTTAATTAGTGGCATAAATCAATCAATAATTAGGGTTTGCTGAAAAAGTCTTTTAGTAGGGGTTAGGAGACAGGAGACAGGAGACAGGAGACAGGAGAATTTAGAGTAGGTAGGAGTAAGAATTGTAAGAATGATTTTTCTGCCCAACTATGCGCCTAAAATATCAAATTTTTGAGCATGAAGAGCTGAAACTTTTGCACTTTTTTCAATACCAAAAAGTCACTTGTCTTGATATGTCAATGCTTTTAGATTTAATCGACAAAGCAATAATTAACAAAAAAAAATGGTTATAGCTTAATCTAGTAGATATGAGCTAAAGAGCTATTCATCAAAACTATATCTATATAGCACTCATAAACATCAAAAAGCTGATCGCTGAGTGCTAATTAATATATCAGGACTTACCCACGGACAATAAATCGAGAGGGCGAATGCCAGAAAGCCACTACATATGGGGTTTTCAAGGTAAACTTGCGTAAGTCCTGATATATGACAACTAACCACCATAATTCCAACCTGTACTTTCTAACAATAGAGGGTCTCCCTCACGATGTACACCTGCAGCAATTACTTCTCCTACATATACAGTATGGTCGCCCTTTTCTACAGCACCAACAACTTGACATTCCACATAACCAAGAGTATCTGAAATAATTGGACAACCAGTTTCTCCCAGATAAAATTCTATATCCTCAAATTTATTTCCCACGCGACGTTGAGGTTTGAAAAATTGTTGAGCTAAATCTTTTTGTCCTGCTGCTAAAAAGCTTAGGGAAAATACCTCACTAGCCTTAATCATGGCATGGGATTTAGAATCTTTATTTACACAATTAACAATTAGGGGAGGCGCAAAAGATGCTTGCATTACCCAACTGGCCGTAAAACCATTAACTTCCTCACCATCTTTAACACCACAGATGTATAATCCGTGAGGAATCTTACGCAATATTGTTTTCTTCGCCTGTTCGTCTAACAAAGTTTTATTCAATATGATTAATGAAGTTTACATTTGATATTTTAACAAAACTTAACCCATTGTGGTCAAATCTAAAAATTTACCGAAAAATTGTGGTTTAAAGCCTCCCCTTTTAAGGGGATAATAAATAAAAATTTTCATCTCTTTGTCAATCCTATCCGTTTTCAAGGAGATGTATTTGTTAATTATTAATTATTAATTATTAATTATTAATTGTTGAAAGGACTTAAGCAAATTCTTAGACAATACGATATCAGTAGGGGGCGTTAGCGGAGCTTTGCGTTAGCAAATGCCATTCGCCCCTACATCGAAAAATATACAGCACATTTTGTGATGTGATTATAAATTTTGCTGGCTAAATAAAAAAAAATTAATATTTTAATTATGTTTTCCCTAGACAATTTTTTCAAGAAACTAACTCATCAAAAAATTTGGCGTTTCATAGCAGTAGCATTAACAGTTGCCACCTTAGCGATCGCGTGCAACAACACCCAAACCACCAGAAACTCAGAAACACCAACCATCCCCGAACCAGGTACCCTCGTTTGGGCACGCTACAGTGACTCCGACACCCTCGACCCCCACAAATCAACATCACCATTATCTAGACAAATAATCGATCAAATCTACGAAACACTTTTGGCCTTCGATGACCAAGGTAAAATCCAAGCAAACCTAGCCAAAGAATGGTCAGTCAGCGATAACGGGCAAGAATATACCTTTAAACTCAACGAAAATATCAAATGCCATGACGGCACAACCTTTGATGCAAATGCCGTCAAATTTACCATCGACAGAGCGATCGACCCTGAGACAGAAAACAACACCACAGAAAGTTGGGGACCAATAGAAACTGTCGAAGTTGTAGACGACCTCACAGTTACAGTCAAAATGTCTCAAGCTTTTAGCCCCTTTCTCCGCTTTCTTGCCGATCCTTACTCCAGCATGATATGTCCTTCTGCCATTCAAACCTATAACAACAAATTTGGCATAGAAGGAGCAATAGGTACAGGTCCATTCAAATTTGTTGAGTGGACTCAAGGGGAAAAACTTGTACTGGAGGCCAACCCAGAATACAAAAATTATGGGCGACAAGTAGAAAATTCTGGTACTCCCTACATCAAAAAATTGATAATTAAAACTATGCCAGAAAAGGAAGCGAGTTTAGCAGCACTCGAGTCTGGAGAAATTCATTTAACTGAACCCCCATTAGAAGAAATTTCTGCTCTTGAGGAAGACTCAAAATTCAAACTTCATATTGCTGAGAATAGTGGTCAAATAGTATTTTTAGAGTTCGTTACTTCCCGACCTCCCTTTGACGATGAAAAAGCAAGACAAGCAGTAACTTATGCAATAGACCCCAAAAAAGCAACTGAGGAAGTATTTGCAGGTTTAGTTAAACCTTCCGAATGCGCGATCGCAGATGTGATGTTTCCCAGTGATGAAAAACTTTGTTCCGAGTTTAGTATTAAACCAGACCCAGAAGAAGCAAAAATTTTATTAGAGGAACTTGGTTATAGTGAGGATCAACCATTAGAAATAACTCTTTTAACTTGGCAAGGAGGAAACCGTCAAAAAGTAATAGAAAATTTTCAAACTCAACTAGAAGAAGTAGGAATAAAAACTAAGTTAGAAACAATGGATATTGGCACTCTTAATGCCAGAATAAAAGAGGAAAATAGTCAAACAGAAGGTAATGGTGTTATTGATATGATGGGGTGGTCTTGGTATGACCCAGATTTTCTTTATACATTGTGGCATTCTCCTGGTTGGATGGGAGGTTATCACAGTGATGAACTGGATACATTACTAACAGAAATGCGAACTACAACTAACTTAGAAGAACGACAAGAAAAAGTTATAGAAGTTCAGAAATATTTGTTGGAAAATGCAGTGATGATGCCACTTTATAGTCCTGGTTGGATGTGGAGTTATGTTAGTAGTTCAGATGTTGAAGGTTTTAAGATAGGTGCTTTTAATCGACCTTTATTTAATGATGTAAAGTTGTCTAATACTGTAGAGGAGAAAGAAGCAGTTGAGTCTCCTGCAAGTTCTGAAGAAGAAGAATCAGAACAACCAGTTACTACAGAAGAGAGTCAACAGGATAAAGAGTCTATTTCTTCACCAAAAAATGAGCAAGAAGTAGAAGTTTCTCCATCACCTGAAAATGAGTAATTAAGTCTTGCAGAAGGAAGAAGTAGATGGGGATAGTCTTCGAAAAGGCACTTCCTGTCTACAAACCCCAAGCAATTTCAATACCGTCTAGAGGGGGGTATTATACTATGTTCTCAAAAATTTTTCTACATTTGTAAACCGAAAAGAAAAAGTACAAAATAATATCAAATAATTGAATGCCAATTAATACGAAAAAATCATCTTAAAAACTTACCCTTTTAATTGTGCAAATTAATTATCTGGTTTATAAAATGGAGACAAAGTTTTGCTTTATTTACAATTAGATGAAGGTATCAAAGAAATAATTAAAAAGTATGCTCCTGCTTTGACTAGCATAGGTGTAGATTTTTTGAATTCAGAAGTAGAAGAAGCAATTTATTACTTTTGTCAGGATTTGGAAGATGCTTTGAGGACTACTATATCTTAATTGGTATTGGAAACAAAATAATTGAGAAGATTTTGATGCACCAAATAATTTTTTAATTAAAGCACTTAAAAAGCGTTTAGGTCTGGAATTCTCCACAAACAGCTGATTGGCATTTAGTAGTCAGCTTCTTACAAGAGGCAATCCCTCTTAAAATTAAACGACTTATAGAAGTCGGGGATTTACAGAACTTTTGAGGATGGTGAGGTACCATTAAAGATGGTAGTCCTGTATAGTAATGGTCAATGGTGGCTGAAATGCTTGCTATACCGTTACCGAAAAAATTACAATGCACCACTACCTTAAAGATTAAATCTATCTTCCCTATTATACCAGTTTGAAAAAAGGGTAGTCCTGTATAGTAATGGTGAATGGTGGCTGAAATGCTTGCTATACCGTTACCGAAAAAATTACAATGCACCACTACCGAAAAAAGAATGCTATAAAAAGTGCATCTTGATCGGATATGCTTAAAAATAGATGACCCAGTGCAAGTTAGATGGTTATCTCTATCTTTTTCCCTTTTTTTTCAATACTTATCCCTTCTTCCTTCTTGCTTCTTCCTTATTTATTATTGGTATTAGACCTCTCCAAAAATACCTATTTTGGAACAGTACTATAAAGGTTTCAGAACCTTTTCTGGAGATGTCTATTGACTAAAGCGATCAAACTTTGTACCTCACTAACTCCGAAACTGCTGTAAACCCAAGCTTTTAGCGTGCTGAAAGCTTAGTGCTAAAATACTGATAGCTAGTTAAAGACAATTGGCATCCTTACAAATCGGATGATAAATGAATGGAAAATCAAATGTTTAAAAGTGAAGGAATGAAGCTGAAGTTCACTGGGGAAAAGATAAAGGGAATTATCTAGTGGTTGATATTCAAGAAACGATTATAGGAACAAAAGCGACGATAATTTTTAGGAGCGGAAAAAGTATTGATTTGCGGAAAGCTAGTAGGATGACTAGGGAAGAATTACTAGAATATGCTGAAGGAAACTATAGAAAATTTTGCTAAGTAATGAAAATTTATCTGAATAATTTTACAGTGAAGTTGTTTGAGAAGTTTGCTAATTACAAATTACAAATTACCAACCTTCATTTAAAAATAAAATTACATCAGGAGCTAGAAAACTTCTAACTCCTCAATGATTGAAGTTTACAAGTAATTAGACTAATCATCCTTGGGTCCAAAAACCATTTGTACTACCATTTGTTTTCCGTCTGATTGATGATAGCGATCAGCCCAATGTCTAATGATTTCGTCTAACTCTTCTTTAGCTTGCTCATACCGGTCTGGAGAAATATCAAACTCCTCCAAAACACGCATTACCTTGTTGTTTTGTTCTGCCCAATCCCTCATCATACGGAAATAACGAGCTGTCTCTTCGACCATGATATAAGTACGTTCCTCCTCATCTTCTGGAGAATAAGAAGAGCGAGTGAGGGCATAAAAAGGCATTCCCCAAGTAGAATCTATCTTAGTTACCGTACCAGAATAAATCAAGCGACGTTTAATATGTTCTGCTAAAGCTTCACTTAGAGGCATTCGGCGTTCTGGTGGTAAATCTTCCTGAGACCGCCTGTGTAAAAACTCAATTAACTCCATAAACTGAAAAGAATTAATCAATTTAGCATCAGGCATATTTGGAGGGAGTTTAGTTTCAGTGTATCGCTTTTCCTCAGTAGTAAGATTGTTACCAGGAACCCTTGATTGCCCAGGATTCCAAGGATATTGTTCGAGCCACACATAGGGAAACTGAATCAAATAGCGAGGTTTTTGAGAACCCAACATTTTTAGTAGTTTGCCTTCATTGAGTGCTTTTTCTACTTCTTGCACGATCACTTTAACCCGTTTAGGTTCTATGTGATGCAGATGTCCTGTCATGCGAAGATTTTCACCTTGTTCAATATAGGTCATATAAATCGCACATTTAGCCGCAGTTGCAGCTGCATCCAAGAAAGCTCCATGACGATGCCCGCTCGTCCTCATGGCACTAAATGCTAAATATAACATAATCTGATCCATAGCACTGGGGCTAAGGCTATTAATCAGATCGGTATCACTTTTCATTACAATCCCCAAAATAACAAAAACTTAAGAGGCATAGTATCATCCTCTATTAAAAATATGCTGACCATGATGATACTTCAATAATAGAAAGTCAGCCAAATATAACTCTTGCACCAAGCAAGTATATGTCTTTGAGACTTTTTGCATTTGGCGTAAGAGCAGGCACGCAAATTAAGCGTGCGAATAGATTGTTATCTTAGTAGATTTTTACACCCTGTGTACTTTTGACTGACATGCATATTTATATCAATATAACATACAAAAGTACTATAGACCGCACTTAATAGCAGTAGTATCAATAGTTACTAAGGTCAATAACCCATTGAGATTTGATGTTCTCTGTTAACACTTAAAGGTCTGAAGTTATATAGTTTAAATGCCCAACAGCTTTTTATGATATTAAACAATAAAATTCTCTCGTTAATTAACAAGAGAATTTTTGACAAATTTTCAGAGAGTTAAGATCGTCAAACCAAAGCCTTAAGTAACTTTAACAAAGATGTAATTAAGAATTAAAACTTAATACAGCAAGAGACATTTTAATAAGCTTCAGCGTCCACTACCACGATGAGAACATTTGTCATTTTCAAGCTCACAATCAAAATCAGAAGTACCAATTGTGTTTACAAAAGCTCGTATACTTCTCTTTCTGACATTATCTTTATGAGTTCTAGTTCGAGCAGATCCTCTGAAAAATGTAGAAGAGAATGCTACTTCATTTTCAGTGATTAAAGCTTTACTACTAGGAGCATTACCTAGTAATAATAAAAAAGAAAAAATTATCGCTGTATAACTTTGCATAGGTTAAATCCGTGTGAGAGTGTCTATTCTCTGATACAAACATGAAAGATAAAATCAGGATATTTCACTAATAATTTATGAATTGAATTTTCTTTTATACCCATTTTAAACACTAAAATATTGACCAATAATTGTGGTGAGTAAGTAATACTAATATTTTAAAAAGGGGTTGAGTAAAAAGCTCTTAGAGTGGGTTTACGAAGAGAAGCGGATGTAAAGTTAAGACCTAAATTAATTCCACAGATTATGAAAGAACAAAAACGATGTTTCAACTACCTACCCATTATTATCCGGTTTAGATAGCCCTCATTCAGTAAATAAAATTATTAACAGGTTGGTGGCCTAAAATTTTATTTGTGTTTGTCAAAAAATTTAGTTATATGAGTATTGCTTAACTACTAATTCACAAATTCCGGTAAAATGTAAAATTAGTCAAAACTCACAAAAATCAAGTTAAAATGGAAAAAGGGTTTATTCTTTGGTTTACAGGCTTAAGTGGAGCTGGGAAAACAACTATCAGTAAGGTTGTGGCAGAAAAATTAACAGAAAGAGGTCGTAAAGTAGAGATATTAGATGGAGATATAGTTAGAGAAAATCTATCAAAAGGGTTGACTTTTAGTAAAGAAGACCGAGATATAAATGTCCGGAGAATTGGGTTTGTAGCTCATCTCCTCAGTCGTAACGGAGTAGTGGCAATTACCGCAGCAATAAGTCCCTACAAAGAAATACGCAATCAAATTAGGAAAATGGATGAAAACTTTATAGAAGTTTATATAAATGCACCTTTAGCAGTATGCGAAACACGGGATGTAAAAGGATTATATGCCAAAGCAAGGGCAGGAGAAATCAAAAACTTTACTGGTATTGACGACCCTTACGAGCCACCAGAAAATCCAGAAATTACTTGTTACACAGATAAAGAAACATTAGAAGAAAGCGTAGCTCATATAATTAGTAGTTTAGAAAAATCAGGTCATTTAGCATAATCTAAAGAATAGGGAGGGATTCAGCAATGAGGCAAAATAAATCCAGATACTGGGAAGAAGACATTTTGCTAATAATATCTTTATCCAAAAATCTAAGCTATGGAATCATAGTTTTATTATGCAGTTGCTGGGGATTGGCATATTCTGCACAAGCTCAACCCCTCTCTCCAAAATTTCAGAAAGCACCAGCAAACTCAACTTTACCCAAACTAACAGAACCTTGGCCTCAAGGTACGGAACCAACACCACCACTGCTTCCTCCAGCACCAGAACCAATATCTATTCCTGAACCAGAAACTCCTTTACCAGACTCAACAGCATATACACTCGGCGGTGGCGATCGCGTTCAAATAGATATCTTCAATATGCCAGAATATAGTGGGGAAAATGGCCAACATCAAGTACAAATTGATGGGACTCTTAACTTGCCATTGGTAGGTAATATCTCGGTTGAAGGAAAGACTTTAGATGAAGCAAAAGAATTAATTCAAGAAAAATACGGAGAATATCTACAAATATCTATAGTTAATCTTAATCTCTTAGCAGCACGTCCATTAAAAATAGCGATCGCTGGAGAAGTCCAACATCCAGGTTCATATACTATTTCTCCTATTGTTGATGGAGGGGAGGATAATCAAAGTGGGACTCAATTACCGACAGTTACTAAAGCATTACAGGTTGCAGGTGGAGTGACAACTTCAGCAGATGTCAGGCAAATCAAAATTCGTCGTACCCAACTCAATGCTCCAGAGCAAGTCATCAGTATTAATTTATGGAAATTACTGCAAGATGGTAATTTGCGCCAAGATATTCCTCTGCGGGACGGGGATACTTTGTTTGTCCCTAGTATTACTGAAGTTAATCCAGTAGAGTCTGCTCAATTAGTAAATGCTAATTTTGCTGGTACTAATACTCAACCTCTCAATATTGCAGTGGTGGGAGAGGTGGCACGACCTGGTCCATATATATTAGAAACAGGTATTGACCAAAGTCAACTTTCAGCTACAGAAGAAAACTCAGATTCTACCGAAGCAGATAACAATATTTCATCTGCTCAAAATACTAAGTTGCATACTGTCACTAAGGCGATTAAAATGGCAGGGGGTATTACTCCATCTGCAGATATTCGGCAAATAAGGGTACGCCGACTAACTCGTGCTGGTACAGAACAAGTTATAAAAGTAGACCTTTGGCAACTTCTGCAAAATGGAGATTTAAACCAGGACTTAGTTTTAGAGTCAGGAGATACAATTTATGTGCCAGTAGCAGATGAAGTTAACTTGGATGAATTAGCTGAAGTTACCGCATCAAGTTTTTCTCCTGGCAATCTAAAAATTAATCTGATTGGAGAAGTTGTTAATCCTGGGATAATTTCTATGGTTCCTAATAGTACGCTTAATCAAGCTTTATTAGCGGCAGGGGGTTTTAACCAGGGAAGAGCTGAAACTGAAGAAGTGGAACTTATTCGTCTCAACCCAAATGGTACGGTTACTCGTCGTCAGGTACAGGTAGATTTTTCTGCAGAAGTTAATGAGGAAACTAATCCTACTTTACTTAATAATGATGTAATTTTAGTTGGTCGTTCTGGTAGGGCAGCTTTGACTGATAATGTTAGAGGTGTTTTAGCTCCTTTCAGTCCTATTAATAGAATTTTAGGGATATTTTTAGATATTTTTAATTAAGTTTCTAGGAATAAGGAAGAAGGGAGAAGGAAGAACAGGACTTACGCAAATTGACTATTAAAGAACCATTTGTAGGGGTGAATGGTATTAGATAACGCCAAGCTCCGAATGGCGCCCTAGCCATAAGTAGAGTCTCTGCGTAAGTCCTGAAGAAGCAAGAAGCAAGAAGCAAGAAGCAAGAAGCTTTAGTTATCTAGCAGAGGTAGATGAGGTACAAATATAGATGGTAAAGCCTTTTTCGTGTGGGCATCTTGCCCGCGACTAGTGTACCTCACTAATATGAAATAGGCTGTATTTATCAAAATAATTGGGTTGCGCAACCCCGCCTTTCAAGGGGAAATATTTTTGGAGACTTGCTCAAATCCCCGTTACAAAAATAACTTCTCATATCATATCCGCTGGGGTGCGTTTGTGTAAAACCAAGGGTGAATATCTACAGGAAATTTACGTTTTTTCAAGCTTTTAAGCCTTCTTCCTTCTTCCTTCTTCCTTCTTCCTTCTGCTCTAAAATTAAAATTATTGAATGAAGATATATAGTAATTGCAAGTCTGCCATCAGATATTCTTAAATATATCTTGCTTAATTCACAGTAATAACTTTATTTTTAACTTTTAACTTGATAGATATGGAACCCGAAAAAAAATCTCAATTATCTTTATATAGTAATAGCGGTCAACTCCTAAATCAGAGGAAAAACTTTACTCAGAATCAATATATATATGAAGCTGAATTTCATCAACTAGAGGAAAAATTATCTCAAAAAGAAAATAAGATTTGGAACTTAGTATGTCATCGTTTTTTCTTGATTTTCAGTGTAGCAACTGCCACAACAACGGGAGCATATTTCTGGACTTTAAATCAGATTCCTATATATCAGGGAAAATTTCAAATATTAGTTGAACCAGTTAAAATTACCAATTCAGTTAATTATCAATTAGGCACAGAATCACAACAATTAACTACAACTTCTCAAGAAAGTTGGGAACAACAAGCAGCAAAAATTATTTATGGTACGGGAAAAGAGAGAATCACTTCATATCCAAACCAAAATATTCAACAAAATCAAGAATCAGATAACTATAGTTTAGATTATCAATCTCAAATTCAAGTCTTAAAAAGTCCGCAGTTTATGCTGCCAATCATTGCAGATATACAAAAAGAATATCCAGAAATTAATTATAATTCTTTGTTTCAAAAACCAGAGAGGCCACTTTTTAGTCAAGAGAAACTAAAAATTCAAAGATTAGACAATACAAAAATTATAGAAGTTAGCTATCGAGATTCGGATGCAAAAAAAATTCAGTTTGTATTAGATAAACTAGCAACAGCTTACACTGAATATGGTCAAAATGACCAGAAAACTAATACTGATGAAGGGTTGGATTTTATTGAAGAACAAATTTCAAAAAATCAACAAAAAACCAAAGAATTACGACATAAATTACAACAACTACAGCAGGAATATCTGTTTATTAACCCAGAACTTAAAAGTCAAGAATTAGCAGCAGAAAGTAATCAAATTCAATCACAAAAACTAGAGAATAAAATATTACTAGACCAACAGCGATCGCTCTATGCCATGTTACAGAGTCAGTTGGGAATTAATCCAGAAGAAGCTTTGATAGCTTCAGCTTTAAGTCAAGCAGCAAGATATCAATCATTACTCAATCAATTACAGGAAGTAGAAACAACAATTGCTTTAGAATCAGCTCGGTTTAAAGAAAAAGCACCTCAAATGCAAGCTTTATATCAACAAAGAGAAAAATTAATGCCTTTATTAAATCAAGAAGCAGAAAAAGTTATTGGTAGAGATATAGAAGAGGTAAGTAAAAAGGCTTTAGCTTTTCAAGACTCAGTTCGCTTAGAGTTAATTCATAAAATGATTTTGGCTGCTAATCAAATTGAAGTTCTCGAAGTCCGGAGTAAAGTATTAGATGAAGCTGAGGCAAAATTAAATGAATATATTGCAAAAATGCCAGAAGTAGTAGGAAGTTATCAAGAAATTCAGCAAGAATTAAAAAATTCAAATAATATACTCAAAGATTTGTTAGAAAAACAACAGCAATTACAGATAGAAGTAGTATTTGAAAAAGTACAACCTTGGGAATTAATCGCACCACCAGAATTGCTGAAAACTCAAAATGGTGAGTTAGTAACAATCTCTCCAAATATGATATTAAATCTTGCCCTCGGAGGAGTAACAGGATTAGCATTAGGAATATTATTGGCTAAATTGGGAGAAGGATTTCAACAAGATGTTTTTCAAACGCCAAAAGAAGTCAAAAAATCTATTGGGTTGCCATTGTTAGGAATAATTCCTATACATGAACAAAGAAATTGGATGAACGATGAACTAAAAGAAAATAATAGTTCATCTCTAGTATTATATCCCTCAGCTTTTCAAGAAGCCTTCCGCACTTTAAATGCTAATATTCGTCTATTAAATATAGAAAATCCCATTCATTCTTTTGTAATTAGTTCCGCAACACCAGGGGATGGTAAATCTACAGTCGCAGCTCATTTGGCCAGGGCAGCTGCCGCTATGGGTCAACGGGTACTATTAATAGATGGGGATCTACGTTGTCCACAGATTCATAATATGATGGGACTTTCTAATCAACAGGGTTTGAGTAGTATAATTGCCGATTGTGTGCCAATAGAAACTGCAATTGAGCGATCGCCCGTAGATGAAAATCTATTTGTGTTAACTTCTGGCCCTATTCCGCCAGACCCGACGAAAATTTTGTCCTCACCGCAGATGCACCAATTAATTCAAGATGCAGCTACAACTTTTGATTTAGTTATTTGCGACACAGCGCCATTATTGGGTCGAGCAGATGCTAGTTTATTATCAGCTTGTACTAATGGATTAATGTTAGTAGTGGGATTAGGTAAAACAGAGCGAGAAGCTTTAAGTTTAGCTTTAGATGATTTGAGTATGGCAGGAGTACCAATGTTGGGAATAGTTGGTAATGGCGATCAAGCTGATTCTTATTATCAGCGGTATTATGATTATGAATATGTTCAGTCACGTTAAGAAGAAATGAAGTAGTTTTACTTAACTATCTCAAAAACACTAAGACTTAATTTTTTAATAGTTTCAGGATTTATACCAATTTGATAAATGTTTGTTACGAATTGTAGAAGTAAGAAAGAAGGAAGAGGAAAGAAGGAAGAAGGGATAAATATTGAAAAAAAGGGAAAAACGATATAAATAACTATCTAAAATGAACTGTAATAGCTATTTTTAAGCATGCTCGATCAAAGTCTATATTTTTGTAGCATTCTTTTTTCAAATTGGTATTAAACAGAGAATATAGATATAGCGAGGGCGAATACCATTCGCCCCTACAGGTGGTGGGTTAAAAGTCAATTTGCGTAAGTCCTGAGTTTATTTGTAGATAAAATTACAACAGATTGCACTTGAGTAAGGTACACTAATCGCAGGCAAGATGCTCGCATTTGCATTCATTCAATTGTTAATCTCTGTACTTCATATACTTGGAATCTGCTGTATCTTGATATTCTGTAGAAGATACAAAATAGATTCTAAAGATAGAGAAGGTGAAAAATTTTCCAAATATTTTGGAATTTCTGCCGAAATATACGATTTTATTGTTAGTTGTTTAAGCAGATATTACTAAGAAAATTAAGCTAATTTTTGAGAGATAGAAAAGTTAGTAATTAACCTAGATAATGGTATTGCGTAGTTTAATAGTAGGACTCAATTTATCAAACAAATTGTTCAGTTTAGTCTGAAAAAAAAATCAAAGATTCGCTTAATCTATATACCCTTTTCACCATAGTAAATATAATCCAATTGTAAATGCTGAACAGTCTTATATCGCAGTCGAAGGAAAGCTTAGAAGATATCAAAAGCTTAAAACTCAGACAACGCAAGAAAGAATTATGAAGTATTAAAAGTGAGATTTACCTGTTCCAAAAAAATTCATCCCTTGATTCAGCAACCCCCACAGTTTTTTCCACTCCCCCACTCCCTCACTCCCCCACTCCCCCACTCCCCATCTCCCCATCTCCGAAGTGAACTTAAACTACAACGATATACTTTGCAAATGACTACGAGGATTGAAAGTACGATTAGCTTTAATTTTTTCATAGCACTCTTTTTCTATAGCACTAATATCTTTGGGGACAGTAATAGTAACTCGTACTAACTGGTCAGTACGTCCCCCTGACTTAGCCTTTGGCCATCCCTTACCTCGTAACCGTAAAGACTGACCGGAACGAATACCCGCAGGAATATTAACATTAACCATACCATCAGGAGTTGGCACCTCAATAGATGTACCCAATACAGCTTCATCAGGAGTTATTGGTACTTCACAAAGTAAATTATCTCCGTCAAACTGGAAAAAAGAATGAGACTGAATTTCTACCTTCAGATACAAATCTCCTCTTTTCTTAGTGTATGGATCTAATTGACCTCTACCTTTAACTCTAATTTTACTTCCTGGTTTAACCCCTGGAGGAATAGAAACTTCTCCACTACCCACACGCTTCTGTGTTCCTCGGAAAGCTTCTGAAAAAGTAAGAGTAATATCAGCTTCTAAATTCAGAGAAGCTCCTGACTGACGATTTTCAAAATTAGAAAAACCATCAAATCCATTATTAAATCCCCCTGGCCAACCTGTATTAGTCTTGTAGGTATAAGTTTGTCGTCCACCAGGATTACCACCTGGAGTTCCACCACGACCTAATAAGGTATTGATAAAATCTTCAAAACTGGCATACTGACTAAAATCGAAACCTCCAAAATCTACGGTAGTACCACCAGTACCTCCAGGCCATCCGCCACTTGTAGAACCTACTTGATTCCAGTATTGACCAAATTGGTCATACTTTTTACGTTTTTCTGGATCTGATAAAACTTCATAAGCTTCATTAACTTCTTTAAAACGAGCTTCTGCTTTCTTGTCACCCGGGTTCATATCTGGGTGGTACTTCCTCGCTAATTTACGATAAGCTTTTTTTATTTCTTCGGAAGTAGCGCTTTTAGTTAAACCTAAGATTGAATAATAGTCTTTAAAATCAGTTGTAGCCATTCATCTATCTCCTCATTTTAATATTTTTCAGATTAATTTGAATTTGATATACGATTACTTAGTAGTTAATTATAAGAAAACTATTTTTGACTACTGTCAATTACAAAAAGCCAAAAGTAATATACCCTGTAGTTTCAAGTGTTTTTTTTGATTTGTCAGATGCGATATTCTTAACGAAGTCAGAAGTCAGAAGTCAGATAGGGGAGCCGTCGGATTGGCGACGTACAGAAGTTATTTTTGTAACAGGGACTTGAGCCTCGCTCCAAAAATATTTCGCCTGAAAAGGCGAGGTTTTAGACCCAATTATTTTGATAAATTTAGATACACATTGTCATGCTTGCTCGAATAGAAATTAGTTTCAACCTATATCCAGGTTTGCCAAATTTTTTATATATAAAAAAACTACTGCCAGATATTAGTAACTAATCAGTCAGGTTGAATTATAATGTTTGACTTTCTTTCAAGTTATCAAAGTTTAACATTCATTTAAGTTCGGTTTTTCCTGAAAGAGTAATAGCAATTTCCGTACTCTGTTTTATAGTTTAGCTATAGACACTCAGCTATTATCTATCAGGTTGATTTCAAACTATTACCTGCAAGGTATTGAAGTTTCATGGCTGTAATAATTTTTATTTAGTGCTATAACTCCACATTAAAAGTTAATTATTAATTATGAAAAATGTCAGAATTAAAGCTATTTTTTGGTTGTAATATAGGGATGAATTTAATTAATATTGTATGTATATAAAATTTCATTTTAGTAATTAATAACTAACAATTCCCTTTACTTAAAATCAGAGCATTGACTAAAAGATTTTTTTCTTTTTTTCGATAGGTAGATGCTCTACAGCGCTCCTGCTAATTGATGACCTCACGTCATCACAAAAACTCTGTAGGGGCGAATGGCCATTCGCCCCTACTAGATATGGCCATTCGCCCCTACTAGATATGGTGATTCTGCATAAGTCCTGATGATATTATTTAGCAATTCGTTTCAGTACGTCTAATCCTTCTTTACAAGAAGGAGGAGCATCTGTTAACTGTCGATACATTTTCATTATTACTTCTTCAGGAACTTGACGCTGTCGTTGTAGATTTCTTTTTAAGCATAATTCTAATGATTTGTCAAGCCATAAACCAGTTAGATGGCTAAATCCACTTTCCTTTGCCAAGTCAATTACTTGTCGTCGTTGCCGACGTTGGACATTAGTAGCGTCATATATGGCGAGAGATGTCTGGCGTACAGCTTGGTAAAATTGTTGCTGTACTTGCTGCCATACTTGGAGCCAAGGCCCTTGAATTGCTTCATCACCAAATAACTGAGCACGGATAGCATCAGTAGAGTTAAACTAAGCAAACCCATTTCCGGTTATCCCTTTATAGAGTCTGCTTGTCTTCAGAACCGGACGTGAGACTTTCACCTCATCACGGCTCCTCTCTTAAACGTCCCTTTTCATGGGTACATCTTGCTTCAGAGTTAACATATCGTCAATCCATATATAATTTTCAGGTAAGTCCTGTGGCTTAAATTGTGGATATGTCTTGTTATCTGACGCTGTTTTACTGTCGTGGCAATGTCGGTGCAACAATTGTTTATTTTTGAGTGTGTTGTCACCACCTTTAGACCTTGGTTTTATATGGTCAACTTCCATAAGGTCAGTCGATCTAAAGGTTAGTCCACAAAATGCGCATTTATTTTTTTGTCGTTTTAATAGCGTTGCGACTTCTTTCCTTACGCCTGGATATTTACCGATTCTGTTACTCCAATAAGTCCAATCGCCGTCATAAGGGGATTTACTACCTTTCACCTTGATGTGCCTTATAATAGATACATCCGAGTGTTGGTTTAGTATATATTCGCCGTCGTTAAGTATCCAGTTTCGGGTTTCTTTGCAGCGGGGGAAATACTTTTTCTTCACCCATTTGGCGGACTTATTTGGATGCCTTCTACTTGCCCACCTCCATAGTCTTTTCCATAGGAGGCTATCCATTTTACTGAATACCTTCTTGCTGACTTTGGTTGAGAAGTAGTTAGCCCATCCCCTAATTACCGGGTTTAGTTTAGCTACTAGAGCTTTTGTAGGGGCAGATTTATGTGAATCACATATATCTGCCAGTTTCCGATAATGAGTTTTAATACTCTTGGAAGATGGTTTAATCAGCGTTTTAAATCCTTTTTTAGTTGACTTAACTTTCCATTGCCTGATTGTGAAACCTAAGAAGTCAAATCCGGGTTGATTACCTTCATATTCTTCTAGGGTGTGGACAATTTTAGTTTTTTCTGGTTTTAGTTCTAATCCTACCTGGTTTAACCATTCCTGTATTACCGTTTTAGCTTGCAGGACTACTTTGATATCTTCATGTAGGATTACAAAGTCATCAGCATAGCGTATTATGGATAGTGCCTGTTTATTTACTCGCTTTGTTCCTGGTAAGGTTTTAGCAAATTCTTCGAGGCATTTTTCCATACCATGTAAGGCGATGTTTGATAGTAGGGGACTAATTACCCCTCCCTGCGGTGTACCTTCCGTAGTGTCTAGGAATTGATTGTTATCAAAAACTCCGGATTTTAACCATTGTTTGATTAATCTTCTGTATGGAGTTTTTCCAATCTTTCCTAACAGTGCATCATGGTTAATTCGGTCAAAACATTTGGATATGTCTGCATCTAAAACATATTTTGATTTCTGGCAGATACTGTTAAAGATGGCCTCAATGGCATCATGTGCTGACCGTCCTGGTCTAAAACCATAGCTGTTAGGTTCAAAGCGTGCTTCCCATTCTGGTTCCATACCTAGCTTCACCAGGGCTTGTAACGCACGGTCATACATCGTAGGGATGCCTAACGGACGTTTTTCATCTTTTCCTGGTTTTGGTATCCAGACTCTACGGGTTGGGCTTGCTTTGAGGTGTCGTGATGAAAGTAGGTACACCAGGTTGAAGCGTTGCATTGGTGGTAGATTCTTGATTCCGTCCACACCTGCGGTCTTTCGTCCTTGGTTATCCTGTGTCACGTGCCTAACAGCTAGCAACCTAGCATAATAACTTTTGGTCAGAAGTTTTTGGTATTTGCGCATCTTGCGGATTTCGCCACGGCTGGATGCTCTGTAAATTAACTTTTGCAACTTAAATACATACGTTTCTACCCGTTTCCAATTTATGTCCTTCCATTGGATATTTGGGTTGACACTGACTTGGGACGGAACATCGTCTGTATCCCATGCCACGCTTAAAAAGCGAGTGCGTAATTCTGAGGTCTCCTCAGAATGTAAGACACACTCAAGAAAGGGCTTTGGATTATCCAATCTTTTTTTTAGTGTTTTAGCTTTATTCATCGCTAATAATTACCTTACATTACGTCTAACAGTGGGTACGTCAGCTTGATAGCTTTTTACCCAATCCTACTCTCCCTAAGACCTACGTCCAAAGCGTAGATTCACCTTGAATGGCTTCCTAAGTTATCGACCTATATTCTTAGGTGTCTCAAAGAGGTTTTCTCGTTCCCTTATTCCTTTATTACGGCTGATTTAGTGGGGTAAACTCTCCCGAAGGGTTCGATACGATTGTTGATATAAACTTAACTATATTTATATCCATAGACCCTCTGACTTTCGTCCTACACCCCATAGCTACCTTTGAGGTGGTCATGTCTAACGAGAGTTTAATTACCTTCCTGTTCGTCCACTTGTCAGCCTCTGCTTGCGGTATCGTTCCTCGGTAACTGGTATTTTCCCGCTTTTGGACCAGCTTCACCAGTTTGATGTTCAGTCTCACCAATGTGGCCCATGCTGTCAACCCAACAACAGGGCGGATGGAATTTCACCACCAAGGGTATAAGAGTTTTCACAGGTCGTTAACGAAGTTATCCCGTAGGGAAAGTTATTAGCTTCATGTCGTGACCTGGAAGGCTAGATATACCTGCTTTTCAGCAGTCTTGACTAGCCAACGAGTCGCACAATTAATTGACACTGAGGATATCTAGTAACTATTTTCCTTGCTAGAGTGGATTTGCCACTAGCTGGAAGTCCAATCAGAATAATTAGTTTGCTCATCTCAACGTTGGTTGGAGACCCGCGCTCTCCCGTTGGCGAAGCAAGTGCGGCAGCTATTAGGGGAGCGTCGTCCGCGAAAACCAATCAATTTTGCGGTTCTTAAAATAATATGCTATGCTCAAAGAATAAGGCTATTGAGCTAGCAGTGTCTAGAGGATCTGTCGGATTGGTGACCTACTGTGGAGCACACCTTTAGACCGACAAGAGGTTCGGCCTTGGAGGCAGGTGCGTTAGAAGCAGAAAAATCCTATCAGCGATGTTAGGGAATCCCGCGTTGCGCTTACGCGAAACGTCAGGAGGATGTCAAAAACTCGCAATTAGCATTTAGTGGTTAGCAGCATTTAATAATAACCGCTAACCAACTAACAACTAAAACTCAAACACTTACTAGATCACTGTGCCATCTGGGATAATGGCATTCTTCAAGACAACAACAATACCGTTACGAATGATAAATCCTTCATCCTCACGTTGAGCTTCCTCTATACGGTCTTTATTAATTATCTGGACATTCCGACCAATACGGGCATTCTTATCAACGATCGCCCCACGAATAGTCGTTTCAGCACCGATACCCAATGGGACAATACCCTTTTGTCGGCCAGATTTACGTTCTGCAAAAGGTTCGTAGTAATCTGCACCCATCAGAAGAGAGTCTTCTATTATACAACCAGCTTCAACTCGCGATCGCAATCCTAAAACACAATGGTCAATTCGGCATTGTTTAAGAATACAACCTTCTCCGACAATTGACTCTGTAATCTGGCAGTCTAAAAGTTTACTTGGTGGTAAATACCGAGAACGAGTATAGATAGGAGCTTTTTCATCATAGAAGCTAAAGGGTGGTTGAGGCTGTTGGGTCAAAGCCAAATTAGCTTCATAGAATGACCTAATCGTCCCAATATCTTCCCAATAACCTTCAAATGGGTAAGCTTGAACATTATAATCTTTAGCCGAATTAGGTATAATTTGCTTACCAAAATCTGGATCTAGGGATTCTTCCAATAGTTTGACCATGACATCTTTATTAAAGACATAAATCCCCATAGAAGCAATATAGGGTTGTTCTTTAGCAACTTCTGGACTAACTCCTAAAACAGAGGTATCCACTGCCATAATTTTTAGAGCGTCCCCTTTAGGTTTTTCGCTAAATTCAACGATTCGACCAGAGTCATCAATTTTCATTAAACCAAAATCAGATGCCCGTGCTTCATCAATGGGCAAGACAGACAGAGTAATATCTGCCTTTGTTTCAATATGACGTTGGACAAACTCCCGATAGTCCATGCGGTAGAGATGGTCTCCGGAGAGAATTAGGTAATAGTCAATATCCCACTCTTTGAATAACCAGATATATTTACGGACAGCATCGGCGGTTCCTTGGAACCACTCTGGATTATCTTTAGTTTGTTGAGCTGCAAGAACTTCTACAAAACCTTCACTGAAACCTGGGAAGTTGTAGGCGCGAGTAATATGACGGTTTAGAGAAGCTGAGTTGAATTGGGTCAGAACATAGATTTTCTCGATGTCTGAGTTGATGCAGTTACTGATGGGAATATCTATCAACCGATATTTCCCGGCTAGGGGGACTGCTGGTTTGGCCCGCAGTTTTGTTAATGGATAGAGACGGGTACCTGCACCACCGCCTAGAATTATACTTAGTACGTTTTTCACGGTTGAACCTCACTGCCAACAATATTGTCATTCTCAGTGTCCAATGGTAGGGGATCATTGGCAAGGGGGTAGATAGTAGGAGAAGTCAGAAGTCAGAAGTTAGAAGTTAGAAGTTAGAAATTATCCCTGACTGAGTTTGAGCATTTATAAATGTTCGCGCCCTATTTCTGTGGTGTTATATGTAGATATGGTTAGGTTAAATTTTGGTTATGGGTGGGCGATCGCTGATTATCTTTTCTCTTATGGGTTTAATCAGGTAAAAGGAAGAAAACAACAAATATTTGGTAATATAGTCAAGGGTTATTACTGAGAAGAAGCTAAGTTTATATTTCTTCAAGTCATCAAATGAGGCCCCGAATCTGAAAATTGTTTGGGCAGATCAAGGTTATAGAATAAAACTAGAGAAGCCAGTGGCAATGAGCAAGTGGATGGAAATTAACTATTCAGAACTGAAAAAGGATTTAAAGTTTTGCCCAGACGTTGAGTGGTATAAAGGACTTTTGCTTGGCTAGGCTGTAATCCTAGACTTTCTCAAGATTATGAAGAATATCCTCACTAGCGAAACAGTGTAGTTGAAATTTTATAGTAGTTGACATACTCCCCGACTGTTAGGCACGGGGATTCTCACAAAAAGTGATTCTTTGCTCATCGACACAGCTTACTCAATCAAGTTGCCCATCATTAGCAGAGGCCGTTATCTCCCAAAGCGTTCCCTATTACTAGGAGGTTCCCGTATGCCCTACGGTACCTTGATTCCACTCAATACCTATTATTTCTAATCCACGATTCAAGATGTTTCGTGCTGCGTTAGTATCACGACATATTTCAGCATGACAGCTAGGACAAACATGAGTACGAGTTGACAAAGTTTTCTTGACTCTATGCCCACAATTAGAACAATCTTGAGAAGTGAATTTGGGATTTACTGAAACAACTGCTTTACCCAAAATTTTTCCATAATATTCCAACCATTGAGTGAATTGATACCACGATGCGTCAGATATTGACTTTGCCAAATGATGGTTTTTGACCATGTTTTGTATCTTCAGGTCCTCATAGACGACAACATCGTTAGATGCTACTACGCACCGGGCTTGCTTAATGCAGAGCGTCTTTACGCTGCCTACTTACCTTCAAGTGACATAACCCTAGTCTCTTTCTGGCTTTGTGGTAATTGTTTGATTGAGGCTGTCTTGGTGCGCATTCCGCAAGCGAGCTGTCGTCGTCGCGGGGTCGCACCGCTTTTTGCCTTTCACAAACTTCTTGCTTAATTGTCGTTGCCGACGTTTTAATTTCTTTTCTGCAAACCTTAAATATTGAGGATAAACAACAGCATGATCGTTTTGGTCTTTATAGAAGTATTTTAAACCTAAATCAATACCTATAACATTGCCAGTATAATTTCCTGGTTCTTCTCTATTAGCATCTATACAAAACTGACAATAATAACCGTCTGCACGTCTAACTATTCTCACTCGATTAATTTTTGACCTAAACAAATCCTCTCTTGTTTCTGAGTTACAATACAGAGAAAATTTGCCAGATTTAAACTTATCAGTAAAAGTTATAAACATACAATCCTGTGATAGTTTGGTGGAGTCGAGTAGGGAATCGCTCCCCCACCCTCTCCTACAAAACCGTGCTTGCAAGTTTCCCTGCACACGGCTCCTCAATTGTTTGACACTTGTCATGTGACCTCTTACCCAGTTTTGGGTTNTTCCAGTACTGGATTTACTCTTTCTACAGGAGCGAAAAAATCTCCTGATGCTTCCTGGATAAAATTAGAAAGATGGAATAGTTTATCTCAAGAACAAAAAGAAAAGTTTGCTCCGATTTGCCCGGATTTTGTGGTGGAATTAATGTCACCTTCAGATAATCTGAAAACTCTCCAAGCAAAAATGACAGAATATCTGGAAGAACCGGGGGTAAAATTAGGTTGGTTAATTGATAGAAAGCAACAGAAAGTTTATATTTATCGCCCAGGAATGACTACCGAATGTTTAGAAAATCCTGATAGTGTGAGTGGAGACCCAGTATTGCCTGGATTTTTTTTAAATATGAGCAAAATTTGGTAAAATAATATTTTGTACATAAAATATTGGTCAAAAAATGGATATTAAACAAGGTTTTATCGGTACAGTTGGCAACACTCCATTAATTAGATTAAATAGCTTCAGTGAAGAAACTGGATGTGAAATTTTAGGTAAAGCAGAATTTCTGAATCCAGGGGGTTCGGTGAAAGACCGAGCTGCTCTTTATATTATTAAAGATGCAGAAGAAAAAGGTTTACTGAAACCTGGTGGAACAGTTGTGGAAGGAACTGCTGGTAATACAGGAATTGGTTTGGCACATATTTGTAATGCTAAAGGTTATAAATGTTTGATTATTATTCCTGAAACTCAATCTATTGAAAAAATGGATGCTTTGAGAACTTTAGGTGCAGAAGTTCGCCCCGTTCCTGCGGTTCCCTATAAAGACCCGAATAATTATGTAAAAATGTCAGGTAGATTAGCTTCGGAAATGGAAAATGCTATCTGGGCAAATCAGTTTGATAATTTGGCAAATAGAATCGCTCATTATGAAACAACTGGACCGGAAATTTGGGAACAAACAGATGGAAAAGTAGATGCTTGGGTAGCTGCTACTGGAACGGGTGGAACTTTTGCTGGTGTTTCATTGTTTTTAAAAGAAAAAAATCCCCAAGTTAAAACTGTTGTAGCTGACCCGATGGGAAGTGGTATTTATAGTTATGTGAAAACTGGGGAAATTTCTACAGAGGGTAATTCTATTACTGAGGGTATTGGTAATAGTAGGATTACGAAAAATATGGAAAATGTGCCGATTGATGATGCAATTCGAGTGGATGATAAAGAGGCGGTTAGAGTAGTTTATCAACTGTTAAAAAAAGATGGTTTATTTATGGGAGGTTCTGTCGGAATTAATGTTGGTGCAGCAGTTGCTTTAGCAAAAGAAATGGGTCCCGGTCATACTATTGTGACTGTATTATGTGATAGTGGCGCTCGTTATCAATCAAAATTATTTAATAGTGAGTGGTTAACTGCTAAAAATTTATTGCCGGATGAAGGATAATACTATTTCTCAAAAACTTTTCTATATTTTTGCATAGTAGGGGAGTAGGGGAGTGGGGGAGTGGGGGAGTAGAGGAGTGGGGGAGTAGGGGAGAATTAAACATAAGAATAGTTAACATTAACTTACCTCAAAGTAGTAAAAAGATGATTCGACATAAGTTAATTCCCTAATAACTGAAGTTCTAATGAAGTACAGCATTATTTTTGTGAATTGGTATAACAGGGAGAAATTATGATGGAAAATAGTCAAGTTGAGAGACGTTTATTGGTTTGTCAAAATCGTACTTGTCGGAAACAAGGTTCTGCAAAAGTATTAGCTGCTTTTGAGTCATCTGAAGTTTCTAATATTCAAGTAGAAAAAAGCGGATGTTTGGGGCAATGTGGCAACGGACCGATGGTTTTAATTTTGCCAGAGGAAGTTTGGTATAGTCGTGTTTTCCCTCAACAGATTTCAACAATTTTAGAGGAAAATTTTCTTGGTAGAATAACTGTGAAATGAATCTTTGATGATGAATTTTATTCTCTGAACAGTTAGTTGAATATTTGAGAAAAATAAGTCGAATAAGGAGAAGTTTTTAAATTGAGCAATTTATTTTTACAACCGGAAGATTTTGAACGTATATTCAAAGACCATCTGAAAATAGAGACTTATTCAAAATCAATAGAAACTCTATTTAGCGATCGCCTTTTAAGGCGTATTGATTATAAACCTTACTATCAAAGAAATTATGTTTGGGATGATGACAAAGCTTCATATTTTATTGAGAGCATACTTCTAGGAACAGAAATTCCTCCTTTAATATTTTTCAATAATGCAGAGAAAATAGAAGTTATTGATAGAAGACAAAGGTTTGAAACGATTAAGAGATTTAAGGATAATGAACTGCAATTAACTAAAAAGGGGTTATCTGCTTTAAAACAACTCTCAAGAAGTAGATACAAATCCCTTTTTGAAAATAATGAAACTACTAGCATAATAGATTTATTTTTAGATGCAAAAATTAGAATCGTTGAATTTGAAATTGTTAATGAACGAAAGTTAGACTCTCTATTAGAAGATAAAATCAAAAAAGAAATCTTTGCTAGATATAATTCAGGTATAACGCCTTTAACAACACCAGAAATTGACAATGCTGTTTATGATAACGATCCAATTTATCAGTATTTTAAAAATCTTTTAACGCAAGAACCAGATTTTGAACAATTAATGTATGATTTGTTCTTTAAAAGAAGTGGCAATAATAGCATAGAACATGACAGAGGAAAAATTTTACAGTTTATTAGACGACATTTAGTTTTAAAAATGTTTCCTATAAAGCAATATTCTTGGGGTAATTCTAGGACAGAAACTTTAGAAAAATTATTTGAATACTTATCAGATCAAAATCCCGATCCAGAGCCACTATGTCAGTCATTTATTGAGAAAGTTAAAATTGTAGAATCATTCAAGCAAATATTTATAGAATTCAATTTCAAAAACAATCAGTTAGTTTTTGAATGTTTACTATGGAGTATGCTAATTTTAGAGAATGAAAAACTAGATTTATCTAAACTAAAAAATAAAGCTTTGTTAAAGAGAGTAAGTAAAAAAATATCAAATAATATCCAAAAATATAGCGACGGGAATTATAAACAAATACAAGAACGATATACTTTTACAGCTAAACTGTTTGAAACAGAATTTAAAATTAAATTACAAGTTTATTATGAAGGTAGTGATAAGAAAACAAAAGAACTGAGTAAACTTCGCCAAACAGAGGATGAAGATACTGTTACTAAACTCAGTGAGCTTGAATCTTTAAGAGTAACTAAGCCAGATCCATCCCGAAACTCAATAGACGATATAGCACGAGTGATGGAACGTAAGAAATTTTTAGTTAGACCTTCTTATCAGAGATCGGAAGTAATTAATTTGCCGAAAGCATCAGCTATCATAGAAAGTATTTTGTTAGGTATTAATTTACCACCTATTTTTATTTTTAAACGTTTAGATGGAATTTCAGAAGTTATTGATGGTCAGCAAAGACTTTTAACAATTTTAGGATACCTGGGAAAAGAATATGTTGATGAGGAAAATAATAAATGTAGCACGAAAAACTCAAATTTTGCCCTGAAAGATTTACGAATTCTTAAAGACTTAAAGAATAAAAAATTTGAAGCTTTAGAACCTGCATTACAAGATAAAATTTTAGATTTTGAACTATTTGTTGTTGAGATAGAAGAACGCCTAAATACAGAATTCGATCCGGTAGATTTATTTGTTAGATTAAATAATAAGCCTTATCCTATCAAAGAAAATTCCTTTGAAATGTGGAACTCTTGGGCAGAACGCGAAGTAATTACAAAAATCAAAGATAATGTTAGTAAACATCGAGAATGGTTTCATTTAAAATTAGCCAAGCAACCTAAAGATCGTGACCGGATGGAGAATGAGGAACTATATACATCTTTAGTATATTTTGAGTTTAAACAGCTTCAAGAGCAAAATATAGAAAAGTTTCTCAAAATATATAAACAAAATAATAGAATTAATCTCAGATTAGGTGTAATAAAAGATATTAATTTAGTCTTGACAAAAGTTTCTGAAAATCAGGAAGATAAGAAACTATTTATGAAGAGCATTACAATGGTGGAACAATTTATATCAAAAGTCAGATGTGTGTTGCTTGATGAAGATATAGATAAAAATCAGCTAGATGCATATTTGAAAGATGAATTAGACTCTCTATATAAAACTCGTAAGGGAAGTCGTAATTTTAGAAGAACTAAACAAGATTTTTATATACTCTGGTATGTATTTATTCCTCTAAATTATGAAATGGTAAGGCACTATAGACAAGAAATAAAACAGGAACTTAAAGATTTATTCTATAGAATGAAAAATACACAAGATAGTAATTATGATGAGAATAAATTTAAAAAAGAAATAGAAAAATTTCAAAAAAAGTACAAGCAAGATAAAAGAAAACTCAAATTATTTGATTCAGAGAAAGAAATGTTAATAAAAAAACAAGGAAATAGATGTCCTATATCTGGAAACCCTCTGTTTATGGGAGATGAAATTGAAGTAGATCATAAAAAACCATTAGCCATAGGAGGATTAGATTCTATTGATAACTTACAAATTACTCATAAAAATGCGAATAGAAGAAAAGGTACAAAATATAAGAATGATTAATTAATTGTAGTGGTTAATTATTTTCTATAACTTAAGATTCAAAGAAATTATAAAGTAAGCATTCAGCCGTCAGCCATCAGCTATCAGCTATTGCTTTTAATTTAGGATAAAAGCTTTATTAATTGTCTTACTAAAAAAGTTGGCTTATTTGCCCTTAAAGTCTATTGAAATTTAAACAATGTTCTATATGAGAGAGCTTTGTTGCTGATAGCTGACAGCTAATAGCTGAATGCTTACATTATAAATTGGTATAGCGCAAAAGCGGAAACCTAAATAGGATGTAGAGAAAATTTTTATTTAATAACTAAAGATTTGACTGTTCTTGAAACTTTATTTTTCAAGTTGGTTCAAGAAAACCTCCTACCTAAATAAATATGTTCCCTCAACAAGAATCTAAATAGTTGAGTTTGTTCATACTTTGTTATAATTTACTCAACAAAATAATTAAAATATCAATCAAAGGATATCAAATTATGGCATACGATTACGATCTATTTGTGATAGGTGCAGGATCGGGTGGGTTAGCATCTTCCAAAAGAGCAGCATCTTATGGAGCAAAAGTAGCGATCGCTGAAAATGACCTAGTAGGAGGTACTTGCGTCATTAGAGGATGTGTCCCAAAAAAACTTATGGTTTACGGTTCCAGATTTTCCCACTTGTATCAAGATGCAGTAGGTTATGGTTGGAGTCCAGTAGAACCGAGTTTTGATTGGTATAAATTAATAGATGCTGTAAATACAGAAGTTCTACGTTTGAATAAACTACACATCAGTTTCCTGGAAAAAGCAGGAGTGGAACTAATAGAAGGATATGCAAAATTTATCGACCCCCATACTGTAGAAGTAGGCGATCGTAAAATCACAGCGGACAAAATCTTAATTGCTGTTGGTGGAAAAGCAGAAAAAATCAATATTCCTGGAATTGAACATAGTATTACTTCCCGCGAAATGTTCCACCTCAAAGAACAACCAAAAAGAATGGCAGTTTGGGGAGGTGGTTATATCGGTGTAGAATTTGCCGGAATTTTAAATGGTGTCGGTACTGAAGTTACTCAAATTATTCGTCGGGATTTAATTTTGCGAGGTTTTGACCAAGACATCCGCAGCAATATTCAAGAAGGAATGACAAAACATGGAGTAGACTTCCGCATCAATACAAATGTAGAAAAAATTGAGAAAGTCGAAGAAGGTTTAAAAGTTCACTTAACTGGAGAAAATACCGAACCTTTAATTGTCGATACTTTCCTCTGTGCAACTGGTCGCAAACCAAACTTAGAAGGTTTGAATTTAGAAAACGCTGGAGTAGAAACAGTCAGTGGTGCAGTTGCCGTTAGTACCAACTGTCGTACCACTCAACCAAATATATATGCGGTGGGAGACTGTATAGATAAAGCAAATTTAACTCCTGTTGCTATTGCTCAAGGTCGTGCTTTTGCTGATACAGAATTTGGTAATCTTCCTAGATCAATTTCTCTAGAAAATATTCCCACAGCAGTCTTCTCAGAACCAGAAGGATCTACTGTCGGTTTAACAGAAGCAGAAGCTAAAGAAAAATTTGGTGATTCTATCAAATGTTACCGCGCCAAGTTTCGCCCAATGTTCCACAGTTTCACAGGTGCAGATGAGAAAGTAATGGTGAAATTGGTAGTCGAGGGTAATACTGAGCGCATTTTAGGAGTACACATGGTCGGTAAAGATGCAGGTGAAATTATCCAAGGAATGGCGATCGCTGTTAATATGGGTGCAACCAAAGCAGACTTTGACCGCACTATTGGTATTCACCCTTCCACTTCAGAAGAGTTAGTAACTTTACGTTGAAGAAGGTGTTTAACAATTAATAATTAATAATTAATAATTAATAATTACAGGACTTACGCATTACCGTTACATATAGTGTATAACTTGGTCATTATTACTGATTTAACCACTGCAATTAGTGCCGTTGCGTAAGTCCTAAATTAATGAGGGTTTGCGTATGGAAAGTCTTTTTGCTCTTTGTAGGAGACAGGAGACAGGAGATAGGAGAAATGGGAATTTAGAGGAAGTTAGGAGTAAGAATTGTCCCTGAATTTTTCTGCCCAACTATGCGCCTAAAATACTAACTTTTTGAGCGTGAAGAGCTGAAAACCAGGCACTGCAATTCGACCCCAAAAAGGCTAAAACCTTTATCTGTAAATACTTTTAGATTTAATCAACAAGCCCTAATTAATAATTAATAATTAATTATTACTGACAATAGATATAGGGTTTTGGTGTGTTATACCAATTCCCAAAAGCAATGCTATACTTCAGTGACACTTCAACAGTCAAATATTTACCAAGATTCAAAGTCTTTTTTTGACAATTATTAGTCGGTTAGTATAGATTTTTCCTACTTTTAAACTCTCCCCACACTTCCCACACTTCTCACACTTCCCCACCCAATCATACATAGCATTCTTTTTGATAAATGGTATTACGCTACCGCGCTATACACGCTACCAGTAGCTGATAACTGATAACTGATAACTGATAACTGAAATGGCGATCGCTATTTTCTCTCGTTTAATGCAGGTAAGTTGTTCAGGATTAGCCAAAATTTTACCTTTTATATATTTTTTAAACCCTTCAACTTGTTGATTATAAAAATAAATCATTCTTGTCATATTATCAATAACTGATTTATGGGAAAAATTATAAACCCAAGTGTCTCTACTTGTTGCTAATCCTCTTGAAGACACATCAAAAATAGTTTTACTTGTTTGATATTTCTTATCACCTAAAGAAATAAAGCTTTCAAAAATATCATTACGTTGATTAATCCAATCATAATTTTCATTCGGTGTTATTTCTTGCCATGTGATAGTCGAAATATCACCAAAGTCTTTAATAATCCTTAGTTGATATTCCCGACTTAAATAATCACCAATATCATAATAAAATAATTTTCTTTCCTGCTTTTTACCAGGATTTTTGATTAACAAAGTAATAGCAATAGTAGCACGACTACCTGAATCAAAAAATTTACCGAATAATTAATAATTAATAATTATTAATTAAATAATTCTGGTTTAAAGCCTCCCCTTTTAAGGGGAAAAAAGCGGTCGATATTCGGAGCTTCCCGTAGGATGGGATGGCGAATTCGGAGCGGGTCTGCAAGAACGGGTCTCCTCGCCATATTCAATCGACCAAGAGAAGAAATAATATTTCCTTATTTTCAATTCCGTAGCGGTTTTAACCAGAGGTAATTATCAATTATCCATTATCCATTAATGAATCATATCTACACCAGTACAGCTTTTAATCCTAAACCTTACTATTTTAATCTTCTTTCCTGGAGCAAAGTCGATATTTAGCAAACTTTTTAAGACCTACTATAAGATTGTTTTATAAATAAAAAGTACAGATTAATCTCTAGTCCCTGGTTTAACAAAGGGATATCTTTGCTGATAAATGGTAAGCATTTCCTCCGGAATGCTGCGCAAACAGCGGTCAGCCATCAGCTATCAGCTATTGCTTTTAGTTTAGGATAAAAGCTTTATTAATTGTCTTACTGCAAAAATTCCCTCCCTTACCCTTAAAGTCAGTTGTTAATTTAAACACTGTCCCATAAGATAGAATCTTGTTGCTGATAGCTGATAGCTGAATGCTTACCATAAATGATAACTGATTGATCTAACGCTCACCTAATTTTTAGATTCAATTTGACTTAAAAAAATGCTGAATAATTACACCTATATTTATTTACATGGATTTGCCTCTAGTCCCAAATCTAATAAAGCTATATATTTACAGGAACGCTTCTCCGAAATAAACCTCAATCTTAATATTCTTGACTTAAATAAAAATGATTTTTTCAACCTAACCTTAACAAGACAAATTCATCAAGTAGAGTCAGAAATAACAAAAAAATCTACACCAATAATATTAATTGGCTCTAGCTTTGGTGGTTTAACATCTACTTTTTTAGCAGAACGAAACTTCAATATTAAAGCAATAATTTTACTGGCACCAGCCTTTAATTTTTTATCCCATTGGCAACAAAATTTAGGAGAAGAAAAATTACAAAAATGGCAGCAAAGAGGAAATTATTGGATATACCATTATGGAGAAAAAAAATATTCACTATTGAGTTATGATTTTATAGTTGATTTGCTTGAGTATGAAGAAAAAAAATTAAAACGTACTTTACCAACTTTAATTTTTCATGGTTTAAATGATAATGTAATTCCCATTCAAGCTAGTCGAGAATTTGTTGCCAAACGCTCCTGGATAGAATTAATAGAACTTGATACTGACCATACTTTGGGGAATGTGATGCCAAAAGTTTGGCAGGAAACTTATCAATTTTTAAATCAAAACTTTAATTAGGGTTTGCGCTTCACTAGTCTTTTAGTAGGGGTAGGAGACAGGAGACAACCCACCCCTCGCCCCTCCCTCTCCCAGGAGGGGAAGACAGAAGACAGGAGAAATGGGAATTATAGAGGAGGTAATATTCAACAATTAATAATGAATAATGAATAATGAATAATTACCTCTTCTTTTCAAGGAGAGGATTGACAAATTCATGAAAATTTTTTTTATTATCCCCTTAAAAGGGGAGGCGCATACCCACAATTTTTCGGTAAGAATTTTCCCTTAATTTTTCTGCCCAACTATGCGCCTAAAATACTAACTTTTTGAGCGTTTTAGACGTGATACCAGCCACTTTTTAAAGGCAAAAAAAAGCCTAAAGTCTTTATATGTCAATGTTTTTAGATTTAATCAGTAAACCCTAATTAGATATAGCAATTCCCATCCTGATGAGATACAAAATTCGTTTGTTTTAGGGAGTAGGGAGTAGGGAGTAGAAAATCAAAAAAATCACTGTACTTCAGTAACTTGAGAAACGCTATAAATAATTAAGATAAGGTTATAAATATTGTAGGAGTAAAACAATATTAATTATAATGATAATATGTAATAAAAAAAGCGTAAACAATGAATGAAGTTAAAACTATACAAACTTTAGCTGTTGATATTGGTGGCAGCGGAATTAAAGTAATAGTCTTAGATGAAACAGGAGAACCTATCACAAAACGTAGTCGTGTCGAAACACCAGACCCAGCAAAACCAGACCCAATGTTAAAAGAGATTGTCTCTTTAGCAGTAGAACAAGGAGAATTTGACAGAATATCCGTAGGTTTCCCTGGTGTAGTTATGGATGGTGTGATTAAAACAGCAGCAAATTTAGATTCTGACTGGATAGGGTTGAATTTAGCAGCAATGCTTTCAGAACGCTTGGGGAAACCCGTGCGAGTTGCTAATGATGCTGATATTCAAGGACTAGGAACAATTGAAGGCAAAGGAGTAGAGTTGGTAGTTACTTTAGGAACTGGTTTCGGTTCAGCATTGTTTCTAGGAGGAAAACTAGTGCCAAACTTGGAAATGGGTCATCATCCATTTCGCAAAAAAGACACTTATGAGGAACAGTTAGGAAGAGCAGCATTAGATGATATTGGTAAAAAGAAGTGGAATAAGCGCTTAGAAAAAGCGATCGCTACTCTACAACATTTATTTAATTGCGATTGTATTTATCTTGGTGGTGGCAATACAAAAAAAATTGAATTTGAATTACCAACAAATGTAAAAATAGTGCCTAATGTAAATGGTTTATTAGGAGGAATTGCTTTATGGAAAGAATAATTGGCGTTGGTAAATTAAGGTATGATATTAATCTTAATTACTTAGGAGTCAGGAGTCAGGAGTCAGGAGGAAAGAAAGAAGAAGAAACAAGGAATAGAAGGAGAAAGTTTTTTTGTTTGCGCTCTTATCCGGACAAAATATCATACCTCTTTTCACCAACGCCTAATAATTAAGTAGTCATAATTTTCGTATTTTTCTATTAGACATAGGCGCGATCATCAAAAATCAAATCAATCCCATACGCATAAATCATCAATTATTTCCCCCTACTCCCTACTCCCTACTCCCTACTCTCTCTCTTTCGGAGATGCCTATTTAGTTAGGATTGACTAATTTTAAAAGCTTTTGCTTAACTTGAATATTAAAAACATCCCATTTTTTTTGAGCATATTCACTGTTAAAATTAAAACCAGAAAGAAATTCTATAGGAATTTCAAAACCTCCTGCTTGGGAACGCCCTCCACCAAAAAAATTTCCTTGGGTATCCATTCCAAAAGCTTCTTTAATAAACTCATCTGGATCTAGAGTAATTTTATTAGTTCGCAACGATCCAGTTACTACTTCTAGTTCTTTTTCCTCATCTTGAACAATACCATAAACAACAGCAGTATGAACATTTTCTTCTGTGATTAAAAAGTCAGCAGCTTGAGGAATAGCATCTCGATCTAAAGCACGAAGATAACCAACACCAGAAATAGAAACATTGTTATATATAGAGCGATGAGACAAAGCTCTTTCAATAATATCCATCACCCGTTGAGACCTAGAAGATTGTAGCACCGCATTTAATAACGTTGCATCATAAAAACGACTTAAATAAGCCGTCGCCAGAAAATCTTCATCTGTTGCTTGTAATAACTGATTTGTATCAGATCTGATACCATGCATCAAAGCGGTAGCACATTTTATATGTTCGATAGTATTATTATCAAATTCTAGTAATCCTGCTTGAATATATTGGGTTAAGATAGTTGCTGTAGCTTTGATTGAAGGCCGAATATCTACAAACTCTGCCTTTAAGTTTTCTTGTAGACTATGGTGGTCAATAACAGCCACTACAGGAATAGTTTTTAGCACCAGTGAAGTGAGCTGACTGGTAGTACCTTGGTTATCAATAAAAACACATCCCTGGTAAACAGATAAATCCTTTTTTTTAGCAGTTTCTACTGTCCATTTTTGGACGGGCAAACCAGTCAATTTAACAAGTGTAATATTTTCTTGATGACTAAGAGTACCAGCATAAACAATATCACATTGAATATCATATTGTTCGGCAATTAACTTATAAGCCCAAGCCCCTGAAAGTGCATCTGGGTCTGGAAAATCTTGGAGAATAATTAATTGACGAGTATGAGAGTACTTCTCCAAAGTTTCGATTAAAGCATCTGTTTTTAAATTAGTAGGAATTGGGATAATTTTAGATAAAGTTTGACTGGCATATTTTTTAGTCAGTTCCTGATTTTTAACTTGAGAATGATTGGTCATAATTATTTTTTTAGACAACTAATAAGCTGTCATAAATTCAGTTTATTTCCATTTATTTTGTAGCTGAAAGAGGATATTAATTTTGTACAATGATTCTAATTTTGGGACAATTATCAGAAATACTTTTTGGATTAACCGTTTGATTTCAAACTATCCTCTTTCATTCATCCTATTGTTTGTAGAATTTATCACCTCAAGTAAATGTTTAGCTATCTCAACTAGAATGCAGGCCTTGGAGAGATTTGTCAAGTTCCATTCTTTGTTTAGCTTGATGTAAAAAGTAACCACTCATCATCGCAGAAGCCAGCATTTGACCAAGATTTTCTCTGCTCGTACTTATAGTCATACCAAAATGCTCTGGTGGTAAATTTCCCAACATTCCTCTTAAATTTTGTTCCATAATTTGAGCAACTTCTGGTTCTGGTTGAGAAAGTTGAGCTACGGTTTCTGGATTCAAAGATTGAACATATTGCCATAATAAGTTATCACTACTGGATTGATTGGCAGAATATTCAGAGGGATGACCTGGAAGATTATTCATAGTACTTATCTGGAATTAATATAGTTTAGTATTTAGTTACATATTAGCAACATTTTCCAGCTACTCCATTAAGTGTGACCGAACTTTTCGATCCGGTTTTTTCTACTCATTCTAGTGTAGCTAAATCATATTTTACAAGGAAGAAGCAAGAAGGAAGGAGGAAAAAGGAAAAAGTGGATGGGGATAGTCAACGGCTAGCCACTTTGTGTCTTATAACCCCAACAAATTGTAAATACTGCTTATGAGGTGCGGGATATTATACCAAAAAAAAAATAAATAATTGAATAGTGGGGTTATTAAACGAACCTATTAAAAATTATATATAAGTAATAGCGATCGCTACTCAAACTTCCCAGTTAAAATTATTCCTTTGGGTAGAAGTCCAGTTATTGTCAAAAATGTTTTTCTCCCTGTTCTCTGTTCCCTACTATACAAAAATAATATAAAATCTTTCTTTAGATAGACGTGCTTATCAAAAAATCTAGGTAAATAAATCAGATGTACAGAATATTTATTTTGAACGAATCAGAAGTATAGTATTTTTCATATTTCAGAGGTATTTTAACTAACCGGAAGAACTTAGTTAAGTTGGGTAAACAAAAAAGCCACTCTAAATATTTAACTTGAAATTATAACCTAGGATAGATATTATAACCTACGATAGATGAAAAAAAATACTTAATTAATTCATATTTAACTGTACAATTACTACCCACAGAGAAATAAATCACAATTTTAGTGAATTAGTAATAGAAAAAATAACTAATGAATCTCATATACCAAACCATAGAACGAGGATTAAGATTAGATAATCTAGCATCCTGGATAGGACAAATTGATGTTTTAACTGATGCAGAAACAGTAGAAAACTCAGCATTATTATTTAGCAGACCACAATTTTTTACAGCTTTAATTGCAGGAGTAGTTCTAGCTTTTGCATTTCAACTTTTACTAACTAATCTCGGTGTAGCAGCCGGGATTTCATTATTGGGTGCTTCGTCAAGTTCAAAGAAAAAAAATGACAATGAAGATGATTCTGGAAGTGTCAGCAGTACCATTCAGAAAATCAGTCTAACTGTAGGTTTAGGAACCTTAATAAGCGTTACTATTGCTCTATTTTTAGCCAGCTTATTAGCAGTAAGATTAAGTTTGTTTATCTCTCCAGTATCAGGAGCAATAGTAGGCTTAGTAATTTGGGGTACCTACTTTTCTCTAATGGTGTGGGTGAGTTCAACAACAGTTGGTTCCCTCATTGGTTCGGTAGTTAATACTGCAACGTCAGGATTTCAATCCCTACTAGGAACAGCCACAGCAGCCATCGGAGGAGCCACTGCTAGTAAACAAGTTGTAGCTACAGCAGAAGCAGCAACAACCATCCGCCGGGAACTCAGCTCTATCCTAGATCCTAATACTCTGCGGGAAAATGTAGAAGATTACCTCGAATCTATACGATCGCCAGAGCTAGACATAAAAGAAATCAGGAAAGAGTTTGAAAACATCCTCAATGATCCCAGTTTGCAAAAAGTTGCAGATAGCAACAGTCTCCGAAATATAGACCGCCAAGTTTTTATCAATCTAGTCAGCAGTCGCACCGACTTATCTCGTCAAGAAGTCAACCGTCTTGCCAAACAATTAGAAGCTGCTTGGAGAAGTACAGTCAATAAACTACCAGAACGCACAGACCCCATGGCTGAGTTAGTAGACTATCTTAAATCTGCCTCACCCCAACAGTTGAGTAGTAACGATCTAAGTCAAAAAGTAGATCCTCTAATCGCAGAGAAACGAGCAAATCGTGGTAAGTTTCAGTCACAAAATCCTTTATCTCAAGGTACATCAATGGGTTTTCAGAGCTTAGTAGGTTTAGTAATGGGGCGCGCCGACCTATCTGACTTGAATGTAGAAAAAATTATTAATCAACTGCAACCGCTCAAAGACCAAGTAAATGAAGTAGTAGATCGAGCCAAGCAAGATAACCCCTCCCAGAGTCTATTACAGGCCGATGTGGAAAACTATTTGCTTAATACTTATTCTTGGCACATGAAACCAGATAGAGTAGAGCGCGACTTCCGCCATATAATTTATGACGAATCTGCTGATCCAGAACTATTAGCTAATGAGTTAAGACAGTTGAATCAGTCATATTTTGAGAATTTACTGCGCCAACGAGGTCTGTTCACTCAAGAAGAAATTCAACATATAGTCAGTAGACTTGAAGCAGTTCGTTTACAAGTTTTAGCTCTAGCAGAAGCAGCGGTGGAGCGAGAGGCACAAATTGTTTTATTTGCAGAAGTTGAAAATTATCTATCAACTACTCCTCCACAAGAGCTGACACCAGAAAAAATTCAGCTCAACTTCAAACCCATTCTTAAAGCTCCTGATGCTAGTCATGAAAAAATGAAGGCTCGTCTAGGTCAACTAGACTGCCCCACTTTTGAACGGTTGTTAGAAAAACGAATAGATTTGAATCGGGAAGATGTAGCAGTCGTTATATCAGATTTGGAAAAAGTAAGAGATAGCGTTATAGAAGAATCCCTCGATCTACAGAGTAAGGCAAAAGCCAAAATTTCAGAACAATGGCTGAAGGTTCAGTGGTACCTGAAAGATAGGGGCAAAGATGAACTCAACCCCCAAGCAATTGAACGGGATTTAAAAATGCTCTTAGATAACCCTCAAGGGGGAATCTCAGCAATAAAAGCGCGAGCTGAACAATTCGAGCGCAATACTTTAGTGCAGTTATTGACCACAAGGAATGACCTGAGTCAAGCCCAAATTGAGAGCACTCTCGACCAGGTAGAAGAAACGTGGAACAGCACGGTCTATGCACCTCAATACTTAGCAGAAAAAGCTCAGAAAGAATATGAAAATGTAACTACTTCCATAGCTAGTTATCTTTGTCAAACAGGTAAGGAAGAACTCAACCCTGCTGGTATTAAGCGCGACCTAAATAAATTATTAGAGAGTCCTCAAGAAGGTGCGCAAGCTATCAGAAGAAGGTTAGCACGAATGGACCGCGATACTCTGGTGCAGTTACTCAATCAAAGGGATGACCTAACAGAGGAGCAAATTAATCAGGTCATAGATGAAGTGTTGTCAACCTTGCGGGATATTGCCAAATCACCTCAAAGACTTGCACGACGAACTCAAGCTAAGATTGAAGATTTCCAGAGTTCTCTGGTTGATTATTTGCGCTCCACAGACAGGGATGAGTTGAATCCTGATGGCATTCAGCGGGATATTAATTTACTGATGAATGACCCCCGTTTGGGTATGGAAAGTTTGCGCGATCGCCTTTCTCATTTTGACCGAAATACTCTGGTGACAGCTTTGACTCAGCGAGGCGATATTTCTGAGGAAGATGTTAATCGTATTGTTGACCAAGTGATGGAAGTGCGCGATCGAATAATTGAGCAACTTCGCTCTATCCAAGAACAGATGCTTTTTGTGGTGAAGCGCATTTTTGCTAAGGTACGCGATTATCTGAATGGTTTAGAACGACCAGAACTTAATTATGAAGGTATTCGCAAGGATGTACGGACTTTGTTTGATGACCCAGAAGCAGGATTTGAGGCTTTGCGCGATCGGCTTTCTCAGTTTGACCGGGATACTTTGATTGCTATTCTCAGCTCTCGTGATGATATTTCCGAAGCAGATGCTAATGAAATTGTGGTTCAGATTGAGCGAACTCGTAATCGGGTATTACAAAAGGCTGAAAGGTTAAACATGGAAGTACAAGTACGTCTAAGCAAGATTAAGCACGAGGCACAGCGTCAAGTGGAAGAAGCTCGCAAAGCGGCAGCAGTTGCATCATGGTGGTTATTCTTTACTGCTTTGATTTCCGCCATAGCTGCTGCGGGTGCGGGTGCTTTGGGTGTAGTTAGTTAAGGATAGGATCGTGTATAGCGCTACGCGTAAGTTAGAAGTTATATTAAAACGGACATGATATAATCATCAGGACTTACGCAAATTTACTGTTTAACCACCATCTGTAGGGGTGAATGGTATTTGCGCTCCGCAAAGCTCCGAATGGCGCCTTCGCTATATGTAGAGTCTCTGCGTAAGTCCTGATAATAATTAATAATTAATAATAACAATTACCTCTCCTTGAACAGAAGAGGATTGACGCGGAGCGTGAAAATTTTTTCTCTCTTGGTCGATTGGATATGGCGAGGAGACCTCGCCATCCCCCGACCGCTTGTTTCTCCTTTAAAGGAGAGGATTTTTACCTTAATTATTCGGTAATTATGATGATTTATCAAAATAATATGGGTCTAAAACCCCGCCTTTTAAGGCGATCGGGTTTTTGGAGAGTTGCTCACGCATCCCCGTTACAAAAATAACTTCTGACTTCCCCTCCTGGGAGGGGTGAGGGGTGGGTTGACTTCTGACTTCTAACTTCGTTAAGACGCGAGCAAGATGCTCGCACTAATTGTCATATCATGTCCGAAGTCCGAAGGCAATCGTTTGTGCAAAAGTTAGCGTGGATATCTACAGGAAATTTAAGTTTTTTTCTTGCCTGTTGCCTGTTGCCTGTTGCCTGTTGCCTGTTGCCTGTTGCCTGTTGCCTATTTACTATTTACTATACAAGACCGATGCTACCGGACATGATATGACGCGCGTTAAGACGCGAGCAAGATGCTCGCACTAATTGTCAAACACCAACCAGGCAGTTGCTATACTAAATGTTTAAGGGTTTAGCATCCTCTAGTAACTACTGACTAGATATTGAGTGTGAGGTTGTTCAACGTGATTTGGTATTATATCAAATCCGCTGCCATTCGGTCTAAGAAAATGTTCCATCTGAGCGCCATCTCCCCACATTCCTCTCCAGGGAGGGGCGCGCGGGTGGGTACCCACACTCCCCACACTCCCCACACTTCCCACACTTCCCACACTCCCCCTTCAGGGAGGGTCTCCACACACCAATGCTACCGGGCATGATATTATATCAAATCCGGTAGCATCGGTGTTATTCAGCATTCAAAGATAAGAATCTATATTGTAAGGGCGAATGCCATTCGCCCCTACCCATTGTATGACGATCGACGGAATTATATTACTCCGAAGCCAACGGATTTGATATTACCTGGTATATACTGATTATGTAGTAATCTAAATAATATTCCTTTAAAGTTATGGGTCGTTCAAAAAATAATTCCCCTAATATGACATCTGCTAAAGGCGATCGCGTAGTTTACTCAGAGTTTGGTAATAATGCTACCTCCCCAGCAACAGAAAGAGCAGTACCAAACTTACCCCCAAATCAACAAAATTTAAAAGTACAAGCATCCCGCAAAGGTCGCAAAGGAAAAACAGTTACAATTATTAGTGGGTTTCAGTCGAACCAGGAAATTTTGACAACTTTACTGAAACAGCTGAAAAATCAATGTGGTGCGGGTGGTACTCTCAAGGACAATGAAATTGAAATTCAGGGGGAACATAAGCAAAAGTTACTGGAGATTTTAACTAAATTGGGCTACAAAGCTAAAATTAGTGGTGGTTAAGGTATTTTAGGATGATAAATTTCAACAAACTGTAATTAAAGCATTTAAAGTAGACCGAGCGAAGCAGTAGGGAGTCAGGAATATATGAGTTATATTTCCCATGAATTTGAGCTATTCTTCCCTACTGTAATATCATGTCCGGTTGAACAGTGATAAATAAATAACTACCGAGGAGTCAGGAGTCAGGAGTCAGGAGGAAAGAGGGAAGAAAGAAGAAGAACTGAAGTTGAAGGAGAAAGTTTTTTTATAACTAATTATCCGGACATGATATAACTTACTTGACAGCGGTTTTCATTTCAGTGAACCACAATAAGGGCGAATGCCATTCGCCCCTACAGGGTTGTATTTATGACGATGTGGTTTATTAATCTGAAAAGCACTGTAATCTCTAGTCTATATAATACGAAAACTTCTGTAATTATAAAATCCGGAAAATATCACAGAGATACTGTAGAATTCGATCGGCAAAGCATTAATTATGAAATATAAATGTACCATTGAAGAAGGAAGAAGGAAGAAGTGGTGCGACCCCGCGGGGTGCGACAGACGCAAGGGAATGCGCACTCCTGTGAGGAAAAAGTGGATGGGGACTCAAACCCCAACCAATTGTAAACACCATGTAGACGATGGGGTATTAAACCGAAAAGAAAAAGATATAGCAGAAGAAAGAAGGAAGAAGGAAGAAGGAAGAAGGAAAAGTATTACCTTGTCTGAGTTTTAAGTTTTTGATCTGTCCTAACCTTTGCTTCGACTGTTATAATATTTATATAGCTAATATTTAGAACGATAATTGTTGCGGAATTTTGATTTTAGCTTTGTAGTTTTAAATAAGAAGTAATTAAACTTATATTAGTGGAGATATATAAATGTTTAGAACAGTTGCTTTAGTATTACTAGGAACTTCTGTTGGTTTTGGATTTTCTATGGTAGGTGATGGTAATGGGTTTGCTATTAAAGTACCTCAAATAGAAGCAGGAAAATTAGAATGTCGTTGGTTACCTGAAGATACCTCTAATAACTCTTCTATTAACGGAGAATTCTTGGAGCCTAGATATTAGACTTGCTCTCAAGTCCAATTTTAATTACACAGAATTTCTCAGTACGTTGAGAAAAGCTATATTTTCTCTTTCTTTTTGAAGTATCATAAGTAGCTCTACTTAATTAAATATAAAAAGTTTTACTATCTAGTAGACCTCTCCATAAAAGAGGGAACAGGGAACAGGGAACAGGAGACAGGGAACAGGGAGAAGTAATTGATAATTTATAGATAATAATTGATTCTATTTTGAATTTTTACCTTAATTATTCGGTAAAAATCCTCTCCTTTAAAGGAGAAAAAATAAAAAAATTTCCTTTGAGTCAATCCTCTCCTTGAAAAGAAGAGGTAATTATTAATTATTAATTATTAATTGTTGAACAGATGTCTAGTTGTTTCGATTTCCTCAATAATTCCCATTACCCAGATTTGATATAATTACTGACTCGTGAATTTATCTAGAAGTATATCAATGCTCTCTAATACTTGCTGAAACTGTTGGGCTAAAATTAAAGCTTTGGTAGATAAAACTTCCATATCGGGAGTTTCACTTCGTAGTTCCTGATGTAGAGAGGCAGCAGACTTGTAGAGGGTATCTGCTCCAATGTTACCTGCTGCTCCTTTGAGTGAGTGAACCAAATATAAGGTATTCTTCAAATCTCCGTGGTTTAGTGCTGTTAGGATTTCAGTGTCATACTTTTGTTGAGAAGTTTGAAAGAGTCTCAGAATGTCCAGATAATCACTCCATTGACCACCCGTAAACTCTAAACCCAAATTGACATTTAGACCAGGTAGAGATAATTTAGGAGTCTCTGGAATATCAATCTTTTCTAGGAGAAGACTAGGGATATTATTGTTCGTGGGTACAGAGGAACTGTTAGTTGGAATAATCCACTTCAGGAGAGTCTCATATAGCTCTTGAGGGTTAACAGGTTTGGATAGATGATAATTCATCCCCGCTGCCGAACTTTTAGCTCTATCCATATCCATAGCATTAGCTGTCATAGCAATAATCGGTACAGTAGCAAACCATTCTGTTCCGCTGTTGTCCTCCTTTGCCAGAGAACGGATACGGCGAGTCGCCTCTAGTCCATCCATTCCCGGCATCCGAATATCCATCAAGATTAGGTCGTAAATCTGCTCCATAACTTTAGCGATCGCCTCTGTTCCATTGGTTGCGCAATCTACTTTCAACCCTACCTTTTGCAGTAATTCCTGGGCGATTTGTTGGTTCACTGCATTGTCTTCTACCAGTAGAATATTAGCCCCTTGAATTTTTTCAAGTTCTTCCATGCAGAACAATTGAGTTTCTCTAGAATCACTGAGTACCGGATAATCAGAATCATCATCAGGTTCCCAGAGGTAGTCCAGTTCTAGTTCAAAGTAGAATACACTGCCTTTACCGAGTTCGCTCTCAACACCAATAGTGCCTCCCATCATGTTCACAAGACCTTTAGAAATTGCCAATCCAAGTCCTGTACCACCGTACTTGCGACTGGTAGAAGCATCCACCTGGGTAAAGGACTGAAATAGTTTTTCCATCTGAGAAGGACTAATACCAATTCCTGTATCTTTCACCTGAAATTTCAGGCAAACAGTTTCCTGACTATAAGTGAGTAGTTCAACTCCAATGGTAACGCCACCTATTTCGGTGAATTTGATAGCATTGCTCGCTAGATTCATCAAAACTTGAGTTAAGCGCAGTGAGTCTCCAATTAAATAATGGGGAATCCTATCCCCAACTTGGAATAATAGTTCTAGCCCTTTTTCAGTAGCTTTTAGACCAAGAACATTGTTGATTTGATTCAGGATTTGATCTAATTCAAATGGGATAGATTCCAGTTCCAGTTTCCCGACTTCTATTTTGGAAAAGTCCAGGATGTCGTTGATGATTTCCAACAATGATTGGGCAGAACTCTGGATTTTGGTGAGATAGTCTTGCTGGTAGTGGGTAAGATCGGTTTGTAAAGCCAAGTGAGTGAGTCCCAGAATACCATTCATCGGAGTACGAATTTCGTGACTCATCAGAGCTAAAAATTCGCTCTTGGCACGGTTAGCATATTCGGCAGCTTCTTTTGCTTTTTGCAACTGCTGTTCAGCTAATTTGCGCTCTGTGATATCTTGTACTGTACCTATGATGTATATTACTTTGCCGGAGACATCGCACAGAGGTCTGCCACGAGCCGAAATATAAACCAAAGAGCCATTCGGTCGAGAGATGCGACATTCGATTTTGTAGGGTTGAGCAGTTGCTATGGTAGCCTGAACTGCACGGTCTATACCCTCGCGGTCTTTAGGATGGACAAGTTCTAGGAAATCTTCATAAGTTAGAGTTTTCACTTCTGGCGACTGTCCAAAAATACGGAAAGTTTCGTCAGACCAAGCAACCGCCCCCGTTTTTACATCGAATTCCCAACTCCCCAGTTTACCTATTTTTTGTGCTGCTTTTAAATGAGCTTCACTTTTGCGCAGAGTTTCTTCCACTTGTTTACGACTGCTAATATCAGTAATTGTGCCAACATAACCGATTTTCTGTCCCTCACTATCCCATTCTACCACCGCTTGTGCATACACCCACTTCACAGTACCGTCAGGATGTTGCAAGCGATATTCCATTTGGCCAGAATGCTTACCTTCGAGAAATTGCTCCCAGACTGTGGCAACCATCACTCGATCGTCAGGGTGTAACGCCTGTTGCCATCCAGTTCCAGTTGCTGTCTCTACAGATATTCCGGCAATCTGACTCCAGTGATCGTTAACATATATACAGTTTCCTGTCAGATCGGTACGAAAAATTCCCACTGGAACAGTCGCAGCTAATGTTGAGTAACGATTTTCGCTCTCGTTCAAGGAATATTCTGCTCGTCGCCGTTCTTCTAGTTCAACCTTTATTTGTTCATAGGCTTTTCCCTGTTGGATCGCAATAGCAATGTGAACAGATAATCGTTCTACTAAATAGATCCCATTTTTTTTCCAGACATAGGCATGATCGTGGCTGGCAAGAATCAGACCCCATAGTTCATTTTCTACTATAATTGGCACAACTAGGGTAGCACGAAGACCAGAATTTACCAGGATTTCTTGATGTTCTGGACTTATATCTGATTCGTATACGTCATTTACTGCCCTAATCTGACCATGGCGATACTGCTCCATCCATTCAGGTGTCACCCATATCTGGGCAAATTCTGCATCCAATAGCGATCGCTTGCCTTCAGCAATTGACTCAGCAACTACAGTATCAGAAGACTGAGGATGGAATTGGTAAACCATCGCCCGATGGCAGTGCAACAGTGGGGGTATCTCTCGTACTGCTGTATCAAGAATTTTCTGCAAATCCAGCGATGACCGTATCTGGTCTGTTACAGTCATCATTAATTTTTCGCGACTTGCCTTAGCTTTGAGAGCATTAGTTCTCGCTTCCACCAACCTTTCTAGTTCAACAGTGCGACTTTCCAGTAGTTTGATTCGCTCTGCTTCTAAACGCACTACCCTTTGTTCCAAAACTTCCATCAACTTGCTAACTTCCCAAGGATTGATGGCTTGCAACACACTGGTTTGTGTCACAATGCCTAGAAGTTCTCCTTGCTCGCCACACGCCACTAATCGACGGATATTGCGCTCTTCCATAATCTGTTGGACAGTCCAAAGTGACGCTTCTGGTTTAACTGTCAGCAACGGTTTACTCATCACTGCCTCTGCTATGGAATTTTCTAGATTTAAGCCCAATGCCTGAAATTTAACCATATCTCGCTCAGTCAGCATCCCCACCGGAATTTGCAGTGATTCTGTACCATATTTCACAATTACGATTGAACTAATACGGTGATCGTTCATAAGTTGGGCAATTGTCAACAGAGATGTCTCTGCTGTGGCACAAATTACTTTATGGTTCATGACTTCGCGTACCAGACGTAGCCGTAGCAAGTTAGTTGGTTGGCAAATTTGTCGCAAACTATCATGGGTAACTAGACCAAGCAGATGCTCGTGTTCATCTAGAATCGGCAAGTGACGAATCTGATGCTGCTGAAGCAGATTAATTACAGAAAACAAATCAGTCAAATCATACTCAGGTAGGGTAATGACTGAACGTGCCATAATCTGACCCATTACCAAACGATCTAGGGATTGTTGCTGGGCACTTAAGCGAACTACATCCCGCTCAGTCATAATACCTACGACCCGCCCATCCTCAACTACTAATACACAACTTGACCTTGCCCTTTGATGACGATCTTTTTCTGCCCTATCTGTCATTTTGACATCACTGGTAAGCGACCGCTGGTTATTCATTAAGGTAATAGCATCTCTGACTGTTGTCTCCGGATTTACAATCAAGGGATTCCTAATGATTGCAGATTTCAGTTCTAGCTGAGTAAGCACCGTGGTGCGAACAGAAACTTGACTAACACAGGAGCATAGTGAGGTAGCTGTAAGATCTCCCTTGACCAGATAGTCTGCTGCTCCTAGTTTCATTGCTCGTACTGCAACCCGCTCATCCCCCAATCCAGTTAGCACGATTACGGGTAATTTATCTTTAGGGTAGTCAGTGGCAATTGCATCTAAGAACTCCAATCCATTTCCATCCGGTAGATTTACATCAACCAAGGCTATATTTGGTCGCTCCGAGTGCCACATTTCTATTCCTTCTTCTAAGGTTTCCGCTTCTATTATGTGGTAAGTGCGGTCTGGATCTGATTTAAGATAACGAATGTAGGTGAGACGATCGACCTCAGAATCATCTAGGAGTAAAATAGTTATTGTCGGCAATAAAGCTTCAGGTGTGCTAACATTGCTGTCACCATGGGGCATTTTGCTATAGCTTGAGTTAGGCATTTTTGTGCTTCTTTGAGGAAGTAGTCAGTATGAGTGATAATAATGCGAGTGATGGTAGGGTATTCAACCTATCAGGCCACAATTATTAATTTAAGCTTACTACAGCTAGATATACTAAATATTTAGATTGGTAAGTTATAGCGCTGTGCGCAGGCAACAGCTCCGGAAGGCAACAGCTCATCTGGGGGAATAAATTGCCGTTTGCGCAGCATCTCCGTTGGAATAATATAAGACTTTTAGCTATTTTGCCCCTCCTGCAATTTGTAAATATACCAGCGCTCATTGCTATAATGAAGTAAACTTCTTGATTCGATCAATCTCCTATATCTTCAAAATAGTTAACAAGTGTTTGTTACTGTATTCATCACCCTAAAATATATTGTAGATTATAGTTTAATAGTGATAATCACGCAATACTAGGCATAAAATAAATAAATAGTTACTGTACTAGCACGGCAAATATTCTAAATATTAATAAGGCGCATCTAAATCTAAGATATTTGGCGGAGTTTCTCCTTTTGTTCAATAGAAATAGGGGCGAACAAGAATGTATAGATGTCTGATAAATTCTTAATACAAAGGTGAAAAAAGAATGCGATAAATACAGCATAGCTTTGCTGCTAAATTATTTTAATATCTATTTAAAATTACTTAATCACTGAAGTGTGACCTAAGTATAGTATTAATGCATGGGAATTGGTATTAAATTCCCATAAATAACATTAGACATCTCCAGAAAATAAATCTTTTAATTAGAGCAGGCTAAGGATACAAAAAATTTACCCTAAAAAATCTTTTTTCGTACCTTTGCGCGTAAAAATATCTTACCTGTTCCCTGACGGAGCAGATGAGCTGTTGCCTACTCCTGCAAAAAACCTATATCTTTTTCGGAGATGTCTATTTATTAGGAACGTTGTATTCAGCACCCCTATAGGCAATTTCTCTAAGGAGTATAGGGAAATTTGAGACATTCTCAACATGATCGACAAGAGCATTAATATTTACCGAGAAATTGTGGTTTAAAGCCTCCCCTTTTAAGGGGATAATAAGCGGTCGATCTTCGCAGCTTCCCCGTTGGGTGGGATGGCGCAATTCGGAGCGGCTCTGTCAAGAGCTAGTCTCCTCGCCATATCCAATCGACCAAGAGAAGAAAAATTTTCCTTTTAGTCAATCCTCTTCTTTTCAAGGAGAGGTAATAATTAATAATTAATAATTAATAATTAATAATTAATAATTAATTGTTGAAGTCTCATTCATGATACTCTATCTGAGAAAAAGAGTAATCATTTAGCTATTATACCAATTTGATCAACGTTTTTTACAAATAGTAGAGACGTTGCATGCAACGTCCGTACGAAAGAAGGAATAAGCAAGAAGGAAGAAGGAATAAATAGGGTTTGCGTATGGAAAGTCTTTTAGTAGGGGTAGGAGACAGGAGACAGGAGACAACCCACCCCTCGCCCCTCCCCCTCCCTGGAGGGGAAGACAGGAGAAATGGCTTGGGAGCGAGGAGGTAGGAGTAATATCAAATCCGGTAGCATCGGTGTTATTCAGTATTAAAGAACTGTAGGGGCGAATGGCCATTCGCCCTTACACATTGTATGACGATCAACAGAATTATATTACTCCGAAGCCAACGGATTTGATATAAGAATTGTAAGAATGATTTTTCTGCCATAATCGTCCCAAAATACTAGCTTTATGCAGCTCAAAAAGCTGAAAAGCTGGCATTTTTTTGTCTAAAAAAATGCTAAAACCTTTATCTTTCAATGCTTTTATATTTAATCAGCAAGCCCTAAATATTGAAAAAAAAGGGAAAACGATAGATATAACCATCTAAAATTAACTGGATAAGTTATTTTTAAGCATATCCGAACGAGATGTACTTTTTATAGCATTCTTTTTTTAAACTGGTATTAGCGGTTAGTTATAAGCAATAAAAATTAATCAGGTAAGCATTATATTTAATTACTAAAATATTAAGATCAGGACTTATATCAAGTCTCATTAGTTAGCCAGAATAAAAAAGTTTTCTCTGATAAATTTATCCCAGATTCCAGATCCAGTGTTCCCTATTCCCTAAAATTTTTATTGTCGGTATTTTAAAGATACATGATATTAAGCATGAGGTACGAAAAACTAGGATTTGAGATGGCTTTCCTGTGGGTCGCTTCGGAGGCAAATACGTTGTAGGTGCTTCAACAATTAATAATGAATAATGAATAATGAATAATTACTTCTCCTTGAAAGAAGAGGATTGACAAAGAGATGAAAATTTTTCTTTATTATCCCCGAAAAAAGGGGAGGCACATACCCACAATTTTTCGGTAAGTCCTAAATATTTAGGGTCTGCTGAAAAAATTGGTTGTGGGGTTAGGAAACGGGGACGCGGAGACGCGGAGACGCGGAGATGGGAGGAACAGGCAACAAGTTTAGACTATTTTTGAAAATACAACAGATTCGGTGGTATATTAGGTAAAAATATTAACGATTAAGTGCGAACATCTTGCACGCCACAGATGTACATCATTGATATGAAATATTCTGTATAATTCAACTATTAGGCAAAATAGCTGTTTCAAACCAATAGGATAAAAAATCTTCTATGTTTTTGCTAAAAGTTTTAAGATTTACTGGTTTTTCCATATAGCTATTCACTCCCTGTTCATAACAAATTTGAATATCTTTAGTATTTGATGAAGTTGAAAATACAACTATAGGGATAATTTTTAATTGTTGATGATTTTTGATAATTTCAATTACTTCTCGTCCATCAGTTCCTGGCAGATTTAAATCTATTAAAATCAGTGTAGGACGAGGAGCTATTTCAGGAGAATATTCTCCTGTCTGGAAAACAAAATCTAACGCGTCATCTCCATCTACACAGTGATATATAGGATACTCAAAACCTTGTTTATTAAGAATTCGGAGCAATGTAGTATAATCTTCTTCACTATCTTCAACTATGAGCAAAGATAAATCTTTTTTTTGTTTATTTAGTAATTCACTCATTGATGATTAATGCTCCGATAATTTAATATAGAATGTTGTTCCTTCTCCATAATTAGACTCCAGCCAAATTTTTCCACCATGACGCTCAATGATTTTTTTGACTATTGTTAAACCTACCCCTGTACCGCCACCAAACTTATCTTTCCCATGTAATCGTTTAAAAAGTTTAAAAATTGTCTCTATATGCTTTTCTCGAATACCTATACCATTATCTTTGATAGATATTATACAGGCAGATTCTTCAGTTGTTTTATAACCAATTTCTACAGTTTTATGAGTTTTTTTATTATATTTAACCGCATTATTGATTAAGTTGCTAAATACTTCTTCCATGAGAATTATGTCACCATAAATTATCGGTAAATTATCCATTTTTATAATTTCAATAGATTCATTAGGTTTACTCATCCTAATAACTTCTGCCACATTTTCAATTAATTCATTCAGATTAATCGGAGCTTTATGAAGTGCTTGACGACCCAAACGGGAAAAAAACAATAAACCATTAATTAAATCTTCCATCCGTTGAGTTAAACGCACCAAAGTATCTAATTTTTGGCGACCATCTTGGTCAAGAATTTCACCATAATCTTCCATCAAAAATGTAGCATAATTATGAATACCTCGTAAAGGTTCTTTTAGATCGTGGGAAGCAATATAAGTAAAAGAATCTAAGTCACTATTACTTTCTTCTAATTCTAGATTTATTTCTGCTAATTTAGCCATTTTACGCATTAAAATCCCCAAAATAGCACTTTTGAGTTCTTGTGCTCCTTCTATTTCATAAGATTGCCAAGGAAGAGAATGACATTCAACTGTTTCGAGCCATTTTGCAAAAGATTTTCGAGGCAAAAGTGTAATGCTACCATCCGATTCAATTTTGCCATGTTTTTGTGGATTTCCAGCCCAATTAACTGTTTGACTTACCTCTGGGCGAAACCATAACACATAATTTTTTTGGACTTTGGTAATTTCTAACACTAATAAACCACTAGCAATCTCTTTAAATTCATTAGCTGGATGATAAACTTTTGGCAAAGAATCTGTGTAATAGATATCAGTCTTTATTTGAGTTATGACCCAATTAAGCAAAGGTTCAATTTCTTCATCTTTGATAGTTTCTCCTATTTTTTGAAGTTCTCCTTCTGCATAAATTATTGCTCCCGTTGCCCCTACTATTGTTAATAATTTTTCTCCAATATTTTTGAAGGCCATCAATAAATTTTCAGATTCAGAAATAGCTGTTATCACCTGAGATTGTATAGATTTTAGAACAACATGATAATCTAAATTATCATGTTGTTCTTTTGTCGTAATATGAATAGACATTACTTGTCCAAAGAAATCACAAACTGTTCGTAAATCGTAGGGAATATATTTAACTGAATAGTGATGACAAGCAATCAATCCCCACAACTTTCCTTCTTTTAATAAAGAGATTGACATAGAGGCTTTTACACCCATATTCTGTAGGTATTCTATATGAATTGGGGAAACACTCCGCAATACAGAAAAGCTTAAATCTAGGGGTTGGTTAGTCAAAGGATTATTTTTAGGAAACAACTCCACAGGTTGATAGTTAATATCTGGAATAATCCGCAGATAGTTAATACTATACAAATGTCGTGATGATTCAGGAATATCACTAGCTGGATAATGCAAACCTAAATAAGGTTCTAAATTTTCTCGTTTAGCTTCGGCAATAACTTCTCCTGAATTATCGACATGAAACTTATATATCATCACCCGGTCTAACCCTGTCAATTGACGAATTTCTTTAACTACAATTGAACAAAGTTCCTGTAAATTGGCAGACTTCTGAATCCGAGTAATAGTGTGGCGAGTGAGTCGATAAAATTGGAAAAAATCTTGTTCTAATTCAATTTTACAAGGTTCAAGTTCTAAAATTACTACTCCATCATTGCGATGTACTATACTGTCAAATAATTTTGTTTCATCCCCACATTTGATAGATAATTTTAGTGGATTTAGATATTCAAAATCTCCTGTTAAACTATTACGTATAGAATCTATTTTTTGAGGTTCTAATAGATATTTGATATTTTGGTTGAGCAAATTTTCAGGGAGAACATCTAACCATTCTTCTGTATTATTACTAACTTGAATAATATCCAATTCTGGTTCTTGCAAAACTAATAATACCCCATGAGGTTGAATCGAACCAGGAATATGAATTTGTTCGCGATCGCAATTAGTTAAATTTACTTTATCTGCTGTTATAATTTCAGTTTTATTGTTCATTACTTCTAGTTTTAAGTTGGTATAAAGAAGGAAGAGAGTTCAAGAATTTAGAATTTATAATTTAGAATTTAGAATTACCGAATAATTAATAATTAATAATTAAATAATTCTGGTTTAAAGCCTCAATTTTTCGGTAATATCATGTCTGGTTGAATACTTACACTTTAGAGGAAGGAAGGCAGAAGGGAAGAAAAGGTTAAAAGGAGTAAGGTTTTTTTATCACTGATTATCCGGACATGATATGACACCAATTTCTATCTATTAATGCTATACTTCAACAGTCAAATATTTACCAAGAATCAAAGTCTTTTTTTGACAATTATTAGTCGGTTAGTATAGATTAAATTTTTCCTACTTTTAACCCCACCTCCCACACTCCCCACACTCCCCACACTCCCCACACTCCCCACACCTCCCACACCTCCCACACTCCCCACACTCCCCACACTCCCCACACCCTGACTATTTAATCCTCTAATTCCTCAACTAATTTCGGAACTCCCGCAGTTAATACTTCATTTCCTTCAGCAGTAACTAAAACATCATCCTCAATTCTGACACCAATTCCACGCCAACGGTCATACACTTCCGGTTGACCTTCAACTGACTTAATATTCGGTCCGATATAAATACCAGGTTCCACAGTTAACACTTGTCCTGGTTGTAAATTTTGCGGTTCTTCTCCCCACTGATAAACACCAACATCATGTACATCTAAACCTAACCAATGTCCGGTTTTATGCATATATAAATGCTTATATTTTTCCTTTTCAATTATTTCGTCAATATTACCTTTTAACAATTTTAAATCAATCAAACCTTCCACTAATACTCGTACTGCTGTATCGTGAAATTGTTTATAAGGATTTCCTGGTTTTACTTCAGCAATTGCTGCTTGTTGCGCTTTTAAAACCAACTCATAAATAATCTTTTGTTCTGGTGTAAACTTGCCACTAATAGGAAAAGTCCGAGTAATATCAGAATTATAATAATTGTAAGCAGCTCCAGCATCAATTAACAACAAATCATTTTCTCGCATTTGCCGATTATTTTCTATGTAATGAAGAATGCAAGAATTAGCACCAGAAGCAACAATAGAAGGATAAGCAGGAGTCGCTCCATGACGAGAAAAAATATACTCCATTTCAGATTGAACTTGATATTCAAACTTCCCCACTTGAGCAAACTTCATCGCATGGTTATGAGCATCAACAGCAATATCAGCAGCTTTGCGCATTTGTTCTAATTCCACATCACTTTTAATCAGACGCATCGGATGTAAAACCGTACCCGCATCTTGAATAGCGATCGGTCCAGTACCAGTTCTCGGATAGACCCGCATCAAATTTTGCCAATGTTTAAGCACTGTTTCATTAAAGTGGCGATCGCGTCCCAAACGATAATATATTTTATCTGCCTTTTTCAAATATCCAGGCAATTTTTGATTCAATTCATTAATAGGAAAAGCTGCATCAGCACCATACTTTTCTTTAGCAGTTTCCACACCAGTGCGATAACCACTCCAAGTCTCTTTTTCCGGGTCCTTTGGTCGGACAAACAGAACAAATTTATGTTTTTCATGGTGTGGTGCAATAACTGCTACAGCTTCCGGTTCATTAAAACCTGTTAAATAAAAAAAATCGCTATCTTGACGATAAGCATATTCTACATCATTGTGCATAACAGCCATTGGCGCACTTCTGAAAATAGCCGTACCATTGCCAATTTTTGCCATTAATTGTTCGCGTCGTTGTTTATATTCTGAGTAATTTGTCATGGTTGATTTGTTATTAGTTAGAAGTAAAAAGGTAAGCATTTCCTCCGGAATGCTGCGCAAACAGCCGTCAGCCATCAGCTATCAGAAGAGTGCTTTTAGTTAACGATAAAAGCTTTATTAATTTTCTTACTACAAAAGTTGACTCCTTTGCCCTTAAAGTCTATCTATATTACAGCGCTTTCTGCTGCCCGTGAGGTACACCCCGAAGCGGGCAAGATGCCCGCACTACAATATTTTCACTATTCATCTTGTACATCATTTGCCAGAAATATGCTGTAATTTAAACGTTATCCTTAAGGAGAGAGTCTTGTTGCTGATAGCTGACAGCTAATAGCTGAATGCTTACGTAAAAAGTTATCAGGAATAATTTAGAAAGAGACGATTTTATCTGTCCAAGGAAATAAATAAAATCAACTTATCTCTAATACCAAATTATTTGTCTTAAGCAACTCTTGCAGTTCTTAACGCAAAGAAAAATAACAGTTATTTTAGATTAAAATTATAATGCAAGATTAACCTAACTTGTCAAAAATATTATGGACAAACTCAAATTAGAATATAGCAATCTCACGGGTTTAGGAAATTACTTCCTATCTTCGCAATGACAAATTTTCAACTGTTTTATACAGCACTTTCCGTTGTTATGAGGTACACCCGCGCGTGCATCTTGCCCGCACTACAATATTTTCACGATTTATCTTGTACATCATTTTCCCGAAATCTGCTGTATATAAAACCAGAGACTAGAAATGCTGAAGTTTATTTTTTTCATTCCCTGAAAACACTTTTCAGATTGATGAATCACATCATCACAACCAAAACTTTGTAGGGACGTTCCATGGAACGTCCCTACTTTGGTCTGCTAAACAGAAACCTGCTTGAGTGCGTAAGTCCTGTTAAATTGACATACTCCCGACGTTGCCCTTACGGGACAACGCGGGATTCTTCAGTCTGGGAAACCCTGACCGCTGTTTAGACAGAGGTGATGTCCTCCCCCTGTGTTGGGCCTTACAATAACAAAATGTACCTAGCTTGTCAAGGGCATATGAACGTTTAGCTTATGAAGGTATCCGAATCTTGGCCTTGGCTTTCCCATACGACGCTCCCCTGCGGGAGAGCGCGGGACTTCCCGCCAGGGAAGTTAACTACTAGCTATCAGCTTTTAAAGTCCGCTGCTTCTATAAGCAGAATTGTTTAGGAGAGGTTTAACCCCTTCTAAACGTTAAAAAAATAATCTTGCTGACTGCTGATTGCTGAGCGCTGACCGCTTCTTTAATTACATGATCGGAACATAACGTTCTTTTTCTGGAACATTAGTGTACTCAGCCACAATTTGTCGGAACTCATCACCATCAATAGTTTCTTTCTCAACGAGCAAATCAACTAAACGATCTATAACAACCCGGTTCTCACGCATTATATTACAAGCGTGTTCATAACAATGTTCAACAATAGTGCGAACTTGATCATCAATACGAGAAGCGATCTCATCAGAATATTCTGAACGAGTCATTAAGTCCCGACCCAAAAACACTTCACTTTGTTGAGTTTCCAGAGACATCGGACCGAGATCAGACATACCATAACGAGTCACCATTTGACGTGCCATCCCCGTAACCTGTTGAAGGTCATTACCAGCACCAGTCGTCACCTCAGCATCACCAAAAATAACCTTCTCAGCAGCGCGACCACCAAGAGCACCAGTAATACGAGCCAAAATTTGTGACCTGGAGATTAAACCTTGGTCTTCACTAGGCATAAACCAGGTGAGACCACGAGCTTGACCACGGGGAATCAAAGTAACTTTTTGCACCGGGTCATGGTCTTTGATCAAAGTACCAACTATCGCATGACCAATTTCGTGATAACCAATTAATCGCTTGCTCTTACCATCCATGAGTGGAGTTCCTTCCATACCTGCAACCACCCGGTCTACAGCATCATCAATTTCCGGCATGGTAATTGCTTCTTTACGACGACGAGCAGTTAGAATTGCAGCTTCATTCAACAAGTTGGCCAAATCTGCACCTGTAAAACCAGGAGTACGACGAGCGATCGCATCTAGAGATACTTCTTCACTTATCTTTTTGTCGCGAGCATGAACTTCCAGAATTGACAAACGACCTTTAATGTCTGGAGCATCAACACCAACTTGACGGTCAAACCTGCCTGGACGTAACAATGCAGAATCTAATACATCAGGGCGGTTAGTAGCAGCAATAATAATGATACCAGTGTTACCCTCAAAACCATCCATCTCTGTCAACAATTGGTTAAGAGTTTGTTCCCTTTCATCGTTACCACCACCGATACCAGCACCACGTTGTCTACCCACCGCATCAATTTCATCAATAAAGATAATACATGGAGCGTTTTCCTTAGCTTTTTTGAAGAGGTCGCGAACGCGGGAAGCACCCACACCCACAAACATTTCCACAAATTCCGAACCAGAAATACTGAAAAATGGAACACCAGCTTCACCAGCGATCGCCTTGGCCAACAAAGTTTTACCAGTTCCCGGAGGACCAACTAAAAGCACACCTTTAGGAATTCGCGCTCCAACTGCAGTAAATCTTTCTGGTTTTTTGAGGAAAGTCACAACTTCTTGTAATTCTTCTTTGGCCTCATCAACTCCAGCCACATCATCAAACAATACACCTGTTTTCGCCTCCATGGAAAAGCGGGCTTTAGACTTACCAAAATTCATTGCTTGTCCAGGACCACCAGGAACATTACTGGAGCGACGGAATAGGAAAAACAGACCGACAATCAATAAAACTGGGAAAATCAAATTTCCTAATAGGCCCCATATCGCCCCTTCATTGCGTGGGGGATGACTGTCAAAGCTGATATTTGCCTCTCGCAGACGAGAAATTAGGTCTGGAGAATTGGCTGGTAAATCTACTCGTAATCGTTGGACCCGATTATCTAGTTCTGGATCGACTGCTTCAACAATAGCTGTACGGCCACCTTCATAAAGGTCTACACTTGTCACTCGGTCTGCTTGTAAGTAGTCCAAGAATCGACCATAGCTCATCCGGGTGCTGGCGGTATTGCTACCCATGTTTGCTACTGTTGGGGAAAATGCCCCTTGCCAGACAAAAAAACCGATGACTAGAGCTGGTAAGCTCCAAAGTACAATTGTTCTCCAAGAAATTTTCATAAATTATTGGCCTCTTTTAGTAAAATTGAATTGAAATAGTTGGTGTAATTTTTTACACTTTTGACATTTTTTCCCACCTGACTTGATTTAAGGCGGAGAGTCCCAAATATCACTATTTGGGTCCTGCTGCCTCTTCCAGAAACCCTAACAATGCAGCTACCTTCTTTGGGGTAAACCATTTCAGATCTAAAGGTTTGCTCCACAGTTAAGCCAGGGCGGTCTTGGGAAGGCAGTGCGGTCTTGGGGTCTCCCCCAAGTGGAGCAACTGCCGTGGTTTCCCCCATCAGCTACTGGCACTGACACCACTAGTCCAGCGGCCAAGAAATACTCATAATCTTAACTAAATGTAACTTAACAATAGACATTAGGGCAACTACTTGGACTTCCAGAACAAATCTCCTGGTATTGAGACAAACAAATTAGTGCCGCTACCCGGAAGTCATGCATCGAGTGTGTAATTCTGAGGTCCCCTCAGAATGTAAGACGCACATCTGACAGTCAAAAGTATTGATTGGTAAGGCTTTTAGGATTTTGTAACTGGTTAGTTATTTCTGCCATCCTGCATTAGGGGACTAGAAATTCCTTTAGAGTTATCCCCGATGGAAGCAATCTTAGGCTAGGGTTAGCAATATATATATAGATGGAGAGAATACTGAAATTCTCTGTTTTGATGAAAAAATAACTGAAGGATATGATCAAGAATATTAAAAAGGAAGTATTAATTTAAGGTTAAATCTCTAAATGAATCAGGAATGGACGCAAATTTACTTTTAAACCACCATCTGTAGGGGTAAATGGTATTCACCATCCCTATATGTAGAGTCTCTGCCTAAGTCCTGTGAATATTAAGTCATTTTCTCAGAAGTAGGGAATTACTCTAGTTCCCTAGATGTTTCACTTACCTTAAGAAGTGAAGTGACGCACGGTCAAAAAATCAACTTTTTTCCTCTTCCTTTTCCTTTATATGTGCTAAACATTTTTAACTTAAGATGCTAAGTTCATGGAAAGTTATTTTAATTAACTTAGAAATTCTGATAACAATTCTTGCAAAGTTTCATTAACTTGTTTAATTAATGGAGGGAGCTTCGTGAAACGATGCTTTAATCATAATTTTGATCGGACTAATATCTAATATTATATTTAATTAGCTATATGTCCTCGGCTCAAAAGAATAGGTTTGACCAAAAAGCTATCTAGAGAAAGTCTGAAAATCTCCACCTTTCGATCGCTCGGTTGAAAATAATCCCTTGTTAAAACAAGTGTGAAATAGAGGAAGGTGTCACACCTGATATGGGAGTCTCCCCGTACTGCAGAAGTGAAGGTGTAAAAGTATAGAGTGTGTATTCTCCAGTTGACTGAAACTTCTGAAAGTACTTTACTTCTACCTTCTATGTTAATTTTATTCAGCGATTTTATTCGCTTAATACCGTAGGTCTTAATTCATCTATAACTTAGGATTTTTAACAACGGTAGTATTTTGATTTAAAAGTTTAGTGAGGTAATACAGCCTAATGGTTATTAAACAGCCAGCAGCAGCAGCAATGCTGACCCAGAAACCACCTAGTGTGGGTAAAAAAACAATCCTGAGTGTGGACTTAGGACGGACAGCTAGTAAAGCTTGTGTTAGTCGGACCCCAAATGGTGTAGTTTTTATTCCAGCTAATGTCAAACAATTAAGTTTAGAACAGGTCAGATCGGGTAATTTTGAGTCTAAACCTACAGACCCACTATTAGATATGTGGCTAGAATATCAAGGTTCTGGATACGCTGTAGGTCAGTTGGCTGCTGATTTCGGGGCCAATCTATTCGGTGATGAACGCTCTTTTGCCAAGTCCAAAGTCGAGGATGCTCTAATTAAAATCTTGGCCTGTGCTGGTTATTTTCAGCTCAAAGGCGAATTTTCAGTTGTGATGGGTTTACCATTTTATTCCCAAGAGCAATTTGAAAAGGAAAAGGAACAGATTGTTAGTCAATTACAATGTCCTCATAAAATGTCTTATCGAGGTAGCGAACCTACCGAAATTAGAATTAATAAGGTTTGGGTCATGCCAGAGGGATATGGTAGTTTGCTATGGTGTGAAGCTAACAATGGCAAGGAATTTAAGCCAGAGTTACCCAAACTATCTCTTGCTATTGTTGATATTGGCCATCAAACTACAGACTTCTTAATGGTAGACCGTTTTCGGTTTGCTAGAGCTGCTTCTAAGAGTGAACCTTTTGCCATGAGCCAATTTTATGAAGATGTGGCTTCTAAGATTGAGGGAGCAGATGCTCAGTCTTTGTATTTGCTAGAAGCAGTCCATAAACCAGAAGGCCAGCGTTCCTATCGTCCCAGAGGAGCGACAAAACCAATTAATCTTGATGGTGTTGTCCCTGAGTTGCGTAAAGTTTTTGCAACTAAACTCTGTGACCGTTTGATTAAGTGGCTACCAGAAAGGGTGACAGATGTTGTTATGACTGGCGGTGGTGCAGATTTTTTCCAGGAAGATTTGGAAAGGTTATTACAAGAGGCAGGTCTCAATGCTCATTTAGCTCAACCACCTAGAGAAGCAAATGCTCTGGGACAATATATTTATGGAGAGGCTCAACTAGCAATATCTAGATAAGTTTTAACATCACAAAGATATTTGAGGTTGTACAATCTAAGCATTTTTAGATAACCTCAGGTGCTAAAATCTAGTTTATATATAATTGAGTATAGCACTGAGGTTCCTGTGTAGTTTTTTCTATATCTGGAAGTAAAAAATAACGGGGCACAGTAGAAAATAAATTTTCTCTGTCCCCGTGTTAAGTTAACAAAAATATTACCTGATGCTTTGGGAAAAAAATCAGAAAAAAGAAGTCTTTTTTACCGAAGAGGCAGCAGATAAGCAATTATTGGTAGCTATAGAAAAAGAGTTAAATTCTCAAAAATATCGAACTTTTAGCAATCTTTGTAAACAAGCTCTGTGGCAATTTTTGGATGTATCTTCATCATCGACAGAATTAGCTAAATCTGCGTCTAATTTACAACGGCTAGAGCACAGAATTTATGAGAAGCTTACCAAACATTTTTCTGAGTTAGAAACAAAATTGGTTTCTGATGAATTTAATACATCTAATGACAAATCTCAATCAAATGAAAGTGAGTTAAAAAAACACTTGAATCAATTGCATCAACAGTTGGCTCAAATCCAATTAAATTTAGATGCTAAATTCATCGAAGTTATGGAGACTTTTAAGACAGAGTTGTCACGGATAGAAATACCTATTACTAAATCAGCCCAAGAAGAGTCAGAAGAATTAACTCCTACTAATACTAAACCAACAGAAGAAGATTTATCTGTTCAACAATCTACAACTGATGCAGATCCTTTATTGCAGCGCTTAAGTTCTCTGTTAGAAGAGTTCTAATTAATTATGCTTCAATATATCTTTATTCACAAAGATAATGCCCACCAATTTGAGTGAGTAATGGCAAAATAGTCAAGGCAAAGAAGTAGAGAAGCAAGAAAAAAAAGAAACTAATGTACATAGATTAAGTACCAAATAAGATTGGAGAAACTATCGAACTGCATAACTTGCCAATTTCCTTTTCATAGCATTCTTTTTGATGATTGGTACTAATATAGTCTTCGGAAATTAGTTATTGTAGGAAGACCGAGTCAATAAAAAGCAAGGATTAGAGTGGGAATTATCTGGGGATATTCCGGCATTTTATGTCTGCATTGAATGGAAATAAAAAGTGCAATAACTGTATAGCCGGATTTCATATAAGAGGCAGACAAATAAATTTGGAGACTATTTTACGAATGCTTTGATTTTTGACATAAGGTATAGTGGATTTCAGAATTAAAAATAATCGATAAATTATAAATAAAGTAAAAATAATTTTTAGATATTTGAACTGTATTCCTCATCATTCACAAAAATTAGTTAGTATATTACCTTAATTAAACTTTAGTTAGTACAAATACATTGCCTTGATTGCCTCTTCCAATGCGTAAATCTTCATCTAAATATGTAATATCTAACCATCCCTTTTGTTCTCGGTTTTGTATACTAAAATCAACAGCAGTAAATTTTTTCCCTGATTCTATTTCGGCAATTAATCTATTAGGTGATTGATAACCTATTAAACTTTGTAAACCTAAAATTGAACGATTAAATTTAACATTTACTCGCTTTTCGGAAACAGCTTCAAACTGAGCAACAACACTAACTATTCCTTCTAATAAAGGCAAACCAGATACTTCAGCAATATTATAGATTGCTGTATCTTGGACTCGGATACATTGATAAATCTCCCCTAGTTTCAGGAAAGGAAAACTATCAATGCGTAGTAATTCTTGACTGGTAGTATAAAGTAATCGCCAATTGCCATTTAATAGTTCTTTTGCTTCAAAGGGACAAGGGTTTGGATTGTAATCTTCTACTTGAGCGATCGCTGCTAGAATTACTTGTTGGTCATTTTTACTTGCTAGTAAACCACGATTTTTGCCTGTAAGTGTTTCTATTAATCTGGATTTATAAATCATAATTTTTGTTTATTGTCAATCTGCGTTGATTCTAAGCTGACAATTTTCATTTATTTGCAGAAGAAGAAAATTTCAAAAACATTCTTCGGGTATCCGGGTCTTAAGCAATTTTAACGATATCCTTAACAGTAGCAAAAAATTTGGATCGGCTTACTACTTGAGATTGATTTTACTTTGTTTGAATGAATCTAAAAATTTTATATTTTAGATTATTTTTTGGTGCCAAATTATCCATCTTGTTCTTTTTCAACCTCTGAAATTCTCTTTTCCCTGATAGGTTCCCATCTTACAGGAGGTGCAAATAAGGTTTGATAGGGATTCTCACCCCTATCGACAGCATTGTAACCTACTGTAGGGGGAAATGGCCATTCGTCCCTACTACTGACTACTTCTTCAAGATTTGATGCAAGTAAATTCATCTAATCTGTTAAACAAGGACAGGAAAAACATTTATATATATTATTTGCTGGCAAATTTAAAACAAAATCCCCTAAAATCCAAGAGACCGGATAGAGGAGATGAGTAAATCTAAAGATATTAGGATAGACTTACTAAAATTTCTTGACTGAGGATATATGGAAGAAAAACAACAAATAAACGAGCCATCACAACCTGTAGTGCCACAACCAACTACGGTACAGGAAACAGTAAATCCACAACCTGTAGTGCCACAACCAACTACGGTACAGGAAACAGTAAATCCACAACCTGTAGTGCCACAACCAACTACGGTACAGGAAACAGTAAATCCACAACCTGTAGT
>NZ_JAAHGO010000009.1:0-19403 GCF_010672455.1 Okeania sp. SIO2C9 | reverse complement strand
TACAGGAAACAGTAAATCCACAACCTGTAGTGCCACAACCAACTACGGTACAGGAAACAGTAAATCCACAACCTGTAGTGCCACAACCAACTACGGTACAGGAAACAGTAAATCCACAACCTGTAGTGCCACAACCAACTACGGTACAGGAAACAGTAAACCCACAACCTGTAGTGCCACAACCAACTACGGTACAGGAAACAGTAAATCCACAACCTGTAGTTGTGTCACCAAGTATGGTGGAGGCAAAGGTAGAACAACCAGTAGGACAACCAGTAGGAGTTATTAGTCGTAGAAATAACCAATCTCAGTCACAACCAGTTCTAGTTTACAACCCCTCCCTGCTTCTAATACCTCGTCATGAACCGGCAGATGTAATTCCTACCCAACAAGACTCATCTATAGTGGACTGGTTAGAAACATCAGGCAGAATGTTACCTAGAGATCCTTCAGAATCAGACAATTATCTAGAAGAGGAAGAGGAAATCTCAGAATTGATAGCTGTAGATGATAATTTTAGTGATGATGATGTTTTAGAAGGAAATGCCGATGACTCTGGTGAATAGATATTTATGATTACTAAAAAGCTATTCAGTTAAAAGCTGAATTTGATAATTATTTAATCAAACCTAAAGTATCAAAAAGTGTGTGTGGAGGAGATTTTTTATGCAAAATAAGCTAATTTTTCGCAAATCTATTGCTTTATCGGGAGAAAATTTATTCTTGGGTCTGGGTTTAGGATTAAGCTCTTTTGCCCTAATTTTAGATAGCATGGCTAATCGAATTATCGGTATAGAATCTCTGAGCTTACCTCTAATTCTATGTGGTCTAGCAACTGCAAGTTTGGGGTATTGGGTTATACCCATGCTGAGAAGACTAAAAGCTGGACAAATAATCCGGGAGGATGGCCCCCAAGCACATCTACAAAAAGCAGGTACTCCAACTATGGGAGGTATATTTTTTGTACCAGTAGGAGTAGCGATCGCTCTGTTATTATCGAAATTTCATCCAGATGTCATGGCAGTATCGGCAATGACTCTAGCTTATGGTTTTATTGGTTGGCTGGATGATTGGAGAATTTTGCAACGTAAGTCTAATAAGGGAATATCTCCAAAAATGAAATTGGCTTTGCAGGTGGGTTTTGCAATGCTATTTTGTGGATGGCTAGCATGGAGTGAACCTAGTACGGTTACTAATATTGCTTTACCATTTGGTCTACAATTATCTTTAGGATTACTATTTTGGCCTTTGGCAGGTTTTGTTTTGGTTGCAGAAAGTAATGCTACAAATCTTACTGATGGCGTTGATGGTTTGATGGGAGGTTTGGGAGCGATCGTATTTTTAGGGTTAGGAGCTTATTTAGCTCCTACTGCTCCGGAGTTAATGATTTTTTGTGGTTGTATGAGTGGTAGTTGTCTCGGTTTTGTTGTTCATAACCGCAATCCTGCTAAGGTGTTTATGGGTGATACAGGATCGTTAGCTTTGGGTGGTAGTTTAGCTGCAGTTGCTCTACTAACTAATACTCTATGGATATTATTAATTCTTAGTGTGATTTTTTTAATAGAGACTCTTTCGGTTATTGCTCAAGTGGGTTATTACAAGGCAACAAAAAGACCTAATGGAGTAGGGAAGCGCTTATTTAAAATGGCTCCTTTTCATCATCATTTAGAATTATCTGGTTGGTCGGAAACTCAAGTTGTGGGATGTTTTTATTTAGTTAGTGCAATTTTGGCTAGCTTGTGCTTATTGTAGAAATTAAGTACTCAGTTAGAGGAGTCAGAAGTCAGGAGTCATGAGTCAGGAGGGAAGAAAGAAGACTGAGAAAAGGAGAAAGTTTTTTGATCGCTAATAGACATTTGATAAAAATCAAAAATAAAATCAATTCTTATCCATAAATTATCAATTATTTTTCCCTGTTGCCTGTTGCCTGTTGCCTGTTGCCTCTTTTCTGGAGATGTCTAATTATCCGGACATTATATAAATTATTAATTGAAAAGCTGATAATGACAAAAGTTTCGGTAATAGTACCAATTTATAATGGTGAGAAAGATTTGCCAGATTTGATAGAATGTCTGCGGTCGCAAACCTATCCTGCTGACCAAGTAGAGTATTTACTTGTGGATAATAATAGTGGCGATCAGAGTAAATCACTAATTGAAGCAGCAGCACGGTCAAATCAAATTACAATTTGTCTAGTCACTGAAAATCAAATTCAAAGTTCTTATGCTGCTCGTAATGCTGGTATTCGTGCTGCTAGTAGCGAGATATTTGCTTTTACTGATGGTGACTGTCGTCCTCAACCTCAATGGTTGGAAAATTTAATTCAGCCATTTTCTGACTCTAATATTGGTATTGTAGTGGGAGAAATACTTGCTTTACCTGGGGATAGTTTATTAGAAAAATATGCTGATAAACAAGAGACTCTTTCTCAAAAACATACTTTAGCTAATTCATTTTGTCCTTATGGTCAAACTGCTAATTTAGCTATTAGAAAGCAAGCTTTTGTAGAGGTAGGATTATTTCGTCCTTATTTAACAACGGGTGGAGATGCTGATATTTGTTGGCGTATTTTACGAGAAACATCTTATCAGTTTAAGTTTGTAGAAAATGCAGTAGTTAAACATCGTCATCGTTCAACTTGGAAAGATTTACAAAGTCAATGGCGCAGGTATGGAAAGTCAAATAAATATTTGCATGAACTCCATGGTGTTGATTTAATGCGAGAGTTTAAAACAAAGGAATATGTTTATCGTTTGAGTAGATGGTTATTAAAAGAGTTGCCTCTAACAACGATGAAAATAATATCAGGTAAAGCAGAATTGGTAGAGTTGTTTGATACTCCTATTGGTTTGTTAAATGGTAGGGCAAGAATTATCGGTCAAAAAGAAGCAAAGCTGTCAGATGAAGCACGACAAATTGAAAGATTTTAGTCTAATTTTTTTATATGGAATTTTATTCAATAGGGTGCTTTAATTATTAATTTTTATAGAAGTTATTATAATTTATTATCGAACTAATTGGAAGTAATATGTCAAAGATGAAGGACTAAATTTTGGGCAAGAGTCTATCTTTAAAATAGTTTAGTTAATAAATATCTAATACCAATTTTGATAAATGTTTGCTACAAATGACTAGGCTATTTATTAGGAGTCAGGAGTCAGGATAAATGGCTTAAATACCAGTTTTGAGCTAGGAAATTCTCTTTTCTGTCAAAGTAATATTTACTGTAGGTGTCTTTTAATCAGACTTATTATTCGTAACATTCTTTTTTCAAAATGGTATAACTAATTAAATTTATTATTTTTCTATGAACTGTATTGTGATAGTATGATTGACGCTTACTCCAATAATAATAGTGGTAGGTAAGCCCAATTGAATCTGTTTTAAACAGGCCAAAAACTAACATCTAATCTAACTAAAAAGAAGATAGTAACATGAAAAACCTCACTGTTGATAGTAAGAAGAATTGTTTATTAGTAGACAAAGCATGGATGGAAAACCTGCAGAAAGAGGCTGCATCTGCAAGTTTAGATCCTGGTATGTATGTTTTGCGGATTAAGAGTGGCTCATTTAGCTATGGTAGTGGTATGGGTGCTGAACCATTTGTGTTACTCTGGATATATGGTGGCAAATTTGTTAACTTGAAGACAAATGTTGAAACTTCAGCTACATGGTCTTCTTTAAATGGGTATGATGATACGATTACATTGGAAGTCAAAGAAACAATTACAGTTAGTGCTTTATTTCTTGATGTTTATGAAGATGATAATTCTGGTGAAGTTACTGTTTCTATTTTGGATGCGTAAATCATCAGTTTAATATCGGCTATTTTGTCAAAAAATTAGTAATAAATTTGACGCGATCGCTCTCTTAGTTACTGAGGTGGGCGATCGTTTCTGTTTATTTTGAAGGAAGAAGGAAGAAGGAAGAAGGAAGAAGGAAAAATCTTGTGTTGTTTGAGTTTTATGCTTTTGATATGTCCGTACCTTTTCCTTCGACTACTATACCTAAAACTTTGTTATATTTACAATTGTTGATTTTAACAGTATGTATAAAATCAGGTTGATTGTGATAGCATAACTTTTGAGAATTGGTATAATATTAATTCTGTTGGTATCGTTAGTATAAACGCTTAAGTTTTCTTGTTAATTTTTTTCTTCTGATATTAAAAAGACTTTCTCTCCTCCAACCAAATTAATAAATCATCCAAATTATTAAAATCTAAAACAGCTTTAGCTAAATTATCTAAGTCAGTAGCAGATAAATAATTAAATTGGCGACTAATCTGATTAGAAATTTCACCAAATCTTTTGTTGAGTTGACGCATTAATATTTCTGATTTAGCAGCAGTTATTCTTCCTCTTTCGTCTTGCAAAGCCATCCCCCGTCGGTCTACTTGGTCTAATTCTTCTAAAGAAAAATTGGCTTGATTTGCAATATTTAAAGCACGTTCTATCTCTGGCACTTCTCCCAATTTTTATGGAATTGTTTCTAAGTAAGATGTTTCTTTAAGGAAATAAATTTACTTATCTATTAATGTCTCTAGTTCTGCTAAATTTTTATGAAATTTTGGCAATTATAAAAATATTAACTTTAATACATTAGACTTGTATTCAAAAGATTCGTCTTCCTCTTTAAAGACAAATTTAGTCACAACTTTCTCGGTTTCTCTGAACATAATAAAATCGGTTATTGTCACAGAAATTACTGGATTTAGCAAATGGTAACGTTCTCCTCTATCTAATTGATTAGCATAAGTTTTTGAGAGATTATAAGCTACTCGTTTATCAAAAGCAGTTGTGGTGGCGATTTGCATTTCAATAATCACAATTGAATTATCTTGCAAAACTGCTTTAACATCTAAATAAGTTTCTTTTAAAGTGATAATTTGACCGGGGGTGTATGGATTGATAATTGTCAGAGATTTGATGGTATTTTCACCATTATAAATAATCGCATTTAAAAAGCTGATTAGTATATCTTGACTTTGGTCAGAGCCGAAGATTCTTTTAAAGGCATAATCAATTTTGGGGTTAATAAATCTCATGGTGTTTTTTTACTTATTTAAAGTAAATAGATATCTCTAGAAAAGAGGGAGTAGGGAGTAGGGAGTAGAGAGAAATAATTGATTTATCTAGTGCGATAATTGATTTGAGATTTGATTTATTACTGTCAGAGATGTCTAAGATTTTAACACTAATAATAGGCCTTCACTTTTTCAATAAGTTAAGTGAGCGATCGCTTATTTGTTAGAGAAGGAATTAGGAGTGATTTTCCCTGGTTTTAATTAATCTAACAAACCCGATCTTTCCTATCTATAATTTAGGAATAATCTCCATTTATTTTCAAGACTGTAAGTTTTTTAAAATTTTATTTGCTAAAGAGCCAAAAGATTGACCTAATTGTTTTTTCAAACGCCATCTTTGAAAGGCTTTTTCATATTCTTCTCCTTCAATTTGAAAAGTTTTCCAGGCATCTAAAGCTAACCATAATCCCCACAATAATAAAATTGGTAAAGACCAGGAAAGAGTATGAGCAGTTACTAAATTCAGCAACAGTAAAAATGAATTTACAATGCAATATTTAATCAAATTTTGCTTTAATTTGTCTCGACGAAGTTGATTAAAAACTTGTTTTTCCTGAAACTCACTCCGGTGAGAAAGCCATTCTTGTTCCGCTGCTGCTAAGTCTTCTGGAGAAATACCCATCTCATGAGCAATTTCTAATACTTGTGCTCTTGTTAGTTCGCCTCCTTCAGAGCGACGTGCTAGGGCAATTTGCAGAATTTGTTGGGCATCGTCTTGAGCATAAGTTTGGGTAATTTGGTTTTGTTGGTTTGTCATAACTTTATTGCTTAAATTTTAGAATTATTTCTATCATATATTCTAGCTTGCTGAAGAAGAAAGAAGGAAGAAGGAAGAAGGAAGAAGGAAAAGTATTATGTTGTTTGAGTTTTCCGCTTTTTATCTGTCCTAATCTTTGCTTCGACTGCTATATCAAAGAATAACAATAGTAGATTCCTGTCCGGTCAATAGGTGAAATTTATACTGGATATTATTTTTCATAGACACTAGAAAAAATGACAGTTATATCAAAAGAGAAAACATTTTTTACAGAAGATATGCATTTTTTGTTTGTAATTATCTGAAATGTTTACTTGATGAATGGTCTCTGAAATTATATAGCAGAAGGAAGAAGGTTTTAGTTATCTAGAAGACAAGGAAAAATCTAATGTTGCCTGATTTTTAAGCTTTTTATAGGTATTTACCTTTCTTTCGACTGTTATAATATACTTTTAGGTTTCAACAAACTACTTAAAACAAAAATATGTCATCAAAGTCGAAAGTTGCTAATAGTAAACCCAAAATAACTAATGAACAAAAAGAAACTGCTGAAGCTGAGATTCGGGAAAAACAAAAGCGTGTTGACTATGACACAAAAGAATATCCAGTAGAAGTTCTGACTCAGAAATATATGAAAGGAATAGAAAACGATACTAATGAGTTATTTATTCCTGATTATCAAAGGGAAATGGCTTGGGATGAATCCCGGCAGTCAAAATTTATTGAATCTGTACTTTTAGGATTACCAATACCTTATATATTTGTTGCTGATATTAATGATGAAGAAAATGAAGAAAATGAAGCTCGTTTAGAAATAATAGATGGTACGCAACGTATCCGTACTTTGGCTAAATTTATCAATAATGAGTTAAAACTGACTAATTTATCTAAATTAGGTAAATTAAATGACTTTAGATTTGAGGATTTACCTCTTTCTCGTCAGAGACGTTTCAATAGAGCTACTATTCGGATGATTCAACTTACTGAAGATGCGGATGAGGAAACACGAAGAGATTTGTTTGAACGGATTAATACAGGTAGTGTTGAGTTAAATGAAATGGAAAAACGTAGAGGTATATTACCTGGAAAATTTACCGATATAGTTGAAGAATTATCAAAATTACCCAAGTTTCGAGAGCTTTGTTTGTTTTCTGATGCAGCTATTGCCCGACGAGATCCTCAAGAATTTGTCTTACGTTTTTTTGCCTTTTTAAATAATTATCAAAATTTTGAGAGTAAAGTGGGGGTAAGTAAATTTCTGGATAAATTTTTGGAAAAAACTAACAAAGATAAAAATACAGACTTAAAGAAAATGCGGGATGAATTTGAAACAATGATAGAATTTGTAGAAGAAAATTTTCCCAATGGTTTTCGTTCAGGTAAAAAATTAAATCAAACAACTACTAGGATTAAATTTGAATCTCTTTCTGTAGGTGTTGCTCTTGCTTTGAGAGAAAAAAGTAATCTTCAGTATCGAGGAGATGATTTGCTTAATCCTAGCAAGAGTAATTTTCAAAATCACACAAAAGGTGATGCAAGTAGTTCAAAGAAAAAGGTAATTCTGCGGATTGAATATGTACGCAACCAATTGTTAGATAAATAATGACAAGTATATTATTTCAAGACTTTAAGGAACGTTCTAAAGAAGTAAGTAAGTATTTTATTTTTCTCAAGAATTTAGAACAAGGAACTATTCAATTAGCAATGGAAGGTAAAAGAAAACCAAAAATTAAGGAAATTGATTCTGAGTTAATAAAAACTTTGAAAGCAAGTGCTTTTTTACTACTTTACAATTTAATATAATCCACAATGAGAGACGCTATTGAAGCAATATTTGATGAACTTCAAAGTCAAAATGTTTCCTTCGACAAAATTAGACCGGAACTAAAGAAAATTGTTCTGGAAAACCTAAAGAATAAAAGATCTAGTGAAGTTTATCATATAATTGTAGATATCTCTCTTGATATTATTAAAGTTGGATTTGATAGAAAAAAACTATTCTCAGGAAATATTGATGCTAAACAGATTAAAAAAACAGCAGATAAATATGGATTTTCTGCAGACACAAAAACTGATAGTAGCGATTTATTGACAGTAAAGACTAATAGAAATGATTTAGCGCATGGCATTAAATCTTTTGCCGAAGTAGGCAAAGAGAAAAGTGCTGATGAACTAATAAAAATCAAAAATAATGTAGTGAAGTATTTGAGACAAATCCTAGAAAATATTGAAACATATTTAACTAATCAAGAATATTTAGATTCATCTACAAATACTCCCTAATATTATGTTCAGATTATGAAATATAATTCAATACGGTTCATATAAGACCAAAACTCATAAGGTATCGATCTATAGACTCATGTACTTTGCCTTCTTCCTTCTTCCTTCTTCCTTCTTCTAACTGTATTTACTCTCGCCAACGACCAGAACGAAGAATACTAATAATTAACCACAACCCAAGAAAACTAGCTACTGCAAATAAAGCTTCACTTAACACAGATAACTGACTACTTTGAGAACCCGCAGTTACAATAGCAGCACCAATAATTAATGAACCTACCACTACACTAAAAGACAGTCTATTAGCTGACTTATTTACACTACGAGTCAAAGGTTCAATATCTTTTAACGTCAAATTCCACTTCAATGTTTCGGAAGTAAGTCTGTCTAAAAATAAGTCTAGTTGACGAGGAGACTCTAAAGACAAATTCTTCACATCAATAGCAGTTCTTAATAAAGTTTGTACTGGATCGTCCCCTAATAATTGTCGGCGAAATAAATCGGTCATTAATGGTTTAATCTCATCCAAAAGATTAATTTGGGGATAAAAACTACGAGCGACTCCTTCTAAATTTGCTAAAGTTTTAGAATATAAACCCAAATTACTTGGTAATTTAATTTTGTTGTTACGACACAGTTGTAAGATGTCATAAAATACTTCAGAAAAATTGATTTCAGACAAGCTAAGATTGTAATATTTTCGCAGCATTTTGCTGTAATCATTTTCCAACTTAGCTAAATTTGACCGTTGAGCAACTTCTGCCATTTCTAAAGTTAGCTGAGTACATCTTTTAGCATCTAGATCAACGATCGCTAATAATAATTCCGTTAAATTCTGCTGACTGCGAGGATCGAGGCGACCTACCATTCCACAGTCGAGTAGAGCAATACGTCCATCTTCCAGATAAAATATGTTGCCAGGATGAGGATCAGCGTGAAAAAAACCATTGATATAAAACTGTTGAAAAAAAGCACGACATAATAAAGTAGAGAGTGCCTGCTTTTCTGCATCTACATCCCCATTATTGTTAATACCTTTGACCTTCGCAGATAAGATAGGTTTACCATTTAGCCATTCGAGAACTAATATTTTTGGAGTTGTTAGTTCCCAATATACTTTCGGAAGCATTATTTGCTTGGGGTCAAACCACTTACTCGTAGATAAGTCTCGACGTAGTTCATCGGTATAACCAGCTTCCTTAGTGAAATCAAGTTCAGCTTTCAGAGCAACACTAAACTCTTCCGCAAGAGAAACTATATCGTAGTCATTGCCAAAATCTGTGAATGAGACTAATTCAGCTAAACTTTTTAACAGGGATGTATCTTTGTCAATTATTCTGTCAATACCTGGACGTTGAACTTTTAGAGCTACTTCCGTACCGTCTTTTAAGGTCGCTTTATAAGTTTGAGCTATAGACCCTGCTGCTACACACTCAGTATTAATATCGCTAAATATTTCTTCTAGAGGTTGGGATAATTGTTGACGAATTAAGATTTCCACTTCTGACCAAGGTACTGCTGGTACATTGGCCTGCAAACTTGACAAGGTATTTATATAGTCTGCTGGTAATAAGTCTGGACGGGTACTAAGTAGCTGGCCGAGCTTTACATATACTGGGCCTAAATCTACCAGAATATTGCGTAGAACTTCTGGTGTTGGTATATCTGGTTCGCCAGTTTTGCCCCCTGTGAGGAGGGTTTTCATATAGCCCCAACCATTACGGAACACAATTTCGACTATTTCAGCTCGGCGAGAATTAGTTGCTGTCAGGCTAGATAACACGAGGCCTCCCAATGATTGGATTGATGTTTGTTTTATAGCGGAAGGCAGAAGGCAGAAGGCAGAAGGCAGAAGGCAGAAGGAAAAATCTGGCGTTGTCTGAGTTTTCTGCTTTTGATCTGTCCTCACGTTTCTTTCAACTGCTTTACCTATTGGGACTTACACAAAATAAAGGCAGAAAATAGGCTCAAATATAGATGGGCAGAGGATTTTACGTCGAAAATGCATCAATCCGTAGGTCAGCACGGGTTCTAGCCATTTTTAAGGCTTTGACGTAATTCCCTTGTCTAGACTTACTTTGACGCATTTTTCTTACCAAAAAATGTCTAAGTACCACTATAAGGACAATTTAATACATCTAAATATTAGGATAACGTTGATCGGAAGCTGATGCATTGTGAGTAACTTTCATTTCACCTACAGACTTTTTTTTCCTTATCTGTACTGATTTTCAAGCATTTTATCCGAAATATAATGTATCAGTCATTAGTAAAATTATAGCGCTACACATTAAAGTGTTTGACATTTCTCAACCCTGTTAGCGGAGCTGAAAAACCCTTTAACAGGTTACTATCTGGACTTTAGGAAAAAAAGGTTAAAAATAAGGTCAAACCTTATATACAGCAATGTTTCTACCTTAAATCAAAAGTTTTCTTGATATATCTAGGTTTTCCTAGGTCATGCTACGCAAACAGGCATTTTAAGCAAGTTTAGGTATTTCCCTTGCTAATACTGGGCTTGAAGCTATTTTCACTGTAAAAAATCTAAAAGTCCAGCTATTGCCTATTGCCTACTCCCTATTCCCTAGCGTGTAGCGCTATAAAACTTTTGACTTTTTATTTTTGACTTTTGTTTGAATAAATGGTATCTATTTTGACAGCAAGAAAACTATGAATTATATAAATTTCTGCTTTACATTATTCCCAAAATTCTTTATATTTATTTTATAATCAATAAAGATAGTAGTCAGGAACCCAAAGACTAAAGTTTAAAGGCTTGGACAGACTGCTCGAAGTCTTTGCCAGCCAATACCTGACTAGCCTTAGAGCTTTGCAGTCTAAGTTACAGGTCAGTGTTAAAGTTCCTATTTTGAGATGCTCTGCCAGTCCCATGCTCTAGAACTCAATGGTTAAACAGGCATAGTTGGTTAAGCCAGTACCTTTGACATAGTACCGACCTATAGCATTGTCATTTTGGCTGCCGATCTTTATTTATCCCCTAGCTAAAGCTAAGGGTAGTCTTCAAATATAAGATAAGAAATTCCCAGGGGCATTTACTGCCGAGGGAATAGTGAGCTGTGCCGTACAGCCAGTATTGGTTAATCCAATATCAAGATAAAAGCTGTTTCATTTTTCTACAGTTTTTTTCGTACGGTTTACAAATTACTGAAGTATTTTAGATGAATAATATAGAATCTGTCGCAATTGAACGGTTTCAGACTCGTAGTCCTATAGATTTAGACAGTTGTCAGTTAAGCCGTGAATTAGTTGGGTCTAGGGTAGTAATGGTGATTGACTGCCCATCTACGGACAAGTGCCATCAGCTTTGGCGCGATCGCTACCTATTAATGCGTCGGTGTTTAGATTTATGGTTAGCTCATCAAATTGTCATTAGTTACAAGGGACATCCTTACGGTCGTACTCCGATGCGTCAATCTTTAGCCTGATTATTTTTTGAGTTAGATTATATTTATAGCAATTTTCATACTGATGAGGCGCTATATAAATCATACCTGGCGGTGCGCAGTGACGCACCGTTATTATTTTTTGTCAATTTTTAGTTAGAAATAATTTTGTTAAAAATTTGAAACTATTACTCCTATTGTCTGTTACTTTAATATTTTCTATACAACAGGGAATAGAAAATAGGGAATAAAATATACTTTTGTATTTGAGCAGTCAATCTAAAAATAATTTTTCCTACTATTGAAACTGACTATCAAATATACAATTAATCTTGCTTGACTACTTAGTAAAAATATATAAAGGAAAGTTGAAATAAGTAAGTTTTGGATGTACTTTCTCAGACTAACGCTTATTAAAAACTTATTTCTGGCTGCTATATCGCGATGATTCTTACTATAAATCAGGAATCTAGTTGTGAGAATTGAGATGTTCCTTAAAAGTATAGAATATAGCAATTATGATATTCATATAATCTGTTTTTTTTCTTCTTCTCTGTTCCCTGTTCCCTGTTCCCTAAAAGTTAGCAATATCTCACAACTCAAGTCATATTCCTATATATAATTATTCAAAGTTTATTCTAAATAATAAATACTCAAAAAGAGAGAAGTGTTAAATAATTTGTCAAAAATTCAAGCATATAGATAAAAAGTATGAAATTGTTACTGATAACTGATAACTGATAACTGAGATGACCCATTTTTCCTGATTTCAAGATATTTCAAGATATTTTATGCACAACGAAAATATAACTGCTAAACCTATTCAAAAAATTCTCTTTGGCAGTCCAGGTACAGGCAAAAGTTATAAAGTGCGAGAGATAGCAACTAATTCGTTGGGAATTAAATGGCATGAACAAACAAAATCATTAGAAAACACAATTAAAACAGTATTTCATCCTGAATATACTTATGCTGATTTTGTCGGCAAATTATTGCCACAGACTATCGGTAGTTCGGTTATATATAAATTTTATCAAGGTCATTTTTTACGAGCATTAGGATTAGCTTACAAAAATTTAGTTAATAATAATAATGAGAATGTACTGTTAGTAATTGACGAATTAAACCGAGGTAATGCTGCTGCTATATTCGGTCCGATTTTTCAATTATTAGATAGAGAAACAGATAATTGGTCAACTTATGATGTCAATTTATCAGAGTTAGAAATAGTGGCTTTATTAGGATCTATGGGGTATGATGCTCAAACAACTGATAAAAATATACAAGTGGATGGAAGTAATTTTGATGTTTTTTGTAAGATGACAAAGATGAATTTAGAAATGAGTGATAATCAGGATGGTTTAAGAGTATTAGAAAATTTGACAAGTCAGAGAATTTCTATTCCTAGAAATTTATCAATTATTGCGACGATTAATACTTCGGATGAGTCGATTTATTATTTAGATAGTGCTTTCAAACGGAGATGGGATTGGGAATATGTGGATGTGCCTGGTTATGGAATAGAAAAAATTAAGGATATAGCGATCGAGGGTAGGGATGAGAAATGGGTTTCTTTTGTGAATAAGTTGAATGATTTTATTAAGGTAAATCATCATTTAATTCGTCGTATTGAAGATAAACAAATTGGGGTTTGGTTTTTGAAGTCTGAAGATAATCAGGTTACTAAAGAATCTATAGAGAATAAATTAATGTTTTATCTGTGGGATAGTGTATTTCCTAGAGATAGAAGACCTTTGGAAGACTTATTATCAAAAGTGGATAAACAAAGTATTAAATTAATTACTTATTCTGATTTTATTGCTTTATCTGATGATTTTATTGATGCGATTATTTCTTGTGAATGGTTGACTTTTTAACTAATTTTATTTTGGGCTGTTTATAGAGGATATTTAATACAGGAAAAGGCAGAGGGTAGAAGGAAAGAGTTCATTAATGGATAATTGATAATTGATAATTGATAATTGATAATTGATAATTGATAATTACCTCTGATTAAAACCGAGAGGATTGAATATAAGGAATATTGTTTTTTTCCCTTAAAAGGGAAAGATTTAAACCAGAATAATTTAATTATTAATAATTAATAATTAATTATTCGGTAAGATTTTCAAACGAATTTAGTATTATAAAAATTTTTACTTACTTTGCTCGTAATTTCTTTAACAATTTCTTGATCACTTGAGTTTTTTTACCGAAAAACTATGGTCTAAAGCCTCCCCCTTTTAAGGGGATAAAAAAAGAGAATATTCCTTATGTCAAGTTTCCTTATTGCAGAGGTACTGATAACTGATAACTGATAACTGACTTTGCTCGTAATTTCTTTAACAATTTCTTGATCACTTGAGTTTTTTTACCGAAAAACTATGGTCTAAAGCCTCCCCCTTTTAAGGGGATAAAAAAAGAGAATATTCCTTATGTCAAGTTTCCTTATTGCAGAGGTACTGATAACTGATAACTGATAACTGATAACTGAAATGACTACTGCCAGGTGCAATAATTATTATATTTTTTGTTGATACTAACTGCTGCCGTTGTTCGTGTAGTTTTATTGCTTGTATCTAATAATTTTTCTCTTTATTCATACTTAATTCTCAGTAAACGTTGCGATCGAATTGAGGATGACTGTGAATGAGGAGTTTTTGCTTAGTCTGATATTTTTTTGGCAGTCGGTGGTTTTGTTGCGTATGTCGCAATAGGAGTTTTTACTCAGTTTGATATTTTTTTGGTAGTCGGTGGTTTTGTTGCGTATGTCGCAATAAGAATTTTTGCTTAGTCTGATATTTTGGCAGTCAGTGGCTTTGTTGCGTATGTCGCAATAGGAATTTCTGCTTAGTCTGATATTTTGGCAGTCGGTGGTTTTGTTGCGTATGTCGCAATAGGAATTTCTGCTTAGTTTATTTATTTTTAGGAGAGGTCTAGTAGTTTTGTTGCGTATGTCGCAATAGGAGTTTCTGCTTAGTCTGATATTTTGGTAGTTGGTGGTTTTGTTGCGTATGTCGCAATAGGAGTTTCTGCTTAGTCTGATATTTTGGTAGTTGGTGGTTTTGTTGCGTATGTCGCAATAGGAGTTTCTGCTTAGTCTGATATTTTGGTAGTTGGTGGTTTTGTTGCGTATGTCGCAATAGGAGTTTTTGCTTAGTCTGATATTTTGGCAGTCGGTGGTTTTGTTGCGTATGTCGCAATAGGAGTTTTTGCTTAGTCTGATATTTTGGTAGTCGGTGGTTTTGTTGCGGATAAGAAGCGAAGAAGAAATTAATGTTTTGGTTTTATAATCACTAATTAGGGCTTGCTGATTAATCCTAAAAGTATTGACATATCAAGGTTTCAGCCTTATTAGGTTGAAAAAAAGTGCCAGCTTTTCGCTCAAGAAAGCTCAAAAAACTAGCATTTTGGGCAAGAGTTGGGCAGAAAAATTAAGGGACAATTCTTTCTACTACATCCTCTGTAATTCCCATTTATCCTGACTCCTGACTCCTAACTCCTGACTCCTACCCTCACCCATAAGACTTTTTCAGCAAACCCTAATTATCTGAGTTTAATATTAGTCCCTAAATTTATTTATCTGCTTTACTTCTTCCTTGTTTCCCTCTCTCCTAGATAACTAAAAACTTTTTTCCTTCCTCATAAAAATGATAAATTTTGCCGAATTAAAACCTAGAGTTAACACTAAATATTCTTTTGTCGGCATTGAAAAAAAGAGGGGTAAGTTAATTTTTCATTTGCCTAAAGGATTTACTCAGGACGACCCGAATATTAATAAATTTGACTTTAAATGTGAATTATTTTTCAAGCTCTATAAAGTTCTGAAAATTGTGCAAAATATTTATCAAGAAAAAGGATATTTGCAGAAAAATATCAAAATTAATGACCGCGATGGTGTATTAAAACAGGAAGCAGGAAAAGAAGTTATCATAAACGATAATCAAGAAAGCATTTTTTATAGCAAACTTGATGCCTTAGATAATATTTTAGATGTCTATGATGAATTGAAAATATTAGCACTTGTCTCTCGTCTTAGTAAATCTGAAACTATAGACTATAGTAAAATTCATCGTTATCTTCACAAATCTACTTTCCTGAATAATGGTGCTATTTTTATTGACTCTATTGATATACCTCGCCAACAAATATCTTATGAAGCTTCTGATATTGTGGCAATGTATTGTTATATATTTACTGAGATTAAGCAAAAATTAGGGGAAAATGTTAATCCAGAAATTGCTGCTCTATCTGCTAGATTTCGGCAAAAGTATATTGGGTATGAATATAGTCTATTTAGCGAAGACCATTATTCCTTAATCATCAATACTTTGAGAGATGCTTTAGAAACAATTGATAACTATACGGCGTTAAAAGACATAGATTATTGGGATTTTTATGATGCAGTTGAGAAATTTTTATTTGGGGAATTAGATGATGTAGAAAATGGCAAAATATGGGGATTTAATAATTTTCATAGTGTTTGGGAGGGAATGTGTTTAACTTATCTGCTCAGATACACAAATCCATGTTTTGTATGTTATCTGAATAGCCGATATATTGCTTCTGAAATAATTGCTCATTTGAATTACAAAAACAGAATTATTGATTTGAGTAAGATTTTTCATGTCAACGGTAAGGATATTTTTCCCGATGCTGTAATTATTTCATTTAATACTAAAAATAATCGCTCAAACTCCACACTTCCAAATTTAATCCCATCTACAAATTCATATAAAATTGAAAAAATAAAAAATTGGAATGACTTACAGTACTACACCACCTTCAAATGCAATAAATATCAATTAAAAATTGCCCTTATTCATCAAAACCCAGAACTAGAAAATCATACTTTTAACGAGTTAGCTAAATTCTGCAAACTTGAGGGAGATACACTGATAGTTAACTCCTTGCCAAATCAGTTTTATTCTTATTGGGAAATTTTGGATGACTTTAGTCTCGAACAACTACAAATGATGAAAAATTTGAATCACATATTTTATCTAGCTCTTAAATTTGGCATCTTATCTGCCGATAGATTTTTTCAACGGTTTATTGATTATGTTTTGGGGTCTGAATATCTCCTTAAAGACAACATATTTTATCTGTCTCTCTTTCGGGATAAAGATAGACTCCGCTCTCTCAAAGAAATCAATCAAAGCTTTAGTAATTTCCTGAATAAAATTATGAATAAAATCTCTATTAAAGCGATCGATATTAAATATGCCAACTTTGATTATTATCTGAATCCAGGAAATCGAGAAGAAGTTAAAAGTCGAAGTGTTAGAAAACAGTTTGTCTATGAGTATTTGATTCAAAACTATCTGGAAAATTATCAAAGTACTGTTAAAAATTGGAGTATTAATAGTGAATTTTGGCTGCCTACTTACAGGAAAAATTTACCTGTGCTTACTCCTGGTACTAAATATATGGATGATTATGTGAAATTAATGGGGGTTAATATTGTGAAAGTTATTGATAGTTATATAGCGCTACGCGCTAGGGAATAGGGAATATTCATTAATTGATAATTGATAATGGATAATTGATAATTATCTCTGGTTAAAACTGCTTTTTCCCCTTAATACCAATTACCATGCATTAATGCTATACTTCAGCCATACTTCAACAGTCAAATATTTACCAAGATTAAAAGTTTGTTTTTGACAATTATTAATTGGTTAGTATAGATTTTTCCTGCTTTTTATCTCCCCAAACCTCCCACACTTCCCACACTTCCTCACCCAATTAGATATAGCATTCTTTTTGATAAATGGAATAAAAGGGGAAGCTTAAAGGCGCGAATTATTTAATTATTAATTATTCGGTAAACTGTTAAAGGGTTTTAAAGTAGTGTTTAAATTAAAATAGACTTTAAGGGCAAGGGAAACAACTTTTGTAGTAAGACAATTAATAAAGCTTTTATCCTAAACTAAAACTAAAAGTAATAGCTGATGGCTGACTGCTGTTTGCGCAGCATTCCGCAGAAAATGCTTATGCTTAAAATTGTTTGGGGTGATAATACCAATTAAAAAAAAGAATGCTACAAAAAGGTAGATATTGATCGGATATACTGAAAAATAGCTGCTCCAGTTCATTTTAAATAATTAGGGATTGCTGATTAAATCGAAAAGCATTGACATATAAAGACAAGTGCCTTTTTGGGTTCAAAAAAAGTGCCTTTTTTTCAGCTATTCATACTCAAAAAGTTAGTATTTTCGGCTCATAGTTGGGCAGAAAAATCAAGGGACTATTCTTCCTTCTAACTCCTCTAAATTCCCATTTATTCTGTCTCCTGTCTCCTGTCTCCTGTCTCCTACCCCTACCAAAAGACTTTTTCAGCAAACCCTAATTATATCTATCGTTTTTCTCTTTTTTTCAATATTTAATCCTTCTTCCTTCTTCCCTCTTCCTTCTTTCTTACTTCTACCTTCTGCCTTCTTCAATCATTTTTGCTCATGCCAGATTCATCAAAAGCTCGTTGTAAGTCACTAGATATTTTTAATTCATTTTGCCAATGTTTCAGGTAGTTAAAATCAAGTTTTTTTCCTTGAGCTTTTAGAACACCTAAAATATCGCGTTGTTTCAGTAGAGTCAATCATCCTAAAGCAGTAATTAAATTTGATGGTAAACAAATAATTACTACGAGGTTTGGTGCTATGAGAGTCATAGTTCATAGAGCTATTCCAGACGGTTGACGTAATTTGTTTTAATCAGTGTGCAGATGGCTTTAGTCGTATTCGCAGTAAAATAGATGCACTTATGTCATGGTAAATAAAAGTATTTAAGTATTTGTAGGTTGGCTTGAGGTATTGATTCTCTTAACTAAAAAACTCACATCCATACAAGTTTTTGTTGGGTTGCGCTCTCCCTTAACCCAACCTACAACTATTCCCTTAAAACATGAACAACAAAAAACAAAATCTACAAGAAGAGATTTTTAAACATCTCAAAGAAAACGGTACAAAATTCGTCAGAAATGGAGACATGGGGAATAGATGCTTTGCCTAGTTCTTTGGGAGAGGCGATCGCTCCAAGGAATTAATAGTATCACAAAGCAATTAGAAAATTATTACTACTTATTGTTCTACTTTTTCCGAGCATTGCAAAGTGACTTTCAAAAATAGAACTAAATCGCGATCGCTCGATATAGTTTTGACTAATCAAATCAGCTTTTAATATTATTTATCTAAATCAAAGTAGCTTAATTTTGCCAAAATTATTACAAAATATTTCACGAGCTTGCGTTGTTTCAGCGATTTGGTACATAGTTAGTACATCAGATATTGTGCCAATGTTGTGCCTAAACCTAAGAATAGACTCTTCAATACAAGGCTACAACCCAGTATTTACGTTAATAGCACCTCAAATCTACCAATTTTCAGCCGAGAGATATAACCTCAAAAAAAACAAATTTTGAACAAGTCAAACACTCAAGTAATTCTAGCGCCGCTACGCGGAAGTTAAAAGTCAAAAGTTAAAAGTCAAAAGTATTGATTTGTAATTGTTTTAGGGTTTTGTAACTGGTCAGTTATTTCCGCCATCCTGCACTAGCCATTGACCGAAAAATTGGGTCTCAAGCCTCGCCCTTCAAGGGCGACTTTTTATTGGCTAAATGTTTCAATCAAGATGTTATAATACTGTTAGTATAGTTAGCAAATTATGAAAGCTAGATTTAAGTATCGTATATATCCTACACCGGGACAAAAGCATCGATTAGCAAAGCTATTTGGTTGTGTTCGTGTTGTTTGGAATGATAGCCTAGCTTGCTGTCAAGAAAAATACAAATCAGGAGGTAAGAAACCTAGTAACGAAAAGCTGCAAAAACAGTTTATTACTCAAGCAAAAAATACTGAAGATAGAGAGTGGCTTA
>NZ_JAAHGO010000089.1 GCF_010672455.1 Okeania sp. SIO2C9 | reverse complement strand
TCAGCAAGAGGCAATTAAAACAAGGAATTATTAATCTGAGTAAAACTGGGATTTATCTAAAAACTTTAGTGTCTGCTTCACAAATTAAACAAGTTCGTCTCGTTCCTAAACTTAATCATTATGTAATTGAGGTGATTTATGAAGCGATGGAAAAACAATACGAGCTAGAAAAAAATCGTTGCGCCAGTATTGATATAGGATTAAACAACTTAGCTACATTAACTTTTAATAAGCGCCGGAATCAAACCCAAGAGTGATCAATGGCAGACCGTTAAAATCTATCAATCAATACTATAATAAAGTTAAAAGCTTCCTACAGTCTCAACTCCAGGAAAATAGATCGAGTAAGAGACTAAAAAAACTAGGCAATAAAAGAGAATTTAAAATAAATGACTATCTTCATAAAGCATCTCGTTTGATTATTGATACTCTAATTAATCAAAAAATAGGAACATTGATAATAGGGCACAATGAAGAGTGGAAGCAGAAGATAAACTTAGGGAAAATAAATAATCAAAACTTTGTATCTGTTCCCTATAATAAGTTAATATAAATGTTATCTTATAAAGCCAAGATGGTAGGGATAGATGTAATTCTTACAGAAGAATCTTAGTACCTCAAAAGCAAGTTTTATAGATAATGATTTGATTCCTGTATACAAGAAAGACCAAAAAAATCAAGTCACCTTTTCAGGAAAAAGAGTAAAGCGATGCAGCGCCGCCAAAGGGGGTTTCCCCCATGAGCGACTGCATCAAGACAAAGAGGAATGCAATCGTACTGCAAGCATTGGATTAATCAATGCTGATGTTAATGGTTCTTTGAATATTATGAGAAAAGCAGCTCCCTTTTGTCTTTGATCATGGGATAGAGGGTGCTGTAGTTCATCCAGTCAGAGTAACACCTGCGATCCGAAGAATATGTCATATTTGACTATATTTTTATGAACTATTTATAGCAAATATTGGGTTGCTTAGGACATTAGGATAGGGAGCGGGGAAAATAAGGATATTTGCTCTGTTAAGAAGATAGGTTTTTTCATCACTAATTATTCTACAGAGGTATTTATTTACTCACCCTTCCCAGACTCCTATAAAATTGTGGCTGTGCAAATTTGGTAAATTTATAGTTAATTTTATGACAGCTGCTGTAATTACTACAAAAATTACAAATAGTCAAGAAACTTTGATCATTCAAAGACCACAATCAGGTCTATGTCTCAAAGGTAACATTTCAATTCCTGGGGATAAATCAATTTCTCATCGGTCTCTGATGCTAGGAGCTATCGCTCAAGGAAAAACTACCATAAAAGGCTTGCTTCTAGGGGAAGATCCCCGCAGCACTGCTAAATGTTTTTCACTTCTTGGGGCTGATATTTCTCAACTCAATACAGACTTGGTGGAGGTTGAGGGAGTTGGACTAGATAATCTCACAGAACCATCTCAGGTTTTGGACTGTGGTAATTCTGGCACTACAATGCGACTAATGTTGGGGATTTTGGCGTCCCATCCCGAACGTTTTTTTACTGTTACTGGAGATAGTTCCCTGGTCCAGCGTCCCATGTCCCGTGTAATTGAGCCTTTGACACAAATGGGCGCTCAAATCTGGGGTAGACAAGGTGGCTCTTTAGCCCCTTTAGCAATTCAGGGACAAAAGTTACGACCGATCCATTATCATTCTCCCATTGCTTCAGCCCAGGTAAAATCTTGTATTTTGTTTGCTGGTTTAATGACGGAAGGGAAAACTACGGTAACTGAACCTGCTCTTTCACGAGACCATAGTGAAAGAATGTTGCAAGCTTTTGGCGCTCAAATTAGTATCGACCCAGAAACAAATAGTGTGACTGTGACAGGTCCAGCTAAATTGCGAGGTCAAGATGTGGTTGTGCCTGGTGATATTAGTTCGGCAGCTTTTTGGTTAGTAGCAGCAGCTATTGTGCCTGGATCAGAGTTGGTAATTGAAAATGTTGGTGTTAATCCTACTCGTACAGGTATATTAGAAGCTTTAGAAATGATGGAGGCCAATATTATACAGGAAAATCAGCGAGTTGTTGCAGGAGAACCTGTGGCCGATTTACGAGTATGTTATAGTCCTTTGAAAGCTTGTGAAATTTCTGGTGCAATAATTCCACGACTAATTGACGAAATTCCCATTTTGGCAGTTGCTGCTATGTTTGCTGAGGGGACAACTGTAATTAAGGATGCGGCTGAGTTGCGGGTCAAAGAGAGCGATCGCTTGATGGCTATGGCCACTCAACTCCAGAAACTGGGAGGTAGAGTTACAGAATTACCGGATGGATTGGAAATTACTGGTGGTGTGGCCTTGACTGGTGGTGATGTTGAGAGTTATGGGGATCATCGAGTTGCTATGAGTTTGGCGATCGCTGCTCTTAATGCGACTGACACTACCAATATCCATCAGGCTGAAGCTGCAAGCATTTCTTATCCCAATTTTACTGCTACTCTGCAACAAATTTGTAGGTCATAGTAAAATTTCAGTAACTGGGAAATCAGCTATTTGACTCCTAGGTCGGAGCTAGGCTATTAAAAAATTAAGACATTGGTTAATTTATTGAAAATGTAATTTCAAATTAATAACCAATGTCTTAATTGTTGGGACTTTTTTTTATTTACTTGATGATTTTTCCCCTAAAAGTTGTTCTTTCCAAGCTTGAAGTTCTACCGATAACTCCTGGCGGTTAGAAGCACGAAGTAGATAGCGATATATAAACCAGCCAGAATAGATAATACCAATTAACTCGAAAGTAGGGGCTAGCAGTGGGATATCATTTAATGATTCGATTACTGCCAACATTACCTTGAGAGTAACAATGACTCCTAGAATTAAGCCAAGAGTGACAATTGGCTTCTGATATTGTCCAAAGAAGCCAGATACAATAGCTGGTAGCTCTGATAATATTTCCAAGACTTGGTTTTTAATATCTTGGAACTGGTCGGATGTTTCTTCAGAATTGGATACTGTCGTTAGAGAACCTGGTTCTGTAGGAGTTACTCCTACTTCTTTTGTAGTATCTTTTTCTTGTTGCATAATTTAATGATGTCCCTTCAATTACTAAAGTAGTTATGATAAACATTTGAGTGAATCTTATGGTCAATATTCCAGAGTTTTAAAGGACATGGCCTACTCTTAACTCAAAGTTATCTTGATTTTTCAAACATAAACCTAAACCAGAAAATCTGACATTGCAAGAATAATCATATATGGATTTAGCATATCTAGTGGTCTATTATTATTTCTACAAATCTTAAATCCTACATTTCGCACGACGAAATGTAATATCATGTCCGGTTAAATATTTATAAATAACTACGGAGGAGTCAGGAGTCAGGAGTCAGGAGTCAGGAGAGAAAAAGAATGAAAAGGAGAAGGTAGTTTTTTTTCACAAACGGACATGACATAATACCAATTTTATAAATGTTTGCTACAAATAGTTAGGGTACTTCTTAGGAGTCAGGAGTCAGGAGTCAGGAGTCAGAATGAATAGATTTAATACCAGTTTTTCGGCCATAAATTCTCTTTTTTGTCAAAGGGACATTTCCTGCAAATTTTTTTTATTGCACTTATTATTCGTAACATTCTTTTTTCACGCTTGGTATAACACATCAAATTATCAAAATTCCAGAGTAAGTATTGAGAGTAAAGAAAAAAAGTTCTAACACTCCTATGTTAGAGAAGAGTATTGGAGAAGAAACCTGAGTAGTCCATATTCTTAAGGCCATTAGTATTGAGGGTGAGTTAATACAGAAAAGGAATATCTCAAAAAATAGGTTTGATACTTTTGTTTTGCTAGTTTCAGGATTTTTTGGAAATATCTACGCCAAATATCTTTATGTGCAAGGTTTTATTGAAGTAAGATTTGTTCAAAATTTACTGTTTCTTTTCCACAACTATTTTCTGTTTTAATTTGAGCTACTTAATTTAACTTCTCAAATGCTATTCATAATTTTTATATATTAAATAAGTAGTAGTGGTGCATTGTCATGATGTCGTTCAACAATTAATAATGAATAATGAATAATGAATAATTACCTCTCCTTGAAAGAAGAGGATTGACAAATAGATGAAAATTTTTCTTTATTATCCCCTTAAAAGGGGAGGCACATACCCACAATTTTTCGGTAACGATGTGGTGAGCGTTTTAGTCCCCATACTCTATTACTATACAGAATGGTAGTGGTGCATAGTAATGGTAAAAGAAGCATCGGGAGTGTGAGGATATGGAAAGATGGGGAGTGTGGGAGAAATTAAAAAATATATATCCTCGTTCTTCTTAATCTTGCTCAACATTAAATTTATATAAACCTGTCCGACCAGCCACTTCAATGACCTAAAATTAATGGTAATTTATGAATGACTTTGATGGAAGTATTTAACAATTACTAAATACTAATTTAGATGTTTCAGTTCTCTATAAGATTGAGATGAAAGTTATAATTTTGAGACTAAATATTTGACATTTTCGACAGCTTCTTCATATCTATGTTTAGCTAAAGTAATTTCTTTTCCATCTGGCATTTTAAACTTTTGCCCTTGAGCAGGAAGTTGATGCAAAGGAATGCTGAGAGATGCAGATACTTTTCCTGAAGAATGAAAATCTTTGACATTGGTAAAATAGGCATTTTGCCATGTACTGAGACAGTTTAATGAATTATTATTCTTAGTAAAATATTGAGGAAAACTTTGATATTGTTCATAGCAAAAATTCATTAATTCTTGTCTGAGAGAATTATAAGCATTAGCTACACCTTTATTGCTCGTGTAATTGTTAAAAACAAATTGTTTGATTTTAGGTAATTTAAGATTGAAATGCTGAACCTGTTTATTAAAGGTGATAATATTACTGGCATATTTTTTGAGAGATTCTGAAGGATATTGTTCATAAAGTAGCATTAAAATTCCTTTAATTCCTTCTAATGAAGTAAAATCAGCCATCATAGGAATTATTAAATAATCAGAATAAAGTAATGCCATCTGTGTATAGATGGAAAAACTAGGATTACAGTCTATGAAAACAACTAATTCTTTATATTCTTCTTTGTCAAACTCACTTCGACATAATCTTTTAATTGCTTTCATATGATTTTTCCATGCAGTAATATTTGCTGGATTAAGTACGGAATAATTAAGAGCTAACGACAAAGATTCTAAAAAAGAATCACCAGCAATTAAATACAGATTTTCTGGAATAGATTCATTATAGAGTGATGCTTTTACTGTATAAGTAGAATTTTGTAATGATTTAAATTCAGAATTACCTTTCAAAATCCAATCAATAAACCCTACTAAATTACGTCTTGATTAAGCTACTTAGAGTTTGCTGAAAAAGTCTTTTAGTAGGGGTAGGAAACAGGAGACAGGAGAAATAGGAATGAGCTAGGAGGTAAGAGTAAGAATTGTACCTTGATTTTTCTGCCAAACTCTTGCGTAAAATACTAATTTTTTGAGCGTTTTAGACTGAAGCAGGCGCACTTTTTAAAAGCCCCAAACAGGCACTTTTCTTTATATGTCAATGCTTTTAGATTTAATCAGCAAGCCCTACTTACAAATTTTGATTATTCTCATATCCTTTTTTCCACCTCCAAGTAAAAATTGAGAAATGTTAATTTGAGGACACATATCAATAACTAAAATTTGCGTCTCTGGATTATTTTCAGCATACAATATTTAAGTATTGGAACATAAAGTTGTTTGACCAACACTACCTTTATTATTATAAAAAGCATAAACTTTTATCGATATAAATATTTGCTCGTTAATTTATATTAAATTAGTATCGTATACTATAACGAATAATAAATATGTTGGCAAATTAAGCTCTAAAAACCTTGAAATTATTTCAAAATTTTCATTGCCGAATAATTAAGGTTTAAAGCCTTTCCTTTCAAGGAGAAACAAGCGGTCGAGGGATGGCGAGGTTTCCTCGCCATATCCAATCGACCAAGAGAGAAAAAAAAATTCCCTTTTGCGTAAATCCTCCCCTTGAAAATAAGAGGTAATTATTAATTATTAATTATTGCTCTGCTGATTAATTATAAAAGTATTGACAGATAACGGTTTTAGCGTTTTAGGGTTGAAAAAAGTACCAGCTTTTGGGTGTAAAAAGCTCATGCATGCTAGTATTTTGGGATGATTATGGCAGAAAAATTGATAGATAATTCTTAACTCCTACCTCTTCGCTCATTCCCATTTCTCCCCTCCACGGTCGGGGTTAGGGGTCGGTTGTCTCCTGTCTTCCCCTCCCCTCCACGGTCGGGGTTAGGGGTGGGTTGGGAGGGGTTGGGGGTGGGTTGTCTCCTGTCTCTTACCCCAGCAAAAAGACTTTCCATACGCAAACCCTAATTATTAATTGTTAAAACTACTATATTTCTATAGAACCCCTAACCGTATCTTTGCAAAGGTAGGGGTTTTTGACTAATAATTCAGAAGTCAGAAGTTAGGATATTGATATTTAATTTATATAGTTATAGATATCTCCAATAATCAAAAATAAAATCAATTATTGCACTCTTATTCATCAATTCTTTCCCCCTACTCCCTACTCCCTATCCATGAAGGAGATGCTTAATAGAACCCATTTGGGTTCTATAGATTAACTTTGGCTCTAAATTTCCTTAAACGCAAAGCATTACTTACCACAGAAACTGAACTAAATGCCATAGCTGCACCAGCAATCATTGGATTTAATAACCAACCAAAAAAGGGATATAAAATACCCGCAGCAATGGGAATACTCAAAACATTATAAATATAGGCAAAAAATAGATTTTGACGAATATTTTTCATAGTGGCATGACTGAGTTGAATTGCCGTAACAATTCCCCATAAATCTCCAGAAATTAAAGTTAAATCACTAGCTGACATTGCCACATCTGTACCTGTACCAATAGCAATTCCTACATCTGCTTGAGCTAATGCTGGAGCATCATTAATTCCATCTCCTACCATCGCGACGATTTTATGTTTTTGTTTTGAACTATTTTTTTCTAGTTGAATAGATTTAATAATACTAGCTTTTTGGTCGGGACGTACTTCAGAAAAAATTCTTTTAATACCGACTTCTGAGGCGATCGCTTCTGCTGTTTTTTGATTATCTCCTGTTAACATTACTACTTCTAATCCCATTTTTTGTAGAGCTTTAACTGCTTCCCCAGAAGATGGTTTAATTGCATCAGCAATTCCAATTAAGCCTTCAATTTTTCCGTCAATAACTATTAAAGCAGTAGTTTTTGCTTCACTTTCCCATTGTTGACGATTTGATTGTAAAGTTTGAGTATCAATTTTCAACTCATCCATCCATCTTTGTGTACCAATTTGTACCAACTTTCCTGATACATTTCCCTGTACTCCCATTCCTGCTACAGCTTCAAAATTAGTCACTTCAGGCAAAGGATTTTGTACTCCTTGAGATTGAGCATAATTAACCACAGCTTCTGCTAAAGGATGTTCAGAATTTTTTTCTAAAGCAGCAGCTATTGCTAATAGTTCAATTTCATTATTATTAGTGACACCTTTAACCGTAATATAGTTAGTAACACTAGGTTTTCCTTGAGTAATTGTTCCAGTTTTATCACAGACAATAGTCGTTAATTTATGTGCTAATTCTAAACTATCTGCTCCTTTAATTAACACTCCATTTTCTGCTCCTTTTCCGGTACCAACCATAATTGAAGTGGGAGTTGCTAAACCCAAGGCACAAGGACAAGCAATAATTAAAACTCCTACCGTAGTAATCATGGCAAGAGTTACATTTCCCATCGTATTAAACCAAATAATAAAAGTTAGAATCGCAATGGCTATTACTGCGGGAACAAACCATCCAGTTATTTTATCTGCTAATTTTTGAATAGGTGCTTTACTACCTTGAGCATCTTTTACTAACTGTACAATTTGGGCTAATACTGTATCTTTACCAACTTTTGTGGCTTTAAATTTGAAACTTCCTGTTTTATTAATTGTTGCTCCAATTACCTCATCTTTTATTTGTTTTTTCACAGGAATTGGTTCACCTGTCACCATAGATTCATCAATAGAAGATTCTCCTTCTACAACTTCACCATCTACAGGAATTTTTTCCCCAGGACGGACTAAAATTACATCTCCTACTACAACTTCTTGAATAGGAGTATCGCTTTCTTTTCCATTACGAATAACTCTAGCGGTTTTTGCTTGTAAACCCATTAATTTATGAATAGCTTCTGAAGTTTTTCCCCTAGCACGATTTTCCAATAGTTTTCCTAACAGGAGAAGGGTAATAATAACTGATGAAGCTTCATAATATACTTCAGGTTTTAAGCCTTGATTAATAAAGAAGTTAGGGTTGAAAGTAGCAAATAAAGAATATAAATAAGCAGCACCTGTTCCTAAAGCAATTAAAGTATTCATGTCCGCAGTCTGATGTTTAAATGCTTTAAATGCTCCGACAAAAAAACTTTTACCACACCATAACTGTACAGGTAAACTCAAAAATAATTGCACCCAAGAATTATGCAGCAAACTAGGAAGAAAAGGAATATGTAATCCTGTCATTGCAGGTAGAGAACCAATGAATAAAAAACTACTAATAACTCCCCCAAGAATAACTTTATGAATTAACTCTTTTTCCTCAGCTTCCCTAGCTTTTTTTTCAGTATCTTCTTCTTCTTCAGATTCTGCAAAAGCATAATAACCAGCTTTTCTTACAGATTCTTGAATATGAGTTAAATTAGTTTCTTGAGAATAATAAGAAACTGTAGCTTGAGAGAGGGCAAAATTAACATTACATTCAATGACTCCTGATACTTCTTTAATGGCTTTTTCAACTCTATTTGCACAAGAAGCGCAACTCATTCCCTGTAGACGAATACGAATAGTTTCCATCACAAAAACCTCAATATTTGTAAGGAAGATTAACTCTTTTATCTAATCAGGACTTACGCAGAGACTCTACTTATGGCGAAGGTGTTAGCGGAGCTTGGCGTTAGCCAATACTATTTACCGCTCAACTAAACTTAGTCAAACTTACTCAAAGGTCTGAAAGTCTAGTCATTCGTAGTGGATCAACCACTACAGGGTTAAACGGCAAACCCTTTATTCCCTGGTCAAAGACATCAGGAATTACTTTTTTAATTATATTAAATGACCCATTTACATCTGCATTTAATAATTTATTTTCCCTGGTTTTATACAACCCTCTTGTTACTCTTTTTCCACTAAATTTCGGTTTTTGTTCTCCATATTTCGGTAAATCATCCCCATCTAAACAGCTTGATTGAGATGTATAGGATTCTTCGGTAATTATTACTTTTATTCCTCTTAGTTGGGCTTTATACCTTAACATCTCTATTAACATAGAGTGAGGGATGTTCACAAATTGTTGATTGTTCTTTTTCCCTAATTTTATTTCTTGTTTCCAATTTTGATTCTGCCCAATGATTAAGATTCCTATTTCATGGTTTACACACCAGTCTATTACTCTTTTACTTGCTGTATGGAGATAGTTTTCTACTCGACAATTTCGTTTGTGAGTTAATTTTTTTAACCGATGAGAATTAGTTTGATTGTGGCTATTTAATTGAGATTGTAAATAAGAGCGTTGTTTATTATAAAAGGTGTTAATTGCTTTTAATGGTCTGCCTTTAATCAATAGAGGTGAAGTTCCTGTTTGATTTGTAGTTACAGCTATTAAATTATTTACTCCTAAATCTACTCCTGCTACTTGTTGATTATTTGTTATTTCCTCCTGTTTTTCATATACTATTTCTATTATGTAACAGCTACTTTTGGGGATGATTCTGGCTTCTATTATTTCTGTCTGTGAAGTGGGTATTTTTATTTCACTCATTGACAGATGACAAATTCCTTTTTTTAAGGTTTTTTTGTAAATTGATTCATCTGGATAGGGCAGAATATTTCGGCATGCATGTTTTATGTTTATATTTGGGGATTTTTGGTTTACCTAAAAATTTTTTTGGCTGTTTTTGCCACGCTTTTAAGGCTGCAAAATAACTACTCCAAGCTGAGTCTAATCTTCTGATTATTTGCTTGCTTACCTTAGTAGGTAAAGCTCGATAATCATCCGTCTTAGATACTAGGTGATACAGTTGATTAAAGCTTAGTTGATTTTTATTTTCAAAGAAATATTGGCGATAATGGTAATTGGCTAAATTGAACAGATTTTTTGACAAAAAAGCCTTGTGGTCTATTTCTGACCACAAATAATGTGATTTGGTAATAACATGACGTTCAACTAGCTTCATATCCTATATTGTAGCTGATAACGACTCAATGAATAGACAACTTAGCAAAATTACTCATTTTAGTTTTATAGCTATAATTATGAGTAAGTTTAATGAACTTTAGATAAGTTTTTGCTTTCTGTATTTACCCCCTACAGATGGTGGTTTCAAAGTCAATTTGCGTAAGTCCTGTCTAATGTTTACAACTCAAATTTATCAGTCATTAAATTTATTCTGATTCTCTTTTCTTTCTAGTAGGTTAATAATCTGGATAGTCCTGCATGGTAATGGTAGGATACACATTCTTTAATTTCTCCCACACTCCCACACTCCCCATCTCCCCATCTCCCCATCTCCCCATCTCCCCATCTCCCCATCTCCCCATCTCCCCATCCCCCCACACTCCTTTACCATTACTATGCACCACCACCATAATCTGATTAGGATTTCCAGTTCGATTATTACTTAGTTTACCTCTTGAGTAAAAAATACTTATAATTTTCTGTTTTGTTCAAGGGTGATATTTGCCATAAATTTTGGCATTTTTTCATAATAGGGTAGTAGCAGATGTGAAAATAGATGTGAATTATCATCAACCAAAATTTGTGCCTGCCAACCAGCGAGGATATAAAATTCCTTCTTGAATTTCTTTAGAAAAATGTTGTAACCATTGAATATGAAACTCCGTATCGCGACCCATAATAATTTCTCCACTTACTACTCTCCAGTTAATTAAAATTGCAATTGAAGCAATCAACAAAAAAGGAGAAATGTCCAGTAATAATAAGCGAAGCTTTTTTTGCTGTATCAGTCATAGTTTTAAATTTTTGAGTAACGCTCTTTTAATTTATTTCCTAGTTCCGCTTGAACTTTTCTAGAATATTTTTCTAAACTTCTCACTTTAAAAGCTGATTCATAAACTTAGCTGTTTGCGTAGCATTCCGCAGGAAAAACTCTTATTTCACCTAGCCCTCAATAATTTAGATTCTACTAAACCATCACTCACAAAACCAAAGTATAGCCAGGAACTCGACCTCTTAAATATTTACTTTATAAATCAGCTCTAACTTTCAGGGAGTTTATAAACTAACCATCCAGGTAAATCTTTGATTGTTATTTTTTGAGAATATTGTGGCAAATAACTTTTCATTATTTCGATCCTTTCTTTTTGCCATTTATTTTCGGGGTCGGCAAAAGCTATATACTTCATTTTTGAAGGAATATATTGTTGAAAATGTTGAGCTGTTAAACGAAGTCTTCCTGCTTCTCTATCATTCAAACCTTTGATCGAGTGATAAATTTTTCTCTCTGCCATAGCACTAGATAGTGGATAATCAGGAAAATAAACCTGATTAGGATTTTTGAGCATATACTGAAAAGAAACCTCAAGATTATTATTCTGTAAATTATTTAGAGCTGTATTTATTCTTTTGGGAGATGATTTAAGATAGTTTATCTGACTGCAAAAAATAGCAAAAACCACAATAATAGTTAGAATTTTTTGTATATTTATGACTCTTTTTATCCCATTAGCTTGATTTTTATAGACTACTTCAATGAACATAATAAATGCAGCTAAAACCATAAAATATATAGCTATGGATAAAGAATTAATATTTCCTCCCCATTTTATGCGACTGGCAATAGCTAAAGGAATCATGTAAAAAAATGTGATAAAAAATAAAGAATATGGATTATAAATTAACCATGTATTAAGATTAGAATATTTACCTTTTTTAACAGTAATAACAACATGAGAAAGAATAATCAAAGCAAATGGCCAAATCATTGTCAACAATTCTAAGGAAGCCCTCAATAAAGTCCTATTCACACTGCTTAATTTAGCAACTGACAAATTGAAGTTCTTCAGTACGTTAGGTTGTTTTGCCATTGATTCAACCATAGAAAAGAAAAGATACTCATGGCTAAAAATGGCTATAATTATCAGTGAAAAAAAGATACCAGAACCAATTAAAGATATTAAATATAACTTAAAAATTTTAAATTTGCCAGTAATAATTAAATAAGTAATTATTGCTAAAGGTAGTAAAATCAAGTTATGTTTAGCCCAAATTGCTAAAACTGTTGTAACTCCCGCAAAAGAAATTAAATATAGATTTTTTTGATCATCTTGTGTAATAAAAGAAAAGTATATTAATAAGCAACTTATAGCTCCTAGACTGAGAGAGGGTGAGTCCACATGAATATCGAAAGCTGTATATTCTAAAGCTTGATTATTTACAACATAAAAAAAAGTTATTAACAGGAATTGAAGACCATAAAAAAACATCAAACGACTTTTCCTGATGTAAAAGGTAGCAACAACTAAAAAAGGCAAGAATAATATTAGTATATTAATAATTCCTCCTATCATAGTTGCAGTTGTGGGAGAGTTAGTTAGTGTTGATGGGAAGAAAAAAATAGGACTGATTGGACCATAAGCCCATGATAAAACTGGTCCTGTGTCGTAGGCATTTATGTATTTATATCCTAATTTAAAAGCAAAAATAGGTACTAAACGATTATGATCCCAATCGTCAACTGGAAACTTGATAATTTTCTCAATTAAAGAAACAATAAATGTTAGAAACAGACATCCAAATGATAACCAAGCTGCTATGTTAATTAGTTTCTTATTTCGATGCTTAATTAATTCCATCTTTTTCATCAGATATTTGTTTTAAATAACTATACTGGAGAGCAATTTGAGACAACAAAATCCCCTTAAAAGAGCAGCACCCTCATCAAAATCATTCTTTGTTAACGTCAGTTCGAGTTAAGACTATTTTGCTAATTTTAGCAATAAATGGGAATTATACCAATTTGATAAATGTTTTTTACAAATGAGCACCTACTGGCGTAGCCTAGCTAAATTAGTCAGAAAATTCTCCAGATATTTTTCAAGCAGTTGCTGTAATTAAAGTTTAAAGCCTCTTATTTGAAGAATAAATAAAGATAAAAAATCATTTTCGCCAATCTTATCCATTTTAAGGAGAGGTAATTATTAATTATTAATTGTTAAAATATAGTATTTTTCACATTTTATTTTAATTTGATATTTGATAATTTATGAGTGTAATTTTATTGAAGATAGAGTAGCTTTTTGATAATATAAACTACAGATTATTAGCACAATACACAAGATAAATTAATCTCAATATTAAAGGTTATTTACTATCCTAAAAAATCTTGTAAATACTTGCCTTAAGAATGGAGAGCGCCAACCTCATTTCACACAAAAAAGCATTTTTATCCCATAAAAAATATTGAGATTTATGTTAGACTAAAAAAAAGTAATAAAGCGCCATCATATTAAGTAACGATATGAATAATACTAATAATTCAGCTATTTCCTTTGATCATGTAAATAAGATTTATCCTAATAAAACTATTGCCTTGCAAGACATAAGTTTTACAATTAACCATGGTAAATTTGTGACTTTTGTTGGTCCCTCTGGTTGTGGCAAAAGTACAGTATTGCGATTAATATCAAAATTAAGCGAAGTTAGTTCAGGAAAAATTGAATCAAATATAGACCAGAATAAAAATGAATTAGCTTTTGTATTTCAAGAACCAGCTTTAATGCCTTGGTCTAACGTTATTGATAACGTACATTTACCTCTAAAACTAATAGGAAAATCTCTCAGAGAATCTCGAACAATAGTACAAGAAGCCATTAATTTAGTAGGATTAGATGGTTTTGAACGTTCTTATCCACGACAATTATCAGGTGGAATGAAGATGCGAGTTTCTATTGCAAGAGCATTAGTAACTCAGCCAAGAATTGTTTTGATGGATGAACCTTTTGGAGCTTTAGATGAAATGACTCGCAGTAAACTTAATAGCGATCTATTAAGGATATGGCAAGAACGAAATTGGACTGTAGTTTTTGTCACTCACAATATTTATGAAGCGGTGTATTTATCTCAACAAGTAATTGTTATGGCTGCCCGCCCTGGTAGAGTAGTAGCAGATGTTAAAATAGATGTAGATTATCCTCGTAATGAAGATTTCCGAATGTCGCAGTTATGTAATGATTATTGTCGGGAAATTTCTAATTATTTGGAAATGGCAGTATCAGATTATTAAGGTCATTTCAGTTATCAGTTATCATTAACTCTGGCTAAAGTTAGAGGCAAGAAAAAATGGTAATTTGAGTAGCATATTGGAAGTAGTCATACAGTATTTATTTCAGTAAAATTGCTTATTAAATGGCTGTTATTCTTGATATAAACTTGTTCCAGATGAGTGAATATACAGAACTATATGCTATATTGTTTGTGTTATGAAAAAGTTTGATTTTAGAATACTTGTGACAAGAAAAAAATGAGATTTATCAGCCCTAAAATAGATTATGTATTCAAAAAAGTTTTTGGTTCCAAAGAAAGTAAAGACATATTAATTAGTTTTCTCAATGCCATTATTTATGATGGCGAAAAAATCATTGCATCTTTAACCATTATTAATCCCTATAATCCCGGTCAAGTGTTAACTTTAAAATACACTTATTTAGACGTAAAAGCAGTTTTAGTAGATGGATAAATAGTCGTAAATGTCATCCATGACTGGTTTTAGCAAACGGGTACTTTATAACATGGCGAAAATATATGCTAATCAGTTACAAATAGCAGAGGATTATATTCGTCTCAAACCATTTATAGCAGTAACAATTACAGACTTCGTTATGTTCGACGAAACCCAGAAAATTATTAATCAATTTGTATTTCAAGAAAAAGAGGAAAAATTTGAATATCTTGACGAGGAATTGCAGTTAATATTTATAGAATTGCCGAAATTTAAGAAAAAAATATCAGAATTAGAAAATTTAGCCGATAAATTGATTTATTTCCTCAAAGAAGCTTCTAGTTTCGATGAGATTCCTCCAATTTTAGGGGAAGTATCGGAGATAGAATTAGCCTTAAATTTTGCTAATCAAGCTGGTATGAATTCAGAAGAATTAGAAATTGCCGATCGCCGTGCTATGGCATTGCAAGATGAAAGGGGAAAAATAACTTTTGCTGAAGAAAAAGGCAAAGAAATAGGAAGACAAAATGAGGCAATCGCATTAATAATGCGTCTACTGAAAAAGCGTTTTGGGGAACTTGAGACAGAAGAAACGATTAGCAAAATTGAAAATTTAACTATTGAAGAGTTGGAAAATTTGGGAGAAAATTTCTTAGACTTCAATAGCATAACTGATTTAGAAAATTGGCTGAATCGGCAATCATTATTTTTTTCATAACTACCGTATTTCAGTTTAAAAAATACAATACGCTTCTTGGGAATTACTATATTCTCTATTTCTCAATGAGCACATTATATAAAATCCGGTAGCATCGGTGTAATTAGATGGTGAGTAGGGGAGATGGGGAGTTAGGGAGTTAGGGAGATAGGGAGATGGGGAGATCGAGAAATATTTGGTAATGGTTGAAGATGGAACATTTTTTACCGAAAAATTGTGGGTATGCGCCTCCCCTTTTAAGGGGATAATAAGCGGTCGTTTGCGCAGCATGACCTAGGATGGGATGGCGAAGTCTCCTCGCCATATCCAATCGACTCCTGTGAAAAAAAATTTTCATGAATTTGTCAATCCTCTTCAATTCATAGAGAGGTAATTATTCATTATTCATTATTCATTATTAATTGTTGAAGTGCCGAATTAAACGGATTTGATATTAGACAAGCGACTCCACTCATTCCACGAACCATCATAGTTCCGAACCTTGGGATAACCAAGTAAATATTTCAAAACAAACCAGATGTAACCTGATCGCCCACCAACTGCACAGTAAGGAAAAACTTCCCGATCTGAAGTAATGCCATGACTACTGTAGAGCATCTGTAACTCATCAAATGATTTAAAAGTTCCATCTTCATTGAAGGTGAGTATATGTTCAATATGAATAGAACTGGGAATATGTCCTGCACGTTCCGAACCTTCTGGCGGCTTCATTAAAAAGTGTTCGCCTTCATATTCTTGAATAGTACGAACATCTAGTATGACTGTATCGGGACAACCAATTGATAACTGAACCTCCTCATACAATACTCGTAGACTTTGATCGATTGGTTTTGCCTTGTATTCAGTCGGTGCGAAACTTGATAATTCTGCTGTTACTGGACGACCTTCTGACATCCACTTTTTATATCCGCCGTTCAAAACTCGTATATCTTGATGTCCAAACAATTTTAATAGCCAGAAGATAAAACCTCCTATTCCAGGGTCGCTGCCATAGGGAACAACAGTTGTCTCATTGGTAATGCCAGATTGTGAAAGTAGCTTCTCTATGGCATTTACCTCAAGATTTATCTGGAGATTCGGCAACAGCAGGTCATTAATATTCCACAAAACTGCACCTGGAATATGAGCATGAGCATTCTTGTCTGACTGTGGACTTGTCTCAACCTCTACTACACGGACTTTAGAATCATTGAGATGTTCGGCCAGCCATTGTGTGTCAATTAGAACTTCAGGATAAGCATAATTAGTCATTGGTTTCTCCTATCAACAATCCTGAATCCAGATTAAAATTGATCACTTATCTGCGTATAGACCTCGATCGGGTACACTTTATGGCGCTACGCTTCAATAATTAATAATTAATAATTAATAATTAATAATTACCTCTTCTTTTCAAGGAGAGGCTTTAAACTTTAATTATTAAGTAAGTCAGAATTCAAAATTCAGAAGTTAGAAGTAATCCCTGACGCTCGTTTGAGTGTTTATAATTGCCATAATACCAGTTTGATATGAGGTTGTATAGAATGATGAAATTCATTAAATTTATCTATCTTTATCTAAGCTTAACTGCGGTCAATTATGCTTTAAATATTATTCTATACAGCTTCATTTCAATTTTGTATAACTTATTTGCGTAGTTCTATATAGCAAAAACTCATACCATTGCTCAAAAACTTTTCTACATTTTATTGAGCAGTAGGAACGTTGCATACAACCTCCGTAGAAGGAAAAGTAAACATCAGAATAATTAATATTAATTCTGCTCAAATTAGCAAAAAAGTTAAATGAGTTCTAAACACTAAATATTTAAAACAAACTTTATAGTTTTTGTTCATTATAGATATAGATAGATAAATATATTGTATTTGCGTAAGTGCTTATGGGAATTTCTTTGTCAGCTTTATTCCAAGCGATCGCTCAAGCAGAGGATGAACAAGAACTAAGGCAAACAATTATGGCCCAAATAGGCAATTATTTTGCTGCCAAACGCTGGGGGCTGACTTTTTTAGACCAGCTTCCTGCTATTGATGAACATACCCCAGCCATGATTAAACGAGCTTTGTCGCTAGACTATAATCCTGTTTTGCGATATGTGGTTCAACGCCATGCTGCTGTCCATGACGAAGTAATGTTACCTCCTGGAGTTTGGCAGAGGATTTGTCCTCGCATAGATCATGGACACGTTATGCTAGGTCCGATCGTCAGTAATGGTCAACTTGTAGGTGGCATTGCCTTTACACGTGATCGTTATGACCAGGCTTTTAATGCAGATAATCTGGCAGATCTAAATGCACTTTGTCTCCATCTTTCTACAAGACTAGCGGTGCTACGCTCGAAACCTTTTGTGTTTCGGATGAATTGCTCCAACATAACCCCACGGGAAGCACAAATTGCAGAATTGGTCGCCAGAGGATTTACTAATTCAAAGATTGGAGCAACTTTGTGGATTACAGAAAATTCAGTAAAACAAGCTTTGAAGCGGATGTTTCGTAAACTTGGGGTTTCGTCAAGAGCTGAAATGGTAGCAAAACTTTGCTTAAGAGAGGATAGGGAACAGGGGGCGGAAAGTATTCCGGAGTAGTATATAGATGACAGGGAACAGGCAATAGATAGAAATTAGAGATTTTTCAGGAAAAAAACTATATTTAGCGTAGCACTATAGTTTTTAATCCAAACATATAGCGTTTTGACCTCATATGAGTTGCTTGTGGTATTCATTCAATATCTGAATTTTATTGCTCAACAAAAATTAGAGATTTTTTCAGAAAAAAAACTATATTTAGCGTAGCACTATAGTTTCTCATCCAGACATATAGCGTTTTGACCTAATATGAGCTGCAAGAGATAACAGGAAATAGGGAACGGAAAATATTTCTGAGTAGTATATAGATTACTTAGCTTCGGTATTTCAATAACTTATGACTAAAAGTAGTCAGGAACAGAAACTTTCTTTTTCCTACTTTACTTTGTGGATATTCAACAGAAATTAGAGATTTTTTCAGGAAAAACACTATATTTAGAGTAGCACTATAGTTTCTCATCCAAACATATAGCGTTTTGACCTAATATGAGCTGCTTGTGATACCCATTCAATATCTGAATTTTATTACTCAGCAGAAATTAGAGATTTTTTCAGAAAAAAACTATATTTAGCGTAGCACTATAGTTTTTAATCCAAACATATAGCGTTTTGACCTAATATGAGCTGCTTGTGATACCCATTCAATATCTGAATTTTATTACTCCACAGAAATTAGAGATTTTTTCATGGTAAATACTATATTTAGTGTGGAACTATAGCTTGCAATACAGACATATAGCGTTTTTTCCTAATATGAGCTGCTTGTGGTACTCATTAAATATCTGAATTTTATTACTCCACAGAAATTAGAGATTTTTTCATGGTAAACACTATACTTACGTGGCACTATGGTTTTTTATCTTTACATATAGCGTTTTGACCTCATATGAGCTGCTTGTGGTACCCATTAAATATCTGAATTTTATTACTCAACAGAAATTAGAGATTTTTTCAGAGAAAACACTATATTTAGGGTAGCACTATAGTTTTTTATATCAACATATAGCGTTTTGACCTAATATGACCTGCTTGTGGTACCCATTAAATATCTGAATTTTATTACTCAACAGAAATTAGAGATTTTTTCAGAGAAAACACTATATTTAGGGTAGCACTATAGTTTTTTATATCAAAATATAGCGTTTTGACCTAATATGACCTGCTTGTGGTACCCATTAAATATCTGAATTTTATTACTCAACAGAAATTAGAGATTTTTTTAGGTAAAACACTATATTTAGGGTAGCACTATAGTTTTTTATATCAACATATAGCGCTTTGACCTAATATGACTCCAGAGCGGACTGTTATAGTAGTCGAAGGAAAAGGCGCGGACATATCAAAATATTAAAACTCAAACAACGCAATATTTTTCCTTCTTCTTTCTGCTATTAAGTTAAAAATCAGAAGTATCCTTATTTTTGAATTTTGATTTCAGTGAAGCAGTACCAGATGTCCTAAACTATCTGAAATAATCATTATTTCTACTAAGGAACAACCATGCGACTATCTCAAATGTTATTAGTCACTCTCCGAGACGACCCCGCAGAAGCAGAAATTCCTAGCCACAAACTCCTCATCCGTGCTGGATATATTCGTCGCATCGGCAGTGGTCTCTACGCATATCTACCCCTAATGTTGCGGGTCCTCAATAAAGTCTCCAAAATTGTCCGTGAAGAAATGGATGCTACTGGTGCCCAAGAATGTCTACTTCCTCAACTTCAACCCGCTGACCTGTGGCGAGAGTCTGGTCGTTGGGATACTTATACTCAGGCTGAGGGTATTATGTTTTCTCTAATTGATCGTCAAAATCGGGAATTAGGGTTAGGTCCAACTCACGAGGAGGTAATTACTACTGTTGCTAAAGATATGATTCGCTCCTATCGCCAACTACCTCTACATCTCTATCAACTACAAACTAAGTTCCGGGATGAAATTCGCCCCAGGTTTGGGTTAATGCGAGGCCGGGAATTTATTATGAAGGATGGCTATTCTTTCCATACTGACCAGGAAAGTCTCAAAAAGACTTATCAGGATATGGATAAGGCTTATCGAAATATGTTACGTCGCAGTGGATTAGAATTTCGCGCTGTCGATGCTGACTCTGGAGCTATTGGTGGGTCTGGGTCTCAAGAATTTATGGTTTTGGCCGATGCTGGTGAGGATGAAATTCTCTATACCGAGGATGGCAAGTATGCAGCAAATTTGGAAAAAGCTGTTTCTATCCCACCTGATGCAGAAATTTCACCTTTTGAGAGTTATGAAAAATTGGAAACTCCTGGCACGGAGACTATTGAAAAGCTGTGCAAGTTTCTCAAATGTTCTCCTACTAATATTGTGAAAAATGTTTTATATCAGGCAGTTTATGACAATGGAATGACTGTTTTGGTTTTGGTGAATATCCGGGGAGACCAAGATGTTAATGATGTGAAGTTGTTGAATGAGTTGACTAAGTTGGCTGGAAATTATGGGGCTAAAACTGTTTTGGCTTTGACTGTGCCAGATGTGGAGGCTCAAAAGAAATGGGCAACTAAGTCTTTACCTTTGGGTTATATTGCTCCAGATTTGTCTGATGATTATATTACTTCTAGTAAAGAGGTAAGTTCTAAGTTCTTACGAATGGTAGACCAGACGGCTGTAAACTTGACAAATTTCGCAACAGGTAGTAATGAATCTGGTTATCACGTCATGGGTGCAAATTGGGGCCAGGAATTTGAATTGCCAAAGTTGGTGGTAGATGTACGAAAGGCTCAAAAAGGCGATCGCTCTATCCATGACCCGAATCAAACCCTGGAAACTGCTAGAGGTATTGAGGTAGGTCATATATTCCAGTTAGGGACGAAGTATTCTGAAGCTATGGGGGCAACTTATACAAATGAGCAGGGTGAGGAAAAGCCTTTGGTGATGGGATGTTATGGTGTGGGTGTGTCCCGTTTGGCTCAGTCAGCAGTGGAACAGTCTTATGACAAAGATGGGATTATTTGGCCTGTGGCGATCGCTCCTTATCATGTGGTTATTTGTATTCCTAATATTAAGGATGCTCAACAAATAGAAGTGGCAGAAAATCTCTATCAAGAATTAAATGAAGCTGGAATTGAAACTATTTTAGATGACCGAGATGAGCGGGCGGGTGTTAAATTCAAAGATGCAGATTTAATTGGAATTCCCTATCGAATAGTTACGGGGCGATCGTTAAAATCTGGCAAAGTTGAATTTGTAGAAAGAGCTAATCATCAATCTCAGGAAATATCTGTGGCGGAGGTGTTATCTACTATTAAAGATTTGATTGAGAAAGCATTAAAATGATTCCCTCCAGGTCTCAAATTTCCCGTGAAAATTTAATTTTTGTCTTGTTAACTATTGCTGTTTTTTTAATCATAAATTTCAGTAATAGTTTTTAGGTAGGATTTTTCAGTGCAGTTATTTTTTTCTTTCTAGGATTTGCTTATAAGTATTCCCGAAAAGCACTCTGGATATTTTTAATTTATCTGCCTTTTAGTAGTACTGTTACTTAAAGGATGCTCAACAAATGGAAGTAGCAGAAAATCTTTATCAAGAATTAAATGAAACTGGAATTGAAACTATTTTAGATGACCGAGATGAGGGAGCGGGTTTTAAGTTTAAAGATGCCGACTTAATCTGTCTAGGATTTGCTTACGCTCAAATCTGGCAAAGTAGAATTGGTAGAAAGAGCGACTCATCAAGATCAGGAAATTCCTGTGGCGGAGCTGTTATCTACTATTAAAGATTTGATTGATAAAGCATTAAAATGATTCCCTCAAGGTCTCAAGTTTCCCGTGAAAATTTAATTTTTGTCTTGTTAACTATTGCTGTTTTTTTAGTGATAAATCTCAGTAATGCTTTTCAGGCAGGATTTTTCAGTGCAGTTATTTTTTTCTTTCTAGGATTTGCTTATAAGTATCGCCAAAAAGCACTCCGGACATTTTTAATTTATCTGCCTTTTAGTGGTACTGTTAGTTACTGGATTGGTCATTTCAGTTATCAGTTATCAGTTATCAGTTATCAGTACCTCCGACTAAAGCCGGAGGCTTGAAATACTGAACTGAATATTTTTTCATCCCCTTAAAAGGGGAGGCTTTATACCTCACTTTTTGGTAATGGCAGTACCCTATTGATTTTTTTTAAAGATGCCCTATATTTTCCAGCTTTAATTGCTTTAATTAAAGAGTAGCGACAGCAACTTCAGCAGTTTAAAATATCTAAATCTTTAGCAGTTTCTCTAATAATTTTATTGGGTTGGTGTTTATTAGTTCTTCTTCTAGTGAATGGCAGCCAGCAGTTCATGCAAGGATTAATCGGCTTCAAAGTATTAATGGGATATATTCCTCTGATTTTTTTGTGCCTATTATTTAATTAGAGAGCGACAATATTTATTTTTTATGACGCGACTTTTAGTCATACTTGCCTTAATTTGCTGTACTCTTGGTTTAGTGCAATTTCTGTTATTAAGCACGGGTATTTGTGTCGGTACTCGTGGCTTAGTTGGAGACGAATTATTCAAAGCAACTCTAGAAGCAAAATGTTTTGTAGGTGGAGCAATTATTTTCACCCCAGAAGTTAATATAATTCGCTTGCCAGGAACTTTTGTTGCACCTTGGCAGTGGAGTTGGTTTTTAATTGCTAATAGCTTTTTTACTTTGGCTTCAGCAGTCAGCGTTCCTAATCATAATTAGCGAATTGTTAGTTGGATTTATGTGGCTTTAGTATTAACAATGGCAATAATTTCAGGTCAAGCAATTACCTTAGTTTTAGTACCAATAATATTTTTACTACTGTTAGTTTTGACTGGTATAGTAAATAATCTTAGGTGGTTAAAAAATCCAGGATTTATACTAGGTATAGTAGCATTTGTCATGGGAATTTTATTGTTAATCAAACCAGACAATGAAAACTCAACCATAGATTTTATTATCTATCAATTCCAGTATGTAATTCAGGAACAAAAAATATTTCTGGGGCATGGTTTAGGTACTGCTACTAATGCTGCCCGAATATTTTGTCAAACTAAGCTGATTGAAACATTTTATCCTAAAATGTTACATGAAATTGGAATTTTTGGAGTTCTGATTTTCTTAGCTGTAGTTACTAATTTAATATTTTTGACAGGCAAATATTGGCAATTACTTACAGATAAAAAATTAATTAGTCTAAGAATTTGTATCTGAGTATTTATTTTATTAATTAGTCATAACACCTTATATTATCCTTTGGATGTTGAGCCAGTAGCCGTTTATTACTGGTTTTTAATTGGTATTTTGCTAAAGTTGCCTGAACTCAATACTATTCGTCATTCTTCTTTGGATTAATGATGATTTGCCTTGATTCTAAAATTAGCATTTAGAGAATTAATTTTTATTCTCAAATCAATCTTATATAGCAATTCCCAAAAAGCGTGAGGTACACAATTCGGGTGCATCTCAATGGGTTAATAAAGCCAGAAATTTATCGCCTTTAGGCAACAACTCCGGAAGGCAATATATAGGAAAAAATTATTTTTGCAAAAATGAGATTTACCCCAAAATTCGTTTATTTTAGGGAATAGGGAATAAGGAAAAGAAATCAAGATAGGTGTACATCACGCTTACTGAGAAACGCTATAGCAGTTTTCATGTTTCATAAAATACAGAGATTTTTGCTTAAAGGCAGAGGAAATATATTTTGAGGCCAGAAGTTTTGTAATCAACATGAGTGAAAACCGCTATAAAACTTTTATGGTGAAAACTCAGACAAGGCAATATTTTTCCTTCTTTCTTCTTGTATAGGGAAAATATTTTTCCCACTCTTCCCTGTTTCCTGCAATACAATAGAATTATCAAATATAAACTCAGAAAAACTTAACCTTAGCTCCTCACCGCCATTATGCCTAATTCTCAAGGAGAGTCCTCACAATGAAAGATCAAAATCAAACTAATAATCTATCTCTCGGTATTGTGGCCAGTGTTTGTGCATTGGCAGTGGCGGTAGGTGGTGGCATCGCCTTATGGACAAATTTACAATCAACCACCACAAAAACTTCTGATAATTCTCAGACTTTTACAACTCCCTCAACTTCAGAGTCGCCAGATGGGACATTACCCCCCCCACCTCCTACTAAAGTTGAATCTCCAGACTCTGTTCCTTTATATGTGCCTCAACCCAAAGCAGTTACAGAAAAAACTGTAGAACTTTATTGGGTTAAAGACACTACTGGAGAAATTGATTTAGTTTCTTCTACAGTAAAATTAGAAACAGCAGACGAACCAGAAGCTATTTTAAAAGCTGCCTTCGATCGCTTGCTCGTAGGTCCAGCAAATACCGATGTCCTTAGTGCTATTCCCACAGGTACAAAAGTTCAAGCACTTACTGTGGAAAATAATGGGGTCTACATCGACTTATCTGAAGAATTTACTTCTGGAGGCGGTAGTGCTTCGATGATGAGTCGCTTGGGACAAGTTATCTATACTGCCTCTACTTTAGAACCAGATGTAAAAGTGTGGATTTTTGTCGGTGGTAAACCTTTAAAAATGCTTGGGGGTGAAGGTTTAGAAGTATCTCAGCCCATTACTCGCGATAATTTTCAGCAAGAGTTCCAATTTTAGATATCATATACCATTTTAGGGGCGGTTTGAAAGTAAACAGATAGTTCAAAGCCACTCCTGACTAAAGTCTAGTTTTTCAGTATTTACCGAAAAGCGACGTTGAAAGCCCCCGTTTTTTAACCGGGGGATGAAAACAAGGAAGTCGTTTAGACTAGACAACTTTAGTTGTCCTGTGCTATTATTTTTAACAAAAAGTAAGCAGAACGCTAGGTATTAGCCTTAGCCGACTGTGTAGGGGAACTTTGACTTGTCCCCAAAGAATATACCTTTGGTCAGCTAAGAATAGATGAAGTAACACGGATTTATCGGTATTGCGTAGTATCTACTTAGAATCCCCGTGACTTGAGTCCGGGGAGAAGTCAATCAGAATCACGATTTACAGTGTGAGGGGAAAAAGCAGGCAAACAAATAGCAATATATTCTGCTCCCTCAGCGCCAGGTGTACTGTATTTTACCCATTCTCCTTTGCGAGCTATTACTGCTTGGCCAGCATTAACTTCTAACTGACCGCCTTCATACTCAACACATAGTTTTCCCTGAAGTACCAGAGTAAATTCATCAAATTATGGCCTTTGGCCGGGTTCCATCCAGCCACTAGGAGAGCGCATTTGGGCAACGCTAATAGCATCTGTTTGGCTATTGACATGACCAATATATTCGTCAATTTGCTTAGGTTTATTACCCGTAGGTTCAATTCGAGTAGGCTTTTCAATCAATTGTGGCATGATTTTTATACAGTCTAGTTGGGATTAACTAACATTAAAGGCTGATTATATTCTACAGGTTGTCCATTTTCGATTAAAATTTCTACTATTTGTCCAGAGACCTCTGCTTCAATCTCATTCATAACTTTCATCGCTTCAATAATACAAACTGTTTGGCCAGAAGTAATTTGATCGCCTACTTCTACAAATGATGGTTCATCAGGAGCAGGAGCGCGGTAAAAAGTGCCCACAACTGGAGATAAAATTTCTTCAAATTTGTTTGAGACCGTAGGAGGTGTTCCTGAAGTCATAGGAGCAGTTTTTGTAGCTGTTGTATCTAATGAGGTAGTACCAGGAGAAACAAATTCGGAAGGGTCAGTCCCATAGGAAGAAGGTAATGAGAGGCGATCGTTAAATAAAGTTCCTTTACGTACCGTTAATTCCAAATCTCCACTTTTTAAAGTCAACTCCGAAATATTAGTTTGGTCTATTGCTGTTAGTAGTTCCCGCAGTTGATGTAAATCTAATTGCACTGTTTTTATATCCTCACTTAATCGGCGTTCAACTCAATTAATACTTAATAAAAAGAAGAGTTTATCATTTTCTTTGTGGGTTTAATACCCCACCGTCAACGGGGGTGTTCAAAATTACTTGGGGGAGCGAATCCCCATGTAATTTTCCTCCTGTCTCCTGTCTCCTGTCTCCTGTCTCCTTCTTCAATACTGTTTTAGTATAGATGTAGAAGCGTGAAATTCAAAGCCATAATTTTTTTTTCTTACAGAAGTGAGGTTGAGATTTAGGTTTTAGCATAATTACTACTTATTAATAAAAAAATGTAGCAGTTTAAAGAAAAAGACAGGAAGCTTATTCCCTGCTAGGAATACTGAATTAGATTTCCGATCAAACCCAAATTAAAATCAATTACAATAAATAAATTATCAATTTATCTTTTTTATTCCTCTCTTAAGTCCATCTTGATCTTCTAAAGGGGCTTTGTGCGGTGGTAATTATGCACATTTATTAAGCCCCCGTAAAGATCACTCAGAATTACGCAATCAATGCATAACTTACTTCTAAAATAAATCTAGTTTTCTGCTATTACTCTCTACCCAAATAAGAATCATTTCGAGTATCTATCTTAATCCGTTCTCCTCTAGATATAAATAAAGGAACCATAATTTGAGCTCCTGTTTCGACAATAGCAGGTTTACTACCACCAGTAGCAGTATCTCCTTTAACACCAGGGTCAGTTTCAGTTACTTCTAAAGTTACTGAGTTGGGCAGTTCCACTTCTATTACTTGTTCGCCCCACTTAATAACATTAACCTCCATACCTTCGCTAAGATACTTAACACGCTCGCCAATTTGCTCTGAACTTAAATTGGCCTCTTCAAAAGTTTCCATATCCATAAACACAAATTGGTCAGCATCTTTATAGGTATGCTGCATAGCTCTCTTGTCCAAAGTAGCTTGAGGTACTGTTTCACCAGCTCTAAATGTTCTTTCTACAACACTACCAGTCTGTGCATTTTTGAGCTTTGTTCGGACAAAAGCAGAACCCTTGCCTGGTTTAACGTGCAGAAATTCTACTACCCTCCAAACCGAACCATCCAATTCAATAGTCACACCGGGGCGAAAATCATTACTAGAAATCATATAACAACGTTATTGCGGTTTTTAATTAAATTATCAGATTAGAACTTAACATTAGACATCGTACAATATTCGAGAGTCAGAAAAATTGTCAAATATCGTAGGAGTAGAAAGCAATTTTTAGCACCTCGTCAAAATAATTTTATGTAAAATCTCTGATGTCTGGCGGTCGAAATCAAAAGTTTTTTGTCTGAGACATATTACAGCGGTTTTCATTTCAGTAGACCACACTAGGGGCGCAATTGCGAAGCCCATGCCGTCAGGCTATATGGCCATTCGCCCCTACAGGATTTTGGTTATGACGATGTGGTTCATCAATTTGAAAAGCGCTGTAAGGCATATAGTAGTACTTTCTGTTGTTAAGACAATAGACTTGAGTTATTTGCGCAGCATTCTGCTAGGAAAAGGCAACAACTCTAGAAGGCAAAATGTCTTAACCTTAAATGCGTAATGTTTTCATCAGGACTTACGCAAAATATAAAATTCTACACCATCTGTAGGGGCAAACGGCCGTTTGCTGGCGCATAACTATCGTTAACGTCCCTACTATCCCTACTATATGTGGTGGTTATGCGTAAGTCCTGATCATGTCCGGGTAATTAGTGATCAAAAAACTTTCTCCTTCTATTCTTCTTTCTTCCCTCCTGAGGACTGACTCCTGAATTATGCTGAGTGATTTATTTATAACTGTTCAACCGGACATGATATAATACCAATTCCCATGCATTAATGCGATACTTAATTAAGATTTCAGTTATTAAGTAATAATAGTTCAGTAATGTTTGTAACGATTCTCGGCATTAAGCCAAGATATCTTATGTCTTTGAACTCTACTGCTTACTGCCTACTGCCTACTCCCTACTCTCAAGGAGATGTAGCAAGACTTTTGAGATTTGGTATAACTCTATATCTCTACTCTATTGCCTATTCCTATACATCAGCAAAACTAACTGGTGACCAAATCTAAAACCTAATTTTTACCCCCAAAAATCCGATGAGTGTGGACAGCCATGTAATATTAGTAAGGGAATAAAAATTCATAAATATGCTAAATCTTCACAATTCCGTCATTAACACTTGTAAACGCTTGCTTAAAACTGGCATCCTAGCACTATTACTTTTCACTTTGTCTGTTGGTCTTAGTGCTGCTTGGTGGGACTTTGGTGGTAGCACAACAACTCGTGAAAGTCGTTTGCCCCAGGGCGATCCGATTACTGATGGTAAGGCATTATTAAGGTATGCTCTACCGATAGACAATGAACCAGTGCGTAAAATACAAAGGAGTCTGGAGGACATTGCTAATAGACTGCGAGGTAAACGTTGGTCCTCTGTTAGTAGTGATATTGCTGCTGCATCTAGGGTTCTTAATATTAGTAAGCCTAAGTTATTAGCTGGTGTTTCTGAGTCTAAACAATCTGAGGCAGAGGCCATAATTGAACAACTTGAGCAGGGCATTGTTAATATTCGAGAAGTTGCTGAAGCTAAAGATGGGGAACAAGTATTGGAGCAACGGGCACAACTACTGGCATTAGTTGGTCAGCTTGAAAAGTTGATGCTAGGAGGATTTCCGTTTGAGGTTCCTTCAGAGTTTGCTAATTTACCTCAACTCAAAGGTCGCGCTACTATTGAGATGGAAACGGAAAAGGGTTCTTTGACTTTGGTTGTTGATGGTTATAGTGCCCCTATTACTGCTGGTAATTTTGTAGATTTAGTTCAGAGGGGTTTTTACGATGGCCTAGAGTTTATTCGCTCAGAACAGTCTTATGTTTTACAAACTGGAGACCCTCCTGGCCCAGAAGTTGGTTTTATTGACCCTGATAGTGGTGAGTACCGTAATATCCCACTGGAAATTTTGGTCAAGGGAGATGAGGAACCAATATATAGTTTTACTTTAGAAGAAATTGGTCGTTTTCGGGAACAACCTGTTCTGCCTTTTTCTGCTTATGGTACAGTGGCAATGGCTCGTCCTGAATCTGAAAATGATGGTGGTTCTTCTCAATTTTTCTTTTTCTTATTCCAACCAGAATTAACGCCTGCAGGAGTAAATTTACTGGATGGTCGTTATACGGTTTTTGGTTATGTGGTGGAAGGGAAAAAGGTTTTGGAAAAATTAGGTAAAGGAGACAAAATTATTTCTGCTAAGGTAGTTGCCGGATTAGAAAATCTTGTCGAACCTGGAGTTTAAGCAAGGTTCTTTATCATTTTTAAAATTAGGGTAATTGGATAATTTAGCGACTAAAATCATCTTGATATTTTCAGACTAAGCTACCAATTACTCTAATTAGTTTAAAGTTTAAATAATAAAAATTACAGTTATAAAAATAGGAAAAATTTAGGAAGAAGGAAGAAGGAAAAATCTGGCGTTGTCCTAGTTTTAAGCTTTTGATATGTCCGCACCTTTTCTTTCCACTGCTATTACAGTTGTTATAGGTAAAAAAAGTTTTACTATACATCTATAGTTTCATTTTCTCTTCTGGATTTTGCTATAGCTAATCTTCTAATTTTATCTCTCGGATTTTTGGTTTATTCTGATTTATTATTTCTTACTTATTTCTCTTTTTGATTAAATGGCTGTTATCGAATTCGTAATATTCACAGGATTAGGAATTGTATTAGGTGCATTTATATTTAATATATCTAATGACAGAGAACAAAAGCGTATTTTAGATGATGCCTTTTACAAATTATTAGAACTTCAAAATGGTAAAATTTCTCTAATTCAATTAGCTGCTGCGGCTAAAGTTGATGCTCAAATAGCTCAGAAATATCTTGAAGGTCAAGTACAAGTTTTCACTGCAACCTTAGAAATTGATGAACAAGGAGATACATTCTACAAATTTCCTAAACTTAGTTTACCTCCTGTTTTAGATAAACAACAATGGTAAGGAATTTAGGTATTAGGTTTTCGGTATTAGGTTTTCGGTGTTAAGTTTTAGGTCTTATACAAAATCCGGTTTAGTAAGGAGATATTCAAAAAAATCAAAATCTTTGTCTGATAAGGATTTGAATATTTAGGTAACTACCCTATAATAACCGGATTTAGTATTAGGTATTAGGTTTTAAGTATTAGGTTTTAAATGTTAAGTTTTAAGTGTTTTACTAAGGGTGAAAAAAATTATACCATGTCCGGATGATGATGATGATTAAGTATAATAAAAATGTTTGATTGAATTTATTGAAGCGCTCTTGAGATAACATCTCAAATTTCTGCTTCCTTTATTTAACCTTTTTGATTTTTTTTCATATACTTATCTTGGCTATGCTGCCTACTCCCTGTTACATGAATGTCGCAATATTTTATCAAATTGGTATTAGGTATTAGGAGAATTATTTCGGATTTAACGCTCCTAATCTTTGATAAGGCCAAAAGCGAATTATTGCCCTACCTATAATATTTTTCTTAGGCAAAAAACCCCAAACATGAGAGTCATTACTATTATTACGATTATCTCCCATTACAAAATATTGATTGTTAGGAACTTCGACTGAAATTGGCAAAGTATATTCAGGAGGTTCAGCAATATAATTTTCAGTCAGCGGTTGGTCATTTATATACACTAGACCATTCTCAATTCTAATAGTATCTCCTGGCAGGCCAATAACTCTTTTGATAAAAGCTTGATTCTGATCATAACCATAGCGTTGTAACTGTTGAGGTGGTTGAAAAACAATAATATCACCTCTAGCAGGTGGATGAAAATGATAAGATACTTTTTCCACTACTAGGCGATCGCCTACTTCTAAAGTAGGTATCATTGAGTCTGAAGGTATATATCTTGGTTCTGCAATTAATATTCTGACTAATAAAGATAAAGATAAAGCGATCGCCAAAACTTTAATATTTTCTTTTTGTTGTTGCCATATTTTTAGCCACCAGGGAGTTATGGAGTTAGCTGTTATTGGTTGATTTAAGGATTCTTTTTCTGATGTCATTTCTATGATTTTATTCTTGAGTATTTCTATACTATAGCAAAACTCCTGGGAATGAGAATTTATCTATTCTAAATAGATATAGTAATCCTATTTGAGTTGCTGGTAAAAATATCTTTGAATTTAAGAAACAGGAAATAGGGGTAAAAGTTTGAGAGTTTTTATATATCCTGAATTTTTTTACAAATGATTTATGATTGCTATAATACTATGATTTTTCCCTATTATATATGTCAGCATTCGGCTATTAATATTCAGCATTTCCGTTTGTCATGCGCTCGCATTCAGATGCATGAACATAATAACTTACTAAGGTTAGCTGATAACCTTTTTATTTCGGTGCGAAATGCCTAAGCAAACATATTTTACTCTTTGGAAATTAATTTCTCCTTCGGTGCGATAATAAGTTAATAACTCATAGCTGATAGCTGAAGTCCGCAGTTCATCTGTAGAAGGCTAGCTGAAGGCTGTTTGCGCAGCATGACAAACGGAAATGCTTACCTATATACAATGCACATATTAAAATTGTTTATATAATCTGAAATATTAAAATATTTGCTATATATTTTCTCTTTTTTCAGGGTGTTATGGGAGATATTCCGTAGCGGTAATTATTCTATTTCATATAAAGTAATCATCAATAGTATAATTAGTGTAAATTTGTAATTTTTTCACAAATTTACCACTCGATCTATTCTTTATAATTCTATGCTGATTCAATTCAGTGTTGGTAACTATTTATCTTTTCAAGAAATTGTCACTTTGAGTATGGTGACTACAGATTTAACTGCTAATAATAAAAGTGTTGATAAAAATAATGTTTTTCAAGTTGATGATGAATTAAATTTGCTGAAAAGTTCTGCTGTTTATGGCGCGAATGCTAGTGGCAAAAGTAATTTGGTTAAAGCATTAGATTTTATGCGTCGGTTTGTGCTTAATTCTTCAAAAGAAACTCAGATAGAAGATGCTATTAATGTAGAGGAGTTTAGGCTAAGTACGGAAACAGAAGGAGAGCCTTCTTTTTTTGAAATAGTTTTTATTTTAGACCATAAATTATATAGGTATGGTTTTGAAGTCGATAAAAAACAGGTGGTTTCTGAATGGTTATTTTATGTGCCAAAAGTTAGGGAGACTAGACTATTTGAACGTGATGAAAATGGCATTGAGATGACTAATGTATTTAGTGAAAATCAGTATTTCGGTAAATTTATCGCTGATAAAACCAGAAATAATGCTCTTTTTCTGTCTGTTAATGCTCAATTTAATGGCAAAATCTCTACAAGTATTTTGCGGTGGTTTAGAGATTTGAATATAATTTCAGGATTACATAGCGATTTTTATCAACAACTCACAATTGAATTTTTCAAGGATAGTCAATATAAAAAAGAAATTATTCAATTAATTAGAAAATGGGATTTAGGTATTGATGATATTAAAATTGATACAATAAATATTTTGCCAGAACAATTTTCTGATATTTACTCTGAAGAATTTAGAAAATTTATGATAAATCATGGAGCGCACACTGATGATATTCAAACCTTTCATAAAAAGTATGATTTAGAAGGAAAAGTGGCATCTTTAGAAGTATTTAATTTTTATGAGGATGAGTCAGAAGGAACTAAAAAATTGTTTGCTTTTGCCGTGCCAATTTTGGATACTTTAAAAAATGGATAAATTTTAATAATTGATGAACTTGATGCTAGGTTACATCCAATCATCACTCGCGCAATTATTGATTTATTTAACTCTAATACAACAAATCCTAAAAAGGCACAACTTATTTTTACGACTCACGATACTAATTTACTTAGTAATAAGATTTTTAGACGAGACCAGATATGGTTTACAGAAAAAAATCGGCAGGGAGCGACTGATTTATATTCTTTAGTTGAATACAAAGTACCGAATGATGCGAGTTTTGAAAGTGATTATATTAAGGGTAAGTATGGAGCCATACCTTTTCTTGGTAATTTAACTGAATTATTTGAAAAAAATGGCTAAAAAAAAAGAATATAAGAGAAATTATCAACATTCTGGAAAAAGTAAATATAGTCGTTATTCAAGAAATGACACAGTAGCAACACGAGAAGTTATTGAGCGTTTTTTGATAGTTTGTGAGGGAGAAGAAACGGAACCAAATTATTTTCGTAGTTTCCGCGTACCTAAAGATGTGATTGATGTGCGAGGATTAGGTCAAAATACAATTAGTTTGGTTAAAGAAGCTCTCAAGATTATGAAAGAAGATGGTGATTACAATCAAGTATGGTGTGTATTTGACCGTGATTCATTTCCGGTAAAAAATTTTAATCAAGCTATAAAAGATGCTGAAAATAATAATATTAAAGTTGCTTATTCAAATGAAGCATTTGAAATTTGGTATTTGTTACATTTTGAATATCGAGATACTGACATGTCTCGCAAAGATTATAAAAAAGCTTTAACTAAAAAGCTGAATAAAAAATATGAAAAAAATAGCAACAAAATGTATGAGATATTGGAAAGTAAGCAACCTCAAGCAATTAAAAATGCCGAGAAGTTATTCAAGCAATATAACCCAAATAATCCTGCTAATGATAATCCTTCCACAACTGTACATTTATTGGTTAAACAACTTAATAAATTTGTTCGTCCATAGATTGGAAAATAAGTACCTGGGCAAAAATTATAGCAGTTTTGACTCATGACTATTGCCACATCCGCAATAAATAGAGAGGAAGTGCGATTCGTTCTTGATGAAAATCAGACTGTTAAAACAGAAATCTCAATAAGATTTACACAGAATGACATAACTCAAGGGATAAAACAGATGTTATCTAACTCTTATGTAGATGTAGGTGAAAGTC
>NZ_JAAHGO010000088.1 GCF_010672455.1 Okeania sp. SIO2C9 | reverse complement strand
CTCTCAAGTTATGCGCTTCAGAAAATGCAAATGACTATTGCGACATAGGTAATAGAGAGGGAAGTAGATATTTTCCGATGACACACTCTCAAGTTATGCGCTTCAGAAAATGCAAATGACTATTGCGACATAGGTAATAGAGAGGGAAGTAGATATTTTCCGATGACACACTCTCAAGTTATGCGCTTCAGAAAATGCAAATGACTATTGCGGCATAGGTAATAGAGAGGAAAGTAGATATTTTCCTACTACACACTCTCAAGTTATGCGCTTCAGAAAATGCAAATGACTATTGCGGCATAGGTAATAGAGAGGAAAGTAGATATTTTCCGATGACACACTCTCAAGTTATGCGCTTCAGAAAATGCAAATGACTATTGCGGCATAGGTAATAGAGAGGGAAGTAGATATTTTCCTACTACTGGACTGACACACCTTAAATGGTGCATTAGGGAGTAGGGGAGATAAAGACAGCTAGAAATAACAATCTATTGCACAGTTTTAGCTGTGGAGCGTCTACTAGAAAGAATTGATGGGGATTTATACTGATAGAGTATCAAATATAGTTAAATAAAATTATGCGAATATTACAGATAGTACCATCTATTTCTCTTGTTTATGGCGGTCCTAGTCAAATGGTTCTAGGACTTTCTACTGCCCTTGCTGCTCAAAATATAGATGTTACTATTCTTACTACAGATTCTAATGGAGATATAGGTCAACCACCTTTGGATGTTCCCCTTGATAAACCTGTTAGACAAAATGGTTATCAAATTCGTTATTTTCGTTGTTCTCCATTTCGTCGTTATAAATTTTCTCTGAAGTTATTACAATGGTTAAATCAACACGCTTCTGAGTTTGATTTGGCTCATATTCATGCTCTTTTTTCACCAGTAACTACTATGGCTGCGACTGTGGCTATAGCTAACAATTTACCTTATATTTTAAGACCTTTAGGTACTTTAGACCCGGCTGATTTACGGAAAAAAAAATTACTCAAAAAAATTTATGTTTCTCTGCTGGAAAAGCGGAATATTGCTCATGCTGCAGCACTTCATTTTACCAGTTTAGAAGAGGCAAAAGTTTCTGAAAGATTTGGTTTATCTACACGAGATTTAGTAATTCCTTTGGGTGTTAATCCCCCAGATAATATTCAGGATGAAAAGTTAGTTAATTATCTTCAATCTCAAGGGATAAAAATTAAACATCCCATAATTTTATTTATGTCTCGAATTGAACCAAAAAAAGGGCTGGATTTATTATTGCCAGCTTTAGAAAAGTTATTAGCAGAAGGGATGGATTTTCAATTTATTTTAGCAGGTGCTAATCCTCAAGACCCTAATTATGAAGCAAAAATTCGGTCACAAATAGAGACTTCACCTCTTGCTAAATGTACAAAAATAACGGGGTTTGTCACAGGGGAAATTAAGGCAAGTTTATTACAGGTTGCTGATATATTTGTGTTGCCTTCTTATTATGAGAATTTTGGTATTGCAGTAGCAGAGGCAATGGTGGCAGGTACACCAGTAGTTATTTCCGATGGAGTTCATATTTGTCAAGATGTAGCAGATGCAAAAGCAGGTTGGGTTGGTAGTTGTAAAATAGAAGATATGGCTATTTTAATTAAATCAGCTTTGCAAAATGAAGCTGAAAGAAAACAACGAGGTTTGAATGCTAAAGAGTTAGCTAAAAAAAATTATAGTTGGGAAGCGATCGCTACACAAACTATTCAGGCTTATCAAGAAATTATTACCTAATTTACCCCATTATTTAATTAACAGTTATCAGTTCACTTTTTTCAACTCCAATAGACGATTTTTTTTGCTAATTAAATGGATTCGATATTAAGTTTTTGGGTTGGATTAGTATAGGTACTATAGGCTAAAGGGGATGACTTCTTTTAGCCCAATTGTGGAAGATATAGAAGTCGAAGAAAAGGGCGTGGACATATCAAAAGCTTAAAATTTAGACTACACAAGATTTTTGCTTCTTGCTTGTTACTTCTGCTATACAGTTTCAATACTGAAACACTTGTTTAGTGCTAATAAATAACTGTTTAAACCCTCGGTAATACACCTGATATAGCAGTCGAAGCAAAGATTAGGAAAGATAAAAGCTTAAAACTCAGACAACGCAAGATTTCTCCTTCTTCCTTCTTCCTTTTTCCTTCTTCCTTCTTCCTTCTGCTATAACTGACAACTGTTCGCTATTAATTGATTTAAGTCTAAATCGTTATCATCAAAAATTTTTATCTATTAAAAAACTTTTGATTTTTTACAAATAATAAATAACCACATTTTATTTACTTTTCATAATGTTGATTATTTCTATACTTTCTAGACTTTTTTTTAGTCTCCTGATGGTTTGCTGACTGAGCTTGAAAAATTTCTGAAGCTTTCTCTACAGGCACTTCCAATATCTGACACAAACGAGTTAAAAATGTTTGTTCTTTACCAGAAAAAACTCCATCTATTAAGATTAGATCGACAGCTAATGTAAATGCTGTTTCTTTATACTCTGGATGTAGCGCATCGTTGGCTATAGCAACTAAATTATTCATACCTTTTTCACTGAGTAAATTGAGCAATCTATCTAGCATATTTGTAATCTGTTTTTCTGAATAACCTTTAAACATTTCCATTTGCGCCAAAAGTACTATAAGTCTTTCTGTTTCTTGATCTAAAAGATAACCATCTGAGGCAATGGCAGATATTGCAATAGCAGCTATTGCTTCTTGTTGTGAGAATGCCATTCGATTTGAATTGTAAACTCCAAGAACCTTATTTAATAAACTCATGTTAGGCTTTGCCTCCCAATTTATTGTTTGTTTATTTCTATACTATTTTATCTTGTATAACAGCTTTTAATAGTTTATTGGTTCTATCACAGGATTTTTTTTTTGTCAACTAGACTATAATCAGACCATTTTGACAAATTGATAATTAATTAAGAGTATTAAAGTTGTACTAAAAGTCTGAATAAAAAGATAAGTTGATTGAGGTATTAAGAACAATATTTTGAATCAAGTCAGCTTTTTTTTATTATTTTATTATTATAGCAATCATAAATCAGATGTGAGAATTGAGGTGTTCCTTTAAAGTATAGAATATAGCAGTTATCTTATTTATATACATTCGTTTTTTTCTTATTCCCTGTTGCCTTTTACCGAAAAATTGTGGGTATGCACCTCCCCTTGGATAGGGGATAATAAGCGGTCGTTTGCGCAGCATGACCTAGGATGGGATGGCGAGGAGACCTCGCCATATCCAATCGACCAAGAGAATAAAAAATTTCATTATTAGTCAATCCTCTTCTTTTCAAGGAGAGGTAATTATTCATTATTCATTATTCATTATTCATTATTCATTATTCATTGTTGAACAGATGAGCTGTTGCCTAAAAGTCTCCAATATCTCACAACTAAAATCATATTGCTATATGTTAAACACCGCTTTAAATATTTTTAGCTAACTTGAATTTTGAGGTATAATTAATATCATATCCGGATAATTAGGGTGCCAAAATATTCTCCTCTTCTTCCTTCTTTTTTAATGAGACTATTTTGACAAATTGATAATTAATTAAAAGTATTAAAGTTTTGTTTAAAGCCTGAATAAAAAACTAAGTTTATTGAGATATTAAGAGCAATATTTTGAATAAAATTATTTTTTTTTTATGATATTAAACATCGCTTTAACTCCTTTTTGCTATCTTGAATTTTGAGGTAGGATTAATATAATATTCAGATCATTAGCGTTTGAAAAATTTATCCTCTTCTTCCTTATTCATTAGACTTGTCGCTTTATCAATTAAAAAATGCCCAAAAACCTTGTTCTGTAAGGATTGTAGCTATTGGATAGCAAAAATGCTTGGAATTATTGCTCTGTCTAGGTTAGAGTGATTTTTTCCCTTTATTTAGCGACAACTCTATTATTCATTATTCCTTATTCTTTAATGAGACTATTTTGACAAATTGATAATTCATTAAAAGTATTAAAGTTGTGCTGAAAGTCTGAATAAAAAGCTAAGTTGATTAAGATATTAAGAACAATATTTTGAATCAAGTCAGCTTTTTTTTATGATGTTCAACATCCCTTTAACTCCCTTTTACTATATTGAATTTTGAGCTAGTATTAATATCATGTCCGGATAATTAGCGTTTGAAAACTTTCTACTCATCTTCCATCTTTGATTCTTCCATCTTCCATCTTTATTCCCTTCTGAAGACCTCATAATATTTATTGATTTTTTCCTACATTTAATCATTCCCTAATGGAATTAAAAACAAGCTTCCTGTTTCTGGAAATCCCAATTTATTAGACTTATCAAATCGCCAATGTTGCTGATAGCGACTCAGAAAATTCTGACCAACAATCCCATCAATACCTATTAAATCAAGAATTTGATTATCAATAATAATCCCATCTAATTGAGATACTTCATGCTGTTGTAAACTCACAGTATCCAACTTTATTTTCCGAGCAATTTCAGTACCACAAAATCCTAAGACATCCATTTTTTCTGCATTAGCAATATCAATTCCTAATTCATTTGCTAAATTTTGAGATAAAACAATCAAATCTGCTCCTGTATCTAATAGAAACAGAAAAGGTCCTTTACTATTAATTTTTACCTCAGCTAACATAACTCCCATCCTACCTATCAAAGGAATAGTATTATTAACAGAAGAAGAAGGAGGTAGTAACTCCAACTGAGAAGTTTGAGGATTAATAATTACATCAAAACCTTTCAGAAAATCTAAACCTAAAACACCTGATAAATTACCAGGAATAGCTGTCTTAGACAAACCCATTCCTTGCAAACCATTTACTGTAGCTGCATCAACTTTTATCGTGGGTAAAGTATGTATATTAGCATTAACATTTGAACAGTCATCACCGACAACAAAGTAAGATAATAAATCATTGGGAATAGGAGTACTTGCTAAACCCAAATTTTGAGCTATTCTACTTTCTATAATTGTATTAGAAGCACCTGTATCTAATAAAAAATTTTTAGTTTCCCCTGCCACTATTACTGGAAGAGTAAATACCTGACTATTTGTAAGTTTTTCAAGCTTGACAGTAGCTTTTCCTTGACTCAGAATTTCTGGTAAACTAGCTCCACTTATTTCTAATAATGCTTCCATTCTTTGATTAGCATCTGGGCGAAACTTACCATCTGGAGCTAACATTATTACTCTCATTGTGCATTGCATAGAAGCTACTTGTATCGCTTCTAAAGATGCTTCTGTGGGTTTAACTATTTCTCTGACACATTGAGTGAGTTCTTGTAGAACTTCTTGGGATAGTCTACTAGGTTTTGATGATGGTATTTGAGCTAGGACAGTAGGATAATTTTGTTCAGTAAAATTGGGCTGAGGTGCAAAAATAAAACCAATAATTCCTATGACTGAAATAATTAATTTAATTGAGGTAGTTTTTGGCATAATATCAAATCCGGTACCAAAGAAGTCTGGAGTCTGGAGTCTGGAGTCTGGAGGGAAGAAAGAAGAAACAAGGAACAGAAGGAAAAGGAGAAAGTTTTTTGATCGCACTCTTACCTGGACATGATATCAGGAGTCCCGAGTCAGGAGACACCGAAGGAAGAGAATTTAGAAATATTTGGCAATGACGCTCAGATGCAACATTTTTTTATACCTAATTAAGTGGATTTGGTATAATACTAAATTTGCTTTAGCTAGTACCTTGATTATTAGGGTAAGTTCAACAATTAATAATTAACAATTAATAATTAATAATTATTTCCCCTGAAAACAAGAGGATTGACAAAAAGGATTTTTTGGGTGCATCTCATATTTGCAAAAATACTTTTTTCCTATATATTACCTGTTGCCTGTTGCCTTCCGGAGCTGTTGCCTCTCTTGGTCAGCATTCCCTTGCGTCTGACGCCGACGCGGGGTCTGACCGCTGTTGCCTAAAAGTGATAATTTTTTTGCTTTATTCACGCATTGAGATGCACCCGATTTTTTTCTCCTTGATAGGTAGAGGAAATGTTTTTCTCACTATTCCATGTTCCCTGTTCCCTACTATAATATATAGCGATTTCCATAATTCTGAGCCTTGAGGAAATAGCTAAAACAAGGAGTAAAAATACAACTTTAACTCACACTTCCCGATCGAAGCTGTAATACTCTTCTATTAAATTAGATTTAATAACAGAAATTAAAAGCATAAAATATAAACATTATAGAAGAAAAAAAATTAATTTTTACTTTGGCTACGAGGTTTATTTTCGATACTTTATTTATGCTTCTTTTTTAATCAATTAACAAACTTATTAAGTCGCTCTAAATACTCATTACCAGCAATAGCAGCAACATTATTATAACTTGCACCTGAAACCATATACAAATCTTTAATCTTAGCAGGAGTAACTGCAAATAATTGTTCCCTCATAGAAGTGGGAATTGATAAATCTTCCATACCATGAATTAACATAAATTAACATAATAGGTATATCTAATTTCCGTAATTATTTTGTAATTGAGTCAAATATTTGATGTCAGATTAATTTGATGGGAAAAATTCTATACATTCCTTCCCTATAATCCACCATTCCTTCCATAGAAGTAAAAGAACTTTGAATAATTAATCCTGCCATTATAGAAGAAAAAAAATTAATTTTTACTTTGGCTGCGAGGTCTATTGTTCGATGCTTTGTTTCTGCTTCTTTTTTAATCGATTAATAAACTTATTAAGTCGCTCTAAATACTCATCACCAGCAATAGCAGCAACATCATTATGATCTGCACCTAAAACTATATATAAATCTTTAATTTTAGCAGGAGTAACTGCAAATAATTTTTCGCTCATATAGGCAGGAACCGATCCATCTTCCCTGCCATGAATTAACATAATAGGTATATCTAATTTCCGTAACTTTGTAATTGAGTCAAATATTTGATGTAAGATTAACTTGATGGGAAAAATTCTATACATACCTCCCCTATAATCCACCATTCCTTGCATAGAAGTAAAAGAACTTTGAATAATTAATCCAACCATTTTCGGATGTCTTGTAGCCAACTCAATAGCAATAGCACCTCCCAAAGAATGACCATAAACCAGTATATTTTGCGGATTAATTTCTCTTTGATTAACCAAATAATTCCAGGCAATTTCTACATCTTGATAAATCTGTGCTTCACTAGGAAAATTTCCTTTACTTCGCCCATAACCACGATAATCTATCAAGAAAACATCAAAACCTAATTTCTGAAATCTATAAGCTGGTTCAACATTCGCTCCGATATTAATACCATTACCATGCAAATATAACAGCACACCCTGAAAATTTGATGTGTCAGAATTAGCAGGTATCCACCATCCATGTATTTGCTCTAACTTACCTTTTCTCTTAGAAGCAGATAACCAAACATCTTCATAGGAAAGATTTACATCTTTCGGTGTTATTTTTATAACAGAACTAGGGAAAAACATAAATCGCTGCTGTAAAAATACCAAAAACATACAGACAGCAACATAAGCGATCGCCAAAACTATCCCAACAATTAAAATCAACTTTCCCACAAAAAAAGAATAAAATTCCCACATAATAAAGTAAGCATTTAGCCATCAGCGCTTCAGCACTTCCCTGCGGGATGCACTCGCATTCAGCTATTGCTTTGAGTTTTAGATATAGTGTTTCCCAAGGTCGTGAGGTACAGTGATCTTTTTGTTTTTTTATTCCCTATTAAGAGTTCTCTCAAACCTAAAATTTTGTACCTCACGCTTTTTGGGAATTGCTATAAAATATTTACCAATGGATAATTGATAATTGATAATTAATCGAATTTAGGTTTAAAGCCTCTCCTTTTAAGGAGAAAAAAGTGGTCGAGGGATGGGGAGGAGACCTCGCGATATCCATGAAACCAACAGAAGAAATCAGATTTCCTTATATTCAATTCCGTTACGGTTTTAACCACAGGTAATTATCCATTATTCATTATTCATTATCCATTATCAATTAATGAATATGCTGCAATGGGGACAAGAATGAGTTATTTCTAAAGCCCAGGCAGACGTTTATACCAATCATTAGATTGTTCATAAACATAAGCAACTTCAAACAATAAAGCTTCCCTCAAAACATTACCAATTAATTGCATACCAATAGGTAAACCTTTTTCATCAAAACCACAAGGTAAACTCAAAGCAGGTAAGCCAGCCAAATTAACTGGGATAGTCATTAAATCAGACAAATACATACTCAGTGGGTCATCAGTCTTTTCACCCGCCTTAAAAGCAGTAGTCGGAGCAGTGGGACAAGCCAAAATATCCACCTGAGCAAAAGCCTTATCAAAATCTTCCTTAATCAAAGTCCGGACTTTTTGAGCTTTGAGATAATAAGCATCATAATATCCAGCCGACAAAGCATAAGTACCAATCATAATTCGGCGTTTAACTTCCCTACCAAAACCCTCAGCACGAGTCTGAGCATACATCTCCAAAAGATTTTCCGACTTAGGAGCGCGGAAGCCATATTTCACCCCATCATAACGAGCTAAATTTGCTGAAGCTTCCGATGGAGCAATAACATAATAAGTAGGTAAACCGTAGCGGAACCGGGGACAAGAAACAACCTGAATTTCAGCTCCCAACTCCTGTAACTGTTCCACTGCCTTAGTAAAAGCTTGATTAACAACAGAATCTAAACCCTCACCAAAAGTCTCCTTAATTAGACCAATTCTAATTTGCCCTTTTGGTCTTAAATTCGGTCTCAGGTTCCTAGTATAATTCGGGATAGACACATTAAGACTCGTAGAATCTTTAGGGTCATAACCAGCGATCGCCTGCAACAAAATCGCAGCATCTTCAACAGTCCTACCAAAAGGTCCTATTTGGTCTAAAGAAGAAGCAAAAGCCACCAACCCATAACGAGAAACCAGGCCATAAGTAGGCTTCATACCCACCACACCACAAAAAGATGCTGGTTGACGAATAGAACCACCAGTATCTGAACCCAATGCAACTACAGACTCTTCAGATGCCACTGCTGCGGCCGACCCTCCAGAAGATCCACCAGGCACTCGTTCCACATCCCATGGATTAGCCGTAACTTGATAAGCAGAATTTTCCGTCGAACTACCCATGGCAAATTCATCTAGATTTGTCTTACCCAGAATAACTGCACCAGAATCTAAAAGTTTTTGAGTGACAGTTGATTCATAAGGAGGAATAAAATTTTCTAGAATCTTAGAACCACAAGTAGTAGGTATACCTCGGGTACACATATTATCTTTAACAGCGATCGGAATCCCTGCCAATTGTCCAATTTTCTCTCCTGCAGCAATTTGGGCATCCACCTGACGGGCCTGTTCTACGGCCTTTTCTGCCGTTACACAGATAAAGCTTTTCAACTTTGGCTCCAACTGGCTGATGCGTTTTAGGGCCTCTTGGGTAATTTCTACAGCAGAGCGTTCTTTACTTATTAGTTGTTGATGCAGCTCGCTAATGGATGCCATGCCTATACCATCATTCCTAAAGTTCAGCTATTAGATTATAGGGTTAATTGAATTAACTATAAATAATTAACCATCAAAAATTTCTATAGCAGGGAATAGAGAATAGGCAATAGGCAACAGGCAACAGGCAACAGTCGGAAAAATATTCCTCTGTCTCAAAATCTTTATCATTACTCATACTGAGCGTCAGGGATTACTTCTAACTTCTAAACTTTTAATTTTTAACTTCTAACTTCTAACTTCTAAACTTTTGACTTTTGACTTCTCGGGTTTTGACTTTTGACTTCTAAAGACAGACTTTATCCGGAGATTAGCACATAGGGGTAGATAAGATTAAAAACTCCCATAATTTCCTCATAGGAGGTATGCCAGCAAAAGCTAATTTGAAACCACATCTTACGGTAGAGGAATTGAAAATTCGCTATCGACAAGCTCCAGATACCATCGAATCTCGTCGGTGGCATCTCCTGCTTCTAATTGCTCAACAATGGTCTATTAAAAAAGCATCTGAAGTTGTAGGATTTAACTACGATTATGCTAAGGAAATTGTTGGGCGCTACAATAGACAGGGTCCAGAATCTGTGAAAAATCGCAGTAAAGACCGTCAACCACCACCTGCTAAATCTTTGTTGACACCAGCTCAACAGCAGGAACTTTCAGAGGCTTTACAAGGGCCTGCTCCTGATGGTGGAGCATGGTCTGGTCCAAAAGTAGCCCGTTGGATTGCTAAGAAAACTGGTCGCGACCATGTCTGGCCTCAACGAGGTTGGGATTACTTAAAACGACTAGGTATTGACTGGAAAAAAAAGTAGAAAAATGTTGAATCGTATCTTAATAGGATTTTGAATTGGATAAATTTTTCTGTACAGGAATTTTAGATTTTTATTCTGTATTGCAGTCCTATTTTAGTTGTAAGAAAAATATTTTTGAATTAAGAAACAAGGGTGCAGCTTCTGGTTTAGGGGCAGATACGAGTTACTAAGGTATACCGAACAAATCTAGCTGTAATTAATTGACTAGGATAATATATTTTTTACAAGTTATTTAAAGCCTACATTGGGCATTTTAAAGCTTAGTATAAAGGGCAAGTATTCAATAGTTAATAGTTATTAGTTAGTAGGGAGTGATGCTGGCTCATCATTTCAGATAATCAAGTATAAATACTTGATTTATTAAATTTTTATTGTTTTTTTATCAGTTAAATTATCAGTATTTATGGAGTATAAATGCTGATAAAAAAAAACGATTTTGTGGTAATTTAATCTGAAAAATTGACGTGCGGAATCTAAGTTAAAAGTACTATTTCATACTAAATATTCTTCCCAAGCCCCCATTATTTAACGAAGTCAGAAGTCAGACGTCAGATAGGGGAGCCGTCGGATTGGCGACGTACAGAAGTTAACCCACCCCTAGCCTCTCCCCCTCCCAGGAGGGGAAGTAGGGGATTTGAGCAAGGCTCCAAAAATATTTCGCTTTAAAAGGCGGGGTTGCACGACCCATATTTTTTTGATAAATAGCTCTAAATTCTCGTTCTAAAATAATTTAACCGATTTTTGTAGAGGGTTTTTTACAAGAGGATTTGGTATCAATCAATAAACTGATGTCAGTAATTAACAGCTTTTCCGGAACAAGAGCGAAAGTCTTGATAAATGGGATGAAGGTTGTTGAGAATATAAGTAATAAATAATATTTATAGCAATCAAAGGAAAGGTTAGGACAAATCAAAAGCTTAAAACTCAGACAACGTAAGATTTTTCCTTCTTCTTTCTTCCTTCTTCCTTCTTCCTTCTGCTATATAAATTATTTATTGGCAATAACCTACAACAAAAATATCCCAAGATTTCGTGGTTATGAAAATCAATATTTGTACAAAAATATTTTTAGCATTTGCTTTCTGCTTTGGGATTAATTTAACTATCAATAATCCTGCTCATGCTAGACCCAAACCTAGATTACTTTGTGAAATTAAAGAAGAACTATGTCAAAAACAGGAACAGAATTTATGTATAGAAAAAGAAAGCTGTTCTGAAAAAACAAAGCCAGTAGTCAAAGAAGTTCAACCGATAATTCGACCTAATAAATTTTATTGTGACCGGGGTAAAAATGGTATCCCAACTACTTTTGTCAAAACACCACAAGGTACTTATACAGTTATTCGTTGGGTTTCTAATTATTTCTTATCTGCTGGATATAGTCCCCTTACTCGTTGTCGTCAAGTATCAGATAAATTTCAATTTTTCTATGACGATGGCAGACTAGATTACATTACGACTGGTATTGTCAATCGTCAACCGGTAATTTGTGTTTCTGGTAGAAAGGGAGGTCCTTGCCAAGGGGTATTATTTACTCTCAAACCTCAGCAAAGTGCTAGTGAAACAGTTCAACAGTTATTTGACATCCGAGTTGGTGCTGCTACAGGTCCACTATATGAAAGTGGTTCCCGTTTCTATTTAAACTTTAATGACTATATAGAAGATTTAGCAAAAAATAGATATGACAGGTCTTCTACTAATTCTCAAACTTCTAGTTTCAATGGTTGGTAATTTCAGTTATCAGTTATCAGTTATCAGTCATCAGTTAGCCTCCTCCAGGGGAAATGCGGACTTCAGTACCTCTGCAATAAGGAGGCTTGACATCAGGAATATTATCTTTAATTTTTTGGTAATAGAGTAATACCAATTCCCAAAAGCAATGCTATATTTCAGTTATACTTCAACAGTCAAATATTTACCAAGATTAAAAGTCTTTTTTTGACAATTATTAGTCGGTTAGTATATATTTTTCCTACTTTTAAATCCTCCCAACGCTTCCCATACTTCCCACACTTACCCACCCAATCATACATAGCATTATTTTTGAGAAATGGTATAATATCCTATGAATTGGCGATCGCTGATCTTAACGGTTTGTATTGGTAATGGGTTATTTTGTTTGCCGATACAAGCACTGTCTAAAAATTTTGATGACTTCAAAAGTTCTGAAACTAAAATACAAGTTCAAAATTGTACTGACTGTAATAATTTTTGTACTATTGAAGAGCTTAAAGGTTTAGCTAAGTCAATCACGGTTAAAGTTATTTCTGAAAATGGTTGGGGTTCAGGAATTATTTTAAAACGGCAAGAACAAATCTATACAATTGTTACTAATCAGCACGTTTTAAATACTCAAGATAAATCTTATTTGGTTCAAACTCCAGATGGTAATTTTTATGAAGCAAATCAAATAGAAAATGAAGGTTTTCAAGGAAATGATTTAGCTATATTACAATTTCGCAGCGCTCATTATACCTACGCTGTTGCATCTCTAGGAAATTCTCATGCTCTTGCTGAAGGGGATAAGATTTTTGCTGCGGGGTTTCCTATTTTAGAAAAACCTCAAGATACAGAGTTTTTATTTACTAGGGGAAAAGTGTCAATATTGTCTGATAAACCTTTAGAAAAAGGTTATCAAATTGGCTACACTAATTTGATTAAAAAGGGGATGAGCGGTGGTCCGTTACTGAATATTTATGGGCAAGTAATTGGTATTAATGGAATGCACGCTTATCCTTTATGGGGCAATCCTTATGTATATCGTGATGGCGAGCAACCTAATATTAATTTGCGCCAACAAATGAGTCATTTAGCATTTGCTATTCCTATTGAAACTATCGCTAAATTAGCTCCCCAATTTGCATCTGTACCAAATATTAAAGTGACTCAAATTCCTAGTAGCAAGATTTTCAAGTATTTATTTTTTCCTGATTTTATTGATGTGCTGAATTGGAAATTTTCTCCTCCTATTTTGCCAACTTCATGTATGAGTCAAGAGTTTCGCTAAAGGTTATTTCGGTTATCAGTCATCAGTAGCTGCTGAAAATCCAACTGAGCAAAAACTCCTATTGCGACATACGCAATAAAACTATTAGCTGCTGAAAATCCAACTGAGCAAAAACTCCTATTGCGACATACGCAATAAAACCACTAGCTGCTGAAAATAGAACTAAGCAAAAACTCCTATTGCGACATACGCAACAAAACCACTAGCTCCTGAACTAAGCAAAAACTCCTATTGCGACATACGCAAAAAACTACTAGCTGCTGAAAATAGACTGAGCAAAAACTCCTATTGCGACATACGCAACAAAACTACTAGCTACTGAAAATCCAACTAAGCAAAAATTCCTATTGCGACATCCGCAATAAAACTACTAGCTGCTGAAAATAGAACTAAACAAAAACTCCTATTGCGACATCCGCAATAAAACTATTAGCTCTTGAACTAAGCAAAAACTCCTATTGCGACATACGCAATAAAACCACTAGCTGCTGAAAATCCAACTAAGCAAAAATTCCTATTGCGACATCCGCAATAAAACTACTAGCTGCTGAAAATAGAACTAAACAAAAACTCCTATTGCGACATACGCAACAAAACTACTAGCTCTTGAACTAAGCAAAAACTCCTATTGCGACATACGCAACAAAACTACTAGCTACTGAAAATCCAACTAAGCAAAAATTCCTATTGCGACATCCGCAATAAAACTACTAGCTGCTGAAAATAGAACTAAACAAAAACTCCTATTGCGACATCCGCAATAAAACTATTAGCTCTTGAACTAAGCAAAAACTCCTATTGCGACATACGCAATAAAACTACTAGCTGCTGAAAATAGACTGAGCAAAAACCCCTGTTGCGACATCCGCAATAAAACTATTAGCTCTTGAACTAAGCAAAAACTCCTATTGCGACATACGCAATAAAACCACTAGCTGCTGAAAATCCAACTGAGCAAAAACTCCTATTGCGACATACGCAATAAAACTACTAGCTGCTGAAAATAGACTGAGCAAAAACTCCTATTGCGACATCCGCAATAAAACTATTAGCTCTTGAACTAAGCAAAAACTCCTATTGCGACATACGCAATAAAACCATTAGCTGCTGAAAATAGAACTAAGCAAAAACTCCTATTGCGACATACGCAATAAAACCATTAGCTGCTGAAAATAGAACTAAGCAAAAATTCCTATTGCGACATACGCAACAAAACTACTAGCTGCTGAAAATAGAACTAAACAAAAATTCCTATTGCGACATCCGCAATAAAACTACTAGCTGCTGAAAATAGAACTGAGCAAAAATTCCTATTGCGACATCCGCAATAAAACTACTAGCTGCTGAAAATAGAACTGAGCAAAAATTCCTATTGCGACATCCGCAATAAAACTACTAGCTGCTGAAAATAGAACTAAACAAAAACTCCTATTGCGACATCCGCAACAAAACTACTAGGTATGAATAAAGAGGAAAATATGAATTTCAGAATTGTTTATGGAATTTTGTACATTTTGATTCCTGCTTAAATTCTTGATTTTTCTGTCTGAGTGGTGAATTATAGCAGTCGCCATTTTTGTCTTATGAAATAGCTGCAAACTTCGGAATATCAATAATAAATAATCAAACTTCTTCCTTCTGCTATATCAAATATGGATTTCAAAATTTTCCATCGACTTTTGTTAATTTTGATTCCTATTTAAATTCTTGATTTTCCCTCTGAGTGCTGAATTATCAAATATGGATTTCAAAATTATCTATGGAGTTTCGTTAATTTTGGTTCCTACTTAAATTCTTGATTTTTTCATCTTTCATCTTCCTTCTGCTATGGAATTTCGTAAATGTTGATTCCTAATTAAGTTCTTGATTTTTCCGTCTTCCATCTTTCATCTTCCATCTTCCTTCTGCTATGGAATTTTGTTAATTTTGATTCCTATTTAAATTCTTGATTTTTCCCTCTGAGTGCTGAATTATCAAATATGGATTTCAAAATTATCTATGGAGTTTCGTTAATTTTGATTCCTACTTAAATTCTTGATTTTTTCATCTTCCTTCTTCCATCTTCTTTCTTCCTTCTGCCATGAACTTTAAAAATTATCTATGGAGTTTCGTAAATGTTGATTCCTAATTAAATTCTTGATTTTTCCCTCTGAGTGCTGAATTATCAAATATGGATTTCAAAATTATCTATGGAGTTTCGTTAATTTTGATTCCTACTTAAATTCTTGATTTTTCCATCTTCCTTCTTCCATCTTCCATCTTTCTTCTGCTATGGAGTTTCGTAAATGTTGATTCCTAATTAAATTCTTGATTTTTCCCTCTGAGTGCTGAATTATCAAATATGGATTTCAAAATTATCTATGGAGTTTCGTTAATTTTGATTCCTACTTAAATTCTTGATTTTTCCATCTTCCATCTTCCATCTTCCCTCTTCCTACTTAAATTCTTGATTTTTCCATCTTCCATCTTCCATCTTCCCTCTTCCTTCTTCCTTCTGCTATGAACTTTAAAAATCATCTATGGACTTTTGTGAATTTATTATTCCCAATTAAGCCATTACTTCTGACTTCCTCTCTGTTACTTTTTCCTTCTACAGCAATTATTTCCATACAACCTGCTGCTGCTTTAATGGCAGATGAAATTAATCAAATTGCCACAGAATTTACAGTATTAATTGATTCGATAAATCCAGCTTCCGGGGCAATAATTTCTCGAGACAAAAATACTTATTATGTTTTAACTGCCAAGCACGTTGTAGAAACTCAAGATGAATATGCAGTTATTACCAAAGATGGAGAAAGACATAAGATTGATTATCAAAGAATAATTAAATTACCAGCAGTAGATTTAGCACTTTTAGAATTTCGGAGTCAGAAAAAATATCAAATAGCTACTTTAGCTGATTATGATTATCAAGCTGAATTTCGTCATATTTTTGTGTCTGGTTGGCCTGCATCAAGATTACCTTTTTTCCAAAGAGAACGTTTATTTAGTCCGGGATTATTAATTAATCAAGATTATGAATTAGCTTTTATAAAAGACCCGGTTTCTAATGGTTATGAACTTTTTTATAACAATATTACTGAGTTAGGTTTGAGTGGCGCACCTATTTTAGATACTCAAGGAAGATTAATTGGAATTCATGGTGCTTCTGAAGGTACAAAAATTTATGATGAAAAATCTAATTCAGTGGAGAGAGTGAGTACTGGTTTTAGTTATGGAATTCCTATTAATACCTTTTTACAGTTAGCAGATAAGTTCAATATGAGATTAAATCTTCAGTTAGAAAATTCACCCCCACGACCACTAACTGAAAAAGAAGCTTTTTCTATAGAAGCTTATTTAAAAATTCCAGAAACAACAGATATTTCTAGTGCAGCAGCATGGGCAAACCGTGGGAATCATTTGTATAGATTAGAGAGATTTGAAGAAGCACTAATAGCTTTTGAACGTGCAATAAAAATCAGAGAAAATTTTTATCCTGCTTGGTATGGAAAAGGAAATGTCTTATCAGCTTTAGGTAGACATAATAGAGCAATTGATGCCTATCAAAAAACAGTAAAAATTCAACCAGATTTTTATTTAGCTTGGCGAGACCAAGGTGCCTTATTAGCTTATTTAGAACGACCCCACGACGCATTAATATCTTTTAATCAAGTAATTAGATATAAACCAGATGACTTTGTAGTTTGGTATCTGAGAGGAAATATTTTAACAAAACATTTTCGGGAATATAAAGAAGCGATCGCTGCTTATGATAAGGCAATTCAATTAAAGTCTGATTTTGTTGATGCTTGGCTGGGAAAAGGGGAAGTTCTTTATCGTTTAGAGCGGTATCAAGAAGCTAGAGAAGTAGTTCAACAAGCATTGAAACTTAAGCCTAACGACCCAGAAATTTCCAGTTTTTTAAATGCTCTAAATGAAAGAAGTTTACCGCCAGACTCTATTGAATGGAGACCAAATCAAAACCAAGTAGAAAGGAGAAATTATCCTCCCAGAAGACCACCTAATTTATTATGGTAATCAAGACATATAGTAGGGAGTACTAGTACGGAATATTATTCCGTATTTTTGATTCTATAAAATCAACAATCATATCTCAATCATCAAATTTTAATATCCTATAGATTAACCCACAAATATCAAGGATATTATGACAAATACTAACTAAATTATATAGCTATTTTGTTAGGTTTTTCTTCTAGCCTTGAATCTTGTAATTCAATGTTTTGCACTACTGTTTTTGCAATAGCATTAGTATTTACTTTATTATTAGCAAAAAATTTCGTTCTAACACCAGCTAATGTTGCAGCCAGAAGCATTGAGGCAGTATCAAATAAGCCAATTGCACTTATAATTTTGTCATTATTACTCACAGAAACGCTAATACTAGCATTAGTTGCAATTTCTGTAACTTGCCTTTTAATATCAGCATATTCTATAAAATTCTGCTCAGGAAGTTTGCTTTGTTTGTTTTCTCTAGTTGGTATTGCAACAGGGCTTCCTTTTAGCTCAATGCCTAAATCTCCTTGGTGGAAATTTTCTATCACAAGGTCCCAATCACCTACATAAATTACTATTGTATTGTGTTCTGGAGAATAATTAACATCATATATTTCTCTAGCTCTAGAATTAGCTGCAAAATCATATGAATGGTACATTATTCCACCTTGGCTTCGCGTATCAACAGTTTTCTGGTAATTAAGTTCTGTTAGCTCCTCGCCGTTTAAAATTACTTTGCCACTACCATCTTTATTTTCAATATATGTTGTTTGAGAATATTCATCAGATTTAACGGTAACACCTTCCATTTTTGCTAGCTTGGGCGAAGATAAATCATATATTATTTCTTTTTTCTCTAACATTGGTTCGCCGAAACCTCTGCCTAAGGCTGTGTTTACTTCAGCAAATTCAGCAATTTTTTTGTCAAATTCCGAGATTATATTTCTCTTACCAACTACAACATCTAATATTGGTAAAATATTTTTTAGCGTTATATCTTTTACAATTAATTCACCATCATTTTTATATAAGCTGAATTTCTCATTTAAATCAAAATTTTCGCCTTTATCTAATTTTTCTTGAGCAAATTTCCTACCACCACGTAGCACGAATTCCGTTTCCGCAAATGGCATATCTTTATAGCCTTCTAACACTTCCTTAAATTCTTCGGCATATATTTCAGATAACTCACTTCTACTAGGCTTATAATAACCAAATTCTTTCAACTTCCCTTGATCTACTGCTATTACCTTATGATTACCACTATACGTAACGGCTTTTTTATACCCTTCCTTTGAATTGATTCGATAAATGTCAATCTTATCATCTTTTTTAGTCATTGTTAAAATGCCAAAACCGGTGCGAACAATATATGTTTCGCCCTCTACCAAGTCTCTTTGAGCTATCTCTGCTACTGTCTCTTTCACATCATTTTGCATTGCCTTAGCAATTTTATTGAGAACATTTTTATAAAAATCAGGCCATTTATCTGAATCTGTTACAAATTCACCAGTTTTTTTCAATCCTTCTATGTATAAAAAAGCAACCGCATTTGGCATTAACACTCTACTACCTAATTTCTCACTAATTGCTAAGGCGGCAGGTACAAGCAGAGCTTCTTTACTTGCATTTATGAAATGAGAAATTCTCTTTTCTGCTCTATCAGCAACAAAAAGACCTTTATATCCTTCTGATGCTGCGGTGAGGTAGCCTATATACTCAGAACCGTTTTTTGCTAGTTTCTCCATTACTTTTGCATCTCCCTGAGTAATATATGTTTGTAATTCCCAATCAACAATTCTTTTTCCTATATCTTGTGTTATGGCTATTGATAGATTTTCAGTTGTGTTACCCATTTTTTGCTTTTTGCTGAATATATTTTACAAAGACTATACGTTCCATTATTATTTTGGTCAAGTCAAAATGCCAATTTCAAAAAACAACACTATCATGCCAATTGCTGGTTATTTTGCTACTAATAAGCCAAATTCTCTAATCGGTATCCACCATTTATATATCATAATTATTATATGTAATTAAAGAAGAGGCTATCCATGATATATCTAGCATTTATCATTCCATTGATGTAGCAGGATTACCTGAAAAAGCCCGGAACATTATTACATATTTTTGATTCTATAAAATCAACAATCATATCTCAATCATCAAGTTTTAATATCCTATAGATTAACCCACAAATATTAAGGATATTATGACAAATTTCTCATGGCTTTTTAAAATTATTAACCTACCACCTACAACTTTCTTCAAAGTTTATTTAGGTATAGCAGTCGAAGCAAAGGTTAGGACAGATCAAAAGCTTAAAACTCAGACAAAGTAAGATTTTTCCTTCTTCTTTCTCCCTTCTGCTATATCAGTAATAAAACTGAGTTATATATCCGGATTTATCAACATAGTTCAGAATTTTGAATTGAGACTTGTAGATGGAATTATTTTGAACTAAATTTGGCACACAAAAATCTTTTTCTTAAACCAAGAGGATTAACTACACAGAAAAATAACATTCAAGAATATAAATACCCTCTATAGCAAAAGGAGTTATATATGGCGACATTAATAGCAGAAAAAGAAGAATTATTGGGAGTAACAGAAATAGAAGCATCTCAATTTAGTACCACAGGTAATATCAATGGCATAAAATTCAATGACATTAACGCTAATGGTAGGTTAGACCCTAACGAATTTGGATTATCTAATTTCACCATCTACTTAGATATTAATAACAACGGTTTTCTAGACTTCAACGAACCTGCCAATATTACTAATAATTTTGGGGGATATCTATTTAATAACCTACCTCCTAATATTTATACAATCAGAGAAATTCAGCAACCAGGTTTTAATCAAACTACCCCTACTCCAATTGTCAATGTAACTCCGGGTAGTAATCTGACAAATATTAATATTGGTAATATTGGCAATGTAAGTAACCGCGGTCAAATTAGTGGCACGAAATTTAATGATACAAATACTAATGGAATATTAGAAGAAGGAGAATTAGGTTTATCAGATATTACTTTATATTTAGACCTCAATCAAAATGGATTTTTGGATGAGGGAGAACCTCCCACTATTACTGGTGCTAATGGTGAATATTCTTTCCTAGATTTACCTCCTAATACTTATATATTGAGAGAAGTTTCTCCATCAGGTTTTGCTTCAACTACTCCCGACCCAATTATTGATGTAACTCCAGGAAGTAACATTACAAATGTCAATATTGGCAATGTAAATAATCGTGGTCAAATTAGCGGTACTAAATTTAATGATACGAACGCTAATGGAATATTAGAAGAAGGAGAATTAGGTTTATCAGACATTACCTTATATTTAGACCTGAATCAAAATGGATTTTTGGATGAAGGAGAACCTCCGACTATTACTGGTGCTAATGGTGAATATTCTTTCCTAGATTTACCTCCTAATACTTATACTTTGCGAGAAGTTTCCCCACCAGATTTTGATCAAACTACTCCCGACCCAATTTTAAATGTCACTCCGGGAAGTAATCTAATAGTTAATATTGGAAATATAAATAATCGGGGTCAAATTAGCGGTACTAAATTTAATGATACGAACGCTAATGGAATATTAGACTCTGGAGAACTAGGTTTATCAGATATTACTTTATATTTAGACCTCAACCAAAATGGATTCTTAGATGAGGGAGAACCTCCGACTATTACTGGTGCTAATGGTGAATATTCTTTCCTAGATTTACCTCCTAATACTTATACTTTGCGAGAAGTTTCCCCACCAGATTTTGATCAAACTACTCCCGACCCAATTTTAAATGTCACTCCGGGAAGTAATCTAATAGTTAATATTGGCAATGTAAATAACCGTGGTCAAATTAGCGGCACGAAATTTAATGATACAAATACTAATGGAATATTCGACCCTGGAGAATTGGGTTTATCAGACATTACCTTATATTTAGACCTGAATCAAAATGGATTCTTAGATGAAGGAGAACCTCCAACTATTACTGGTGTTAATGGTGAATTTTCTTTCCTAGATTTACCCCCAGATACTTATATATTGAGAGAAATTTCTCCACCAGGTTTTGCTCCAACTACTCCCGAACCTGTTGTGAATGTAACTCCAGGAAGTAACATCACAAATGTCAATATTGGGAATGTAAATAATCGTGGTCAAATTAGCGGTACCAAATTTAATGATACTAATGCTAATGGAATATTTGAAGAAGGAGAATTAGGTTTATCAGACATTACCTTATATTTAGACCTCAACCAAAATGGATTTTTGGATGAAGGAGAACCTCCGACTATTACTGATATTAATGGTGAATATTCTTTCCTAGATTTACCCCCAGATACTTATACAATTAGAGAAACTCAAGCACCCAATTTTGACCAAACTACTCCCGACCCAATTATCAATGTAACTCCAGGAAGTAACATTACAGATGTCAATATTGGCAATGTAAGTAACCGAGGTCAAATTAATGGGATTAAATTTAATGATAGAAATGCAAATGGAATATTAGACCCTGGAGAAAATGGTTTAGATAACTTCACTTTGTATCTAGATTTGAATAACAATAGTCTCTTAGATATTGGGGAACCTGCAACTATAACTGATGAATTTGGTTTCTACTCATTTGAGGATTTACCTCCCAATACTTACACAGTACGAGAAGTACAAAAATTTGGCTTCTCTCAAACTACTGTCGATCCAGTTGTTGATGTAGATCCTGGCAGTAATATTAATAATGTCAATATTGGCAACTTCAGTGAATTTCTTTAAGCTATGCCTTATATAACCCTTGTGGAATGGGCATCTTGCCCGTTCCTGATATTTTCCCATCATCGAATCTTTCTATGTATCCGTTCTTAGAAACCTACGATTATCTACAAAAATCTATGATTTTCTATAAATTATCTGTTCTATTCCTGCCTCAACCTGGCAACGTCGGCGTTATCCAGTCCACAGGCTGTCACGGTCGAACTGACCGCCATCGCTAAATTTAACGCTGCATTCAAGTCTCGATCGCAACCGAAACCACAGTTTTCACATTCAAAAACACGCTCTGATAACAATAGAGACTCTTTAACAGTTCCACACCTACTGCAGGTTTTAGAACTAGGAAACCATCTATCAACGATGATTAACTCTGAACCATATAACTCACACTTGTATTCTAACTGTCTACGAAACTCGTAAAAACCCATAGACCCAACAGCCTTAGCTAACTTATGATTTGCCATCATTCCTGATACATTCAGGTCTTCTATTACTATTTGACTGTGGTTTTTAGCCAAATAGGTTGTTAGTTTATGCAATGTATCTTTCCTGATGTCAGCTACCTTTGTATGCAGTCTCGCTATTTTTAGCTGTGCTTTTTTCCAGTTATTGGAAAACTTAGTTTTATGCCTGTTTAGGTACTGCAGTCGTGATAGTTTAGACTCTAACTTTTTGTAAGATTTTGCACCAACAAAAACCTCACCAGTTGAAAGTGTAGCTAGAGATTTTACACCTAAATCTACACCAACCACATCAACTGATTTCTCGGTAATTATGGCTGCTGTCTCTATTTTGAAACTAATAAACCAACGGTCGGCTTTTCGGCTAATAGTTACAGATTTAGGAGTAACATTATCTGGCAAAATTTCATAAGTTTTTACCCATCCAATTCTAGGTAATTTAACCCGATCAAAACCTACTGATATTGAACCATCCAAAGTGAAACTATCATCTCTACCTTTTTTCTTAAATTTAGGTTGACCAGACACTTTAGTAAAGCAACGTTTCCAAGCTGATGATAAATGTCTTAAGGCATATTGAGGGGCTGTTTTAGAAACTTCATAATACCAATAGTTTTTAGGTTTGACCATTGCTACTAAAAGTTTATGCAGGTCGATAGATGTGGGAAATTTAAGTTTACTATCAGGATTATGCTGATTGTGATTCAATATGTTTCTGGTGAGCCATAATCCCCAGTTCCAGGAATGACGGGCTACACCAGCGTGTTTAGCCAGTAACGTTTTTTGCTGGTTTGTGGGGTGTAACTCAGTTTTGAATCCTAGTAGCATCAAATAAAATATAAATAATCACATATTAGAGTTGTTGGGAATTAAGCTAAAAAAATGGCTAAAACTCTTATTGGTCATAGTTTATAGCGTTTTTCAGCTCTATAATCCTGAAAACTTTATAGAATAAGCTTTTGAGCATTGTTCAATTTTTATTTCCCAACAACTCTATTATACTAGATAGTCATAGATTATGTCAAGCTGTTATTTACCCTGCTCAGTAGAAAACACCAACACTTTCATTTTGTGAAGATCATAAAAAAATCGCGCACCAAAGGATTTTCGGTTCCATCCTCGCAATTTTTGTGATATTATAAAGACTATTTAGTAACATGATTCATAAATACATCAATAATAGACAGAAAAATCAGAAATAAAAGAGGCAAAATTAAGCTATATAATTTTTAACACAAAAAGGTTTTTATATCCCATAATCATCTTTAAAATTACTGAAAAAAAGTCACAAAAAAAACGTTTAATCTCTGGGTTAATCAAAGGAATTAGAGATTTTTTAGAAGATTTTAAGCTCACAAACTACCACATCTTCATCTTCAAGAAGAAATTTTTCATCTAGTGTGTATAACTTTAATAATATCAATAATTGTGTTGATTTGAGTGATAGTTGTAGCAGTAGCAGTATAAGTAGTAGTGATTGTTGAATTTCTTTTTTTTTCACAACTAATTCAACATTGACATTCTTCATATTAGACATCTCCGAAAAATAAATAAATTGTGATAGAGTAATAAAAAATGTAATTTTAAGTTGATATTTCACCAAAATTTCAGAGATATAATCATAACCATCCACCCCAATAACTGGCAAAAATTCTGACCGTTTCCGATTTAAAATATCATTAAAATATTCTCCCAATTGACCTCTACTTTGGTCATAAACCCAACTGATGAAAACAAAATCTCAAATTTGGATGTATTATTACTGAGTCAATAACATAGACTTTTATCGCCTGAGCATGGTTACAAACATTATTCCCCAAACAAACATTGATCGCCTATCTGTAAACTTTCAAGGCAATGAAGGAAATAACTTTTCAATTAATCCCTCTATTTCTGCCGATGGTCGTTATATTGCTTTTGAATCTGCTGCCAACAACTTAGTAATAGGAGACACCAACAACCAAACAGATATTTTCATTACAGACAGAGAAACTCAAACTACAGATATTGTTTCGGTAAACTCTTTTGGGTCTGGCGGAAATCTCAATTCTTTTCATCCTTCTGTTTCTGGTGATGGTCGCTTTGTAACCTTTGCTTCTAATGCCACTAATTTAGTGCCAGGAGATAACAATAATACAACAGACATTTTTCTCAGAGACCTCCTGACTTTTACAACCACAAGAATATCGGTAGATTCTCTAGGCAACCAAAGCAATGCTGCCTCAATAAACCCCACTATTTCTGCCGACGGTCGCTTCATTGCCTTTGAGTCTGATGCTACCAACCTAGTTATGGGAGATATTAACAACGCCAGAGATATTTTTCTACACGACACTCTAACTGGTATAACTGCCCAAATATCTAAAAATTCTCTGGGCGATCGAGCAAATTTCAGTTCTTTCAACCCCACTATTTCTGCTGATGGTCGCTTTATCGCTTTTGACTCTTTTGCGACTAATATTGTGGCAGGAGATACCAATAATACCAGAGATGTTTTTTGGCACGATACCCTAACTGGAATGACCAGCAGTATTTCAGTAGATGCTTTAGGCAACCAAGGAGATTTCAGTTCAATCGCTCCCTCTATTTCTACTGACGGTCGCTTTATCGCCTTTGAGTCTACGGCAACTAATCTAATACCGGGAGATACAAATGCTGTCAGAGATATATTTGTGCGCGATGTACTAAATGGCATTACGACTCGCGTCTCTGTGAATATTTTTGGTAATCAAGTCAGTAGAAGTTCCTTTGCACCGACGATTTCTGGCGATGGTCAGTTTGTAGCTTTTGATTCTTTCGACCCGTTATTGGTGCCTGGGGATAGAAATGGTACCAATGATATATTCGTGCGGGATTTGCTCAATGGTGTCACGACTAAAATATCAGTAAATTATCAGGAGTTAGAAGGAAATTTGACTTCTTTTAATCCGGCAATTTCTGCTTCCGGGGAAGTTGTCGCTTTTGATTCTTTTGCGACTAATTTAGTAGTTGGAGATAATAATAATAGTAGGGATATTTTTGTCTGGAGTGAAAATATCTAGTTAGGGTTTGCTGAAAAAATTAGTTGGTGGGGGTAGGACATGGAGACGCGGAGACACGGGGACGCGGAGATGGGTAATATAGAATCCGATTGCACAGTCGTCATTGCGACGATAGGAAGCAATCTCAGAGGTTTAGGAGATTGCTTTCCTTACGGAATGCTACGCAAACCTTCCACTTCGTTCCAGTCGCAATGACTTGGGTATAGTAATAATTCGGATTCTATATAACAGGCAATTGTTTCGGCCATTTTATGTGAAGAAATTTTCTTGAATTTCAGCAGAAAAATTCAGTATTTTGAGGTAAATAAGAGCCAATAACTTAGGAGATAAATTGAATACAAAAAGCTCCATTACCGTAAGCTACCTGACTTTTAACTTTAATTCAGCAAACCCTAGTTAGCAAAAAAAAATTTTGTAAGAGTATTGCATTAATTAAGTAGTTGTGTTTTAATATTATAAATTATAACTAATCGGTTCTAATGGAGGCCATCCGTTAGAGGAAACGGGGAAAGTTCGGTGTAAATCCGTCGCTGTCCCGCAACTGTGATGAGATACTTGATTATCTCTCAGTCAGAATGCCCGCCGATTGAATAGTAACTTTATCAAACATCTGCGAGGTATGGATGATGACTAATATAGTATTGACAAAAAGGGAATTAGCTCTAAATAAGAACCTTTCGCTACAGATATTTAGACAGAGCTTATTTAAACCAAACTCTGGGAAACAGCTACTACTTAAAAAGAAGTAAATTAGCAGTTATCTTTTCTTTTGTGGATTTAATACCCCACCATAATCACCGCACTTAAAATTGCTTGGGGTGGGAATCTCCTCTGTGCAATTTTCCCTTTTGCCCTATTCAATTAATAAGAAAAAAATAATAGCTAGAAAGTTGACAAAAAGTACAAAAAGTGCTTCTGAATCTACTGTTAAAAACATAAAAATAAGTAATAAGAGCGATAGTTAACGGTGGGATTAATAGCGATCGCAACTGCTTTGGTATTAGCAAAAAAGTTGCGACAGAAAGTCTTGCATAAATTTAAAAAGAAATAAAATGACAACAATAATAGGAACAGAAAATAGTGAACTCCTCACAGGTAGTTCAGATGCAGATGAAATATTTGGTTTAGCAGGAGATGACACAATTAATGGTCTGGAAAGTGGAGACTTAATTAGTGGCAACCAAGGCAACGATATTCTCGACGGAAATGCAGGTAACGACACGCTGCGGGGTGGTAAAGGGAACGATAATCTCTCTGGAGACCTTGGCAGCGACAATATTTATGGCGATGTAGGTACAGACACCTTAACTGGGGGAGAGGGTTTCGATAATTTTGTTCTTCAGCGACAAAATCAACCACCAACGGGAGACCAAGATATTAACCAAGCAGACTTAATTACTGACTTTAATCTAGAACAAGATGCCATTGGTTTATTAGGAGGAATAACTTTTGAAGAACTCAATATTTTTCAAGGTAGTAATGAACTAGCTGACAGCACCATTATCCAAGATACAGTCACAGGAGAATTTTTAGCCATCCTCTCAGGTGTTAACAGCAGCGAACTTACCGAAGACCAATTTAGAACATTTGTCCAGCAACTAGGACCTTATTCCAGTTCCACCCAAGACCCAGGAAAAATAGATTCTGCCATCCCTGGTTTTATTAGTTCTGAGGGTGAAGGGTTAATCAGACCGGACAGTATTGTTAATCCAACCTTTACAGCATGGGCGACAGGATTTCAAAATTATTCCCCTGCACCAGGAGTCGATGAAAGATTCCAAACTCCTGAACTAACATTAGGACCTACTGCTAGAACAGATAATTTTATTGATATTGCTTCACTGGGGGATCTAACTCAAGAACAAATAGACGCAGGAGTACCACCAGGAGAGATTACTTTAACCTTTGACTCTGGTATTAGTAATGGTGCAGGAGCAGACTTTGCAGTATTTGAAAATGGTTTTAATAACCTTGGCGGTATTTTTGCCGAACTAGCATTCGTTGAAGTTTCCAGTGATGGGGTAAACTTTGCTCGTTTTCCTAGCGACTCTTTGACAGAGCAACCATTAGGTAGTTTTGATGTCATCGACCCCACACAAGTTTATAATTTAGCTGGCAAACACGTTAATAACGCTTCTGAGTTTGAGGGAGAATTTTTTGGTAGTTCCTGGGGAACTCCTTTTGACTTAGATGACTTAGTTAACGACCCGTTAGTGACATCCGGTGCGGTAGATATTAATGCTATTCGGTTTGTTCGTATTGTAGATATTCCTGGTAATGGTAGCTTTTTAGATGCTACAGGAGACCCCATTTTTGACCCTTGGACAACGGCACCACCAACTGCGACTTCTGGTGGTTTTGATTTGGAAGCGATCGGAGTGATTAACGTTATTTAATCACTAAATCTGGAGAATTAAAATGAGGGAATTTACAGCAGATTCCACTTTGATGAGGTACACCCGTCGCGGGCAAGATGCCCGCACTCAAAGCATTTAATTCTGAATATCTGTACTTCATATACGATGCTGACGTAATTTCTATTTGAATTGTTTAAAGGTCAAAAATAGGAATAATAACTATTTATAGTGAATAGTGACTATTGACTACTAGAAACAGTTCATATTTGTAGCAAATATTTCTCAAATTTGTATAAGTAGTTTAATTATATAGGTTATTAAAGCAAATGGAGCAAGAAAATTATTTACATAATTGGCAGCAAGAGTTTATTGCTACTAATTTAATCTCTATAGGATATAATGCTTGGCAAGGTTATTTAAGTGGCCAACGGGGTCTAATTATTTGCAGTACAAATTCACCTATTATTGGTGCAACTGGAGAAACATTTAAAGTACATTTTGTGCCTCGTAATAATCTTGCACCTCTTCTCAATGCCTGGTTAAAAGCACCCGATACTGTCCTCCTTAAAAGACATTTTATGAATGATCATATTCTGGAGGCTGTTGATAATTACAATCCTCAAAAGGATGTAGTTTTCATGTTAGAATCTGGCAGTAATGTTACTTTCTTTTATCTTACTAATTTACCGATTAGTCCGCCTGATTGTTACCAACAAGTAATCAAAAGTTGGGATGAATTTCCATCTCAATATTCCTCTGAATATCAAAATAATCATCAGATTTAAAATTTGGTGATTTCTTATATCTTTATTTTACATAAAAAAGTTATAGTAAGCGTTCATACGTCAGCACTTCAGCTATGAATTATTAGCTTATTATCAACTCAAAATATCAATTAGTATCCAAGGAGAATTAAAACTTCTAAAAAAATTTATTCAGCTAACCTTAGTCATTAATTTATTCTGGCAAAAGCTGAATACTTACAAGTTATTTGTTTTTCTATTTATACCATTAATAAAAATATTTTGTCGAATAAAAAATGATTCTTTATTAACAGTTTATTTCGATAAAATCTATTCACATATTGACAATAAAAAAAACTATGATATTATATGTAAATATTCTTACATTTGCCGAACAATGATGTTAATTGAAAATACAAAAATGACCGATCAAGAGTTTCTTGTTCAATTAGACGAAATTATTGAAAAAAAACATTTACTTAAGCACCAATTCTATCAAATGTGGAATGAAGGAAAATTATCTTTAGAAATGTTGCAAGAATACGCTCAAGAATATTATCTACAAGTTCATTATTTCCCTACTTATATTAGTGCTACTCACGCAGCTTGTGACGACTTAGAAATACGAAAAATGCTCCTAGAAAACCTCATGGAAGAAGAAATGGGAGCGACAAATCACCCTGAATTATGGTTACGTTTTGCTGAAGGTTTGGGTGTAAAAAGAGAAGCAGTTAAAGAGCGCCAACACCTAGCAAAAACTCAGGAATCTGTGAAGCTTTTGCAGCAGTTATCCCGCAGTAAAAATCCAGCAAAAGGTTTAGCTGCTCTCTATGCTTATGAATCCCAAATTCCCGAAGTAGCTACTACTAAAATTACTGGTTTGAAAGAATTTTACGGCATTAATTCTGAAGCAGCCTTGGCATTTTTTAAAGTACATGAAAAAGCCGATGAAATTCACAGCCAAGTTACGCGAGAAGCATTAGTAAAACTCTGTGAAACTGATGCTCAAAAACAGGAAGCATTAACAGCAGCAGCAACAGCAGTAGACGCCTTAAATTTACTACTTGATGGCGTGTATGAAGAATATTGTCAAGTTGTTAATTAATATAAGCATTTCCTGCGGAATGCTGCCCAAACAGCTATTAGCTGTCAGCTGTCAGCAACAAGACTCTCTGCTCAAGGAAAGTATTTAAATTAATATAGACTTTAAAGGTAAGAGAGCTAACTTTTTTAGTAAGAGAATTAATAAAGCTTTTCTCATCAACTAAATGCAATAGCTGATAGCTGATTGCTGACGGCTGAATGCTTACGAATTAATTACAGCAATTTTCAGGTAAGGAATGAAAATTAAATAAGACCGGGAAATTTTGCTTTCTGCCACATAAACCTCTTGAGCGTAATTAATTTTATCCGGTTTTATTTTCTTCTCATTGCTAAATAGACCACAGTGGTTGAAGCAACCGAAGGCATGATCTTCAGTTGCGACTTCTGCTGTTTTTGATTTACAAGCGATCGGAGTAATTAATGTTATTTAGTCAGTGGAAGGGAGTAGGGAATAGAGGACTAAGAATCAACAAGTATAATTAAATAGTATTGACTAAAATATAGCTGGTCTTTTGCAAGGGTTTGGAGACCAAACCTCCTACTTTTGAGGTATTTTGTTGATAAACAAACTTTAAATCTGGATAACTAAAATGAGTGAATTTAATCAATGGGTGACACCATTAAAACACACGGTATCGGAAAAGACTCCTCAAGGTGGAACGATAGAATATGAAGATTTTCCTACTACAATAGATGTTACTGGTCCTCTATTATATACATTAATTCAGCAACAGTGGCAGCAAGTTCAAATAGGTCATGTTGTTGAAGGTGGAGTACTAGAATTAGAATTCACTGAACCTCCAAAACTTTGCTTAATTTATGATGGTTATTTGACCGTAGCAACTCCTGCTTGGCATCTTCATTTATGCTTAGAAAAAAATTTAGGGGGACCTCACTGTACGACACCAATAGAATTAAGAGAAAAACGTCTTTTAAGTCGGGCAGCATTGTATCGTCGCTTAAACCCTGAAGGAGTGGCAAAAAGTTGGGGGATTCAGTTCTGGAATGGAGCGGCAGAAAAGTTAATGACAATATTTTTGCCCAATCCATTTTTAGGGGAAGATGAAGATTATTTGCCGGAGAAAAAAGCCGAGTTTTCCAAACTTGCACTTTATCAGGAATTACGAGAAATTTATGTTTTAGGAACTCGTCCAATTCCTTTTAATAGTAATCCTTTAAAACGACCTTATTTGTCTGTTTGTCGGTCGAGTCGTTGTTATCCCTCTCGGAAGTGGCAGCCAATTTTTGAGGCTTTACAAACTGCGGTAAAAACATCAGAATTAGATATAGATGTGATTACTTCTGGATGTTTGGAAGTTTGCAAAATGGGTCCGGTGGTCTTTTATTCTGGAGACCGAACTTGGTACACTCGCGTTACTCCTGATCTGGCTGAAAGTATTGTTAAAGAGCATTTATTAGGAGGGGTGAAGTTATCTAAAAATTTATATCCTAAGTAGGTTTTGCGTATGGAAAGTCTTTTTGCTGGGGTAGGAGACAGGAGACAGGAGACAGGAGACAGGAGTTATGGGAATGAGCGAGGAGGTAGGAGTTAAGAATTGTCTCTCAATTTTTCTGCCATAATCATCCCAAAATACTAGCATGCATGAGCTTTTTTCACCGAAAAGTTGGTACTTTTTTCAACTCTAAAACGCTAAAACCAATATCAGTCAATACTTTTAGAATCGATCGGTAAGCCCTAAGTAGGGACGTTGCATGGAATATTCAGTTAACGAAGTCAGAAGTCAGAAGTCAGTAGGGGCGAATGGCCATTCGCCCTTACATAAGTTATTTTTGTAACGGGGATTTGAGCAACTCTCCAAAAATATTTCGCCTTAAAAGGCGGGGTTTTAGACCTAATTATTTTGATAATGAGTAAGGGAAAAATATCTATCAAAGATAATACGGAAAACTGATGGTTGAAAAATAGTAGGAATCAAAATTTATGAATAATAAAATTACAGTTGATTCGCAGGAAAATTATAATGTTTGGAGTCATGCTGAAAAAGCAATGTCTCATTCTCGTCTGTGGCAATTTTTGTTAATTACTATTGGCAGTGCTAGTAGTATTATTTATCCTCACGTTCCCTTAGTAGGTTTTGCTGCTATTAGTGGGGTGACACTTAATAGAAAACAGGCGATAATTTCCTCAATAATAATTTGGTTAGTTAATCAATTATATGGTTTTACTCTCCGTCAATATCCCCAGACTTTAGAGTCTTTTACTTGGGGAGTTGTGATGGGTTTGGGAACATTATTAGTAACAATTGTAGCTAGTATTAAGCCTAAATTTATTGAGCAGAAAATCTGGAGGTATTATTTATGGTTGACTGCTAGTTTAGTTATAGGATATGTCTTGTTTGAAGGAATAATATTACTGACTGCTACATTAATGGTGGGAGACGGACATGGTTTAACAGTAGCTATTTTGGGGAGGATTTTTGTTAAGAATATAGTCTGGGCGATCGCTCTAACTTTTATCCACAGTTTGTTGATTTGGAATGGGATTAAATTCTTTAAAAGAGGGGAACGGAGTTCTATCGCTCCTACTTAAGAAAACTTTACCGAAATATTGTGGTTTAAAGCCTCCCCTTTTAAGGGGATAATAAATAAAAATTTTCATCTCTTTGTCAATCCTCTCCTTGAAAAGAAGAGGTAATTCTAAATTCGCGCATTCTAAATTCTTAATTCTTGAACTCTTCTGTAATAGAAGAATTGACTAAAAGGATTTTGTTTTCTTCTCTTGGTCGATTGGATATGGCGAGGAGACCTCGCCATCCCTCGACCGCTTTTTATCCATGAATGGAGAGGCTTTATACCTTTATTTTTCAGTAATACCGTTTCACGGAATTCGTTCATTCAAAAGTCGGTGGTGGTGCATAGTAATGGTAGAGAGTGTGTGGGGAGATGGGGAGATGGGGAGATGGGGGGATGGGGAGTGCGGGAGAAATTAAAAAAGATATATCTTCACCATTACCATGCAGGACTACCCAAAAGTCATATCAAATCCGGTTAAACAACCATAGAATGGTTAAGTTAGGAGGAGTCAGGAGTCAGGATTCAGGAGAAGAAAGAATTACAAAGATGAGCGTAGTTATGACGATTGAAGATTTTTTTTATGTCCAATTAAACGGATTTGATATCATGCATTTAAAAGTAAGATTTGATCGACTCAAAAGTTTTACTAGGCAGTAATTTCAGGAAATTATTTCACATTTAAAGTTGGAAACTATTTGTGATATCTTGAAAGTGAATTGGTATATTTCATCCTTTCATTACAGCGCTTTTCAAATTGATGAACCACACCTTCACAAGCAAAATCTTGTAGGGACGTTCCATGGAACGTCCCTACTGTGGTCTACTAATCATGAAAACCGCTGTAAAATCCAATATCAAAATTCTTTGCTAATTCTCTCAACTAATATTGAGTCGTCCAATGTGCAGTTAAATGCCCATTTTCATCTTTTAACCAAATCATATATAAACGACTATTTGATTCTTTTTTAGATGAATTTACTTGATTTTCTAATCTTTTTGCTACTGACTCGGAATTAATGGGATGATTTTCAGTAGTTGTTCTCTTTTCGTGTAATAGCATGGTTTTATATCCTTTTACTATAGAGACTAAGAGCTAATTTATCAAGTAAATATTATGAAACTGAATTACTTGCTATATTTGCTTTTTGGCAGTTATGGCTGACTAGAGCCTAAATTCCTGATGCAATATATCAGAGTTTTCCTGCATGCAGAATGCTGTGCAAATAGCTAAGTTGACGAATCAGTTCTAAATTAATAGAGGGAGAATTAATTGTTATTTATTTCCACCCCCTATATTCTTAATATTAATCTTTTTTTTCAGTTATTGATGTGATTTATGACGTTTTTTTTGGTGTTTAAGGGGAGGTTAAGGAGTGAGTTAAACTTCTCTGTTTTAGTGATTTATATTAACAGAGACTGTGATTTAACTTCACTGGCGGGAAGTCCCACGCTCTCCCGTTGGCGGAGGATGGTGGCGGCAGCTATTAGGGGAGCGGAGGGATGGTCAAGCCTGGGCCAATAGTCGGATACCTCCACAAATAAAACCTTCCTATACCCTTGACAAGCTAGGAGGTATGCATGTTATCATCAAGGTCAATACAGGGGGAGGACATCACCTCACACGCGCGCAGCGGTCATTTTTTTCATGGCTGAAGAATCCCGCGTTGTCGCGCTATGCGCAACGTCGGGAGTATGTCAAGAATGAACCTGCTTTTGAAGAGGTTCTTGCTTATGGTCTTGCGCTTCGAGAATAGATTCATGCTCTTGACAAATTGCTCGAGACGCAACTATTAACCAAAAACCTTGTTAAACCTATCCATTTCCTTGATTTTTGAGTGCCCAAAATCTCAAAAATAGTCCTAAATCTGGTACAATGTAGGAAACAATGCCTTTTGGAAACAGTTCGGTAGATTTTAGCTGCCAGGCGAAGTTAGCT
>NZ_JAAHGO010000087.1:7075-35943 GCF_010672455.1 Okeania sp. SIO2C9 | reverse complement strand
CAAAACGCACATGCATGAACGGGACAATCCCAATGCAAATCTATAGCGCGATATCTGAGTGTCACCATCTTGCCGTAAAGTAGTAGAGTTTCTGTAGTGAAGCAGTCTTTCTCATTAAAAAAGTTGCGATCCTTTCATACCTTAATTCACCAACGCCGTTTTTCCCACTAAGAACTTTGTATTGTCCAGTAATTATTCGGTAATTTTCTTTTTACCTTATTACCACGATGAAATGCCTCTAGGACTCCCTACTCCCTACTCCCTACTCCCTACTCCCTAAAGTCCTAAAATTTTGTACCTCATCAACTTAAAAACTGCTGTAAGCATAAATACTTGCTTGATTGATTGCTCAATCACGGCAGCTATGATTTTCTTCTAAAATTCTGTCTCCTGTCTTCCCCTCCCCTCCTTAGAGGGGTTAGGGGTGGGTTGTCTCCTGACTCCTGACTACTTTGATATAGCAATGAGCGCTGGTATATTTACAAATTGCAGGAGGGGCAAAATAGCTAAAAGTCTTAATATTATCAGCAATTTATTCCCTCTGTTGCCTCTCTTGGTCAGCATTCCGCAAGCGAGCTGGCATCGTCGCGGGGTCTGACCGCTGTTACCTTCCGGAGCTGTTGCCTGTTGCCTGCGCACAGCGCTATAATGGAATCTCAATCGCAAATTCTACCCCTTTCCCTGGTACAGAATTACATATTAGTTTTCCTTTGTGTTTTTCTACTATAATTGAATAACTAATTGATAAACCTAAACCTGTACCAGTTCCTACTGGTTTAGTAGTAAAAAATGGGTCGAATATCTTTTGTTTAATTTCTGGCGAAATGCTAGGACCATTGTTACTAATTTTGATTTGTACAGTTCGGTCTTTGGTTACTGTCGTGCTAATTGTAATGGTAGGTTTATCACTAGACCTACTCTCCTTTTTTCTCTTCTCTTCTAGGGCATCAATAGCATTATTAATAATATTCATGAATACTTGATTTAGTTGGGAAGCATAACAATTAATTAGAGGTAAAGAGGCATATTTTTTGACTATTTTTATTTCTGATTTATTTCCCGGATATCTGAGTCTATTTTGGGAAATTAGTAGGGTACTATCAATACCTTCATGGATATCTACAGGTTTCATACCTGACTCATCTAATCTCGAAAAATTCCGTAGAGAAAGTACTATTTTGCTAATTCTTTCGACTCCTATTTCCATTGAATTTAGTAATTTATCCAAATCTTGAATTAAAAAGTTTAAGTCTATTTCTTCAATTATTTCTTTGATTTTAGCTGTGGGGTTAGGATATTCCTGTTGATAAATATTGATTAAATCTAGTAAATCTTGACTATACTCAGCTACATGGTTAATATTGCCAGAGATAAAAGTAATAGGATTATTAATTTCGTGAGCAATTCCTGCTACCATCTGCCCTAAACTAGACATTTTTTCGGTCTGAATTAATTGGGATTGGGTATGTTGAAGTTGTTTGAGAGTTTCAGATAAGTGTAGATTTTTTTCGTTTAATTCTTCTGTGCGTTCTTTGACTTTATCTTCTAAGGTGCGACTATATTCTTCTAGTTGATTTTTTGCTGTAGATAAGTTTTCATAAAGTCGGGCATTTTCGAGGGAGAAAGCTGCTTGAGTAGTCAGGACTTTTAATACTTCTAGATGATGCTTAGTAAAGGCTGCAAATGTCAAATTATTTTCTAAATATAGTATGCCAATAAATTGACCGCGATTAATAATAGGAATGCATAAAATACTTTTGGATTGATAATTTTGAATATAAGGATCGGCAGCAAATTGAGTTTCATTAGTGGCGTTATCTAGCACAACAGTTTTTTGAGTACGTGCCACATAATAAATGAGAGATGTGGGAAGCTCATGTGTTGATTCCAAGGGTAGAGATTGTTTTGATTTTAGTTGTATTTCTTCTGAAGAATTAATCTCACGAATAGCTTTGGCTTCTATTACCCACTTTCCTGTTTCAAGAAGGATTAAATAACCTTTTTGAGCGCCAGCGTTTTCTAGAGTAACTCGCATTAAAACCGAGAATAAATTTTCTAGTTTTATTTCTCCTGAAATAGCTTGGGTTGCTTTCATTACACTATTGAAGTCAAGCAGAAGGGTACTATCAGTGGTTGTGTAAGTGACCGTTTCTTGAGCAATGTTGCGGGTCAAAGTAGGATCTTGCTGTTGAAGAGGTTTGAGTAGTTCACCGTAGGATTTTTCTAGGTGTTTAAGTTTAGCAACTGCACCCCACTGAGCATAAGCGTAGTAAGCTTTGATGAGATATGCTTGGGCAATAGTTTCCTTATTCCAGTCTAGGTAAAATTTAGCTGCAAGTTCCTTAGCTAGAGCTTCTTCTTGAATGTATTCGTTTTCTTTCGCTCCGGCGATCGCTTGTTCATAAAGTTCAATTGCTCCGATATAGTTACAAAGTACTCGATGTTTTTCTGCTTCTACTAAATGAAATTTATGTAAAAAGTTCATAGGAGCATGGTCTGCCCAGATTTTCATTTGTTTCTGGTGGGAGGTTACTTCTTCTAACCATTGCTGTTTTTGTTCCTCAGAAGCTTTATTGTAGAGAGCAAGTCTTATCAAGGAACCATAAAAATATAAAAGTACTTGAACATATTGAGAAGTAATTAGATGGAAATATGATTGTGTTGCGATCGAAATTGTTAAAGATTTTTGGTACTCACCAAATAAATAACATAAAGAAAGTTTGTGGAAGTTTAGATATACCAGTGTTTGGTCTTGAGATTGTATTTTTGCCTCATCCAAAGCTTCACCAACTAAAATACAGGGATTTTCACAGCGATCGCTTAAGTTCAGAACAGTCTGTTGAATTATTTGCAACCGTATTAGGGCACTTTCTTGTTTGATTTGAGCAACAGTATCAACAGCATTATTGAGTTGATGAGCAAGTTCTGTTAATTCCAGTCCACTGTAGAAAGCATGAAAATAGTGAAACAAGAGATTGTAACTAGCAAATGCTAAGTCTCCTCTAGATAATTCAAGAGAGTAGTATTCTAGGAATGAAGGTAAGCTATTTCGCAAATGTTCCTGCCAATGACGAAGGTGCATATTTGTTACTGCTACTCCACTCAGAGCATCTCCAGCACAAGACTCAAATACACTCTCTGTTATCTGAGATAATTCATAAGAGGCTTTAATTTCTCCCTGACTCCAAAGCATAATTCCATAACAGCTATATCCATAAGCGGAAGCAGGTGTATTTCCCCACTTCACAGACAAAGTGATGAGAGCAAAAACTATACTTGACCATAGAGGTGAACCAATGACGAAAGCTACAGCTCCAATTAATCCCAGAATTTGCATCAAGGCCAGCTTTTCAGGATTTGTCATCTTTGGCAGTTGTTTGAGGTCTTCAGTGGAGCGATCGCTCAGAAATGACTTGAGTTCTTCAAGACCAGCAAGCAAGTCTGCTTCTTCTGGTCTAGGGGATAATTCTAATCCCAAATCTTTAATCACAATTACGGCTAGATCGATACCTTGGGAAAATTGGTATTGAGCAAATTCAGCCTGAATTTTGGAGATGTAAACCGGAATTTGGTCTAATAAATTTTTTGCTTGTTGCTGTACAATTTGAGCTAGTTGTTCCATCTGCTCATAGTCGCCGATCAAATACCTCGCTTCTACTGCTTCTAAATATAGAGCTAATGTTAATTCGTAATTCGTTTCCCAACTATTAGCGGTTAATAATTCTAGTCCTATATTTAGATAGTTAACTGTGGCGTTATAAGCAGTAGAAGCTTTTGCTTTGCGACTTGCTATGAGGTTGAGTTCAGCGAGTTGTTCTCGTTCAGTAGGATGAGAAATTAAATCTATTCCATAATTCAACTGATTAACAATATCAAAAATTTTCTCTTGCCTTTCCGTTTCTGGGATATTTTCTAATAATAATTTTCCTATTTTCAGATGAGTTACTTGTTTTTGTGTTTCTGGGATTAACAAATAAGCTGCTTGTTGGACGCGGTCGTGCAAAAATTTATAACTAGCATTAGCTTCTATGGCAGTAAAAGATGTAAATATATTTGACTCTTCTGTATTATAAAATTTATAGACTTCGGTAACAGGTAAAATTAACCCTTCTGGCAATGCTTCCCACAAATCCTGTGCTGTTTCTGTGACAGATTTTTCATAAATAATAGCTAAAGTTTCTAAGTTAAATTTATTGCCAATACAAGCCGCTAATTTTATTACATTCTGGGTGGCAGGTAATAATTTTTGTAGGCGACTTGCCATAAATTCTACAACATCATCTGTGGCAGAAAGTAATCTAACTTGAGCAACATTACATTCCCAATAACCCGCCTCATAATTAAAGGTAATTAATCCTTCTTCATACAGTGCTTTCAGAAATTGAGTGATAAAGAAAGGATTTCCTTTTGTTTTTTGATGGACTAATTTTGTTAAAGGAAATGCTAACTCCAAAGAGCAATGTAAAGTGTCTGCTATTAAGGGGTTTAAATCAAAAGTTAAATCTAGAGGTTTCAAAGTAATAGTATTAACAATTGCCGATGTTTTAGTAATTTCTTCTAATGTTAATATGAAGGGATGAGTAGGACTTACTTCATTATCTCGATAAGCTCCCAATAATAATAAATATTGACTATTTTTGTCAGTCATTAACAGTTGCATTAACTTCAACGAAGCAGTATCTGCCCACTGTAAATCATCTAAAAATATCGCTACAGGATGCTCTTTAGTAGTAAATGTTTGAATAAATTTTAAAAATAGTAAATTAAACCGATTTTGAGTAGCAGTTCCTGATAATTCTGCCACTTCAGGTTGAGAACCAATAATATATTCTAATTCGGGAATAACTTCAATAATAACTTGCCCATTTTCACCCAACGCTGAGAGAATTTTAGTTTTCCATTCCTGTAATTGAGTTTCCGTTTCACTGAGCATTTGCCCCATCAAATCTCGAAATGCTTGAACAAAAGCACTAAGGGGAATATTGCGTTGAAATTGGTCAAATTTACCTTTAATAAAGTAACCTCGTTGCCGGACTATTGGTTTATGAACTTCATTAACTACCGCAGTTTTACCAATCCCTGAAAAACCAGCAACTAACATGATTTCACTACTGCCTTGAGCAACTCTTTCAAAAGCATCTAATAAACTTTTAACTTCTGCTTGGCGACCATAGAGTTTTTCTGGTATAGTGAAACGATCAGAAATATCCCTACTTCCTAACTCAAAAATGATAACTTTTCCTGTTTTTTGCCAAGATTTTAAACAAGTTTCTAAATCATATTTTAATCCCAAAATATTCTGATAGCGGTCTTCAGCATTTTTAGCTATCATTTTCATAATAATATTACTTACCATTAGAGGTATTTCCGAATTTAACTCACAAGGAAATGTCGGTTTTTTAGCAATATGACAGTAAACTAATTCAATTGGGTCAGTTGATAAAAAAGGTAGTTGACCTGTAAGTATTTCATAGAATGTAATCCCTAAAGAATAAACATCACTACGATAATCTATACCCCGATTCATTCTTCCTGTTTGTTCTGGAGACATATATGCCAGAGTACCTTCAAGAACATTAGGATTAATAAGTTCTTGGGTTTCTCTTGGTAATAATGTAGAAATACTAAAGTCAATTAACTTGATATCTCCAGTATCTGGATTAATGATAATATTTGAAGGTTTAATATCTTTATGAATAATCTGATGATGATATAACCCTTCTAAAATTTTCACTATAGAAATAGCAATACCAAGAAAGTCTGGCAGGCTAAGTTTTTTATTAGTCAGGTATTTTTTGAAAGAAATTGCCCCAGTATCCTCCATAATTAGAGCATAACTATTACCATATTTTTCTAAGTATAGAGATTTGACAATCCCCGGTAAATTAAGATTTTTAGTAATTGTATATTGATGGCGAAACTGTAATAATTCAGAAAAGGTAGGGTATTCTTTATTGAGAACTTTGATGACTACTGGTTGTTTATTTGCGGTAGTTAGTCCGCGATAAACAGTAGTTCTTATGCCTGTATGAATTTGGTCAATTATGATATGATTAGGTAGTTTCATCATTAGCAAATTTAGAATTTTATTCACCTACAATTTCTATAAAATTTATGACGATGAACACTTTTTTTATTTATGCTTAAGTGCATTTAATTAACTTGTATATATATACGGAAGTCTATATGTAAGTATAAAACGGGCTTAATTGGCTAGAATCAGCCCCCATAGAAACAAAACTATTTACTCAGCTAATTTTCCTATTATATCAATTTGATAAATATTTACTACAAATAGCTATAGCACTACATCTTTTGGTATTTGACAATAAATTTTAGTTGTCAGGGAACAGGGAATAGAACAATGTCCGCGCCATATTTGCGTAGCGCTATAGGAGTCAGGAGGACTGAGTCATATCATGTCCAGTAGCATCGGTATTGTAAGCGTGAAGGTAAGGAAGAAGCGGTGCGACCCCGCGTCGGCGACAGACGCAAGGGAATGCTGACCAAGAGAGGGAATGCGCAGCAAGAGAGGAAGAAGGAAGAGGGAAGAAGGCTTACAGCGCTTTTCGCTCTTGATGAACCACATCTTCACAAGCAAAATCCTGTAGGGACGTTCCATGGAACGTCCTTACTGTGGTCTACCCAAATGAAAACCGCTGTAAAAGCTTGAAAAAACTTAAATTTCCTGTAGATATTCGCCCTTGATCTTACACAAACGCGCCCCAGGGGACATGATATCAGGAGGAAAAAAAAGGAAGAGGAGAAGAAAGTTTGGTAGTCCTGGATAGTATAGCAATGTGCGCTGGCATATTTACAAATCACAGGAGGTGTCCAATAGCTAAAAGTCTTATAGAACCCCTAAGCGTATCTTCATAAATATTAATTTTTTTTAGCTAGGAGACAGGAGACAACCCACCCCTAACCCCTCCCAGGAGGGGAAGAGGGAAGAGGGAAGAGGGAAGATGTGGGGAGAAATAATACAAAAAATTCAACACTCCTTTTCAGAACTCATTGATGCACGAAAAGACTTGGCTACCATAATTATATAGAACTCAAATGGGTTCTATATTATTCCAACGGAGATGCTGCGCAAACAGCTTTTTATTCCCCCAGATGAGCTGTTGTCTATTGCCAGATGAGCTGCGCACAGCGCTATAATGGTAAATGGAGACAAGCAATACTTAGAAAGGGAGCAAGATGCTCCCACTGCTTATTTAGGTTGAAAAAAGTGCCAGCTTTTCGGTTGCTCAAGGTCAAAAAGGAGCGTATTTTAGGCGCATAGTTAGGCATAAAAATCATTCTTACAATTCTTACTCCTACCTCCTCGCTCATTCCAATTTCTCCTGTCTTCCCCTCCACGGTCGGGGGAGGGGCGAGGGGTGGGTTGTCTCCAGTCTCCAGTCTCCAGTCTCCAGTCTCCTACCCTCACCCATAAGACTTTTGAGCACAAACCCTAAGTAATTAAGGTTAATATCATACACGCGCTTCACCAACGCCAAAATTAAATGCTCCCAGTGCTGGCATCTTGCCCGCGTGGGTATACCTCACGCCTGGTGGAATCCGCTGTAAATATAGGGAGATGTTCAACAATTAATAATGAATAATGAATAATAGAGTTGTTGGGAAATAAGGTAAAATGGTTTAAGCAAAAATTGGCCTTGATAAATGCTAAATATTGAACGAGCCTTAAAACAAGACAGGTTACTCAGAGCATTAACAGGATTAAACCGTAAAGCATTTGAATGTTTGTTGAAGCCCTTTAATCAAATATATGAGCAAACATTGCTCTTGAAACCTCGTCAACGGTCTGTTGGAGGAGGTCGTAAGGCTCGTTTACGCACAACTCAAGACAAATTATTCTACATTCTCTTCTACTTTAAATGTTATCCAACCTTTGATGTGGCCAGCATCTTGTTTGATATTGATCGCAGCCAGGCACACCATTGGGTTCATCGTTTACAACCTATATTAGAAGCAACCCTGGGAGAAAAAAAAGTACTACCCGAGCGTCAAATTAATTGTGTCCAAGTATTTATAGAGCGTTTCCCTGGAGTAGAACGAGTAATTATGGATGGCACAGAACGGCCAGTGCAACGACCCACTGACTCAGAAAAACAAAAACTGAATTATTCGGAAAAAAAAACGTCATACTCGCAAACATCTAGCAGCAGTAGACCAAAATAAGCAAGTGTTAGTATTAACTCAGGCACGAGAAGGAAAGTTACATGATAAAAAATTACATGACGAGGAAAAGCTAATAGGAAATATACCGGTCGTAATACCAATTGAAGTGGATAGTGGTTTTCAAGGTATTCAACACCAGTATGAAAATATCCGTATCCCTCATAAAAAGCCAAAGGGAGGACAATTAAGTGAGCAACAAAAATCGGAAAATCGGAAATTGAGCCAATCAAGGGTGATATGTGAAAACGCCTTTGCGGGTGTCAAACGTTATGGAGCTGTCAGCCAAATTTACCGTAATCACAAGAATGATTTTGATGACAAATTAATGTTAACAGCAACTGGATTATGGAACTTATACCTGATAGCAGCATAAATAATTAAATTACTAACAAAATATATCTGTTTTCATTTTCGTTTTTCCAAACTTCAGTTATTTCCCAACAACTCTAATGAATAATTACCTCTCCATGAATTGAAGAGGATTGACAAATTCATGAAAATTTTTCTTCATATAGAATCCGGTTATATAGTATATGTTCATTATTCAATCTCCCCATCTCCCCATCTCCCCATCTCCCCCAACAATACAATTAAGTATTCAACTGGATTTGATATTACTCGTTACTCGTTACTCCTTACTCGTTACTCGTTACTCGTTACTCCTTACTCCTCAGTAATACGATCACTAATTACCCGGATTCTATATCACAGGAGTCGATTGGATATGGCGAGGAGACCCGTTCTTGCAGACCCGCTCCGAAGATCGCCATCCCATCCTAACGGACTGCTCCGCAAACGACCGCTTATTATCCCCTTAAAAGGGGAGGCGCATACCCACAATTTTTCGGTAAATATGGGAGCATTTTCCTACCTTTTTCCCCTATTCTATTCCTCGATATCCTGAGTTCTGACTCCTGACTCCTAGTAAAAAAAACTTAATCGCCGACAAAGATGCCAAATGGGTTCTATAGAATTATGCTCAAATTATTCTGAACTAACCACAGAATCACGTTCCGCAAGTAGACGACGTAATTCCTGTTGTCGAACGCTATCAAGTGGAAAATTCCAGATAGCGATCGCTGCTATAAAACTAATAGGAATAGGAACACAAATAAACATATATTTAAGTGCCTCAATTGCTGCGGGAGTATTTGTACCTCCAGGAACAAAACCAATCAAATCTAGAATAGGATAAACCATACCCACTCCTAAAGCAGAACCAACTTTGTTAGTCATGGTCAACAAAGAATAGTACAGACCTGTACGCTGTATACCTGATTCCAGGTTGTCATGGTCTGTCACATCTGCCATGATCGAGCGTAACAAAAATGCTCCCGCACCAGATTCGATACCAAAAAGAATATTAACTAAAGCATACAGCCATAAATTTCCTGGTTGAACTAGCAATAAAGTAGTGAGAATTATACAACCATAAATTTTAGCAATACCAAAAGTCTGATGCTTCTCCAAACTATAACTAAGACGCATCCAGAAAGGAATGCCACAAAAACTAGCGATGAAATAGAGTAAAAGCATCAGACTAGACCATTGACCTAGATCCATGGCATAAGTAACAAAAAAAATGTAGATTGAACCAATAATTCCAGGAGCAAGACCAGTCATCACATTTGCCAGTAGGACTCGCATTAGTAGCTGGTTTTTTAATAGTAGAGAAGTTGACTTGAGCAAACCAAGCTGAGGTGGTGGTGTCACAGGTCTTTCTTGAACATTACAAACAGCGATCGCTACAGTAACAGGCAGTAGTATAATAGTAAACCAACCCATAGCAGCAACTTTATTCCCAGCATCAACACTCCCAGTCTGCTCAAGAATAGTTGGAAGTATCAAGACAGCTAACATTCCAAAAACTAGAGCAAATTCTCGCCAACCTTGAATTCGCGATCGCTCATAATAATCAGATGATAATTCTGCACCCCAAGACATATGAGAGATACTTAACAGAGTCCAACCCACATAGAGCAGCAACATCCAAAACAGAAGATAATTTCCTGTGATAGGAGCTTCGGGAATAAATACTTTGTAAACGCAAATCATTAAAATGGGAACAGATAATATAATCCAATGACGGCGGCGTCCAAGGGGAGTTGTGACTTTATCACTGAGAATACCGAGAACTGGATCGGTAAAAACGTCCCAGAAACGGGTAATCATAAAAATTGTGCCCACCAGAGAAAGGCCAAGTCCCATTTCTTCTGCATAAAAAGGGGGGAGGTAGACCAAAAGAGGAAGACCAAGAGCGGAAAGGGGTATTGCGGGAGAGACAAAAGCTGCGATGGTTTTTTTGGTCAGATTCATCTTTTTGTATTATTTATGGCCTTGGAGCAAGTATGAAATTATATTTCATTTAATTTTATTCAGATGAATCAAAAATTACATTAGTTCTATATTTACTTAAGATTGGGGGATTTTTTGGGGTAATTGTGAGGCGATCGTGATTTGTGATTTTAAAGGTGTTAAATTACCTTTACTAAGTTAGCGAAAATTTGATGTTACAAGGAAAAAGTTTAATGAGCATAAAGTATATTTTTTGTATTAATTCTGGACGTAGTGGTTCGGACTATTTGACCGAATTATTATCTCACGCAGAAAACACTATTAGTATTCATGAAGGAGTACCCATTATGAATGGTTACCCAATGCAACAATTTAATCATAGTGACGATCGTGAGTTACAGAAATTAATGTCCTTGAAAATGAGGGAAATTCACAAAAAGAGTAAGAATGGTCGTAAAATTTACTGCGAGACAAACCATTCGTTTATCAAAGGTTGGGGATATTTACTTCCAGATAAGTATATATCTCAAGAGGAAATAGGAGTTATTATTTTGCGAAGAGATGTTGATCGGACTGCTTACAGTTTACTTCGCGTTCGTGATGTTCCAGGTACTTCAGAGTGGACAAAAACTTGGCTGTTAACTCCTAATGCTGAACGTAATCTCAGTAATCCTTCTGAGAATTCAAGTTTTTACGATCTTTGTAAGTGGTACGTACAAGAGACTTATCTTCGTGCGGAAGAATATAAAAAGATGTTTCCCCGAATTACATATGTAGAATGTGACTTGGAACAGCTAAATAAATACGATTTTGTTTTAAAAATGTTCTCATCTTTTGGTCTTGTTCCTATGTATACACTACAAAATTTAGTTGGAAGAGTCGTCAATGCAAGAAATGAATGGCCTAAATTACCCTTAGAGGAATTACTGGTAGATCCAAAATATCCTAGTGCAGATACTCTAGAAAACAAAGAAAGGAACACCTTAATTTCTCAGATGGTGAACTATCTGCAAGAAAAAAAAGCCGATAAAATTGCTCAAATAGAACCGGACGATGCAATGGGTGGAAGCTTTGTTAATGGAATTACTAGAATTGTAGCTGATTCAGAGCAAGAATTAGAGGAAGTATTTAAGTATTCATTAATGTTTACCGAAACTGAAGGAATTTTAATTTGGGAGTTGCTTCGTACAATCAACCCCAAGGATATTATATTAATTTGCTGCCAACGTTCTTCAAATCCTACAATTCGTTATACTTATGACTTTAATAAAACTTTTAGCTTAGGAAGTATGGTGCAAAAGCTCGGATTACTTCAGGTAATTCGGATGATAGCCAAAGGAATATGGAAAAAAGATTATACTCATCGTAAAACTGCTTCGTAAGTTTTCCTATTATATTTTAATTCTAGTAATAGCTAGTACATGAAAACTTTCTTGAGACGACATTTTTCTCATAATTTTTCTGTCTATTAACTCTACCTTTTCATCAGGTAATAAAATTCCTGCCTCTGCCATACAATGATGATTTTCTACAGTCCAAAGACGCAGAGGCAAAAAAGTGAAAAAAGTGAGTATTTTGTAGCTTTCTTTCTAACATTAAATAGAAAACTAAAATGCCTATATTCTTTAGACTGCATTCTAAACAGTCTCTAAAACACGCGATTTTTGAGTTCTTTTTCCCTTAACTACCATCCGTACCCCATCTGCTGGAGCCATCAACAAACCACGACGCACTGCTTTCACAGGCTTTTCATCTGCTAATGCCAACTCCCAACTAGATAGTATAGTTGCTAATACCAATTTCATCTCAAACAAGGCAAAAGCTTGACCAATACAGCGACGGTTGCCTCCACCAAAAGGCAAATATTCATAAGGGGAAAACTGACGTTCTAGAAAACGCTCTGGTTTAAACTGCTTCGGTTGAGGATATAAATCTTCCCGATGATGAGTTAAATAAATACAGGGACTCAGAAAAGTTCCTGGTTGAAACTGATAACCCATAATTTCTAGGGGTGACTTCACCTGTCGTTGAAATGCTAATATCGCTACTGGATAAATTCGCAGAGTTTCTTTGCACACAGCATCCAAATAGGGCAATTTTAAAATTTCCATCGGATCTGGTTTATCTCCTAGTGCATCAAGTTCTTGCAGCAGTTTATCTCGAATCTCTGGTTGACGGTGAATCCAGTAAAATGCCCATGCTAAAGTTGTTGCAGTAGTTTCGTGACCAGCTACTAACAGAGTAATTAACTCATCGCGCAATTCGACATCTGTCATTGGTTGCCCCTCTTCATCCCGCGCTGCCATCATTAAAGACAAAATATCGGTGCGAGATGGATCGGGATTTTCCGTTCTACTAAACTTACCCAAACTTACCCAAAAAATATTTTGAGCTTTGGAGCTAGCTTCCTGCTTCACAGAAGACCACTGACCGCAGTCTGTAACTTATCTTCTCCACAGGCTTCAAATCGCTTGAAACTCAAGCTACTAACGTGCATAGTTTTCTAGGTTGACCGCCGCATTAAAGTCTCTGTCTGCTTCAAAACCACAGTTGCTGCATTCGTAAGTTCTCACATTCAATGGCATTTTCTGTTTATGGCCACACTGAGAACATATCTGAGAACTTGGATAATATCTGTCTGCTATCACTACTGAACTACCATACCACTCACACTTGTATATAAGCTGACGCTTAAATTCATAAAAACCACAATCTGCTATAGCGCTTGCTAGTTTATGATTTTTGAGCATTCCGCTAACGTTTAAATCTTCTATTACTATGGTGCTGTTGTTTTTAGCTAACCATGTTGTCAGTTTATGTAGTGCGTCGGCTCTGATGTCAGCTACTTTTTTGTAAGCCTTGGCTAGTTTTTTTACGGCTTTGGCTCTGTTTTTCGAGCCAGGATCTTTTTTGTTGACACTATTTTGATAACGAGTTAATCGTTTTTTGGCTTGCTTATAGGCTTTAACGTTAGTAAATTTCGTTCCATCGCTACAAGTTGCTAGAGTATTTATACCAACATCTACACCGATGATCTCTCGTTCTTTAGCATTAGGAGTTGGTTGATAATCATATTTAAAGCTGATGTACCAATTATTTGCTTTTTTTGAGATGGTGACATTTTTTACTGGTACAGATGGTAAGATTTCATAAGTTTTTACTATTCCTATTCTGGGTAGTTTGATATAGTTTCCTTTCAGGATTTTAATACTTCCTTCTAGATAAAAACTGTCTTTTCTACCTTTTTTCTTGAATTTAGGAAATCCACGAAGAGAAATAGTTAAAAAGTTTTTGAATGCCCTTTCTAAATCTCTTAATGCTTGTTGTGGGGCACACTTTGATACCTCATAATACCACGGATTTTGAGATTTAACTTCTGCAACTAAACGCTTATGCAAAGTGATGGCACTAGGACGTTTTTTTGTTTTTTGGTACTCAGTAATACAAGTAGCTAATCCCCAGTTATAGGCATGACGAGCCACACCTGCGTGTTTGGCAAGTATTGTTTTTTGGTAGTTGTTAACTTTTAATTTGGTCTTGATTGATTGCATTTGAGCTGGTAAGACATGAAAAAAGTCTTTGATTTTAGGATTATATTAATGCATGATAGCAGGTAATCAGCATATTTTCACATTTATTAATATTTGTTTAATTTTGTCCAATTATTCGGCTTCAGTAGTTAGCCCTGGGTTCAGCAATTTCAGCATAAGAGTCACTCTTAAGCATCAAATCTTACGGAAAATATAGTAATTTGTCTAGATTAACCCACCCTACATTTTTGATATTCTCTTACTGTATAATAAAAGATAATTATACTTAAATATTATAACGTTTCTCAGACTAATGAGGTACACCTATCTTTATTTTTATTCTATTCCCTATTCCCTATTCCCTGTTCCCTGTTCCCTGTTCCCTAAAACAACCCAATTTTGTACTTCACCAATATGGGAATTGCTATATCAAAATCATGGTAGGAATATTTAACAATTTATCATCAAATAAAAACATCAAAATAAAATTTACTAGATAATTAATAGAAATCATTGCACAAATATCAAAATTTTTAATTCCCTCATGTCTGCTAAAGTCAAACTTACTATTATCCAAGGAAGTATGCTCGGCAAAGAATTTGTCTTTGAAGAACGAACTACCTGTATTATCGGTCGTCATCGAGACTGTAGACCCAGACTACCTAGTGATGAACAACATCGTACAATTTCTCGTTATCATTGTCTACTTGATATTAATCCTCCAGATATACGAGTGCGTGATTTTGCTAGTAAAAATGGTACTTATGTTAATGGTAAAAAAATTGGGCAACGTCGATCTGAGCATCTCCCTGAAACAACAACAAAAAATAATTTCCCTGAATATGAATTAAAATCAGGAGACCAAATTCAATTGGGAAATACTATTTTTCAGGTTAGTCTTGAAGAAGAAACAGAGATGCCTCCAGAAATGCTCGAACAACCAAAAATCTGGCAAGCAAAAACAGTTGAATTATCAATTTTACCACCAAGTTTAGGAGATTCTACTCTCACTGCAATTCCTGGTTATACGACGCTTAATTTATTAGGAAAAGGTGGTTGTGGAGAAGTTTATTTAGCTAAAAATAATCATACTAAAGAGTTAATAGCTTTAAAGACAATGTTGCCAGAAATCACAAATAATCCTAATGCCATAAATCGTTTTTTAAGAGAAATAGAAAATACTAAAGCTTTAAATCATCCGAATGTTGTTCAATTGAAAGATTATCATTATAGCGATCGCCTATTTTTTTTTACTTTAGAATATTGTAATGGTGGTAGTATTTGGAACTTGATGCAGAGTCATGGTTATCAGTTATCTGTTGATGTGGCAGTGCCAATTATTCTACAGGCTTTAGATGGTTTAGAATATGCCCATAATGCAGAAATTCCTTATGTAAAAAAGGCAGATGGTAGTTTGAGTATTGGGCGAGGTTTAGTTCACCGGGATATTAAACCAGCTAATATTTTTCTGAGTAATGTAGATAATTCAAAAGTAGTGAAAATAGCAGATTATGGGTTAGCAAAAGCTTTTGATTTAGCAGGTTTAAGTGGGCAAACAATTACGGGAAATAAAGGTGGTACTTTTCCATTTATGCCAAGACAACAAATGATTGATTTTAAATATGTAAAACCGGAAGTAGATGTTTGGGCAATGGCGGCAACTTTATATAATATGTTAACTGGTGTATATCCTCGTGATTTTGTTGGTAAAGACCCAATTTTAACTGTATTGCAAACTAAACCTGTGCCAATTAGACAAAGAAATCCTTCTATTCCTCAATCTTTAGCAGAGGTAATTGATTTAGCATTAATTGATGAACCAGAAATTTATTTTAAAACAGCTAAAGAATTTAAACAGGCGTTATTAACTAGCGTTTACTGAAAAAGTCTTTTAGTAGGGGTAGGAGACAGGAGACAGGAGACAGGAGACAGGAGACAACCCACCCCTAACCCCTCCCAGGAGGGGAAGACAGGAGAAACGGGGAATGAGCGAGGAGGTAGGAGTAATACCATGTTCCCCCGGGGAGGGAAGCTACGCTAACGGTTGAATACTTATAAATAAATGTTGTGAGGAGTGAGGAGTCAGGAGGGAAGAAAGGAGGAATACTTATGAAATATTGGAGATGGAGTATTGATAATTTCAGTATTTCTCTGGTACTGTCGGTACTATCAGTCCTTAAATTTTATTATAACTGACCCGTCCGCAATTCGTAGCTCCCCCGGAGGGGGAACATGATATAAGAATTGTCAGAGTGATTTTTAGGCTTTTGCTTGGGTGAAAATCCTCACTTTTTTAATCAGAGCAACCGAAAAGCTCATACTTTTTCAAGACATAAAAAGCCTAAAACCAATATCAGTCAATGCTTTGAGATGAGTTCGGTAAGCCCTAACTAGCGATCGGCATTTTTCGTAACGAAATGCTCTACAAACAGCACTCAGCTTTCAGCACTCTAATCAAAAAATTAAAATTCAGACAGCGCTAGATATTCCTTCTTCCTTCTTATTTCTTTTGCCGCTGTCTGACCTCACGTCATATAGAATCCGGTTGAATAGTTATTGTATAGTTAGCAGTAGAGGAGTGGGGGGTAGGGGAGTGGGGGAGTGAGGGAGATTAAAGGTTTGAAGTAATTTAAGAAATTATCAACATATACTATATAACCGGATTCTATATCACAACCAATCCCGTAAGGGCGAATGGCCATTCGCCCCTACTTTGTTCTACCGAAATTACACTAATTTAATTAGTTTGAAGATTTTTTCCAAGGTGATTGATAATATACCTGAGAACCTTTGTCTGAGACAAAATGACAAGCCAAATAAGAGTTGATGAAACTCTTCCATACAGGTTCACTTGACTGGTGATAATATTCACCCAAAATAGGTTTTATTGCCTCCGTAGCTGTCTTTAAATGATAGTGTGGCATACTCAGAAAAATGTGATGAGCTACATGAGTACCAATATCGTGATGAATAGAATTGATAAAACCATAGTCGCGGTCAATACTAGATAATGCACCTTTAAGGAAATACCAGTCATCTCCACGATACCAGGGAATATCTGCTTCAGTGTGGTGTAAGAAGGTAACTAAATCTAGCCAGACGACAAATATTACATAAGGAACTAGGTAATATTGTACTAAAAATACCCAACCAAACTGATAGGTGAGCCATCCAAGAAAACCTACCATTAACATCCACAGTGCTGAACTTGTTAAAACATCCCACTTTTCAGAAGGACGAAATAATGGACTGTTGGGCAGAAAATGAGAGCCAGCACGATTGGGCGATCGCCTAAATAAATAGAGTGGATAAGCTAATAATGGCAGGTAAAAGCGAAATAGCTTTTCATACCAAGGCATCATATTATACTTACTCTCAGAAACAGGATACCAACTTTCATCAGTATCAATATTTCCAGTATTGGCATGGTGGGTTCTATGACTAATGCGCCAACCGTGGTAAGGCACAAGAATGGGAGTGTGAGACAAATGCCCAATTAGGTTATTAAACCATTTATATTTGGAGAAAGAGCCATGACCGCAGTCGTGTCCCACTACAAATAATGCCCAAAACATAGTTCCTTGCATTAACCAGAAGATGGGAAAAAAGAACCATGAATCTAGATTATAGGCGATTGCATATAGACCAGCAATAATGCCAATATCAAGAAAAAAGTAGCTCAGAGACTTCCAGAGGGAAGGCTCAAAACAGTGTGGAGGAATAGCTGCTTTCACTTCTTGAAGAGTAAAGGGTAACTCTATTTTTGAGGGAGTTAAATTTGTATCAGTTGCTTGATCGAGAACAGTGTTTGATTGCACTAAATTTTCAACTTTGTGTAATATGACTGATATTTCATCTTCACAAGTCACATTTTGCAGATTTAGTTTCCATCAATTACCAGCAACTCTTCTGAACTAACAGATAGAAATGGGGCATAAATTAATGGAACTTTTACTGCATTAGGACGAATCCCATCAGCTATAGGGAAAGCTAGTGGGAGATGAAACGACCATTATTGTATATTATCTAGGGCTAACTTTTGACAAAAATTTTATTTTTCTAGTGCAGGATGGCAGATTATTAAGATAGTAGGGGAGCGGGGGAGTAGGGGAATAGGGGAGTAGGGGAGTAGGGAAGTTAGGGGAGTAGGGGAGTAGGGAAGTAGGGGAGCGGGGGAGTAGGGGAGGGAAAATAGAAAGATTTACTGTTGAAGCAAGAGGATAAGTTTTTTCTAGAGCGCTCTTATGCGGACATAATATAATCAGTTACAAAATCCTAAAAACCTTAACAATCAATACTTTTGAGGGCGAATGCCATTCGCCCCTACGACTTTTGACTTCCGCCATAATATAATCAGTTACAAAATCCTAAAAACCTTAACAATCAATACTTTTGAGGGCGAATGCCATTCGCCCCTACGACTTTTGACTTCCACGTGGCACTAGGCTAAAAATAGCTTGTAGGCTGGGTTATGGCTTTCATCCCAATAGCGATAACCGAAATTATGGACAAAACTTTGCCATTCGGCCATTTCGTCAGGGGGGACTTGCATTCCGACCACAATACGTCCATAGTCTGCCCCATTATTACGGTAGTGGAAAAGACTAATATTCCAGTTGGGACTCATAGAAGCGACAAATTTCATTAATGCTCCTGGCCTTTCGGGGAACTCGAAACGGTAAAGTAGTTCATGATGGGCAAGGGGAGAGCGACCCCCAACCAGATGGCGCAGGTGTAATTTTGTCAGTTCGTCGTCAGTTAAGTCCAGGGTTTTCAAGCCTTCAATTTCAAAAGTTTCTACTATTTTGGCCGCATCAGCACGGTTTTCTATTTGTACTCCTACGAAAATGTGTGCTTCTTTTTCCTCAGCAATGCGATAGTTAAACTCAGTAATATTACGTTTGCCTAGACAGTCACAAAATCTGCGGAGACTACCTGGTGTTTCGGGAATAGTAACGGCAAATATGGCTTCGCGACGTTCCCCGAATTCTGCTCTTTCAGCTACAAAGCGGAGGCGGTCAAAATTCATGTTTGCACCACAGGCAACAGCGATCAGAGTTTCATCTTGAATTTTTTCTCGCTCAACGTAAGCTTTTGCTCCAGCGATCGCCAATGCACCAGCAGGTTCAACAATGGAGCGAGTATCTTCAAATACATCTTTGATAGCTGCACAAGTATCATCTGTTTCGACGAGAATAATATCATCTACATATTGCTGACATAGACGAAGTGTTTCTTCTCCTACTTCTCGTACTGCAACACCATCAGCAAATAATCCTACTTGAGGTAAGCGGACTCGGTGTCCAGCTTTTAGAGACTGCGACATAGCATCAGCATCAGCAGGTTCAACACCAATAATTTTGATTTCCGGGCGCAACCGTTTGACATAAGCAGCAATACCGGAAATTAAACCACCACCACCAATAGCGACAAAGATAGCGTGAATAGGTTTTTGATATTGGCGGAGAATTTCCATACCTATTGTCCCTTGTCCCGCGATGACGTAGGGGTCGTCAAAAGGGTGAATAAAAGTTAAACCTTTTTCTGCTTCTAGTTGATGAGCGTAACTACAAGCTTCGTCGTAGGTTTCGCCATACAAAATAACTTCCCCACCTCTAGCTTTGACAGCATTAACTTTTAGTTGAGGGGTAGTGACAGGCATGACTATGATGGCGCGAGTGCCGAGGCGACCTGCGGCTAGGGCGACACCTTGAGCGTGGTTTCCAGCGGATGCTGCGATGACTCCCTGGGAGAGAATTTCTGGAGGAAGTTGAGCCATTTTGTTGTAAGCTCCGCGTAATTTGAAGGAGAAGACTGACTGCATATCTTCTCGTTTGAGTAGGAGGTTATTCTGGAGACGTTTTGAAAGGTTGGGAGCGGTTTCGAGTGGTGATTCTTGGGCTACGTCGTAGACGCGTGCAGTGAGAATTTGTACTAGGTAGTCGCAATACATAGGTTTTATTTGGTTAGTAAATGCTTGACTATCTTACCGAAAAATTGGGTTTAAAGCCTCGCCCATAAGCGAGCGACTTTTTATTTGCAAGTAAATTGAATATATGCTATAGTACTAAAAGTTGCCGGGGGGCACTCGGAAACTCTAAACGGACGTGGAGGCAAGCATAAGACTACTGTCAAAGTAGCAGCAGCCTAAGAAGCGTCAACCCGCCGAAGAGCTACGGCTCAGTAGGAATCTCCGTGCCTTTAGGCCGGAGAGGATGTCAACATGTAGACATCTGCATAAGTAGGGTAGGGACGTTCCCAATGTCCGTAGGGAGTAGGCGGAAAGAATTAATGTATCTAGTACAATAATTAATTTGATTTTTTGGCGTTGGAGATGTCTAATTTTTTTTAGTGGTAGTGCATTGTAATTATTGTTGTTACCAAGCACGGTAGTGGTAGCATCTTGCTCCCTCGCTGCCATCCTGCACGCACTTGCACATATATTGTTAACGCCCCTACTCCCCTACTCCCCCACTCCCCTACTCAAGAAAGTGCAGAAAAATGATATTACTCTTTCGGTGCTGTCAAAACATCCCAAGCTGCTTGACCTGCTTTAACTAAGCGCTCGCCAAAATCCTGAACCTCTTTTACCATAGTCTCCCAGTTAGTCTCAATATCTTTCTCTATGTTCTTGCCTGCTTCTTCTATTTTTTTGGGATCGATCAATCTAATCCTTTCGATAGTTTCCCGAGCTTGTTTGACTGCTTGAATATAACTATCACGGGTAAACTCTCCCGCAGCTTCCATTTCTGACTGAGCTAATCTTTTGATTGCCTCTACTAATTCTTGGGTTTCTTGCTTAGGGTCAGTACTTTTAGAAGTGGAAGTAATTTGATTTGAGTCTGTTTCAACTTCTACAATTGCTCTATCTTTTGGTACATTTGGTTCAGTCATGATTTTTGCTCCTAATATTAAACTTCACTAGAACTTACCCCAAGGCACTACATTATAGTAGATAAAAACTATAGCATTGGTAACTGCCACTGCTGCATGATCGGGGTCACGACCAGTGGCAAAAGCATTTGCTGAAGCAGTGGGAATAATATAAACATCTGGCATAGGTAGACCTGCGCGATCGCAAAGTCTTTCTACCATTTCATATAATGCAGGTGCTTCTACTTGACTTACTGGTTGAGCGTTATAAGCTGCCAGAGCAATTTTATCTGAGAAAAACCAGGAACCCAGGTTCATTATAGCAGCTAAAAGTAGACCAACTGTAGCACCAGTTGTACCACCTATTAACCAATAACTAACTGTAACCAATAAGGCGCTAAGTATACCTAACAAAGCAACAGTTTTTACTAAGTTCATAAAGGGTGCCTCCTTTCTAGGTTAATGGTTGCTATTTATATTATCTGGTGGTTTTTTGTTTTTTATGATTTCTATTTCATTGTATCTATGATTATTTATCTATTTATAGTCGGAAAACTTGACAAAAGGTTCGGTTTTCCTTTTATAGTTATTAGCATTCAGCTATCGACTTGATTTAATACCATTAAAAAATTGTTAAGGTAGAGATTTGATTGCTAAACCCTTACAGGTGCTAGGTAGTAGATTAATTTGAAGTAGAGAGGGAGCATTAGGAATAAAATTTCCCAGCATCCCAAATCATGTTAATTATTTTTAAGAATTCAGGAATCAGAGAAAGACTTGATGAGGGTTTTGCTTCGCACAACTCTGGCGCAAAGCTTTCCTGACGGAATACTCCGCGACATGAATAAAGCTTAACAAATATAGCTTTGGACTTAAACAGGAGTAAAAAAATATGGGACCGAGTGGTGGCAGCAGCGGTGACAACAGTAGTTCTCAGAATGTAGGACCGAGTGGTAGCAGCAGCGGTGACAACAGTAGTTCTCAGAATGTAGGACCGAGTGGTAGCAGCAACGGTGAAAACAATGGTTCTCAGAATAGGGGAATTTGGGCAAATATCAAACAAAATATCAACAAGATCAACAAGTCTATTGTATTTCCCATAGGTTGTCTTGTTGGTGCAATGAGTATGATGGTTACAGTAGTAGATTTTGCAAATTTATTTGAAAAGGATGATGAAGCAAAATATCAAGGTTGGTACGCATTTAAAATTGTTGGGAATACAGTAGTCAGGGAGTTTGAAAACAGAAAAGCCCCTTGGTGGGAGACTTTGCCGCGTTTCAATTTTAACTTTGCGCCTCATAGTAATCAAACGACTTTGTTTTATACAGACTTTCCAATAAATCGAGAGAATTTAAGAAATGAGGGTTCTATTGCATACGATATGTCAGTGCTGGAAAATAGAGATATAAGTTATTACGATCCGCTTGAAGGAATTGAGCAACATAAAAAGAATTCAGGAACAATACATGCATTCATTTTGCAAGTTATTGCGGAAGCAGAGGAGAAAGGAGAAGAGAATCCTTTAATTTGTCTTTATGTTGTTGGCTCGGGAAGATCGACGATAGATTCGAAATTTTTTGTAATTGTCAAGGCGGCAAAAGCCAAGCAGGTAAAGAATTCCGATATTTATTTTTCAGGAGAAAAACATTATTCAGGTGCAAAGAAAAAAGCTGAAGCCAGGACAAGAGAGGCTTGCAGCGAATATGAACAAGATGGGGGGTTCATAAATATAGATGACATCACAATACAACAAGAGTAAACTGTAATAGGCAAACCATCAATGATTGGAATTTGGAAATTTCCTTCCACATCCGAAGACTCTCCTATTGCTAATGCAGAGCCTAGTGGCAGCTATATCGCTCCTCCTCGTCCTTTCCATCCCACAATCAAACTTGGCCTGAAAACACCACCTTTTTTGCCCAGGCCCGCTATTTAGGGTTTGCTGAAAAAGTCTTATGGTGAAGGTAGGAGAATCCCCTCCATCAAAAAAAACAATCGCAGCTCCCACGAAAGGCGATCGTTTTTCTTGAAAATAGGAAACCGAGATTTCGGCTTATCTCATCGGGATCACGGGGTGACAAGAGCGCGATCGCCCTTAGACAAGATGCTTGGCGTTTATTTCATATTCCATTTATCTAGCCAAAGATTCTTAAGTTTTTCAATTGTGCCTTCCTTGTCTGTCACTATCTGTTCCCAGCCTTCTCGGATCGCATCCTTTTCCCTCTTTGTTAGTTTCCATGAGAGTGGTGGTTCGTATTCACCTTCTGCGCTATAAAATGATTGTTTTGCCTTTAGATCTGGAGTAACTTCTTGCTCTGCAGTCTTTAGTCCTAGTTTTGCTTCCTCAGTAATAGAAGGGAAGAAGATGGGGAAATATTTAATTTCTACCTTTCCATCATTCTGTCTTGCGTTCTGCCATTCCTTCAACAATTCTACCTCAGTTAAATTGCGGGAAGTAAGAATTGGTTCGCGAACCTTGAATAAGCCTACCAACGGACCAATAGTTGCCATAAACAAACCTCGGTTCTTTTCCTTTTTAGGTTCCTCTTTAGGTTTGTCAGGAAAAGGATTGATTTGTAAGATCAGAATTCTTTTTATTTGTGGGGTAGGTTTTTCACGAAGAAGCTCCTCAAGCCATTCTAATGCTGTCACAAAACCAGAATTGTCGAAATAGCCACCATCAGCGACGTGATAATTTGCTATATTGCGATCATCTCGACAAATGGGAGATATGTAAGGGAACGTGGCAGAAAGTCTTGCACCTGTGACAACATCAATATCTTTTCCCGGATAAAGACTATTAAAGTCAAAGAATTTTTTCCGATCAGAATTAGGAAATTTCGCTGGTGTAATTAGCAACCGCCAGCCATTGTCAACCAGAGTTGCATTCAATACAGGGAGCGGAATATTACCTTCTTTAACTTCCGCTCGCCAGTCGGCTAAGGTTTTTGGAGACTCTGGGGTTTTCATATGTCCTTGCCAGTCCTTCTCGATCGCAATACCTCTATCTCTGATTTTGGGAGTGAGAATGTCTGGTAGGAACGGGAGGAAAATCACGCGCCACAAGTCAGGATAGGCTAATCCCCAACCTACTGCATCTAAACTGTTTGCGGTAGCGCCCTCAAATATTTCTTCTGATTCTGAAGCCGGTGGAAAACCTTGATCTGTAAAGCGATCCAGATAATACATTGCACCTACTGATCCACCAGAAACGGAACTAATTAATCCAATTGCTTTAGTAAACGATTCTCCTAACTCTTCTTGCAAGCCAGTCAATACTTGAGCCGTCCATCCAGCGGCTTGAATTCCACCTCCACTAGCACAGACAACAACTACAGTTTGTTTTGCAAGAGGCTCTTCCAGATCTTGTTTGTCTAGACGCTTTTGTAATAAGGCCGTCAAATTTTTTTGCTCTTCCGGCTGTTCTGGAGCGTCCTTTAATGAAAAATAGTGATCGACTTTAAAAAGCCTATAGAGCGCTATAGCAATCACCACCCAGAAGAACAAGACAGAAATACGCGAGTAATCGAAGAAGAAGGTAAGACTGCCCAACAAAAGCACCGATACGGAAATTAACAACATTACATATAAAAGTGCTGGCGGTTCTTCTCTCTTCTTATCGGGGGGCAACGAACTTGGCATAAACAGCTTAAATGCGATTATATAGATAGCAAAAAGAATGATGAAGAAAACAAGAGCGTCAAAATGAGTGTCTTTTAAAATACCATTATTGACATAGCCTGCTCCTTTGGAAGAGTGTTGGCCCAAAAAGGAAATTGCTTTCACCAACCACTCATTAAGCCAGGGAACTTTATCGACCGAGAGAAAGTTTCGAGTCAGTTTGAAAAGAAACAAAAAGATAAAGCCAAATAACAACCCAAGAAACAATCCAGACCGTCTTTTTTTATTATCCATTTCTTCCTCGGATAATTTAAATACTGTGCAGGTGGTCGGTAATGCCAGGGCGATCGCTAACACATAATACCAAAATTTATCATCTATCAGGGTGGTCGGTAATGCCAGGGCGATCACTAACACATCATACCAAAATTTACCCTCAAAAACTCCTGGCAGTTCCGGAACCCCAAAACGAGCTGGTGCACCATCAAGGATTATTGCAACGACAAAGGTTACGGCTGTTCCCGCCACAGTTGCACCCAAAATTGTCAACGCAATTTGACTACGGCCACGCAGGACAAAAAGATTCTTGAGCATAGATTTCAGGGCACCTGTTGCGAGGACAGGGAGCGCAATCAGCAATACGCCCATGAGCAGAGGTATGCGTAGAAAAAAGACATACTGCCAAAAGGCGCTAGGCAGTTGCAGCCATAACGTAACTACTACCGCTACAAGCCCCAGCCACAAAATAATTTTTTGAACCACGATATTGCTTTCCTCCTAGAACGTTTAACTCAGCAAGACTTTACATTGACTGGACTTACGCTTTCAAGTTGGTTCTAAAGCTACATGTAGTTTCCGGTGCGCGGTGCGGCACCATACAAGTAGCGTCTTTGCGTAAGTCCCGATTCATCAAAAACATGAAGGGCTTACAGACTAAATATCTTCCCTCAAATCAGACAAATAGCGATCAGTGCTACTCGGTCAGGAATCAGCTATAAGCGGTCGAGGTTCAGCTATAAGTCGTTAGAGCTGGTCTCGATCTTCTTCCCATTGTCGCCAAAATTGCGCTACTAGATAGCCCAAGGCGGTTCCCGTCGCGACTCGGTCCCTATATTGTCCTGTTTTGCATGGGGAGACATCATAATTTTTGACCCAGCAGCTAGGGCTGGTTTTCGTCATCCTTGCCATCCACTATAGTATATAGTACGCCAAATTCCGAGCGTCAATCCGCTAACAACTTTTTTGGCTTTAAAACACCACCTTTTTTTTGCCTACCTGCATAAGTCGTACAATTTGTCAATCAACCCAATTCCACTATTATACTACAATAGACATCTCCATAAAAGAGGGAGTAGGGGCGATTCGCGTTTGCGGAGCATGACCTTAGGAAATCGCCCGTACAGGAGTAGGCAGAAAGAGGAGCATGACCTTAGGAAATCGCCCGTACAGGAGTAGGCAGAAATAATTGATAATTTATGTGTGATAATTGATTTTATTTTTGATTTTTGGAGATGTCTAATTTATTCTCTTCTTCCTTCTTCCTTCTTCCTTCTTCCTTCTTCCTTCCTGAAAGAGGGAGTAGGGGCGATTCGCGTTTGCGGAGCATGACCTTAGGAAATCGCCCGTACAGGAGTAGGCAGAAATAATTGATAATTTATGTGTGATAATTGATTTTATTTTTGATTTTTGGAGATGTCTAATTTATTCTCTTCTTCCTTCTTCCTTCTTCCTTCTTCCTTCTTCCTTCCTGACTCCTCAAAATTTATTATCCCAATAATTTTTGCTCTAATTGTAACAACTTCTCAATTCGCGCCTCTGTGGATGGGTGGGTAGAAAACAAATTAGCCATGAATTTACCGGAAAATCCATTCATAATTAGTAATGGCTCAAAAGCTGGGTTAGCATTCAATGGCATTTGTCTAGCATTTTGGTCTAGTCGCTGCAAAGCTTGAGCAAGGGCGCGGGGGTTGCCAGTTAAATCGCCAGCACCTGCATCAGCAGCAAATTCACGAGTCCGGGAAATTGCCATTTGCACAATACTTGCAGCTACTGGAGCTAACACGATCGTCAACAACATCACAATTGGGTTAGAGCGGTTTTCACGGGAACCCCCACTAAACCACATAAAATAACTAGCTATTTGGGTTAGCCAAGATATTCCTCCTGCAATTGTAGCAGCTACTGCTTGAGTAAAGGTATCACGATTTTTTATATGGCTGAGTTCATGGGCAATTACTCCTTCGAGTTCGTCCTCTGGTAAAATTCTCATAATACCTTCAGTAACTGCTACTGCTGCGTGATGGGGGTCACGACCTGTGGCAAAAGCATTAGCTGCGGCAGTGGGAATGATATAAACTGCTGGCATGGGTAGACGTGCGCGATCGCACAATTTTTCTACCATATTATAGAGTGCTGGTGCTTCTGCTTGACTTACTGGTCTGGCATTGTAAGCTGCTAGAGCTATTTTGTCTGAGAAAAACCAGGAACCCAAGTTCATTACTGCTGCTAATACTAGCCCTATTGTAGCACCTGTTGGGCCGCCGATTAACCAATAACTAACTGCAACTAATAAACCGCTAAGTATTCCTAATAAAGCCACAGTTTTTACTATGTTCATAAAGGTTGCCTCCTGTTAAGGCCAATGGTTTCTATATTTTATTATCAGGTGGCGATCGCTCTTTTATGATATTTTTTTCATTGTAGCTTTTACGATTGGTTTACTTGTGGTCGGAAATCCTGACAAAAGGTTCGGTTTTTGTGAAATTTTATAGCTATTATATCAAATATATCAAATCCGTTTAATTCGGCACTTCAACAATGAATAATGAATAATGAATAATGAATAATTACCTCTGCTTGAGAATAAATTGAAGAGGATTGACAAAGAGATGAAAATTTTTCTTCACAGGAGTCGATTGGATATGGCTCCTTTGACCTCGCCATCCCATCCTACGGAATGCTGCGCAAACGACCGCTTATTATCCCCTATCCAAGGGGAGGCGCATACCCACAATTTTTCGGTAAAAAATGTTCCATCTTCAACCATTACCAAATATTTCTCGATCTCCCCATCTCCCTATCTACCTAACTCCCCTACTCCCCATCTAATTACACCTATGCTAGCGGATTTGATATTAATACTCAGATCGTCTCTCTTTAAAATACCAAAAAATAAAATTTGGTTGTGCATCAGTAAAGTGTGGGATAAGTAAGTAGTGGCGTGACACGCCTAAAACTGTGTAATAGATTTTTGTTTCTAGGTGTCTTGATCTCCCCACACTCCCCACACTCCCCACACTCCCCACACTCCCCACACTCCCCACACTCCCCACACTCCCCATCTCCCCATCTCCCTACCTCTTTTTAAATAGCTCTCAAATGGGTTCTATAAGTCCTATGTCTATCAAGTCTATGCAAGAAAATGAACGCCACTGATATCATTGCTGTTCAATTCACTAAAAAACTCTTCAAATGTACCTGATGTTGAAAGACCCAGAGTATTTGGATTAAAGATAAATACATCTCTGTTTTTACCTGATACATCAGTTACAGCAAAGTTGCCAGTTGTAGACAGAAGTAGTTGTTCTCCATTAATACCGATAGCATCAATGTCTTCACGATTCTTAGTCAGCTCTACATCACTACCGTCGAATTCAACAGACCAAGTTCCACTGGTGTTGCTGCCTAAAGTATCAGAATTGAAACGTAGTATATCTTCATCTTTACCGCTAACTCCTGATACAGAAACGCCCCCTCGAGTCGAAATTAGAAGGTCTCCAGTAAGAGGATCGACACTCAGACCATCAATATCTTCATTACTATTAGTTAAGCCAACATCTGAGCCATCGAAGTATAACTCGAAAGATCCGCTACTGTTGTCTCCAGGTGATGTGGGAGTGAATTTAACAATGTCAGAATCATCTACTACATTTTCGATGCCATTTATATTTCTAGGTCCCTCAAAAGAAAACAGAATCTCATTATTGTCAAGCACTTCAAAGGCATCAATCCTAAAACCATTAAGACCAACATCTGAACCATCGAAGAACTTACTGAAACTCTGGTCAGTTAGATTATACTCAACGATGTCTTCTCGTCTGAAACTAACTCCACCTAGAGTTTGGTTGTTTTTTAGACTAAACAGCAAAGATTGAGGTTCGGGTGTTGGTGGTTGAGGTTCGGGAGCTGGTGGCTGAGGTTCGGGTGTTGGTGGCTGAGGTTCGGGAGCTGGTGGTTGAGGTTCGGGAGCTGGTGGCTGAGGTTCGGGTGTTGGTGGCTGAGGTTCGGGAGCTGGTGGCTGAGGTTCGGGTGTTGGTGGCTGAGGTTCGGGAGCTGGTGGCTGAGGTTCGGGTGTTGGTGGCT
>NZ_JAAHGO010000087.1:0-7065 GCF_010672455.1 Okeania sp. SIO2C9 | reverse complement strand
TGAGGTTCGGGAGCTGGTGGCTGAGGTTCGGGTGTTGGTGGCTGAGGTTCGGGAGCTGGTGGCTGAGGTTCGGGTGTTGGTGGCTGAGGTTCGGGAGCTGGTGGCTGAGGTTCGGGTGTTGGTGGCTGAGGTTCGGGAGCTGGTGGTTGAGGTTCAGGAGCTGGTGGTTGAGGTTCAGGAGCTGGTGGTTGAGGTTCAGGAGCTGGTGGTTGAGGTTCCTGTACTTCATAAGCACCGATATCTACCGTACCATTGACAATGCGATCGAATTCCTGCCCCCGTTGGTCAGACGTTAATCCTGTTGCACCTCCGTTATCCCCAGCATCAATAGCAATACTATCAGGGAGTAAGGCGTGGGTTTCAGTAGAACCACCGTTATTTTGTAGGAGACCTAAACCAGGATCGCCCGATAAAAATGGGTTGTAATGGCCGTCTTCAATCAAATTATTGATGTTAGTGTCGATTTTGTTACTATTCAGGAGGGCATCGCGACCAGTGCTGTTGGCAATAATGGTATTGGTAAGGTTTGTCGTCCCTCCACTAAATAAGCCACCTCCAAGTCCATCAGCAGAATTACCAGAAATAGTGGAATTGGTAATCGTTGCGATACCAGAACTACTGAAAATACCTCCACCATCCGCGCTATTACCCACAGTACTGTTATAAGAAATAGTAGAGTTAACAACGGTTAAATTGCCATTTTTACTGTAAACTCCGCCACCATCTGTTTTATCTAGGCCAACTGCTGAATTACCTGAGACAGTTGAATTAGTAATTTCTAGATCGCCATTGCGACTAAAAATACCGCCCCCATCAGCAGATCCTAACTCACTGGTCATTAATGTTGAATTATTAGCGATGGTTGAGTTTGCGATTGTCGTGTTGCCATGGCGGTTATAAATACCACCACCGCTACCAAAGGCTGTTCCTTCAAGAGTATTGCCAGAGATAGTCGAATTAGTCACTGTTATGTCACTATACCAACCATAAATCCCACCACCATCACTCAGACCACCAGTGACTTTATTACCGGAAATATTACTATCAACAACGTTGAGCTGACCATTGCGGATGGAGACACCACCACCGTCAGGGTCGTCACCAAAATTATTTTGAAATTGGGGGTTTCCGTCGGCTAATTGTCCCTTAACTTCATTGTTAATAATATGGGTGTTGACGATTTTCAAATAACCACCATAACTATTGATTCCACCACCATCAATAGATCTGCCTATGTCGTATTGCCCCTCAATACCGATTGAGGTATTGCCGGAGATGATACTGTCTTGAACAGTCAGATTCTCGAAGGTAAAAATTCCTCCCCCACCACCTATTGGATTACCTCCAGTAATGGTCAAGCCATCCATGAACACATTTATCAGGTCGTCACTGCCGTTATCGATATTGAAGACTCGAAAGCCATTCTGTTGCGCATCGACTGTCAGCAGATTTGCACCTAATCCATTGATGGTGAGAGAATTGGTGATGGATAATTCTCCACCAGTCAGTCCGATGGTCATTCCTGTGAGGGAACTATCAAAGGTAATGGTATCGGCATCCGGGGTGGCATTTGCCATGGCAATAGCATCTCGCAGACTGCCATTACCCGAGTCCATGGTGTTGGTAACATTAAAAGTTGCCATAAAATTAGAGTCCCCTGTTTATTTTGTTTAACTTTATTTGAATTTATAGCTTTTTTGGATAAAAGCACCATCAAACTGATTTTTACAAGACTTATATTAATAATAAAATCATGGATAGCACAGCAAGAGGCTAGAGATATTAATAAAACAAAGATTTAGTTTTAGTATAATATTCACCTGATTACTTTTCACTAATTTTTGAGTAGCTTTACAGAATCTTCATAATACATAGGTATTCAATTGACTAATTTTTGAGTAGCTTTACAGAATCTTCATAATACATAGATTTTTATCCATCAGAATACAGAAAAAAATCATTTCTTTTGGACTAAATCTACAATTTTTTACTACCAAAAAATAGCACAGATATTGGTGCTAGTGAAACTCAGACAAATTTAACTCAAGACTTACGCAAAGACACTACATATAGCGCCTACTAATTTAGGCGATTACTGATGCAAAGCTCCGCTAGGGAAAAGGGAATAGGGAATATATTTTCAGGCCAAAGATACAAAAAATGATTTTATAAGTGACTGTTACAACTCTAGTTTATGTTAAATAAAGAGCAAGTTTATTTGTAAGCATTCCGTAGGAAATGCTTACGTTTATTTTCTGGAGATGTCTATTGATTTAGTTACTCCTAAAATGTTGCGTAACTGGTTTACTCACTGTACTGTAGTTTATCTTCCTGAAAACCGCTATCAATAAAAATGCTACAAAAAAAAGGCTGAAAATCATGCCTAATATCAAGTCTGGATAATTAGGACTCAACAATAAAGATTGAGAATAGGGAGTTGGTGGCTGTTGTTGCTGTACTTCATCAGCACCAATATCTACCATACCATTCCAATGCGATCGAATTCCTGCCCCCGTTGGTCGGACGTTCACCATCAAATAATTTTTCATATTGGTCTTCGATGCTGATTGAGGTATTGCCGAAGATGATACTGTCTTTACCGGTCAGATTTTCGGAGGTGAAAATTCCACCACCACCACCACCTATGGGATTGCCTCCAGTAATGGTTAAGCCATCTATGAAACATCAATTAGACCGTCACTGCCGTTATCGATATTGAAGACTCGAAAGCCATTCTGTTGTGCATCGACTGTCAGCAGATTTGCACCTAATCCATTGATGGTGAGAGAATTGGTTATGGATAATTCTCCACCGGTCAGTCCGATGGTCATTCCTGTGAGGGAACTATCAAAGTTAATGGTATCGGCATCCGGTGTCGCATTTGCCATGGTAATAGCATCTGGCAGACTGCCATTACCCGAATCCATGGTGTTGGTAACATTAAAAGGTGCCATAAGATTAGAATTTCCTGTTTATTTTGCCTAACTTTATCTTGATTTAGGGCTTTGTTGAATCAAAACACCATAAGCTTAATTTACAATACTTTTATTAATAAAAAAATCTTGTATGACACAGCAAAAGGTTCGGGATATTCATAGAACAAAGCTTTGAATTTACTATAAAATCAACATTATTACTTTTGAGTATTTTTTTTTACTGGCTTTACATAATCTTCAGAATACCTTTAAACAATCTTCATAATACATAGATTTTTGTCTACAAAAAAAACGGTTAAGCAAAGCATTGTTTTTTTTTGCTCATTCTACACATTTTTACTACTAAAAAATAGCACAGATATTTGTGCTGCTGAAACTCAGATAATTTCAATTTTTATTACCATTATTTAAACATTTATTTGCCAAACCATAACTTATCTAGATAAAGATAGCAATCAGAAATAATTTGTCAAAAATCTAAGGATATATAAAAAATCTGAAACTTTTACCTCTATTCCCTGTTTCCTGTGAAGAGTTCCCTAAATTCAAAGATATTTTTACAAAAAAATGAGGTCTAAAGCCTCCTCTTTTAAGGGGATGAAAAAAATATTTAGTTCAGTATTTCAAGCCTCCGACTTCAGTCGGAGGTTCACTGATAACTGATAACTGATAACTGAAATGACCCGCAACTGAAATAGGATTGCTATAACAAACAAACTCAAAAAAATTACTATCTTATTTCTATTACTTCATCCTGCGAAAAAATTGAACTTTACCACCAATTTAACTAGATTAATAAAAGTATATAACTATACTAACTATTTATTAAAAAAGTAGACTTTACAAAGGTTCAAGACTACCTTACAATCAATATTAATTTGAACAAATATCAAAATATACCTTAATTAACTATGTCCAAAAACAAAAAGAATGAGAAAGAAAGTACAGAAACTAAGGCAGAAAAAAATTTTAGCGATCCACAATACTACTTTAATAGAGAATTTAGTTGGTTAGAGTTTAACCGTAGAGTTTTATCTGAAGGTTTAGACCCCCGTACTCCCTTATTAGAACGTTTAAAGTTTTTAGGAATTTTTAGTTCTAACTTAGATGAATACTTCATGGTCAGGGTGGCAATTCTGAAAAAACAAATAGAAGCTGAAGTAAATAAATTAACTCCAGATGGTCGTACCCCCCAAAAACAACTTGATGGGATTAATCAAAGACTATTGCCAATGGTTTCTTTACAACATCAATTCTTTGAGCAAACCTTACGACCAGAATTAGTAAAAAATGGCATTCATATCCTACACTATATAGACCTAAATCAAAAACAAAAAACATACTTACAAAACTATTTTGAAGAACATATATTTCCTGTACTAACACCTTTAGCTATTGATGCTAGTCACCCTTTTCCCTATCTATCTAATCTCAGTTTGAACTTAGCAGTAATACTGAAAAATCCAGAAACTCAGGAAGATTTATTAGCCAGAATCAAAGTTCCCAAAATATTACCTCGGTTTTTGCCCTTACCAGAAAAATTACAGGTGCAAGAAAAGAATAAAACTATAAATTGGATGGGAGTAGCTCTCGAACAAGTCATTGCTCATAATTTGGGTGCTCTGTTTCCTGGTATGGATATCCAGGAGTATCACCTATTTCGGGTTACTCGTGATGCCGATCTATCAGTTCAAGAAGATGAAGGTGATGACTTGCTATTGGTAATCGAAAAAGAACTGCAAAAACGCCGTATTGGTGGTACCGTAGTGAGAATGGAAATTAATCCCACAATGCCTAGTACATTAAAAAAGATATTAATGGAAAAGTTGGAGCTATCAGAAAAGGATGTATACACAGTAGATGGATTACTTGATTTAAAAGATTTGATGTCATTCATGGGGTTACCATTACCACAACTCAAAGATCCAAATTGGGCATCTACTATGCCATCACGGTTGCAACATCATGGCGATCGCATAGCAACTTCTGACCAGAATAAGAATAATGGCATAGACTTTTTTTCAGTCATTCGTCAGAAAGATGTATTGGTACATCATCCATATCACTCTTTTGCAAGTACGGTACAAAGTTTCATTACTCAAGCTGCCCACGATCCTAATGTGTTGGCAATTAAGATGACTCTCTACCGTACTTCTGGAGATTCACCTATTATTAATGCTTTAATTGCTGGAGCAGAAAATGGCAAACAAGTAGCAGCATTGGTGGAATTGAAAGCAAGATTTGATGAAGAAAATAATATTCAGTGGGCGCGGAAGTTAGAACAATCTGGCGTTCACGTTGTTTATGGTTTAGCAGGTTTGAAGACTCATACGAAAATTGTGATGGTGGTGCGTCAGGAAGAAGGTCATATCCGTCGCTATGTTCATATTGGCACTGGTAACTATAATCCCAAAACAGCTAAATTTTATACTGATTTAGGTTTATTTAGCAGTCGCCCAGAGTTAGGAGCAGATTTAACAGATTTGTTTAATTTCTTGACAGGATATTCGCGCCAGCAGTCTTATCGGAAATTGTTAATAGCTCCTGTAAATATGCGCGATCGCTTTCTTAAACTAATTAATCGTGAAATTGAGAATTGCCAAAAAGGAAAAACAGGTCGAATTGTTGCTAAGATGAATTCTTTGGTGGACTCGAAAATAATTGCTAAGTTATACGAAGCTTCTCAAGCAGGGGTGAAAATTGATTTGATTGTTCGAGGTATTTGCTGTCTGCGTCCTGGTTTAGAGGGTGTAAGTGAAAATATTAAGGTAGTAAGTATTATTGGGCGTTATTTAGAACATTCTCGTATTTTCTACTTCTATAATAATGCTCAAGAGGAGTTATATATTGGTTCTGCTGACTGGATGCCTCGTAATCTTGACCGTCGAGTAGAGGCTATTACGCCTGTTGAAGATCCTGACTTAACGAAAGAGCTGCAAGAGATTATGGGTATTCTGTTATCTGACAACCGTCAAGCTTGGGATTTACAATCAGATGGTCAGTATATTCAGCGTCGCCCTGTTGATAATTCTCCAGAATTGGGTTCTCATAAAATTTTGATGGAAACATCAATCAATAATTAGATATAGGCACTAGACTAAATTAAACTAGAAGATAGTATTTTGGTTTAAACTGTGGAAGTAAGTTTTAATTTTGATATATTACTAAAGGAAAAGCAGGTGCAAATTGAAAAATTAAATTAGTGCTTAATCCACAATATTCAGAGGATGATTAACTCAGAAAATTTAGAAGAATCTGATGATCCGAGTCAGGGGAAATATTTTTCCCACTGTTCCCTCTTCCCTGCTGTTCTTCTGTAAGAACAGTAATATCATGTCCGGATAATTAGTAGACCTAAGCGTGAAAAAGATATAGATTTTTTGCAGGAGTAAGCAACAGGCAACAGTTAACGAAGTCAGAAGTCAGATAGGGGAAGAAGTTAACCCACCCCTCGCCCCTCCCCCTCCCAGGAGGGGAAGTAGGGTATTTGATCCCCGCTCCAAAAACCCGATCGCCTTAAAAGGCGGGGTTGCGCGACCCATGTTATTTTGATAAGATATTTTGAATATATTTTTACGAAAAAGGCACGAAAAATGATTTTTTAGGGTAAATTTTTCGTATCCTTAGCCTGCTCTAATTAAAAGGTTTATTTATTTTCCATCAGATGTCTAGTGATAAAAACAACTTTCTCCTACTCTTTTTTCTCTCCTGATATCAAATCCGTTGGCTTCGGAGTAATATAATTCTGTTGATCGTCATACAACGTGTAAGGGCGCAATTCGGCAGCTTTGCGGAACGCAAATGGCCATTCGCTCCTACAGTTCTTTAATACTGAATAACACCGATGCTACCGGATTTGATATGACTCCTGACTCCTCTGTCGTTTATTTATAACTGTTCAACCAGACATGATATAATATCATGTCCGAAGGCAATCGTTTGTGTAAAAGTTAGCGTGGATATCTATAGAACCCATTTGAGATCTATATAATTATGGTAGCCAAGTCTTTTCGCGCATCAATGAGTGAGGAAAAATCTGAAAAGGAGTGTTGAATTTTTTGTATTATTTCTCCCCACATCTTCCCTCTTCCCTCTTCCCTCTTCCCTCTTCCCTCTTCCCTCTTCCCTC
>NZ_JAAHGO010000086.1:23840-36667 GCF_010672455.1 Okeania sp. SIO2C9 | reverse complement strand
CCAAAATATCTAGCCAAACATCTGTACTAAAAATTCTTAAATCCAGGAATATCCCACAAAGAATACTGATTTATCATCTCCTGGTACATCGACAATTTTGAGCCAGACTTTCCACAGCAGAAGTAATTAGAGAAGTTGTAGATGCTCTGGTGGCGATCGCCTCAAAAAAAATCAATGGATAAATAGATTGAATTGATCGGAAAAACAAGTCAAAATTTATTCTGTCTGTGAATTGAAAAATCTCAAAAAACGGAAGATTTACCTTGACATAAAATACTTGACAAGATATTATAAATACAATGGAAAAGGTGTGCTCATATATAGTAATAATAGAAGGGCAAAAAACCCAGAAAAATCAGCTTTACCCTCAGCAACGTCGAAAATATAATTAGGAGCAATTAAGAGAAACTGGTATCTCATCAGAAAATATATAGATCGACAAAAATCCGCTTTTCTCTTCTCATAATTTGCCTTTTAGCCTTTAGTTTTTCCCGTGTCTTCTACCATTAAACCCCCTAATATAATACAACCTAGTATAAGACTAGAAGCAAACCACCACCACAGCAGAGGTCCTAGCGTCAATGGATTGAATTTAGCCTCAAAGTCACCCAACCCTTCATTGAAAGGTCTTAATGGATCGAAAGGCACAGTAGAGTTTGTGATAAGTAAGTTAGTCTCTGTAGAAGTTTTGTCCTGAAGAGTCATTAATTTGGAAACTGTAGTATCGCCATACACAGTAGACTCTTCCCAAAATGTAGGTGTTTTTTCTTCTGTAATAGTTAAGTCTTCAGAATTACCAAACACATCATTAAAAGAATTAGGCTCTACAGATAGATTATACAATACACCATTAAAATCCCGGTCGAGAATGCCCCTTACATGAAGAGTATCTTCAGTATCAACTAAAGGTAAGAAAGCCATGGCCGAGTTAGTTAGAGCGAACAAAGAAACAGCACTTGTAGCTGTAGCAACTAGGAAACCCTGAAAAGATAAGTTTAAGTTTTTCATCGACACTATTTATTTATATTTATATAGATGCAGATTGAGTCTGTTGTTTCTTCAGATATTTTAGTAGTTAAACTTTAACATCAGTAAAATTTCAGTTGCAATGATTTCGGGCAAATTTAATTAAATCTTCATAATATAGAGACTTATTTTTACCGAAAAATTGTGGGTATGTGCCTCCCCTGTTAAGGGGATAATAAAAAAAAATTTTCATGAATTTGTCAATCCTCTTCAATTTATTCTCAAGGAGAGGTAATTATTCATTATTCATTATTCATTATTAATTGTTGAATAAACCTTCCAGATACAAATTTCATAATTCTGTGGTGAATAGAGGCGATCGCTGTGATTCAAGAACAGTGATAAATACCTAAGCAAAATTAAGTAATTAATTTTATTCGCTGAAATTTTGACAATATTACAATATAGGCTTTTTAGCTCTAAACTATATGTAATAAATTTTGCATGACTACTTATAAACCAAATAAATTAAGATAAAACCCTTAATCATATTTATTTTTTCCCTACTAATTCCAAACTTCCATCAAATCTAAAACAAATCCAGGTAACACATCTTCCCCAGATAAACTATTAGGATTTTTCAAAACTTCTACTTCCTGATTTTGCCGATAAATTTCTACTTTCAGATTTTTACTATCAATCAACCAACCCAATCTTGCACCATTTGACTGATACTCTTTCATCTTTTTCTGTAACCTGGAAAAAGTATCATTTTTAGAACGTAACTCTACAACAAAATCAGGGCATAAAGGCGCAAAAATTTCCTGTTGTTCGCGAGTTAAAGCATCCCATCTTTCTTGTTTTACCCAGGCAGCATCGGGGGAGCGACTACTACCATTAGAAAGATGAAAACCACTAGAATAATCAAATGTTTTACCTAATTTTGTTTGACGGTTCCATAACCAAAGTTGTCCTAAAATATTTGAGTTTCGATTTCCCGTATCCCCTCCTTTTTGTGCCATAACAATTAACTTTCCTTTAGCTGTTCTTTCTAATTGCAAATCCCGGTTAAATTTTGCTAACTCAACAAATTGTTCGTGAGTAATTTTGAGATTAATTTTTTTCGGAATATTAACCGCTATTGTCTGAATTGAATTAGTCATCACTATAATTTTTTACCTTTTCCCTTATAAGTTTAATACCTCACTGTCAGCGGGGGTGCAAATGCTGTTGGTGGGGTTATAATTCCCATTGACCGCATTCTCTCGAATCCTGAGGACTGAGGACTGACTCCTTCTTCAACCTTGCTGAAGATAATTATTAAACTGTTCCCGTAATTGTTCAATTGTCAAATTCTGCATCCAATATTCTACCAAAGCGTGGCCAAAAGCCCAAGCATTCCGGTCTGGTGAACAGGGATTTTCTAATAACAAAGGCCAAAGTGCCAGTAAGTCAAAACTACGTAAATTTGAATCCTCATTTAAGAGGGAAAACAGGTCATAGGCCATTTGTAACTTACCAATAACCACAGGCAACTCCTCAACCGGAATTTTTTCTGCCAGCAAATAAGCTAAAGTTGGCGAACCCGTTGTCAAAGTAGAAACGAACTTTAACACTGGACTCTTTAACAAAGCAGTTAACCCCTGAGTAGTCGCCATTTGGAAAGTGTAATGGTCAATAATTTTAGCTGCTGCAACAGTACGAACTTCGCGATCGCGCAAAAACCGAGCCAGACGTAGTTGTTTAGCAGGAGCAATAGCTTCCAGCAAAGACATAGATATCCCATCAACATTCCAAGCACCCCTATTACTTTTAATATCCCCTGTAACCACAGGCAAAACCTGATTACAAAAATCCCCAAATATTTCCACCCGATATTCAGTCGCCTCCCGAATAGACTTTTCCTTGGCACCTTTACCCAAAACCCAATCATAAGGAGGTTGCCATTCTCGCATAGGTCGCAAACGGTCAACTTGCGTCACAATAACAATCGCAGGCAAATCTGCAACTTCCTGTTTCAGCTCTTGGAGAAAGTCTACATCCATTTGTAGCGCTGGATCCAGAGCAGGAGTAACAAGCAATAATAAATCAGCAGTTTCAGCATAGTCGAGTACAAGTTCCCGTAATTCTGGGCGGTTTGCTTGTTCGTAACCTGGTGTATCCCACAAATTGAGAGTCTCTCCATTTTGCTGCCATTGATAATTTTGAATTTTATCCGTACTAGGTAATACATCCACTTCAGCAAGGTCAGCTTGAAACAGAGTATTAATCAAACTACTCTTTCCCGCTCCCGTGCGCCCCACCAACAAAATATTAACAGGTTTTTGCTCTACAGTTTCAGCAGGTTGAGCTTGTTCAAGAATTTGTTTGAGGGTTTGAGTTTCTGCCTTCGGGAGAGTAGGAGCAGGAATAACAGACTCAGAAAAATCTAAGTTGTTCCCCCCGTAGAGAGCGATCGCTTGCTGACAGAGATTTCGCAATGCCACTTCCCGTAATATCTGACTGAAATTGATCAATAACTGTTGGTTTGCCTGGTCACTGTAACGCCGACTTGCGAGTTTAGCTGCTGCTGTTACTGGGTTAAGAAACCATTGTGCTAAACCCCAAGCTTGAAAAAGTTTCCGTGCTGAGGGTTCTAATTTGCGATAAATTTCATATCCCTGATATGCTTGACCAACGGTTATTTGATTCAAGGTTGGAGATAATTTTTGCATCCATCGGTCCATATCATCAACTGTACCTCGAATTAAACCGTAAGCTTGGGGAATGTAGATATTGAGCAGAGGATATTTGCCCTCCGGATAGTAAGTATTAGCAACAGCAACTATTACTGCTTGACAACGTTGCCAAAATGTTTGCCAGTCTTCCCAAAGAGGAAGGTCGTTGCGGGATGATTTGAGAATTTCTTGCAGGGCGGTTTCTATCTGGAGAGTTGTATCGCTTTTTGCGGGTATGGTTATGGTGTCATCAGTAAGTTCGATTTGTTTGTTAACTTCTGCTATTACCTCTTTCATTTGTTCAACTGCTGGTCGCGTCCATTTGACCAGTAACCAACGCCATCCAACAAAGAGGAGGATAAATATACCCCATATCCAGTTTATTCCCCACTGGTTGATTTGCATTCCAGCAGATATCATCAGGAAAGCTATAATGCTGACAAGGGGAATAGCTAAAATTACTAATTGCCAAGGTTTTAATCGTATCATTGTTTATATGTATTAATAGGGGAGTAAGGGAGTAAGGGAGTAAGGGAGTGGGGGAGTGGGGAAGTGGGGGAGTGGGGGAGTAGGGGAGTGGAGGAGTAATTAGGGCTTGCTGATTAAATATAAAAGCATTGATAGATAAAGGTTTTAGCTGTTTTAGGTTGAAAAAAGTGGCAACTTTTCGGTTGCTCAAGGTCAAAAAGTTTGCATTTTGGGATGATTATGGCAGAACAATCGAGGGATAATTTTTCCAACTACCTCCTCTGTAATTCCCCGTTTCTCCTGACTCCTTCCCTTACCAAAAGACTTTTGAGCGCAAACCCTAATTATAGAATTATCAATATATATTATATAACCGGATTCTATATTAGTTCTATATTAGAGTTGTCGCTAAATAGATGGAAAAAATCGCTCAAATTAAGAGACAGTAGTAATTCCAGATGTTTTTTCTGAAAACATCTAAAATCCTTACATGATAAGGGTTTAACAGTTTTTTATAGTTATAAAGCGACAAGTCTATTATATAGCAGTCGAAGCAAAGGTTAGGATAGATCAAAAGCTTAAAACTCAGACAACACAATATTTTTCCTTCTTCCTTCTTCCTTCTTCTGCTATACCTTACAACCTCCCCTACTCCCTACTCCCTACTCCCTACTCCCTACTCCCTCAAGAAAAAAATCAAGCAACGCCTGAGTTGTTTCCTCTGGAGCTTCCTCTGGCAAAAAATGACCACAGGGGAAAGCTTGACCCCGCACATCTATTGCTCTTTCTCGCCAAGTTTCCAGCACATCATAACATTTTTCCATTACCCCGCGCTCTCCCCACAACACAAGTAACGGACATTGTATTCTACTGTTAATATCTTCTGCGTCATGTTCCAAATCAATACTAGCTGCGGCACGATAGTCTTCACAAGTTCCATGAATACTGGCAGGGTCACTAAAACAACGAATGTATTCTGCTATAGCATTCTCAGTAAAAGCAGCTTGGTCATAACTCCACTGTTTTAGTTTACTGACAAGATAAAATGCCGGGTCAGAACCGATCATGCGTTCGGGAATATTGTCGGGTTCGAGGAGAAAAAACCAATGAGAGTAAGCAGTAGCTAGTTGTTGGTTGACAGTTTGAAAAATTTTCCTGGTTGGTACAATATCGAGAACTGCTGCTTTTTCCACACATTGGGGGTGGTCGAGTAAAAGGCGATGGAGAACTCTACCTCCGCGATCGTGACCTGCTGCCAAGAATTTGGAGTAACCTAGAGCTGCCATGACTTCTACTTGGTCTTGAGCAGTAACTCGTTTGGAATAGGTGAGATGTTGAGGATCGGAGGGTGGTTTGTCACTATCGCCATAACCGCGTAGGTCTGTGCAGATGACTGTGAAGTGTTGGGCAAGAGCGGGAGCGACTTTATGCCACATAATGTGAGTTTGAGGATAACCATGTAATAGTAGTAATGGATAACCTTTTCCACCTTTGACTAAATTAATGGTGGCATTGGAAGTGGGGATTTTGTGGTAGGTAAATTGTTCAAACATAAAAATGTATTTTAGTTGGTCAATAGTAGAAATTGAGATTTATACAATAGATATCTCCGGAGAAGAGGGAGTAGTAGGGACGTTGCATGCAACGTCCGTACAGAGTAGGGAAAAAGAATTGATAATTTATCGATAATAATTGATTTAATTTTTGATTTTTACCAGATGTCTGATAGGAATTGCTTCTACCCATAGACCGAAATTTTTACTAGAGGTAGTAGCTCGTCTAAACTAAAATTGTGAGTAAAACCCAACGCTACGATCCCCCCCAACTCCCCTTTCCAAGGGGGGAGAGGTCTATATTTTCTCAAATTTACCCACATTTTCAAGCTAGAGGAGCTAGTAGGAGCAAGTATAGTTCTGATATCAAGTCTCATTAAGAACACCATAATAAAAATGTTCTTCTCTTAAGATATTAAGAAGGAATACTTTTTCCATTTGTCATACTGGGCAAACAAATTTCCCCTTGTTTCCTACTCCCTAATCCCTACTCCCTACTCCCTTTCATAGATTTTCATCTACATCAGAGAATACCCTATGAGTAATTTGTACTTCTGGGTTAACTTCAATCCATAAATTTGTTTCCTCAGTATGATGAGAATTATGTTGAGAGGGTTGATAGATAATTTTGCAAGGTCCAAGAATATCAGCTTCATGGCATAAATGATGGCGATCGCCCTGCTGAATATTAATTGCTGGTAAACAAGTGCCGTTTTGATGATTAGCATTGATAACGGTAGGCAATATCTGAATAACTGTTTTACTTGTACGTTGTCCCTTATTCCAAGTACCATCAGGACCACGACTACCTGGAATAATTTCTGGTATCCCTTGACTATTAAGAGGAATTAGCCAAGACCGTCCTTTTTTATTAGCTCCCTTAATCCGACCTTCTTTGAGCAATACCCGCACCCTAGCAGTTGAGATATTCAGGAGAAAAGCTGCTTCTGTTGTACCTACTACCATCTGAAAAAACCATTACGAAACACTTATTTTATGAGTATAACGTATAGTAGGGAATAGAGAACAGGCAATAGGCAATAGGCAATAGAAGACAAATAAAGATAGGTGTACCTCATTAGGTTGAGAAACGCTATATCATTATTTTCTAAGTTATTAATAGTGGCATTTATCTATATTTTTAATATTGGGTTTAATACCAAATTCAAGAAAGATTGTTACAGTAAAATCCGGGGGGCAAAGGATTAGAACATTGGCACTTGTTCTCTCTTATAACTAACACCTAACACCTAACAGCTAGAAATTAACTACTGTAGCAATATTTTATGAAAATGGTATAAGACTCCTACAGTTATTTCCAAAAATTAGTAGTCCGTCTTTATAGCAGTCATAAAACCCCCTTCACATTTCCCTTTTTTTCCAAATTTACAACATTTACAACTGATAACTGAAATAAACCCTTCTTCCTTCTTTCTTATACCAATTCATTTTAAAGATGTCACAAATAGTTTTGCTCCTTTAAATGTTAAATCACTTCCGTAAATTACTGTAGCATCAAAGTTTTGAACCGATCAAATCTAACTTTTAAATTTAAACTTTTGACTTTTAACTTATAACTTACTTCCTTCTTCCCTCTTCCCTATTCTTTTCAAATCTAACTTTTAATTTTTGACTTTTGACTTTTAACTTATAACTTACTTCCTTCTTCCTTTCAAATCTAACTTTTAACTTTTAACTTTTGACTTTTGAGTTATAACTTACTTCCTTCTTCCCTCTTCCTTTAAAATCTAACTTTTAACTTTTGAGTTATAACTTACTTCCTTCTTGCTTCTTCCTTCTTCCCTCTTCCTTTAAAATCTAACTTTTAACTTTTAACTTTTAACTTTTAACTTCTTCCTTCTTCCTTCTTTCTTCTTGCTTCTTGCTTCTTCCTTCTTCAATAATTTGCATAAAAATCCTTTCCAGGGCAGATATATATACATGGGGAAAAGATTGGGTCTAAGCCAAAATAGTTAGAACTTTGATAAGCTCGACTCATAACTTTCAACTGTTGTGATAGGAGAGCGATCGCTGTGGAGGACCAATTAGAAAATCTAATTACCCAAATAAAGCAATATCAAAATCCGAGTCTAGAGCGCCAGAAAGCTATTAATCGTCTATTGATGTTGATTCAACAACTCCCTGGACTATATAGTTCGTCCCACCAGGATTATCTGGAGGCTTTCAATAGGACATTAGAATGGGTCTACAAAAATATTCAAAATTTTGAATCTCGGCCTCCTTCCTGGGAAAAAAGTTTTGTTGTCTGGATTAATGGCTATTTGAAATGGCGTATCCAAGACTTATATATCCCAGATAATAGATATGATAGTTTGGATAAACCTATTAGTAATGAAGAAGAAAAACTAACAACTTTAGGGGAAATTTTACCAGCTAATAGTCTAAGTTTACTGGAACAGAAAATTGCTGAATTGCAAAAAGCAAAACGTCAAAGACAAGGTGAATCTGTGAGGCAATATATTGAGACAGACCCAGAAGAAAAGCTCAGGTCATCTCATCCGAAAAAATATCCTGAATGTAATTGTCAAGTCTTAGCAATTCAGTTGAATTTTACAGTTCCGCCAAAGAAAGTATCTGATATTTGCAAAGAAATAAATATTAGTAACCAAACTGTTTATTCCCACTGGAAGCGCAGATGTATTCCATTATTAAGAGAAATCGCTAATCAATTTGGAGAAGAATTATGAATCTGACTTTTTCACACGCATTAAAAGTTTTTGTGACCGCAGAAGCTCATCGTTATGCAGAGCTATTTGCAGCAGAACAAGCAACTCCTGAAAAAGGAAAACAAGTTTATCTAAATACTCTTGCTGTTGTGGCAGTTCAAAGTTATTTAAAGTTTCTAGATATTCAGACAGCGATTCATCAAGGTGATTGTTGGCATCCTGGTTCAAGAGCAATATTTAATGTGGCTGATTTAGTTTTACCTAATATTGGTAAAGTGGAATGTCGTCCGGTATTTTCTGGTGAAAAAGAATTGTTTTTGCCTCCGGAAGTTATCGATAACCGCATCGGTTATATAGCGGTTCAATTTGAGGAAGATTTAAACCAAGTACAAATATTAGGATTTGTTTCAGCGAGAAATATTGATGGGTTTCAGGATTCTATTCCCCTCGCACAAATAGAATCTTTGGATGCTTTAATTGACGAAATTGATTGGTGTCAAAAATGGGTTAATTTACGTCGGTGGTTTGAAGGTTTTTTTCCGGCAGAATGGCAAAGTTTACAGTCATTATCTACATCACCTACAAGAAGTTTAAGAGTTTCAAATGATAGTATTTCTCAATCTCCAACAGATGATGTAACTATTAGTTGTGGGAAAATTATTAATTGGGGTAGTGGAATAAATGAACAAGCTACAGAATTAGCGGTAAAATTGACGGATAAGTTTGAGGAGGAAATAGATATTTGTGTGCGACTTTCTAGTACCAATAAAATTCCATATTTACCTCCTGGTTTACGAGTGCAAATATTGGATGAGTCTGGTAATTCTTGTATGGAAGCTGAAGCTAGGGAAGCGGATGATTGGATACAATTAGAGTTTGGTTGTAAACCTCAAGAACAATTTACTGTAGAAATGATTTTAAATGAGCAAATAATTAGGGAAAATTTTGTAGTTTAAGGGTAATTATTTCGTGCGGAATGCTGCGCAAACAGCTATTAGCTATCAGCTCTCAAATCTCATAATAAGATTTTAATTAATATAGACTTTCAAACTAGTTTTGATAGTAAAATTTAATTCTGACTCAATTAGTAAAGCTTTTATCTAATATCATGTTCCCCCTCCGGGGGAAGCTACGCTAACGGTTGAATACTTATAAATAACTGTTGTGACTCATCAGGAGTCAGCAGGGAAGAAAGGAGGAATGCTTATGAAATATGTTCATTAATGGATAATGGATAATGAATAATTGATAATTACAAGAAGGTTAAAACCGTTACGGAATTGAATATAAGGAAATATTATTTCTTCTCTTGGTCGATTGGATATGGTTAGGAAACCCATCCATCCCACCCTTCGGGAAGCTGCGAAGATAGACTGCTTTTTTTCCTTAAAAGGGAAGGCTTTAAACCAGAATTATTTATTTCATTAATTGATAATAAATAATTGATAATTACAAGAAGGTTAAAACTGTTACGGAGTTGAATATAAGGAAATATTATTTCTTCTCTTGGTCGATTGGATATGGTTAGGAAACCCATCCACCCCACCCTTCGGGAAACTCCGAAGATAGACTGCTTTTTTTCCTTAAAAGGGAAGGCTTTAAACCAGAATTATTTATTTCATTAATTGATAATTGATAATTACAAGAAGGTTAAAACTGTTATGGAATTGAATATAAGGAAATATTATTTCTTCTATTGGTCGATTGGATATGGTTAGGAAATCCATCCATCCCACCCTTCGGGAAGCTGCGAAGATCGACCGCTTTTTTTCCCTTAAAACGGGAGGCTTTAAACCAGAATTATTTAATTATTAATTATTAATTATTCGGTAAAATAGTATGGATAATTTCAGTATTTCTTTGGTACTGTCAGCCCTTAAATTTTATTTATAACTGATGATCCGTTAGTGCAGCTCCCCCGGAGGGGAAACATGATATAAAACTAAAAAAAAAGTAATAGCTGATGGCTAAATGCTTACGTTTAAGATTATTACAGATAAATATGGAAGCTATTAAAATTATTAAGATTAAACTTATAGATAGTGGTAAAAATGGGTTTCATGTGATTTTAAATTCAATAGGTGCTAACTTTGAGCCTATTGATGGTTTTTTACCATGTCTACCTGCTGAATTAGAAAAATCCTTTAATCAATGGCAGTCAGCTTATTCTCAGTTAGAAGATGTGAGAAAAGTAGCAACTCGTATTAGTCCACAATCAGTAGTTAATTATTCTAGTAATGAGGAAAAAGAACAAGTTAAAATAAGTCTTAATCAATGGTTAGATAGTGGTGAGAGTAGTTGGCAACCTGTACGGGATGAATTAATTTCTGTGTTAAGTTCTCTAGGAAGTTATGATTCAGAAATTCGCTTATTTTTGGATATTAAAAATCCTAATTTATGTCGCATTCCTTGGCAAGAATGGAATTTATTTCAGTCTCGTTTTCCGCAAACAGAAATTGCTATTCGAGTTAGAGGTAAAGGGAAGTTTAGACGGCCTCGTAAATCCTCAAAAGTAAGAATTATTGCCATAGTTGGTAAGAGTGATGGTATTAATACACAATTGGATTTAGAAGTAATTCAAAAGTTAAAAGAAAAGGGTGCAGAGGTAAGATTTTTAAATCAACCAACACAGGAGATTTTATCTGATACTTTGCGCGAGGAACCTGGTTATCATATATTGATTTTTGCAGGCCATAGTTGTAGTAAAGAAGATGGTTCAATTGGTTGGATATATTTGAATGAACGGGATAAATTAAGTATTAAAGAATTTAAAAATTCTTTGAGATATGCAATAGATAATGGGTTGCAGTTGGCAATATTTAATTCTTGTGATGGTTTGGGTTTAGCAAATCAGTTGGCGAAGCTTGGTTTATCACGAATTATTGTTATGCGAGAACCTGTTCCTGACCGGGTGGCAGTGAAATTTTTAGAGTATTTTTTTGCGGAGTTTGCGAATAATCAATCTCTGTTTAAATCTATGAGAATAGCTCGAGAAAGATTAGAACATTTTGAATCTGAATATCCAGGGGCAATGTGGTTACCTACTCTTTGTATTCAGGAAACAGCTTTATCTCATCCTCTGAGTTGGGAGCAGTTAATTTCTACCAATTTATGGCAGAAATTTATCAGTAAATTTAAGCTGCCTTTAGGAATAACAGCAGGAATTTTATTGGTAATTTTGGCGATAAATTTAGTCAAAAGTCAATTCACTGAAACTAAAATTATCGGGATACAACCAGCAATTTTACAAAATATTAGTCAGGGAGAAAAATTGTTAATTTCTTCCGAGAAAAATCCGGCAAAAGAAGAAGGAATTGAACAATTTTATAATGGTAACTTTGCTCAGGCGATCGCTCAATTTCGCCAGTCTCTCCAAGTCAAGAAAAATGACCCGGAAACTTTAATTTATTTGAATAATGCCATTGCTCAACAAAAATCTGCTACAAATATTGGGCAAAAGATAGAAATAGCAGTTAGTGTTCCTATTAGTCAGGAATCAGATATTTCCCAAGAAATTTTGCGAGGAGTTGCTCAAGCTCAAAGCGAATTTAATTGTGGTTTATCGGAAATTTCTCTGGCGATTAAAAATCCAGAAAATCAACTAAATTGCCCTGGTAGTTTCAATGGTAAATTTTTAAAAGTTACTATTGCTGATGATGAATATCTACCAGAAACTGCAGAAAAAATTGCTCAAACCTTAGTAGCAAAGGCAGAAATTATTGCCGTTATTGGTCATTATTCTAGTGATATGACTTTACAAGCAGGAGAGATTTATAACAAAGCAGAATTAGTAGTAATTTCTCCTACTAGCACTTCTATTTTTTTGAAAAACTTCGGTAAATTTGTCCTGAGAGTTGCACCAAATGACAGTCTAGCAGCTAAAACTCTATTCAATTATTTGGAGCGACAAAATTGGGCAGATAAAAAAATAGCAGTTGCCTATATACCTGGTAATAGTTATAGTCAGTCTTTAGCTAAAGAACTTAATAAATTACTCCCAGAAAAATTCGTATATAAGTGCAATATTTTGTCCGGGAATTTTAGTGCCAGTGACTGTGTAGAAGAAGCACAAAATCAAGGAGCAGAAATAATGTTTTTAGTTCCGGCCACAGACAGAACTTTGAGTAATGTCATAGGTATAATTAATAATGCTAAAGGATTGAAATTATTGGGCGGAGATTCTGTTTATAATCCCAGGGTATTAAAAGATGCTGGTAAACAAGCAGACCGAGGAAATTTAACCCTTGCTATTCCTTGGCATCGTCACCCTAACTCCCAATTTAGTCAAACAGCTCAAAAGTTTTGGAATGCGGAAATTAATTGGCGTACTGCTAAATCTTATGATGCGACTAAAACTATTATTAAAGCTGTAGATGAAATGATGGGAAATTATTCTCGTAAACAGTTACAAAGAATCTTATCTAATCCCAATTTTT
>NZ_JAAHGO010000086.1:0-23740 GCF_010672455.1 Okeania sp. SIO2C9 | reverse complement strand
GCGGAAATTAATTGGCGTACTGCTAAATCTTATGATGCGACTAAAACTATTATTAAAGCTGTAGATGAAATGATGGGAAATTATTCTCGTAAACAGTTACAAAGAATCTTATCTAATCCCAATTTTTCCCTAGAAGGAGTAACAGGAAAAATTAGATTTAACGAGTCAGGAGATCGCCAGTTTGTCGAGGAGGATAAACCACTATTAGTTCAGGTTAAACCTAGTATTAAATCTGGAAAATATGAATTTGTAATTCTGGAGCAATGAATTAAAATAGTAATTTATTTACTTAGGATAAAATTGGTGTATCTTGTATATGTCATATCAATTATCAGTACCTCTGCAATCAGGAGGCTTGACCTAGGCGAATATTCTCTTTTTTTTATCCCCTTAAAAGGGGAGGCGCATACCCACAATTTCTCGGTAAAAATACTTTTTTCCTATTCCCTATTCCCTCCATACCTAAAGCGGAAATTAATTGGCGTACTGCTAAATCTTATGATGCGACTAAAACTATTATTAAAGCTGTAGATGAAATGATGGGAAATTATTCTCGTAAACAGTTACAAAGAATCTTATCTAATCCCAATTTTTCCCTAGTATGATGCGACTAAAACTATTATTAAAGCTGTAGATGAAATGATGGAAAATTATTCTCGTAAACAGTTACAAAGAATCTTATCTAATCCCCATTTTTCCCTAGAAGGAGTAACAGGAAAAATTAGATTTAGCGAGTCAGGCGATCGCCAGTTTCTCGAGAAGGATAAACCAATATTAGTTCAAGTAAAATCTAATGCTAAATCTGGAAAATATGAATTTGTAATTCTGGAGCAATGAATTAAAATAGTAATTTATTTACTTAGGATAAAATTGGTGTATCTTGTAGATTTCATATTTCATATCAGTTATTAGTACCTCTGCAATCAGGAGGCTTGACCTAGGCAAATATTCTCTTTTTTTATCCCCTTAAAAGGGAAGGCGCATACCCACAATTTCTCGGTAAAAATACTTTTTTCCTATTACCTATTCCCTCCATACCTAAAGCGGAAATTAATTGGCGTACTGCTAAATCTTATGATGCGACTAAAACTATTATTAAAGCTGTAGATGAAATGATGGAAAATTATTCTCGTAAACAGTTACAAAGAATCTTATCTAATCCCCATTTTTCCCTAGAAGGAGTAACAGGAAAAATTAGATTTAGCGAGTCAGGCGATCGCCAGTTTCTCAAGGAGGATAAACCACTATTAGTTCAGGTTAAACCTAGTATTAAATCTGGAAAATATGAATTTGTAATTCTGGAGCAATGGGCGATCGCCAGTTTTTCGAGAAGGATAAACCAGTATTAGTTCAAGTAAAATCTAATGCTAAATCTGGAAAATATGAATTTGTAATTCTGGAGCAATGAATTAAAATAGTAATTTATTTACTTAGGATAAAATGGGTGTATCTTGTATATTTTATATTTCATATCAGTTATTAGTACCTCTGCAATCAGGAGGCTTGACCTAGGCAAATATTCTCTTTTTTTTATCCCCTTAAAAGGGGAGTCTTTAGAGCACAATTTAACTGATATTGCTTTTAGCCTTTTTGAGTAATGTTTGCTACAAATATCTAGGGTATTTCTTAGGAGTCAGGAGTCAGAATGAATTGTTTTAATACCATTTTTTAGGGCGTAAATTATCTTTTTAGTCAAAGGAACATCTCCTGTAAAGTTTTTTTATTGCTCTTACTACTCGTAACATTCTTTTTTCAAATTGGTATTAGACCCATATTATTTTGAGAAAATTCGTATAACACCCAATACCCAATACCTAACACCTAAATTAATTGTTAAACTATTACCAATAAACCTATTACTTATTATCTATAAAATGACTCAACAAAATATTTGGTACAGATTTATTCAGCGAGCCAAACTACCCTTAGAATTGGCAGGATTATCCATTGCAGCTATTCTACTGGTCAAAGATGTAGACCAATTAATTAAAACCATAATTCCAGAGATTCCAAAAATTAATAGTAGCATTGGCGAAAAAACCATGTTTCCTTCTGGGAAAATATCCTCAGAAAAAACATTAGGAATGGAAGACTTCAAAAACAAAAGATTTAGTAGTGCTATTTACCAATTCCGCAAATCTCTGAATAGCCATAAAAATGACCCAGAAACAGTAATCTTTTTGAACAACGCTATTGCCAAACAAACAAAAATACTCAATCCAACTGGAGAAATATTACAAATAGCAGTCAGTATTCCTGCTGCTGGAGAACCTAATATTGCCCAGGAAATTTTGCGAGGAGTTGCTCAACTTCAAAGTGAATTTAATTGTGGTTTATCTGAAATTTCTCTGGCAGTTAAAAATACTCAAAGTCAACTAAATTGCCAAGGTAGCTCCAACAATAAATTTTTACCGAAATATTATGGTTTAAAGCCTCCCCTTTTAAGGGGATAATAAATAAAAATTTTCATAATTAGTCAATCCTCTTCTTTTCAAGGAGAGGTAATTCTAAATTCTAAATTCTAAATTCTAAATTCTTCAAAAGTCACCATTACTGACGATAAATATCAACCATAAACAGCAAAACAAATTGCCGAATATTTAGTAAAAAAACGAGAGATTCTTGCCGTTATAGGTCATTATTCCAGTGAAATGACTCTCCAAGCTGGACAGGTTTATAATAAAAATAAATTAGTAATAATTTCTCCTACTAGCACCTCAACCAGATTATCTAACTTTGGCAAATTTGTATTTAAAATTCCCCCTAGCGATCTAATTGCAGCCCAAACCTTATTTAACCATTTGAATCAGGAAATTTTTCTAGATAAAAATGTAGCAGTAGCTTATGTAGCAAATAATGAATATAGTGAATCTCTTACTAGAGAATTTGAGATGCTACTGAAAATGAAAAAATTTGTGCATAAATGTTATCTTGACGCTGGAAATTTCAGTGCCCAAGACTGTGTTGAACAGGCAAAAAATCAAGGCGCTGAAGTAATGTTATTAGTTCCAGCAACTGACATAACTTTGACTAAAGCTATTGGGGTAATTGATAATGCTAAAGGATTAGAATTAATAGGGGGAGATTCTATCTATAATTATCGAGTAGTAAATGATGCTGGAGAAGAAGCAGCTCAGAATAATTTGACAGTTGCTATTCCTTGGCATCGTCACCCTAACTCTCAATTTAATCAAACAGCTCAAAAGTTTTGGAATGCAGAAATTAATTGGCGTACTGCTACATCTTATGATGCTACTCAAACTATGATGAAAGCTATGGATGAAATGGGGGGAAATTACTCTCGTCAAAAATTACAAAGAATCTTGTCTAGTCCTGATTTTTTAGTAGAAGGAGTAACTGGAAAAATTAGATTTAGTCAGTTAGGCGATCGCCAGTTTATGGGCAACGATCAACCAGTATTAGTTCAGGTAAAACCTAATGCTAAATCTGGAAAATATGAATTTATTATCTTGGAGGAGGGGAGCTAAACAATTAATAATTAATAATTAATAATTAATAATTAACAATTACCTCTCCTTGAAAAGAAGAGGATTGACTAATTATGAAAATTTTTTCTTCTTTATCCCTTTAAAAGACAGGCTTTAAACCTTATATATGTTAATGAAAACCGCTATAATTAGGGTTTGCTGAATAAAATCTTTTTGCTGGGGTAGGAGACAGGATAAATGGGAATTTAGAAGAAGTAGGAGAAAGAATTGTCTCAAGATTGTTGTGCCCAACTATGCGCCTAAAATACGCTCCTTTTTGAGCATGAAGAGCTGAAAACCAAGGTATTACAGACCCATAAAAGGCTAATGTCTTTATATGTCAATGCTTTTAGATTTAATCAGCAAGCCCTAATTATTCGGTAACTAGCACAATTTTTGTATTTCATATTACTTCTTCCTTCTTACTTCTTACTTCTTACTTCTTACTTCTTACTTCTTACTTCTTACTTCTTACTTCTTACTTCTTACTTCTTCCTTCTTACTTCTTACTTCTTACTTCTTACTTCTTACTTCTTACTTCTTACTTTTGACTTTTGACTTCCTTTAGGATGCAACTATGAGTATTATTAAGATTAAACTTCTCGAAACTGAAGCCCCTGGGTTTCATGTTACTCTCACTACCAACGATGGTAAATTTGATTCTATTGATGGTTTTTTACCAGCTTTACCACCAGAATTAGAATCATCATTGAGTAATTGGCAGTTAGCTTATCGCCAATTAGAAAAAGTTCGTAAAATTTCTACTAGAATTAGTCCCAAAAAAACTATTTCTTACTCCAGTTCAGAACAAAGAAAGCTGGTAAAAACTCAGATTAATAAATGGCTAGATTCTGACGATAGTCGATGGCGACCAATCCGAGAATAATTAATTTCTGTATTTAGTTCATTACAAAACTCTGAGTCAGAAATTCGTGTATTTCTAGATGCGAAAAATCCTAAACTACGACGACTACCTTGGCAAGAATGGGGTTTATTAGCATCTCGGTTTCCTCAAGCAGAAATTGCTATGAGAGTCAGAGGAAAAGGAGGATTAAAACCTTCTCCTAATCATGGCAAACTAAGAGTGCTATTAGTTGTAGGAAAAAGTGCCGGAATTAATACCGATTTAGATGTAGAAATAGTGCAAAAATTACAAGAAAAAGGAGCAGAGATTATATGCTTAAAACAGCCCAGTCGAGAAAAATTTGCTAATACACTAAGAGAAGAATCAGGTTATCATATCTTTATTTTCTCTGGTCATAGTCGCAGTGAAGAAGATGGTTCAATTGGCTGGATTTCTCTCAACGACCGTGACGAATTAAGCATTGACGAATTCAAGAATTCTCTCAGATATGTAATAGATAATGGGTTACAATTAGCAATCTTTAATTCCTGTGATGGTTTAGGATTAGCTAGTCAATTAGCTCAGTTAAGTTTACCTCGTAGTATTGTCATGCGAGAACCCATACCTGACGAAGTAGCAGTCAAATTTTTAGAATATTTTTTTGAGGAATTTACTAAAAATAAATCCTTATTTAGTTCTGTTCATACTGCTAGAGAACGTCTGGAATATTTTGAATCTGATTATCCAGGGGCAATGTGGTTACCAACAATATGTATTCGAGAGTCAGCATTAGATAAACCTTTAACTTGGCAACAAATCACTGGCAACTTAATCCAGACTCCCCAAACTTCATTACTGAATAAAAGAATTTTCTTATTATTAGGAGCTATAGGTTTATTGGTTGTTGGTGGGGTAATTTTCTCACTGATTAGTAGAGAAAAAACACCAGAAAAAGATGTAGCAATTTCTCCCTGTCCGCAACAACCAATCCAAAATAAACCCCCCACAGAAAATCAAATCACACCTGTCAGATGTCTTGCTTATGTTCCTGATGTTCCTAATGGTAAATGGCTACATGGAGCTAGTACAACTTGGGCACCCATTCGCAGTAAAATTAATCCAAAAATTCAAGCAATCTTTCCAGAATTTCAGTTGAATTACAGACAACATCCGAGTTTACCTCCCGGTTCAGGAACTGGAATTAAAATGCTATTAGAAGGTCAAATTTCTTTTGCTGAATCTTCACGACCTGTGACAGATACTGAATTGCAAATCGCCAGAAATAGAGGATTTCAACTAAAGCAAATTCCTGTTGCTATGGATGGCATTGCTATAGTAGTTCATCCCGAACTTGATATTGCAGCTTTAACCTTAAAACAACTCCAAGAAATCTATACTGGTAAGATTCAAAATTGGAGCGAAATAGGGGGACCTAATATGGAAATTACTCCCTATACTCGTCCTTTTGATAGTGGTACAACTCTCTTCTTTCAAGAAAATATTTTGAACAACAATAAATTTAGTGAAAATGTAGTTTCGATTCCTACTACGACTCAAGCTTTACGAGAGGTAACTGCAAATAAAGGAGGAATTTATTTTGGCACAGCTTCAGAAATTATTCCTCAGTGTGGTGTGAAACCTTTATCAATTGCCTATCGATCGGGAGGTACTTTTATTGCTCCTTATAAAGGTGAATTGGTGCCACCAGAAAATTGTCCTGAACAGCGTAATCAACCAAATTTAGAAGCATTTGAAAATGGAACATATCCGATTTCGAGACGGTTATTTGTGATTGTGAAAAAAGATGCTTCTTTTGATGAAAAAGCTGGAGAAGCTTATGGAAAATTGCTGTTGACAGATGAAGGGCAAAAATTAATTGAAGAAGCTGGATATAGTCCCATTCGTTAGTGTTTTGAAGAAGGAATATGGAAAAAGCAGATAGTCCAGTCCAGTAGGGTGCGTTGATGATATAGAATCAGGTTGAATAGTTGTCATTGCGACGATAGGAAGCAATCTCCTAAACCCTTGAGATTGCTTTCCTTACGGAATGCTACGCAAACCTTCCACTCCGTTCCAGTGGCAATGACGTTGTCTGAACAAAAATTCACTGCTTCTGGCAAAGATAGACAGATTAATCATTCCACCCCCTACATCTAGCTCAACTTCTCCCGCAACTCCTGACATTCTTTCAATTCTGGCATTCCTAATTCTGTGAAAATAGCGATCGCCTCAATAAATAGTGATCGCTCATCTACTCAATATGCTCTAATTCACCATCCGTACATTCGTGGCAAAATCAGTGTCTTGCCCCCAACTTCTCTCGCAACTCCTGACACTCTTTCAATTCTGGCACTCCTAATTCTGTGAAAATAGCCAACGCCTCATCGCAATACTGTCGTGCTGCATCTAAATTTCCTAAGTGTTGATGGGTTTCTGCTATATTCTTGAGAACTATTGCTTGGTGATGAGGGTTTCCTATCTGCTGAAATATCTCTAATGCTGCTTGTGAATATTCCAGAGATTCGGCATATTTTTCTAACTTGAGCAGAGTATCTCCCCAGTTTGCTAGAGCAATACCCTCCCCAGAGCGATCGCCTATTTCCCTTGCTATTTGTAAATGCTGCTGATTATACTCTATGGCTTTGCCATGTTCTCCTAGCTCATCATAAACATTACCCAAATTCCCCAAAGCAATACCCTCCCCAGAGCGATCGCCTGTTTCCCTAAATATCTGTAAACTCTGCTGAAAATACTCCATAGCTTTGTCATATTCTCCTAGGTCATCGTAAACATTACCCAAATTCCCCAAAACATTACCCTCTCCATAACGGTTGCCTATTTCCCTAAATATTTGTAAACTCTGCTGAAAATACTCCATAGCTTTGTCATATTCTCCTAGATCATCGTAAACATCACCTAAACTCCCCAAAGCACGACCCACCTCAAAACGGTTGCCTGTTTCCGTGGCTATTTGTAAACTCTGCTGGTAATACTCTATGGCTTTGTCATATTCTCCTAGATCATCGTAAACATCACCTAAACTCCCCAAAGTACTACCCTCTCCAGAACGGTTGCCTGTTTCCCTAAATATCTGTAAACTCTGCTGAAAATACTCCATAGCTTTGTCATATTCTCCTAGGTCATCGTAAACATTACCCAAATTCCCCAAAACATTACCCTCTCCATAACGGTTGCCTATTTCCCTAAATATTTGTAAACTCTGCTGAAAATACTCCATAGCTTTGTCATATTCTCCTAGATCATCGTAAACATCACCTAAACTCCCCAAAGCACGACCCACCTCAAAACGGTTGCCTGTTTCCGTGGCTATTTGTAAACTCTGCTGGTAATACTCTATGGCTTTGTCATATTCTCCTAGATCATCGTAAACATCACCTAAACTCCCCAAAGTACTACCCTCTCCAGAACGGTTGCCTATTTCCCTAGCTATTTGTAAATGCTGCTGAAAATACTCCATGGCTTTGTCATATTCTCCTAGGGAATAGTAAACATTACCCAAATTCCCCAAAGCACCACCCTCCCCAGAGCGATCGCCTATTTCCCTAGCTATTTGTAAATGCTGCTGAAAATACTCCATGGCTTTGTCATATTCTCCTAGGGAATAGTAAACATTACCCAAATTCCCCAAAGCACCACCTTCCCCAGAACGGTTGCCTATTTCCCTAGCTATTTGTAAATCCTGTTGATGATACTCTATAGCTTTGTGATATTCTCCTAGGGAATAGTAAACATTACCCAAATTCCCCAAAGCACCACCCTCCCCAGAACGGTTGCCTATTTCCCTTGCTATTTGTAAATACTGCTGATGATACTCTATAGCTTTGTCATATTCTCCTAGGGATAAGTAAACATTACCCAAACCACTTAAACAAATACCATCCCAATGTTGGTCTAATCTACCTAATAGTCTACTGTAGAGTTGAATACATTCCTCATAGTAACCCCACCTCCCTAGTTGAGTGTCTAAATCTGCATCAACTGGCGGTACTTTAACAGAAAGAATTTGACTTGCTTTTTCCCACTCTCCCATTTTGCCAAAATGACGGAAAGCTTGCAGATATCCTTTGACTTTTTCCAGGTTAGATGCACCTACTTCTGGTTGATAGATTTTTAACCAATAATAGGCGAGACGGAGGTTAGCTTTTTCTCTCACCGTTAATTTTTTTGCTGGTTCAGGTGAGTGGTTATTATCTGATGGATTAAGATTATTTTGAGTAGGGTTGCTCATAGTCAATTTAGCAATTTGTTTGAAGATTTTTCTGGCATATTTGAGGATAGTATTTTGATTATTTTGAAGTGTAATAGTGATTAATTGACCGGAATTGTCATAGCAAATATTGCTCAATTGAGTGATAGATAATTCTTGTATTTGTTCGATTACTTGATATGTTTTATTCATAGTTAAATTTGATTATTTTATTAGCATTTCTCTAATCTATATAGAATATGATTCAAAAGTCGTCATTGCGACGATAGGAAGCAATCTTGTGGCATCTCTGAGATTGCTTCCTTCCACTCCGTTCCAGTCGCAATGACGTACTTGTAATTTTTTTCACTTACCTAGGGTTTGCTGAGTGCTGACTGCTTCTTTAATCTTCCTCAATCTTATCCAAATGCTCTTGAGCAACATTTTGAATTAAATTATGGAGACGATAAAGAACCTTATTTTGAGGTTTTTCCCACTCCAACAAAAACCTTTTCTTCAAAGTAGCAAAAGCCAAATCCTGTTCTTTTTCTGGCGCATCACACAAAACCATCAACCAGCCTATTTTTTCTGCAAAACATTCTAATTCGGCTCCCATACATAACATTAAATAAGCATAATAGTGAGAATTAAATAAACGTTTTAGAGTATCCTCAACTCTACTTCTCACCTTATCAATAATATACTTACTTCTAATATTTTCTTGATTCCGAGCCTGACGTTCCATAGCTGCAAAATTTGGTTTATTCTCTTCCCAAAAAGCCTCAATATCTCCCTCATAAGGTTCATTAAGAATATCGCCAGCAATCAACTTTAAAGCCAGAGGATGCCCCTCATAAATATTAATTATTCGTTTTAAAAAATCCTCCGTTTGATTATTATTAATACTTACTTTCCAGCCTTCAAACAGTCGCAAAGACTCCTCATCAGTTAAACCCTTAAGAGGAACTTTTAGAAGTCGGAACTCATCATATCTGCCTTGTGCCAAAACAGGTAAACTATATTGAGAAGTAAGTATTACTCGCGAGGGCATATTTTCAGCCAGTATTATTCTCTCTAGAAAATCTCCAAAAATAGACTCTTGCCAACTATGACCACCTTTCCCATCAGGTATTAAGACAACCTCCAACATATCTATAATTAAAAGAGTAGGACAAAGTTGCAACTCATTTATCATTACCTGCAGCAAAGCTTCTCGATCCTGTTGTAACTGAGGTTGTGCAGTCAACTTTTCCCCCAATACCTGTTGCGCCACCACATCAAAAGTTTTAGTCGGAGCATTATAAAACCTCACCCAAGAAGGAGTCAGGGAATTTGAAATATACTCGTCAACAGAAAGTCGTATTGCCAGAGAAGTCTTACCAATACCAGTTATGCCAACAATAGATATTACGCGCAACTCACCCAACAGGTTTTGCCTCAAGTCAAAAATTAGTTCTGCGCGACCTACCCACCGTAAATTGGAATCTTCTATATCTGTATCAGTTTCAGCAGTAGCAGGAGAAGAGGGATTTTTTTGTTCGGCAGTATTGTGAATATCATCTTTATGGATATAGTCAACACCATCCTTAAAATTTAAACCAAAAGTTTCAGCTACCGCTTTAATATATTTTGTGTCAGCATTTTCTTCACGCTTCCAGATTTTTTTTAAAGTATCTAGACTAAAGTCTCCAGTAATTTTATCTAATATTTCATTAAACTCTTTATCTGTAGGTTGAATACCGCAATAGGGAAACTCCTTATTGACAGCATCTTTTAACTTCTGGAATCCTTCATCAGTCAGGATACGACCTCGTTTGCGTTTTGCCTTTCCATTCATTAGCTCAATTCCCTGAACTATTTATCTATAAAATTTGCCAACTCAATTTTAACCGAACTTAAGCAGGACTTACGCAGAGACTCTACATATAGTGAGGGCGAATGCCATTCGCCCCTACAAATGGTGGTTTAAAGGTCAATTTGCGTAAGTCCTGTTAAGGTTATTCTCCCACGGAGTTATGGCAGTTAAGGCGATAAACATCTCGGCAGTTAAGACAGATAAGCTAGTCAAAAAGCTAATCAAAAATTTTTTTTAAGTGCCATAAAACCTGTATACAAATTTTTTTTAATGACTAATACTTGGTTATCATAACTGACGCAATAGGAGTCAACAAAAATGGATGGCGTACTCGTGTTAATAGTTTGGTTTTTGTTAGGTGCTGCCACAGGAATAGTAGCAGAGAAAAAGAACCGAGACTCTAATCTCTGGTTTATCCTCGGCATTTTAGGAGGATTCATCGCCTTTTTCGTCATCCTAGTTTTACCACCAGTTTAAAACTAGCAACTGTCTAATGGGGGCGATCGCTATTACCCCCACAATATATTTCACTCAATTAATTTTATCAAAATAAGGAGAAATACAATGGCTTTTCTAAACCATTTAAAACATCTAATGCCAAATAAAAAGGCAAGACTTCACACAATCATTCATAGTGCAGCAGTAGAGTCAGGAGCTATAGGTTTAGCTACTGCCCAAATACCAGGGGATAGATTTGTAATCGGAGCTGTCCAAGTCGGTATGGTAATGGAACTCGCAGCAGAGTTTGGCAAAGACCTGACAGAAGCAGCAGCAATGTCAATTATTGAGTCAGCAATAGCTACCGTAATGGGAGTAGAAATTTTTAACGGTGTAATTAAGTATTCACCAGGTTTAGGAAATTTGGCTAACATGGGGACTGCTGCCTCAGTTACTGAGACCATAGGTTGGGCAACTGTAGAGTATCTAAGGAATAGTTAGTGTTAGATTTGCCCATTAGCATATTAATAAAGGTAGGTGTAATGCCTACCCTTTTTTTTATGATGTAAAATCAAAAAAACTAGCGATCGCTCAAATGTTGTGGCTGATTTTATCGATAAACCCTATCAAGAACTGTAAAATGAGTAATCATCTTTTTTAAGAGTTTGAGTGAGTTTAGTAGAATGGAAATGTCTATACATTTCAAATTTTAAGTTTTGTAAATGATGCCGATAATATCTGTAAAATTGCCATGTTTTGTTGATGAATAATAGAGTAAGGCGCTTTGAGTTCTTACTATTTATTCCTAGCTAGATCGAATTTTGCATAAATTCCCAGAAATTAGCTGATTACTAAGTATAAAGAAAAATAGACACTTAATATATGACGTCAATTATTAGAGTGCCTATAGAAAATTACATCAATCTCAAATAGGTGAAATATGATGATGAAAATAGGCGAAATTCTAATCCGCAGACAATTAATTTCTCAAGCTCAATTAAATCAAGTAATAGATATTCAGACTTCATGTCATCAAAAAATTGGTGAGCTTTTATTATTTCAAGGTTGGATTAGAGAAGATGATTTAGAAGCAGCTTTAAGAGAACAATATTGGCGAGAAAATGGTTATTGGGTAATTGATTAAGAAGGAAGAAGTAAGAAGTAAGAAGGAAGAAGGAAAAAGGAAGAAGGAAGTTATAAGTCAAAAGGAAGAAGGAAGGAGGAAGGAGGAAGAAGGAAGAAGGAAGGAGGCGTTTAGTTACAGCAGATTTCTCGCATAAGAAGTGCAGAAATTAACAATTGAATATTTGTAGTGCGGGCATCTTGCCCGCGATGGGTGTACATCACGCTTAGTGGATACCGCAGAAGGAAAAACCTGGCGTTGTCTTAATTTTAAGCTTTTGATATATCCTAACCTTTCCTTCGACTGTTATATACATTTCAGATGAAAGATTGAAAATAAATTGTACCGACTAAACAATAAATCTTAATTTGCATAAAATTTGAAATTGTAGCTGATTAATTAATAGAGACAAAAGCTGATTATTCATAAAGGCATTCTGCGGGATGCCTTTTTTTTTGCATAAATTGCATAAATAGGGAGAAAAAGGCTGATTAATAAATATATAGCACTATGCAAATAGTTTAGGACATCGGATCGGATGATTCATAACGCGGTTCGGATGATTCATAACGCGGTTCGGATGATTCATAACGCGGCTCGGATGATTCATAACGCGGTTCGGATGATTCATAACGCGGCTCGGATGATTCATAACGCGGCTCGGATGATTCATAACGCGAGCAAGATGCTCGCACTAATTTTCCTAACCAACCTAACGCGTAGCGCTATAGTTCAATTACTATCATGTAAAAATGAAAATCAACTGGCAAAAAATCAGTCTAATACCCAGCTTAGGACTTCTGTTTCTGGGAGCTTGTACTCCACCTAATAATTCCTCAAATACTTCAGGGTTGGAAGTCAAATTTTTAGTTGGCAGTGCTTTAGAAAAATTCTGTAACCAAGCTGCGAACCAACTAAACCAACAACAACCAAAACTCACTAATAGTAAATCTTTTTACCTAAAATGCGAAGCTAAAGGTAGTGGGGATGTAGTTAAAGATATCGTTTCTTTATCCCAAAAACTCAAAAATGGAACCATCCAACCAGACTCCCCAAAACTTCCTACCCTAATTTCCGTAGATGGAGAAATTTATCATTCCCAACTCTTATACCAAATTAATCAAATATATCCCGGACAAAACTATATTCCTCAAATTACTGACGCCCCTTTGTTGGCAAATAGTCCCATGGTATTCATGGCATCACAAGAAATAGCAGCAGGATTACGAAAACAACCAGATATATATCGCTCCCTGGTCAGTGCTAAAACTCACCAAGACCAAGACCCCAATAGTCCCCAACTGCCAATACATTATGTTCACACTGCTCCCACTCGTTCCAATTCTGGTCTGCAAACCTTGGTAGCTCAATTTGCCTCTGTTGCCAATAAACGCCCTGAACAACTGACTGTTGCTGACGTACAACAATATCAACCCCAAATCCAAAAAATTCAGAGCAAAGTCACTCGCTACGGGGTTTCCACCAGTTCCTTAGCTGAAGATATGGTGAAAAATGGTCCGTTTTGGGCATCCATTGCTTCTGTTTATGAGTCTTCCGTAATTGAGGCAAATAGTGCTAATACTCAAACTCGCTATGAAGCAATTTATCCCAGTTCTACCTTTACTTCTAATATGAGGGCAATTTTACCAACTGCACCCTGGGTGAGTGAGGAGGAAAAAGAAGCAGCAGAAAAAGTCATTGAATATTTGCGATCGCCAGCCGCCCAAAAAATTCTGACAGACTTGGGTCTTAGACCAGGGATACCGGGGGTTCCTTTGGGAGCAAAATTTTCTTCCCAATACGGAGTAGACCCCAATGCTAAATATGATTCTCTGCGGACTCCCCAACCAGAAGTAGTTAATGCCATGATTAAGTCTTGGCAGGAATTTGCGAAGAAACCATCTCAGGTGGTTTTGGTAGTTGACTCTTCTGGGTCTATGAAGGGTGAAAAGTTACCTGCTGTTCAGAATACTTTGCGCTACTATCTTGAGGGTTTAGGACCAAAAGAAAAAATTGCTCTAATTGATTTTGACACTGAAATTAAAGCTCCGGTTTGGGTTGATGGAACTACTGAAGGTCGCGGTCGCGGTATGCAGTTTATTAGTAGTTTGAAAGCGGATGGTGGTACTAAACTTTATGATGCTGCTTTGAATGCCAGAAATTTATTACAGGAAAATCTCAGTTCTGATGCTATTAATGCTGTAGTTCTTTTAACTGATGGGGAAGACTCTGGTTCTCAAACTTCTCTCAAACAACTTAGCGATAATCTGAAAAACAGTGGATTTGATTCTGACCAAAGGATTGCTTTTTTTACTATTGGTTATGGAAAAAAGGGAGAATTTGATCCTGGAGTCTTGAAACAAATTGCTAGTTTAAATGGTGGTTATTATCGTCAGGGAGACCCGGAAAGTATTGTTAATTTAATGTCCGATCTACAAACAGAATTTTAACTCACATTCGGCATCACAAAATGTAGAAACCGAAGAAGGAGTCAGGAGACAGGAGACAGGAGACAGAATTTTAGAAGAAAATCATAGCTACCTTCAACAATTAATAATTATTGAAGAAGGAGACAGGAGACAGGAGACAGGAGACAGGAGAGAAATTACATGGGGATTCTAACCCCAAGTAATGCCCGAACACCGTGTAGACGGTGGGGTATTAAACCCATAAAGAAAATGATAATTAATAATTAATTATGACCTCTTCTTTTCAAGAATAGGATTGATTCAAAGGAAAATTTTTCTTGATTATCTCCTTAAAAGGAGAGCCTTTAAACCAAATTTTTTCGGTAATTGAGTAAGCGTTAGATCAAGTATTTATGCTTAATTATTTACTCGGAATTTGATGAGCGAAAAAAGTAATGGAGATGATTTGCATGGTACAAATACCTGCCAAGCTACGATTTTTTTATAGTACTTTTAATCATACAAATTGAAGTGCGGAATGTAGGTTTTCATTTTTATCTGGAGGGAAATATGAAGTTAGCGAATCCGTTTGATTATCCTATATCTATATTAATAGGTGGATTTTTGTTAATAGCTGGTGTCCGGTTTGTGAGGTTGCCAAATTTTGTAATTTTACCTGCTACGGCAGTTGTTTCTGTGGCAAGTGCTACAGTGTTGAAATCTCAAGAACCCGATGCTGAAAAGTTGGCAAAAAAACAGTTAGAACAAGAATTAGAAATTATTTCTGGACTGGCAAAAAAATTGTCAGAAAAAGCTGAAGTTTTGCGACAAGAAGCGAATCAATTGTTAGGTGCTGAAGCATTTCAAATGGAATTATTAGTAACAGTTCAATCAGTTTGCGATCGCGCCATTGAACTGCCCCAGAAAATTACAAAAATGTCTAGAGAATTACCGAATAATGAGGCGTTATTATCTGTGGAGGATTTGGAAAGACAATTATTAGAAGTTAGGAGTAAACAAAGGTCAAATTCTGATATTACTCAACAGCAATTAAAACAATTAGCTGCGAGTTTAGAGCGAAATATTCAGTTAGCAAAAGCTGGAAAAGATACTCGACAAGCAAAAATTCTTAGTCTGCATACAATGCTTCAAGATGCGGCAGGATTATTGCAAAAACTAGAGAATAAATTGCGGAATGCTAATTTGAATGATTTGGCAGAAATTCAAGAATTACGCAGTTTAAGTGACGAGTTAAATAGCTATCAAAATAATATGAAAATATTCCTTTGATAAGAAGGAAGAAGGAAGAAGGAAGAAAGAAGAAGACCTTTATTTATCTAGGATAGAAGATTATACCATGTCCGGATAAGAGCGCGATCAAAAAACTTATTCTCTTGCTTAAACAGTAAATCTTTTTATTTTCCCTACTCCCCCACTCCCCCGCTCCCCTACTCCTTGAAAAAGACTTTTTCAGTAAGGCCTAAGTAAATTGATTTGATTGTGTACCTAAAAAGAATTAAGTTTGCATAAATCATTAAATTCTTTCTGATATATTCATAAGTACCAGAAAGAAAATTATGAACAATAAACTTGATTCTCTTTTGTTGGTAGTACTTTTCACAACAACTATGACTTTTTTACGAGAGGATAAAAGACTAATAAATAAGTTAAATGATAGTTTGTATCAATCTGAAATAGCTATTATTCAACAACAAAAAAATCATCAAGAGAACGAACAACCACCTATTCCATATAAAGATGGTAGCAGTCGTTAAAATTAATTAGCAGAAGTAAGAAGGAAGAAGGAGAAAGAAAAAGGAGAAAGAAAAAGGAGAAATAAGTCTTTAGTTATCTAGGATAAAAGGTTGATGATTGATATTCCGTTGTTTTAGATATTTCATAAGTCAAGAATTACCATATATAGATTACAACTAGGAGTTAACGATGCCATAAGTAGCAAATAAAATATGATAAATTTTCTAACAATATGTACTTGACCCACCAATAAAATCCCAGAGAATAAAATTTGCTAAAAACAATAGTCTTTTGACAGTAAAAAAACAGCAATATTAGAGGGCGGGTTTTGTTAACGAAGTCATAAGTCAGAAGTTAACCCGCCCCTCGCCCCTCCCCCTCCCAGGAGGGGAAGTAAAGGATTTGGGTGCATCTCATAGCAAAAATACTTTTTTCCTATATATTCCCTGTTGCCTGTTGCCTGTTGCCTGTTGCCTAAAAGCAATAAATTTTTGGCTTTATTCACGCATTGAGATGCACCCAAGGATTTGAGCTTCTCTCCAAAAATATTGCGTCTTAAAAGGGGGGTTTTTAGACCCATGTTATTTTGATAAATCATCGCCCTGACCTCAAAGCTTTTGGTTAAACCCGCACCTACAAAATTTTAACGTTTAATTAGACTTAACTATTAACTGAATTGACATTAGGAGAATATTCAACCATGACAATTACAAATCATAAATCTATCAAAAATCGTCGCATTTTATCTGGAATACTTACTTGTATAGCTGTAGCTTTAGCTTATGCACCAATTCCAGGATTAAATCAAAAAATAATAGTAGTTAGTGGCACAGAATTTGCCGAACCACTCCAACAAATAGAAACTCAATTTGAGCAAAAATATCCTCAGATAAACTTAGAATTAAAATTCCAAGGTTCCCAGGATATTATCAACAATTACATAGACCAAAAAAACGACTTTAATCCTACAATTTTAATCCCGACAAATGCAGCACTATTAGATGAATTAAACCAACGCTGGCAAAGCCAAAATAACACCCAAGCATTCTATCAACAACCAACAGCGATCGCCAAAACTTTCCTAGTAGGAATTGCTTGGCCCGAACGTGGAAAAATCTTATTTCCCAATGGCAAATTTTCCTGGCAACAATTAGAAAAAGCAATGGCAGCAGGCAACTGGCAAAAAATAGGCGGTAAACAACAATGGGGTAGTTTTGATTTCGTCACCACCGACCCCACTCGTTCCAATAGTGGGCAAATAACCATGAATTTGTGGGCAAAGTCAAAAGGTAGCAAAAATTTGAATACACCCACCGTTGAATCATTATTTAGTACAGTCAAACGCTCAGTTTATTTGCCTCCCCGTTCCACCGATATATTGTTACAAGAATTTATTGCTCGCGGAGCTAATGATGCTGATGTAGCAACAGTTTACGAAAGCATCGCCCTCTACCGTTGGCAACAGTCAGGTGCAGCTCAAAATAAACCCTATCAAATTTATTATCTCAACCCCACCGTGGAAACTGTAGCGACAGCAGCGATCGTGCGTCGGGATGTAAATGGAGCAACTGCTAATGCTGCTGGTAAATTTATAGATTTCTTGACACAACCAGAACAACAAAAAGTATTTGTGCAGCATGGTTTTCGCCCCACCCACGGCAATATCGATCTGCTCTCAGTTACCAATAGTCCTTGGAATCAGAATATTCCAGGCACTCAGGTTAACCCGCAAATTACCACTTTACCAGCACCACAACCATCAGTTTTGGGAGAAATTCAAAAGTTGTGGCAAAGGGTGCAGTAGGGGAGTGGGGGAGATGGGGGGATGGGGAGATGGGGGAGCGGGGGAGTGGGGGAGTAGGGGAGTAGGGGAGATGGCGCTTGTGATGGAACATTTTTTTAGACCGAAACCGAGCGCATTTGATATAACTAGGACCTCACGGGGTAGAACGTATTTCAGTCATTGCGACCGACAGGGAAGCAATCTCAAACACTACTTTTTTGTGCGTCATGCGTAAGTCCTGATAACTTTACGATCGCTAATCAAGTGGAGCTGATATTGCTGGTTTATTCTCATTTGCATATCTTAAATATCACTGAGAAATACATTATATTAATACGGCTAAAAATGTTTTCAGATATACATTACGTAAGGATACTTAAGGAAAATGTTTTTTCTAGGAATTGGATTCTTAATTCTAGGTCTAATATTATCAATAGTAAGCGGAATATGGGGCTTAGTTCAAGCTTTTAGTGAAGGCACATTATGGGGTGTTGCTTATTTATTTATTCCTTTTGCTTTTGTCATTTTTTATCTGAAAAATTGGAGTCAGAGAAAAATCAGAAAAAATTTTATCTTGATGATAATTGGTTTTATTTTATCTCTTGTAGGGAGTGGAGCATTAGGAAATCATATAACTAATAATTTTGTAGTTAATTCTGCCAATGTTCCAGAAAATCCAACTATTAGTACTAACTCCGAAAATACTTCAAAAAAGATAGAAAAAACCGAAGTTATTTCCGACCCATTTATAGAAGGAATAAATGCAGCAACAAAAGCAGCCGAACTTGCCCAAACAGCGAATACTCAAACACAGTGGAATGAAGTAGCAATGACTTGGCATAAAGCTTTAGTTTTAATGAAAGAAGTTCCTGAATCTCATACTAAATATGAAGTTGCCCAAAACAGAATTGATTTATATCGAAATAATCGAGAAATTGCTAAGAAAAAGGCTAGCTATTAACGAAGTCAGAAGTCATAATTCAGAAGTTAGAAGTTATTTTTGGAGGGTTGTTAAAAATACCCGTTATCAAAATATTTCACCCTAAAAGGAAGAATTTAAGACTCAATTACTTTGTTGAAGAAGGAAGAAAAAATGGATGGGGATAGTCTTCGATAAGTCGCTCCGCGTCTACAAACCCTAACCAATTATCAACACCGTGTAGACGGTGAGGTATTAAACCCAAAATATAAATTAGGAAAAATCAGGAAATGCATAAATCTAAATTAATCTTAGCCACAATTGTCTCATTATTTTTGGTTAATGAAGTTAGTATTAATCCCGATAGTAATGACATCAGCACATTAATTAATACAGAGACCTCCATTGCTTACGCAAGAAGAGGAGGAGGAGGAGGAAATAGAAGTAGAAGTAGCTTTGGAAGTTCGAGTAGAAGTAGAAGTAGTTCTCCCAGTCTTAGTAAACCAGTCCGTTCCCAGTCTCAACCTCATAACTCAAAACCCAAACCTACCATAAATAATATAGTTAAACCGACCAATAACACTCGCCCCACCACAAAACCAGTCCCCACTTCCGGTAGTAACTCTCAGCGCAGTGGTTCATTTTCTCAACCTAGCAACAATACCAAACCAAACAATAATACTCGCCCCACTACCAATAACATCAACACTGGTGGACAGACTCGCAGTGGTTCCTTTTCTCCAACTACAAAAAAACGTTACTCTGTGGAACCTGCTACCGGACGACGTTACTATACCCGTCCAGGAACTCAAGAACGTTATTATCAGGAAGCAGGTACGGGGCGATTTTATTATGTAGAACCAGCAACCCAACGACGTTACTACATGAATATTGATAGTGGACAACGTTATTTTATTGATAGTAGCGCCGGACGATATTATTATGAGCAACCAGGTACAGATAGATTTTATTATGTGCATCCAACTACGAGAGTCCGCTACTACTACCAACCTACTGTCCGCGAACAAGTTGTTTACAGCTACTACGATGGACCCGGAACAGTGTTACCAATGTCGATCGCAATACTTTTAATTGGAATTTTGCTGGTATGTATTTTTTATCTTTTAATTATGGCGATCGCTCCTGCTTTTGGCGGTCGTCGAGAAGTATTGGTAGCTGAGGAAGATGAATATATAGAAGTTATTGAGGAGTCACCAGGATATGTGGAAGTTATTGAGGAGTCACCAGGATATGTGGAAGTTATTGAGGAAACATTGCCAGTAGCAACTATACCAGAAGATTTGGTTAATGACATTGTAACTGTGAGTAAGTTACAGGTAGCAATGGTTGCACCAGCAAATAATATTCAATCTAACTTAGCAAGAATGAGTGAGGAGATCGATATTGATATCCCAGAAGGTAGAGTAGAGTTATTATTGCAGTCGGCGATCGCTCTGCTGCAAAGGGAGGAATATTGGACTGATGTTGCTGCTAGTTCGGAAACTTTGGAGAGTAGACAGGAAGCTGAAAGAATTTTTGAGCAGTTATCTTTTGCTGAGAGATGTAAGTTTGAGGTTAATACTGTTGATGATAATGTAGAATTCGATAGTCATATTCTTGTGACTTTGTTGTTGGGAACGGAGGATGATTATCCTTTATTTGGTGAAGTTAATGATCGAGAAAGTTTAAAGCAAATTTTGAAAGAGTTAGGTAAAGTTACCCCAGATTATTTATTAGTATTTGAGTTACTTTGGACTCCAGTAACAGAAAGCGATCGCCTGATATCTATCTAATTCAACAATGAATAATGAATAATGAATAATGAATAATTACCTCTTCTTTTCAAGGAGAGGATTGACAAATTCATGAAAATTTTTCTTCACAGGAGTCGATGGTCGGACAGCTCCGAGACCTCGCCATCCCTCGACCGCTTATTATCCCCTTACAGCGGTTTTCATTTGGGTAGACCACAGTAGGGACGTTCCATGGAACGTCCCTACAAAGTTTTGCTTGTGAAGATGTGGTTCATCAAGAGCGAAAAGCGCTGTAAAAGGGGAGACGCATACCCACAATTTTTCGGTAAAGAATGTGATAACACTGTGTTCATAGGAAACAGAAATTTATAGCGTTTCTCAAGGTACCTCAGTACAGTTATTTTTCTTCTTTTGTATTCCTTAGGGACTTTGCATCTAACGTCCCTACTTCCGCGCAACTATATTTAGAAACAGTTAACTGATCGCTACTAAATTATCTATTGTTCTGGTTTTTTGACAATCTCTATATAGATTGCTATGTTAGAGATAATAATCTTTAATTTAAGGTGTATTTTTATATTCTTTCTAGTTAGGAAATACAACAGATGCCCATTGCTTTTGGGAGGTTGACTCATCCCCTCAATTTTTTATTACTGTTGCTGACATTATTAATTACAAGTTGTCAACAAAAACCGATGGAAGTTAAGGTTTTACAAAATGTTGTTTATGGAAATTATAATTTTCAAGACCGGGAAAAACCACTGCTTTTAGATTTATATTTACCAGAAACAAAACCAGAGAAACCTTTACCTCTGTTAATCTACATTCATGGTGGTGGTTGGTTGCAAGGAACTAAAGAATATTGCCCTGGAAAAATTGTGGTACAGAGAAATTATGCCATGGCTTGTATTAGCTATAGATTTAGTAATGAAGCACTATTTCCTGCCCAAATTCAGGATGTTAAAACAGCAGTTCGTTGGCTGCGAAAAAATGCAGATAAGTACGATCTAGACCGTAAAAATGTTGGTGCTTGGGGACCTTCTTCTGGGGGACATTTAAGTGCTTTATTAGGAACATCAGCAGGAGTAAAAGAATTGGAAGGAACAAATAACCCAGAAATATCTAGTGCCGTACAAGCAGTTTGTGCATGGTATCCACTTACAGACTTTACGAAAGTACCTCCCGCTTTTGACGAACCTATTACTCCTGCTGTTGAGGAAAAGTATCAAGATAAAGAATGGTATGCTTATACTTTAGTAACTCATAAGTTATTAGGAGGACCTGTCTCGCAAAAATTAGAATTAGCAGCACTTACTAACCCCATTAATTATATTGATGCTCAAGATCCACCTTTTCTGATTATGCATGGAGAAAAAGACAATGTTATACCAATGAGTCAAAGTGTTTTATTAGCAGATGCTCTATCAGAAAAAGGTGTAGAAGTTCAGTTAGAAAAAAAACCTGATTGGGGACATTATCATGGTAGAGGTGAAGCTTTTGACCCCGCTTTAATAGATATGGCAATGGATTTTTTTGATAAACATTTGAAATAATAAATAACGTAAGCATTTCCTGCAGAATGCTGCGCAAACAGCTATTAGCTGTCAGCTCGAGCGCAACAAGACTTTCTCCTTAAGGACAATGTTTAAATTAACAGGACTTACGCAAAAAATGGAAATACACCATCTGTAAGGGCGAATGGCATTCGCCCCTACTATATAAGGTGGTTATGGGTAAGTCCTGATTAAAATAGACTTTAAGGGCAAGAGAGCCAACTTTTCTAGTAAGATAATTAATAAAGTTTTTATTGTAAACTATAAAGTAATAGCTGTTAACGCAGTTCCTCCGGAGGAGGCAAGCTGATGGCTGACGGCTGTTTGCGCAGCAGTCCGTAGGAAATGCTTACTAAATAACTGATGAATTCAAACTCCCAAACTCAAACCCGCAAAGCAGACCATCTCAGAATTTGTCTGGAATCAGATGTCCAATTTCACAACGTTACTAATGGTTTAGACCGCTACCATTTTACCCATTGTTGTTTACCAGAGCTAAATCGCAACGAAATAACTACAAACACTACTTTTCTGGGAAAAGAATTAGGTGCGCCATTGTTGATATCTTCGATGACAGGTGGCACTGAACAAGCAAAAATGATTAATTATCGGTTAGCCAAAGTTGCTCAAAAGTATAAAATAGCAATGGGAGTGGGTTCTCAACGAGTGGCGGTGGAAAATTCCCAAGTGGCTGATACTTTTGCTGTGCGATCGCTCGCTCCGGATATTCTCCTATTTGCTAATCTAGGAGCAGTTCAACTAAATTATGACTATGGCATAGAGCAGTGCCAACAAGCGATCGACATCTTACAAGCAGATGCTCTGATTCTTCATCTTAATCCTTTGCAAGAGTGTATCCAAACTGAAGGCGATACAAATTTTCGTGAATTATTTGACAAAATATCAAAATTATGCTATTCACTGCCAGTGCCAGTTATTGCCAAAGAGGTAGGTAATGGCATTTCCGGAAAAATGGCTCAAAAATTAATAGATGCTGGAGTAGCAGCAATTGACGTAGCTGGAGCTGGGGGGACTTCTTGGGCAAAAATTGAAGGGGAAAGAGCAACAGATATACGTCAGCGTAGGTTAGGAGAAACTTTTGGCAACTGGGGTATACCAACAGCAAAATGTATTACTGACATCCGCGCCTTCAACTCAGATATTCCTCTCATTGCCTCTGGAGGTTTGCGCAATGGGGTGGATGTGGCAAAAGCGATCGCTCTGGGTGCAGACCTCAGTGGGCTAGCTTGGCCATTCCTTCAAGCTGCGGCAGAATCAGAAGAATCTCTAAATATATTAGTAGATATTTTAATAGCAGAAATTACAACAGTCCTATTTTGCACGGGCAATGCTAATTTATCTGAACTGAAAAAATCTGGCAGTCTAGAAAAAAGGGAGTAGGGAGTAAGAAGTAGGCGGAAATAATTAATGATTTATGTACGATAATTAATTTTACAGGACTTACGCAAAGGCACTATATATAGTAGGTCATTTCAGTTATCAGTTATCAGTTATCAGTTATCAGTGAACCTCCGACTGAAGTCGGAGGCTTGAAATACTGAACTAAATATTTTTTTCATCCCCTTAAAAGGGGAGGCACATACCCTCATTTT
>NZ_JAAHGO010000085.1 GCF_010672455.1 Okeania sp. SIO2C9 | reverse complement strand
CTCCCATCTCCCCATCCACCAATCTCCCCATCTCCCAATCTCCCAATCTCCCCATCTCCCAATCTCCCCATCTCCCAATCTCCCAATCTCCCAATCTCCCCATCTCCCAATCTCCCCATCTCCCAATCTCCCAATCTCCCAATCTCCCAATCTCCCCATCTCCCCATCTCCCCATCTCCCAATCTCCCCATCTCCCCATCTCCCAATCTCCCCATCTCCAATCTCCCCATCTCCCCATCTCCAATCTCCCCATCTCCCTAATATTAAAAACTTTGCTTCATTGCCCCACCAATACCTTGAAACATTGCCCAAGATAGAAAGAAATTAAAGATAAAAATAGATATTAAGGCTGTCACAACTGCTGTGGTTGTAGATTGGCCTACTCCTTTAGCCCCACCAGTGGTAGTTAAACCCCAACTTGTACCAATTACAGCAACTAAAACACCAAATACCATTGATTTAATCAATCCACTGCACAAATCCCAAAGAGTGAGAAAAGTATGGACAGAACTAATATATATACTCTGGGGAATATCGTACATATTAACTGCCACCATAAGTCCACCCAATATGGCAGCTATCAAACATAACAAAGTTAAGATTGGCATCATTACAGCACAAGCAATAACTCTAGGAATAACTAAATAATCTACCGGATCGGTTTTCAGCATATATAGAGCATCAATTTGCTCTGTCACTTTCATCGTGCCAATTTCCGCTGCAAATGCCGAACCTACTCGCCCCGCGACAACAACTGCTGTCAATACAGGGCCTAATTCCCTGGTTAAAGTTATAGCCAACATACCCCCAACCATATTAGCTGTACCGAAGGAAACAAGTTCCCTGGCAACCTGAATGGTAAATACCATACCGACAAAACTAGCTGTCAGTAAGACAATGAGTAAGGATTCTGGGCCAACTATCGCCATTTGCTCAACAGTGTTACGACGATGAATTTTGCCCTTTAGAACATGAAAAAAGACTTGGCCTGCTAAATATGCTGCAGCCAACATCCGTTGCCCCCATACCCCGAAATTTAACTTAAAAGTAATCTTACTCAATAGAAATTAATAAATGAGAACACTAAACAAAACTAATGAGAGAAATTTACTAATCTTCAACAAGATTGTTTAACCAAGGTTGAAGTTTTCTGACGGATTGACTGATTTTGAGCGATCGCTCTCTATCTTAGAAAGTAAGTTAGCTATATCAGCTGACTTGCTACTAAGTGGCATTATGACTGAACTTATTTTTACATATATGAATATTTTGCCTAATCTTCTACGTTCTTTGTTGGTTACAAGTATCTTTAGCTTTGTAACTCCTATTCTGTTAATTGGGGTTAGCTGGACGAGCTTTGCCTTAATTAGCCATTTTCCCAGTTTACGGACAATTGGTCAATCTGGTGTTGCCCAAATCTGGCATTTCTTGGCCACTTTTGGCGATGGCCATCCCAGCCAAGGATGTTTGGTCATTGCTGTCACTTTTAGTTTAGTGGGGGCAATGTTTGATACATATGTGTTCTGTCAAAATCCCAGAGGAAACTAAATAGGACTTACGCAGATACGCTATATATAGTACTTGTAACTATTGGACAATAGTTACTGGACTCTATACATAGTGTCTTTGCGTAAGTCCTGCTAAATTTAAAGTTATTGGTTCCAAAAACCGACCCAAAGCAGTAAAAAAACTAGCAAAGGTTCACAAAAAAGTTGCTGATCTCAGAGCAGATGCACTACATAAACTCACTTCATGGGCGAGCTTTAAATCACAGCACCATAGTAATTGAGGACTTGAAGGTAAGTGGAATGCTCAAAAAGCGGTGCGACCCCGCGACGACGTCAGCTCGCTTGCGGAACGCGCACCAAGACATCATAAACTAGCAAGTGCCATAGCAGACTGTGGCTTTTATGAGTTTAAACGTCAACTTACATACAAATGTGAATGGTACGGCAGTAAATTAGTCATAGCGGATAAATTTTATCCAAGTTCTCACATAAGTTCAAACTGTGGGCATCAACAGAAAATGCCATTGCACTTGAGAATTTATGTTAGCGCAGCTTTGCGTTAGCAAATGTAGTGAATGCGGTTTTTCCTACGGAATGCTACGCAAACAGGCTGACAGAGACTTTAATGCTGCTGTCAACCTGAAAAACTATGTGATATCATGTCCGGATAATTAGTGATAAAAACTTTCTCCTTCAACTCCAGTTCTTCTTCTTTCTTCCCTCCTGACTCCTGACTTCCCCTCCTGGGAGGGGGAGGGGCGAGGGGTGGGTTGACTCCTGACTCCTCCATCGTTATTTATTGATCACTGTTCAACCGGACATGATATGAATCAGTAGCTTGAAACTCAAGCGAATTTAAGCCTGCTCTTGAAGATAAGTTACAGACTGCGGTCAGTGGTCTTCAGAGAAGCAGGAAGCTAGCTCCAAAGCTCATGCAATCACGCATGGGTAAGTTTGGGTAAGTTTAGTAGAACGGTTATGCTTTGATAAACCGGGTCGATGAGGTCATATTACCAAAGGAGTGGCTCTGTTGGAGATTCGGATACTCACCGGGTTCAAGGTCGATGTAGTTACCACTAGCATCGGGATCTTGGTATAGCCTGATCTTATCTCCTGGGCTGTAGTTCGGCCCTTTGAATACCTTCACCGAGGAAGTCAGGTCGTTGTAGCCGGAGTATTGACCCAGGTGGTTCACATCCTCAAATATAATCAGTTTCCGGCCTGCGTAGTTTATAAGGTCGTAGAGTTCGGCTACCACCGGGATCGGACTCACCGCTGGGGCTGGTGGCACACCCTGGTTGAACTTGACCGAAGAGATCGACTCCCCGAACCGCATTGGTATGTGGATATACGGATATTCACCAGGTTTCAGCACTAACTGACTACTGATATAGTTGGGGTCGCGGTAGAAGCTGACCTCGTAGTCGGCATTCGGGTCGAAGTTCGGACCCGGACGGATCTTCAACGAGCTAGTTCTGTTATCCATATAATAAAGATCCAGGTCGGGGGTGTCTTGGCTCAAGAGCAGACGCATACCTGGATTCCCTCTCCAGAATAAATGCTGGTACAGCTCCACGATTAAGGGAATGTGGGCGTACTCCATGGACCCGGGGGAAGCTGGTTCAGACCCTGTGCCATCTCCGATGATAAACCGGGTCGATGAGGTCCTATTACTAAAGGTGTGGCTCTGTTGGAGATTCGGATACTCACCGGGTTCGAGGTCGATGTAGTTACCAGTACCATTGAAAAGGTCGTAGAGCCTGATCTTATCTCCAGGCCTGTAGTTCGGCCCTTTGAATACCTTCACTGAGGAAGTCCGGTCGTTGAAGCCAGAGTAGTGACCCAGGTGATCCACATCCTCAAATATAATCCGCTTCCGGCCTCCGTAGTTTATAAGGTCGTAGAGTTCGGCTACCACCGGGATCGGAGTCATCGCTGGGGCTGGTGGCACACCCTGGTTGAACTTGACCGAAGAGATCTGGTCCCCGAACCTGATTGGTCCAAAGTGGATATCCGGATATTCACCAGGCGTTAGCACTAACTGACCACCGATATAGTCGGCCTCGCGGTAGAAGCTCACCTCGTAGTCGGCATTCGGGTCAAAGTTAGGACCCGGACGGATCTTCAACGAGCTAACTGTGTTATTTATATAATAAGTAGCCACGTTGGGGGTGTCTTTGCTCAACAGAATACGTCGCCCTGGAGCCCCCATCCAAGGCGTGCTCGGGGTGAATAAATGCTGGTACAGTTCCACGATTAAGGGAATGTGGGCGTACTCCATGGACCCGGGGGAAGCTGGTTCAGACCCTGTGCCATCTCCGATGATGAACCGGGTCGATGAGGTCCTATTAGTAAAGCGGTGGCTCTGTTGGAGATCCGGATACTCACCGGGTTCAAGGTCGATGTAGTCACCAGTACCATTGAAAAGGTCGTAGAGCCTGATCTTATCTCCTGGCCTGTAGTTCGGCCCTTTGAATACCTTCACCGAGGAAGCCAGGTTGTCGAACTCAGAGTAGGTATTCAGGTTGTCCACATCCTCAAATATAATCAGCTTCCGAGTTCCTCCGTAGTTCACACCGCTGTAGAGTTCGGCTACCACCGGGATCGGACTCACCGCTGGGGCTGGTGGCACACCCTGGTCGAACTTGACCGAAGAGATCGCGTCCCCGAAATTGATTGGTCCCCTATTTAGATCCGGATACTCACCAGGCTTCAGCACTAACTGACCTCCGATATAGTCGGGGTCGTTGTAGAAGCTCACCTCGTAGTCGGCATTCGGGTCGAAGTTCGGACCCGGACGGATCTTCAACGAAGTCGTGACGTTATTCATATGATAAGGAACCAGGCTGGGGGTATCCTGGCCCAACAGAAGACGTCGCCCTGGACCACCCCCCAAGGAGTTCGTGGTGAACCAGTGTTCGTAAAGCTCCACTATTAAAGGAATATGCTGATAGGGACCAGGCGGAATGATGGCAGGAACTGTGATTTTGACTGTCTTGCTGCCAACGATTTGTCCATCGGCGACGACATCAAGGGAGCCGTTGAAGACCTGAATCTCTGTGGCGGCTGCAACATTACCAAGCCAGGAAACGTCGAAGCTAATTTCATGGTCTTGCTCTCTGCTGAGGGGGCCATGACCGGCTGCCGGGGCGATCGCTTGCACAAACGGTTCGGTCGCACCACTCGCTACTAGGCGCACGTTCCTGATTGTGGTGATCTGTGCTGCTAACTCAGCAATAATCCGCTCAACAGCAGTATCTGGACTGACACCTTGGATTAGTATGCCCCCCGTTGTATTGGCAATCCGGGTTCCTTGTCCCGCTTCGCCCAATGGATTGCCGCAATTATTGCGATACCAATCACTTACCCTTTCGATCGGGTTATCCAGCCCGGCCGGTGCGCCACTGCTTCTCAAGCTCATTGCGAGCACGGTAATTTTCTCGGCCACTAGCTTATCGGTGACTGATTTCTCGGTAATGTTGTAGTCTAGGCTGGAGATTGCCTTGCATATAGGGTCATGACCTCCGGCATCACCAATCCAGACGATGATCCGCTGGGCATCGGCACGCCAACCAATGTTGCCACCTGGTGGTTCGGCCACCCGATCTAGGGCATAGAACTGAGCCTCGGGAACGTCCCTACCTGGGGTCGTGCTCCAGGTATCGACTGCTGCTTTAACGTCGGCGATATTGGCAGTCAGATTACACTGGTGCTGGAAGGCGAAGGGATGTCTGTTCTGATCCGGAGCTGGAAAGTCTTTGTAGTTGCCCACTCCAAACTGGACATCAGACCCTAAAGCCTGAGTTTGGTTGACTATATCTACCATGCCTCTCTAGACGGAGGCGATCGCTGGACCCATGCTACCAGTCGTGTCTGATAGCAAATAGACATCGACTTTCGGGGCTATTCCTGATTTCGGAATCGTGACCTTAACCACTTCGGCGAGGGTCTGATCTTTTGACAGGGTCAGATCGTTGGTTGGCGGTGAAACCTGAATTGGAATACTCATATTTAAGTGAAATAACTCCTTTGAGAAAACAGTTTTGGTTTCTGAAGTTAATTATATCATCTCCGGATAATTACTGATAAACAGGAATTACGCAAATACACTACATATAGTATATAAAAACTATTGTACTATGGTATATATAGTGTTTTTCCATGAAAATGCGTAATTCCTGATCAAAAAACTTTCTCCTTCTTCTCCTGTTGTTGTTCTTCCTTCTTCCTTCTTCTTTCTTCCCTCCTGAGTTCCCCTCCCCTCCTGGGAGGGGTTAGGGGTGGGTTGGGAGGGGGAGGGGCGAGGGGTGGGTTGACTCCTGACTCCTCCGTCGTTATTTATTTATAACTGTTCAACCGGACATAATATTATACCCAGGACTTACGCAGAGACTCTACATATAGTGAGGGCGCAATTCGGAGCTTTGCGGAACGCAAATGCCATTCGCCTCTACAAATGGTGGTTTCAAAGTTAATTTGCGTAAGTCCTGATACCATCAGAAGTATTTCCGATAGATGAATGTTAAGTTAAAAAATGTTACGACCAGCAATAAAAATTAGGTTTGGCCGGGAATAACGCTCATTCTGGGCCTGGTTCGGGATTAACTGCAGCTAGAATAATGCTTCGGCTAAGATTATTTGCAACCACCCAGCAATAAGTTTCCTTTTTCCTGCAACTGCTAAGTAAGATAGACATTATACCAAATTGATAAATGTTTGCTACAAATAGTTAGGGTATTTATTAGAATTTAGAATTTATAATTTATAATTTAGAATCCAGAATGGATAGGTTTAATACCATTTTTGATGTTGCAAATTACTTTTTTCGTAAAACAGACTTTATCTGAAAGTGTTTTTATGGTGCTTATTATTAGTAACATTCTTTTTTCATGCATGGTATTAGTCCTAACATATAGACGCTAACAACGATATTTTTTTGCCAGAAAATTATAGATGTTCGGTAATTGCGATCGCACAGTAGGAAGGAACCGAATTCAATTATTTTTCTACTTAGATTACATTAAAGACAAGTTGAATGAAAACAACTTCAACTTGGTTTTGAAGGTGAGTTTTGGTGGTAAAAAAATTGAGGTACGGGAAATGCGATTGTATCTCTGTTATTAACCGAACTTAAGGGCGAATGCCATTCGCCCCTACAATTAGAAACAATAACGAATTCAATTAATACATAAAACATTTATTTAGGAGGCAACAACTATGGCTATTGTACGTTTTTCTCCATGGCGTGAAATTGATTCATTACAGAAAGAAATGAATCGTGTTTTTGACAATTTTGCTCCTTATTTAAACGGTGAAGAAAAAGGAATAGTATTTACACCAGCAGCAGAAATGGAAGAAAACCACGAAGCAATTGAGTTAAAATTGGAAATTCCTGGTTTAGAGGCTAAAGATGTAGATGTACAAGTTACTGCGGAAGCTGTAGCAATTAAAGGAGAACGTCGTCAGGAAGTTAAAACTGAGGAAAAAGCTCTGACTCGTTCTGAATTTCGTTATGGTGCTTTCCAACGAATAATTTCTTTACCAGCGAGGGTGAAAAATGACGAAGTTAAGGCTGAATATCAAGATGGTATTTTGCATTTACATTTGCCTAAAGCGGAAGCTGAAAAGAATAAAGTTGTGAAGGTAAATATTGGTTAATATTATTTCTACAGAGGTGCGAAATATCATAAAAATTGAGGTACGGAAAATGCGATTGTATCTTTGGAATTAACCGAACTTAAGGGCGAATGGCATTCGCCCCTACAATTAGAAACAATAACGAATTCAATTAATACATAAAACATTTATTTAGGAGGCAACAACTATGGCTATTGTACGTTTTTCTCCATGGCGTGAAATTGATTCATTACAGAAAGAAATGAATCGTGTTTTTGACAATTTTGCTCCTTATTTAAACGGTGAAGAAAAAGGAATAGTATTTACACCAGCAGCAGAAATGGAAGAAAACCACGAAGCAATTGAGTTAAAATTGGAAATTCCTGGTTTAGAGGCTAAAGATGTAGATGTACAAGTTACTGCGGAAGCTGTAGCAATTAAAGGAGAACGTCGTCAGGAAGTTAAAACTGAGGAAAAAGCTCTGACTCGTTCTGAATTTCGTTATGGTGCTTTCCAACGAATAATTTCTTTACCAGCGAGGGTGAAAAATGACGAAGTTAAGGCTGAATATCAAGATGGTATTTTGCATTTACATTTGCCTAAAGCGGAAGCTGAAAAGAATAAGGTTGTGAAAGTCAATATTGGTTAATATTATTTCAACAGAGGTGCGAAATATCATAAAAACTGATGTACGGGAAATGCGATTGTATCTCTGTTATTAACCGAACTTAAGGGCGAATGCCATTCGCCCCTACAATTAGAAACAAGAACGAATTCAATTAATACATAAAACATTTATTTAGGAGGCAGCAACTATGGCTGAGGTAATTGTTAATTAGGGGTTACTGATTAAATCTCAAAGTATTGACTGATATTGGTTTGAGCCTTTTTCAGTCCTGGAAAAGTACCTAGTTTTTGGCTATTGTTGTCTCAAAATGATAAAGTTTTGAGCCTGACAATGCCGAAAATTTGACCGTAGCAGATAGTTTAAACTGCTCCCAGCTCCGATGTTCCCTATTCTCTTCCTTCACTAACAGACTTTTTCAGCAAACCCTAATTATTAATTATTAATTATTAATTATTGAAAATAGGGTCATCTGCACAAGAACCAGCCGTTCTTTCAAAGAAACCTCTACTCCATCCTAATTCTTCAGGAGTTTTAATTGTTTTACTTGCTAATTCTTTAGTTAGAATAACTTGAATCTCCTCTGTTAAAGTCCTACCGTTATTTAAAGCTTGATCCTGTAATTTTTCCAGGATTTCTGGCTCTAAATTATCAAGAATAATAGTCATAATATTACCTCCTTATTAGTTCTAATTTAATCATTTAATAACAGCTCCTAATAAATCGCTCATTTCTCCCTGATATTTATTAAAATTATTATCGTAAACTATCAAAGTTTTCGGATCGCCATGACGATAAAAATTATGAGCTTTCCTAATATTATATCATGTCCGCTTGAATACTTATTCTTTGGTGGAAGGAAGGCAGAAGGTTTTCTTCCTATTGTGATTTAATTCTATACACAAACGATGCTACTGGAGATGATATTATCGAAAAATTGTGTTCTAAAGTCTCCCCTTTTAAGGGGATAAAAAGCGGTCGAGAGATGGCGAGGTTTCCTCGCCATATCTAATCGACCAAGAGAAAAGAACATATTCCTTATTTCAACCCTCCTTATTGTAGAGGTACTGATAACTGATAACTGATAACTTAAATGACCATCATATACAATATTGAAAGCTGATAACTGATAACTGATAACTGAAATGACTGCTATTTGGAATATAGATGCACAAAATCAATGTAATTGACCTTTTCTGCGGATGTGGTGGTATGTCGTTAGGCTTTCAAAATGCAGGCTTTAATATAGTTGCTGCTTTTGATAACTGGGAGCCAGCAATTAAGGTCTATCGTCAAAATTTTAATCACCCAATTTATCAATATGATTTGAGCAAAACTGATTTTAATTATCAAACTTTTATTCAAGTTAAACCAGACTTAATTATTGGCGGTCCTCCTTGTCAAGACTTTTCTAGTGCAGGTAAGCGTAATGAAGATTTAGGTAGAGGAAATTTAACTATTTCCTTTGCTCAAATAGTGACTAATATTTTGCCTAAAATTGTTGTAATGGAAAATGTTAGTCAATTTATTAACTATACAAAATATCGAATTACTAAAGACATTTTTAAAGCTGCTGGATATGGCATTAGTGAAAAAATTATTGATGCGAGTTTATGTGGGGTACCTCAAAAAAGAAAGAGATTTTTTTTGATTGGAATTTATGGAGGTAAAGACAAAGAAATTGAACCATACTTAGAAACTTATTTAGCCAAAAAACCGATGACAGTTAAAGATTATTTTGGGGATAAATTAGAAATAAAACATTATTATCGTCATCCCAGAAGTTATAAAAGAAGAGCAATATTTAGTATTGATGAACCTAGTGCTACGGTCAGAGGAGTGAATCGACCAATTCCTCAAACTTATCAAAATCATCCAGGAGATTCAGCCAAATTATCCTCAGAAATTCGACCATTCACAACAATAGAAAGAAGCTATTTACAGACATTTCCTGAAGGTTTTATTTGGGAAGGTTGTAAAACAAATTTAGAAAAAATGATTGGTAATGCTGTTCCTGTAAAGTTAGCTGAATATGTGGCAAATGGTATTTTGGAATATCTGAAAAATTAGTAATGGGGAGTTAAAATAACAAATGTTAATCACAGTTTTTCTTTACTTTGGAGAAAAGCAAAATTTATTTTCAATCATTTCCTCTTTGAAAAAATGTTCCTAAAGCACCACCAAACCAACCTAATCTTGTAAAGAAAGCATTTTGAATAATATCTGGAACTGACTTCCCTGGATAAACAACTGGATAAACAATAATCATCTATCTTCAATAGATACCTGAATGTACTGTATCCGATTTAATGTAATAACATCAGTTATAACTGATATTTGACCATTTTTCCTATTAGATTTACTAATGGCAGCTAATGCATTTGACAGCAAGTTACAAATAACACTTCTGATTTTATTTTCATCAATATAAATAGTTGGAATTCCATCTTGATAAGTTGGAACTATATTAATTTCCTCTTCAGATAAAATGAGCTTCACAGCATTCTGGACAAGTTTGTTGATGTCCACAGGGACAGGTTCATTTTGTTTGAATTTTGTCTTTATTTCACTAAGTCTTTTTTTAATCCAACGCAATTTATTTTGGCTCTCCTTTAGCGTCAACACCATTAATTCCTACTCGTCTAATGACTCCTTCGTTGGAAAATAAGAATATGGATGCAACTTGAACGTCTAATTTGCTGCGAACTTCAACTAATGCTTTTTGCACAGCATCTGTAACACTCTCACATTCCATCAGAGTCTGACTCACCTCATTGAGATTGTGAAGCTGCTCGCGAATATCCCCTAATTCCATAACTAATCAAATCAAATTGAGTACAATTATAACTGGTATATAAGTGGGGCTTGATTTTGCTACCCTCTCCCTATTTCCTATTTATTGATTAGATGGTTGAGATGACTCAGGAGCAGTAGGTAACTGAAATTGACTGGGGTTCACTGTCCTTGCTGGAGTAGGTTGTTGTTTGGACTCAGACTCAGAGGGAGTAACTGACTCTTCAGTATTAGTATTGGTAGTAGCACCAGGACCTGTTTGAGGTGCGCCTGGTAAAGTTGCTAGAGCCACGCGATCGCCTCCTACTTCTCGCAATAAATCTAGAACTTGCACAACATCATTGTATCTTGCTTCTTTAGGAGCATACAATACAACTACTCCGCGAGGGTTAACTTGATGATATCTCCGTACAAATTTTTCGAGTTCAACCGCATTTACAGCTTGTTGTTCAATAAAAGTTTTTCCCACCTCATTCACACTGACAAGTAACATATCTTGTGATTGAGGTTTACCCGTGCTAGCTTTTGGTAAGTCAACATTAATTGCCTGTTGACGAGTTAGTTGTAAAGCCGCTAAAAGGAAGAAAGTTAGAATGCAGAATATTACATCAATTAGAGGTATTAACTCAATTCTAACTTCTTCAGTGGCAGATTCTTGATTAAGTTTCATTGTTTTTTTGTTTGGAAAAAAGTCAGTTCAGTTATCAGTTATAGCGCTGTGCGCAGGCAACAGGCAACAGGCAACAGCGGTCAGACCCCGCGTCGCCGCCAGGCGCAAGCGGTCGGACCCCGCGACGACGCCAGTCGCAAGGGAACGCCGACCAAGAGAGGGAATGCTGACCAAGAGAGGCAACAGGGGAAATAAAAAACTGATAATATAAAACTTTTAGCTATTGGACAGTTCTTGTAATTTGTAAATATGCCAGCGCACATTGCTATATCAGTACCTCCTTTCAACAATTATTAATTAGGGTTTGCGCTTCACTAGTCTTTTTTAAGGAGTAGGGGACCCACCCCTAACCCCTCCCAGGAGGGGAGTAGAGGAAAAGAGGAGTAGGGGACTAGAGGAACAGGAAAGTAATTTTTTTTGCCCAACGATGTGCCTAAAATGGTAACTTTTTGAGCATGAACAGCTGAAAACCAAGGTATTTCAGACCTAAAAATGCTAAAAGCTCTATCTGTAAAAGGTTTTAGATTTATTCAGCAAGCCCTAATTATTAATTATTAATTATTAATTATTAATTATTAATTATTATCTGGCTCATCTGCAGTTCTATCAATATCCCTTTCTGCTGGAGAATCTGTTGGTTTTGTATCCTGTTCTAAAGAATCTGGAAAATTATGAGAATTCTGCGTCCATGTAGGAGGAAAATAAGTATTATTATCTGGTGAATTGTATTTATTTAAAGATGTCTGTTGCCAATATTGTCGATAGAGTAATTCTAATTCATTGCCAGATTTCCGAAAAACCTTCATCTGATTAAATAACAAACTTTGAAATAATCGATAAAATACTAGACTAACAATAGCTACTACCAAACCAGCAGCAGTACTAATTAAAGCTTCACCAATACCAACTGTCACTCCCGCAGTTGAAGAAGTGCCCAGGTCCCCAAGGCGAATCGAACCAAGGGAACCAATAAGACCCAAAACAGTACCTAGTAACCCCAACATCGGAGCCAAAGCAATAACCCCTTCCAGCAATTTATCTCCCTTACGCATTGAGGCCAACTCATCATCGGCAGAAGCCTCTAGTGCCAATTTAAACACTTCAGGCTCTGGGTTTTGTAATCGCAGAGGAGCATAGAGAAAACGACCAATAGGTTGTTTTAGAGTGCGTCTAGCCATTTCTGTAGCTATACTCCAGTCACGACGTGCCGCTTCTAATACTCGGCTCACAGTTTGTTTTTCCTTAATCAATAGATTTGTCCAGAACCATAGGCGGTCTATTATGGTACTGAGGGACAGAATTGATAAAACTAATAGAGGCCACATCGCTAGGCCTCCTTTCTGAATCAACTCTTCAAAGGTCACAGTATATTCGCTCCTGCAGTTTCAACTGATTACAATTATTTGTCTATTTACTTTATTTTTAAGTTCCTTAGAACTGCAATTCTATGGGAATCATAGATTGACAAAATTCAAATTAAATGATATAATTTAATTAAAATAAAACTATTAAATTTCTGGATATTTTTTCAGCATTAATCTTCAGCATAATTAATTTAAGCTATAAAGTGCAGGCTTACTTTAAGTACTATAATTGAAAATTTGTCCAAAACAGAAGTTGATGACAGGGTGTACAGTAGATATTTTACAGAAAGAAGTCAAAACTCACTCGTGCAAAAATTGAGATAAATTGATAATTTCTGTATTGTTAATGATAATTTATGTATTGTAATTTGTTTGGTTTTTAGTTTGACAAGAATTATCCTAGATAAACTAGGCTGAAAACCTCTATGATTAATCTCAGAGGTATTACTTTGGAGCTTGCAAGTTGTTAATAGAGCATCAAAGTCCCTGATTATAATAAATAGCTGCAAAATGTGGAAATTAGCACTAGTTAAAAATTATTCTGGAAATAGAGGTAAGTATGACAGAAAAGTTATATCAATCAGACAAAAGTAAACCTTTAAATTTGCATTATTCGGTACAAAATTCTACATTGTTATATTTTTGATCAAACATCATCAGAGTCATCCAAAATGTTTATCCCCTCCATCAGTCAGGCCATTAATTATCATCCCTTTACCGCTACACCAGAAACTCCGATAGAAGATGTAATTACTTCTATGAGTCTTACAGGTGCAAGTTGTGTGTTAATTGTAGAATCATCCTCTCCTTCTAATGTTGTAAAAACACCTCCACAAAGCGATCGCACTACAGAATCTCAAAACCTAAGTAATGGTTCCAAATCTCAAGATATAAAGTTACAATCTTTAGGGCTGATAGTTGGTATATTTACTGAGAGAGACTTAGTACAGCTAGTCTCGATCGGCGCTTCCCTAAGTGGATTTCCCATTGCTCAAATTATGATTAGATCCATCATAACAGCCCGAATATCGGAAGTTAAAGATATCTTTGCTCTCTTGTCAATACTAGAAAAACATCAAATTAGCCATTTACCAATGCTTGATGAGTCAGAAGAGCTAATTGGCCTATTGACTACCCGTAGTTTAATTTTCGATCGGCCTCAGACAAATAACAAGAGTCTAAATTTAATAGCCAACAGGCAAAGGGAAGCATCTATTAATAAAAATGGTACTAAGGTCGCATCCCAAAAACAAGAATTAGAAGCTCACAATAATGCCCCAAAAATAACTTTTGACTCATCCTTAACTTTACCAACTAACTTAATCCAAATTAATCAATTAGAACAAATCCCTGAATCTCAAATTATTAAAGCTTCATCTTCTTTATCAATTCGGCAAATTACCCAACTGATGTTTACCCATCATGTTAGTTATATTCTGATTACTGAGACTCAAGAAAATCCATTTCAAAATCAGAAATCGACTAAAATATTAGGGACAGTTAGCAGTAGAGATATAGTACAACTACAAGCATTAAAAATAGATTTTAATCAAACTAAAGCTGAGACAGTTTGTAATACTTTACCAGTCCTAGTACGTTCTCAGGCCAGTCTAGAAGTAGCTTTAGGTTTAATGAAAAAAAGTTATTATCTATTGCCTCTAATTGTACAAAGTCCCACAGGCAGAATAACTAATATTATTACTCCTACAAAAATAATTCAACAAATACTGTTACCTAAATCATTATATCAATCATTAATTCGGTTTCATAATTATATAGAAAAAACATCTATTCAACTGCAAAAAATCGATGAAAAATTCAAGCAGTCTGCTGTAGAACGGAAAAATTTAGAAAAAATCAATCTCAAAACAGAAGAAAGTACAGTTATAGCAATTGAAGGAAATCAAGATGGAGTTTGGGATTGGAATATCAAAACAAATGAAATATTTTACTCATCTCAGTGGAAAAAAATATTGGGCTACAAAGATAATGAAATTTCCCATAAAGTTGATGAATGGTTAAATAGAATTCATCCAAAAGACATCGACAAAGTTAGTGCAGCAGTTCAAGAACATTTAGCCAATAAATCTCTTTTCTACCGAATAGAATATCGCATCAAACGCAAAAATCATAGCTTTATCTGGGTTCTAGATAGAGGAAAAGCATTATGGCAATCAGGAATCCCAGTGAGAATGGTGGGAAGTTTGATAGATATTACTCAGTCTAAAGAAACAGAAATAAAACTAAAATATCAAGTAAAACAGTACACCGAAATAGTTAATAATATTCAAGAGATAGCTTTTAAAACTGATGCTACAGGTAATTTAATCTTCTTAAATGAGACCTGGAAAAAAATTACAGGTTTTACTTGTGAAAATAGCTTAGGTCGAAATTATTTAGAGTTCATTCACCCAGAAGATAGAAAAAAATTAAATTCTTCAGCAGAGAATACCCAAGAAAATATAGAGTTGGTTGCTAGTAATAAAAAATTAGTTGCAGGTTGCTATCAATTGAAGTGGTTAACCAAAAATGGGAATTATTGTTCAGTAGAAATGAAGAGTACATTGATAGCTGATAACAAAGGCAATATTACTGGTATGGTAAGTACCCTCAGTGAAATTTCTGCGAGGATAGCAACCCAAGAAAATTTGCAAGCTAATGAAAAAGCAATTAGAGAACTATATGAAGTTACTACTAACGCAGATAACTCTTTTGAAAGCAAAATAGTTGCATTATTAGATATGGGATGCCGTCGGTTTGGCATGGATATAGGACTATTAGGAAAAGTTTTAGGAGAACGTTACGAGGTCATTGCTGCTCACTTACCAGAAGATTTCCTATTTGGAATAGCGAAAGGAGATGCTTTCGCCCTCCAACAGACATTCGATCGGGAAGTATTGCGCTCCAATGAACCTCTAGCGATCGGATCTGCTAAAAATTCCCAGTGGCGACATCATCCAGCATATACAGTGCGTCGCGTAGAATCTTATCTTGGCACGAAAATTTTTGTTTTAGGAAGAATTTATGGCACTCTCAGTTTTACCAGTCGTCTTCCGAAGAATCAATGGAACTCAACAGAGATAGAAGTTTTAAAGTTAATGGCAACTTATATAGGTGGCGAATTATTGCGACAAGATGCCATAGAAGCTTTACAGAGAAAATATCAGCACATTTTATTGCTCAAACAAATTACTCAAGAAATTCGCTCTAAGTTAGACACTCAAGAAATTTTTCAGACTACTGCTACTCAAATTGGGCGAGTATTTGGAGTCAACCGTTGTTCAATCCATAATTATCTTTCTCAACCTTATCCCCACCTCCCTTGTGTTGCTGAATATTTGGAAACTGGTTACGAATCAACTTTAGATTTAGATATTGTAGTTACTTATAATTCTCATACAGAAAAGTTATTATCAGAAGACAAAGCGATCGCTACTCCAGATATATTTTCAGACCTTTTATTAAAATCATCTGCACCGATGTATCGGAGGCTAAATGTTAGGTCAATGTTGGCAGTTCGCACTTCTTATCAAGGACAACCAAATGGTATTATTAATTTACATCAATGTGATTATATGCGTCAGTGGACGCAGGATGAAATAGACTTATTAGAAAATGTCGCAGCTCAGGTAGGATTAACATTAGCTCAGGCGCACATATTAGAGTCAGAAGTTACTCATAAACAACAGCTAGAAGCTCAAAATCAAGCTCTAGAACAAGCTCGACAAGCAGCAGAAGTAGCAAACCGTGCCAAGAGTGAATTTTTAGCAATGATGAGCCACGAAATTCGCACCCCAATGAATGGTGTAATTGGGATGACAAGTCTGCTATTAGATATGGAATTAACGACAGAACAACGAGATTTTGTGGAGACTATTCGCACTAGTGGAGATGCGCTTTTAACTATTATTAATGATATTCTTGATTTTACTAAAATAGAATCTGGTAAATTGGAATTAGAACAAAGTTCTTTGGATATTAGAAACTGTGTTGAAGAGGCGTTAGAGTTATTAGCACCGAGGGCAGCACATAAAGATTTAGAGCTTGCTTGTTTAATTGATAGTTCTGTGCCAGCAATGATTGTAGGAGATGTAACAAGGCTGCGTCAAGTGTTGGTTAACTTGCTAGGAAATGCTGTTAAATTTACAGAAAAAGGAGAGGTGGTTGTTTCTGTAACGGCTAGAAAAGTTGGTCAAAATAATCAATTAGAAGATATGAATTACGAGGGAATATTTAATGATGAAACTCCTAGTAAAACCACAGGTACCTATGACATCCAGTTTGCCGTGAAAGATACAGGTATTGGTATTCCCCCAGGTCGCATGGACCGCTTATTCAAAGCTTTTTCTCAAGTAGACGCTTCTACAACTAGACAATATGGTGGTACGGGTTTAGGATTAGCTATTAGTCAGCGTTTAAGTGAAATGATGGGCGGTAAAATGTGGGTGGTTTCTCAGTGGAAAGAAACAGATGAATTGAAAGAAAAAAATAGGCAAATTATTAAATCAAAAATTAATGATAATAGCAGCAGAATTAATAATCGAGAAACCGGTGTGAATTTTGCCAACTCAAATACTGCTAAATCTCTAGTAAATATAGCAGGGTCTCCACCTCCTTACTTTGTTAAACCCGAAGCAGATCGTAGAGGTTCAACTTTTTATTTTACGATTCAAGCAGAAGCAATTACAGTTCCTTCTTCTGAAGAAATTGATAGTTTCTTAAAAGGTAAAAAATTATTAGTTGTTGAAAGTCATCCTGTTAATCAAGAGGTAATAAAACAACAAGTTAATTCATGGGAAATGATACCTATAATTGCTGATTCTGGTACAAAAGCTTTGAGCTGGTTGAAGCAGAGAAGAGATTTTGATATAGGGATTATTGCTATGAATCTTTCAGATATGGATGGACTGACATTAGCGAGAAAGATTCGGAAGTTGGAAACTGAACAAAATCCCGAGCAAAATTATTCGTTATCTTTGCCCTTATTAATGTTTACTTATCTGGGCAAGGCAGAAATTTTCCGAGAACTTCAAGAGGCAAAAGTTAATTTAGCTGGTTTTTTGAATAAACCAGTGAAACAGTCTCAATTTTATAATGTTTTATTGCAAGTATTTGGTACTACAGCAGATGAAACAGCTAATGCAAAAACTCCTAGTTTAGGTCTGAAATATTTTCAAAGGTTTAGCGAGAGAAGTAGCGATCGCTCTCATATCCGCATCTTGTTGGCAGAAGATAACGTAATTAATCAGAAAGTAGCAATACACTTGCTAGGAAGAATAGGTTATCGTGCAGATGTAGCTGCTAACGGAATAGAAGTTTTAGATGCTCTCAAGCGAGTACCCTACGATGTGGTATTAATGGATGTACAGATGCCACAGATGGATGGAATAGAGACCACCATTCGTATTCATCAAGATTATCCAGAAGAAAAACGTCCTTGGATCATTGCCATGACAGCTAATGCTATGCAGGGCGATCGTGATAAATGTCTCAATGCTGGTATGGATGATTATGTTACCAAACCAATTCGTCGTGATCAATTAGTGGAAGCTCTCAACAAATGCAAGCTGCCAAGACGAAAGGAGAAGTCAACGCCTAGAAATGATTCAGCATTGGTAAAAAGAGATCCTCCTAAGAAACCAGTTACTTATAAGCAGATACGAAAGGAGAAGTCAATGCCTAGAAATGATTCAGCATTGGTAAAAAGAGATCCTCCTAAGAAACCAGTTACTTATAAGCACAAATTTATCAACGGTAAAGTCAAGTTGAACTCTCAGTTGGAGGAAAAAGCGTTAGTTAAGAGTGTATTTCCCACTCCAACATCAAGCAGTAGTTTGCTTCCTACTAATGATGATGAAACGATACTTATTTCTGAAGCAGGTTTACAAGAATTGGCAGAACTTGACGGACATTTAATTGATTTAGAGAATGCACCAGAAACTGATGGAGCTACAGCTGAAGATTTAGATTTATTGGATAATATATTAGAAGCAGAAGATGAGAAAAAATCAGCGATCAATCCCAAAACTTTAGCAGATTTCCGCAATCTTTATGATGATGAACCAGATACTCTAATTATTTTGATGCAAGACTATCTTGTTGATGGTAATAAGCAAATGGATATTATCAGGAAATCTATCAAAAAACATGATTATACTGCATTAAAAGGAGCTTCTCATACTCTGAAGTCTAGTAGTGCTTTACTAGGAGCAATTAATTTTTCTGAATTGTGTCAAGAGTTAGAGCATATGACTCGTGCTGTGGTTGAGTCTGGAGCAGATTTTAATTTAAAAAAAGCTCTTGAAATTCTTTCTCTAGTTGGAGCTGAATGGGAACGAGTTAAGGAAGAGTTGACCCAAGAAATAGAGAGTAGGGGAGTAGGGGAGTAGGGGAGTAGGGGAGTAGGGGAGTAGGGGAGATAGGAGTTGGGAACAAGCAAAAAATTTACCCCATCAGTTGTACCGCATTATTGACATCCTCCCGACGCTGCTCTACGAGACAGCGCGGGATTCCTTAACATCACTGTTAGGGGCTTTCTGTTGGGGCGCGTTTGTGTAAAATCAAGGGCGAATATCTACAGGAAATTTAAGTTTTTTCAAGCTTTTAAGCTTTCTTCCCTCTTCCTTCTTCCTCACAGGAGTGCGCATTCCCTCTCTTGGTCAGCATTCCCTTGCGTCTGACGCCGACGCGGGGTCGCACCGCTTCTTCCTTACCTTCACCCTTATAGCAGAAGAAAGAAGGAAGAGGGAAGAAGGAAGAAGGAAAAGTATTACGTTATCTGAGTTTTAAGCTTTTTATCTGTCCTAACCTTTGCTTCGACTGCTATACCGAAAAATTGTGGGTATGCGCCTCCCCTTGGATAGGGGATAATAAGCGGTCGTTTGCGCAGCATTCCGTAGGATGGGATGGCGAGGTCTCCTCGCCATATCCAATCGACTCCTGTGAAGAAAATTTTTCATCTCTTTGTCAATCCTCTTCCATTCATGGAGAGGTAATTATTCATTATTCATTATTCATTATTAATTGTTGAAAATACCGATGCTACTGGACATGATCAGGACTTACGCAAATTGAGTGTTAAACCACCATATGTAGGGGTAGATGGTATTCGCTATCCCTATATGTAGATTCTCTGCGTAAGTCCTGATAATATTAAATGAATTGCGCTGTAAAAAGAATAGAAGCACTGCGAGAATTGACAGTGAAGCAAAAAGGATGATGATTTTTTTTGTATAATCTTATAGGATCTTTAATTAATAATTTAGGGGTTGCTGATGCACAAAATACTGAACTATGAACTCGTAGAAAAAATATATGTCAGCGATCGCACTGTTATTCATCGCGCTTGGGGAAAATTATACCAAAAACCAGTCATCCTAAAGTTGCCACATTATCCCTATCCTAATTTCAATGAATTGACTCGATATCGGAATGCTTACACACTTATCAACAATTTGAATTTTCCAGGAATCGTAAAAATGCTTGCTCTGGAAAAATTTGAGCAACGTTTAATATTAGTAATGGAAGATTTTGGGGGTATTTCTCTACATCAATTTATCAACAATCAAAATACTTCTAATTTCAACAGCTTTTCTACAGACATCAATCAATTTTTTCACATTGCTCTGCAAATAGTTAATTCACTAGAAAAATTACACCAACATCAGATTATTCATCAAGATATTAAACCCCGCAATATTATTATTAATCCCCAAACAAAACAAATCCAAATAATTGATTTTAGTAGCACTACTAAGTTACCGAAAGAGACTCCAGAAATACGCAATCCTAATTCTTTTGAAGGTACTCTTGCCTATATGTCTCCCGAACAAACTGGACGGATGAATCGAGGTATTGATTATCGGAGTGATTTTTATTCGTTGGGGATTACATTTTATGAATTATTGACTGGAAGACTCCCTTTTCAATCAAAAGATCCTATGGAGCTAGTTCACTTTCACATTGCTCGTCAACCACAATCTATAATTGAGCTAAATCCAAGAATACCCGCAGCTCTCAATGCTATTGTGCTGAAATTGATGGCAAAAATACCAGAAGAACGTTATCAAACAACAGCAGGATTGCGCCACGATCTAGAAAAATGTCAGTCTGAGTGGGAAAATACTGGAAAAATCAGATTATTTGACTTGGGAGAAAAAGATAATAACAACTGCTTAATTATACCTGAAAAACTCTATGGCAGAGACCAAGAAGTAGAAAAAATATTAACAGCTTTTGACCGTATTTGTCATCCATATAAACCACGAAGAGAGTTGATGTTAGTTGGGGGATTTTCTGGTATTGGAAAATCAGCATTAGTTCATGAAATTCACAAACCTATCCTCAAAAAACGAGGTTATTTTATTTCTGGAAAATTTGAACAATTTCAAATAAATATTCCATTTTATGCTTGGTTAAATGCCTTTCAAGAATTGATTAAGCAAATTTTAAGCGAACCAGAAGAAAAATTACAAGCGATCGCTACTAAATTACAACAAGTATTAGGGGAAGAAGCACAAGTTATAATTGATGTAATTCCCGAATTAGAATTATTGATTGGCAAACAACCTCCTGCTACGGAATTATCTCCGAGTGCTGCCGAAAATCGCTTCAATTTATTACTATCAAACTTTATCTCTGTATTTGCTCAAGCAGAGCATCCATTAGTTATATTTCTTGATGATTTACAATGGGCAGATTTAGCTTCCTTGAAGTTGATGAAGTTGGTGATGGAAAAAGTTGATATTAACTATTTATTACTGATAGGAGCTTATCGAGATAATGAAGTAAATTCTGGGCATCCTTTGCTCTTAACTGTTGAGGAAGTAAAAAAAATAGGTGCTGTTGTTAATCAAATTATTCTTACTTCTTTGAGTCAGTCAGCACTCAATAATTTGGTTGCTGATACTATCAATTATTCTCCACAGGAATCACTGGTACTTAGCGAACAGATTTATCAAAAAACTCAAGGTAATCCTTTTTTTAGCGCTCAGTTTATCAAGTGTCTACACAAGGAAAGATTAATCTTTTATAGCTATAAACAGGGTAAGTGGTTGTTTGATTTGCCAGGAATTAAAATCTTAGCAGCTAGAGGAAATGTAGTTGAATTAATGGCTGCCCAAATACAAAAACTTCCCCCTTCAACTCAGGAAATATTACAATTAGCAGCTTGTATTAGTAACAAGTTTGATTTAAAAACTCTATCTATTGTTTCTGAGAAAAATCTGTCAGAAACTGCGTTGATTTTATGGAATTCTTTATCAGAAGGATTGATTTTACCAGAGGACGAAACCTATAAATTTTATCAGGGAGAAAATGATGATCGCTTGCCTGAAATAACCGATTTACAAACACCAATTTATCATTTTCTCCACGACCGGGTTCAACAAGCAGCTTATAGTCTAATTCCTCAACAAAAAAAACAAGAAATTCATCTGAAAATTGGCAGATTACTCTTAAATAATACGGCAGATGACCAACTAGAAGAAAAAATCTTTGAAATTGTCAATCAACTTAATTATGGTGTGGAATTAATTACAGAAGCAGAAGCTAGGGAAGAATTAGCAGGTTTAAATTTAAAAGCTGGAATTAAGGCTAAAGTTTCTACTGCTTATAAAACAGCAATATCTTATTTTAAGACAGGGATAAATTTACTAACTGAAAATAGTTGGTCCACTCAATATAAACTAACATTGGCACTACATGAAGAAGGGACAGAAGCTACCTACTTGAATGGTGATTTTGAGCAAATGGAGAAGTTGGTTGATATTGTATTAGAGAAAGCAGCACAACTCTTGGATAAAATAAAAGTTTATGAAATTAAGATACAAGCTGGTATTACTCAGAGTAAACTGCAAGAAGCTTTAACTATTGGTTTATCTGTTTTAGAGCTTATTGATATTAGATTTCCCGCAAATCCAACTCAATTAGATATTCAAGAATACTTACAAACAACTAAAACTAAGCTCAGGGGAAAAAATATTTCTGAACTGATTAATTTACCATTATTGGACGATGAAAATAAATTAGCAGAAATGCGAATATTATCATCACTTTTTCCAATTGCATTTATTAGCAAGCCAGAGTTATTACCACTGATTATATGTGTGGCAATAAATCTATCTTTACAGTCAGGAAATTCTCCATTATTTGCTTTTTATTGTGCAAGTTATGGTTTGCTTTTATGTGCTGTAGAACAAAATATTGATGCTGGGTATCAGTTTGGTAGACTTGCCTGCGAGCTACTAGAAAAATTTAACAGTAAAGACCAGAAAACCAGAGTATTTCAAGTAGTTTACAATGGCATAGAACATTGGAAAAATCATGTTCAAGAAACTTTTTCTCATTTGCTCGAAGCTTATAAAGTTGGTTTAGAAATAGGAGATTTAGAGTTCGCTGCTTATAGTATTTTTAACTATTGTAGTTACTCTTACTTTGCAGGTGTATCTTTAGATAATTTAGAATCTGAAATCACAAATTATAGCAGTTCTCTCAAGCAAATTAAGCAAGAAAATAATTACTACTACAATGAGATGTATCATCAAGCTGTTATCAATTTACGAGGAGGTGGAGAAAATCCTGAATTGTTATTAGGCAGCACTTATAATGAGGAAAAATTTATTCCTTTCTATCAAAATATAAATGACCATTTTGCTCTATTTCAAATCTATCTGCATAAATTAATTTTGTCTTATTTATGGGGGAATTTTCAGATATCAAAACACTATGCAGTTTTAGGAGAAGAATATATTAATGGTGTCATGGGATTCTTTTATATTCCAGTGTATTACCTTTATAGATCCCTAGCTCAACTAGCTTGTTACTCAGAAGCAGAAGCTGTAGAAAGAAAACAAATACTAGAAGAAGTAACTGCTAATCAAGAAAAAATGAAGTTTTGGGCAGAACACGCACCCACAAACTACTCCCACAAATATTATTTAATAACAGCAGAAAAACACAGAATACTGGGAGAAAAACTGGACGCGATAGAAACTTACGAACAAGCGATCGCCCTTGCTACAGAAAACAAATATATTCAAGAAGCAGCTCTCGCAAACGAACTGTGTGCCAAATTTTATCTAGAGTGGGGCAAAACCAAAATTGCCCAAACCTATATTTTAGAAGCTTACTATGGATATATTAATTGGGGAGCAGTAACAAAAGTCAAAGATTTAGAAAAACGCTACCCACAACTACTAACATCAGTTTTTCTTAGCTCTTCAGAAAATAGCAACTCCCTGGCAACTTCCCACAGACAAAGTAGCAGCAGGGAAAATATCCTCGATCTATCAACTGTACTCAAAGCGTATCAAACTCTGTCTGGAGAAGTAAAACTAGAAAATTTACTCTCAACATTAATTCGACTGATAATAGAAAATGCTGGTGCCCAAAAATGCGCCCTCGTTCTCCTCAAAGATCGGCAGTTAATCCTCGAAGCAATGAGTCACGTTATAGATACAGCGATAGAATATCCGTTCCGCTCCGCGAGCGCTACAAACGATCAGCAATATTTACAAAATTTCCAGCGCCCTGCAATACCTGTTTCGGCAACTCAAGAATTACCCCAAACGTTAATTAATTACGTATGGAGGACTAGAAAATTCCAGGTATTCGATGATGTAATGACAGAAGCAATATGGAGAAACGATCCTTATCTGAAACGACAGCAACCTCAATCTATATTATGTACTCCAATTAAAAAACAAGGAAAAATCATTGGTGTTATCTACTTAGAAAACAATTTAACAACAGGTGCATTTACTTCTGAAAGATTACAACTATTAGAAATGATTACAACTCAAGCAGCAATTTCTCTAGAAAATGCTTTGCTTTACGATACTTTAGAAAAAAAAGTAAAGCAACGCACCGAAGAATTAAACGAAAAAAATCAACGTCTAGCTCAAACTTTAGAAGAATTAAAGCGGACTCAAACCCAACTAATTCAAACAGAAAAAATGTCTTCTTTAGGTCAGTTAGTGGCAGGAATAGCTCACGAAATTAATAACCCAATCAACTTTATTTATGGCAATATAGACCATACTCAAGAATATGCTGAAAACTTATTAAATGTCATTAAACTATATCAACAATATTATCCAAAACCTTTTCCAGAAGTAACAGATATTATAGAAGAAATAGAGTTAGATTTTTTAGTTGCAGATTTGCCAAAAATACTAACTTCTATGAAAATAGGAGCTAATCGAATTAAAAAAATTGTAGAATATTTACGCAATTTTTCTCGCCTTGATGAATCAGAAGTTAAGAATGTAGATATACATGAAGGAATTGATTCAACTCTGATGATTCTCCAAAATAATCTCAAAGCTAAACCCCATGAATTGGAAATTAAAGTTGTTAAAAATTACGGTCAATTACCCAAAGTAAGATGCTATCCCGGCGAACTGAATCAGGTATTTATGAATATTATTGGCAATGCTATTGATGCAGTACAACCAATGAGAAAAGAATCAAGCAATTCCCTTCCTCAAATTACTATTACTACAGAGATAGAAACAGAAAATCAAATAACAATTAGGATAGCTGACAATGGTATAGGTATGAGTGAAGCAGTACAAAAGCACATATTTGACCCTTTCTATACCACAAAACCAGTGGGTAAAGGTACAGGATTAGGTTTAGCAATTAGCTATCAAGTTATTGTGGAACATCACGAGGGGGAATTAGAATGTATTTCTGCTCTAGGAAAAGGCACAGAATTTATAATTAAAATCCCCGGGTAGAGGGAGTGTGGGGAGTAGGGGAGTGAGGGAGTAGGGAAGTATGGGGAGTGTGGGAAGTGTGGGGAGTGTGGGAAGTGTGGGGAGTGTGGGAAGAAATTAAAAAATATATGTCTTCACCATTACGCGAACAGGACTATCAAACCCCACTAAAACAATAATTATTACAGCAATTTGATAAATGTTTGCTACAAATCTCTATTCCCTATTCCCTATTCCCTATTCCCTTCTTTAATTTCTACTAAAAATTCATATTCAAATCCACGGAAATTAGAATCGAATTCTAAAGTATATACCCCACTGATAGGCATAGTATCTGTCCATTCATTTTTATTACCTTCAATATTAGGTTCCCTTGCCATAAGTTGGCCATCAGGACTAATAATTGCTGGAAATACATCCCCAGAATTTTTGATAGTCATGGTCTGACCCTGGATCATCCTGACCCGATAATTATGACTACCAGTACCAATCATCTCCCCTCTAACAATAGCTGTGTCACTTTCTGGGGAAAAAGTAATAGTCTTATCTACTGTGGCACAACTGCTACGAGTTCGGTTCTTAGCAACCCAACCTATAACTGGTTCAGTAATTCGTAGCCAGCCAGATTTTTCATCTGCGACAGAAACAAAGGTATTATTGTTAAGTTGAGCAACTTTATTGCCTTCTCTAACTTCTGGACTGCTACGAACATTTAGAGGTGGTTCAGGGTCGTCTACTATGGCCATACGAATTTTACACCCCGATGTTGGTGGTGTAATCACAACTGGACTAGAACTGTGACTAACTAAATCTGAGGAATTAGAAGTTGAATATGAAGATTTTAGTTGATGTTTCGGAACCACTGAAATTAGGTTACTATCCAATTTTTGTGTCTGTAAAGAATTAGTAGTAAATTGTGACGAATCAGACTGAATTGTGAAATAAGCAACAGAGGTAGCACTAGCAAGGCCAGTTATTCCTGTAACGATTAGTTGTACCATGTTGAATGACATAATTTTTACCCCTTTATAAACTAGATTTTATGTTCACTTTATTGGCTAATTTGCATTTTTCTCACAGATATCACTATCAGCTATTAAGACAGATATATGCTGTTAATATTTTAACGATAAAATAACTATAAATATGTAAGCATTTACTGCTAAATTCTAGCTTAAATATAGTTAAATTAATACCAATTCACTTTAGAGATGTCACAAATAGTTTTAAATCTTAGATGTGAAATAATTTCGGTTAAATTACTGTAGTTTCAAAGTTTTGAGCCTCTAATACCAAGGGTGATAAATGTTTGTTACGTCTGGTATAAAATCTTAATGCATGACTTTTGATTGTCAGATGTGCGTCTTACATTCTGAGGGGGCCTCAGAATTACGCACTCGCTTTTGACTTCCGTGAAACGGTATAAGATAACAGCTAACTCAATCATCTAACAATAGAAATATACGAAGGTGCAAAGAAATCGCGATAAACTATTAAATACAGTTAAAAGAGAAGTTCTGCAACTGCGATCGCAGTCTCTACACCATGCAGTGATAGTTAATCTTGTTCGTCAGCGGCCACCCCAACAATTAAAACGTTCTTGGGATATAGAAGTAAAAGTAGGAAAGCGCCCTAGTTTTCAACTACCAGCAAAAATCAATATTATTCAAGTTTTTGACCGAATGAAAGGAAAATTACTGATATTAGGAAATCCTGGGGGTGGAAAAACTACAGCTTTACTAGAATTAGCTAGAAAGCTAGTAATTCGGGCGGAAAAAGAACCACAAACATCAATTCCAGTATTATTAGACCTTTCGACATGGCAAAATAAAAATCAGGATATTTCAGATTGGTTAGTTAATCAAATTAAATTTAAGTACAAGATACCCAAAAAAGTGATTAGGAATTGGCTAGAAAATCAACAATTGTCACTTCTAATAGATGGATTTGATCGAGTATCTCCAGAATTATCTAAAAATTGCTTAGAAGAAATTAATAAATTATCGGTATATTTGCAACCAAAGGACTTAGTTATTTGCAGTAGTTTTGCCGCTTATAAAAATTCTCGGACTAAGTTTAAATTAAATGCTGCTGTATTATTACAGCCTTTAAAAATCGGTCAGATTCAAGATTATTTATTGGCAGCTAGTAGTAGAGAACTTTGGCATTATATTCAGGATGAACCAGAGTTATTAAACTTAGCTGAAATACCATTAATGTTGAGTATGATGACTTTAGCTTATGAGGAAATTTTAATTGCTGCTTGGAGAAGAATTACTTCTGAAAATGGAAGAGAAAAATATTTATTAAATGCTTATATTCGTCGTCAATTAGGGCGAGAGAATAACGATAATTGGTATTCTAGAGGCCGAGAACCACTGCCGGAACATACAAGACGATGGTTAGCATGGCTAGCACAACGAATGGCTGCAGATAATACTCAGGAATTTACAATAGAAAAACTACGGCCAGCTTGGTTAGATTCTAACGGCGAGTTACAGGCATATCAGTTAATTGTTAATTTGATTAGTGTGTTATTTTGGGGGTTTATTTTTGGGTTTATTTTTACCTTGGTTTTCGATTTATACCAAGGTTTAATTAGTGGTGCTATTGGAGGTGTAATTATGGGGATATTTTTTGGTTTGCCCGGACTAAAAAATTTTGTGCTGCGGATTATTCTATTTTTTAATGGGCATATTCCCTGGAATTATCGTCGTTTTCTCAATTATGCTGCGAGTCGTTTATTATTGCAAAGAGTAGGCGATCGCTATCAATTTATTCATCATTTATTATTTAAACATTTTTCTGAAATATAGGTAAGCATTCCGCAGGAAATTCTTACCACGAATGAGAGTCAAGATGCTCCCACTACCAAAAAATTCCATCTTGACAGGCCACTCACTTGTCTGGTTAAGATGATCTTGAAAAACTAAGTTTAGAAATATTACTATCTTATAAAAGTCAAATTTTTAAACTTTATCCTTGGTAATTTATGCACAAAAAACTATTTAATATTCCCCCAGAAGCACAACAAAAAATCGCTATTATCGGTGCAGGAGCTATGGGAGTTTCTGTTGCTTCTATTCTTTCTCAATTAGGAATTGCCAAAGTAACAGTTCTAGAGGCTGAATCTACCCTCTTAAATCATTATAGTGCTTCCCTTAATAATACAGGGATTTTACATCATTTTGTTTATGGAGGACATTTTTCTACATTAGAACTTTTGTTTAAACAAACTCTTTTGTTTAAAAAAGTCATGCCTGACTATGTTTTTGAAGATCACTATGTGAATTACTTAGCTCCTAATATCAAGGGAAATACAGCAATTTATCAAAAAGGCGTAACTCTCAAAGATGTTAGTAAAAATTTGATTTAAATTTATAATAACCATATTAATAATTATCCATCAGAGCAAATTTTTGGCTCCGCGAAAAAACTGGTTCAGGAAATCGAACCAGAAGAAATTTTGTGGGGAACTGGAGACAAAAATTTATTTAATGGCGCGGTTAAAGTCAAACAACCAGTTCTAAATATCGGCGAATATTGTAGTCATTTAATTCAATTACTTAATAATTTAATAAAAGAGGAAAAAATTAATCTTAAAACTAACCATCAAGTGACTAATATTCAACCAAGCAAGCAAGGATTTGAACTACAGATTAACCAGGAAAAAAAAGTTATACTTTAACACAGTAATTAATACAGGATATGCTAGAGGATTAGAAATTCCAATCCCCTCATTTTCAGCAGAAAAACAAGTAGGAAATATTGTTAAATTAAAAGCCTATGGGTTATATAAAATTCCAGAGACTCTCAAGACTCAAATCCCTCAATTGATAGACAGTTTCTCTAGCACCTTACTAATTCGTGGACAATACGGAGGAATTATCAAAGCAGGTCAGAATCGTTTGGCTATTTTTTATGGATTAGAATATAATCAAGCAGAACTTTATATTCCTCTTGATAAGACTCCAATCAATCTACCTCAAAACTGGATAAGTTGGGTAAGGTGTGAAACTGATTATTTTGATAGTCGAAATGAAATCTCTATTCTCCAAGCTATTCAAAAAGGAGTATCTCAATGGATACCTTGGGTGGCGCAGTTAGAACCAATAAAGTTGAAAAAAAATCTTCAGGTTTACCCTGGTAAAAAACCAGCAAATGAATTAGAAGCTGCTAAAAGAGATCATAATCCTATTCGTTATCAGTATCAGCATCAAACTGGTGAACAGTATATTCACATTCCTGGAGGTAAGTTAACATCAATTATTTATCATTCTTTTCTAATTATTCATAAATTATTACAAACTTATATAAACAAACAGATTTTAACGGAGCAAGAGGTCAACAAACATCTCAGAATAGAAAACAATAGAACTATAATTATCTCTCCAGAATTGGAATTTTTACTAGGGAAAAAATTACCACAATCTCCTCTAGAAAAACGAGAAAAAATTATGAGGGAATTAAATGTGTATTAAAATCATATAGTACAATATCTATTATTTAAACATTTTTATGAAAAAAAGTAGGAATTCCTGCCTTGATAAATACTTGTTCAGCAGTTAATTCTAATCCCTCAAATAAAGCATCTATAAGTAAAGTTTTTCCCATATAAGTTTGTGGTAGTGAATCTTGATAAAAAAACTCTAATACTCCTGGCTTTACAATCAACAACCCATACTCTTAATACTCCTGCATCTCAATAATCTTTAAGAAACTTTGAATATTTTGATAATTCACTACAATCTCCTGTTAATTTGCTATTAAATACAAAATTCTGGAGATGTCTATTATGAAAATAGGTGTTTTTGGTGCTTCTATAGATACTGAGGAAGATATTACAAATAAAGCTAGAAAGATCGGAGAAGAAATTGCCAAAGCAGGAAACACTATTATTACAGGAGCGTGTAAAGGTATACCTCTAGCTGCTGTTGAAGGTGCTAAAGCTATGGGTGGATATTCAATCGGATTTTCTGGTGCCTATAGTCGGGAGCAACATAGGGCAATGATGGGAACTGCCTTGGAATTATACGATAGTCTTGTCTTAATTCCAGAAGAGTATAAGTACAAGGAACTGCGAAAATATTGTCTTAAGTATAGGAACGTATCTTCTGTTGCAGAATGTGATGCTGCTATTATTATTGGAGGACGATGGGGAACTCTAAATGAGTTTTCTATTGCTTATGATATGGAAAAAATAATTGGTATTCTTTCTTATACAGGAGGTGCTACAGAATGTATTAAATTGTTGATTGATTTTTTTCAAAAGAAAACAGATAGTCAAGTTATATTCGATAGCAATCCGGTTAGTTTAGTTAATCAAGTATGTCAAATTAGTAAGGATTCAGCTATAGCAATCAGGAATGAGTTGTGAGAATTAAGATGTTCCTTAAAAGTATTATTATAGCAATTATTATATTCATATGATATGTTTTTTTCTTCTTCCCAGCTCCGGTGTTCCCTAAAAGTTTTCAATATCTCACAACTCAAATCTTATGGCTATATTAGCTATTAGCTGTCAGCTTTTCCTGCGGAATGCTACGCAAACAGCAATAAAACTTCAACCTTAAGGAGAAGATTGAAATGAATATCGACTTTAAAACTGGCTTTTGTAGTCAGATTTAATTCTGAATAATAAAGCTTTTATCAACAAAACTAAAACCAATAGCTGATATAGTGTTTTCAAATGATATTTCAACCTAGATTAATATTTTTTCTAATAGAGTGCTGATTGAGTGCCTATTGCCTTACATTTTTCAGTATTTAATGCTGTTTGATATTCTTGATCATTGCCCATTGCCCCAAACCTTCATACTTTTTTAATAGCACTCTATTTCCGCATCTCAAATAAAAACGCTATACCTTATAGCTGACGGCTGTTTGTGCAGCAGTCCGCAGGAAATGCTTACTTAAATTATCACCGATTATCAAGAATAAAAAAATCTGATTAATCTGTATGAATATTTCAGAATATACAATTACTAACAAGGAATTAAATGTCTTTTTAAGAGACAATAATAAGCGAGAATTTTACATAGGAGGATATACAATCGAGCATAGAAATATAGAAACTGAACACGCTGTCATTTACAAGGGTAATATAACAGATACAGACACTCCATTGTTGCTACGAATTAACTCTGCTTGTTATACAAGCGATATTTTTGGTTGTCAAAGATGTGACTGTAATTGGCAACTTACAAAAGCGATGGAAATAATTCATCAAGAAGGAAATGGAATGATTATATACCATTTTAACCATGAAGGTAGAGGTGCAGGTTGGACGAATAAATTGAAAAGTTATACACTGATGGATCGAGAAGGTTGTTCAACATTTGAAGCTTTTCAACGTTTAAATTTAATACCAGATCAAAGAACCTATTATCCAGCAATTTTAATATTGCAAGATTTAAACATTAAAGAAGTAAACCTAATTTCCAATAATCCCGATAAAGAGAGGTTTTTAGAAGAAAATGGAATTAAGGTTAACCAAAGAATACCAATAATAAGTAAAAAAAGAGAATGGCGAAATTATTTAATATCTAAAAAAGAGCAATTTGGTCATAAAATAGACCTCTCTAGAAAAGAGAGAGTAGGGAATAGGGATTCAATAATTAATAATTAATAATTAATAATTAATAATTACCTATTCTGATAAAGAAGAGGATTGGTGCTCAAGGAATTTTTTTCTTTTTTCTCCATGAATGGAGAGGCTTTATACCTGAATTTTCTGGTAATACAAATTCCCAACAGTAATGCTATACTTGGGTGATACTTTAATTATTAAGTGATTAGCAGGACTAAATAACCTTTTTAATAATTTTAGCCAAGTTATTGTTAATTGTTCTTATGGGTAGGGACGTTGCATGCAACGTCCCTACGCACTCCCCCCTTTCAAAGAGGGGTTAGGGGGGATAGAGAACGCGGGTCAAGGGCCTACGTTGAGATAAAATAAACAAGTTTTTGATTTAACATAAGTAATTGAAAAAATATAGCAATCCTATTTTATTTGTGTATAAAAATCTTACCGCTTTTAGGCAACAGGCAACAGGCGGGAGTTTCAGTTTTTTTATCTACTTTTTGATTACCCGCAACCTATTTAGCATTGCTATAGAGTTATCGGAATTTTACAAAGGTAGACTACAGAAAAACAAATTTAAAAGTAAGGAGAAATTATGAATTTTGCCGATCGCCTTATTGAAAAAATTACTAATACAAGCCATATAGTTGTTGGTATCGATCCCAATTTTAATTTGATGCCTAATATTCTTATACCGGAACCGGATAATTCTATAGCTATTACAAACGCATTGTTTGATTTCTCAAAAATAGTTATTGATAGTTCATACGATCTGATTCCTGCTGTCAAATTTCAATCTGCATATTTTGAACAATTTGGAACCTTGGGTATTAAAGCTCTATCAAAATCTATTGAGTATGCTAAAAATAAAAATCTTTTGGTAATTCTAGATGCGAAAAGAGGCGATATTGGTTCTACATCACTAGCTTATGCCAAAGCATATTTAGAAGGTCAAACAACATTGAAAAACGGTTTGACTATAACTTCAGATATAACAGTTGATTGTATGACAATCAATCCTTTTTTAGGAGAAGATAGTTTACAGCCATTTGTAGAATCAGCTATTAACTTTAATAAGGGAATATTTATATTAGTAAAAACTTCCAACCCTGGTTTTAAATTGATTCAAGATAAAGTAGTCGATGGAAAAAATATTTCTCAGTATTTAGCAGAACTTGTCAATAATTATAGTAAAGATAGCCTCGGCAAAAATGGTTATAGTTCTATAGGTGCTGTTGTTGGAGCAACATTTCCTTCAGAGGGAAATAATTTAAGAAAGCTTATGCCTAATGCTATTATTTTAGCTCCAGGAGTTGGGAGTCAAGGTGGAACTATCGAAAATTTTTTAATCAATTTTGGTCGGGAAATAAAAGGTGTAATAATACCTATTTCCAGAGCCATAACATATACTTCAGACTTAACTATATCTTTGGAAAAATATCAAACAATGATTAGAAAAAATGTCGAAAATTTTGTCAGTAATTTGGAGCAAATGAAAAATGCAGAAAAATAAATTACTAATCATATTAGGTGTGGAAGGAGTTTTAGGTTCCTTTCTAGCTAATTGTGACGATCTAGATGCTGACATTCTGGGAATAGATATACATGAAACGACCAAGAAGAAAAATTTAAAATATTATTTTGATTGTGATTTTAAAGACAGAGACAAAATTCGAGAGACCATAGAAAAAATTCCTGTTGAAAAATATCAACAGCATCTTGTTGTCAGTTGTATCGGAACATTTGCAGAACCGACATTTAATTCAACTGTATTTGAAGAAGAAAAAATATATGAAAGTATCCAGGTTAATTTAATAGGAACTTCTCATTTTGTTATTGGTTTACTAAAAAAATGTTTGGACAAAAATATTCAAAATCGAGTCATTATTGTGGGTTCTGCAGCTGCTTATGTAGGCAGTAGAGATATAGGTTATGGAATTGCCAAAGCAGGTCTTAATGGATTAGTTTTAAGTTTATCAAAGTCCCTCTCTTCTAAAAAAGCAGTAATTATCGGAATAAATCCAGGCATATTTGAATCAAAGATGGCAAAAGGAGTTTCTGTAGAAAGGCAAAATCAGGCTGTTGAAAGTACACATATTAAACGAAAAGGAAGAATTGAGGAAGTTGCTAATTTTGTGAAATATGTTACTTTTGATGCACCAGATTATCTGACTGGTTCTATATTAAATATCAATGGAGGTCAATATAGTTAAACTTATTTAAGTTGCAATATTTTGGTGGCAATTAGGAGTTAGGAGTCATATAGAATCCGGGTAATTAATTATCGTATTACTGAGGAGTAAGGAGTAATGAGTAATGAGTAATGAGTAATAAGTAATGAGTTAGGAGTAATGAGTAATGAGTAATGAGTAATGAGTAATGAGTAATGAGTTAGGAGTTAGGAGTAATGAGTAATGAGTAATGAGTAATGAGTTAGGAGTAATAAGTAATGAGTAATGAGTAATAAGTAATGAGTTAGGAGTTAGGAGTAATGAGTTAGGAGTTAGGAGTTAGGAGTTAGGAGTTAGGAGTTAGGAGTTAGGAGTTAGGAGTAATGAGTAATAAGTAATGAGTTAGGAGTAATGAGTTAGGAGTTAGGAGTAATGAGTAATGAGTTAGGAGTTAGGAGTAATGAGTAATGAGTTAGGAGTTAGGAGTAATGAGTAATGAGTTAGGAGTTAGGAGTTAGGAGTTAGGAGTAATGAGTAATGAGTAATGAGTAATGAGTAATGAGTAATGAGTTAGGAGTTAGGAGTTAGGAGTTAGGAGTTAGGAGTTAGGAGTAATGAGTAATGAGTAATGAGTAATGAGTTAGGAGTAATGAGTAATGAGTAATGAGTTAGGAGTTAGGAGTTAGGAGTTAGGAGTAATGAGTAATGAGTTAGGAGTTAGGAGTAATGAGTAATGAGTAATGAGTAATGAGTTAGGAGTTAGGAGTAATGAGTAATGAGTAATGAGTAATGAGTAATGAGTAATGAGTTAGGAGTAATGAGTAATGAGTAATGAGTTAGGAGTAATGAGTAATGAGTAATGAGTAATGAGTTAGGAGTTAGGAGTAAGAAAGGAAATGAAAATGCATAAATTTTTAAATTCGTATTTATGCTTAACATATTTTAGTTGAGGATTATTGAATGCGATTACTGTATAACCGGATTTTATATCAGGAGTCAGGAGTCAGAATTTGCTCTTGTTTTCAGCTCAAATTAACTATTATAAAAATTGTCACAAATTAGGATTGCTATATGTGCAAAAGATAGCAGAAATTCTGCTAATGATTCAACTTTACAACATGAATCTGCAAAACAATTTATTTGTGATATAGAGTCATGTCTAAAGTTACTCCTAATTAGGGTTTACTGAATAAAGTCTTTTGGTAGGGGTAGGAGTCAGGATAAACGGCGAATTTAGAGGAGATAGGAGTAATAATTGTCCCTCAATTTTTCTGTCCGAAGGTTTGCCTTTTATGCTAATTTTTTGAGGATTTTAGACTAAAATAAGCGCACTTTTTGGGAATCAAAGAAAGCTCAAACCTTTACTTATAAATGGTTTTATAATTAATCAGCAAGCCCTAATTAGGGTTTGCTGAAAAAGTCTTTTAGTAGGGGTAGGAGACAGGAGACAGGATACAGGAGACAGGAGAAATGGCTTGGGAGCGAGGAGGTAGGAGTAACAATTGTAAGAATGATTTTTCTACCCAACTATGCGCCTAAAATACTAACTTTTTGAGCGTTTTAGACTGGAAACCAGGCACTTTTTCAAAGCCCCAAAAAGGCACTTACCTTTATTTAGCAGTGCTTTGAGATTTAATCAGCAAGCCCTAATTAAATGAAGCTTGTTCTGCATTTATTTGGGCAGAATAGATTTATAATCATATCAATATATGACAGAATTTATGATTAATATTACTAGAGATTTTGCTAATAATATGGATTATTCAAAAGTAAAAAATGAAATAATATACCTCGCAGATAAAGCTCCAGAAAACTATTCAATGTTGTTTAATGAAAATCAGTCTATAGATGTAAAGAGTATAGACTTATCCTCTATAACATCTTGTTTAGAGAGCGGTATCTTATACAAAGATGATTTGAAAATTTTTAGTAAATACTACATATTTAGATTTGATGGAGATATTTTTTTGTGTGACTGGAAAGGCAATAATACTAACGAAGTTTTTAGACCTTATATAGAAGAAGTATCGTTATGTTCAAAATTTTATTTACCAAATAGCGATAATCTAAACCTACTAGAATTAGGTTGTGGTTGTGGTATTTATGGAATTAGAGCTGCCCATAAAAAATTTGCTAAAGTTGACTCTTATGATATAAACCCTAGAGCAATAAAACTAGCAAATATAAATTCTCAGATCAATTCTAAGAATTCTAATATTAAGCATAATATTGGGAATCTATATGATTCTGTTAATAATAAATATGACCTCATTATTTCAGGTCTTCCCTATGTTCCAGTAATGAATAGTAAACAGGCAAAGATTTATTGTAATGGTGGTCTAGATGGACTTGAAATTTTTAGAAAAAGTATGATTGGTTCAATTAAACACTTGGTAATTGGTGGAGAATATAGAGCATACTTGATGTCATTAGGTGATGAAAATCATGCTTTGATTGAAAAGGAACTACCAATGTTGTTTTCAAATGGTATTTGGAATTTGGAGCTAACATATATCTATCCAAAACCATTTTATTTTTATGATTGGTACTGTGATAAGAACCAAACTTTATCTGATGAAGAAAAACTATGGTTGGAAACCCTCAAAAAGCAATCTAAAAATTTCATGCATTACTGCCTCATAAAAGCCAAGTTAGTTGATGATAATTCAAAATATTTTAAAAATACAATTGATATTAAGATGTGGGAATCAGCTTATGAATATAATATACCTTATAGTAGTGGGTCAAAACAGAACAACCTTCAATAGGCATATTCAAATTAGTGCCCTGACTCGTAACCAAAATAATTGCAATGCATCACTACTAATTAATCGTAAGCATTTCCTGCGGACTGCTGCGCAAACAGCCGTCAACTATTAGCTAGCCTCCTACGGAGGAACTGCGAACTTCAGCTATTAATTTTGAGGAAGATAAAAGCAACCTTTGAAATTGAGTTTGAAGAAAAATTACTGGTAAAGTCCCCTAACTAAACCTGAGAACTAATTACTTATTATTAATTGCTGATAGCTGACTAGCTAATAGCTGAATGCTTACAATCAATCAACTGGGAAGAATTGTATTGGGAATTCCTGCCTTGATAAATACTTGTTCAGCAGTTAATTCTAATCCTTCAAATAGAGAATCTATCAATAGGGTATCTCCCATATAAGTTTGTGGCGGTGCATCTGGATAAAAAACTGTAATACTCC
>NZ_JAAHGO010000084.1:23925-37435 GCF_010672455.1 Okeania sp. SIO2C9 | reverse complement strand
AGGTCCCTGGTTATCCTGTGAAGTTAGCAGTCTTGATTTCGTACCAAGACAGCTAACTATATAGGACATACTGGAGGGCTACGAAAAGCCCGCATCATAATCTCTGATTTGATGCCGGGTAGTTTACCAGCAATAGGTTTTTCTACTGCGAGATAGGCAAATAATTCAGCATCTTTATATTTGATTTTATCAGGATCGGCTAAAATCCTCCAACCGTCTAAATTCTTTAACTATAGTTATTCTGAATTGGTGGGACGAACAATTAAATTGGCTCTTTTATCTTTTAGTTGGGATTGTAAAAATGGGCTGAGATGATAATAGTCTAAGGAGAGTTTAATAACTTGATTTGGCTCGGTAATAATTTCGATATCTGTTAGTTCTGATGCTCATGCTTCCCAATTTATTTGTTTTGTTTTAGTTGTTGTCATTGGTATTTTTAAAGAATAAGTAAGAAGATATACATAAAAATCTTAAATCATTTGTGAGAATTTGACCATTGGATTTTTCAATTATGTGTAATAATACTACAAAGTTTAATTAATAAGTAGCGATCGCTCTTTATGCGTATTATCAGTCGGAGGACGCTGAGAATATACTGGGAAAAACATTCTAATGCTAAACCTGGGCTTTTGCTATAGATATAATAGGATATCAAATGCAGAGTTTCAAAACTGGAATGATTTACTGATAACTGATAACTGATAACTGATAACTGATAACTGAAATGACCACATTTCCCCCTCGCCCTATAACTAACGAAACTGAATTAATTGCTACTCAAAATCGGATTAATTCAATTTTAGACAAAGGTTCTTTAACAAAAGACGACCGCGACTATCTAAAAGTTTTAGGAATGTTAGTCTATGAATATGAAGAGGAACACGAACCAATTCTTACTATTAGTGGTGTTTAAATTCTCAAAGCTTTATTGGAAGAATCTCAACTTTCTCCTCAAGATTTAGTTCCTATTTTAGGTAATGAATTTATGGTATTAGAAGTATTGAATGGCAAATGCCAACTTTCAGAAAATAAAATTCAAGAACTAGCTAATTTTTTCAATATTTCTCCATCTTTATTGATAGATATTGCATAGTTATTGAGAGGTCTATTTTTGTTGGGTTTCCTACTTTTTGTTGCTCCCCCCTTTTTAAGCAGTTCCCCCCTTATTAAGGGGGGTTAGGGGGGATATAAAACTGTACCTCATAAATTAAAGAACTGTTATATCAGTACAATTTAATATAGTAGGGGTTTAGTTATCAAACCCCTACCAAATTTTTTAATGTTATCAATTTATCTGAAATATTAAGATGTAAAAAATTTTTCAAATTATTTAATTTATTTACTCTTTTGCCAATCTTCCAATGCTGCAATAACAAAGGTACTAGCAGGATGATTAAGTAATTGTTCAACAGCAGCAACTCCACCAGATTTTATAGCACTTAATATTCTTTGTGCCTTTGTTGGATTATTATCAATTTGTGTAATTACTTCCGTAGCAATTTTCATTTTGCCTGCTGTTGTATCTGAGGGGTAAGTTTCATCTAGTTGCTCTAATAATTCTTGAATATCTTTTGCTGCTTGTGCTAAATTTTGTTCCTGAGATTCGTAAATTGTTTCAGCAAAATTTGAACCTTCAATTTTTCCTCCATCTTTGTTGAAACCTACACCTATAAATTTATCGGTATCAATTTTATCTCCAGTCTTTTCTGCCATAATTGTATCTCCTTTATTACTATTTTGTATATTAACACCAGGGCGATTAACTGCTGTATCTACCCAAGCTTCTAATCTTTTTGTATATTTTTGCCTCTCTACCAAAAGCAATCTAAGTTGTTCAGGTGGAAGTGCTTTTAGTCTATCATAAGTATCAAAATATTCTGCGTGTAATATTGAATGATCTGCTTCAGGTGCAGTGTCAGCTTTTAACAAAAATCCCTGACGATTTTTCCCGCGTTTTTCCATAGAAATAATTTCTAATTCTGCTTTTGGATGGTCTTCTTGTAACTTCTGAAATGAATAGGCAACTATTCTAGGGTCAACTTTTTCTGCATGATAAAAGTTGAGAGTTTCTATCATTGGAGTAATAAAATCAACAAATTCTCCTTCTTGAAAATTCCTATTCCAGTTAGCAGGTTCGCGGCGAGGATTATCGTTTAAAGTATCTTTGGGTGAAAGTTTGAAAAAGTCTGGTCGTTTATCTGGAGGCAGACGCATATAAACATAATCACATTTGATACCATTGAGTTTAGTTCTAGTAGTTATCACGAAAATTAGTACTCCTAATATCAGCAAAACTGAAATCTGCATCAGACAAATCTTTTCCCTTAAAAGACAGACCTCTAAGATTAGCTCTTTGGAAATTTCGTTCACCTTGTTGATATTGTTGCAATATTTTACGTTTACACTGATTCATATTTTGTATCTATCCAGCAATAAAAATTAACTAAAGGAAAATTGACCACTGATTTCAAAAAACTTAACAACTATTCTTAAGGAAGAAGGAAGAAAACACTTAATTTTCAAACTAAGCACTTATTATCAAGGAGAGAAAAAAAAATCTCGTGTTGTCTGAATCTTACAGCGCTTTTGCTGATTGATGAGCCACAAATCGTGTCGGGGCGTTTTCCTCCGCAACATATAAAGCGGAGCTTTGCGTTAGCAAATGGCCATTTGACCTACTGTGGTCTACTTTTTTCAATCCATAAAATTGCATAAGTAACTGTAGCTGAGAAATATATTTACTCCAAAAATAAACGGAGTTATTAATAAATAATTATCAACCTATGCTGATGTAATTTTAGTGTTTGATTCAGGGAATACTATCCATTGAACAGGGAAATCACACAGAATTGATGGCGAAACGGGGACATTATTATTATCTGAATCGTCAACAATGAGATATTGGGTAGTGGGGGCATCTTGCTCTCGTAGCTTAAGTCCATTCCAGTAGGATGCGTTAGAAGGCTACAATTACCCAGTGAATGATTTAACGCTCCGTACTCCAACAATAAACGGAGTTATTAACAAATAGCTATAAACAATAAACCTATGTTGTCCGATCGCTCAAACTCCCAAGTCAAAATGAGTAAGTCAGATGTCCATGGAAACTATTTAACATTTTTTCAGCGTAAACTTCTAGAAAAAAATCTAGACGATAAGTTGCCGTGGCAATATCGCCAGAGAATAGAAATTATGCTGCTAGCAGATGAAGGCAAAACCCAAGGCCAAATCTGTAAAGCTATAGGTTGTTCTCCTGGTACAGCTAGACATTGGATACTTGTTGCTAAGTCTGGTCAAGCTCACCAATGGAACAATCATCCCATAGGTCGTCCCCAAGAAGTTAACGAACAATATTTAGAACGTTTGAAAGAGTTAGTAACTAATAGTCCCAAGGAATTTGGTTATGTATTCGGTCGCTGGACTGCTAATTGGTTAAGCAAACATTTAGCAACAGAATTTGGTACGCAGTTGAGCGATCGCCACATTAACCGCTTACTCAAACAAATGGGTTTATCGACTAAACCAAAGCCACCGAAAGCTGAAGAAATGTCTGGTCAAGATATTAATGGGAAAAATATTGTCATTCGCGATCTGAACTTTGATATTAATCAAAGCAAATCTTTAGGAATGTTAAGTTTCAACACTTTTAACTAGCTATCAGCTTTTAGCAGCTCTGGGTTAAAGTCCCTAGCAACCCCAAGCGCTGGATGGTTGAGTCGGGGTCAAAATATCCTTTTGGTCCGGAATGCTTGGCAAGCTAGAGGGCTTGTAACTGTTGGCTAAAATCTGGTATTATCTATAAAAATCTGGGATTATCTGTTTATGCTACTTGGATTCAAAACTGAACTACATCCGAATAACCAGCAAAAAACATTGCTGGCTAAACACGCTGGTGTAGCTCGCCATGCCTATAATTGGGGACTATGGTTAACTAGGAACATTCTTAATCACAATTCTAATAATCCAGGTAGTAAACTGAAATTTCCTACCGCAATCGACCTACATAAACTTTTAATAGCAATGGTTAAACCCAAAAACTGCTGGTATTATGAAGTATCTAAAACAGCGCCTCAATACGCTTTGAGGTATTTATCAAATGCTTGGAAGCGTTGCTTTAGTAAAGTGTCTGGTCAACCTAAATTTAAGAAAAAAGGTAAAGACGATAGTTTCACTTTAGATGGCTCAATATCGGTAAGCTTTAATCACATAAAATTACCAAGAATTGGATGGGTTAAAACTTATGAAATATTACCAGATAATGTTATCCCTAAATCTGTAACTATTAACAGAAAAGCGGACCGTTGGTTTATCAGTTTCAAAGTAGAGACAGCAACCATAATTACTGAGAAATCAGCAGATGTAGTTGGTGTAGATTTAGGTGTAAAAACTTTAGCTACACTCTCAACTGGCGAGATATTTGAAGGGGCTAAATCTTACAAAAAGTTAGAATCTAAATTATCCCGACTGCAATACCTTAACAGACATAAAACCAAGTTTTCCAATAACTGGAAGAAAGCGCAACTCAAAATAGCTCAATTACACAACACAATAGCAAACATCAGAAAAGATACATTGCATAAACTGACTACTTATTTGGCTAAAAACCACAGTCAAATAGTAATAGAAGACCTTAATGTATCAGGAATGATGGCTAACCATAAATTAGCTAAGGCAGTTGCTGACATGGGTTTTTATGAGTTTCGCAGACAGTTAGATTACAAGTGTGAGTTATACGGTTCTGAGCTAATTATTGTTGATAGATGGTTCCCTAGTTCTAAGACTTGCAGTAGGTGTGGAACTGTTAAAGAGTCTCTGTCTTTGTCAGAGAGAGTATTTAATTGCGAACACTGCAATTTCAGTTGTGATCGAGATTTGAATGCAGCGTTAAATTTAGCTATGGCGGTTAGTTCGACCGTGACAGCCTGTGGACTGGATAACGCCGACGTTGCCAGGAGCGAAGCAGGAATAGAACAGGTTATTTAGAGAAAATCATAGATTTATATAGATAATCATAAGTTTCTAAGAACGGCAAATTCCTGATGTCTTGGGATATCAACATTTCAGTGATCAGTTAGCCTCCTGTCGGAGGAGCTACGCTAACAGTTATCAAAATCATAAGGGTCGCGCAACCCCGTCTTTTAAGGCGCAATATTTTTGGAGAGTTGCTCACGCATCCCCTACTTCCCCTCCTGGGAGGGGTTAGGGGTGGGTTAACTTCTGACTTCTGACTTCTGACTTCGTTAACAGTACCTCTGCAATAAGGAGGCTTGAAATATAGGATATTTTCTTTTTTTATCCCCCTTAAAAGAGGAAGCTATTGACCAAAATTTTGCGGTCAAAAAAAATGCTCCTACTGATTGCTGACCGCTTCTTTAACAGCTAATAACAAATATTTAGTAAATAAAATTTTGAGTTATGGTTCAAAATGCATCTACCCCTGCATTGACTCAGGGGCGGCTCTCTGATGTCTTGGGATATCAACTTTCACAAAAAGAAATAGAAAATTGCTTAAAAACTACAGAACATTTGACACCAAAAGTTGGTCAATTTTGGCAAGCAGCAGATGCTCAACCAGGTATATATATTGTAACTGCGGGCAAAGTTAGACTATTAGATAGTCAGGGTGAATTAATCGCTACCCTCAATGGAGGAGCCTCATTTGGGGAATCTACTCTATTTCCTAATCATTCCTTTCAACCCTACTCAGCAAGAGCATCAGTAAACCTCAAACTCTCCTATCTCCCTGGAGAAAGCCTTCTTCCACTAATTCAAAAACACCCGGAAATCCGAGAACATCTTCATCAAGTTGCTCTCAAACTCGACTCTCTACAGAAAAAAGGTGAGCCAGAAACTGCCCATTCCTCTGATGAAAATCTGCCAGAAGCGAACATAACTGAATATAGGCAACCAGAGGTAAAACCACAAAAAACTATTAACAAAGCTTATTTCCCTAGTCCCACCCAACGAGTAGGTCATCTCTGGCAGCGCATCACCAAACGCTATCCCTTCTTTGCTCAACAAAGCGGTTCTGACTGTGGTGCTGCTTCTTTAGTTATGGTCGCTCGTTACTGGGGCAAAAATTTCAGCGTCAATCGGGTGCGGGACATTGCCAATGTGGACCGTAACGGTGCTTCACTCAGAGGATTATCTGCTGCAGCAGAAAGTATCGGATTTTCCACCAGACCAGTTAAGGCAAGTCTTGACCAACTAGCTAAACAAAAATTACCAGCGATCGCCCACTGGGAAGGCAAACATTATATAGTAGTCTATGAAATAACCCCTAAACAGGTGATCATTGCTGACCCTGCTATTGGTCAACGCCATCTCACCTACTCAGAATTTAAAGACTGTTGGACTGGTTACACCCTACTCCTACAACCTACTGCTTTAATCAAACAACTCAAAAATTCCACCACTCCCTTCTGGCAATTTTTTGAGTTGGTCAGTCCTCATGGACAAGTGTTGTTGGAAGTATTTATCACTTCTCTACTAATTCAAATATTTGGATTAATTACGCCTCTATTTACCCAACTACTGCTGGACCGGGTAGTTGTTCAAGGTAGCACTCTAACTCTAACCGCAGTGGGATTAGGTTTAGTTATCTTTGGTTTATTTCAAGTTGCCATGACAGGTTTGCGACAATATCTGCTCGACCACACTGCTAATAAAGTCCATTTAGCGATGATTGTTGGGTTTATTCGTCACACATTCCGACTACCCATGAGTTTTTTCGAGTCTCGTTATGTGGGGGATATTATTGCTCGGGTTCAAGAAAATCGGAAAATTGAGAATTTCCTCACTGGGGAAGCTCTTTCTATTGTGTTGGATTTGCTGACAGTTTTCATTTATTTAGGACTAATGTTTTGGTATAGCTGGAAAATGGCTTTACTAGCATTGGTTATTGTGCCACCGTTTTTTTTATTAGCACTTATTGCCACACCCTTCCTACAAAAAATCTCTAGAGAAATATTTGCCGCTCTAGCTGAAGAAAGTAGTTATCTGATTCAATCTCTGACTGGTGTAAGTACTGTCAAGTCTCTAGCAGTTGAGCAAACAGTACGCTGGCGATGGGAGGAATTTCTGAATAAGTCAATCAGAAAAAACTTTTCTGGACAGGTGATTAGTAACCGACTGCAAATATTCAGTTTAACTATTGAATCTTTAGTAACGACAGGGTTACTATGGTTTGGAGCTTGGTTGGTGATTCAAGGGGAGTTAACTATTGGGCAGTTGGTGGCTTTTAATATGTTGATTGGCACTGTGATTAGTCCTTTTCAGCGACTGACGGTTTTGTGGAATCAGTTACAGGAGGTAATTATTGCGGTGGAGCGCATCAATGATGTGATTGATACTGAACCAGAGGAAGATTTACAATCAGAAGGGCGTCAGTATTTGGTAGAGTTACGGGGTAATATTGTTTTTGATAATGTGACTTTCCGTTACCACCCAGAAAGCGATATTAATGTTTTGGAAAATTTGAGTTTTGAGGTTAAAGCGGGACAAACTGTGGCTTTAGTGGGGCGTTCTGGGTCTGGGAAAACAACGATTTCTAAGTTGGTTTTGGGGTTATATCCGCCTACTGATGGGAAAATTTTGATTGATGGTTATGATATGACGACTATTTCGTTGCCATCCCTGCGCAACAAAGTAGGTGTGGTTGACCAGGATACTTTTTTATTTGGTGGCACTATTCGGGAAAATCTGACTATTGCTCATCCCTCTGCAACTCTTGAGGATATTGTACAAGCAGCAAAGTTAGCTGGTGCTGATGAATTTATTCAAAGGTTGCCGATGGGTTATGAAACTCAGATTGGTGAAGGTGGGGGTTTGTTGTCTGGTGGTCAACGGCAAAGATTGGCGATCGCTCGTGCTTTGTTGGGAAATCCTCGTTTATTGGTTTTTGATGAGGCGACTTCTCATTTGGATGTTGAGTCGGAGCGTATTATTCAGACAAATTTGAATAGTATTCTCCAGGGTCGCACTACGTTAATTATTGCGCACCGTTTATCTACTGTGAGAAAAGCTGATGTAATTTTAGTGTTGGATAGGGGGGTGTTAATTGAGCAGGGAAATCACGAAGAATTGATGGCGAAACGGGGACATTATTATTATTTAAATCGTCAACAATTGGAAAGTTAAATGGAAATTCAAAATTTTGAATTCAAAAGTCAAAAGTCAAAAGTAAGAAATGAATTCAAAAGTCAAAATTAAAAATTCAAAAGTAAAATTTTAGGGGTTTTAAATGGAAAGTTCAAAGTCAAACTGTAGGGGCGAATGGCATTCGCCCTCCCTATATGTAGAGTCCCTGCGTCAGGAAAGTTAAACCTGAAAATTCATGCATTCAAAATTAAGATTTTAGGGCTTTCAATTGAAAAGTTAAACTTTAAAATTCAAAAGTAAGATTTTAGGGGTTTCAAATGGAAAGTTCAAAGTCAAACTGTAGGGGCGAATGGCATTCGCCCTCCCTATATGTAGAGTCCCTGCATAAGGAAATTCAAAACTCAAAATTAATGCATTCAAAAGTAAGATTTTAGGGGGTTCAAATGGAAAGTTCAAAGTCAAACTGTAGGGGCGAATGGCATTCGCCCTCCCTATATGTAGAGTCCCTGCATAAGGAAATTCAAAACTCAAAATTAATGCATTCAAAAGTAAGATTTTAGGGGGTTCAAATGGAAAGTTCAAAGTCAAACTGTAGGGGCGAATGGCATTCGCCCTCCCTATATGTAGAGTCCCTGCATAAGGAAATTCAAAACTCAAAATTAATGCATTCAAAAGTAAGATTTTAGGGGGTTTCAATTGAAAAGTTAAACCTGAAAATTCATGCATTTAAAAGTAAGACTTTAGAGGTTTCAAATGGAAAGTTCAAAGTCAAACTGTAGGGGCGAATGGCATTCGCCCTCCCTATATGTAGAGTCCCTGCGTAAGGAAATTCATGCAATTTATGCATTCAAAAGTAAGATTTTAAGGTTTTAAATTGAAAATTAATGCATTGAAAATTAATGCATTCAAAATTAAGATTTTAGGGGGTTTCAATTGAAAAGTTAAAAGTCAAAATGTAGGGGCGAATGGCATTCGCCCTCCCTATATGTAGACTCCCTGCGTAAGGCAATTCAAAACTCAAAATTAATGCATTCAAAATTAAGATTTTAGGGTTTTCAAATGGAAAGTTCAAAGTCAAAATGTAGGGGCGAATGGCATTCGTCCTCCCTATATGTAGAGTCCCTGCGTAAGGCAATTCAAAACTCAAAATTAATGCATTCAAAATTAAGATTTTAGGGGTTTCAAACCTCAACTGAACTGATAATGGATAACTGATAACTAATAACTGATAAAAATTATGCCACAACAATTCAATTTAACATTAGAATCAAACGGTCATAAACCTTTAGACACTGACTTAGTAACACTAGAAAAAAGTTTAAATAACTCCAAAATTTCAGAGCCAGATGTTACCAAACTAGATACAAATACATCTGTTGATGATTGGTCTTTTGCTACTAAAGAATTATTAGATGCTTTACCCCAACGTTGGACGCGAGGATTACTATATCTTTTAATAATATTTGTAGCGATCGCTCTTCCCTGGGGAATGTTTTCTAAAGTAGATGAAACTGGTACTGCTAGAGGGCGTTTAGAACCTCAAGGTGGTACTCTTAAACAAGAGTTAAATTTAACATTTACGGCTGCAACAGTATATACACAAACGGCAAAAGTTGAGAAAGTTTATGTTAAAGAAGGAGACAAAATTGAAGCTGGAGATATTTTAATAGAATTAGAATCTCGCCCTATTCGCGACCGACTTGCTCAACTTAATATTCAACTGCAAAGTCAACAAAATAGACTGAGTAAAATTGAACAACAAAAAAGTCAATTAGAAATCGAACTTCGTACCCAAGAACGACAAAATCAATCCCAAACATTAGAAAAAGTAGCTCAGGTAGAGCAAGTACGACGAAACTTTCATTCTCTGAATACGACCTACAATTTACAAGAAGAGGAAAAGCTAGCACAAGTTCATCAAGCACAACAAAATCTTGAAGCTCTTAGAAGAACATTAAATTTACAGAGGGAGGAAAAATTAGCTCAAGTTCATCAAGCACAACAAAATCTCGAAGCTCTTAGAAGAACATTAAATTTACAGAGGGAAGAAAAGCTAGCACAAGTTCATCAAGCAGAACAAAATCTCGAAGCTGCTAGGAGAATATTAAGTTTACAAAAGGAAGAAAAATTAGCTCAAGTTAATCAAGCAAAACAGCAGTTAGATGATAGTAATACTGCTTATAAATTATCAGAAATTCGCTGGCAAAAATCTCTCAGAGAAGTTGAACGTTATCGTAATCTTTGGGAACAGGGTGCAGTTACAGAAATTCAGGTAGTTGAAAAGGAGGGTATAGGAGAAGAAAGACAAAGAATATGGGAACAAAGTCAAGCAGACCGGGAACAAGCAAAACTACAAATAGAAGAGCAAGAAGGTAGTTACGACCGGGTTATTCATCAAGCGGAGGCAGATATTGAGCAAGCTGAGTTACGTTTAGCAGAACAAAAAGGTAGTTATCAAAGAATTATTAATCAAGCAGAGGCGGATATTAAACAAGCAGAATTACGTTTAGCAGAGCAAAAAGGTAGTTATCAAAGAACAATTAATCAAGCAGAAGCAGATATTGAGCAAGCAGAGTTACGTCTAGCAGAACAAAAGAGTAGTTATGAAAGAACAATTAATCAAGCAAAAGCAGATATTGAGCAAGCAGAATTACGTTTAACAGAACAAGAAAATAATTCTCAAACTATTACTCATTCTGGAGATATTGCCATGTCAAAAATAAAAGAGCAGCTTAAGAATATGGATAGTCAAATTATTAGCGCTCAGGGTGAAATTTCTCAGACAAAAAAAGAGATTGATTCTTTAAATTTTGAGTTGGAGCAACGAGTAGTTAGGGCGCAACAAGGAGGTACTATTTTTAATTTGCCCATTGAAGGTGTGGGAGATGTTGTGCAACAAGGAGAAATGATTGTGGAAGTATCACCACAAGGTAAAAATCTTTTTTTGAAGGCGCAAATGGCAACTTCAGAAAGTGGTTCATTAAAGAAAGGAATGGAGGTGAAGATGAAATTTGATGCTTATCCTTTTCAGGATTATGGTGTAGTAGAGGGAACCTTAAAAAAGATTTCTCCTACTTCACAAGTGCAAGAAACTGCTGAGGGGAATATAGCAATTTATGAGTTAGAAATTGAGTTGGATGAGACTTGTATTCCTGCTGCTAATGAGTGTATTGCTTTGCGTCCTGGAGATACGGCAACGGCAGAAGTTGTTGTGCGTCAGCGTCGTCTGATTGATTTTATTCTTGATCCGTTTAAGAAATTGCAAAAAGGAGGTTTAGATTTGTAGAAATAATTAATAATTGACAATTAACTAGCGGTTTAACGAAGCTATTGGTAGGGTGTGTTAGCGCTAGCGTAACTGAGCAATACCCCTTATGTAGTGCCTTTGCGTAAGTCCTGAATAATTAATAATTGACAATTACAGCAGATTCTACCTTGGTGATGTACACCCACGCGGGCAAGATGCTGAGAACATTTCATTTTAATACCTGTACTTCATATACTTGGAATCTGCTGTCACTAGGGGTACAAGTATTGGAAATTGTCACTGTTCGTCTGTCAAGATTTAATTTTTCACCAGTGGGAGCATCCTGTTTCTTTGCGTGAGCGAGAGCCTCAGATTACAAATAATTAAAACAGGACTTACGCATAACCACCACATATAGTAGGGGCGAATGGCATTCGCCCCCTACAATTGGTGTATAATTTCACATTTTGCGTAAGTCCTGTAAAAGTCATCTTTGAGATGACTTGAGCTATTAGCCAAGGATTTTAATCTTAGCGGGTTATCGAGTCATCAGTTTGATCACTGGTTGGCAGGTATGGGGGAATAACTCACCCGCCAAGAAATGAATTTCTTGGCTAATAGCAAAAGTCATCTTTAGATGACTGTTAATACTCATTTGTTTTAATTAATTAATAGGAGAAAAACCATGTCACAATCTATCACTATTACTGCTGAAGATATTCTTAACCAAGTCAAGCTATCCTTAAAAACCTCTGAGCTTACAGAAGGGATTATTACTCGCAAGATTATTATGGATGCAGCTCAGGAAGCAGGTATAAAAGTAGAGACTGAAGAACTTCAGAAAGCAGCAGATACTATGAGGTTTGTCAAGAAACTTCATAGCGCCCAAGAAACTTTTGCTTGGTTGGAAAAACATTGTTTGTCTGTAGATGATTTAGAAGAAGTTGCCTATATAAGTATTGTTTCTCAAAAATTGGTTGCTCATCTGTTTGCAGATAAAGTTGAGCCATACTTTTATGAAAATCAATTGAATTATGCTGGTGTGGTTATGTATGAAGTGGTTTTGGATGATGAAGATTTAGCGATGGAATTATTCTATGCTATTCAGGAAGGAGAAACAAGTTTCTATGATGTTGCCCATCAATATATCGAGGATATAGAGTTACGTCGTCAGGGGGGATATCGAGGAGTATTGTCTCGTAAGGATTTGAAACCAGAGATTTCTGCTGCTGTTTTTGCTGCTCAACCTCCCCAGATGATTAAACCTATTGTAACTTCTAAGGGAGTGCATTTGATTTTTGTGGAGGAGATTATTCCAGCAGAGTTAGATAATAAGTTGCGCTCTCAGATTTTTGCACAGTTTTTTGATGAGTGGGTTAAGAAGCAAGTTGAGTCAGTTGAAGTTGTGACGAGTCTAGAATCAAATAGTAAACTTCTTGCTGCATAGCTTTAATGGGTTGGGGATGGCGATCGCTCTGAATATTGTCGCCCCCAACACCTCTGCTTCCAACTCCTGAGTTAAGCCAAAGTCAAGCTGTCATTCCCGGCTAATTTCACTTTTTTTTCGGATTGCAGAACATGAAAGAGTTACAACCGCTGTTGGCCGAGGTACAAAACATAAACGACCCTTTACCTCCTAAAGTGTTCGTCATTTCTCCCTCAGTCAAATCATTGAGGTAGCTTTCAGAATCTAAGAATAAGTCAGCACCAGCAGGACGTAAATCAGAGATGTTAATGTTAGCCATTTTTCAGTTGCTCCTTAAGAAAATTAGTCAATCAATTTTGTTGATGATTGAATTAGACTTGCTTTTGTCTCTTTCCATTTATATTATTGCCTAACTTTTCTTATGGTGCAAGGGTTTGAACAACTTAAAACTACATCTAACTAACACAATTATGTCTCAAATTTTAGAGAAATAATTGCCTATATTGAGTAAAAATTAGCTAAAAGGAAGTTATATCAATCTAAACAGATAATTGTTGAAGAAATAACTCACACAATTATGTCTTTTTTGATTTTCCTCTGGTATCGAACTACAATAAAAGTCACAAAAAAACAGCCCCATAATCTAATGGAACTGAACTGAAAAATTATTATTCAAATAGTTTATAGTTTAAGTTGTACGAAAAAAAACAAAAGATATAAGTTTTTGTTGGGTTTTG
>NZ_JAAHGO010000084.1:0-23825 GCF_010672455.1 Okeania sp. SIO2C9 | reverse complement strand
ACAATAAAAGTCACAAAAAAACAGCCCCATAATCTAATGGAACTGAACTGAAAAATTATTATTCAAATAGTTTATAGTTTAAGTTGTACGAAAAAAAACAAAAGATATAAGTTTTTGTTGGGTTTTGAAAAAAACTTAAACCAACCTACAGAGACTAATGATGAGCTGCAACCAAAACCTTCTAATACTCCTGCCTTTTGTCTTGTAGTAAACATAAGGCACAGAAAATACCCCGAAAAAGTATTGTGGTACTAGCAAGGTTAGTTAGTAAATTAGTCACAGCAAATCAACTGTCGTTGACTGTCAGAAAAGGTAGGAAAGAATTGTTGACATGGTTGTGAACTTATACTGGGATGTAAGAATGTCCCTAACACCTCAACCACCAACATCCCCTCTTAACCCCAAATAGTATAACCTACATATACACCAATTCCAATATACACCAAAGGCAGAATACCCCCTAATGTATTTGTCATTTCTTGCTCAGTCAAATCATTGAGGTAGCTTTCAGAATCTAAGAATAAGTCAGCACCAGCAGGATGTAAATCAGAGATGTTAATATTAGCCATTTTTCAGTTGCTCCTTAAGTAAAATTAGTAGATCAATTTTGTTGATGATTGAATTAGACTTGCTTTTGTCTCTTTCCATTTATATTATTGCCTAAACTTTCCTATCAATGTAAGGCTTTGAGCAACTTCAAGTTGCATCTAACTAACACAATTATGTCTTTTTTGATTTTCTAATGTTATCTAATCACAATAAAAGTACCCAAAAAATAGCCCCATTAGCGAATGGAGCTGAACTGAAAAATTATTATTCGAATAGTTTATCACCTAACAGATTTAGGCGATCGCCATTTTCACAGATACGGCTTTTTATTGGGTTCACTATCGCTTAACCGAACTTACTGGCGTGACTAACCGATTTGTAGTTAGATTGTCATCAATCTCGTGTAGTCGTATAAACAGCAGCTCCAATTATCATAGTTGCATCTACTGCCAAAGCTATACCAGCAGCAACACACCAAGGGCTGGTTGAAATGCCTCCTGAAATATTATTTTGTAGTGCATCATCATAGATATCCTCTAAATAGCTTTCAGAATCCAAGAAGAGATCGGCACCAGCAGGACGTAAGTCAGAGATTGAAATATTAGCCATTTTTCAGTTACTCCTTAAGTAAAACTAGTAGATCAATTTTGTTGATTTGGAATTAGACTTTTTTTTCTCTCTTTCCATTTATATTATTGCCTAAATTTTCTTATGATTGCAAGGGTTTGAATAACTTGAAACTATATCTAAGTAACATAATTATGTCTCCAATTTTAGATTAATAATTATCCATATTGAGTGAAAATTAGTTAAAAGTCAGTTAATTTGATATTAACAGATAATTATTGAAGACATAACTAACACAATTATGTCTTTTTTGATTTTATGATGGTATCAAACCACAATAAAAGTCACAAAAAAACAGCCCCATAATCTAATGGAACTGAACTGAAAAATTATTATTCAAATAGTTTATAGTTTAAGTTGTACGAAAAAAAACAAAAGATATAAGTTTTTGTTGGGTTTTGAAAAAAACTTAAACCAACCTACAGAGACTAATGATGAGCTGCAACCAAAACCTTCTAATACTCCTGCCTTTTGTCTTGTAGTAAACATAAGGCACAGAAAATACCCCGAAAAAGTATTGTGGTACTAGCAAGGTTAGTTAGTAAATTAGTCACAGCAAATCAACTGTCGTTGACTGTCAGAAAAGGTAGGAAAGAATTGTTGACATGGTTGTGAACTTATACTGGGATGTAAGAATGTCCCTAACACCTCAACCACCAACATCCCCTCTTAACCCCAAATAGTATAACCTACATATACACCAATTCCAATATACACCAAAGGCAGAATACCCCCTAATGTATTTGTCATTTCTCCCTCAGTCAAATCATTGAGGTAGCTTTCAGAATCTAAGAACAAGTCAGCACCAGCAGGACGTAAATCAGAAATGTTAATATTAGCCATTTTTCGGTTACTCCTTAAAAAAATTAGTAGATCAATTTTGTTTATTTGGAATTAGACTTTGTTTTGTCTCTTTCCATTTATATTATTGCCTACACTTTACTATGAATGCAAGGGTTTGAACAACTCAAAACTGCATCTAACTAATACAATTATGTCTCAAATTTTAGAGGAATAATCGTCTATATTGAGTAAAAATTAGCTAAAAGTCACTTAATTCAATCTAAACAGATAATTATTGAAGAAATAACTAACACAATTATGTCTTTTTTGATTTTCTGATGGTATTGAACTACAATAAAAGCCACAAAAAAACAGCCCCATAATCTAATGGAGCCGAACTGAAAAATTATTATTAAAAATAGTGTAGGTTGGGTTGAGGAAGGAAACCCAACAACCTATATCTGTTGGGTTTCCCTTTGGGAAGCTACGCTAACGCTGTCGCTTAACCCAACCTACAGAGACAGTCTTTTGACTGAACTAAGAACGTGATTCACTCGTGATTTTCTGACAATTATTAATTATCGATCACTTCTAACAAAAGGTTTTGCTACCTGTTTAATTACTTCTGAGGAAGTATAGTTACTTGAAATAACTTGGGGGCAACGCATACAAGCTGCTTTACCTTCTTGTTTCCACCATCGACAGTTGGTACGTATGGAACAGGGTGGTAATTGCTCAACTACAGTGGGCAAATTTTCTACAATTTGCATTGCCAACCGACAATTTGCTCCATCAAAATGTTGACACTTTTTCTCTGCGCAGGGAGCTGTAGTTCTGAACACTTCTGTTGGTGTCACGGGACCAGATAAAGCCATTACTTCCTCGGTAACAGGTAGTGGTTGTTTGAGATAAGCTAGACGAGGTTCGTCTACAGTTCCACTAATAATCCCAAAGACTTGACTATCTTGCATTTCTGGCCGCGCACTAGGGCAAAGGGTTGTCTTGTTGTTAGTAACATTTTCCATTGAAAGTTCCTCTAGGAAACAATATTAAACAAATACTTTTTTACTACTTGATTACAATTTGATTATAATTGTTGGCTATTATCTGAAGTGTATTCCTATGAAATATCTCCAGAAATTACATAAACCTTTTCTAAAACTGTTGTAGGGAGGTTTCATGGAACCTCTCTACATTCTTTTTCAGTATCTAATTTACAGAACTTACGCACGGGCACTAAATCCAGTGAGGACGCAATTCGGAGCCTTGCGGAGCGCAAATGCCATTTGCCCCTACAGATGGTGTTTAAAGGTCAATTTGCGTAAGTCCTGATTTATTAGAGTTGTCGCTAAATAGATAGAAAAAATCGCTCAAATTAAGACACAGTAGTAATTCCAGACGTTCTCATGTAAAAATGGCTAAAATCCTTACATGATAAGGGTTTACCAGTTTTTTATAGTTATAAAGCGACAAGTCTATTAGAATCGAAGATTATTCCTAGAAATGGAAATCGAAGATTATTCCTAGAAATGGAATATGAAGAATATCAATAATATCAATACCACCTAAAACTTCTGCTGCTTGTTCTTCAGAAAGTTCCGAGATAAAGTTATCGCGACGTGCTTGAGCATTGGCAATAGCTTCAGTCATTAGTTCAGAATTTAATTCTTTAATCTGGATGTTAGCCATTTTAACTTTCTCCATTAATTGTTGATTGGAAATCAGACTTGCTTTTGTCTGTTTCCATTGAAATTATTGCCTAAATTTTCCTATAGCTGCAATAGTTGGAACAACTTCAAACTGCATATAACTAACACAATTATGTCTCATTTTTTAGAGAAATAATACTTTCTATTTAGTAAAATTTAGCTAAAAGTCAGTGAATTCAACCTCAACAGATAATTATTGAAGAAATAACTAACACAATTATGTCTTTTTTGATTTTCTGATGGTATCTAACCACATTGCAATTTGATTACAATTGTTGGCTATTATCTGAAGTGTATTCCTATTAAATATTTCCAGCAATTACATAAACCTTTTCTTAAACTGTTGTAGGGAGGTTCCATGAAACCTCTCTACATTCTTTTTCAGTATTTATTAGGAAAACAGAGGTCAAAATAAACATCTTCTCCCATAGGAAAATATCCTAGAAAATGAAAAATAGGAGGAAATTTTCCACCTAAAACTTCTGCTGTTTGTTCTTCAGAGAGTTCCGAAATAAAGTTATTGCGACGTGCTTGAGCATTGGCAATAGCTTCAGTCATTAGTTCAGAATTTAATTCTTTAATCTGGATGTTAGCCATTTTAACTTTCTCCATTAATTGTTGATTGGAAATCAGACTTGCTTTTGTCTGTTTCCATTGAAATTATTGCCTAAATTTTCCTATAGCTGCAATAGTTGGAACAACTTAAAACTGCATATAACTAACACAATTATGTCTCATTTTTTAGAGAAATAATACTTTCTATTTAGTAAAATTTAGCTAAAAGTCAGTGAATTCAAGCTCAACAGATAATTATTGAATAAATAACTAACACAATTGTGTCTTTTTTGATTTTCTGATAGCATCGAACCACAATAAAAGCCACAAAAAAACAGCCCCATAATCTAATGGAGCTGAACTGAAAAGTTGAAAATTCAGAATAATTAGCATTAACTGGCTAAGAATTAGGAAATAAGTTATTAAACCTGTATTAATTACTTAATAACTGAAGTTTATGCCAAGTATAGCATTACTTTTGGGAATTGGTATTAGACTCTCTATCAATTTTATCCAAAGCCTTCTTCGCTCTAAACATAGCTCTCAAAAAAGCTACCTGAGTATTCCAAGCAGAACGAGGCAACAAAGGCTCTGAAGTATCTAAAATAGATACATCTTGAGTATTAAGTTTTTGATTTGAAGGAATATTTTCTGAAGAATTAACGGTAGACATAATTATTTTCTTGAATTAACTTCTTAAATGTGCAAATTTTGTCTTCTTATTTACTAACAACAACGTAAGCATTCAGCAGTCAGCCATCAGCTATGTGTTATAAACTCATTATCATACTAGAAGAAAATTATCCACCAAGGAGAATTAAAGTTCATTAATTAAATTGCCCATAAGCTGATTGCTGTTTGCGGAGCATTCCGTAAGAAATGCTAATAGCTGAATGCTTACACAGCAACTAACTCAGGGGTTGACTTATTTTCCTCCTGCCAACCTTCAGGCCATTGAATACGATCGCTTGTAAAATGTAACGGATCATTTTCCGGCCAAGGTGCGTTAATAGGTTCCTCAATTAGAGCAAACTCCCCATTATCAAAAGGATTTCCCTCAGCCCGATACTTAAGCTCAACCCGCTCCCGAACTCCCTGTTTGGCCTGAGTTAACGCCCGATGATGACAATAAGGATTATTACCCCGTTTGTCAAAGAAAACATGAGCTGTCCAACTACAACCACCACGACAGAGTTGAGCAAATTCACAACCTTTGCAGAAACCCCATAAATGCTCTGTTCCTTGGGGAGTATCTGCTCCCAAATTAAACCGCAACTCCTCTGTCTCTTCAATAATTGTCCGCAGTGAATAATCTCGGATATTACCGCCAGTATAAGCAGAAGTTGGCAATGACGGACAACCTTTAATTGCACCATCAGCTTCAATACCTAGAGTTGATAATCCGGCATTACACCCTTGCCAAATTGCCCAGGGATTATCTTTTCCCCGCCCCCGCAATAACCTTTCATAGGGACCGTAATAACCAATATTATTACCTGCTTGAACCTGCACCCCTTCTTTGTACGCTCGTTTAGTGACACGGGCAATCATAGGATACAAATCTAATAATTCATAAGGCTGCATCAAAATCTCATTATTATCTGCTGCATTCCCCATGGGTACAGTTAACTGAATTTGCCAGGCGAATGCACCAGCATCACGAATACGCTCATAAATTTGGGGAAACTCTGGAGCAGAAAGACGATTAATTTGAGTATTGCAACCAACGGCAATACCTGCCTCTCTAAGATTACCTATAGTTTTAAATGCCCATTGCCAGGAACCTTTTTTACCTCGGAGGCGATCGTGAGTCGCTTCTAAACCATCTACAGAAACAGAAACAACCCTAATACCTGCTTCCTTCATCCGACGGGCGGTGTCTAGAGTAATGCCAAATCCCCCAGTTGTCATGCCACACATCATTCCCGCATCTGTAATAGCCTTAGCAATTTCTAACCAATCTGGGCGTAAAAAAGCTTCTCCACCAATTAGAGTTACTTCCGTAATACCCACTTCTGCCAACTGTTTAACCATATCTAAAGCTTCTTCAGTAGAAAGTTCTTTTGTTCTGGTATGTCCGGCACGGGAACCGCAATGTTGGCAAGCTAAATTACACTTTAACGTGATTTCCCAAACAGCGTAACTGATGCGATAAGTCATTTTTTAATATCCTCAGATTAAATTTTTCGGGGTTGCACATTATGGAATGATATTGCCAAAAATGAGTTGATAATTTGACTATAAAAAACCTAATATTAATCATTCTGGCAATTCTCAAATCCAAAATTATGTTTATCAAAAATGTCAAATCATTCGTCACTGTGCAACGCCAATTTTTCGGGAAGGGGGGCTAAAAAAATTTGACTTTGCCCCCCCTTGATTTCAAAACGTAAGATGTCTAATGTTATAATGTTGTATCTAAGACTACCCCATACGTTGGGTAAATTGGAGGCCACCAGGGAATGCCATACAGTGGCATAGGAACAATTTGTAACCCACCAAAAACTGCTGTCATCTGTTCTTCGTTCAGGTCTTCCAGTACACTGTCTTCAGTATTACCAGACTCTAGTACCTGGGAAGTATATTCTTCTAGCTCTTCACTTGTGAAGTCATAGCCAGCTTCTTCCAGGATTTTTTTTCCTTCTTCCTGAGTTTCAGTAGCTTGAAGTTCAGCTAGAAACTCTTTATCATCAGCTATTCTTTCATAGAAAGCTTGAACATTTTCTAAGGACATAATTAACTCCTAAATATCTGCTTCATAAAACCGATATAAAACGTCACAAGCGCTACATTTTAATGTTTACTTCCTGCTTTCCTACGGAATGCTACGCAAACCACCGGAACTGTCGGCAGCACTCCGTCCACAGGCATTGACGGTTAAGCCGACCGCATCTAGGCACTTTAGCCCCCAAAGTTTCAAATTAGAACTTATGTAAGAAGTTCTGTATCTATAGATCTGTATCTACAACAATGCCATACATTGGCTGAATGGGAGGCCAAGGTTTGGGAGGCCACCAGATCACACCATAGAGAGCTTGTATCGGACCAAATCTTGATAACCCACCAAAAACTGCTGCCATTTGTTCTTCATTCAAATCTTCCAGTATGCTGTCTTCCACATCACTTGACTCTAGAACTTGGGAAGTATATTCTTCTAATTCCTCAGTAGTGAAGTCATAGCCAGCTTCTTCCAGGATTTTTTTTCCTTCTTCTTGAGTTTCAGTAGCTTGAAGTTCAGCTAGAAACTCTTTATCGTCAGCTATTCTTTCATAGAAAGCTTGAACATTTTCTAAGGACATAATTAACTCCTAAATTTCTCGAAATTATTTATCTGTTGTGTGTAAAAGCAGGTTTTGCTACCTGTATCATTACTTCTGAGGGACTATCAGTTTTTAGGTTTAACCGTTGCTACCAAAAGCTTATGTAAGTCAATATAACTGGGAAATTTCAGCTTATTATCAGGATTATTGGAATAGAGAATTGAGAATGTTTCTAGTCAGCCATAATACCAGATTATAGGCAATAGTTAAGTAAAGATTCAGTTTTTGAACATATTCAAGAAATTACTAAGGTTAGCTGAAGACCTTTTTTTTATAAGTTTTAATTCTCCTTGGATACTAATTCCTCTTTTGAGCTGATAATGAGCTAAGAACTCATAGCTGATAGCTGATAGCTGACGGCTGTTTGCGCAGCATTCCGGAGGAAATGCTTACACAGTTAAAAGCCCCATCCAAGAATATTATTCCCTAAATTTTTCGCTCACTGCAAGGGGTTGAACAACTTGAAACTGCATCTAACTAACACAATTATGTCTCATTTTTTAGAGAAATAATACTTTCTATTTAGTAAAATTTAGCTAAAAGTCAGTTAAATTCAATCTCAACAGATAATTGTTGAAGAAATAACTCACACAATTATGTCTTTTTTGATTTTCTGATGGTATCGAGCCACAATAAAGGCCACAAAAAAATAGCCCCATAATCTAATAGAGCTGAACTGAAAAATTATTATTGAAAATAGTGTAGGTTGGGTTGAGAAACCGTTAGCGCCAGCTTATCCATAGGATAAACCCAACACATACCAGTCATTTTCACGCTTATTAATGTTTGATTTATCTATTGTCCAATAGTAAGAATTGGAAATACAGTTAAATAAAGCGATCGCCTTCCACTACAAATACCAATAAACTCCAACCATTAAGTTATGAGATTTTCGAGAAATTCTCAGAAAGTAGCGATCGCTCATTTTCACGCTTGTTGATGTTTGATTCATCTATTGTCCAATAGTCATATTTATTGGAAATACAGTCAAAAAAGGCGATCGCCTTCCACTACAAAGACCAATAAACTCCAACCATTAAGTTATGAGATTTTCGAGAAATTCTCAGAAAGTAGCGATCGCTCATTTTCACGCTTGTTGATGTTTGATTCATCTATTGTCCAATAGTCATATTTATTGGAAATACAGTCAAAAAAGGCGATCGCCTTCCACTACAAAGACCAATAAACTCCAACCATTAAGTTATGAGATTTTCGAGAAATTCTCAGAAAGTAGCGATCGCTCATTTTCACGCTTGTTGATGTTTGATTCATCTATTGTCCAATAGTCATATTTATTGGAAATACAGTCAAAGAAAGGCGATCGCCTTCCACCACAAATACCAATAAACTCCAACCTTAACGCGAGGGCTGATTTTCACGCTTGTTGATGTTTGATTCATCTATTGTCCAATAGTCATATTTATTGGAAATACAGTCAAAGAAAGGCGATCGCCTTCCACCACAAATACCAACAAACTCCAACCTTAACGCGAGGGCTGATTTTCACGCTTGTTGATGTTTGATTCATCTATTGTCCAATAGTCATATTTATTGGAAATACAGTCAAAGAAAGGCGATCGCCTTCCACCACAAATACCAACAAACTCCAACCTTAACGCGAGGGCTGATTTTCACGCTTGTTGATGTTTGATTCATCTATTGTCCAATAGTCATATTTATTGGAAATACAGTCAAAGAAAGGCGATCGCCTTCCACCACAAATACCAACAAACTCCAACCTTAACGCGAGGGCTGATTTTCACGCTTGTTGATGTTTGATTCATCTATTGTCCAATAGTAATATTTATTGGAAATACAGTCAAAGAAAGGCGATCGCCTTCCACTACAAATACCAACAAGGTTAATATTGACGAGTTATCAAAATAATATGGGTCTAAAACCCCGCCTTTTCAGGCGAAATGTTTTTGGAGAGTTGCTTAAATCCCCGTTACAAAAATAACTTCTGACTTCTGACTTCTGACTTCGTTAATGTTGGGTTGCGCTTGCGCTTAACCCAACCTACGAGACTATAATATCCTTTGACATCCTCCCGAGGCTGCTCTGCGAGACAGCGGGGGATTCCCATCCATCAATCAAACAGACAAATCGCAGCTTGAAAGATTCAGAGCGGGTAGACGACTCACTGAAATCTGCTGGTTTTTTACGACCAGTCTGACGTTTTCTCCTCGTCTTGTTTAGTGTCTCCGAATGCCCTCCGGCGACTGAGCGCAAAAAGTGATAGCTGTACAGGATTTTCTGCTACTGTTTCTTTAGCTGTTTTCACCTTGGTTTTCGGTTGAACAACTTCTAAAATATTGACAGCAGCATTTATATCGCGGTCATGGTGTGCGCCACAACTCAAACAAGTCCATTCCCTAACATTTAACTCTTTCTTGCCACCTCGAAAACCACAATTAGAACACTTTTGACTTGTAGGTTCCCAACGATTAATTACTCTAAACTCCCTACCATATTTCTCGCACTTAGCCTCAGTTAAAGTCCTAAATTGTCTCCATCCTAAATCACTAATTGCTAAAGCTGATTTATGATTACGAACCATGCCAGAAACATTAAGGTCTTCTAACACAATACAATCGTAGTTTGTGACTAAATTGGTAGATAATTTATGTAGAAAATATGCACGAATGTCTTTGATTTTTGCATGAAGTTTAGCTACTTTTAGTCTAGCTTTTTCATGACGTTTACTACCTACTTCAGTTCGAGCAAACTTACGCTGAAACTTTGCTAACTTTTTAAGACTTTTCTTGAGTGGCTTGGGAGCAAAGATTTTTTGACCATTACTCAACGTAGCAAATGTACTAATACCTAAATCAATACCAATCGAATTTTCAGTGTTAGGTAATGGTTCTGGTAAAGTTTCTACTACAAAGCTAGCAAAATATCTATTAGCTGAATCTTTGATAATAGTTACAGAAGTAGGCTGACTAGCTAATGGCCTCGACCAAACTATTTTAATCTTACCTACTTTTGGGAGATATAGTTTATCTTGACCAACCTTGTAATTAGCTCCTACAAATCTAGCAGTCTGTCTAGACTTTCTGCTTTTAAACTTAGGAGGTTTGACTTTAATTCCTTTGCGTTTACCAGTACAACTATTAAAGAAATTCTTATATGCTTGGTCTAAGTCTTTCAATGATTGTTGTAGTGGGGTAGAAGCGACCTCTTTTAGCCAAGCTAATTCTTTTTTAGTTTGTGTTATGAATTGCTTAGTTAAATCAGTATATGAAGGCTTCTTTTCTCCAGAAATATACAATTGATTACAATATGCTAATGATTGATTCCAAACATATCGACAGCATCCAAATAGTTGATTCAACTTCTTAATTTGGATCTGACTAGGATAGATACGATATTTATATCTTGCTTTCAATGTTTTCGACCTATTACTAACACGTTCGTAGTATTATCATAGCATGGGTTGGCATTCTCATACGACGCTCCCCTACGGGAGAGCGCGGGTATAAATGCCAACACTTTGATAAATATCTTCAGAATTAGCATTCAAATAAGGACGCTGTAAATCAATCCCTAATAAAGAAAATTGCTCCAAAATCGCCTTCATTTTTCCCTCGGTGGAATTATCTCCCTGTTGCCAAGCTTTCAATAATCCGTTTGCTATAATTTGACACCTATTCATGCCAAAACTTTCCTGAGTAGCAAATTTCCTGTCTGGTTCTTCAGCTAATCCCAAACCAGGTGCCAACTCCATTGTAAATAAAGGTATTTCTGATTGAAAGTAAGATTTATTCTCTCCATAAACATCCGACAAAACTTGCCTCACCAACTCATAATTACTCTTCTCAAAATAAAGCACACCAGAATCGTAGCGTTCATAATCAGCAGGATTATACAATACTTTAAAACTGAAAGGAACAGCAACCTCATTTAATTTCTCTGTCAAGCTACCCATGACTGCTACTGCACCTTCAGGAGTAACATTAAAATAAACTCTCACTGTTCCAGATTGACTTTCCGACTCTACCTTACTCTGAGTACCCAGATTACCAACTGCCATATAGAAACCATTTTGCACCAAATTCTTAGGCATCAGAATCGCTACCGAATCCCCCACAACAGCAGCTTTCTGAGTTTCTTGAAGATGCTTTTCTCGTTGAATATGCAGTCGCAAACCATTCTTAGTAACAGCTAAAGTACCATCGGTTTCCTCTCTCAACACCAACCAACCAGAATCAAAATACCCCTCTCCCTTATTACTTTCTTCTAACTGAAGATAAAACTCCATCTCTACCCCAAGAAAAGTATTATTCTCCAAATCTAATGGGCGACTATTTTCCTCACTATCCAATGCTAAGAAAGTTTGCATCGAACCATTGTAGTAGATACCATAGAGAAAACTACGCAATTGTAGACTCAGATATTTATCCCGCATTTGTTTTGGCAAAGCTTGAAAACGGGCAACTACCTCAGCAGGCAAATCTAAAGGTTTGTACTCAGGATGACGAATACAAAAATCAGAGGAAATTTCTACTTTCTCAACAATGTCTGATAAAACTTCTTTTAATCGCCCAGTTATTTCAGTGGCGAAGTAATGGGATGGAAACTCAAGTAATTGCATAAATTTTAAACCTCGTTTTTTTAAGGAAGAAGGAAGAAGGAAGAAGGAAGAAGGAAGAAGGAAAGAAGGAAGGAAGGAAGGAAGGAAAGAAGGAAGGAAGGAAGGAAAGAAGGAAGGAAGGAAGGAAGGAAGGAAGAAGTATGATTGTAGTAGACTGATACTTATGCAATGGTGCGTTACGACGGATTGCTGAATCCTTTTCATACTCTAAATTTAAGCTGTCTCACACACTCTACTGACTCTGATACTTATGCAATGGTGCGTTACGACGTATTGCTGAATCCTTTTCATACTCTGAGTTTAAGCCGTCTAACTGAGCCTACTGACTCCTGACTCCTGACTTGTGACTCCTTCTTCAATAGCAGCACCAAAAATTGTAGACATTGATGAGTCTGGGCGACATAATAATGCTTTGGCAACCTGAAGCATGGCAATACCTGTATTATTAAAAGTCTTTTGATATTGAACCATTGACAAGATTCCTGTCATCAAACCCCAACCAGCAAACTGTACTACTCGCCTCAAAAAATCAGGACGATATTCCACAATTTCTGGGAAAGTGTCAAAATAAGCTAGAGCTAAAGCAGCAATAGAGGGTTGAAGTAATTCCAGGGGTGTGGTGGCAAATTTTAGAGATTCTTCTATAGTCAGAGAGTTACTAATAACCAAGCTACCTAACCAAATTTGCAGATAGCTACCCATCGTCATTCCCAAATCAAAAGCAGGGTCTCCCCAACTAGACCTCTCCCAGTCAATCAACCGCACAATATTTCCACTAGAATTTTCCCACTCTTGAGCAACAAGAATATTATTTAGTTTCAGGTCATTGTGAGTCAGACAAGTAGGAGATACAGTCTCGCGAAGTTGAGCGATCGCTTGCCCCAAACTGTCATATCGTTGATAAAGGGCAAAAAATCTCAACCCATCTACAGGAGCGATACCAAAAATTTCTGGCCCTATCCTTTCGAGACTTTGCACCAAAAGTGGGGAAACTTCAGGTTTGGTAAGAACAACTTCACTAGCAAAGAACTCTCGATAATTTTCTCTATTCCAAGTATCTCTATGAATGGTCGCCAAATAACTACCGATTTGAGCAGCAACTTTTGTGGGGAAGTTGTTATCCTTGGAATAGAAATCGCTTAAATCTCGATAATTATCCAGGTAAGTTGAGACCACAATAGACTTTTCAGGGTCGTGAAGTAGCAATTCTGGCAGAAAGACACGCCAATGATTGAGTTCGGGAAATGTCTGTAAAAATTTTTGGATTCGCCATTCCCCAAACAACTCACCTGCTGTTTTTCCTTGAGAATTATATTGTTCTTGTTTAACCAGAAGCTTTCGACCATCTGGCAAAGTCACCAATAAATTAAAATTTTTAGCACTAATTCGTTCAATATTACTCTGAGGTGTCTGGGAGGGATATTGTTTTGCTTCCTGTAGCGAATCACATAAACCATTTTCTACTAAATAATCGTAGACATTTCGAGAGTTTAAAATAAATTTCATTTAAACTAGCCTTTCATTAAGTTATAAATTATCAGTCAGTATCTACCTACTTAATACTGTCAAAATTTTACTGAGCTGACAAGCATTTTAATCAAATAAAACAGATATAACTAACACAATTATGTCTTTAAAATCGAGTGAGGGCGTTTTGCTCCGCAACATATAAAGTAAAGCGGAGCTTGGCGTTAGCCAATGCCATTTGCTTCGCAGAACTATTGTTAACGCCCCTACATATGACGTTTTCAAGGTGAATATAGTCAGGACTGACGAAATTCCTATTTTTTATAAATTCGCTAGTATTTTGAGATAAAAAAATGACATAACTGCTAAAATTATGTCTTTTTGAGCGACCGCCCATATTCTGACATAACTAACACAATTATGTCTTTTTTTTAGCTATTGCTGATGTTGAAAATAATTGACAAGTTACTATCCAGAAAACAAACTATCTAATTCACAATAATCAGTTCAAGAATTTATAATTTAGAATTTATAATTTAGAATTACCTCTCCTTGAATAGAATGTAGCAATTATTATATTCATATGATATGTTTTTTTCTTTTTTTCTGTTCCCTGTTCCCTTTTCCCTGTTCCCTAAAAGTTTTCAATATCTCACAACTCAAATCATATTGCTATAGGACTATTTGTGTTGGGTTTCCTACGTCAACCCAACCTACATCTGTCAAAATTCAATTGTTTAGCAGTGGGAGCATCTTGCTCCCGTAAATTTTCCTCCTATTGCTCCGTTCAATAATTAATAATTAATAATTAATAATGAATAATTAATAATTACCTCTTCTTATAAAGAATAGGATTGGCGAAAAAGATTTTTTTCTTTTTTCCCCATGAATGGAGAGGCTTTATACCTTTATTTTCCGGTAAATTTTCCTTCTATTCAAACAAACTATCTAATTCACAATAATCAGGTAAAGTTCTATCAATAACCTGACCATTTCTCAAAACTACTCTGTCATGTTGAGGTCGTGATAAAAGTTCGCTAAAACTCCTACCTTTAAACAAAATTAAATCCGCAGGTAATCCAACTCCAATTCTGCCAATATTAGGCAAACCAATTAAATCGGCAGGAGTCTTAGTCACAGCACAAGGCCAATCCCCATAAGGCATATCTAAATGAGCAATCCTCACCGACATATTAAACACTTCCAAAACATCATGGTCGCCAAATCCAAAAAATGGGTCGCGACAATTATCACTCGCCACAGCAACAGAAATTCCCTGTTTTTTTAACTCATGTAATAAAGTAACTCCCCGCCATTTCGGAGTATGATTATCTTGGCGATTTTGGAGATAAAGATTACACATTGGCAGACTAACAATACTAATACCAGCTTCCTTAACTAATTTGAGAGTTGCTGTTACTTGTTCCGGAGTTTGTACCGCCAAACTACAACAATGTCCGCAGATAATTTTGCCAGAAAATTGATGAATAATTGCCTTCTCAGCAACTTTATATAAAACCCTAGAATTAGGGTCTCCATTTTCATCAGTATGTAAGTCTAAATCTAATTGTCTTTCTTTCGCCAGACTAAATAATCTCTCCAATTGATTATCCAAGTCTGAATTCATCAATGGAAATGCTCCTAATATCCCACCAATATCAGCAATTTTATCAGCTAATTTTTCTCCAGCTTCAGTAAGATAATAATCTGCACTAACCAAGGAAACAGGTTGTAATATTAATCTACCTTCCCACTCTTTTTGTAATGTTTGAAATACATCCAAACTAATATTCCCCTGTTCTGCAAAACATTCAAGATGAGCAAGATGAGTCCGAATAGCTTTTGTACCATGAGCATAACTGCACTTGAGACCAAATTCCATCCGACGATAAATATCTTCAGCATTCCAATATTCTTTAGCATCCTTAGCTTCCGCATCCAAAGCACCATCAAAACTACCGTCTGAATTAGGCGATCGCATCCAGATATGACCTTTATCTAGATGGGTGTGCATATCCACAAAACACGGCCAAACCTGGCCACCTTTGAGGTCTACTGTAGGAATATTCTCAGTTTCCAGAGAGGGCAAATGTGTTGAGGAGTAGATAACTTGTATAATATGTCCTTTACTAATTTCGATATCTACCAGCGATAAACCCTCCCTAGTTTGACTAGGTATATCAAAATTAGTTTCTAGAAGACATACAGGTATGTGAGCATTTTTTAGCCAATAGTGAGAACTATCATAAATTACAGAAAATTGTTGATTATTCATAATATTTAAATAATATAGCGCTAGGGATATAGGGAACAGGGAATAGCAAACTGTAAAAGGGTTTTAGGATTGAAAAATGTCCGCGCCCAATTCTTGTAGTGCTATATCTGTGCCAAATTAATTTAATATTCAGGATTTATGCAAAACATATAATTATACACCATTTGTAGGGGTTAACGGCCGTTAACCCCTACTATATTTGGTGGTTATGCGTAAGTCCTGTTAATACTGCACTTTGAGCTGGAAGTTGTAAATACCTGAGCGCTCATTGCTATATAGCGAGGGCGTTAGCGGAGCTTGGCGTTAGCCAATACCATTCGCCCCTACAGATGGCAGGGTCTATTTATTGTCACTAGAGAAAAATTTATGGGGAGATGGGGGAATGGGGAAATGGGGAGATGGGGGATGGGGAGATGGGGAGGTGGGGAGATGGAGAGATTTGTATATTTGCATAATTTTTTGTATTTCTTATGAATATTCTCTGACGACAAAGAATTAGCCCTGCCTACAGATGGTGGCTTAAAAGTCAATTTGCGTAAGTCCTGTACTTAAAACTTTTGACTTTTTAAAACTTTTGACTTTTGACTTTTGACTTTTGACTTTTTCAGACTTTTGACTTTTAACTTAAGCGATAACTGCTGTCTCCGTGGCAAAATGAATGTTGAGAACAATATCGGCAAAAGGATTAATCTAAAATGATAACTGAATCTAGATTACAAGCTGCATTGAAAAATGGCCAAGCTCTAAAAATTATTAGTGGTTTGACTAATTTTGATACAAACAGAGTAGCAGCAACTGTCAAAGCTGCCACCCTTGGGGGTGCAACCTACGTTGATATTGCTGCCGATCCTAATTTAGTACAAGTAGCACGCAGTTTAACTAACTTGCCCATCTGTGTTTCTGCCATCGAACCCACTAGATTTTTACCAGCAGTAGAAGCAGGAGCTGATTTAATTGAAATTGGTAACTACGATCCTTTCTACGCCAAAGGTATACGCTTTGAAGCGGAGGAAGTATTGCAGTTAACTCAACAAACTCGCGACTTGTTACCTAATATTACTCTTTCTGTAACTGTTCCCCATATTTTAGAACTAGACCGACAAGTACAACTAGCTACTGAGTTAGTAAAAGCTGGTGCTGATATTATTCAAACTGAGGGTGGTGTCAGTGCTAAACCTGTTCATCCCGGAACATTAGGGTTAATTGAAAAAGCTGCCCCTACTCTAGCAGCAGCTTATGAAATTTCTCGTGCTGTATCTGTACCTGTATTGTGTGCTTCTGGCATTTCTAATGTAACTGCTCCACTAGCTGTTGCTGCAGGTGCGGCCGGAGTTGGTGTGGGTTCTGCTATTAACCGTCTCAATGATGAAGTGGCGATGATAGCAGCAGTTCGTAGTTTGGTGGAAGCTTTAGCAAGTGTTCGTCATGTCAAAGTAGATGCAATGTCTGTTTAATTTGGTTTACTTGCATTGTTTTCAGGTTAATGAACTAGATGAAAAAATCAGGATTTAGGCAAATTGGTGTTGCTAATTCTGGTGATGATTTTGCCCCCCTAGCCCCCCAATTTTGGGGGGAATAAAACTCTGAAAGTCCCCCAATTTTGGGGATTTAGGGGGCTTAACTAACGTGTATTCATGCTTCAATTCAGCAATGCCTGCAAATTCATAGGTAACACGCTATTGGTAGAGGGGGAATGCCATTCGCCCCTACAAGATAATGAAAACCCTATATGATACAGATATGTCAACTTCAAACCTAGTAAAATTAAGAAAATATTGCCATTTTTGCCTGACAGTATTTGTGGGAAAGTGAGCAATAACGACATTCCCAGGAACTAGGTTTTGGTTTGAGAGGTTTTGAACTGGTAATAGTGGCGATCGCTTCTTTCAGACATTTTCTAAATTTATCGTCAACTTGCCAAGCAGGAATATCGACTATACCATCTGGATATATTAATCGTCCGTGGGGTATTTGTTTGTGACAAATATCTTGAGTTTCTGATGCTAAAGGTAATAGCAACATATACGATAATACTTGCATTTTATGAGAATTTCTACGTTTACCTGTTTTGATATCTTCAACTATTACCCAATCATCTTTTACCGCAACAATATCGGGTCTACCAGAAACACAAACATCATAAGTTTTACCATTAACTTTGAATGAATTTTGGTGTTCGACGTAGACAGTAAATTCTTGTTCTTCCAGAGTTATTGCTCTTTGAATTACTTTTTCATCATGTTCGGAGGAATCATAATTATTGGGTTGTTTGGGAAATTGATAATTAGTTAATTGTTGGATTGAGTATATACATTTTTTCTCTTCTGCTAATACTTTTGCTAGCCATGTCACCCAGATAAATTGTTTTGTTCTTAGTTTAGGTAAATGTTTCATATTGTTGGAATATTTTGAATTTACTATTTTTACTTTATCTCTAATATTCTGGGATTGTAAATAATTTTATATGACAAATTTTAGCCATTAAATAACTTTAAATAACAGCAAATACACTCAAATGACAGCAAATGAAAATTTTCTAATTATGACTTTTAAGTTATATAAAAATAGTTATAATTTGAGTGTTAGGTTTTTGATAAGGAGAAAATATGACTATTACAGAATTAGAAAAACAATTCATCAGTGAGATTGCGGGTGAATTATTTGAAAAAGAGAATGGTCAGAAAACTGATAGTGAGGTTTTATTTAGGTTGCGGTTTAGTCGAGATAACTATGAATTGCCAAATCAAAAAGATACGGCTGAAAAAGATATTAATAAATTAATGGAATCAGCAGGATTTAAGGGTAAGAATATCCAAAGAATATTGAGGTTTGTTATTAATCTGATACTCGATAAATATTCTGAAGAGATATCAGGAAATATCAGTGAAAAAGAATTGAATGATTTACAAAATACAGAGAGAGGTAAGGGTAATATTTGGCAAATTGTTTTTAAATGGTTGTGGAATTATAAGTTTCGTCAGTGGCAGATGGATTGGATTTGGGAAAATTTGCAAAATCAGGCAAAGATATCTCCTAATTGGTTAAATTTTGTTCGGACAGGTACAGATAGAGCAATGGCTTTTGATAAAGAAAAATTGAAAGAAAAATTGCAGGTTAATCAAAGATACGATATGAAAGTTGATTTGCCCAGAGAGGCTTATTTCGTATTATTAAATCGGGGATTAGATACAAGATATTTAGTTTGCCCTTCCTTGGCTTTTGCTCCTGAATATAAAATTGTTGAAACTCCTATTTGGCTGCAACAAAATCAGGCTTTGGCAAATGAGGATAAAATTTATTTTGATGCTCCAGGAAAAGAAGAATATTTGGCAATTTTGTTAGAGAAACCTTTAGATATTGACTGGTTAAAACCGAGCGATCGCGACCCTTTTCCAAGTTGGCAGTCTAATGAGATTATTCAGTTGTGGGAAGCTTTAGCAAAGGAAAATAGTTGGCAGGTATTTTATCGGCAAGTTGAAGTAGTAGGATAGTATGTTTAGGATTTATGCAAATTGACTTTTCAACCATCATCTGTAGGGGCGAATGGTATTCGCCATAGTCATTACTGTTCTAAATTACATTTGTAGGGTGCGTTAATGAAATGTAACGCACCTCATCTCTGGAGCGAGCGTTATCTTGATGAATGGTGCGTTACTAAGTGCGCTAACGCACCCTACGAGGTTGTTACTCAGTGGCAGATGGAGATGTCATAATTATACACAAATATTAATAGTTTATCCAGTATACATTTTAGGTAAATTTAGTTATAATAATTAATGTAGTCAAGGAATTAACAAAGCGCGAGTGCTAGTAATTGAGGCCAAATTAAAAGGCAGTCAAAATCAGTACAAAGTTTTAGATGAAATGATTCTCACAGGTCAATTCATCAGAAACAGTTGTTTGCGCTATTGGATGGATAATAAAGATGTCAAACGCAACGACTTACAAAAGCTTTGTTCACAACTAGCATTCATATGCCAATTTTCCTTGGGCTAAAAAGTTAAATTCTCAAGCAAGACAAGCATCAGCCGATAGAGCATGGCAATCAATACAACGATTTTATAAAAATTGTAGATTGAATTTGCCTGGTAAAAAGGGGTATCCAAAATTCAAGAAATTTACCCGCTCAGTAGAGTACAAATCAACAGGTTATAAGCTATCTCCAGACAGAAAGACAATTGAGTTTAAAGATGGTTTTAAAGCTGGTGTGTTTGAGTTATGGACAAGTCGCGATCTAGTCTGGTATTCAGAACAGCAAATAAGTCGTGTAAGAGTTGTTAGACGAGCTGATGGCTATTATTGTCAATTTTTAGTAAATGTTGAGAGAAAAGAAACTCATAATTTTCAAAGCAATGTAGTAGGAATAGATTTAGGTTTAAACGCTTTCTATACGGATAGTAATGGTAAAGCCGTAGAAAATCCTAAATATTTGAGAAATTCAGAAAAACGACTAAAAAAACTACAAAAGAGAGTATCGCGTCGCCATGAAAAAGGCAAGAAACCTCAGTCAAATAACTACCACAAAGCAAGAAAGCAATTAGCCAGGCAGCACCTCAAAATCAGTAGACAACGTAAAGACCATGCAATAAAGACTGCACGGGCGTTAATCCAATCTCACGACTTGGTAGTCTACGAAGATTTGAAGATTGCTAACCTAGTTAAGAATCATCATTTAGCTAAGTCCATATCTGATGCAAGCTGGTATCAGTTCACACAATGGCTAGAATATTATGCTAAGTTGCATGGAATTGTTTGTGTAGCAGTACCTCCGCATTTCACATCTCAAAACTGTTCAAATTGTGGTCAAACGGTTAAGAAGTCATTATCAGTTAGAACCCACAAATGTCCGCATTGTGGTTATATTGCCGATCGAGACCACAATGCAGCAAGAAACATTTTAGCTAAAGGTTTAGAGATGTTAGGAGCAATAGTCAACAGTACCGAGGGGCACTCGGAATCTGGGGGAAACCCAAAAGCTACGGGAGAGTCTGACCTCTGGCGAGGGTAATAGCAATATTGCCAATCTAAGTCGTCTCTGTGAGCGTAGAATCATCAATAAAGATGAGAATCCCGCATCATAATCTGTGATTTGATGTCGGGAGTATGTCAAACCACTAAAAATGATACCTATATATTTATAGTGCGTCAGCAGGATATTCAACTTTATACCTGTAGGGGAGAAGGTATTGAGATTTTCCAAAATTGGGTAGGTCAAAACTGGCTAAAACTCTACATTGAGAATAAAGCAGAATGGCGTAACAACATGGGAGAATTTCTCCAACAACTCGCCCAACGCTTACAACTAGATCGACTCATTGCTCAACATCTCACAGACATCAAAGAATTAATTATTGTGCCTCATATATTCCTGCATCAAATTCCATTTGCTGCTTTACCCATCACAACAGAAACTGTGACTATCCCAGACAACGTACCTATGGATAATACCAAAGGCATGAAATTTAATCCGCGCCCCACTCAAACCCAAACCACAACTATATCCAAAACCTATCTAAGTGACAAATTCCGTTTGCGAGTCGTACCCAGTTGCCAAATACTCAGCTATTGCGATAACCGCAATAAAAGCACCGACTCCCCAAAAATGGGAATAGTCGAAAATGCTACAGGCGACCTCAAAGGTAGCGAGTACGAATGCCAAAACCTCGCCAAAATCTTCCAAGTGCCGAATAACCTGCACCTCAAATATCAACACGCAACAGTCAACAACTACCGTCAACTCGCAAAACAAGTACAAATTCTCCATTCCAGTCATCACGCTAGCGCCGACCTCAAAAACCCCCTAGAATCAAAACTAAAATTATTTGATGGGGAAGTCACCCTTGGAGATGTGTTTACCTGGCGTTTACCAGAATTAACCGATGTCTTCCTCTCCTGTTGCGAAACTAACCTCACCTTTATCAACAAACTTAACGACGACATTCTAACTATTGCAGCAGGTTTCCTCAGTGCAGGCGCCCTGAGTGTAGTTAGTACATTATGGTCAGTGGAAGACAGATCCACTGCTGAGTTTTGCCAGTTATATTATCAGTTCCGCAACCAGGGAGAAACTCGCCCGGAAGCATTACGAAAAGCTCAGTTTGAACTTAGAAAAAGGGAAGATTTTAAACATCCCTATTATTGGGCAGGATTTGTTTCTCAAGGGTTACAGTAGTTAGGAGTAATTAGGAGTCAGGAGTCAGGAGTCAGGAGTCATAATTTCAAAGGCTTTCAGTTATAGCAGGGAACAGGGAACACCGGAGCTGGGAAAAGTGGTAAAAGCTTTTCTGGCGTCTCAGGTTCATCATCAATTTCTGTCAAACACCGACTCTTTCCTTGCTATGAAATTAAATTGCTATATCTAGCCTTGTTAACTTTTACAGCATATTTCGGGCAAATGAGGTACAGGATAAATAGTGAAAATCTTGTAGTGCGGGCATCTTGCCCGCTTCGGGATGTACCCCATAATAACGGAAAGCGCTGTAATACTTATGGGGACTGTAGCAAAAACAAGTTCAAAATAGAAATTTGATTTTGACGAAAAGGACAATATCACCTAAGTCCTAACAAACTTAAGTAATTAAGGTACTTTGTTCAACATTTATCATCCTTGCATAGAGAATTTGCTCATTAATTTCTAGATTATTAATTAAGCTTAAAGAAGTTACAATACCATCGCCTATTAATTCTCCTTCTACCTCTCCATACTCGACCTGCAAAATAATATTATCTGCCCGTGAATCATTAGATACACTATCCGGGTCTTGCCAGGTTCCCAAACCACTAATTTCTGTTGTTGCCTTCATAAAATTTAATGATTCAGATTTGAATCTGGGTACAGTTAATGTTAATAATTCCTGTTCAATTCTAGTAAACTTAACATGATTACTTTCATCCCCAAATAGTAGTGCAAAAAGCACATCCTTAGCTAGAATAAGTAATTCATTACCCTGGTTACTCCGATATTTTTCTGTTATTAATTCAGTTCCTTTTTCTGGAGGATTATTAATTAAATATCCAGCTTCTATTAGGTAATTGCGGTCTCTTTTTTCATGCTTTTTGAGGAAATTATCTAATTTTTCTCTATCCAGTGCCATATCTTTTAGACGTTCTATTCTTGAAAGCCTCTCTTGAGCTTTTTGTTCTTGAATAGCTTTAATATCTTTCTTCTTTATATATAAAGAATCTAAAGTTAAACGTATAATTTGCTCGATTAACCATTCTCGGTCTTGTTGTACTAAATAACTGCGTAATTTTTCCTCGAACTGAGGAGCTAGCTCTTCTTTAACAGAACTAACTATACCTTGAATATTCAGACTCATTTCTGCTCTCCTACAGCACTGGTAATTCAAACAATAGATTTGTTTGGTATTTTACTCATTCTATAATATAGAGCCACTTTATAGATATTGATTGATAATTTTAAATTTCTTCTACTATAATTTTATTTCCTAGTTCAATTACTCTAATAGCAATTTTCTCTAATTACTAAATTGAACTGCTATTCTATTCAACTATCAAAAATGGAGCGAGAGGACTCCCGGCATAATCTTCGATTTACCGGGAGATGAATCGCGACCAAACAAAAATAAGCACTCCATTGAGATAGAAGTATGATATAATAGGTAAATGATACCATTAAAGGTGTCACTTCGGTCGGGCAGATCGTAGAGCAAATTGACTGTGTAGGCGTACTGTCGGGGACTGGCAACAGTCTAGATAAGTGCCATTAAAGCAGTAAACCTAAATCGTGAGGTTTAGGAATCTCCCGTTATAATCTTCGATTTAACGGGAGAGGATGTCAAATGTATATAGTTCTGTATCCACTCAATATGATGGGGTAGGCAATGATTATAATTGCCAAGACCAACCAAAGGAACTAACAGAAGAGCGATCGCGAATAATACTTGCCAGAGACGGAATATTACCTGCCCTCAAAATGCGGT
>NZ_JAAHGO010000083.1:29022-38063 GCF_010672455.1 Okeania sp. SIO2C9 | reverse complement strand
TCACCTGGGTAATCTGTTTTGGTATTGTTCCACTCCACCAGTATTTGGTCTAGCTCTGGCTCTGTCATTAATGGCAACTGGCTCACAGGTCGTTCTGGAGTCTCTACTGCTGCTGATAGTAAGTTTTGGTAATGTGACAGCATCCGACTAATAGTTTCGGCCTCAAACAAGTCTCGGTTATAGGCACATAATCCTTTGATTTCTTCTCCTTCTAGCCACAGATGTAACTCTAAGTCCATCCGCACTGTCATTAGAACTCCCATCCATCGCTCCCAACCTAACTCTACCTCTAAGTTAGGCAGGCTGAAGGATGGTTTCATTTGTTCACTCTGCTGAACGGCAAACACTACTTGAAACAAGGGGTTTTGCGATAGAGACCGTTCTGGCTGCAACTCTTCTACCAATTTCTCAAAGGGTATGTCTTGGTTACCATAAGCTTCTAGGGCTGTTTGTTTAACTCGGTTTAATACTTCTGTAAAACTAGGGTCCCCTCCCAGGTCTGTGTACATGACTAGGGAGTTGACAAAGAAACCTATCAAACCTTCTATTTCTTTGCGGTTGCGGTTGGCTATGGGTGAACCTACTGCTATACTTTCTTGACCACTGTAACGAGACAGCAATACCTTAAATACTGCTAACAGGGTCATAAATAGGGTCGTTCCCTGGTTTTGGCTGAGTTGTTTAACTTTTGATGTTAGTGCTGCTGGTATATTTATGGGTATACCTGCTCCATTAAAAGTTTGAACTGCGGGTCGGGGATGGTCTGTGGGTAGTTGTAGTTGAGGTAAGTCAAAGAGCTTTTGCTTCCAGTAACTTAGTTGGGTTTCTAGGGTAACACCTTGTAAGTAGTTCTTTTGCCAAACTGCAAAGTCCGCATATTGTATGGGTAACTCTGGCAATGGGGATGGTTTCTCCAACAGTGTGGCAGTGTAAATTGCCGAGAGTTCTTTGGGTAATACTGTAAGTGACCAGCCATCGCTTGCTATGTGATGTAATGTAATTTGCAGTATGTGTTCTGTTGTTCCTAGTTGAAACAACTGAGCCCGTATGGGGGGGTCTACTTCCAGATTGAATGAAAGTTCATTTTCTTGTTGGAGTAGTTGTTGTAATTTGGTGGTAGCTTCTGATGGTGTTAACCCACTGAGGTCAATTATGGGTAGTTCTAATTCAAAGGGGGGTTGAATTATTTGTACTGGTGTGCCGTTGATTTCACTGAAAGTAGTTCTCAGGGTTTCATGGCGAGCCATGATTTGGTTAAGAGTTTTTTGTAGGGCTACATATTCCAATTGACCTAATAGATTTAGGGTCAATGGCACATTGTAGGCATTGCTACTCAAGCCCAATTTTTCTATAAACCATAGCCTTTGTTGTGTGAAGGATAATGGAATTACCTGTTCCCTAGAAATTGATTGAATGGAACTAGCTCCATCTGATTGCCTATTTTTCTGGGCTTTCCTAAGCAACTTTAGGATGTCTGCTTTGCGATCAATTATACTCTGTTCCAGCTCTGGTGTTATTACTTCCTTCGGAGAACGATAACGGAGTTGCTCTCCATCTATCGAAAATTTAACACCCAGATTTTGCAGGTAAGACACAAATTCTATTGTTTTCATAATACTTGCTCCTTATAGTCTTCACCTGTTTCAAAAATGAATGTGTTTTCATCTTGAGCTAGCTGACGCAGCACTTCAAGATTTTGGGTTATACCAGCAACAGTGGGATACTCAAATAAATCTTGTAAAGTCAGTTCCATCTCAAAAGCCTGACGCAAGCGAGAAATCACCTGAGTTGCCAAAAGTGAATTGCCCCCCAACTCAAAGAAATTATCATAGATACCCACCTGGGATACCCCTAACAAATCCTGCCAGATTTGAGCAATTTCATGCTCCGTCTCATTCCTGGGCTTTATCCTTTCTTGAGTTGAACGACCCAAATTACTCTCTCGAAGTAAACCTATATCAATTTCCCCAGTCTCAGTCAAAGGCATTTGAGCCAACTCCACCACAGCACAACTACTAGGTTGACCCACTGCATCCTGTACCTGAGGCTGAAGAAAACTCACATTGGGTTTACCTTTACCGTTAGTAGTAAAGTAAGCTGTTAATTGTTGCAGAATATCCGAAGTCGAAGTCAACCTTCTGATATTAAGATTACTACCATCCAAACCCACCATTAAGTAAGCTTGGTTACGACATAACCCTGCTAACATTGAAGACATACCTTGTGAAACACTCAGATTAGAATAACCTTGAGACCGAGTGAGATATTTCATTTGGTATCCCTTACTCATACCAGTCTCTGACCATGTTGTCCAAGCAAAACAATAACTATTTAACCCACGTTGATAGCGCTGATAATGAGTCAAATTCTCCAGGAAACTGTTAGAACTTGCGTAAGCACCGACTGTCGCACCACCAAAGACACCAGCGGCAGAGGAAAAGTTGATAAACAGGGTTGATGGTTGTTTTTGTACCAGTTGATGTAATACCCAAGCACCCTGAACTTTAGGATAAAGCAGAGTTTGACAACTTTGCTTTGTTTCCTCTTTCAGTGGACTTTCATGGTAACTTCCTGCCAAATGAATCACCCCATCCAGTTGTTGAGCGTGCCATCCAGACAAGGTTTGCTGTACTACCTCCTGCACTGCTGTGAGATTGCCAATATCTACCCCTTGGTAAATCACCTCACCACCTAGTTTTTGTAATTGTTGGTAAATTTTGATTTTCTCTGCTAGTTTACCCCCTTGCTGTAAATAGGTTTCCCAACTGTTGCTATCTGGTAGGGGTGTACGACCTAACAGCAATAGTTTAGCCTGATAATGTTCCAAGAGATACTTAGCAATTTCAACACCAATTCCTCCCAAACCTCCACTGATAAGGTAAATGCCTCCAGTTTTAAATGGTAATGGTTGTAATGGTAAGGAAGGTAGGTTAATTTTCTTGATACCTGATACCCAACGCTCTCCATCTCGATAAGCTACTTCTGAATCTTTGGCATCAATAGTTAGTTCCTCAAGTATCCGATTGCTATTGACTTCTAATGATTCTTGTGGTATATCCAGATGCCGACAATACCAGTGAGGGTTTTCCTGGGGAATAGTTTTCAACAAACCTGGTACTGTTGCTTTTTCATAGGCAATGAGTTCCTTGGGTTCAAGAGACTGGCTCTGACTGGCGACATACAGTAGTCGTACTGGATAATTTCCCTTCTGATTACCAAAGGTTTGTAGGAGCAATAAAAGGCTGTAAATTCCGGTTTTCTGTGCTGTTTCTAGAGTTTCTGTGTCAGCTATTTCTCCAGGATATTTATCATAATGCCACAGATGAATCATTGCTCCTATTTTTTGATATTCTGCTCCTAGAGATTGGTACAATTGTTGATAGTCTTCTCTCACATCTGGAGCTATTACATAGTGATTTTTATTGATTTTTTTGAAGGTTTCTCCTAATTCTATCTGCACATAAGCTTGAGAATTATTTTCTAAGAGCTGACACAGTTTTTTACCTAATCCTAACTCATCTAAAAATACTAAAATTACTCCGATTTTAGCTAATTTATGTGTCTGATAATTTCCTTGTTTTCTCCGCCATGTTTTTTGATAAAACCAATCAGGAATTGTGTTGTTATTTTCCGTGATTAAATCTATCCCTTTTAAGATTTCCTGGAATTCTCCTGTGGCAAATCTTTGACTCAGTTGACTCCTTTGAATCTTACCAATGGAAGTTTTAGGAATTAATTCTTTGTCCAGGGGAATTAAATAATCTGGATTAATTCCCATGCGGTTGACTACCTGTTCTCTGAGAGTTTTTAATAAAACTAATAACTCTGTGTCTTCTGTTTTTTCACTATTGAAAAATATCCCTAATTTATCGGTATTGCTGTTAGTTTCTCGCAGGGCACAAGCTGCAGTGTAAGAAACTTCTATTTGTGGTAATTCTTCTACCGCTGATTCTATTTCATGGCTGTAGTAGTTTAACCCGTTGATAATAATTACGTCTTTTTGTCTTCCAGTAATTGTTAAACGCCCGTTTTTCAGAAACCCTAAATCTCCTGTGTTAAACCAACCATCTGCTGTAAAAGCTTCTTGATTTGCTGTGGGATTTTGATAGTAACCGGAGGTAACTGACGCGCCTTTTACTTGCACCCGCCCAATAGTTTCTTCTGAGACTATCTGGTTTTGATTATCGACTATTCTGATGGCAAATCCAGGAATGGGAGACCCTACTTCTACAAATTTCTGACCATCATCTGTTGAGTCTAAGGTAAACTGATGAGAATAGGCTACACCAGATGCAGTTTCTGACATCCCCCAAGCTGGGTGCATGGCTGTTTTTGGTAATTTCCATTTACTCAGTAGTTTGACAAACTTTCTGGCGGTTTTGGCAACAACTGCTTCACCTCCATTGAGTACGAATTCCAGGGAAGATAAATCCCACATTGACTTAGTGCTTGGTCTATCGGAATAGTCTAATTCTTCTAAACGTTGATTTACTAATTCGTAAGCAAAGTTAGGTGCCCAAGTAATTGTTGTCCGATATTGAGACATCAAATCTAACCACCGCGTCGGTGCTTGCAATATCTCCTGTGTTGGTACATGAATTTGCTGACATCCCAAATACACATCCCTGATGTGAAACATTACAATTCCACCTACATGGTCTAGAGGAAACCAATTCAAGGAAATTTCTTCACTACTAAAATTGTTAATCTGTGCTGTTGCTGCACTACGACTTAATAAACTGCTATGACTTTGCATGACAGCTTTAGGCATTCCTGTGCTGCCTGATGTTAGTAGTAAAATCGCTACATCCTCTGGCTGAGAATTATACCAATTCCTATCTACTTCACTTGAGCGCAATTTCTCTATAGTTTGTAGCTCCAACTTCCCTAAATTCATACGTTGGAACCACCCACTCACTGATGGAGCTAATTTCCTATCTGTGAGTACTAGAGGCTGTCCTAACAAAGCCCAAGTATTTTGCAGTTTGGTCAGACTACTATGGGATTGGTCATAACTAGGGGGTATTGATACTGGTACTGGTACAAATCCTCCTAACACACAACCCCAAAATGCACTGATAAAATCTTGATTTGATTCTAACTGAAAGATTACTTTATCTTGAGGTTTCAAACCTAACTGCCTTAACCCTCCTAATAGTCTTTGAGCTTCTACCCACAACTCACTATAGGTTTGAGTAATTACTTCTCCATCTGAGTGAATATATATCAGACTGGTATCCCCGTGCTCTTGAGCTGCTCTTTCTAATGCTTGTGCTAAAGTAGTTGGTGCATCTTTAGGCCACTTGATTGGTTCTCCTTCACTGATGGCTGGGTTTCGGGATGTTGATTGGGTTTGTAATTCTGTTGTTGGAGATGACTTTTCTACTACGGGAGTTGCACCATGATTCGGCAGTTTCATTTGTTCTGATGGCAGCAAGTCTGATATATGCAATGGTGGCAATTTTAGTGTTTTCTGTTGCACTACCACTGCTACTTGTTCTATTTCTGGCACTGCTTTAAGTTTTGCTTCCCATTGTTGCACTACGTTATCGTCAATTACTGGGAAACGCCCTAATGCTACTTCGTCTACTTTTCCTTTGTAAGTCAAAGGTAAGCTCGACATAGGAACATAAGCTCCTGGCATCATGTCTGGGGGTAACTGCTGTTGAATTTGGGAGTGTAATTGTTGGGGGTTCCAGACTCCGGCCATCACAACATAAGCTACCAGGAATGTTTGATGAGCTAGTACATAAGCTTGTTCTACTTGGGGGGCTGATAATAGGGCGGTTTCTATGTTTGCTAGTTCTATTCGCTTCCCTTTTATCCATGTCTGCCTTTGTTTAGCTCCGACTATTTCTAGATAACCTTTGTTGTGTTCACGACCTATTTCTCCTGTTTGAAATAGTCTGCCTAGTTGGGGATGTTTGATAAATTCTTGTGATTTTTGGGGTTCTAGAGCATCTCTGGCTAAACTTGAACCTCCAATATAGATTTCTCCTGGTACTCCTTTGGGGACTGGGTTTTTGTGTTGGTCTAGTAAATAAACTGATAACCGACCAGGGTTGCCTATGGGTACGTTTTCTCTGTTGGGTTTTTCTGACCAAGACCAGTGGGTGATTTCTCCTGCTGCTTCTGGGATACTGTAGAAGTTGTGTAATGATACTGGATAACTTTGGAGAAATTTGTCTGCTAGTTCTGTTGATAGGGTTTCTCCACTGCTAAGGAGTGTTTGCCAACTTTTGAGAGATGTTTCTGGGTTTGTTGTGTTTAACCAGGTGGGTAGTTCTGATGGATATAAGTGGATTATGGTTATTTTGTGTTGGGCGATTAATTTCTGGAGTTCTGTTGGGTTTTCGTTGGCTGCTATGACTATGCTACTACCACTGATTAGGGGTAAACCTATTTCTAGGAGGGCTACTTCTTTAGTTAGAGATGCTTTATGTAGTAGAATGTCTTGATTTGTGATACTCAGGGTTTCTTGTAGCCATTGTAAACGTTGAGCTATAGCTTGATGTTCTACTAGGGTTTGATTCAGAATATAGGCTAGGTTGGTAGCTGTTGTTTCTGTGTTTGGGTTTTCTGTATTTTGTTTGGCTATTGATTCCCACTCGGTGTCTAGACACAAAATTTTAGCATTGGGGTCAGGTATTTTTGATTTGAGGTGCTTTTGGGTTAATATTACTGAAATTGATGGCAAATCCTGTAGATTGTTGGAGTCTAATGGTATATAAGCTCCTCCTGCTTTGAGTATGGCTAATAGTCCAATGATTCTTTCTGGAGTTGGGTCTATGTATATACCTATTGGTGTTTCTGGGGTTATGCCTAGACTTAATAGATGGTAGGCCAGTTGATTGGCTTTGTGGTTGAGTTGGGTGTAGGTTAGTTGTTGCTCTTCAAATATTAGGGCTATTGCTTCTGGGTTCTTTTCGACAACCTTCTCGAATAACTGATGGATACATTTATCTCTTGGATAATCTGTTTTGGTCTTTTTCCATTCCTCCAGGAGTTTTTGTTGTTCTGTTGCTGATATTAGCGGGAGTTTTGAGATTTTTTCTTGAGGATTGGCTACTATTGCTTTTAGTAGGGTTTGGAAATTTTCCATCATCCTAGTTATGGTTGCTCTATCAAATAAATCTGTGTTGTAAACAAAATAGCCTTCTAGACCCGATCCCGATGGTGCTTTCCACAGATATATTTCTAAATCCATTCTAACATTAGACATCGAATTTCCATCCTGAGTCACCCTTAGTCCTGGTAAATCCCAAGATTTCTTCACTCCTCCTTTGACATTTAGGAAGTCTAACATCACCTGCACTATAGGGTTGTAGCTTAAGTTCCTTTCTGGCAAAAGTTCCCCTACTAGCTTTTCAAATGGTAAATCCTGATATTTATAGGCTTCTTGAGCTGTTTGTTTGACTTGAATTAACAATTCGGTAAAGCTAGAGTCATCTGAACACTGAGAACGAATTGCCAGGATGTTGGCCAACATACCAATTAAGGGTTCGGTTTCGGCTCGGTTGCGGTTAGCAGTTGCTGAACCTACTATTAAGTCAGATTCTCCACTATAACGATACAATAAGATGAAAAATGCACTAAGGAGAGTTATAAACAATGTTGTACCTAACTCCTGACCTAGTTGCGTGAGTTTCTGTGTCAAGTTTTGATTGAGTTGAAATTTTTTTGCTTCTCCTTGGAAGCTTTGCACTTCTGGACGTGGACGGTCTGTTGGTAAGGGTAATATTGGCGAAATTCCTGCGAGTTTTTGTCTCCAGTAGTTTAGATGTTTTTCTAATACCTCTGCGGTAAGTTGCTGTCTTTGCCAGTGGGCATAGTCGGCATATTGAATGGGGAGTTCTGATAATGGGGAGGGATTTCCTTGACTGTAGGCTTCATACAATGTACATAGCTCCGAGGCTAGTAAGCCCAAAGACCAAACATCACATATTATGTGGTGCATGGTTAACATTAATATATGAATTTCTGGCTTGAGTTTGACTAGGGTGACACGCAGCAGGGGGCCTTGGGCTAGGTCAAAGGGTTTTTCTGCTTCAGTCCTGGCCAGTTGTGTGAGTTGGGTTGTTTTTTCTGGTGATGATGGTAATTCTACTGTTGACAGATTGATGTTGGCGACGGTCGAAATTACTTGTATGGGTTTTCCGTCTATGGATGGAAAACTGGTCCGTAGGTTTTCGTGTCGTCGGATGATTTCGTTAAGGCTTTGCTCTAAGACTGTTACGTTGAGCAGACCTTCAAATTGTAGAATCATAGGCACATTGTATAATGGATTTTCTGGCAAGAACTGATCCCAAAAAAACATCCATTCTTGAGGGTAGGAGAGTAACAAATCCCCCGAACGCGAAACAGGACGAATTATGAAACTAGCGCCAGATTCCTGAGTTGTTTGTACTTCTCGAAGAAATTCTAAAACTTCTGTTTTGCGCTCCACTAGATTCCGTTTTAGCTCTCCTGTCATAACTCCTTTAGGAGAACGATAGCCAAGTTGATCTTTGTCTATCCAAAGTTTGACACCTAAATTTTGCAGGTAAGAGACAAATTCAACTATGTTCATAACAATTCCTCCTCATATTCTTCCTCTGTTTCAGAAATTAATGTATTCTTATCTTGGGCTAGCTGAAGTAGCACTTCCATGTAATCTACAAGCTGATTAATTGTAGGATAATCAAAAACCAAAGTAGTTTCAAGCGATCGCTTCAAACTACTTTGCAACTTATTCCTCAACTCCATAAAAGTCAAAGAGTCCATACCTAAATCAAAAAAACCTGTATCCATTGCAATTGATTCAGGATGACTAATTCCCAACACTTGAGCCACCTGACGACGCACATGAGCCACCAACAACAAACGACGCTCATTAGGTGGTGTAGCCTCCAACTTTAACAGAAAATCTGACTTGGATGGTTCTGCCACCTTCAATATAGTTTCCTGCCAATCCGCCAAAAACGGCCACTGCGCCACTCTCTCCTGCCACCTTGACCACTCAATAGGCACCACCCCTACTTCCACATCCGAACCACTCATCA
>NZ_JAAHGO010000083.1:0-28922 GCF_010672455.1 Okeania sp. SIO2C9 | reverse complement strand
GATGGTTCTGCCACCTTCAATATAGTTTCCTGCCAATCCGCCAAAAACGGCCACTGCGCCACTCTCTCCTGCCACCTTGACCACTCAATAGGCACCACCCCTACTTCCACATCCGAACCACTCATCAATAGTTCCAAAGACTCCAATACCTGAGCCGGAGATATTGCACCCATCCCCTGCTGGTTTGCCCTCACATCTGCACCCCGTTCAGCCGCCTCTCCCACTTGAGAAACTGCTCCCCAATGAATACTCAATCCCGGTAACCCCATAGTTCGACGATAATGAGCCAAACCATCAAGAAACCCATTGGCTGCAGAATGATTTCCCTGACCAGGTGAACCCAACAGAGATGCTGCCGAAGAAAACAGCACAAAAAAGTCCAATGATTGATTGAGACTCAATTGATGCAAATGCCAAGCACCCTGCACTTTTGGTGCCATCACCTGTTCAAAACTAGACCAACTCTGGTTTTGCAGCACTCCATCTGATAACATCCCCGCCGAATGAATCACTCCTCCTAAGGGTCTATTTGACTCCTCTATTCTCTGCCACACACCTCTCATCGATTCCCCATCAGATACATCAGCTTTTTCCACTACCACGGACGCTCCTGCCATTTCCAACTCTGTTATTTTTTTCCTAGTAGCATCATCCGGTGAACGGCGTCCTAACAAGACCAAATGTTTAGCCCCCTTTGACACCATCCAATTAGCTACCAGTAAACCCAAACCTCCCATACCTCCTGTAATCAAATAGCTGGCTCCAGAACGGAAACTTAAAGGCTTTTGAGTCTTACCATCAGCAAGTTGTGCCACTGCTTCCCGATGATGAGTACCCACCAACCGAGCCACATAACGACTATCCCCACGCCATGCTACCTGGTTTTCCCTATCCTCCGACCAAATTTCTTGAAATAGGGCATCAGCCTGACGCTCTAAAGTCTCCTCTGGGTCCAAATCTATACGAGTACAGTTTAATTCTGGATGTTCCCAGCTAATCACTTTACCCATTCCCCACACCGAAGATTGAGCTACTCCTGGTATCACCGGATGATTATCGGGCACCGCCTGAGCACCATTTGTCACCAACCATAATCGAGGGACAGTTGATAACCCGCCTTTCACCAATGCTTGTACTAAAGATAGAGTTGTGCCACACCCTAACTTCGACAAACTTCCTAACTCCTCAGAATTAATCCCTTGACCCACTTCGGCTTCAGTCGTCCAACATTGTACCACTCCATACAATGATGGTGACTTTCCTGATACTGTCTCTATTACCTCCTCAAAATCTTCAGCTTGATTAGGATTAATGCTAAATTCTCCCGGAGCTATCTGTTGATACTTTTCCCCTGCAAATACTAAAGTACAAACCTCTCCTACTGAGCGGAGTAAAGTAGCTAACTGTTGCCCTACTCCCTGAGAGTCTGCCAGTATCAACCAACTCTTAGAACTATCATTACTTTGTTCTAACTTCCTTTGAGAGCCTTGAGCTACAATTACCGTTTGTTCTGAAAATGTTTCTGCCATTCCCTCCACTTCTGGCATTGTAACTACTTCAGTAAAACCTGTTTCTCTCAAAACATGATGCCATTTCTCTCTACTCAACAAAGGATAATCTGGTCGTAATTCATAATCACTGAATTTCCACCATCCTTCTAACAGTCCGAATATTAAATCTACCCATATGGTTTTAGCTGTTGCTTCATATAACACTAACATTCCCCCATCTGCTAAGAGTTCTCGCACATTGGATAATGTCTGCTTCATACTGGTAGTTGCATGAAGTACGTTAGCTGCAATAATTACGTCATATTGATGTGCCTCAAATCCTTGAGTTTTCGGGTCTATTTCTATGTCTAAGGTTTGATACTTTATGAATTTATAATCCCGGAATTTCTCTTGAGCTTTTGTTGTAAATAATGCCCCTATATCCGTGAATGTATATTCGGTTTGCCCTTGATTTAGATGAGGTAGGATATAGCTTGTAGTCCCTCCTGTTCCCCCTCCTATTTCCAACAACCTGAGCCCCCGGCTTTTGGGTAATTTTTCTATAGCTTTGGTGATGGATTTTTCTACTATTGTGTTCATCACTTTCGCTACTGTTGAGTCTTCATAAAGTTGAGTCGCTGCTGTCAAATCTCCTTGGGGGAACACTAACTCTACTGGGTCTATTGCTCCTCGTAATACCCCACTTAGTTTAGACCCACAACGCTCCAGTAGTGTCAATGCTGCTGTTTCTTCTGGATATTGATTCTGTAAACTGCTAATTTTTTCAGTGGGCTTGACTTCAGGTAAGGTTTGTGCTACTTCCCACTGCAGATTCTTTGACTTGAGTATTCCTGAATCTGTCAATATTTGCAGCAAACGCTTAAACAGTGGTCGATGGGTAGGAACTATACCTAATTTTTTGGCTGCTACATCAAATGCAAAGCTTTCCGTTGGTTTGTATGACCAACTCATTGACTGTAACGCTTGTACTATATAATCTCTGCTTAATTCTTCTAAGCTTGTTTGAACAGACGCACTTTTTTCATTATCTACTTGAGTTACTAATTCTGTCAGAGTTGGAGTTAATTTTTGGTTGATTTCTATAGGAGGTATGAGGAAATCTGGTGGTAGTAGTTTACCTAATATACCTTGGCTTCTCCACTCTACTTCATACAACCAATTTTTTATTGATTCGGTTTCTGTTCCCAGTAGGGTCTGTTTTGTTGCTAGTTTGACTTGTAAACCTTTAAGTGTGGCTATTATTTCTCCTGAAGGAGTTACTATGGTGACGATAGTAGTCAAACTTTCTGGAGTTTCCTCTTCTCGACTGGTTACTGATGCGTAGACCCATAGACTCAGCCCTGGATTCTTATATACTTTGAATTGTTCTATTCCTACTGGCAGATAAGTTTTGTCATTCTCTGTTACTGGCAGTGCATGAGACATTACTTGCAAGGCTGCATCTAATAGTGCTGGATGGAAATTATAGTCGTTTGTTTCTATTATCAATTCTTCGGGGAGTTTGATATAACCTAATGCTTGGTTTGAACCTGACCACAATTCTTGAATGCCTTGGAAGGTATTCCCGTAGTCTATCCCTACTTGTTGACATTTTTGATAATGTTGTTTGACTTCTATTGTTTGATTACATTCATTTTTGTATTTTTCTAGGTCAATTTTTGTCTGAGTAGGGGGGGCTAACTCTTTTCTGATTTTTCCTGTGGTGTGGAGTCTCCACTCCTGTTGTTCAAGTTGAGAAAATATTTGAAACTTGTAGTTGTGGTTATCTGTTGGGGTGAGTATGGTTTGGGCATTTGTCAATTCTCCTGTTGGTAGTATCCATCCTCTAGCTATGGTTAGGTCTTCTATTACTATCTGGGATGTTTTTAATTGGTGATTTCCTGCTGCTATTGCTATTTCTAGGTAGCCTGTTGTGGGAAATAGTGCTTGATTAAATACTCGGTGGTCTCTCAGATAGTTGGGTGAGTTTTCTCCTATTTGTGATGCAAATATTTGTTGTTCCCCTGCACAATTTAGCTTTTGACCTAATAGGGGATGGAGGTTTTCCCCTATTGACAATAGTTGTTTAGACCATAAGTTATTGTTGGTTTCTATCCAATATCGTTCTCCCTGGAATGGATATGTGGGTAATACTACTTTCTGGCGAGTATAATCAGAGTCAAACCCTGACCAGTCTATTTTGGCTCCTTTTACATATAACTTTCCTAAGCTTGATAGCATTTGTTCCCATTCATCCACCCCTAGACGTAATGATGGCAGCCATTCTCCTACATCTTCTGTTACACATTGTCTTCCCATTCCTAGCAATATTGGCTTAGGTCCGATTTCTAGGAAAGTTTCATATCCTTCCGACTCTAGAGTTTTCATACTAGTAGCAAATCTTACTGGTTGACGCACATGAGCTACCCAATATTCAGCAGTGGTTATTTCTGCACCTACTTCAGTACCTGTAACATTTGATATTAGTGGTATTTTTGGTTGATTATAGGTAATTTCTTTGGCCACTGCTTCAAATTCTTTTAGCATTGGTTCCATCAATGGGGAATGGAAAGCATGGGACACCTGTAATTGTTTGGTCTTAATTCCCATGTTTTTGAATATATCACAAATAGTTGCTATAGCTCCACTCTCACCAGAAATTACGATACTTTCTGGTCCGTTAACTGCTGCTATTGTTACTTGGGAATTATATTCTTTTATAGCCTCTGTTACCAGAGATTCTGATGCCATTACAGATACCATTTCACCACCGGAGGGCAACTTTTGCATCAATTTTCCTCGCATGGCTATTAGTTTGAGACCGTCTTCTAGACTAAATACTCCGGCAATACAAGCTGCTACATATTCTCCTACACTGTGACCCATCACCACATTGGGTTTGATCCCCCATGAATCCCATAATTTAAAGAGGGCGTATTCCAGGGCAAATATGGCTGGTTGGGTGTAAGCTGTTTGGTCAACTAGACTTGACTTTTGTGCATCTTCGGGGTAGATGATTTCTAATATAGATGTTTCTAGATAGGGTTGGAGAATTTGGTCACATTGCTCTAAAGCTTGACGGAAAGTTGGTGCTTGTTCATACAGTTGTCTTCCCATATTTACATACTGGGAACCTTGACCTGTGAATAGAAATGCTATTTTGGGACTTTCACTATTTAGTTGTCCTGAAAATACTCCTACTAATTCTTCCTTAGTTTTCCATCCCAGCAGTTTCTCTATTAATTCTATGGGGTCAGATGCAATCACCCCTAGTCGATGATTAAACTGAGCGCGTCCAGTGTTAGCCGTGTAACATACATTTGCTAGTTCTAATTCGGGATTAGTTTCTAGATAATTTTGATAATTACTGACTAAATCTTCTAAAGCCTTTTCTGTTTTTGCTGACAGAGTTAATAGATGAACTGGACGTTCAACAACATTCTGAGTTTTGACTTGAACTGATGCTTCTTCCAAAACTATATGAGCATTAGTACCACTCATACCAAAAGAACTAACTCCTGCCATCCTTTTCTCCCCCTTGGACAACCAAGGAGTAAGTTGAGTCGGCACCTTCAAAGGCATATTTTCCCAATCAATATAAGGGTTAAGATTAGCCAAATGCAGATGAGGTACAATTTCCTGATGCTGCAATTGCAAAATCACCTTAATCATACCTGCTATTCCCGCTGCCGCTTCCAGATGACCAATATTAGTTTTAACTGAACCAATATTCAAGAGATTTTCCCCTTCACGCCCCTGGTCAAACACCCTAGCTAAAGCTCTCACTTCCATCGGGTCTCCCAGAGAAGTTCCTGTACCATGAGCCTCCACATAACTCACTTGTAACGGTTCTACCTTTGCTGCTTTCAGAGCTTTCTGAATCAGTTTTTCCTGAGCCAGTTTATTCGGTACTGTCATTCCGCTACTCGGTCCATCATGGTTAACAGCCGAACCACGAATTACTGCCGATATCCTGTCCCCATCCTTCACCGCATCCGACAAACGCTTCAGTACCACAATGCCACATCCCTCTCCCCTGCCATAACCATCAGCCGCAGCATCAAAAGTCTTACACTTGCCATCTGGTGCTAGAGCCTTTAATTTTGATAGTGCGGTTGTCACTTCAGGAGAGAGAATTAGTTGGACTCCTCCAGCCAAAGCCAGGTTTGACTCACCATGACGCAGACTCTGACAAGCTTCATGGATAGCGACCAGGGATGATGAACAAGCTGTATCTATTGCCAGTGATGGGCCTTGCACTCCTAAAAAGTAAGATAACCTACCTGCTACAAAACAAAATCCATTTCCTGTGGCATCGTAATGGCTAATATCTCCTGCTGCTTGGCGGAGACCTAAATTAGCGTAATCATTTTGACCAATACCCAGGAATACTCCTGTCTGAGTGTTTTCTAATTGTTGGGGGTTAATACCTGCTCTTTCTAAGGCTTCCCAAGTTACTTCTAAAATAAACCGTTGCTGTGGATCTAGGCTATGAGCTTCTCGCTCGGAGATTCCAAAAAATTGTGGGTCGAACTTATCTACTTGCTCTACTAATGCTGCGTGACGGATATACATTTTCCCTGGGCTCTCAGGGTTGGGGTCGTAGTGGTAATCTAGATCCCAACGTTCTAGTGGAATCTCTGTAATGGAGTCTTGGCCATTGGATAACAGTTCCCAGAAGCTTTCTGGTGTGTTGGCATTTCCGGGAAACCTACAGCCTATACCGATGATAGCTATGGCTTCAGTTCTTGAGCGCTCCATCATCAATTTGGTTTCTGTTTCTTCAGAGGATGGGTCAATTTCTGTTGTTTTCCATCCCATTAATTCCTCTATATATAAAGATAATTTGGCAATGGTTGGATATTCGATGGCTATTGTCTCAGGTAAGTTGGTTTCTAGTTGATTTTGCAGTCGATTTTTTAATTCTACTGTCATCAAAGAGTCCATTCCCATTTCTACAAAGCCTACATTGACTTCTGGTAATTTAGACGAACTGAAACCCAGTACCTGAGCTACCTGCCTCCGAATGTGTTCGATTAAAATTTCTTGACGTTTCTCATTTGATGCTGCCTCTAATTTGGCTAACAATTCCCCTTTGACTTTCTGTTTCTGTGTATCTTGTTCTAACCATTCCTCTTGCTGTAATAATTCTCGTAGTAATGAATTGGTTTTCATACCACTCCCACTTTCTGCCAGTACCTGCCACTGTATACCTGCTACCCCTACCTGAGCTGTAGCAGATTTCTGGGTTAACAGTAAATCTAAGGCAGACATTCCTTCTTTGGGGGCGATTTCAGTTATCCCACTGTTCTTTATCCTATTTTGATGCTCCACTGCTAAACGAGCAGCCATGCCCTCAGAGGCCCATGCTCCCCAATTAATAGCTAGTCCTGATAATCCTTGGCTGCAACGATAACTAGCTAATGCATCCATAAAGGCATTAGCAGCAGCATAGTTTCCTTGACCAAGGGACCCTAACATCGAAGCTATTGAGGAGAAACAGACAAAGAAATCTAATGGCAGATTTTGGGTTAATGTATGTAAGTGCCAAGTTCCTATTAGCTTTGGTGACATAACTTTGGCAAAACGCTCCCAATTCATCTGTTGTATAGTTCCATCATCTACCACTCCGGCTGCATGAATTACGCCTTTGAGTGTAGGCATTGATGTCTGAATTTGTTCCAGAATTTTGCCTATATCTGCTTCAACAGAAACATCCCCTAACAACACTCTCACTTGGCATCCTGTTTCTTCTAATTGTTTTATGGACTCAGTCACTTTTTCTGTTGGAGGGCGACGTCCAGTTAAAACAATATTTTTCGCTCCTTTTTCCACCAACCATTGGGCAGTATGTAATCCTAAAGCTCCTAACCCTCCAGTTATTAAGTAACTACCATCTGATGATAAGGATAGGCCTTGAGAAAATTCTGGAGTATCTTTGTTAACTAGACGAGCTACATAGGTGTTTTCACCCCGCAAGGCTAGATGATCTTCTTGTTGTTGGTTAGCTAATAATTGCCATAACATTTCTGTCTCGTCTGCTGCTGGAGCTTGTGGGTCTAGATCTATTAGTCCTCCCCATAATTGGGGATGTTCTAGGGACACGACTCGACCTAGTCCCCACAAGGGTGAGGCTGCTAGTCCTGTTATGTGATTTTCTTTGTGGGATAATACTGACTGGGAACCACGGGTTAATAACCACAGTTCGGGAATGCTAGAGTTTTTGAGTAGGGTTTGTAACAGGTGCACTACGCTGCCACATCCCCAGATTTGGCTTGATTCTAATGTTTCAACTGTTAAGTATTTTGATGGAGGAGCGTCTAAACTCCACAAATGAATTAACTTCGTAATGGGAGTTTGAGTATTTTGTTGAATTTCTTGATACAGTTGTTCAAATTCTTGGGGAGTATGAGGGTTGAGTTGATAACTATTTGCTGTTAATTTTTGATAGTTCTCGCCTCGAGCAACTAAGCTGTATTCATGACCTTGTTGTTGTAATTTTTGGGCGAGTTTTTCGGCTACTCCTGTGGTGTCGGCTAAGATTAACCAATGAGTTGGTTGAATGTTTGTGTTTGAGTTGATTTGAGTTAGGGGTCGCCACTGAATTTCGTAGAACCAGTTTTTGATGGTTGCTGCTGTTAGTTGTCCTTGATGTTGTTGGGCTAATACTTCTAATATTTCTGGTAATAGTTTCAGTTTTTCTGATGAAAGTTGGCCTGTTGTTTCTAGTTGTTGGGTGAGGGTTTCTGTGTTTCCTTGGGTGAGTAGTTGGAAAATGGGAGTTTGATGAATATTGTCTGTGTTTTGATGTTGTTTCTGTTTGTTTTCTGTTGTTTCCACCCAATAACGTTCTCGTTGGAATGGATATGTGGGTAATGCTACTTTCTGACGATTATAATCAGAGTCAAACCCTGACCAATCTATTTTTACTCCTTTTACATATAATTGTCCTAAGCTGTAGAGCATTTGTTGCCATTCATCCATTCCTGGACGTAATGAGGGCAACCATTCTCCCACATCTTCTGTTACACATTGTCTTCCCATCCCTAATAATATTGGTTTCGGTCCTATTTCCAGGAATGTTTCATATCCTTGCTCTTCCAGAGTTTTCATACTCTGGGCAAATCTTACTGGTTGTCGCACATGACCCACCCAATATTCAGCGGTGCTTATTTCTGTACCTACTTTTTCACCACTCACATTTGATATTAGTGGTATTTTTGGTTCATTATAGGTAACCAGTTTGGCTACTCCTTCAAATTCTGTTAACATTGGTTCCATCAATGGAGAATGGAAAGCATGAGATACTTGTAGTTTTTTGGTCTTGACTCCAACGGATTCAAAGAAACTACAAATATTTGTTATGGCTTCACTTTCACCTGATATTACTATACTTTTTGGTCCGTTAATTGCTGCTATTGTCACGCTAGAGCTATATTCTTTTATAGCCTCTGTTACCTCAGATTCTGATACCATTACCGACACCATCTCTCCACCGGAGGGTAACTTTTGCATCAACTTTCCTCGCATGGCGATTAATTTTAGACCATCTTCTAAACTAAATACTCCTGCTATGCAAGCGGCCACATATTCTCCTACACTATGACCCATCACCACATTAGGTTTAATTCCCCAAGATTGCCATAATTTGAAGAGGGCGTATTCTATGGCGAATATCGCGGGTTGGGTGTAAGCTGTTTGATCTAATAAAGAATCACTTGACTTTTGTGCATCTTTAGGGTAGATTATTTCTAATAGAGGTACTTCTAAATATTCTTTCAGAATTTCATTGCATTGGTGCAGAATTTTCTGAAATGTGGGTTGAGTTTCATATAATTGTCGTCCCATCTCTACATATTGAGACCCCTGCCCAGTAAATAGAAAGGCTATTTTTGTCGTTGTTTGGCTTGTTAGTTGTCCTGAAAAGATGCCAGTAACATCCTCTCCCTGTTTGTATTGTTTGAGCTTCTCTACTAACTCTTGTTTCTCAGATGTAACTACAGCTAATCTCTGGTCAAATTTGGCTCTCCCGATGTTGGCTGTGTAGCAAATATCTCCTAAATTATTATCATTATTTTCTGCTTCTAAATAACTTTGATAACTACTAACTAAATCATCCAGAGCTTTTTCTGTTTTCGCTGACAGAGTTAATATATGAATAGGACGTTCCTTATTATCTCCATTTTTAACTTGTGACTTGTGACTTGTGAGTTCTCTCGGAGCTTCTTCTAAAACTATATGAGCATTGGTGCCACTAAAACCAAAAGAACTAACCCCTGCTATGCGACTTTTTCCATTTGTTTCCCAAGAGGTAAGCTTAGTCGCCACTTTTACTGGTAATTGATCCCAATCAATATAAGGATTTGGCTGATTCAAATGCAGTGATGGGGCGATTTTCTGATTTTGCAATTGCAAAACTACCTTCATTAAACCTGTAATTCCTGCTGCCGTCTCCAAATGACCAACATTAGTCTTAACTGAACCAATTATTACAGGTTGCTCTTGAGAGTGAGTTTTTTCAAACACTTTTCCTATTGCTCCTACTTCAATAGGGTCTCCCAAAGAAGTTCCTGTACCATGAGTTTCTATATAACTTAGACTAGCTAGGTCTACTCCTCCATTTTCCAACGCTTGACCAATTACTGCTTGCTGAGATGGCCCACTAGGTACAGTTAATCCACTGGTATCACCATCTTGGTTTATGGCTGTTCCACGAATCACTGCCAGAATATTATCTCCATCAGCTACCGCATCTGATAAACGTTTGAGTACGATCAAAGCACATCCTTCACTACGAACAAATCCATCTGCGGTAGCATCAAAAGTCTTGCATCGACCATCAGGAGATAACATTCCCGCTTTAGAAAGACTGATGCTATGCACGGGAGATATTAAGGTATTTACTCCTCCCGCTAGAGCTAAATCAGACTCTCTATTTCTTAAACTGGTAGTGGCTAAATGAACACTGACTAGAGAAGAGGAACAAGCTGTGTCTAATGCTAAATTAGGACCTTTTAGACCCAGAAGGTAAGAAATCCTCCCTGATGCTGTACTGTTGCTATTTCCTGAAGCTAGATAAGCATCAATTTGTTCAATACCTTGACTTAATATATTTTGAGTATAGGCACTACCACTAACGCCAAGAAATACACCAGTAGAAGTTCCTGTAAGTTGCTGAGGATTTATTCCCGAACGCTCTAAAGCTTCCCAACTCACTTCTAGGAGTAATCGTTGTTGAGGATCTAGATGAATTGCTTCTTTAGGAGAAATACCAAAGAAATTGGGATCGAACTCTTGTATTCGCTCCATGAAGCCTCCATAACGAGTAGACATTTTACCGGGAGCGCTAGGGTCGGAGTCGTAATATTTATCAATAGCCCATCGTTCTAGTGGCACTTCCGTAATCGCATCTACTCCATTTTGTAAAAGTTCCCAGAAGGCTTCAGGGGTAGATGCACCTCCTGGAATACGGCAACCCATTCCAATTATGGCGATTGGTTCCTTGCTTTGATTTTCGTATTTTTCTAGTTTGGAGTATGCCTTGTTGAGAGCTTTAAGCGCTCTTTCTAAATTTAAAGGAGAATTTAATTGTTGTTTTTTTTGTGTTTCTTTCCGATTCATTTTGTTTTGATTACGATAGAGTTGTAGTTTTTGAATGAGTAAATAGAAGTAGTTTGTGTTAGATCGTTTAGTTTGAGTGTCTAAAGTATAACAATACTCCGGACATTTTTTAGATGCCATAACGACTACAGGGTAAGGGTTGCAGCCTATTGCCCTTGTTTTTTTCAATGTTAGCCCCGGGGCTAACTTGCAAAAAATGGCTCTATCGAGCAAAGGCTTAACCTGCAAGCCTTACAGCTACGTTCCTAAAAGTGTCCGGACTATTGGTATAAAAATGCTTTAGATTAATTTTTCTAATTTTTCAATTGCTTTAATAACTGATACTTCCAATTCTTCTGTCAGTTGGCTAGGGTCTGATAACTCGGATGACTTTTCTTCATGTAAGTTAGGCCATCGCGACTCAGTATTCTCTTGTTGAACATCTATTAAGTTTAATTGTTGGGCCAAGTAATCTACTAGCTTATTAAGCTTTGGATAATCAAAAGCAAGAGTAGAAGGTACTGAACACTTCAAACTACTTTGTAACTTATTCCTCAACTCCACAGAAGTCAAAGAGTCCATACCCAAATCAAAAAATCCTGTATCCATTGCAATTGATTCAGGATTACTAATTCCCAACACTTGAGCCACCTGACGACGCACATGAGCTACCAACAACAAACGACGCTCATTAGGTGGTGTAGCCTCCAACTTTAACAGAAAATCTGACTTCGATGGTTCTGCCACCTTCAATATAGTTTCCTGCCAATCCGCCAAAAACGGCCACTGCGCCACTCTCTCCTGCCACCTTGACCACTCAATAGGCACCACCCCTACTTCCACATCCGAACCACTCATCAATAGTTCCAAAGACTCCAATACCTGAGCCGGAGATATTGCACCCATCCCCTGCTGGTTTGCCCTCACATCTGCACCCCGTTCAGCCGCCTCTCCCACTTGAGAAACTGCTCCCCAATGAATACTCAATCCCGGTAACCCCATAGTTCGACGATAATGAGCCAAACCATCAAGAAACCCATTGGCTGCAGAATGATTTCCCTGACCAGGTGAACCCAACAGAGATGCTGCCGAAGAAAACAGCACAAAAAAGTCCAATGATTGATTGAGACTCAATTGATGCAAATGCCAAGCACCCTGCACTTTTGGTGCCATCACCTGTTCAAAACTAGACCAACTCTGGTTTTGCAGCACTCCATCTGATAACATCCCCGCCGAATGAATCACTCCTCCTAAGGGTCTATTTGACTCCTCTATTCTCTGCCACACACCTCTCATCGATTCCCCATCAGATACATCAGCTTTTTCCACTACCACGGACGCTCCTGCCATTTCCAACTCTGTTATTTTTTTCCTAGTAGCATCATCCGGTGAACGGCGTCCTAACAAGACCAAATGTTTAGCCCCCTTTGACACCATCCAATTAGCTACCAGTAAACCCAAACCTCCCATACCTCCTGTAATCAAATAGCTGGCTCCAGAACGGAAACTTAAAGGCTTTTGAGTCTTACCATCAGCAAGTTGTGCCACTGCTTCCCGATGATGAGTACCCACCAACCGAGCCACATAACGACTATCCCCACGCCATGCTACCTGGTTTTCCCTATCCTCCGACCAAATTTCTTGAAATAGGGCATCAGCCTGACGCTCTAAAGTCTCCTCTGGGTCCAAATCTATACGAGTACAGTTTAATTCTGGATGTTCCCAGCTAATCACTTTACCCATTCCCCACACCGAAGATTGAGCTACTCCTGGTATCACCGGATGATTATCGGGCACCGCCTGAGCACCATTTGTCACCAACCATAATCGAGGGACAGTTGATAACCCGCCTTTCACCAATGCTTGTACTAAAGATAGAGTTGTGCCACACCCTAACTTCGACAAACTTCCTAACTCCTCAGAATTAATCCCTTGACCCACTTCGGCTTCAGTCGTCCAACATTGTACCACTCCATACAATGATGGTGACTTTCCTGATACTGTCTCTATTACCTCCTCAAAATCTTCAGCTTGATTAGGATTAATGCTAAATTCTCCCGGAGCTATCTGTTGATACTTTTCCCCTGCAAATACTAAAGTACAAACCTCTCCTACTGAGCGGAGTAAAGTAGCTAACTGTTGCCCTACTCCCTGAGAGTCTGCCAGTATCAACCAACTCTTAGAACTATCATTACTTTGTTCTAACTTCCTTTGAGAGCCTTGAGCTACAATTACCGTTTGTTCTGAAAATGTTTCTGCCATTCCCTCCACTTCTGGCATTGTAACTACTTCAGTAAAACCTGTTTCTCTCAAAACATGATGCCATTTCTCTCTACTCAACAAAGGATAATCTGGTCGTAATTCATAATCACTGAATTTCCACCATCCTTCTAACAGTCCGAATATTAAATCTACCCATATGGTTTTAGCTGTTGCTTCATATAACACTAACATTCCCCCATCTGCTAAGAGTTCTCGCACATTGGATAATGTCTGCTTCATACTGGTAGTTGCATGAAGTACGTTAGCTGCAATAATTACGTCATATTGATGTGCCTCAAATCCTTGAGTTTTCGGGTCTATTTCTATGTCTAAGGTTTGATACTTTATGAATTTATAATCCCGGAATTTCTCTTGAGCTTTTGTTGTAAATAATGCCCCTATATCCGTGAATGTATATTCGGTTTGCCCTTGATTTAGATGAGGTAGGATATAGCTTGTAGTCCCTCCTGTTCCCCCTCCTATTTCCAACAACCTGAGCCCCCGGCTTTTGGGTAATTTTTCTATAGCTTTGGTGATGGATTTTTCTACTATTGTGTTCATCACTTTCGCTACTGTTGAGTCTTCATAAAGTTGAGTCGCTGCTGTCAAATCTCCTTGGGGGAACACTAACTCTACTGGGTCTATTGCTCCTCGTAATACCCCACTTAGTTTAGACCCACAACGCTCCAGTAGTGTCAATGCTGCTGTTTCTTCTGGATATTGATTCTGTAAACTGCTAATTTTTTCAGTGGGCTTGACTTCAGGTAAGGTTTGTGCTACTTCCCACTGCTGCCGAGCATACTTGAGTATTCCCTCCTCCGTTAATATTTGCAGCATACGCTTCAACAGTGGTCGATGAGTAGGAACTACACCTAACCTTTCGGCTGCTACATCAAATTCAAACCTTTCTGTTGGTTTGTATGACCAACCCATCTCCTGCAATCCTTGTACGATATAATCTACACTTAATTCTTCTAAGCTTGTGTCAATAGACGCACTTTTTTCATTATCTACTTGAGTTACCAACTCTGTCAGAGTTGGAGTTAATTTTTGGCTAATTTCTACAGGAGGTATCAGGAAATCTGGTGGTAGTAGTTTACCTAATATACCTTGGTTTCTCCACTCTACTTCATACAACCAATTTTCTATTGATTCGGTTTCTGCTGCTAATTGTTTTTGGTATTGTTTGACTAATACATCTAATATTTCTGGTAAAAATTTAAGTTTTTCTGGTGAAAAATTTACTGCTGTTTCTAGTTGTTGGATGAGAGCTTCTGTTTTTCCTTGAGTAAGTAGTTTAATAATTGGAATCTCACTAATATTTTCTGTATTTTGATTTATTTTATGTTTGTTTTCTGTTGTTTCTACCCAATAACGTTTTCTCTGGAATGGATATGTTGGTAATGATACTTTCTGACGATTATAATCAGAGTCAAACCCTGACCAATCTATTTTCGCTCCTTTTACATACAATTTTCCTAAGCTTGATAACATTTGTTGCCATTCATCCACTCCTGGACGCAATGAGGGTAACCATTCTCCCACTTCTTCTTTTACACATTGCCTGCCCATTCCTAACAATATTGGCTTAGGTCCGATTTCTAGGAACGTTTCATATCCTTCCGACTCTAGAGTTTTCATACTCTGGGCAAATTTCACTGGTTGACGCACATGACGTACCCAATATTCAGCAGTGGTTATTTCTGCACCTACTTCAGTACCTGTGACGTTTGATATTAGTGGTATTTTTGGTTGATTATAGGCTACTTGTTTGGCTACTGCTTCAAATTCTTTTAACATTGGTTCCATCAATGGGGAATGGAAAGCATGGAATACTTGTAATTGTTTGGTTTTGACTCCAACGGATTCAAAGAAATTACAAATATTTGTTATAGCTGCACTCTCACCAGAAATCACTATACTTTCTGGTCCGTTAACTGCTGCTATTGTGACTTGGGAAGTATATTCTTTTATAGCCTCTGTTACCTCAGATTCTGATGCCATTACCGATACCATCTCACCACCAGAGGGTAACTGTTGCATCAATTTTCCTCGCATAGCTATTAGTTTGAGACCATCTTCTAGGCTAAATACTCCGGCAATGCAAGCTGCTACATATTCTCCGACGCTGTGCCCCATTACTACATTTGGTTTTATTCCCCAAGATTCCCATAATTTGAAGAGGGCGTATTCCAGGGCAAATATAGCGGGTTGGGTGTAGGCTGTTTGCTCTAAAAGACTTGAATTTTGTGCATCTTTAGGGTATGTAATTTCTAATATAGATGTTTCTAGATAGGGTTTGAGAATTTGGTCACACTGCTCTAAAGCTTGACGGAAAGTTGGTGCTTGTTCATACAGTTGTTTGCCCATATTTACATACTGGGAACCTTGACCTGTGAACAGGAATGCTATTTTGGGACTTTCACTATTTGGTTGTGCTGAAAATACTCCTACTAATTCTTCCTGAGTTGTCCATCCCAGCAGTTTTTCTATTAATTCTGTAGGGGAAGATGCAATTACCCCTAGTCGATGATTAAAATGGGCTCTGCCTGTAGAGGCTGTATAGCATATATCTCCTAGGGCTAACTCGGGATTAGTTTGTAGATAATTTTGATAACTATTGACTAAATCTTCTAAAGCCTTTTCTGTTTTCCCTGACAAAGTTAATAGATGAATTGGACGTTCAATAACGTTCTGACTTTTGACCTGAGAGGGAGCTTCTTCTATAACCACATGAGCATTAGTACCACCGATACTAAAGGAACTGATACCTGCAATACAACTGTGATTATTTGCCTGCCAAGGCTGGATGTTGGTTGAAACTTTTACAGGTAATTGGTCCCAATTAATATAAGGATTCGGTTGATGAAAATGCAGGGATGGTGCGATTTGTCGATTTTGCAGTTGCAATACCACTTTCATTAAACCTGCAACTCCCGCTGCCGCTTCCAGATGACCAATATTAGTTTTGACTGAACCAATAATCAAAGGCTTTTGTTGAGAATGAGTTGCTGCAAATACTTCTCCCACTGCTTCCACTTCAATCGGATCTCCCAAAGATGTGCCTGTACCATGAGCCTCTAGATAACTGACACTAGCTGGTTCTACCCCTCCATTTTCCAAGGCTTGACGAATCAATGTTTCTTGAGATGAACCACTAGGAACTGTTAATCCACTACTATTTCCATCTTGGTTAGTTGCACTACCCCGAATTAATGCTAAGATATTATCTTTATCTGATATCGCATCTGATAAACGTTTGAGTACAATTATACCACAACCTTCACCACGGACAAATCCATCTGCGGCAGCATCAAAAGTCTTACAATGACCATCCGCTGACAACATTTTGGCTTTACAATAATTGATTGTTATCTCTGGAGATATCAATAGATGTACCCCTCCTGCTAGAGCCAGATTGCACTCTTGATTCCTCAGACTAGAACAAGCTAAATGAGTAGTTATTAAAGAAGAAGAGCACGCTGTATCTACTGATATACATGGACCTTTAAGGCCGAGAATATAAGAAATTCGCCCTGATGCTATACTGTGGACATTACTTATAGCTGAGTAAGAATTAATTTGTTTATGACCTTGACTGGATATATTTTGAGAATAGTCGTTGCTACTAATACCAATAAACACACCTGTTTGAGTTCCTATCAGTTTTTGTGGATTTGTAGCAGAATGCTCTAAGGCTTCCCAAATAACTTCTAGGAGTAATCGATGTTGAGGGTCTAGATGAGCTGCTTCTTTAGGAGAAATACCAAAGAAATTAGCATCAAACTCCTTTATTTCGTCAACAAAGGCTCCATAACAAGTATACATTTTACCAGGAGTGTTAGGGTCAGGGTCATAATATTTATCAATAGACCATCGGTCTGGTGGGACTTCTGTAACAGTATCTATTCCATTTTGTAAAAGTTCCCAGAAGGCTTCAGGGGTAGATGCACCTCTGGGAAAACGGCAACCCATTCCAATGATAGCTATTGGTTCTGATTTGTCCCTACTTTTTAGGGCATCAAGTTCAGCCTCCAATTTAGATATCTTGCCTGATGCCATTTGCATCAGTTTCGCATAGTCTTGATATTGGTTACTACTCATTGAAATACCTCCTAATTTTCTCCTAGTTGTTTGGCCAGTATTTTTGCAATATCTTCTATTTCAATAACTTCTTCGCTGTTATCTACATCCAAAACTGGTTCTTCTTCAACCAATAATTCTTTAGCCAAGTAATCTACAAGCTTATTAATCGTAGAATAACTGAAAACGAGAGAAGATGGAAGCGATCGCTTCAAGCTACTTTGCAACTTATTCCTCAACTCCACAGAAGTCAAAGAGTCCATACCTAAATCAAAAAACCCTGTATCCATTGCAATTGATTCAGGATCGCTAATTCCCAATACATTAGCCACCTGATGACGCACATGAGCCATCAACAACAAGGCACGTTCATTAGGTTGTGTAGCCTCCAAGTGTAACAGAAAATCGGACTTCGATGGTTCTGTCTCCTCCAATATAGTTTCTTGCCAATCCTCGAAAAATGGCCACTGGGCCACTTGATCCTGCCACCCTGACCACTCAATAGGCACTACTGCTACTTCCACGTCCGAACCACTCATCAATAATTCGAGAGACTCCAATACCTGAGATGGAGATATTACACCCATTCCCTGCTTATCTGCCATCAAATCTGCACCACGTTCAGCCGCTTTTCCTATTTGAGAAATTCTACCCCAATGAATACTCAATCCTGGTAATCCTATAGTTCTACGATAATGAGCTAGACTATCAAGAAACCCACTAGCAGCAGAATGATTTCCCTGGCCAGGTGAACCCAACAGAGATGCTATCGAAGAGAACAGCACAAAAAAGTCCAATGATTGATTTTGACTCAATTGATGCAAATTCCAAGCACCTTGTACTTTCGGTGCCATCACTTCCTCAAAACTAGACCAACTCTGGTTCTCTAGCACTCCATCAGATAATGTACCTGCCGAATGTATTACTCCTGCTAATGGTAGTTTTGACTCTTCGATCCTGTTCAATACTCCTTGCATCGCTTCAAATTCTGAGACATCGACTTTTTCAAATACTACTTCGGCTCCTGCCATCTCTAACTCTGTTATTTTTTTCCTAGTAGCATCATCCGGTGAACGGCGTCCTAACAAGACGAAGTGCTTGGCTCCCTTAGATACCATCCAAGGAGCTATCAGTAAACCCAAACCCCCTAAACCTCCTGTTATCAAGTAGATAGCATCATCACGGAAACTTAAAGACTTTTTAGTCATACCACCTGCTTTCTGTTCCACTTGTTGTCCATGATGACTACCCACCAACCGAGCTACATAACGACTATCCCCACGCCATGCTACCTGGTTTTCCCTATCCTCCGACCAAATTTCTTTCAATAGGGCATCAACTTGACCTTCTCTAGTCTCTTCTGGATCTAAGTCTATACGAGTACAGTTCAACTCTGGATGTTCCATGCTAATCACTTTCGCCATTCCCCACACCGAAGATTGAACTACTCCTGGTATGATTGGATGATTTGATGGCACCGCCTGAGATCCACTTGTCACTAACCATAATCTAGGGATAGTTGATAACTCTGCTTTCGCCAATGCTTGTACCAAATATAAACTCGTCCCACACCCTAGCTTCGACAAACTTCCTAACTCCTCAGAATTAACCGTTTGCCCCACACCTGCTTGAGTTGTCCAACATTGTACTACTCCATACAATGAGCCGAACTTCCCAGCCACTGTCTCTATTACTTCCTCAAAATCTTTTGCTTGATTAGGATTGATACTAAACTCTCCCGGAGCTATCTGTTGATACTTTTCTCCAGCAAACACTAAACTACAAACTTCTCCCTTAGAGCGCAGTAAGATAGCTAGCTGTTCCCCTACTCCCTTGTTGTCTGCTAGTATCAACCAACTCTTTGAACTATCATTCCTTTCTTCTAACTTAGTTTCAGAGCTTTGAGCTACAATTACTGTTTGCTTTGACAATGTTTTTGCCATTCCCTCTATTTCGGGCATCGTCACTACTTCACTAAAACCTGTTTCTTTCAATACATGATGCCATCGCTCTCTACTCAATAAAGCATAATCTGGCCGTAATTCATGATCGCTGAATCTCCACCATCCTTCTAACAGTCCAAATACTAAATCTAACCATCGTTGAGCAGTTGTTATTTCTAACAAAACTAACATCCCTCCATCTGCTAATAGTTCTTGCACATGGGATAACGTCTGCTTCATGCTTGTGGTTGCATGGAGTACATTGGCTGCAATAACTATATCATATTGATGAGGCTCAAATCCTTGACTTTTTGGGTCTACTTCTATGTCTAAAGTTTTATACTTTATGAACTTATAATCCCGGAATTTCTCTTTAGCTTTTGTTGTAAATAACGCCCCTATATCCGTGAACGTATATTCTGCTTGCTCAGGATTTATATGAGGCAGGATATAGCTTGTCGTACCTCCTGTTCCTGCTCCTATTTCCAACAACCTTATCCCTCGGCTTTTTGGTAATTTTTCTATGGCTTCGGTAAGGGATTTTGCTACTATTGTGTTCATCACTTTCGCTACTTTTGACTCTTCATATAGTTGAGTCGCTGTACTCAAATCTCCTTGGGGGAACACTAACTGGACTGGGTCTATTGCTCCTCGTAATACTCCACTTAGTTTAGATCCACAACGAGAGAGGAGTGTTAATGTTGCTGTTTCTTCTGGATATTTATTCTGTAAGCTCTGACTTTTTTCAATAGGCTTGACTTGAGGTAAGGTTTGTACTACTTCCCACTGCTGACTATTTGACTTGAGTATTCCCGACTCTGTTAATATTTGCAGCAAACGCTTAAACAGTGGTCGATGGGTAGGAACTACACCTAATTTTTTGGCTGCTACATCAAATGCAAAGCTTTCTGTTGGTTTGTATGACCAACCCATCTCCTTCAATGCTTGCACTATGTAATCTAAGCTTAATTCTTCTAAACTTGTGTCAATAGACGCACTTCTTTCATCATCTACTTGAGTTACTAATTCTCTCAGAGTTGGAGTTAATTTTTGGCTAATTTCTACAGGAGGTCTCAAGAAATCTGGAGGTGCTAGTTTACCTAAAATACCTTTGTTTCTCCACTCTACTTCATACAACCAATTTTCTATTGATTCGGTTTCTGTTCCCAGTAAGGTCTGTTTAGTTGCTAGTTTGAGTTGTACACCTTTGAGAATCGCAATTATTTCTCCTGAAGGTGTGACTATGGTGACGATAGTGGTTAAACTTTCTGGAGTTTCCTCTTCTTCTTGACTACTTGTTACTGATGCGTAAGACCATAGACTCAGTCCTGGATTCTTATATAGTTTGAATTCTTCTATTCCTACTGGCAGATAAGTTTGATCATTATCTGTCGGTGGCAGTGCATGAAATATTACTTGCAACGCTGCATCTAATAGGGCTGGATGGAAATTATAGTCGCTTGTTTGTGTTATCAATTCTTCGGGGAGTTTGATATAAGCTAGTGCTTGCTTTGAACCTGACCACAATTCTTGAATTCCTTGAAAGCTACTTCCATATTCTATCCCTACTTCTTGACATTGTTGATAATGTTGTTTAACTTCTATCGTTTGAGTACATTCACTTTTGTATTTTTCTAGGTCAATTTTTGTTTGAGGAAGAGGGCTTGATTCTTTTCTGATTTTTCCTGTGGTGTGCAGTCTCCACTCCTGTTGTTCTGATTGTTCTGATTGAGAAAATATTTGAAATTTGTAGCTTTGATTCTCTGTTGGAGTAAGTATGGTTTGGGCATTAGTTAATTCTCCCTCTGGTAGTATCCATCCTCTAGTTATGCTTAAGTCTTCTATTACTATCTGGGATGTTTTTAATTGCTGATTTCCTGCTGCTATTGCTATTTCTATGTAGCCTGTTGTCGGAAATACTGCTTGATTAAATACTCGGTGGTGGCTTAGATAGTTCGGTGAGTTTTCTCTTATTTGTGATGCAAATATTTGTTGTTCGGTTGCACAATTTAACTTTTGACCTAATAGAGGATGGAGGTTTTGGCCTGTTAAAAATTGCTGTTTCGGCCAGAAGTTATTATTGGTTTCTATCCAATACCGTTCCCGTTGGAATGGATATGTGGGCAACGCTACTTTCTGACGACTATAGTCGAATTCAAATCCTGACCAGTCTATTTTTACTCCTTTTACATACAACTGTCCTAAGCTTGATAGCATTTGTGACCACTCATCCACCCCAGGACGCAATGAGGGCAACCATTCTCCCACATCTTCTGTTACACATTGCCTTCCCATGCCCAACAATATTGGCTTAGGTCCGATTTCCAGGAAGATTTCATATCCTTGCTCTTCCAGAGTTTTCATACTAGTAGCAAATTTTACTGGTTGACGCACATGATTCACCCAATATTCAGCAGTGGTTATTTCTGCACCTACTTCAGTACCGGTGACATTTGATATTAGTGGTATTTTGGGTTGATTATAGGTGACCTGTTTGGCCACTGCTTCAAATTCTGTTAACATTGGTTCCATTAATGGGGAATGGAAAGCATGGGACACCTGTAATTGTTTAGTCTTAATTCCGTCTGATTCTAATTTATTACAAATATTTGCTATAACTCCACTCTCACCAGAAATTACGATACTTTCTGGTCCATTGATGGCTGCTATTGTTACTTGAGAACTATAATTAGCTATTGCTTCTACAACTTGAGATTCTGATGCCATCACAGAAACCATCCCACCACCGGAGGGCAATTGTTGCATTAACCGCCCCCGCATAGCAATTAATTTCAGTCCATCTTCGAGACTAAATACTCCTGCTACTGTTGCTGCTACATATTCTCCTACACTATGACCCATCACTATACTGGGTTTGACCCCCCATGATTCCCATAATTTGAAGAGGGAATATTCCAGGGCAAACAAAGCTGGTTGAGTATAAGCTGTTTGATCCAACAAAGATATACTTGACTTTTGTGCATCTTGAGGATATAGAATTTCTAAGAGCGGATGTTCTAGATAGGGACTTAGGATTTGGTCACACCTTTCCAAGGCTTGACGGAAAGTTGGTGCAAGTTCATACAGTTGCCTTCCCATATCTACATACTGGGAACCTTGTCCTGTGAACAGGAAAGCTACTTTGGGATAACTACTATCACTCGATTGTTTTCCTGAAAATACTCCGATGACTTCCTGCCCTGCTTTGTGTTCCAGAAGTTTTTCTGTTAATTCCTGTAGGTTAGTAGCAATGACTCCTAGTCGATAGTTAAACTGAGCGCGTCCAGTGTTAGTTGTGTAACATACATCTGCCAGTTCTAATTCTCGATTAGTTTCCAGATAATTATGATAATGACTGACTAACTCATCCAGAGCTTTTTCTGTTTTCGCTGAAAGCGTTAATAGATGAACGCTGCATTCTAAATCATCTTCACTTCTGACTTCTGAGTTCTGAGTTCTGACTTCTGTAGGTACTTCCTCAACAATAACGTGAGTATTTGTGCCACTGAAACCAAAAGAACTTACCCCTGCCACACGACTCTCACATCCATCATATTTTTCCCACGCCTTACCCTCCATCGGAATTACACCAGGAATCTCTGCTAAACTCATATAAGGATTCAGCTCTTTCAAATGTAAATGAGGTGGTATATATTTATTTTGCAGCGACAACACCACCTTAATTAACCCGGCAATTCCTGCTGCTGCTTCAGTATGACCAATATTTGTCTTGACTGAACCAATCATTAAAGGGCGTTCCGAACCACGATTTTCTCCATACACTACTTCCAGAGCCTTAATTTCTACTGGGTCTCCCAAAGAAGTACCCGTACCATGGGCTTCTACATAAGACACCTGATTCGCGGATATTCCTCCTACAGATAAGGCTTTAGCAATCACTGCTTCTTGGGCAGATTGATTTGGTGCAGTCATCCCATTGCTAGCACCATCTTGATTAATTGCTGTTCCCCGTAGCACTGCTAAAATTGGGTCTTGATCTGCTATGGCCTGTTTCAAAGACTTAAGAACTACAACTCCACAACCTTCACTCCGTACATAACCATTGGCAGAAGCATCAAAAGTCTTACAACGTCCATCTGGTGATAACATCCCTGCTTGAGAAAAACTAATACTTAACTCAGGAGACAACAATAAATTTACTCCTGATGCCAAAGCTAATTCACATTCGCCATTGCGTATACTCTGACAAGCTAAATGAACAGCACTTAGAGCTGATGAACAGGCTGTATCTACAGTTATTGCTGGACCATTTAATTTGAAAAAGTAGGATAATCTTCCTGCACCAATAGCAGTAGAACTACCTGTAGCAAAATAGATGTTTAAATCTTGCTCCTGATTATGTTTGTATTGTAGCTGTTCATAATCATGGAAAGCAATACCTACAAATACTCCTGTTTCTGTTCCTGAAATAGATTCTGGATTAATACCAGCATTTTCTAGTGCCTTCCAGTTTTCTTCTAGTAAAATACGTTGTTGTGGATCTATATATTTAGCTTCACGGGGCGAAATTTGAAAAAACTCAGCATCAAATTTGTCTACTTCGGAAATGAAGCCTCCATAACGACTAGATATTTTTCCTGGTTGATTTTTATCGGAGTTGTAGTATTTTTCAATATCCCAACGATTCGGAGGTACTTCTGTAATTGGATCAATACCATTACACAGCAGTGACCAATATTTTTGGGGACTATCGGCATCTCCGGGAAACCGGCAAGCCATTCCGATAATTGCTATCCCATTTTCTAATTGAGCTGCTGAAAAACCTGATTCAGTTTTTTCAGCTTTTGGCTCTGGTTGTGCGATTTTTGGTAACAACTCGGAATTTTTCTTTTGTTTAGTTGGTGTTTCTCCTTTAAAGTAACTAGCTATTGCCTTGGGAGTTCCATACTTAAAGAAGAAATTCGGCTCTATTTTTACTTCCAGCTTTTTCTCCAATAAATATTTTAGTTCCAACAACTCCAAGGATTCGATTCCCATTTCCATCAGTGGGCGATCTGAATCAAAAGAGTGTTTCTTGTTCATTACTGTCCGAACACAACCAGCTACAACTTCATCTACATCTTCTTTTCTTTCTACTTTTACCTGCTGATTTTTTTCAACTTCTACGCCATCAAAACGTTGACGATGATGAATATCGTATTCGATCAGAACACCATTGCCTTGATTTTCTATATCTTTGGGGCGATAACCGGGAAGAATTTTTTGAATTTTGGCCCCATGTATCTGATGAAAGCGCAATATCTGGTCTACCAGTAACCCTGAATCATTTTTTTTGTGGATATATTCCGCCATTGGCATTGGGGAATAATCTGAATAATTACGACAACGAGTTACTCCCACAACCCTTTCCACACCACCCATCACAGCACAATACTGAAGCATCCATTCCAGTAATTGGTCCCCTAACCCTTGGTTTTGCAACTCTGGCAAAATATTCGTCGCTAGTAATTGTATCACTACTCCTGATTCAGTATGTAATGATGGCACTTCTACAAAAGTTATATTCTCCAAAACTTCAATACGATCAATCCTTTGGGAATAGATAGCTCCAACAATCTTTTCCTCAATTTCTAAAATAAATTGCCCTTGTGGAAAATTCAAAATCCGCCTCTGAATTTCTTCACTATCAACCCGGAGATTTTCTGACCAACACAATTCCTCTAGTACTATTAGCTCGGGTAAATCCTTAATTGTAGGATGGCGCAACTTGTAAGGCTTTTTCTCAAAACAATTGAGGCTGATACGACTAAATGGAAAATTCTGAGGATATCTTTTCGAGAACTCCCACTTGGGGAATAAACCTACTTCTGCAGCACAACTGAGAAACACATCAGCTTCCACCAGATGTTGACTTGAGAAAGCTTGTAAAGCATCAAAATGCAGGTTATTACTACTGTCTAAAAATTTGTTTACTACTTTTGGTTCTAAACAATGAACTTCCAGAATCATCATCCCATGTTTAGTAACCACAGAAGACCATCTTTCCAGATGTTCTACCAAGCTTTGTATCATAATCTCGGCAGGAATCAAACCGCCGTCTGAATCTACATAAACCCCTGAATAAGAAAGTTGGCCCCGCCTTTTTACTGCTTCTAAATTTTGGGGAGGAATAAATGGACGATCGTGGTCTAAAAAGGACCTAATGTGGAGAATTTTTTCTGGATCGTCAATTCCATGAGTTCTTAAGTCAGATATCATTTGTTGTGGGTTTCCAATATCCCCCTTCATTAGCAAGTTAGGAATACCTGCTAAAGTTAATGCCGACTCTTGCAACGATGCTTGGTTATAATCTACTCCTATCATCTGGACTGGATATTTGTCTAGAACTTTTCCTCTAGCAGATTTTGTACTAATTACTTGATAAACTCGTTTGAGTAGTGTGCCATCGCCACAACCCATGTCCACAACATAGTTTGGTTGTTCAGAATAAGGTAACTTATTAAAAATACTCAGAATTAATTCGTCTACATCAGCAAAAAACTTCTGGTGTTGAAAACCACTGCTCATCACATTCAATTTTCGATCAATGTGACTTTCACTTCCCTGTTCATCCCGACAAAATACAGTTTTACAATCTCCAAATAATACATCTGAAATCTGTAACAACATAGGAGTATAGGAAGCAGTAACTCCAGTAATTAGTATTCTCTCTACTATAAATTTACCAAGAGCAGTCAAGCATAAATTATTTTCATCTGATTTTTGGCTGTGTTTTTGGACTGTTACTGTTATCGAACTTTTCTCAGCCCATCCTTTAGCTATAAATAATGTTGATAATTCTTCTCGTATATGAGGACTTACACTAGAGAATAAAGGTTTTTCTTCCTGGTCTACTGCTAATAAATTATGCTTGTGAAGCGCTAGCATAATTGGTATTATTAGAACTCCATCTAAGAAATCTGCTATTGTTCTATCATTAATCTGCCATTGTTGTTGAGAAAGCTCTATCCAACTTTTGAGAAGACCAGGCTTTTCTTTTCCTAGTAAGTATGATTCTAGGGGTAAGTCGTATAACTCTAATATTTCTTCAGGAATAGACAAGTATACTTGAGAATTGTCTGTGAGGGAGTATTCACCAACTTCATTTTTTGATAGCCAACCTAGGGATTGCATCATTCTTAATGCTACTTGCAGATGACCTGTATTTGCTCCTAGAGCTTTAGCTATTTGCTGGTGGGTCATTTTTTTTTGTTTTATTAACTCAAATAACCCCTTTTTTCTACAGGCTAAAATTAAGGGAATAGATACAAAGCCGTGTTCGTAGCGATTAATTAATTCTAGCATTTTTTTTAATTATTAGACTTGTCGCGAAATAAAACCTTAAAGTGAAATGGGAAAATTCTGGCTTTCACTGATTAAACTATGCTGCCATCAGGTAGAAATTCCAGAGTCCAGCCGCAGTGAACATGAAGCGATCGTCTAAATCTTTAATATGATTTCGATACAATCCTCTCGCTGCATTATATCTCTTCACGCCAGATATTGTATGTTCACATTTGACGCGATCGCTACTTTTCTCTCTATTGAAATGTTTTTGTTCCTCAGTTAATTCCTTTCCTTTAGGTTTTTTCGTGGGAATTTTGATGTTGACAAATTCCTTCTGTAATCCCTGGAAACCCAAATCTACATGAATTTTTACTTCATCAGGCACAAAATCTACCAATTTTTCTTCATCCAACTGCCGTTTGTCATGAACCTTGCCCTCTCTTGCTTTTGATAGGACGAGGACCCTTTTATCTGAGTCTGTCATTATCAGATGTTTACGAGTATGGCACTTTTTTTTACCTGAGTAATGATTTTTCTGCTTTTGGTGGTCTTTGGGACGCTGGATTGGCCGTTCCGTACCATCAATCATCACTTCTTTGGCAGATGGAAACCTGCTAATGAATTCTTCAATGCTTTGTAACTTACGTTCTGGTAAGGCCATTTTTTTCCCTAAAGCACTCTCTAGCAATGTCTGTAGTCTTAACATCCAGTGGTGTGCTCTGCTGCGGTGTAAATCAAACAACACTCCTGCCACATCAAAGGTATGGTAGCACTTAAAGTAGAACAAGATAAAAAATAACTTATCTTTGGCCTGTAGCAATCGCGCTTTTCTCCCTCCTCCTAGAGTTCGCAGTCTGGGTTTTTGACTATTAGCGATCGCTTCCAACTCAAGTTGGACACAAAAAGCTTCTAATAATTCATCGAATGCCTTACGGTTTAGTCCAGTCAATGCCCTTAATAGCCGGTCTTCTTTTAGCACCCGATTAATATCTAACATTGTCCCATCTCAAACACCCTATTAACTTTACTTTACCTTATAAAGCGACAAGTCTATTATAATTTTTTCTTGGTTTTAATACCAACTTTGAATAGTAATGCTATATACTACTCCTAATTTGATTGGCCTTTGAAAATACTGGCTTTAGTCGTTAGCTCCAGGAAATCAACAATCTATACCTACTATAATTCATGGTGTATAAAATCATTATAGGTTTTAGAGACCAATTCACAATTTGATTGAGGTTTACTATCATAAATTTACCCCGCTTCCTTATCTTGCTCTATTTGTCGGAGTGTTTCTAAAGAGGAAGACACTAATTTTGAATCGTTTATAATACTTAAAATATCCCAAGCTACCCTTGACCAACTATAATATAGTTCAGCCAACTCACGTCCTATTCTTCCCATTTTTTCACTCTTCTTTGGTTTTGACAATAGGTAATCTATTTCAGTGGCAAAGGCATCAGAATTGTCGTAGTCTGAGATAACTATACCATTTTTTCCGGGAACAATTACTTCAGGGTTTCCTCCCCTAGCAGTAGTAATAGTGCATAGTCCAGTTGCCATTGCCTCATAATGCACCCTAGCAAGAGGCTCTTCCCATTGAGATGCACATACAAATATATCTCCTAACAAAAAGTAATCTGCAACTTCTGACGGTGGGATAAAACCAGTCATCTGAACTGCTTGGCCTAACTTTTCTGCTTCTGCTTTGATTTTACGGACATAATCGTTTTCATTGTTATTCCCGTACCATTTGCTCCCTACTAGCAATAATACAGCAGATGGATGTTTTTCTATTACTTTGGCGATCGCAGATATTAACAGATGAGGCCCTTTTTTATCTGTCAACCTTCCTACACATAGAACTACTTTTTTGTCCTCCAAGCCATGAGTTGCCAGCATTGCTTCTCGTTTTTCTTTTACCCCTTCTGCCCACCTTGGCTGAAAGCGCTTGAGGTCTACTCCAGCATATACAGGTTGCAGTTTTTGTTTATATTCTGGAAATAATTTGGCAATACCATCAGCAATAAATTTACTTACTGTGACTACTTTTTCTACTCGCTCCAGGCATTTAATTGCTTCTTGTGGTTCGATTTTTTTAGCATGGAACATTTCGTTGTGCATACTTGTAGCGGCCAGCAATAAGAAAGCCCCGGACCAGCAATAACGAACTTTTTGAGCCAGGATTAATTGCAACTAGATTAACGTTTGAGCCAAGATTAACTGCAACTGAGCCAGAATTAATTGCAACTAG
>NZ_JAAHGO010000082.1 GCF_010672455.1 Okeania sp. SIO2C9 | reverse complement strand
GTGCAAAAGTTAATTCTTTTTGAATATGATTAGTAATAGAAGTTTTGCGATTAGAACATACTCGTCTAATGGCGTGAATTGTAGTTTGTGCTGATAACTGAAACTTTTCTCTAACTGTACCGTACATTAAGGCTTGCATGGCCACATGATTTGTCAGTTTTTTGTCACTGTTTTTGTGTACATACTGACAAGCATTAGCAAACATTTCCATAGTGGCTTCTATTTCTTTTGCCACTTCTGGGCTGACCTTTAATTTACAGGATATAGTTGTTATTTGCTTCATTCTTATACGATACTTCAAAAGGTGAAAAATATCAATCAACAATGAAGCTTCATTTTATTTGCTCTTCACTAATTCCTCCCGGCGCTGAATCATAGATTACAACGCGGGACTCCTTTTTTAAATTTAGTTGAAAAAAAAAGGAAGGAAAATTATTGTCGAAATTAAAAGCTTTTGGCGTTGGTGAAGCGCGTGTATGGTATTCATCTTAATTCTTTAGGAGTCAACCCACCCGCGTGCCCCCCTGCTCCCAGGAGGGGAAGTCAGGAGGACCGAGTCAGGAGGGAAGAAATAAGAAGAAACCGGAGTAGAAGGAGAAAGTTTTTTGGTCGCGTAAAGGTCACGGAGTTCTATCACGCTCTTATCCGGACATGAGATCATACCTCAAATCACCAACGCCATTCTATATTAGTCGTCATCATCATAGTCATCGTCATCATAGTCATCATCATCATAGTCATCGTCATCATAGTCATCGTCATCATAGTCATCATCATCATCATTTGACTGAATATTAATTACATTTCCATCTTGGCGAGTAATAGAAAAAGCATCAAAATCATCATCGTCGTACTCTCCTATTACTTTTACTTGCTCTCCCACTGATAAATTTGTGAGTTCCCGATCGTCAGTATCAACTAAAATTTTTCCTGTGCCATCATCAAGCATAAATTCATCGCCCGAAATTCCTATTACTTGCCCGGAAATAGTCGCATTGTCACCACGTTGTAATTCTCCTATGGGAGTTTTAGCAAGAGTAGGGGTGACAATGACAATTGAGAAAAAACTTATATAAGCAGCGATCGCTCCTGTTAAACTTTTGGCCAGTCTACCAAGTTTAATAAAATTCATGGCAATTAACCTCCTATAACTGTTTCCCAGCTGAATACTTACGAAAATTGCTATAATATTAAACTAGGATAATTACTATAGTCAAGTCATTGCGACTGGAACGGAGTTAAATCAAGCAATATCAAGGGTTTAGGGGATTTATTCCTCTGGTCGCAATGACTACTTTTCAAGCGAATCGTACATAATAATGTTAAAATAACTTTTTACTCAAAATACCAATGACAACAACTGAAACAAAACAAATAAATTGGGAAACATTAGCCTCAGAACTAAAAAATATCGAAATTATTACTGAACCAAATCAAGTTATTAAACTATCCTTAGACTATTATCATTTCAGCCCTATTTTACAATCGCAACTAAAAGATAAAAGAGCTAATTTAGTTGTTCGTCCCACCAATGAAGCAGAGGTTTTACAAATAGCTAAAACTTGCGTTAAATATCAAGCACCTTTAACAGTTAGAGGTGCTGGAACTGGTAACTATGGGCAATGTATTCCTTTAGAAGGAGGGGTAGTTCTCGACACTACAAAAATGAATAAAATTAATTGGATAAAACCTGGTTTATCTTGCGTAGAACCAGGAGTAAAATTAGTAGCATTAGATAAAAAAACAAGAGAAATTGGTTGGGAAATCAGGATGTTTCCCTCAACTTATCGTACTGCTACAATTGGCGGTTTTATCGGTGGTGGTAGTAGTGGAATTGGTTCAATTAATTATGGTGGATTGAGAGATCGAGGTAATGTTTCTGCCGTGCGAGTTGTGACTATGGAAGAGGAACCAAGAGTTATAGAATTGCGTGGCGATAATGTACAAAAAGTTAATCATGCTTATGGAACAAATGGAATTATTACTCAGTTAGAAATACCTCTAGCTCCTACTTATCCTTGGGCAGAATTAATAGTAACTTTTGACGACTTTATGACCTGTGCAAAATTTGGTCAAGCATTGGGAGATAGTGATGGAATAGTCAAAAAATTAATTACTGTTTTTGCTTGGCCGATACCTAGTTTTTTTGCTGGGGTAAAAAGTTCAATTCCTGAAGGAAAACATTGTGCTTTTTTGATGGTATCTGAATATAGTTTGGAGTCTTTTCAGGATTTAGTTAAAGAATTTAAAGGTGAAATTTGTTATGAAAAAACTGCTCAAGAGGCAAGTAAGGGTACACCAATATATGAGTTTACTTGGAATCATACGACGTTACACGCTCGGAGTGTAGATACAAATTTGACTTATTTACAAAGTGGTTTTCCTGCTGATAGAAATCTAGCACTTGTAGAAAAAATGTATCGGCATTTTGGTGATGAAGTAATCATGCACTTAGAATTTATGCGAATGGATGGTAAAACTACACCAGTAGGATTACAAATTGTCCGTTATACTTCAGAAGAACGACTAAATGAAATTATTGAATATCACGAAAAAAATGGGGTAAATATTTTTAATCCTCATACCTATATTTTGGAAGATGGAGGAATGAAAACTACAGACTTTGAACAGTTAGAATTTAAGAAAAAGGTAGACCCCTACGGATTATTAAATCCTGGAAAAATGAAAGCTTGGTTAGAGAGATAGAAAAAATTATTAGAGTTTTTCTATGGAGGTAAGGAGCAGACTTATTTCCTCTGTTAGAAAAAAGCTCAACTGCTCAAGATGATTTAATGAAGGAAAAAATAACTCGTCATATCAAATCCGGTAGCATCGGTATAAAATTTTTTGAAGGTAGGAGTCAGAAATAAAGACGATAGCAATCGCTCTTGAATAGACAGTAAAAAATCAAAAAATAAGCGTTGGGCGGAGTCTAGCGGCAGCTATATCGCTACTGGTTGATAGTGAAGGTGAACAATCCGGGGGAGTTATTGATGTTTGGAAGTTTCAAATACAGGATAAAGAGAAAGATGTTGCAGTTTGACTCTAGCATCGAAGCGTGGAAAAACGCCAAACCACCTTGCTAAGATTTTGATTCCGCTGTTGACTCCACGTTTCTAACTCTTGGCGTAACTGCTCAGTAGTAGGAATACGTCTATCTCGCCATGTTTAAAGATTGTAAAACAGGTGGATATAATCTAGAGGGAAGTCTAGTGCAGGATGGCAGAAATAACGGTAGTGCGTCAAGGAAGTGTGGTCCGGGTGGGAAGTGTGGTCCGGGTGGGAAGTAGAAGGAATAACTGTAGCTGTATCTTTTTGTGCAAGTCTGCCACTGATCATAGCTTTTATGGTCTGACCTCAAATCCGGTTAAACAGTTATAGATTGGTTAAGTCTTGAGGAGACACTCCTCATATAGAATCCGGGTAATTAGTTATCGTATTACTGAGAAGTAAGGATTAATGAGTAAGGAGTTAGGAGTTAGGAGTAAGGAGTAAGGAGTTAAGAGTTAGGAGTTAAGAGTTAGGAGTTAGGAGTTAGGAGTAATATCAGATCCGGTTGAATACTTAATTGTATTGTTGGGGGAGATGGGGAGATTGAATAATGAATATATACTATATAACCGGATTTTATATCAGTCCTCAGGAGGAGAAAGAATCACAAACATTTATTAGTGATGACGATTCGAGATTTTTTTGATGTCCAATTAAACGGATTTGATCTTACAGCGTTTTTCAAATTGATGAACCACATCTTCACAGATCAAACCTTGTAGGGACGTTCCATGGAACGTCCCTACTGTGGTCTATCCAAATGAAAACCGCTGTAAAGGCTGAAAAATTTGCACTTTTTTCCCGACAAAAATCCGAAAAACTCACTCTTGAGAGTGCTTTTAGATGATTATTGACCAGCCCTACTTACTTATCCCACACTTTACGCTCTGCACAACCGAAATAACTGACCATTTACAAAATCCTAAAACAATTACAAATCAAAAATGATTGACTGTCTTGAGTGCATCTTACATTCTGGAGGGGCTGTGTGCGGAATTACTTCCGCACAGTAGGCGCCCCGTAGGACACCTCGCCAATTAGCACTCGATGCATGAATTTTGACTTTTAACTTCCGCGTAGCTGCACTAGGTAATGTACAAGGTTTGACTAATTTAATTTGACTTATCGCTATTGCTGATACTGGTTGATTTTATCAAGGTAAATTCATCAAAAAATCCGGTGTTCAAAATTACATTTGTAGATGAACATAAGCTCCAAGAAAAGATAGAATACATAGCAATTTTTGGATGGGTATGTATAGTGACCTGTGGGGGATTGCTGGGGATTATTTAGTTGATATTGTTAACAGATAATTAACCTGAATCCTCAAAAAAAATCTGATGTTTACAGGGGATTAAAAGCTCTGTCAATGTTAGATAATATTTAACTATTTACACTCAACGTCTTACCTTTCATCTAATTATTAAACAATTTTAAATTGACTTACATAAATGTTCTCGTGTCCCTAGGGACGTTGCGTGAACGTCCCTACTGCTCCCTGCTCCCTACTGTACTTCATAAACCAACGAATACACTGTAACACTCCCTTTTTCATTGTTTCTAGCATACTGGATTAAGACTTGATTCTCATGTCTGTAATGTTTTAGAGATTACTTGACAAAAGAATCTTAAGAAGTTCTATTGTAATTAATTAAATAGATTTAATATGAGATAATAGATTATATTCTGATAGCTATCCTTCCAACAGCTAGTGGAAAAAGCAATGGATTATCTCGCTTCAGAAATATTAATATGATGTGTTTTAGCTATCAATACACAGTTGCAAACAAACTACACATTTAGTTTGCTTCTGATTTTTAGTTACTGTAAGAGTGCAAAATTTACTAAATCCTTCTATTTTTCTTATGTGCTTTTAGAAATATATGCAAGTTAAATGTTCAATTACTGATTTAATATTTTGATTTATTTGTTGGTAAATAATATTATAAATTGACGAAAAAAAATCAGTATAAAACGATGCAAAAAGTCAATTAACACTCTGACATACTGAATTATAGTATCTTCAAAGGTACTGTGATTTCCGATAAAAATTTAGAGAAAACGGTAAACATTTTTTTTCTGCAAACCGGAATTAATCTCAATTAGTTATATAGAATTATCCCTCCGATAAAGCCAAAATTTATTAGGGGATAGTATATTTATTTGTCTAGTATTAACAACTTTAGGGTTAGTATGCTTTCTCGAAAAGCAGAATAGACGGCTGAAAAGTTATTAATTATAGGAGTAATTAGGAGTAATTAGGAGTAATATTAATAGTGAAAAATCAAGTATTTACAGCAAAAAAAATCAACAATAAAAAAAGCAATTATTCTACTTTGAACCAATGGTTCAAATCTCTAACTATAAGCATAATTCCTGCTCTTTTAACTGCTTTGCCAGTGAATGCAGCAAAGCAGATTTCTCTAGGTCATAAAGGTCTAAATATTTTGATTCCTGTATCAGCATTAGAAGATTATGCCAAAACGGGAGAAATTAGCTATGAACTAGCTAGTTATATGCTACTTTTAGAAGCTGAAAAAGAAGATAAATATCGGGATATATTACAAAACCGCTATAATTTTCCTCCTCAGATAGTCTCTCAATTTATCAAGTCCCCTATGGGAGAATTATTCCTGAAAAATTTAGGGCAAGTAATCAAAACTTCATCAAATTCTGAGAATGAGAATTTAACTACTGCTGAAAATGGTGCTGAGGAAATTAGAACTGCTTTATTAAAGGCGGCAAATGATGCTGAAGGCTTAACTATCATAAATTTTATCCGTCATTTTCCCAGTGATACTATATGGTTCGATACAAAAGAAATTTTTGCTGTAACTGAAAAAATCGCTGCTGTACAAGAAGATACAAAAACTTTTATAGAAACTGTAGCAAATCTCACAAAAACAGAAGCTTACAGAGAAGAAAAGGTTGATTTTTCTCAGTTACCAGACATTAGGAAAAAAGGAAAATATAGCTTTTCAAAGCAACAAATTATCCTGCAAGATGAAGGGCGCGATCGCAATTTTTCAGTACAACTTTATTTACCCAATATCTCTTCAGCAGAAATATCAATTCCTGTAGTTGTAATTTCTCACGGTTTAGGTTCTAATGGAGTTAATTTTGAAAGTTTAGCTAAACATTTAGCTTCTTATGGATTTGCTGTTGCTTTACCCCAACATCCAGGTAGTGATTATGAATATATCCAGAAATTTTTAGCAGGTAAAACTAAGGATATGTTCCATGGCAATGAATTTATTGACCGCCCCTTGGATATTTCTTTCTTATTAAATCAATTAGAGCAGTTAAATCAATATCAATTCCACAATCAATTAAACCTGAAAAAGGTAGGTATATTTGGTCATTCTTTTGGTGCTTATACTGCCTTTGCTTTAGCAGGTGCAGAGATTAACTTTCAGCAACTCAAACAAGACTGTGGCCCACAAATGGAAGTTTTAAATATGTCGCTGCTGCTACAGTGTCGTGCTTTGGAATTGAAGCCTCAAAAATATAATTTGAAAGATGATAGAATTGCAGGAATATTTGTACTCGATCCAGTCAATAGTAGTTTATTTGGAAAAGCTGGTTTGAGTCAGATTGAGTTACCTGTTTTGTGGGGAAGTGCTAGTGAAGATAAAATTACTCCTATTGTTTTAGAACAAGCAAACTCTTTTACTTGGTTGACAACTCCTGATAAATATTTGGTCTTAACAGAGGGAGCAGATCATATCAATATTGATTTTGGGGCAATTAGAGAAAATAGTTTCACTTCTCTAGCAGAGTTGATTCAACCAGATCCAGACGTAGTCAATGGTTATGCTAATGCTTTTGGTTTAGCATTCTTCCAAACCCATGTTGCCGATCGCCCTGAATATAGTTCATATTTACAAGCATCTTATGCTCAGAGCATCGGCGAAAAACCTTTTAATCTGAGTTTTGTGCGGTCTTTGTCAGAAACTCAGTTAAGTAAAACATTGAAACAGGCAAGAAAAAACTAATTAAAACTATCTCCGGTTGGGTATCTAAAGAGTGGTATGTGAGCTATGGGAAATAATATTAGCAAACCTAAATCATTCCGCACTTTATGATTATAATAATACACATTCAGACAGATGGTCAGAAAATTTTGTCCTGCTCTACATGAATTTGCGATCGGTTTTTTGATTACCTGTTGCCTAAGTAATATCATGTTGTTTAATAGCGCGATAGATACTCTGTTCCGCTTTCCTACAGAATGCTACGCAAACACGATCAAAACTTTCTTCTCCTGTTGCTTCTTTTTCCCTATTGACTCCTGAGGACTGACTCCGTTCATTGTTAATTTGTAAGTATTCAACCGGACATGATATAAAGCACCATACTACTTATTTTTTGTGAGTTTACCTTTTAACTGATATCTAACTGTGGAATAAACTGCTTTGTAAGAAGCATTAATATTATATTCTTCTTTCAACCATTTTTGAATTTCTCCATAACTCTGAAAACCATTATTGGGGTCGTTAAGTCGTTTTTGCAACCCATCTCGCGCTTCTGGTGGGATTGCTGGTTTGCGCCCCCCACTTTGTTTTACCTGTAATAACCCTGATAATCCTTCTTTACGATATTGTCTCAACCACCTTTGTACTGTAATCCGATTTACTCCTAAAGTAACTGCCAATTCTTTGACAGTTGTCACTTGACCAATTTTAAATAGATATAGTGCCTGAATCTTCTGAAAGCCACTAGCAGTTTTTTGGCCATTTAACAATGTTTTGAGTTCTGGGACTGTTTCTGTAATTTCTATTTTACATACCCCGGCCATATTTGTTTCCTCTCAAGTCCATACTGCTATTCTCATATAAAAATCTTTTCTATCATATCTGTAGCATGTAAAAAAGTAAATTATTCTGATATTTTTTTTTAGGTAATACCATTTATCAAAAAAAATGCTACAAAAATGAAATTGAAAATTTATATTTTGAAGAACCCGACCCAATTCTTTTTCCTACCTATTTCTATCATTGTTTTACCTTTAGCTCTTCTTCTCTCTTCATTTTACTATTGCGATAAAATTGGTATAAGATATGGTAAATAAAAAAAGCTAACGGCTAATACGCGATGTGGTAATTGCTTTACTGATGAAATTGAAAGGAGCAACTATGGGTCAGAAAAACCCAGTCAAAGTTATTATACTTATCCTGGCTTTAGGTTACGGCATTTCAATTTTTTGGCTAAATAATGTACAAAAAAAATCCATAGCTATAGTTCAAGCAAAAATAGCTAATTTAGGAGATCTTAATCAAGATTCTGATGTTAATCAACTTAGAGCAGCTTTAGCTCAATTGCCAGAAGCAATAGATACTTTAGAACAAGTTATTCAACTGCCTGGTGTACCTTTACAACCTGTATCTAGAGAAATAACTAAACTAAATTATCAACTCATTGCAGTTAAGCGAAAACTATATTTAGCAGAACATGGATTAATCTATTTAAGGTTAGCAAAACAATCTGCAATGTCAGCAGCTTTATTAGTACAAAATCCTCCTCATCCTGTTGATACTTGGTATCAAGCACAACAAAAATGGCAATACGCAATTAATTTATTAGAAGAAATTCCTGAAGAAAGTTTTTCATATCCAGAAGCTAGAAAAAAACTCAAACTTTATCGAGAAAATCATCAAGTAATAACTCAAAGATTTAATTTGGCTAAAGAGGCAATTAATCTGAATAATCAGGCTAAACAAAAGATGGAAGCAGGAAATTATCAAGGTGCTATTAAGGATTTAAATAAAGCTATAAGTCTCAATCCTGGTCAAAGTGAAGCTTACTTAAGTAGGGGAGTTGCTTATTCTCAATTGGGAAGAAGAATAGCAGCGATAACTAACTTTAATAAGGCTATAGAAATTAATCCTGAAAATGCCGAAGCTTATTATTATCGAGGCGATGAATATCTACAAATAGGAGAGCAGAAAAAGGCTCTTCAAGATTTAAATAAATCTATCAAGATTGATGCTAATAATCCTAAGTCATACTTTAATAGGGGGATAGTTTACTACTTAATTGGAAATCAAAGTGAGGCGATGGAAAATTTTCAGCAGGCGGCTTTTTTCTTTGGATTGGATGGCGATTCTGATAATCAAAAAATTGCAGTAGATATGTTAGATAAATTTCAACAAAATTAGATTTAATGGCAGGAAAAGGAGTCAGTCCTCAGGAGTCAGTTAGGGGAGTAGGGGAGTAGGGGAGTGAGGGAGAAGTAAACAGAATAATAATTAATTAATGCGCTCCTAAAGCCCTACTTAATAATTGAAGTGCTACCTAAGTTAAGCATTAATGCATAGTAATTGGGTGCATCTCATATTTGCAAAAATACTTTTTTCCTATATATTCCCTATTCCCTATTCCCTGTTGCCTGTTCCCTAAAAGCGATAAATTTTTGGCTTTATTCAACATTGAGATGCACCCTAGTAATTGGTATTATACCAATTTGATAAATGTTTGTTACAAATGGTAGGGACGTTGCATAAGGGCGTCCGTACGAAAGAAGGAAGAGGAAAGAAGGAAGAAGGGATAAATATTGAAAAAAAGGGAAAAACAATATAAATAACTATCTAAAATGAACTGGAATAGCTATTTTTAAGCATATTCGAGCAAGGTCTACCTTTTTGTAGCATTCTTTTTTCAAATTGGTATTATAGATAGCAGTCTAAGGAAAGGTTAGAACAGATCAAAAGCTTCAAACTCAGACAAAGTCATATTTTTCCTTCGGCATTGCTGAACCAAGAGATGAATCTTTGCAGAAAAGGTAAATCTCATCTTTATACTTTCTCTTTCTCTAAAACTATAATTCCAATGTGCAAATATACAACGCCACCACACTAATTTATCCGGCAAATATGCAATGCCATATTTTTCCTTCTTCCTTCTTCTTGTAATATCATGTCCGCTTAATTAACAATCAGAAAATTTCTTCTTCCATCTTTTTTTCTTTCTTCCCTCCTGACTCGGTCCTCCTGACTCGGTCCTCCTGACTCGGTCCTCCTCCGTCGTTATTTATTAAGTATTCAACCGGACATGATATAAGTCACAGCAAATACTCCCAAGCTTCATTAAGGATCTGACTGAGCAATTGTCTTTGGGCCATATTTAATAAACGATCATCCGCAAGAATCTCCTCCTTCAATTCCTCTATAGATTTTCCTTGAGAATGAGCAACATTAACTATACCAGCTATAGCTAGAGCGACAAGTTCATCACTAACTGGCTGTTGTCGCAAAGCAATTACTTCTTGATCGCTTGTAGGTACAGGATAATTCATCTCTACTCCCTTAGTGTCTTTGAGATTTTTTCACTACTCTACTGATTGAGGCTAAACTATTTTGTTGGCTTGAACGAAGTTTACTAATTGAAGATAGTCATCTAGAGACAGATTTATCTTTAAAACCTATCAAGAGAGAGTAGAAACTTAAAAAAATACTACCCAAAGGAAAATTTCTCTTGGGTATACTTCATAGTAGAAAATATTGTAAACTTTTATATTAAATTAAAGTTTTATCTAACGATAATAGCATAAATTAAAATACTGTCAACTTTAAGATTAAAAATTAATTCCCAAAAAAACAGATGAAAGAAATTCTTTACCTAGAAGTACCAACGCCAGATACAAAAACTGTTTGTCAATGGTTACAGCATAAATTTCAACCAAAGTTCGGTGATAAAATTCTTACTTCAGATGGTTTTGTTATGAAATTTTCTGAAGATCCTACTCAGGAATTTTCTGTATTTACCTGGTCATTACAACGAACTACTTATCTCAAAGTTTTTGCTCAAGGAAATGTATCTTCAATACAAAAACAATTCATTTCATCTTTGACTACCAACTTGAGAAAAGAATTTCCTTTAAATTATCCAGAACCTCCCATAATTGACCTATCAAATCAGTCAATTTTTACAGCTTTAGCATCTGATTATCCTCTGACTGCAAAATACTTTCAAAAAATGCCTCAAGGGGAATACGATCTGAAACGTTTATACTGGTGGGAAAAACGTTGGCGCGAATCAGTTAAAAATCCTCAAACACCAAAACAAGTAGTGTGGAAAAAGGAGTTAGGAACAAATAATAATTCTGTTGAATATGACCTGATCTATGTTGGTGGCGCTCTGGGAGTTATTCATGCAGCTGTGATGGCAAAATTGGGGTACAAAGTATTATTATTAGAACGTTTGACTTTTGGGAAAATGAATCGAGAGTGGAATATTTCTCGCTCCGAACTACAAAGTTTAATTGACTTGGGTTTATTTACTGCTGCAGAAATAGAAGGTTTAATTGCTAGAGAATATAAAGACGGTTTTAACAAATTTTTTGATAGTAATAACCCTGATTTTGCTAAGGCTGCAATTCTGCATACTCCTACAGTTTTAAATGTGGCATTAGATTCAGAAAAAGCACTCACTTTATCTGGGATAAAACTACAAGAATCAGGAGGAAAAATTGTAGATGAAACAGAATTTATTAAAGCTGAAGTTTATCCAGAAAAAGTTGTAGTTTATACTCAAAATCTATCTAACAAAACTGAACAAATTTTCTGTGGGCGTTTATTAGTAGATGCTATGGGTAGTGCTTCTCCAATTGCTTGGCAGTTAAATGGTAAACGTGCTTTTGATAGTATTTGTCCGACAGTTGGAGCAGTAATTGATGGTGGAATTGAACCAGAAGTTTGGGATTCAAATTATGGAGATGTTCTCAATAGTCATGGCGATATTTCTCGTGGCAGACAATTAATTTGGGAGTTGTTCCCTGGTGCTGGTAATGAGTTAGCAATTTATTTATTTCATTACCATCAAGTTCATCCTGAAAATCCTGGTTCTTTGTTAGAAATGTACGAAGATTTTTTCGCAATTTTGCCAGAATATCGACGGTGTGACATGGATAAATTAGTCTGGAAAAAGCCAACCTTTGGTTATATTCCTGGGCATTTTAGTATCAAAGGTAGCGATCGCCAGGTGGCTTTTGACCGTTTAATTTGTATTGGCGATGCTGCTTCTCTCCAATCTCCTTTAGTGTTTACTGGTTTTGGTTCTTTAGTCAGAAATTTACCTCGTTTAACCGATCTTCTAGATACTGCTTTAAAATATGATTTACTCAGCGCTAATCACTTAAATCAAATTCGTGCTTATCAAAGTAATATTGCTGTTACTTGGTTATTTTCTAAAGGCATGATGGTACCAACTGGAAAGTTTTTACCTCCCCAAAGAATTAATTCTATATTGAATACATTTTTTGGATTATTAGCAGAGGAACCTCCAGAAGTAGCAGATACTTTTATTAAAGATAGGGCTAATTGGTTTACTTTTACCAGATTAGCTCTCAAAGCAGCTAGAAAAAATCCTTATCTTTTATTGTGGATTCTAGATTTTATCAACTTTCAGGAAGTATTACTCTGGACAATAAGTTATATCAATTTCACCTTGTTTAGTTTAATGAATTTCCTATTAGGATGGTTGCCTAGTTTTGCCCGCTGGATTCAACCTTGGTTAGAACCTCGTTATCCTAGTTTATGGTTTTGGATATTAGCTAATAGTTATGCCTTAACTTATAATGCTGGTCAACCAAAAGTGAAATTTACACTACAAAAATCGGTGTTGGTGAATTAGTGTATGATATTAATCTTAATTACTTAGGAGTCAGGAGTCAGGAGTCAGGAGTCAGGAGAGAAAAAAGAAGAAGAAAGAGGAATAGAAGGAGAAAGTTTTTTGGTCGCGTAAACTGAATAGAAAATCAGAAAAAAACTGTATCTTAGTAAATTAAAAAACGCTATATTATTTCATTGCTCATTAACAAAAAAATCTCTCACAATCAAATTTATGGGTATGTTCAACAATCAATAATTAACAATTAATAATTAATAATTACCTATTCTTATAAAGAAGAGGATTGGCTAGAGAGTTGAGAATAACCGGAAAATATAGCAGTGGAAGGAAAAAACCAGGACAGATTAAAAGCTTAAAACTCGGACAGCGTAAAATTTTGCCTTCTTTCTTCTTCCTTCTTTCTTCTGTTACCGAATAATTAATAATTAATAATTAATAATTCAGGTTTAAAGCCTCCCCTTTTAAGGGGAAAAAAAAGTGCTAGGATATTTCTTTATATTCAATCATCTCGGTTTTAACCAGAGGTGATTAGGGTTTGCTGATTAATTCTAAAAGCATTAACATATAAAGGTTTTAGCGTTTTAGAGTTGAAAAAAGTACCAGCTTTTCGGTGGAAAAAGCTCATGCATGCTAGTATCTTGGGATGATTATGGCAGAAAAATTGAGAGACAAAACGCCCGCTCCTACCTCCTCGCTCATTCCCCGTTCTTCCTGTCTCCTGTCTCCTGTCTCCTGTCTCCTACCCCAGCAAAAAGACTTTCCATACGCAAACCCTAATTATCAATTATCAATTAATAAAACATCTATGTTTTCCCCAACTTCACTCCATAGTTAGAACTAAAAATTTCAAAGAATTATGCGGTTAGATTTAGAAGGATTAGAAATTACAAAGGGTGAACTTAAACATCTAAGTGGAGTAAGTTTAGGTAAAATATTGCGACCGCCCACCAAAACTAAATATTTATTAGAAGGTTTGAAAAGTTTACTAATAGCTTTGCTTTTATTAGTTAGTTACTGGATAATAGCAGTAGAAATCTTAAATAAACACCATTTATTATTAATAGTTATTTATTTAAGTATGACAATAGGATTATTTTTAGAAGATATCTATAAAATATTTATGACTCGTAAAAATCAACGTCTGATTAGATTGTTTGAGGATGTAGATAAATATAATTCGATAGTTCAAGCGATCGCTATTAATGACAAAATTGAAGCTGCTGGGAACCCTCAAGTTAAATTAAGTAATCGCACCAAAATTATGGAAGCTCTAAAACTAATTAGAGAAGATTTAACTAGAGCTTTGAAAACCGAGCGAATTATTCGGGAAAATCAGAAATTTGTTAATAAAAATACAGACTTATTTACCTTTAATTTTAATACTTTGACAGCTTTGCAAATTAATGACAAAGCTAGCGAACATGGAAAATTACTTAACGAAGCTCTAGAAATAGCAATTGAAGTTAGGGAAGAGATGAAAAAATTACAAAACGAACATTTGCTCAACTAAGGGAGTTACAAGTAAAAAGCTGGTTTTTCCCAATCACTCTAATTCTTTTGCCTTTCTCTAGTAATTTTAAAGATACTAACTGATAGCTTTAGGCTTAAACAAACAATTAATTATTTGTTAATGATCTGGCACACACTTTCTTGATTTTCGTTGCATGATCGCTCTGCTCTAACTAAGAATACTTATAGAACCCATTTGGTCTCTTTGTCCACAATTAAGTTTTTTTTACCAGGAGTCAGGAATCAGGAGATTTCATTAATGGATAATGGATAATTGATAATTGATAATTACCTCTGGTTAAAACCGCTACGGAATTGAATATAAGGAGATATTGTTTCTTTTCTCTTGGTCGATTGGATATGGCGAGGAGACCTCGCCATCCCATCCTAACGGACTGCTCCGCAAACGACCGCTGTCTTGGTTGATTGGATATGGCGAGGGGACCTCGCCATCCCTCAACCGCTTTTTCCCCTTAAAAGGGGAGGCTTTAAACCTGAATTATTTAATAATTAATAATTAATAATTAATAATTCGGTAAAAAAGGAATAGGGGAAAAAGGTAAAAAAATACTCCCTACCTCCCTGTATTCCCACCTCCTCATAGCTTCATTGATCGATTACTAATAGATACCAAAAAGGCAATAACCCCTAGCTAAAGTCTTAATATATTTAGACCTGATTTTTTGGGGTTGCGCATTATGGAATGATATTGCCAAAAATTAGTTTATACTTTAACTAAAAAAAACCTATAGCTAAAGTCTTAATATATTTAGACCTGATTTTTTGGGGTTGCGCATTATGGAATGATATTGCCAAAAATTAGTTTATACTTTGACTAAAAAAAACCTAATATTAATAATTCTAGCAATTGACTCATCCAAAATCCAATTCAATCAAAAATCTAAAATCATTTGTCACTGTACAACGCCGATTTTTTATAGTGTTGTCAACAGACAAGAAATTAATTAAAAAAATTCAACAACATCCCTATGGGATTATATTTAAGGTATAGGGTATTCAGGGACATTATATCTTCAAGAGAAGCTTAAAAATATGCATAGGAGTGTTGAGACATTTGAGTTAGGTGAGTCATGCAAGTACCCATCAGAAAATAAACTACCATCATTGCAGCAGCAGATGTAGCAACTAAAATACCAGCTAGCATTAGGGAAAATTCTCGATGATTGAATGATTCCTGCATGAGATGCAGAGACCAAGCCACTAAGGCCACATCAAGAATTAGAATAGTGAATAACATAAGTTACATTTTGTAACAGTTCCTCTATTCTAACAACATTTCTTAAAAAAACACCCTAATTTTTTTACTAAAAAAATCGGCGTTGGTGAAGCGCGTGTATGATATTAATCTTAATTATTTAGGAGTCAGGAGTCAGAACTCAGGAGTCAGGAGGAAAGAAAAAAGAAGAAAGAGTAGTAGAAGCAGAAACTTTTTTGTTCATGCTCTTATCCGGAGAGGATATCATACCTCTTTTCACCAACGCCAAAAAATCTAAAAATCACCTTAACCATGTCTCACAGGAACTTGATGGTTAGCCAAATAATCCTTAATTTCCGACACGCTTAGTTGACCATAATGAAGTAACGAAGCAAGTAAAGCCGCTTCTGCTCTACCCTCAGTTAAAGCCTCAAAAATGTGCTGACAGTTACCAGCACCGCCAGAAGCAACCACTGGAATTTGAACATTCTCTGCTATAGCTCTAGTGAGCGCTAAATCATAACCAGCTTGGGTTCCATCAGCATCCATACTTGTAACAAGAAGCTCTCCTGCACCTCTTTTCTCCACTTCCAATGCCCAAGATATTGCATCTTTACCAGTATTTTCTCGTCCACCCCGCACATAAACGTCCCATCCTAATTTATCTGGGTCTAGACGACGACGGGCATCAATAGCTACTACGATACATTGATTCCCGAAGCGGTCACTTGCCCGATCGATCAAGTCAGGATTACGCACTGCTGCTGAATTTATACTGACTTTATCTGCACCTGCTCTTAATAAATCTTTAATATTTTCTAAGGATTGGATACCACCACCAACTGTTAGAGGTATAAAAACCTGCTCTGCAGTCCTATAGACCACATCTATTATGGTACCTCGGTCTTCGTGAGTAGCAGTAATATCAAGAAAGACCAATTCATCAGCACCAGCATCATTATATACTTGGGCCAGTTCTACAGGGTCTCCAGCATCTTGAAGATCAACAAAGTTGACACCTTTAACTACTCGGCCCGCATTAACATCAAGACAAGGTAAAATTCTTTTGGCCAGCATAGAAATAAATTACTTATAGAAGAAGGAAGAAGTAAGAAGTAAGAAGGAAGAAGTAAAGAAGAAAGAAGGAAGAAGTAAAGAAGAAAGAAGTAAGAAGTAAGAAGTAAGAAGTAAGAAGTAAGAAGTAAAGAAGAAAGAAGTAAAGAAGAGAAAGTTTTTTTATCAAAATAATTGGGTCGCGCAATCCCACCTTTTAAGGCGAAATGTTTTTGGAATCATGCTCAAATCCCCGTTACAAAAAACAACTTCTGACTTCTGAATTCTGACTTCTGACTTCGTTAAGTTAATCCTTCAATGACAGGATGGTAATAGAAAGCTAATCCCAAAACTGCGTAAGCTGCTAATAATAAAGCTCCTTCTAACCAATCAGAACGACCATCAGAACTTACAGAATTAGCAATTAATACTGCTACTACTACTGCTACTAATTCAAAAGGATTAAAATTCAAATCCATTGGTTGACCTAGTAACAAACCCGCCAAAATTAACACTGGTGCTACAAATAAAGCAATCTGTAAACTAGAACCTACTGCCACTGAAACAGACAAATCCATTTTATTTTTCATAGCAACAGTAACTGCCGTAGCGTGTTCGGCAGCATTACCAATAATTGGAACTACAATTACCCCAGTAAATAAAGTAGTTAATCCCAAAGTTGCTGTAGCTTCTTCGAGAGAATCAACCAATAATTCTGATTCAAATGCTACGGCTAAAGTTGCTACTAATAATACAGAAATCCACAGTACTAAATTAGGTTTATGCTCAGAATGTTCTTCTGATTCACTATTAGAATCTGAATCTTCTGATTCATTACCTGCCACACCAACTTCATATAAATAAGAGTGAGTCTTCATGGAAAATAATAAGGTGAGTATATAAACAGCAATTAAAACTACTGCTACTGCACCCGACAAATTTTGCATAGTATTTTGACTAATACCATCAGAAGTAGCATTTACGGCTGTTGGAACTAAAATTGCAATTACAGCTAAATTCATTGCTGAAGCATTTAAACGAGCTACTACAGACTGAAATTTTTGTTCTTTGAAACGTAGCCCACCTAAAAACATTGATAAACCCATTACTAACAATAAGTTACCAATTATAGAACCTGTAATACTCGCCTTAACTACGCTTACTAACCCAGCATTTAGAGCAATAATACCAATAATTAATTCTGTAGCATTTCCGAATGTAGCATTCAATAATCCACCTAAGTTAGGACCAAGAACAACAGCAATTTCTTCTGTCGCTGTACCCATCCAACCTGCTAAAGGAATAATTGCTATAGCAGATGTAATAAAGATAGCTGATGAACCCCATTCTAGGAAATTACCTGCAATTGAAATTGGAATAAATACTAATAAAATTGAAATGATTGTTTGTGTATTTAACATAAAGTGTAAATTCCCAGTTTAGTGAATCAGAAATTAGGCAAAAATCAATCAATAGGGTTGGCTGAAAAAGTATTTTGCGGGTGGGTATAATTTAGGGTTAAGAACTCAGGAGTTAGAAATCAGGATAAATACGAAAAACCCAAGTAAGAGATAGAAAAAATAGGCTATTTTTTTGGATATCCTAGACTGATTATAGCAAATTAGTAGTTGAAATGAGTTTAAACTCTTAAGTAGTATAGGATTCAACCAAATAAAAATCCATTTTTCTGAGAATTGCTTTTTTGTATTCCCATAATCCTTGCGTAAAATTCTACCTCAATAATTTATCAATTCAAACCTGACAGAGCAATATAATCTCGATCTCTTCCCAGTTTAGCTCATAGTTTTTGGCGGACTTGAAAATACATTTTTTGGTATACACCACGAGTTGCCATTTCTTAGGAGTCAGGAGTCAGAATGAATAGCTTTAATACCGATTTTGAGGTAGGAAATTCTCTTTTTTGTCAAAGGGACATTTCCTGAACTTGTCTTTTAGTCGCACTTATTATTCGAACACATTCTTTTTTCAAATTGCTATTATACCAATAACGATTAAACCAATAAAGTATACTGATAGAAATACCTAAAAAATTAGATAACCAAGTTGATCTTCCGTCTTATATGTGTCAGAAAATTAGCTATGTATATTAGTGAACGAAAACTGATTTATTTAACGAAAAATTAAGATTTTCCAACACATTTTACTTAGACAAATAAGCCTGTTAAAAATAGTGAGATAGGTTCATTCTGTAATTACTTCAATATTCAATTTCCCCTACTGCTCTACTCCCCACCCCCAACTTTATAATAAGTAGGGTTTGCGCTTCACTAGTCTTTTTGTAGGGGTAGGAGACAGGAGACAGGAGACAGGAGACAGGAGTAAGAATTGCCCCAAGATTGTTCTACCATAGCCAGCCCAAAATACTAGCTTTTTGCAGCTCTAGGCACCGAAAAGCTGGCACTTTTTTGAACCCCAAAAAGGCTAATACCTTTATTTATCAATACGCGCGAGAATTAATCAGCAAGCCCTAGGGCGTGTCATCAATTAAATCTGAAAGTGCTATGTAGCAAGAGTTTTGAACTTTTGGCCGGGAAAGACTCCAGACGCTAAAAACCTTGACTCACAAAGCTTATAGTTCTAATTGATGACAGACCCTAAGTATTCAACCGAATTTGATATTACTGTAGCAATCAACAGAAAATACTATTACTATTAACCCACATTCCGCACTTCAAGAGCGTATCATTAAAAGTAGTATATGAATCTGTAACTTGGCAGGTATTTATACTATGCAAATCATCTCAATACTTTTTTCGTTCATCAAATTCCTAGTAAAAAATTTACGCATAAATACTTGCTCTGATGATGACTCAATCACGGCAGCTATAATTTTCTTCTAAAATTCTGTCTCCTGTCTCCTGTCTCCTGACTCCTGATTCTATACTACATTTTGTGGTGCGGAATGTGGAATTAAACATCTGGTGATATAGTCATTTAACCTTAGATTGAGACAAAGCTTTCTTGCTATGAGGGAGTTTCAGACAAAAAAACGTCTCATTTTTAAGTTAAACTACTATAATCAAAAATCAAATCAATTATCGCCCATAAATCATCAATTATTTCTCCCTACTCCCTCTTTTCAGGAGAAGTCTATATAATAAACAAACATTAACCAAGGTCCACACCTAAAAATTTGTCTAGGAGTTTGGCTCGCCAGACATAACGTAATAATAAACACCACACTATAGCCACCCAACTAATCACAACATAATCATGGGCACTTAGTAAAGATAATTCAAAAAATTGACGTAGAGGCGGAACAGCCAAAATTACAACATAGATTCCTAGCAAGGCCAAGGCAACTAGGGAATAACGCCAGTCTCTACTCAAAGGTTCTCCACCAACCCAAACCCTAATTGGGGGCTTCAGAAAAGGCACTAAGAGTAGACCACACAAAATCATAATAGTTACTAAAGCACTGCGAGGAACAGAAAGAAGCTGATTACTAATAACTACACTATTATCCATCAGACTATTTTCCTCAAGAGAACCCAACACTGTCACAACTAAATAACCCAAATAAACACCCAAAGCGACAAGAGTAAGACTCAAAGTAGCAGGTAAAGTAAAGTGGAGTAGCGATCGCACCAAACTACGACGAGGCAACATTCCCGACTTTGCCCACAGAGGAATACAAAAACTAGGAAAACCCACTGATATTAGAGTAACAACCGCACTATGCTTATTCAATAGTGGGAAAGTCCCACCAACAAATCCTGTAGCAAAAATCAATAAGGTGACACAAAACACCCTAATCATAAACAGTTTCAGTACATCCTGTATACCATTACGAATGCGTTGTCCTTCCAGAAAAGTATGAGGCAAAGACCCAAAAGAATTTTTCAGCAAAACAATATCCGCCACACTACGAGTGGCCTTACTACCACCCTCCATAGCGATCGCCAAATTTGCCTCTTTCAATGACAGAACATCATTAACCCCATCTCCAATCATGGCTACATAATGACCTTGCTCCTTAAAGCTGCGAATTAGTTTAGCTTTCTGCTCTGGAGTAACACGGCCAAAAATTGTATTAGCTTCTGCAGCTTGAATAAACTGAGCTTCATCTAGTTCGGCCAACTCCGCCCCAGAGATAACTTGAATGTCTGAGCCAAGTCCAGCTTGTAAGGCCAAAGCAGCCACAGTCTGAGGATTATCTCCTGAAATTACCTTTACCTCTATTCCAGCTTCAGAAAAACCATGTATCGTCTCACGAGCTTCTGGCCTTAGTTCATCTTTAAAGCTAATAATTCCCAGAGGAGTTAATTCAGTAGGTAGTTCTGGCTTTTCCAAATCATTATTCAAGCTATCAATATTTGGGCTGTGAGTAAATAAAAGGACTCGAAGACCCTGTTGAGCTAATTCTTGAATTTGCTGAGTAACTTCTGTACTTAGAGGTGTAACTGTCGCTAATACTTCTGGAGCGCCAAAAATGTATGTTCCAGAATCTGAACTTTTTTGACCTTCAAAACTCATACCGCTCCATTTACGAGCTGAAGTAAAAGGAATTTCTGCAATTAGCTCCAGTCGATGTCCAGAGCAAACATCTTCTACTGCTTCTATTGTCTGGTTTTTAGCAGTAGTACTAGCCGCATAATCACCCAATAAATGTCGTAACTTAACTTCATTAATTCCTATAGGATAGACAGTCTGTAAACGAATTCGGTTAGCTGTTAATGTGCCAGTTTTGTCCAAGCATAAAACATCTACATTGCTCAATGATTCCACAGCATTAGCTTGCTGAATCAGAACTTCCTGCCCCACCATTTTGACTGCACCCAGGGCATAAGCAAGAGTTATAGCCAAATAAAGCCCACTTGGTACTAGGCCAGCAATTACCGCAGCATATTGTACACTGTCAGCAAATGTATAAATCCTGATAAACCAGTTAATGGCAACAAGTATCCACAGAAAACATGACAAGAGTAAAAATACTCTAATCACCAAGTTAATTTCTTGTTGAAGGGGAGTGTAAATTTGGCGGAATGCTCTGGCACTAACTGTTAATTGATAGGCCAAACTTTCAGTTCCTACTTTTTGAGCTTCATAACAAGCAGTACCACTAGCACAAAAACTACCAGAATAAACTGGTTGTCCCATTTGTTTTAGAATTAGATCCGATTCTCCAGTTAATAGTGATTCGTCCACTTCAATTCGGCCTTCTCCTACTATTTGGCCATCGACCACTATTTGATCTCCAGCCTGGGCAACTAATATATCCCCGACTACGATTTCACTGGGATCAATGTTTTGTTGTTTACTTTCTCGAATAACGGTAGCTAATGGTCTTGTTAATAAAGCAATTTGATCTAATTTTTGTTTAGCCCATATTTCTTGGCAAACACTAACTATAACGCCACCTAAAATAACCACGATCACAAGGAAAGCATCACCATAACGAGAAAGAAAGATTAAAACGATACTAATAGTTAAGAAAACAGCATTGATAAAAGTAAATAAGTTTTCCTTTAATATCTGGCTATAGGAACGACTTGTATGTAATTTGACCTGATTTCCTAGACCCGCAGTACGACGAGCAATAACTTCATTTTCTGTAAGTCCCTGAGTAATTGAAGTCTGGTTGATATCTTGGCGATCGATCATGGCATTTGTGCTAAATATATATCTCAAAAAAAATTATGTGTTGACAGTTTCAGCAAAAGTTTTTGATATTCAGTTAATGGCCTTTTGGGGACAATAAATTAACTGAAGTTGGTATAGCAGTGAACAGCGGTATAACCCCGTGTCGGCGGTAGACGCAAGCGGTCGAGGGATAATGTTTGCTTGCGCACAACTACGTTAACGCGTCAGCGTTCCGTAGGGAACGGTCTCCTCACCATATCCAATCAACCAAGAGAGGGAATGGGCACTCCTGTGAGGGAACAGTGGCAAAAGCTTTTCTCTGTCTCAGGTTCATCATCAACATAAGTTAAACACCAAATCGTTTCTTGCTATATCAACTGAAATTATCGCTGTTACCATTTTCTAATGGTTTGAGAGCAATTGGTATAGTAAATAACAGACAATAGGTAAAATCTATGAATTCCCTAAAAGTTAGCATTTTTGCTTCATCCTGGGAGACTCCAAAACCATACCCCATTACCGCGTCGGCGACAGAGGTCGGAACGAGGCGCACCCGGTCGTGTTCGAGCAGCAAACCTAGCTACCACTGTTGCGCGCTTAGTGTGAGGCAACAGTCTCTCGAATTCCAACTCTTCATTAGAGTTGTCGCTAAATAAAGGGAAAAAATCACTCTAACCTAGACAGAGCAATAATTCCAAGCATTTTTGCAATCCAATAGCTACAATCCTTACAGAACAAGGTTTTTGGGATTTTTTTAAGTTATAAAGCGACAAGTCTATTATTACTCTATGTTCTAACCAACTCAATATTTGCTATCATAGAAAATTTTTCAGCAGTCCTGCAACGGTAATTCTATTGATTGAACTGGGGATAAATTACCTAATGATGTCAGCTGTTATTACCTCAACTCTAATTAAAAGAAAGCGGTCGATCTTCGGAGCTTCCCCTAGGGTGGGATGGCGTTTTGCTCCGCAACATATAAAGCGTTAGCGTTAGCGTTTGCGCAGCATTCCGATAGGAAAGCTCCTCTGTAAGAGGCAGCTCCTCTATAAGAGGCAGCTCCTCTGTAAGAGGTAGCGGCTCTGTCACTCTTCGGGTCTTCTTACAGAAAAATTGTGGGTATGCGCCTCCCCTTGGATAGGGGATAATAAAAAAAATTTTTCATTATTAGTCAATCCTCTCCTTGAAAAGAAGAGGTAATTATTCATTATTCATTATTAATTGTTGAACATATCCAATCCAATTAATCAAGAGAGAGGATGTATTTAGGTTTCTTTCCTACTCCCCCACTCCCACACTTCCCCTACTCCCTCACTATGCACCACTACCAACTTTTCATACATCCAGGCCAGAAAAACGTCGATGAAAACTAATGTTACTAATGTACAGAAAATTATAAGTAAAATTAAGTTTTATAACTAGAGTCTTGCTTTTTAACTAAGTTAGACGTTAAACTTTATAATGGAAATTACAAACGTAACTATTAAATTTTTTTTAACTCTGCAAGGAAATTTTCAACACTATAATTATAATTACAGGCAAAATTCTCACCTACTATAATTAATGTAAGGAAGGCGAGAATCTTGTAATTTTCAATTAGCTGTTGAAATAAAAAACTTGGACAACTAATCAAGAGCATCTAGAATATAACAGGACTTACCCATGAGGTACGAAAAACTAGGATTTGAGATTGCTTCCCTGTCGGTCGCAATGACGAAAATACGTTGTATTGCGTAAGTCCTATATGATTTGTCTTTCATTTACTCTCCCAGCATGGCTAAAAGTAAGAAATCTAATTGAAGTTAAAGTAAATAAACTTAGATTTAGAATTAAACAACTATATTCAATGCTTGAAAATAATTCTAGATCTAGCAGTTTCGTCAAACTAATTCCATTTCTCCATGAAGTTGCACTTAATATCAAAGATGAGAATAGTCAGTGTAATCAGGTATAAGCAACAATTATTAAGGGCATTGTTACAGAGAAATGGTATAAGACGAAGTCAATAATTTATTATTTAAAATGGAGAATGCGATCGCATGGTTTCCTCATTTGAGAAGAAATTGAATCAACTTAATGACTCTGTTGTAGAAGTATCATTGCCAGAAACAACCAAAGACCAGACAACTTCTGTAGCACCTTCTAACACCGCTACAGGAATTTATGTAACTATCCACGGTCACTTCTATCAACCACCAAGAGAAAATCCTTATCTAGACGCTATCGAACGTCAACCTAGTGCAGCTCCAAACCATGACTGGAATGAGCGAATTTTACACGAATGCTATCGCCCCAATGCCTTTGCCAGAATCTTAAGCGAACAAGGAGAATTGGTGGGGATCGCCAATAACTTTGAATATCTGAGCTTTAATATCGGTCCAACCTTAATGAGTTGGTTAGAGCGTCACGATATGGAAGTCTATCAAAAAATTATCGAGGCAGACCGCAAAAGTTGCCAACGACTAGATGGACATGGCAATGCGATCGCCCAAGCATACAACCATATCATCTTGCCCCTAGCCAATGAACGAGATAAATACACTCAAATTCGCTGGGGTAAAGAAGACTTTCGCTCCAGGTTTGGTCGCGACCCAGAAGGAATGTGGTTAGCAGAAACGGCGGTCGACTATCCAACCCTAGAAGTCTTAGTCGATGAAGGAATTCGTTTTATCATCTTAGCACCTTCCCAAGCAGAACGTTGTCGCCCCTTCCCAAGCTCAGAAAACGAAAATCCTGAATGGATAGAAGTAGGTGGCAGTCAAATTGACCCCACCCGGCCTTATCGTTGTTTCTTACCAAATAACAGCGAGAACTCCACAGAAACTCCATACATTGACATCTTCTTCTATGATGGTCCAATATCAAGAGATATGGGCTTCAACGATGTCCTGAATAGTTCCGATAACTTTGCCGGGCGATTAGGCCAAGCTGTGCGGGGAGACCACCGACCCTCCCAATTAATTTCTGTTGCCACTGACGGCGAAACATTCGGTCATCACAAAGGTGGTACAGAAAAATGTCTTGCCTATGCTTTCTTAGGAGAATTTCCTCAGCGCAACTGGACAGTAACCAACTTTGCTCATTATCTCAGCATTAGTTCCCCTACTTGGGAAGTTGTTTTAAAACCAGTAACAGCTTGGAGCTGTTCTCATGGTGTTGACCGTTGGCAAGATGATTGTGGTTGCGGTGGTGGAGGCCACTGGAATCAAAAATGGCGCAGACCATTGCGAGATTCACTCAATTGGCTACGGGATCAATTTGTAGACATTTACGAAGATTTGGGTCGTCACTTCTTCAACGATGTTTGGGCAGCACGAGATGAATACGTTAAAGTAATTCTCGACCGCTCTATTGCTAACATTAATAATTTCTTTTTCAAGCATCAAAGTCACAACTTAACAGAAGTAGAAAAAGTAGATGCTTTGCGTTTACTAGAAATGCAAAGACATTCACTATTAATGTTTACAAGTTGTGGCTGGTTTTTTGATGAAATATCCCGACCAGAAGGTACTCAAATTCTGCGCTATGCTTCTCGGGCAATAGAATTAGCAGACGATGTATCAGGAGTACAGCTAGAACTTGAAAAAGAATTTATCGGGCGACTTGCTTTTGCCCCCAGTAATGTAGAGTTGTTCAAAACAGGTGATGAAGTTTATCGACAATTAGTTGCTACAGCTAAAATTAGCCTAGAGCAAGTAGCAGCTCACTATGCCATTAATTCTTTGTTTACTACTTATACTCGCGAACAGCGAATTTACTGCTATAACGCCAAGCAACATGATTATCAAATGCGACGCATGGGTAATCTAAGCCTAGCAGTTGGTCAGTTAGAGCTAGTTTCAGAAATTACACTAGAATGTAAGAATTTTGTTTTTGCTGTACTGCATTTGGGAGGATGGGATTTCCATTGCTGTATTCGACCCTTTAGCGGACAAATAGTTTATGATAAACTGAAACAAAAGCTATTTGATGCTTTACAAGAAGCTAGTATAGCAAATGTGATTATGACTATGAGTGAGTTATTTGGCGAACGTTCATTTAGCTTGAAAGATCTATTTGCAGAGGAACGTCAACGAATAATGGGGCTACTTAGTCAGGAAACTCTCAATCGCCTGGATCAATTGTATAGTCAGGTGTACCGAGATAATTACGGCATAATGATGGCTTTCCACCGAGATAATTTACCTGTACCCCAAGAGTTACAGGTAGCTGCTGAAGTGGCATTAGGTCATAAGTTATTGACAAGTGTACGGGCGCTAGAAGCGGAAAGTAGTGATGGAAGATTGAGCCAGAATCATTTGGCTGATTTAGAAGCTCTTGCTACTGAAGTAGGTCAACAGCAATGTCGGTTCCACAACCTGGAAGTTAAGGAAGCTTTAGAAAGGTTAATAGTTAGTTCGCTCCGGCATATTTTGCATGACAATAAACATCATAATGTAGAGGAAGATATCTATAACTTAGAGCGAATTCTTGAAGTAGGCGATCGATTAAATCTCGGTTTATCATTAACTAATGCTCAGGAGATTTATTTCCAATCTTTGGAGAGTCATATTGTGCCTCTATGTTTAGGTTATATTCAAAGGCGAAATAATGCTGAAATACAAACTAATGGTATAGAGGTAGGAGAAGTTTGGGAATTGCCTCAAATTAGCAAGTTATTACAATTAGGTAAGAAGCTGGCCATTGATGTCGATCAATGGCTGAATCAATTGTATTAATATCGTTTCTTTTTCACAGTAGAACTAAACTCTCTCCTTTTTCGGCTAAGGTGTGCATTAGTCGCATCTTTCTTAACATCTCGATTGATTTTGTTATGTTAGGTTCAAAAGCTTATCAGGAGGGAGTTTTGGACAAGAAATAACCCTAAATCCTCTCTATAGCTAAAACTGGAGAGTACTACCAATTCCCATGCATTATTGCTATACTTGGGCAATACTTCAGTTGTCAACTAATCACCACAACCAAAATCACTTTGCATGCTAATTTTAGCTCGCGTTAATGTTACAGGACTTACGCATATTGACCTTTAAACCACCATATGTAGGGGGGAATGGCATTCGCTCTCACCATAAGTAGAGTCTCTGCGTAAGTCCTGTGTTAATTATTCTGATGTTTACTTCTCCCTGTACGGACGCCCTTATGCAACGTCCCTACCCACTCCCCTACTCCCCCTCCTGGGAGCTAGGGGTGAGTCCCCTGCTCAACAAAATGTAGAAAAGTTTTTGAGAAATGGTATACCACGACGAGTTGGGTACAATAGACTTGTCGCTTTATATAGCGCTGTGTGCAGGCAACAGCTCCGGAAGGCAACAGCGGTCAGACCCCGCGACGACGCCAGCTAGCTTGCGGAATGCTGATTCCTGTGAGGCAACAGGGGGAATAAAAAACTGTTTGCGTAGCATTCCGTAAGCAATAGCATAAGACTTTTAGCTATTGGACAGTTCTTGTAATTTGTAAATATGCCAGCGCACATTGCTATAACTTAAAAAAATCCCAAAAACCTTGTTCTGTAAGAGCTGATTTATAAAGAGAATATAAAGAAAATTTAGTCCAAGTAAATAATGGTGTTATTGTTAGTTATAGTTTATCTATATTCTGACTAATAAGCCGTCAACCTGCGATCGCAAATCCTCAACGTCAATCATACCCAAGTGACCTAAGTGACTCAGAGTGGGAAATACTCAAGCCTCTCATACCAGAACCTAGAGGGTTTGGTCATCCTATTCAAGTCGATTTCAGAGAAATTTTCAACGCTATATTTTATGTACAAAGAACTGGATGTCAGTGGGAAATGATGCCTCACGACCTTCCTCGTCAGTTAAGACAACAGAAAAAAGGGCTCGGTCTACGGTTTCGATGGTGGAAAGAAAGTTAAGGGACGTAAACGTCACATCGTAGTAGATTCCCAAGGATTATTAATTGGTGTTTTGCTTACTGAAGCAAATGCCTCAGAACGATTAGGGGCAGTCGTGGTACTTAATGAAGCGAAAGAGAAACTGTCGAAATTAGAAGTTATCTGGGTAGATCAGGGTTATTCTGGTAAGAATTTTGCGAGTGCGGTTCAACAAGTTTGTGGCGATCACGTTAGAGTGGAAGTAATAAAAAGAACTTCCCAAACTTTTGAGCGACTACCTAAGAGATGGATTGTTGAACGTACTTTTGGTTGCTTAAATAGATTTCGACGCTTAAGCTCATATTATGAGGTGTATTCAGATGTAAGTGAAGCCATGATTTATGGCTCTTTAATTCACCTTATGGTTAGGCGACTAGCTAGCTTACAGCGGTTTTCATTTGGGTAAACCACAGTAGGGACGTTCCATGGAACGTCCCTACAAAGTTTTGCTTCTGAAGATGTGGTTCATCAAGAGCGAAAAGCGCTGTAATATTTACTTTATAAATCAGCTCTAAGGTAGGTGAGTACTAATAGTTTTATAATAGCTATCGGCTTCGATCAACTTTTCAGAGGCAATCAAATTTCTATACCCGATCCACCATTTATGAGCTAGAAAAAAGGTGGATTGTTTATAAACCCATACTATCAGATGTAACCAAGATAAAACCCAAGAAGCACTTTTATCAATTGGTGTAACCATTGCTAAGCCACCGCAAGGTAGCTGTCTAGAATGTATGATTCGAGTTTTGGTATTATATTTCTGTATCCACACACGAATCATTGTCGGTATGATCTCCATAGCACTATTTCGTCCCGGACACGATCTATTACCACCGATTCCGAAAATCAAAGTTTTTTCTAGCAAATTTTGATATTGCCAGCGTTGCCAGTTATACTCCTGAGCATCTTCACCAAACAAATCCTGACGTCTGTGATAATTCACATAATTAACCGCGTGCAAACATTTATTCTCAATATCTGGTCTGACCGACATGGTGAAGAGTGGGTATAAGCGCAATGCTTCATAAGTTGCTATAGTAAATTCATCATCACTAGAGGGAAGTGGGGAAGAATTTTGTGATAGACAAATTAACGTATGTGCAAATCCTTCACTAAGTTCATCTACTGCTGAAACTATTAAGGCAAAGATGACTTCATGTATATCAGAAAATAAATCTTTGAAGTTTAGTTGAGAATTGAGACCTCCTTTGAAAGAGTCGAAAACCAAGGCAATAGCTTGTTTTCTTGACTTTAGATCGACAGTTTCCCAATCTTTTACAACCATTAAAATATTACGGGATGCCTTGATAAAAATTTCAGGTTTAGGGCAAGGTTTGGCAAAAAATGCGAACCAAACCTCATTCAGCACAGCACCAAAGGCACAATCTCTTAACGAACAAACTGGATATTTTGGGGGATTTGAATCCCAGTAAGATGTGAGACGGTTTTCCAAGCCACTTTTGCCATTCTTTTCTAGAACTCTAGAAAACTGTTTTGCTAATAGAGAAATAGACTGAAACTGCGGATCCTCTGAATCAATGTTTTCCAGAAAACGATGACCCACAGGTGACATTGAATAAAATAGGCGATTTTGATGCCTCCCTTTAGAACGATTAATAGCAGATTTTTTCCAGTAGGTATTGATTATTTCTTTGAACGGACAATATGTGATATTCTTTACATCTGTTGAGTTAGTATTACGATGGTAAAAGTAATGAAAGTAATGTTTTAGCATCGCTTTTTTCACTCCTTATTCCAACTTTGACTATACATCCATTTAGGTAAAACTCTTTCTTTGTAGAAGAAAAGCAGTTTCTTCTAGTTTGGATTTTCGATTTAGTAGTTGATTTCGATGCGGGAATCTCCCAAATTTATGAATAACATTATAGTGTTGTTTCGCTTCAGAATGTACTTGAGCTAGCTGCTTCTTAGTAGTTTCATTCAACTAGTCTTGTTGCAGCACTTTTTGAGAAAACTTGGTACTTAAGTTCAGTGAACGCTATTGAACATCTTTATTTCTCTGAATGACTAAAGCAGATAAGAGCTATAAATATATAGCTGAGGCAGATCGGAGAATCTAAATCTATAGAACCCATTTGAGATCTATATAATTATGGTAGCCAAGTCTTTTCGCGCATCAATGAGTGAGGAAAAATCTGAAAAGGAGTGTTGAATTTTTTGTATTATTTCTCCCCACATCTTCCCTCTTCCCTCTTCCCTCTTCCCTCTTCCCTCTTCCCTCTTCCCTCCTGTCTCCTGTCTCCTAGCTAGAAAAATTTAATATTTATGAAGATACGCTTAGGGGTTCTATATAACACCAATAGTTATGAGGTTTAACCATTGCTACTAAAAGTTTATGCAAGTCGATTGCAGTAGGAAATTTAAGTTTACCTGAAGGATTATTTGAATAGGGAATTAAGGATATTCCTAGTCAACCATAGTACCCAATTTATTTGCATGACAGGCTACACCCGCGTGTTTAGCCAGTAATGTTTTTTGCTGATTATTTAATTGCAACTCAGTTTTGAATCCTAGTAGCATAAAATAGATAATTAGAGATTATCATCAATTATACCAGATTATAGCCAACAGTTAAAAACGGCATTGCATAATTGCGGGATGATTTTGTTACCAGAGCACAAACCATAACCCCCGTGTCTCCCTGTCTCCGTGTCTCCGTGGAGCGCCAAAATCATCCCAGTATTCAGCAACGCCTTAAAAACCCTTAGTGTAACAAATACAAAACTTATCAAGCTGTTGCTAGCTGAAATCAAAAAAATCCACCTCAAACAAGAAGTGGGTTTATTTTTTTTCGTATTTGATGAAATTGAAATTAGGATGCTACATAGTATTCTTCCTTAATATTTCAACAATGGAAATTGAAAAAACACTAAGGATATAACCAAAACTAAAACAATTGTCCAAGGAGCAAAAATAATACTCAAAAATAGACAAAGTAATGCTATCCCTGCTGTGACTATTTTGACAATCTCTTCAGTAGTATTGACATAAACATAAACTGCAAAGAAACAAATGATGAGACTCATCAATGAAGTCGAAATCATTACAACTACCTCAAATAATAGTAGTACGTTCCTTCGGGATAGATGATTTTGCTGAACTTACCCAAAGTAACCCATGCAAGTATAGAAGCTCTCTCTAGAAACTTGTTGGAGGTAGTTATTTAAGTAAGTTTTTATTTTTAGCTAATATTTCTAGCCCCTACTTCCGTCTTCCTTAAGCTTTTGGTCAATTAGCCAATTTACGCTCTGGGAAAGATGAACGATTGATTTTGTTATTTGATCTAGTTTAACTTCTTACTGAACTACTGTCAATCAAAATAAATATTTCTACAAAAGTCTATAGCAGGGAGTAGGGAGCAGGGAGTGGGAAGTAGGGGAGTAGGGAGTGGGGAGTGGGGAATGGGCAATGGGGAATGGGGGAGTAAGCAATAGAAAATATACCTGAGCATTAATATATGAATAATTTTGTCTGTCTACCTATCTTGATGGACTGACACAGCTGAAATACCATATTAGGATAATTAGCAAGCTACTTCAGTCCAATACTCTTAATTTTTGCTCAAACTACCTCGCTTCATTTGTTCTCTCTCTACAGCTTCAAATAAAGCTTGAAAATTTCCTTCACCAAAACCTTGAGCTTGCATTTGTTTACCATTCACCCAAGCAACCCTGCGTTCAATAAACTCAAAAAATACAGTTGGTTGAGGAAAAATGGGTTTGGTGAAAATTTGCAGTAACATTGCTTCCGGTCTCATTTCCTGCCAGTCTAGCAAAATTTGATAATTTTGAATTTTTGGCCAGTCAACTTCCGGTAAATAACTTAGTGCTTTTGTTTGCATCTGAGAGTAATATGTTGCCGGAACCCGCAAAAAACCCAAATTACGCGATCGCAAATCTCCTACCACGTCCAAAATATTCTCTGTCCGTAAAGCAATATGTTGTATCCCCGCACCATGATTAGCATCCAAAAATTCTTGAATTTGAGAATTAGCAGATGCAGGTTCATTAATAGGAAATTTCACCCCACCATCTGGGTCAACCATCACTTGACTGCGTAAAGCAGATTTATCTGTCTGAATTTCAAAATTTTGCTGAGGTTGAAATTCTAGAATTTGATTATACCAGTTGAGAGCAGATTGTAAATTATCCTCAGCCACATTCAAAACCACATGGTCGATAGCTACAATATCTGTAGATAGTTGAGAATTAGGATATAAAATTTGTACATCATTAATTTTTTCAACTAAAGTATGACTTATATCTCCCCATCCAGAAATTTTTGCCCATCTCAAACCCTGTAAGTTTTGCTGGATAGGTTGCAAAACTTCTGCTCCATTAGCTGCTGCTCTCGCCACAACTGAGTCAAGGTCTCGAACCCGAAAAGCGACATCACCTACTCCAGGAGGATGTATCCTGAGAAAATCAGCAACAAAATTTTCTGATGTGATGGGAGAAGATAAGGCAAAATATACTCGACCTCTGTTGATAATTTCCTGATGAGTATGTTGAGTGGTTTGGGAAGCTATTGCTTTAAAGCCTAATTTTTCAACAAACCAATCTCGTGACTCAACTGCATTTTCAACGTAGAAGTGAATGCGATCGAATTCCATAACCAACCTTATATTATTACTGATGAGCCTCAAGAATTTATAATTTATAATTTATAATTTAGAATTTATAATTTAGAATTTATAATTTATAATTTATAATTTATAATTTATAATTTAGAATTTATAATTTATAATTTATAATTTAGAATTTATAATTTATAATTTATAATTACCTCTTCTAATAAATAATGAGGATTGGATCAACAGTCTCAAGTCTTAGTTTTTCCTACCTCATGCCTAAGTCGTACCTTAGAAAAATAAGTGACTGTCTGGCTGAATATTAATTTCCATTGGGACAGCTTGGGGTTCTGCATTAAGAGCAAACATTATTGCATCAGCAGCAGTTTCTGAACTTAGCATTTTTGAGCGATCGACCTTTAGGCTAACATTATCCCAGAAAGGTGTATTCACTCCTCCGAAATAGAAAAGAGTCACCTTAATACCATAGCGTCGTAACTCATCCGCCATACATTTACTCAAACCCACCAAACCAAACTTAGAAGCACAATATACAGTGCCCATGGCCATTGAATGTTTGCCGAGAATACCAATAACATTGCAGATATGGCCTGATTTTTGTCCCTTCATTACATTGGCAGCAGCTTGACAAGTATAGAAGCTACCTTTCAAATTCAGGTCAAGCATAATATCTAGGTCAGCAGGTTCAATTTTGTTCCATTGTTTGAGAATACCTGCTCCTGCTGCATTGATTAACACATCAATTTTGCCAAAATGACTGGAAGTTTTTTCCATCAGAGTTTCTACTTCCTCTGGGTTGGTAATATTTGTTGGTACAGTAATAACTTGGGTAGTAGATAGTTGAGTGGCTAAATTGTCCAATCTACTGCTATTTCTGGCCGCTAATACTAAGCTTGCACCAGAATTTGCCAGTTTTTCTGCCACTACTGAACCTATACCACCAGTAGCACCCACAATCACAACTACTTTGTCCTGCATTAACTTTCTCTTTACATTTCTTTACATATATTTTTATAATATAGCCATAATCAGTAAGTTTCATCTATAACTTTTGATTTTCGACTTTATTTCAGGGTGCATCTCATATCTATTCCCTGTTGCCTGTTGCCTGTTACCTGTTGCCTGTTGCCTGTTGCCTGTTGCCTGTTGCCTGTTGCCTGTTGCCTGTTGCCTGTTGCCTGTTGCCTGTTGCCTGTTGCCTAAAAGCGATAAATTTTTGGCTTTATTCACGCATTGAGATGCACTCTTATTGGGCGAATTCGCTCTTCTTGAAAACCATGTCGCTTCAGCCCATGGATAGAAAAGCTCTCCGGGCGACTGAAGTCGCCTGTAGAAAATATCTGATTTTCTCAAGACATTTTCGTGAGCTAATTATGCTATTATGTATAGCATAAATATAAAAGGTAGGTCGAGCCAAAATGATAATTTACGAGTGCCTCCAAAGGAGGAACTTCGTTTTCAAACTCAAAGCTAAACCTGAGCAGTATCAAGCAAGAGATGAGGCCATTAGGACATATCAATTCATTCAAAACAAGTGTTTGAGATATTGGATGGATAATAAAGGTGCGAGTAAATACGACCTAAATAAATATTGCAAAGTATTGGTTCAAGAGTTTTAATTTGCCTCAGAACTCAACTCAATGGCTCGACAATCGGCTGCGGAAAGAGCTTGGTCTGCCATATCTAGATTTTACCGAAAAATTGTGGGTATGCGCCTCCCCTTTTTAGGGGATAATAAGCGGTCGAGGGATGGCGAGGTCTCGGAGCCATATCCAATCGACTCCTGTGAAGAAAAATTTTCATGAATTTGTCAATCCTCTTCAATTCATGGAGAGGTAATTATTCATTATTAATTGTTGAAGACAACTGCAAGAAAAAAGTTAAGGGTAAAAAAGCGGTGCGACCCCGCGACGACGACAGCTCGCTTGCGGAATGCGCACCAACAGAGGTTATCTAAAATTTAAAAAGCATTGTCGTTCTGTAGAATATAAAACTTCTGGTTGGGTGCGATTCGTTTCCTTGAAAAATGGAGAATTCAATTCAAAGTGTACGAGGAGCAAGAGGTCAACCTTTCGTATTGGTTGAATCAAAACTTTTGACAACTTAATGACCATGAGGGTGAAAGTCCCTCGACCAAGGCGCAATGGTTAAAAGCGCTTCCCCCATCTTTAGTAATTAGCAAATGCCAAGATGAAGCGGGGAAGTTAAGTAGAGGTAAATAGTAGCCTGAACTGTCATCCCTCTTAGCAAGAATCCATGAGTAACGCAAGTGAAGATGTGATTAAAACCATCGTTAATTGTAACCAGTGAAATAAGGCTGATACACCCTTGAGTCCCAAAAGGGCAAAGGTAGGGAATTGGCAACTCCACCCTTGACCAATAAGCGCTTCCCTTAACCTCGGTGGATAGCATCACTCTAAAGATTCAACCAATGGTCATTAGGAACGAAGTAACCTTGATACATCTCTCAGAGAAGGTCGATACCTGAGTAGGTAGCTAACCAGATGATGTATCAAGGAGGGATAGAATCAAAAGCCAAAGCCTCATCTAACAGTGAGGATATGCTGACAGATTCACGATTGTTTGGAAGGAATAGGAACAAGTAGTAGTAAATATGTCTAATACAGAGTTAAAATCGACGACTGTGGAATGGAAAAATATTCCCTGGCATAAAGTTGAACGAGTAGTTTTCAAGCTACAAAAGCGCATATTCCAAGCCTCTCAACCTGGAGATATTCGAGCAGTTCGCAGGCTTCATGCATACCTTGATTAATTCTTGGTCGGCTAAGGTACTAGCCGTGCGACGGGTAACTCAGGATAACCAGGGTAAGAAAACAGCAGGAGTAGATGGGGTAAAAAGTTTAACCCCAAAACAAAGGCTGGAACTTGTAAACCGACTGAGGTTAAACCAAAAGGCAAAACCAACAAGAAGGGTTTGGATTCCCAAGCCTGGAAGAAAAGAAAAACGCCCTTTAGGAATACCCACAATGTACGATAGAGCAGCCCAAGCTCTAGTAAAAGCTGCCTTAGAGCCAGAATGGGAGGCCAAATTCGAGCCAAATAGCTACGGATTCCGACCCGGAAGGTCATGTCACGACGCAATCGGAGCAATATTCAACGCGATTAGGTATAAACCGAAATTCGTGTTAGATGCCGACATCGCTCAATGCTTCGACAAAATTAACACTGTCAGAGAATAGAAAAGCAATTACTTTTTCAGACAAGAAAGATATAGGTACTTTGAAATTAAAAGGTACTAACGATTTAAATTACTATCAATTGAACCAAATCAAACGAGTAAGGTTAGTTAAACGTGCCGATGGTTATTATGCTCAATTTGCTATTCAAATAGATTTAAAAATTGAGTCTCAAACAATAGGAAAAGCAGTAGGTTTAGATGTAGGAATTAAATATTTCTTGGCATTGAGTAATGGCAAGACTATAGAAAACCCTCAGTTTTACAGAAAGTCTGAAAAGCAGTTAAACCGAGCTAATAGGCAGAAATCTAAAAAGTACAACAAAGGCGCATGCGCCGCAGTCACATAACTACCATAAAGCTAGAAATAGATATGCCCGGAAGCATTTGAGAGTAAGTAGGCAACGTAAAGAATATGCAACTCTCTTTGCATATTGCGTAGTTCAATCTAACGATTTGATAGCTTATGTAGACGCGGAGCGGCGTGCCGAAGGCAGATTTGAATGTAAAAGGTATGGTAAGAAATCGAAGGCTCGTAGGGGCGTTAACGATAGTTATGCGCCAGCAAACGGCTGTTCGCCCCTACAATCAATCAATGATGTTGGTTGATCAACTTTTCGACTTTGGCTAGAATATTTTGGGGCGTTGCTGAAGCGCGTGTATGATATTAATCTTAATCACTTAGGAGTCAGGAGTCAGGAGTCAGGAGTCAGGAGGGAAGAAAGAGGAGTAGAAGGAGAAAGTTCTTTGCTCGCTCTCTTATCAGGACATGACATCATACCTCAAATCACCAACGCCTATTTTGGTTTTAAGTATGGCAAGGCTACAGTAGCAGTACCACCTAACTATACAAGTCAGAATTTTTCTAACTGTGGGGAAGTTGTCAAAAAGTCTCTGTCTGTAAGAACCCATGTTTGTCCTCACTGTGGGTATGAAGCAGGTAGAGATGTAAATGCTGCAAGAAACATCCTACAAAAAGCACTATGTACGGTGGGGCACACCGGAACTTACGCTTGGGGAGACACGCCCTCTGGCGAGTGTTGGAGATATCCTACTAGGTAATGGTGAGTCATTGAGCCAAGAATCCCCATCTCTTGAGAGTGGGGAGTGTCAACTCAAGCTTACGAACCAACGACCTTCCTGAGATTGATGCAACTTCAGCGAAGTACACAGCTCCAAATATTTGGGAAACTTTTTACTTGGTTGAAACCGCTTAATAGTTTTGGTAATTGGTCTACCATATAACCGATTAAACTCACTGCCGAGATTAGAAATAGGAACATAATTATCTGGAGATCCATCAGTTAAGTTAGTCACAATTTTTACTAATACTTTTTCCATGACTTCTTGAGAAGTAATCTCGGCAATATCCGTAATATTGTCAGAGACTTCAATCTGATTATTTGTGGGAGGATTTAAAATTTTTTTTTCCGGTTTAAACAAATTAAAAATGCTGACATAAGTTTGGGATTTTTCCGACGGTTGATGAATTGCAAAATAAGCTGGAAAATTGACAAATATTTGTCTGGACTTTTGGTCAGGAAAGTGATTTAAAACTACATCTTTAAGATTCAGTTTATAAGTTTCTTTATACAAGGCAGAAATTCTCGAAAATTTAATCCATTGCAGTCCGATTTTTTCTGATTCAGCTCGGATTAACTCTTGTAATTGAATAATAAATGTGTCAACGGTAGGAATATCTGGAACCGAAGTCGCATATACTTGTGATTCGCCAGTTTGACTATTTAAAACAGTAATTTGGTTTTTATATTTCCGTACTTGATACACAGTTAATCCATGAGATTGAAGAGTCGTACCCAGATGAGTTAATCCTCGATCGGAAGAACAAACTAAAACTTCTTTAGCTGTGGGATAATTGACAAAAATAGAAGCACCGACAGTTGCCATTTTCAAATCAGCACTATCTTTGCCAGGAGGAACATGAATTAATTGATAACCACGTTGATGAAATTCTTCATCTTTTTTTCCCATACTACGCCAATTAGCAAAAGCAACCTTAATTTGAATCGGATAATTGCAGATATCTACAAGAATTTTTTCTGTTTCAAGATCGAGGTGTAAATTTTCTACATCTAACAATAAAATCGCCATACCAGACTCGACTAACTTAGCTCCATTTGTAGAGAAATCAGGAATCTGAGAGTTAGTAATTTTGTCTGATGAAATGATATTTATTTCTGGATAAATGAGTCTATCTATCTGAGATATTAAAGCATTATATCGGTCGGAATTAATAAACTCGGGAGTCAGAATAATTTGAAGATAATTTGTAACTTTAAGTTGTAAATCATCCTTGACAACAGCATAAGAAAGCCCTTTTGTCAACTTATTAATCAAAGTAGATTGATACTTGGAATGATGCCAAGGAGTGCTCCTGTACTTTGCATTTATCCATTTTGGATTTTCTTGTTGAATGGAAACAATCGTTTGGTAAATATAATTGCTGATGGCCTTAATAGCAGTAGCATTATTAGTCATCAGCAAACCAGAATTATCTGACATAGCCCATAAGCAATTAATGGTCACTCAATTTTGGATGATTCACAATTAGCTTGGATCTACCATTTTGAGACCTATAGCAAAGAATGAGTTGGTTAGGACATAGACTGACAATCGACCTGAGATAGGGAAATGTTTTTCCCATTGTTGCCTCTGTTGCTGCGCGTGCCGTCTCTTGGTCGGCATTCTCATGGCTTCCCCTCGGGACTAGAGGCACAGGAAACCCGAAAAGTGCAGAGCTCATCCGCTTTTAATATCGGGGTTTCGGCTATCGGCGACATGAAAAGCTTTAGCTATTCTGTTACATAATAGCCGTTAACGTACTTGTGCCCTAGCTTTTAGCGGAGCTTTGCCCTAGGAAAACCCCTGTTTCCGACAGCTTTCGTCTGCCACCGACGCGGGGTTGCATCGTTGTTCCTTATTGCCTGTTGCCTGTTCTCTAATATACATATATCAATCATTTGACATACTCCCGACGTTGCGCTTAAGCTACAACCTGGAATTCTCTAACATCGGTGGTAGGAGCTTTTTGCTTCCTCTTGACAGAGGAGGTACCCTAACATAGCACATGCCTCCAAGGACGAACCTTTTCTCGTCTAAAGACGCGCTCCACAGTACCTCACCAATCTGACGGCTTCCCTAGAAACTGCTAGCCCTGCTCCCTTATTAATTCTAACATACTATTAAGAAAACCGCAGCATTGATTAGTTTTCTCATCCCTCTGCTCCCACCCTCAGGAGATAACGGGTCTTCAACCAAAGTTGAGATCGGAGATCCCTAATAGTTTGACAATCCATTTTCATATGGCCACAGTCCATTTATGTTATGGAGTAAATAGTTCATAAAAATATAGTCACATAAGACATACCCTTATTTTGTCGGTGTTACCCGAACTGGGTGAACTACAACACCCTCGCTTCCCATAAGGAGGTTGACATTAAGAGTATAGTATGCTGATGAAGAATAACTACACCAATCATAAAAAAGGACTGCTCTAAATGACTAGACCTTATGGCTTGCGTATGGGACTAATGGGAACGGATTCAAAAT
>NZ_JAAHGO010000081.1:29993-39940 GCF_010672455.1 Okeania sp. SIO2C9 | reverse complement strand
TAACCCTCATAACCTTGAGGTTGATGTGGATACTTTTCTATTAACTGTTGAAAAACTGCCTCAGCTTCATCAAAACGAGATAAATTTATCAACACATTGCCCTTTTGAACTTGGAAACCAATATGTTCGGGAAACTTTTTAAGAGCATTTTCCCAACGTGACAAAGCTAAATTCCAATTTGCTAAACTATGGTTTAATCTCGCATAACCCTCATAACCTTGAGGTTGATGTGGATACTTTTCTATTAACTGTTGAAAAACTGCCTCAGCTTCATCAAAGCAAGATAAATTTATCAGCACATTACCTTTGCTAACTTGGAAACCAATATTTTCTGGAAACTTTTCAATAGCACTTTCCCAACGTTCCAAAGCTAAATTCCAATTTGCTAAACTATGGTTTAATCTCGCATAACCCTCATAACCTTGAGGTTGATGTGGATACTTTTCTATTAACTGTTGAAAAACTGCCTCAGCTTCATCAAAGCAAGATAAATTTATCAGCACATTACCTTTGCTAACTTGGAAACCAATATTTTCTGGAAACTTTTCAATAGCACTTTCCCAACGTTCCAAAGCTAAATTCCAATTTCCTAAACTATGATTTAATCTCGCATAACCCTCATAACCTTGAGGTTGATGTGGATACTTTTCTATTAACTGTTGAAAAACTGCCTCAGCTTCATCAAAACGAGATAAATTTATCAACACATTGCCCTTTTGAACTTGGAAACCGATATGTTCGGGAAACTTTTTAAGAGCATTTTCCCAACGTGACAAAGCTAAATTCCAATTTCCTAAACTATGGTTTAATCTCGCATAACCCTCATAACCTTGAGGTTGATGTGGAGACTTTTCTATTAACTGTTGAAAAACTGCCTCAGCTTCATCAAAACGAGATAAATTTATCAGCACATTACCTTTGCTAACTTGGAAACCAATATTTTCTGGAAACTTTTCAATAGCACTTTCCCAACGTGACAAAGCTAAATTCCAATTTCCTAAACTATGGTTTAATCTAGCATAACCCTCATAACCTTGAGGTTGATGTGGAGACTTTTCTATTAACTGTTGAAAAACTGCCTCAGCTTCATCAAACCGAGATAAATTGATTAAAATATTGCCCTTTTGAACTTTAAAGCCGATATGTTCAGGAAACTTTTTAAGAGCATTTTCCCAACGTGACAAAGCCAAATTCCAATTTGCTAAACTATGATTTAATCTCGCATAACCCTCATAACCTTGAGGTTGATGTGGAGACTTTTCTATTAACTGTTGAAAAACTGCCTCAGCTTCATCAAACCGAGATAAATTGATTAAAATATTGCCCTTTTGAACTTTAAAGCCGATATGTTCAGGAAACTTTTTAAGAGCATTTTCCCAACGTGACAAAGCCAAATTCCAATTTGCTAAACTATGATTTAATCTCGCATAACCCTCATAACCTTGAGGTTGATGTGGATACTTTTCTATTAACCTTTGAAAAACTACCTCAGCTTCATCAAAGCAAGATAAATTTATCAGCACATTACCTTTGCTAACTTGGAAACCAATATTTTCTGGAAACTTTTCAATAGCACTTTCCCAACGTTCCAAAGCTAAATTCCAATTTCCTAAACTATGGTTTAATCTAGCATAACCCTCATAACCTTGAGGTTGATGTGGATACTTTTCTATTAACTGTTGAAAAACTGCCTCAGCTTCATCAAAACGAGATAAATTTATCAACACATTGCCCTTTTGAACTTGGAAACCAATATGTTAAGGAAACTTTTTAAGAGCATTTTTCCAACGTGACAAAGCCAAATTCCAATTTGCTAAACTATGATTTAATCTCGCATAACCCTCATAACCTTGAGATTGATGGGGATACTTTTCTATTAACTGTTGAAAAACTGCCTCTGCCTCATAAAACTGAGATAAATTGATTAAAGCATTGCCTTTTTGAACCTGAAAACCGATATTTTCGGGAAACTTAAAAATCGCCTCCTCCCACCGTTTTAATGCTAACTCCCAATCTGCAAAATAATGAGTTAATTTTGCATAACCATGATAACCATCTGGTAATTCTGGATAAATTTTTATTAATCCTTGAAAAACTTTCTCTGCTTCCTCAAACCTGCCTAAAGTAATTAAATTATTGCCACAATTACGATAAATAGACATCGGTTGTTTAGAGTTGAGAATTAAAGCTTGTTGGTAAAACTCAACAGCCTCCTTTATCTTTCCTTCCTTATTTAATTTATTCCCACTCTCAACACAATTTTTGGCAACATCTGTTTGTAACCAAGATATTTTTTGAGTTGCCCTCAAGTGATTTGGATTAAGAGAAACAATTTTTTGCCAAGTCTTGAAAGCAGACACAAAATCAGATTTAACTTCATAAGCGAAGGCTAAAGTTTGATGATAAATAGCAAAATATGCTTGTAAAGAAATAGCCTTTTGCGAACAACTAATAGCTTCATCTAATTCACCTTGTTCTATTAAAACTTCGGCTAAACTATTGTGGAAGCAAGCAGAATTAGGATTAAGTTTAATAGCCTGTCGATATTGGGATATGGCATCAGACCATTTTTCTTCTTGGACAAAAACTTGACCCAGGTAATAGTAATTCCAGGAGAAATTGGGCATTAATTCGATGAGTCTCTGATATTCTTTTTTGGCATCATCTAATTTATTGGCCCTCAATAGTTCGTTAGCAGTTTTCAGGGAGCTTCCATGTATAAATTTAGTCATCTAATTAGATTTTGAGCTAACTTAAAAAATGTATATATAACGTACAAAAATTTACTAGGCTCTACTTAAATGATTGCAGAAATTATATGTGTTGGAACAGAACTACTATTAGGAGATATCCTGAATAGTAATGCTCAATTTTTAGCCCAAGAATTAGCAAGATTAGGAATAGCTCATTACTATCAAACCGTAGTAGGAGATAATCCAGAAAGAATCAAACAAGTATTAGCGATCGCTACCCAACGCTCCCAAATATTAATTTTTACAGGAGGTTTAGGTCCGACCCCAGACGATTTAACCGTGGCCACCATCGCGGACTATTTCAATACTCCACTGATGGAAAGACCAGAAATAATAGAAGATATTACTAAAAAATTTGCCCATCGGGGTCGCACCATGACCGCCAGTAACCGGAAACAAGCCTTAATTCCGCAGGGTGCAAGTATTTTGCCTAATCCTATTGGTAGTGCTCCAGGAATTATTTGGCAACCAGTGCCAAATGTAACAATAATGACTTTTCCCGGAGTTCCCACCGAAATGAAATTAATGTGGCAAGAAACTGCTGTACCTTATATGCAGAGTCAGGGTTGGTGTGGTGAAACTATCTATAGTCGGACATTAAAATTTTGGGGCATTGCAGAGTCAGCTTTGGCAGAAAAAGTAGCCCCATTGTTGGAAATGAAAAATCCTACTGTTGCTCCCTATGCTAATTTTGGAGAGGTAAAATTACGAATTTCTGCTCGTGCTGAGTCTCAGGAATTAGCAGATGAATTAATTTTGCCTGTAGAACAAAAAATACGAGATATTGCAGGAATTGACTGTTATGGCATTAATGATGACTCTATAGCTTCAGTAGTAGGAAAATTATTGTTAGATGCAGGGGAAACTTTAACTGTGGCCGAATCTTGTACTGGTGGAGGTTTAGGTAGTATGTTGACTTCTACTCCAGGTAGTTCGCAATATTTTTATGGTGGAGTTATAGCTTATGAAAATATTGTAAAAATTTCTTTGTTAGATGTTAGTCAGGAAGATTTAGCGACAGAAGGTGCTGTGAGTCATGCAGTGGCAAAACAAATGGCAAGTGCGGTGGTGAAGAAGTTAAGAAGTAACTGGGGAATCAGTATTACAGGTATTGCCGGACCTGGAGGTGGAACAGAATTTAAGCCAGTGGGTTTAGTTTATATTGGTATAGCAAAAATAACTGGTGAGGTAGAAAGTTTTGAATACCGCTTTGGTGCTTTACGCAGCCGAGATTGGATTAGAAGAGTGAGTGCCTGTACAGCTCTCGATTTGTTAAGAAGAAAATTATATTTATTTGCTGGAAAACCACAATAATAAAAGATTTGATTATAATGAACCAATAATAAATAAACTTATGGACAAAAGTCCATTTTTTTGAAGACAAATTAACTTATCATTGCTGAATGGCCATATACCCCTACAGCAAAGATAGTGTTAATATAAGAGTTAAAGATAAACAAACCAAAAGCCACGATGAATATTTATTGTGTTGTGGCTGAGTTGTTAAAATCTTTCAAGACTTTTGTATGAAAAGGGAAGCGGCAGAACCCGCCCCGCTTACCCCTCACTATAAAAGGTGAGAGTATTCAGCGGGAATAAAATATTGATGGATTTCATTGACAAGGTAATAGAAAAATTAAAGGAATGGACTCGCAAGCTGGTTGATTCTTTATTAGGTCCAGAACCAGAACCAGAACCAGAACTCATTCCCATTCCAGTCAACGACCGCTCTCGTCGCTGATAATTCTATCATTCAACGTTTAAATTATTTGTTTAGGATTTTAGTTTTACATGGGCCAAATTTGAATCTCCTGGGTCTACGAGAACCAGGAATATATGGCTCTGAAACTTTAGATAATATAAATGGACTGTTAGAGCAAGAGGCGGAAGCCCTGGGAATAAAAATCTCTGTATTACAGTCTAATCATGAAGGTGTCTTGGTGGATGCAATTCACTCAGCTAGTGAGCAACACCAAGGCATAGTTATTAATGCCGGGGCATATACTCATACAAGTATTGCCATTAGGGATGCTATTTCTGGGGTTAATATTCCCACGGTAGAAGTACATCTGAGTAATATTTATCGTCGGGAACAATTTCGACATCATTCTTTTATAGCACCAGTAGCTGTAGGTCAGATAAGTGGCTTTGGTTCAGAAAGCTATATTTTAGGGCTAAAAGCAATAGTTAATTATCTTCAAAAAAGTATCCGTTAAATAATTGCCTAAATCTAAATATAGCTGGAAATTTTGTAGAGAAAAAAAATGTATCAATTAAATTATTCAATAATAGTTAATAAATCGAGTAAGCTGGAACGAATTATTAACACAATAACTATTTAATTCAAGTTATAGAATATTATTGTTAATAACATTAGTATAATCCTAATTATCAAGAATTAAATTATTCTTATGCATAAAAATTATTTTGATAGTAAGTCTTAATATAGATATGTAAAGATTATCAAAAAAATTCAATATAGCAACCCTAAATAGGTATAGCGACCCTAAATAAGTTTTGAAGAAAAGTTAGTCTGAGAAAGTATATATGAAACTTAGCCTAACTTTCTTCTATCCATACTCTACTGTTCATTACCTATTGAGGATGTATATTAAGAAAGATAAATTAATGAGTAAATAATGCAGCATTCTCTATTAATCAAGTTTCAAGGTGCTTTATTAGGAGCAGTTTTAGGAAATCAGTTAGGTTATTACTTTGAGTATCAAAAAATAGAGAAAGAGCAAACAAATTATAAAATCTCGATAAATAAACATAAATTATACCCGTTACATTTAGGGAAGCAAAGATTACAAAAATGGGGAAAAATTACAGTTAATTGTGCAAATAGCTTAATTAGAAATAAAGAATTTAATCAAGAAGATTGGCATAAAGTTTATGAAGAATGGCGAGATGATTGGACTAATAAAAAAGACCAAAGTGGCAAAACAAGTCAGGTAAAATATTCTCAAAAAAAAGTAGAAAAATTTCCAGAGATATTTGATAATGAATTGGCTGATATTTACTACATAGATAAAGATGATGTATTTTATCCTACAGCTAGTAATGCAGTTATAGCAAGCTTGCCAGTAACTTTGCTATATCACGAAGATGAATTGAAACTGCAACAAAAATTACAGCAATGGGGAAAAATTTGGCAAAATTACTCAGATATCAATCCAAGTAACTTAGCAATTGGATATCTTATAGCCCAAGCTTTGACAGAACAACTAGATACCCAAACTATAATACCCAAAATTATCGACTATATTGGAGAAACAGAACCATTAGTAGGGCAACTAAGACAAGTAGAACAATTGATTAATCAAAAAGCAAATTTAGATACTGCAATAACTCAATTATCAAAAAATCTTAAATCTTGTTCAAGACAGGAGATATTTTCTGAAAAACAAGAAAACTCTATCTCTTGTCCTTTTTTTTTACCTATCTGTTTAGCCTTATACTGTTTTCTCAGTACCCCAGAAGACCTGAGTTTAGCAATATTAAGAGGTTCAAGAACAAAATGGGCAACCCAAATCTGTACTATAGTAGGTACTTTATCAGGAGCTTATAACAGTACTATTGGAATTCCTGTAGAATGGCGACAAAAAATGGGAGCAGAACTTTTGGGAATAAATGAAGCAGAAATTCTGAATTTGGCCAAAAAACTTTGGGCAGTTTGGTGTGGAGTTTATGACCCAAATAATATGACACAAAATATAGTGCCAGCAGTTGCTGCCAAGAATATAATTTGTCCTCGCCCACGCAAAGCTAGTGGATATTGAAAACTCTATGATGTGTAGACATCAACAAATATGCATCTGACACATTTAATTGGGAAATTATTGAAGCCCCAGAAAAAACAACAATTACCGAGTTGGTCAACTCTGGCAACTTCACCAATTTTAGTGGTGCTGGCAATAGCATCTCTAACAGCTACTATGGGTCAACGTTACTACAGTCAGCCAAAGTTAGATGAGGGAACTGTTGCTCCTCAAACTATCCTTGCTCCGAAAAGTGCTATAGTTCCTGACAATAAATTAACTGAACAGCAGCGCAAATCAGCTAGACTTGGTGACATCACTGTATTGATGATTGATGAGTCAGTCAATCAAAGAGTTGACAAAGAATTAGCTGAAATACTGGCACTGGGTAATCAAGTTAGAGAGATAGTTGTTAATTTTCCATTTGTGAATACAGGTATATTATCAACAAATACTCAGCTACATCTACAGCAAGTTTCCCAAGAAAAGTGGGTGGCTATTCAACAAATAGTAGAGGAAGAGTTAAAAGAAAGACCTCCAGGACCTCAACCAGGAATAACTGCTGATTCTATATTAACTAAAAACTCAATAGAACTTGTCAGTAACAATGATAACGTTATAGATGATCGATTATTGACTAAGGTATCAGTCCTAGCAGACTATCAGGAATATAGTCAAAATTCTATAGTTATTAGTAGTAAGGATCGACAAGCAATTTCAGAATTATTAGCTTATCGCAAAAAAAGTTTTTTTCAAAACTATGAAAGAGTTTTGTACGAGATTTCACAAGCTCGTGATTTGTACAAAGACGCAACAGAAGCTCTGGCTAAACAGCAAGAAATTGAAGGTTATGAGGTATACGATTCTACTTTACTAGAACTATCTGACACTGACTGGCAAAAAACTCAAGTAGGTATTAAAACTGTAAAAGAGCGAATGCTAGCTCAAGGAATATCGCCAAATCTACCTAAGCAGGAATGGGTTAAAGCACTAAAGGTACAAGTAAATGGTGTAGTTCCTGTGGTGGCGGAAGATTTAGCAATTAATGTTTTAAAGGTAGCTTTGGAGGCTAATTTATCTCTAGATCCAGAAGGCACTAAGCAATCAGTGGAACTGGCAGCACAAGATATTGAAACAGTTACATACAAGGTCCGAAAGAATGAAGTCATTGTCAGGAAGGGGAAAAATATTAGCCGTAAGGCATTTGTGTTACTAGATCATTTTCGCTTAAGTGACCGTACAGTTAATTGGCATGGTTTGGGGGTTTTTGTAGGTATTGTTAGTGGAGCTGTAGTTATAGTAGTTCTAGTAGAAAGGCAATTTAAACCTTGTCTAAGGCGCAGAGATAATATACTTTTGTTGCTTTTGAGTTTGAGTGCACCATTACTGATAACTTTGAGAATACCGTGGAGCAGTTTACCAGCAATTGGATTGTTGGTAGGAACTTTTTATGGTTCAACTATGGGAGTGACAGTGGTGGGATTAATCTCTGTGATACTGCCTATTGGGATGGATGTTGACAAAATAGATTGGTTTGCCAGTGCTGCTGGTGGTATTGTTGGCAGTGTAATAGCTGAAAAAATGCGATCGCGTGAAGAACAAGCATTGTTAGGTTTAGGGGTAGGGTTAACTCAAGGTACTGTTTATTTGTTGATACATTTGATTGTCCGTGAAACATCAGGATTACTATGGTATGCAATCATAGGTCCGGTAGGTTCGCAAGCAGTAACAGGTGCAGTAACAGGTTTGGTTTGGAGTATTGTTGCTTTGGGTTTGAGTCCATATTTGGAGCATTTGTTTGATTTGATTACTCCGATTCGTTTGTCTGAATTGGCTAATCCTAACCGTCCTCTGTTGAAGCGTTTGGCATCGGAAGCACCTGGTACTTTTCAGCATACTCTGTTTGTGGCAAGTTTGGCAGAAGCGGCAGCACGAGCAATTGGTTGTAATGTGGAATTGGTGAGAACGGGTACTTTGTATCACGATATTGGTAAAATGCACGATCCATTAGGATTTATTGAAAATCAAATGGGTGGACCGAATAAACATGATGAAATTAAAGATCCGTGGGTGAGTGTGGAAATTATCAGAAAGCACGTTACGGAAGGATTGGTAATGGCTCGTAAACACCGATTACCAAAGGCTATTAAAGCGTTTATTCCTGAACATCAGGGTACAATGTTAATTGCATATTTTTATTATCAAGCTAAACAAAGAGCTGATAAGGGAGCAAAGGTAGTTAAGGAAGAGATGTTTCGCTATGCAGGACCGATTCCACAATCGCGAGAAACTGCTATTGTGATGTTGGCAGATTCTTGTGAGGCAGCATTACGATCGCTCAAAGATGTGACTCATAAAGATGCTTTACAGATGGTGAAGAAAATTATGCGGGCACGTTGGCAGGATAATCAATTGGCTGATTCTGGTTTGACAAGGGCAGAAATGTCAACTATTGCCGAAATTTTTGTACAAGTTTGGGAACAGTACAATCACAAACGTATTGCTTATCCTAAAGCGGCAATGAATCCAAACCAAGTAAAAACTGTAAAGTCAGTTGTTAGTTCTAATTAAATGTTTTTCAACAAAGAAGGAAGAAAGAAGAAGGAAGAAAGAAGAAAGAAGAAGGAAAAAGGCGATTAGTTATAGCAACCGCCAAGTTGGTGTTTGACAATTAGTGCGAGCATCTTGCTCGCGTAATGAATCATCATAATTGCCTGATATCCTAACTATACTATAGTGGCCACTGCTATATATTGGCGATCGCTTTTCTCTAATACAAGGAAGAAGTAATATCAAATCCAGTTAAACAGCCATAGAATGGTTAACTTAGGAGGAGTCAACCCACCCCTCGCCCCTCCCCCTCCCAGGAGGGGAAGTCAGGAGTCAGGAGTCAGGAGGAGAGAGAATTACAAAGATGAGCGTAGTTATGACTATTGGATAATTTTTTTATGTCCAATAAAACGGATTTGATATAAAAAGCAAGAAGGAAGGAGGGCGTTTAGTTATCTAGGAGGGCGTTTAGTTATCTAGGAGGGAAGGAAATATCTTGCGTTGTCTGAGTTTTAAGCTTTTAATATGTCCGTGCCCTTTCCTTCGACTGCTATAAAAATTAATAATATCAAATCCTAACTATAGTGGCCACTGCTATATATTGGCGATCGCTTTTCTCTAATACAAGGAAGAAGTAATATCAAATCCAGTTAAACAGCCATAGAATGGTTAACTTAGGAGGAGTCAACCCACCCCTCGCCCCTCCCCCTCCCAGGAGGGGAAGTCAGGAGTCAGGAGTCAGGAGGAGAGAGAATTACAAAGATGAGCGTAGTTATGACTATTGGATAATTTTTTTATGTCCAATAAAACGGATTTGATATAAAAAGCAAGAAGGAAGGAGGGCGTTTAGTTATCTAGGAGGGCGTTTAGTTATCTAGGAGGG
>NZ_JAAHGO010000081.1:0-29893 GCF_010672455.1 Okeania sp. SIO2C9 | reverse complement strand
ACAAAGATGAGCGTAGTTATGACTATTGGATAATTTTTTTATGTCCAATAAAACGGATTTGATATAAAAAGCAAGAAGGAAGGAGGGCGTTTAGTTATCTAGGAGGGCGTTTAGTTATCTAGGAGGGCGTTTAGTTATCTAGGAGGGCGTTTAGTTATCTAGGAGGGCGTTTAGTTATCTAGGAGGGCGTTTAGTTATCTAGGAGGGAAGGAAATATCTTGCGTTGTCTGAGTTTTAAGCTTTTAATATGTCCTTGCCCTTTCCTTCGACTGCTATAAAAATTAATAATATCAAATCCTAACTATAGTGGCCACTGCTATATATTGGCGATCGCTTTTCTCTAATACTTTGAAAATATGCTTATGATAAGCACTACACAAATAAGTTAGGAAATTCTTCTATTTCCTGTTCTGTGCTACCTACTCCCTTTTCACTCAAATTTATTGTCAAACGACAAAGAACCTACTGCTATAGCAGTCGAAGCAAAGCTTAGGACATTCCTAAATGCTCAAACGAGGGTCAGAGATCGCTTCTGTAGGGGCAAATGGCCATTTGCTAACGCAGAGCTGCCGCTAACGCCCCTACTTACTTCTGACTTCTGACTTGCGCGTAGCGCTATATATCAATCTCCTTGAGGATATTCTTCCCATAAATTAGTCGCTTGGCGCAGACTGGAATGTTCTCCATTACCCATAATTATATGGTCGAGTAGAGGAATAGCTAAAAATTGCGCTCCTGCTAACAATTGGCGTGTTAAGTTGATATCTTCAGGACTAGGTTCCACATTTCCCGAAGGATGATTGTGGGAAATAATAACTCTGGTTGCACCTTGGCGAATCACTTCTCGAAAAATTTCACGGGGATGAGCTAATGTTTCTGTTGCGGTACCGATGGTAATTACTTGAGTTCCGAGTAAGCGGTTATTTATATCTAAGAGTAAAACAGCAAATTTTTCTTGGGTTTGCCACATTAAATCTTGACTTAAAGCATCTGCGGCAGCTTGGGGACTTTCAATAAGAGCTAATTCTGGAGGGCGAGATTGAAATACTCTTTTTCCTAATTCAATGGCAGCTAGAATAGTTGTTGCTTTTGCTGTACCAATACCATGAATTTGAGTTAATTCTTGAACTGTAATATTACGGAGAATTGAGAGGGGGTCACGTTGATGTTGACTTAATTGATTGAGTATATATTGTCCGAGACCTACAGCAGAAAGTTTCCCTTTTCCTTGACCTGTACCTAAGAGAATAGCAATTAATTCTGCGGTGGAAAGGCTTTTCGGACCAGAGGCAATTAATCTTTCTCGTGGTCGTTCATTGCTAGGTAAGTCTGCTATTCTGAGACTGTAGGTCATTTCAGTTATCAGTTATTAGTTATTAGTTATTAGTTAGCCTCTTGAGAGAGGAGCTACACTATCAGTAATTTGGAGTAAAATGGAGTATAACTAAATCAAATTACTCTAAATATTCCGAATTACTCTGGGTGATCGACTACTCATTTATGTACTATGAAAAAACTAAGGTCGATAATTTCTAAACATAACATAAGTGACTCCAAGAAACTAGACACAAAACAAAAACTTCATATAACTCCGTATTATTTTGGATATCTAGAATTTTTACTTCCAGATTATCCCTGAGTTATCTCAGCAGGTGATAAGGAAACTATAAATACTTGTGCAAAATTAATTTAATATTTGTCAGTAGTGAGTAGGGAGTAGGGCATAAAAAATATACTTTTGTGTACAATATATCAATCTAAAAATACAGCAGATTCCACCAAGTTTGAGGTACACCCATAGCGAGCAAGATGCCTGCACTGAGAACATTTAATTGTTAAGATCTGTACTTTATATACGACCGAATATGCTGTATTTTTTCCTACCTATTTAAGCTGACTATCAAATATACAATATACATCTCCAATAATAAAAAATAAAATTAATATCGTACAAAAATAATTAATTCTTTACTGTATACTCCCTACGAACCTTCCATGCATCCCTAATGCATAATCCCTACTTCTTCTTTTGGAGGAGATGTCTAATTAATATTACTTTACTACTTAAAGAATAAATAGAAAAAAAGCTTTGATAAATAATAGTTTAAGACCAAGATAAAGCTGATTTAAAATTATCAGGAGTTTGTATTTACTGAGGGTTAAATTAGCAGTATCGCTAACTTTAATCTAGATTTATCTGCATATAATTTTAGGTTTATTAACTAATACAACCAACTCTGATATTCATAATTATTATCTTTCATTTCTTCGTATAACCAAACCATGCGATCGAGAAACCACATTTTACCTAAAAGTACCAGAGTAATTCCTAATAAAGTCGGCCAGATATTCAACTGAATTAATCCCCAAATACAAAATGGTAAACCTACAAAAGAAATTAAATTAAGAATATTAATTACGGGTTGATGATGTTGGGGAATTTCTATTTTTTGACGGTTTAACCAAACTCTTTCTCCGAATACTGCTTTTGAGAACCAATTATTTGTTGAGGTTGGTTTTGGGAAAATTCGGGGATTTATCCAAGTCCATATAATGGCAATAATAATGGGAATTAGACACCACCAATTAATCCAAGTTCGACTCCAAATAGAAACAATTATTAAAGGTAATATAGGGAACCTAGTTAAGACACTCCAGGGATTAGCATGACGTGCCCAAACTTCGTCTGTCATTTGAAATAAGTTAGCGATTTTTTGTTCGGTTGTCATAATATTTTTTTGTGTTGAAGGAAGTTATAAGTTTAAATTTTAACAGCTAATATTAAAGCTGGTAGTTTGGTTATCAAAGGTGATTTTGGTAAGTAACTGATGATTTTGGAAGTTTCTTTTCTGACAGTTTAAAAAATAAATTAAGCAATATTTTGATATGAAATCTCAAAAGTTTTGCTACATATCTTTGGTTGGGAGGTAGGGATGTTGTATGCAAGGTTTGTACGAAGTGCTGAATCTTGAAGGCGACTGCTATACCTAGCTCCCCTCTCTGTTGCGGATATCGCAATAGCTATTTCATTTTGTGAAGCGCATAACTTGAGAGTGTGTGATGGGGAAAAATATCTACCTATCCCCTCTGTTGCGGATATCGCAATAGCTATTTCATTTTGTGAAGCGCATAACTTGAGAGTGTGTGATGGGGAAAAATATCTACTTCCCCTCTTTGTTGCGGATATCGCAATAGCTATATCATTTTGTGAAGCGCATAACTTGAGAGTGTGTGATGGGGAAAAATATCTACCTCTCCCCTCTGTTGCGGATATCGCAATAGCTATATCATTTTGTGAAGCGCATAACTTGAGAGTGTGTGATGAGGAAAAATATCTACTTCCCCTTTCTGTTGCGAATATCGCAATAGCTATATCATTTTGTGAAGCGCATAACTTGAGAGTGTGTGATGGGGAAAAATATCTACTTCCCCTCTTTGTTGCGAATATCGCAATAGCTATATCATTTTGTGAAGCGCATAACTTGAGAGTGTGTGATGAGGAAAAATATCTACTTCCCCTTTCTGTTGCGAATATCGCAATAGCTATATCATTTTGTGAAGCGCATAACTTGAGAGTGTGTGATGGGGAAAATATCTACTTCCTCTCTGGTCTTGCGGATATCGCAATAGCTATATCATTTTGTGAAGCGCATAACTTGAGAGTGTGTGATGGGGAAAATATCTACTTCCTCTCTGGTCTTGCGGATATCGCAATAGCTATTTCATTTTGTGAAGCGCATAACTTGAGAGTGTGTGGAGGGAAATATCTAACTTCCCCTCTGGTCTTGCGGATATGGCAATAGTAGTTTCATTTTGTGAAGCGCATAATTTGAGAGTGCGTAGTAGGGAAATATCTAACTCCCCCTCTGGTCTTGCGAATATGGCAATAGCTATTTCATTTTGTGAAGCGCATAATTTGAGAGTGCGTAGTAGGGAAATATCTAACTCCCCCTCTGGTCTTGCGAATATGGCAATAGCTATTTCATTTTGTGAAGCGCATAATTTGAGAGTCTATAGTAGGGAAATATCTACTTCCCCTCTCTGTTGCGGATATCGCAATAGCTATTTCATTTTGTGAAGCGCATAACTTGAGAGTGTGTGATGAGGAAAAATATCTAGCTCCCCTCTTTGTTGCGGATGTCGCAATAGTCATTTCATTTTCTGAAGCGCATAACTTGAGAGTGTGTGATGGGGAAAATATCTACTCCCCCCTTTCTGTTGCGAATATCGCAATAGCTATATCATTTTGTGAAGCGCATAACTTGAGAGTGTGTGATGAGGAAAAATATCTAGCTCCCCTCTTTGTTGCGGATGTCGCAATAGTCATTTCATTTTGTGAAGCGCATAACTTGAGAGTGTGTGATGGGGAAAAATATCTAGCTCCCCTCTTTGTTGCGGATGTCGCAATAGTCATTTCATTTTGTGAAGCGCATAACTTGAGAGTGTGTGATGGGGAAAATATCTACTCCCCCCTTTCTGTTGCGAATATCGCAATAGCTATATCATTTTGTGAAGCGCATAACTTGAGAGTGTGTGATGGGGAAAAATATCTAGCTCCCCTCTTTGTTGCGGATGTCGCAATAGTCATTTCATTTTGTGAAGCGCATAACTTGAGAGTGTGTGATAGGGAAAATATCTACCTCTTATAACTTTATTTTGCTGATATAATAACGTTTGATTTTAGACATTATTTTATTCTATCTTTTTCCTGAAGCATTTCTAATTTAACTTTCTTGATTAGGTCGAGTATCTTTTCCTTAGAATCATATCCTTTGGTTTTTGCTATTTCCCGCATAATTTCAAATTCATCTGGCTCATTTTTGGCAACAAGAATAATATCTACTTCGCCATTATTAAATTCTGGAGGAACAGTAATTTTTACTTCTCCATTTTTCACTGTTCCTGTTGTTTGTATAATTCTCATTTGATACCTCGTATCTATGACTTAATAATTAAATTTTTACCTAAGTCAAGCATCCTTTTTTCAAAACTTCAGAAACACCTAAGCATTGATAAATTTCTAAAGTTTTAATTCCTCCGCTAGTAATCAGAATTTAAGTATTCAATAAGTTTCACAAAAGATTGGGTATTAGCTGATGAAACCACCATAAAATTAACCTCTAAAAACTTCATTACCATTTTAGGTATACTTTCAATATTTGTCTGAGTAAGTTAACCTGGTTATAGGGCTTCACTAATATTTATTTCAATTTATATGAAACCCTTTTCCTTTAAATTGTTGCAAGTTTTTGTCCTGTACTTAGTAAAATGATATGAGTTTATCTGGTCAGCAGCATAAAGAACTACAAGAGGCTTTAATTAGCGAAATAAAGCCAAAAATTGGAATTATTACAGCCTTACCTAAAGAGTATGCAGCAGTAAAAAAAGTACTGGAAAATACCAAAGAGGTTTCTTTTTCCGGACAAGGTGGAGGTCAGCGATATATTCTTGGAGAAGTTTCTAGAAATGATCAAGAAAAACATACTATAGTTCTGTGTCTGGCATCAATGGGGAATAATATAGCAGCAATTCGTGCTTCACTTCTTCTTAATTGTTTTCCAGATATCAAATCGCTCATTATGGTAGGAATTGCAGGTGGTATTCCTCATCCAGAAAAAACAGATGACCATGTTCGTCTGGGCGATCTAGTTATTTCTAGTGAAAAAGGTGTTATTCAATACGATTTTGATAAAGAAACAATTACAGAAAATATTGACAGACATCCACCTAGACCTCCTAGCGCTTCTCTAATAGAAGGAGTTCAACTTCTTAAAGTAGATGAACTGATGGGAGAAAAACCTTGGCTTAAGTTTATTGACCAAGCACTTCTTCCAGAAGGTGAGCAACGGCCTTCAATTGAAACTGATATTCTAGTAAGTTCAACTGATTCTAACCAGATAGTTGAACATCCTCAAGATTCAAAACGAAAAAATGGTGAACCACGAGTTTTTATTGCTCCAATAGCATCAGCTAATAAACTTTTAAAAAATCCAATTAAACGAGATCGATTAAGGGAGCGGTTTGGGGTAAAAGCAGTTGAAATGGAAGGATCGGGTATAGCGGATGCCACTTGGAATTACGAAATTGGGTATTTAGTTGTGCGTGGTATTTGTGATTATTGCGATTCAAATAAAGGAGATAGTTGGCAAGGATATGCGGCCGCAGTTGCTGCTGCTTATACGCGGGCTTTACTTGAATCAATGCCAGTCCCAAAGTCATAGACCCTCAGTCATTTGGTAGCACTGCGACTGGGGGAAAGCAGGAGGAAAGGCTAGAACAAATCAAAAGAATGGTATTTTTTATTCAAAAACCTTTTTTTGTTTTTTTAGTTTTATTTGTAGTATTACTTTTTATCATCCCAGTAGCTCAACAATTTACCTTCAAATCAAGTAAAACAGAACCTACTAATTCCTTACCTTCGTATCCTATTTTTCAACCTAATAAAAACCCTAAGTCAGAGCAAACAGTAATTATTGTACCCGAGCCAGATCGTGAGTTAGTATCTATTTGGGAAAATTCTAGGCTTAGTACTAGCAAAAACATAGATGTGAAAATTATAGAGGAGTCAAACACACATCTTATTTTGCAGGCCACTGGATATTCAAGCAAGCAAAAATCAATTCATAGAAAAATTGATAGTAAGCGGAATGCTTTAGAAAAAATAGCTACCTATTTAGCATGGCACTATCAAGATGAGTCAGAGGCCAAACAGCTTTTTATCACGGGTGAACTGATTAATCTTGATTATCAAGATAATGACCAATTAGTAATTATTCGGTTTGAAATTAACTTTGACTTGCAATGATGAAAAAACATCTCCCAAAGCTCTAATTTTGCAATGGAACGGTAGAAGTTTGATTCTTTTTACTGAAAGTGGAGATACCTAAAGTAAATATCTATTACTATTTTTGAATAGATTTTAGGAATTCTTCTAGGATTCTTCGAGTTGCTGCAACAGTAGTAAAGTCGTTTGTTTCACCTTGCCCTAGCCATGTTATTTGACCAGTTTTCACATCAACCAATTTTGCTGAAATGCCTACACTTGCCACAACTCGAAACTCTCTTATAGAAAGTTTACTTATTTCGGTCTCTAGTTCCTCAATTGAAAGCACTTCCTTCTCAACTCTAAGCTTCTTTAATTTCTGTTTTTTAGATACCCAAAAAGAGAGTATATTGTAAATATTGTCAATGTAATACTGCCTATACTTGTTGTAATCGTTTTCATACTCTTCTCGATCTTCATCCTTGATACGGATTGGTAAGTAAATTGTTTGAGGCTCAGATTTGTAGAGAGTTACCGCTCCAAAAATCATGTAGTCAACGGCAACTAATTTGCCCAACCTTTTGGCCACATCTAAATTTTCTAAGTCTGTCATTTCTTCATCAATCAAATTTTGCTCCCGAAGAATTCGCTCGATATTTTCTCTTTCTACAACCTCGAAATTATTTTTTTGCAGTAAAGAAGCCAGCATATCACTTACCAGCGTACCACCTTGTGTTCCTTCTGGAGTTTCAAATCTAAAGACAGCAACTTTCGTGTCTTTATTCAAAATAGCTCCTTTAGAGTTGGAGCGCTTAACACTATTAATAGAAGGCGGAGTAATGATAACTTCCTCGGGAGTACCATATTTAGTTCTTGGAGGATAAGGAGGTTTTACGCTGAAGAATGTGTTGTAAGCTATGACAGCAATAACGGGTATCGCTACTAAAACAACCCCACCTATCCAGGCTAGACTTTCTGTGTCATTCTGTTTTGTCATTCTTTTCTTCTAAGTATCAGAACAAAAATTTGTAAACTTTTAAAGGGCTAAGGTTGAATAGAAATTAGAATAAACATTAGTGAAGCCCGACTATAACTAAGCTAACATACTTAGATAAACATTGAAGTTTCACCTAAGTAAAATGGTGCGTTACGACGGATTTTCAAATGCTTTTCAAAGTCTAAATTTTTGCCGTCTAACGCACCCTTCAAATTTTGCTGCTCTCTACTCCCTACTCCCTACTCCCTACTCCCTACTCCCTACTCCCTACTCCCTACTCCCTTCTTCATAACAAACTATCGCCAAATTCCTCACTAAAAATATCTAATTGCTCCACAGTTATCACCTCTTCCTCCTCTTTTTTCTTAATACCTTTCCGCAAACCAATAGCTATCTTACTGTGCTTTTCTATCTCCCCCATTACCTGTCTAGCACGTTGAATTACTGAATCTGGTAAACCTGCTAACCTTCCCGCTTCAATACCATAAGACTTATCCGCTCCACCTGGTTGTACTTGATGCAAAAATACAATTTTATCCGGCAACTCCTTCACCGTTACCTGATAATTTGCCACATTATCCAAAATAGAAGAAAGTTCATTTAATTCGTGATAGTGAGTAGCAAAAATTGTCCGAGACAAAATTTCCGTTGCCAAATATTCTGCCACCGACCAAGCAATCGAAATTCCGTCAAAAGTTGCCGTTCCCCTACCAATTTCATCCAACAAAACTAAAGACTTTTCCGTAGCATGATTCAAAATATTTGCCGTCTCATTCATCTCCACCATAAAAGTTGATTGACCAGTTGCTAAATCATCCACAGCTCCCACACGAGTAAATATTCGATCGCTCACCCCCAAAACAGCAGAACTTGCTGGAACAAAACTACCCGTTTGTGCCATTAATTGAATCAATCCTACCTGCCGTAAATAACAACTTTTGCCACTAGCATTCGGACCAGTTAAAATAATTAAATCTGGAGCTGGATAAGGAGTAATTCCCGAATTATTTTCCTCTACATTTTTACTTCCTAATATGGCAGTATTCGGTACAAAAAAACCAGCAGGCAAATACTTTTCCACCACCGGATGCCGACCCTCAATAATTTTCAATTCCCGACTATCAGTCATAGTAGGACGAACATAATTTTGATAAATTGCTACTTCCGCTAAACCACACAAAACGTCAATAGCTGCCACAGCGCGAGAAACATTTCTAATCTCCTCTGCGTGTTCCCCCACTTCAGTTCTCAGACCAACAAAAATATCATATTCCAACTCATTCAAATCATCTTGTGCCGTCAAAATTCTGACTTCTCTTTCCTTTAATTCCTCAGTAATATAACGCTCCTCATTAGTCAAAGTCTGCTTCCGAGTATAATCATCCGGAGCCAAATCTGCCTTTGACTTAGAAATACTAATATAATAACCAAAAGCCTTATTATAACCAACCTTTAAATTAGAAATTCCCGTCCTTTCTCTCTCCGTAACTTCCAAATTAGCAATCCATTTTTGGTCTTCTTCAGCTAACCTCCGCATCTGATCTAATTGTTCATTTATACCAGACTGAATTAACCCACCTTCTTTTAACTTTTGAGGAGGAGACTCTACTAAGTGGGAATGAATTTTTTCTCCCAATTCTTGTAAGATTGACGGAATTTTTTGCAAGACTTTTAAATAAGGAGAATTACCCGCCAATGCTAATGCCGAAAGTTCAGGAAGTTTCGTTAAAGAATCAGCTAAAAAAACTAAATCTCTAGCATTTGCAGTACCAGCACCAGTACGCCCAGTTAGACGATCTAAATCGTAAATTTGACGCAATACTCTTTGAATATCTTGACGCAAATCGTTATTACTTATCAGTTCATCAATAGTGTCATGTCTAGCACGAATACCCTTCAGACTCAAAAGTGGTTGCTGCAACCATCGTCGTAAAGCACGCCCACCCATTGCAGTGCTAGTTTTGTCGATCGCCGACAATAGCGACCCTTGATAACTCCCGTCTCGCACCGTTTGAGTAATTTCCAAATTCCGGCGAGTCTGGTGGTCGATAATCAAAAAATCTGCCAAAGTATAACTTCGCAGACGTTGTAAAGGAACTTGATTTTCCTTTTGAGTTTCTTCCAGATATTCCAGCAACCCACCCGCAGCACGCACCCCCAGTGGAATACGTTCGCAACCAATACCTTCTAGAGATGTCAATTGAAATTTTGCCAATAGTCGCTCCTTTGCCTCCCCTAAAGTAAAAGGTTGTTGCGGACGTAGAGAATAACAGAAAGAATTAGGCAGACATTCTGGAAGATGATCCGATTTTTCTCCCGGTCGCAACATAAAACCGATATCAGGCGCGTTCGTAGGAAATAACACTTCCGACGGTTGCAAACGCATCAATTCTTGAGTGAGTTGGTCTAAACCTTGGGTCTGGGTAGTAAGAAACTCTCCGGTAGAAATATCAGTGTAAGCAAGACCCCAATAATTTTTGGCAATAACGACCGCAGCTAAATAATTATTGTAGCGAGGTTTGAGCATTCCATCGTCAGTCAGAGTACCCGGAGTAAGGATACGAGTAATTTCACGCTTGACTTGACGGTTTTCTTTTTTCGCAATAGCAGAATCTTCTACTTGATCGCAAACAACCACAGCGTAACCCTTTTCTACTAACATAGCAGCATATTTTTCCACCGCATGGTGAGGCACTCCCGTCATCGGTACTCTACCAATTTCTTTACCAGCGTGTTTAGTAGTTTGTACTAACTCTAATTCTTGAGCGATCGTCACAGCATCCTGAAAAAAACATTCAAAAAAATCACCTACTCGAAATAGCAAAAGAGCATGAGAATATTGTAGTTTTACTTCCACATAACGCTGCATCATTTCTGATAGTTTGCTAGTGTCAATTTGACTGTAATCAGTATTAGGAGGAAGAGAATTTTCTGCTTGATTTTGTTTTGCTTTTGGAGATTTTTGAGTAGATGTAGATGCGGAATATTTCATAGATATTTAGATAGATAATTTTATTTATTTAATATTATAGTGATCGGCCTGTACCAACATAGATACCTGTATATTTGAAAGGATTAATTTTTCTTCTAAGGATTTGATAAATAATAATAAAAATTTTATAAATTTTTCAAGTAATTGATACTGCTCCCAGTTTTAATTCTCTAGCAAAAATCATATTCTTTTTTTAACATATAGTTTTAAAAAAAGCAACCTGTATAATATAACTTGAGTGAATGTACTGCTTCATTCATTATGTATTAAATGTAAGCATTTCCTGTGGAATGCTGCGCAAACAGCTATTAGCACTCAGCTTTCAGCTGTTTCATAAATAATGAGTATACACTCTCTCTCGTCAAGGTCAGTTTTTTTTCCAATACTTTTAATTCTCCTTAAATCTATCAGCTATTAATTTATGCTCAAAAAGTAATAAATTACAGCACTTTTTAGGATGGTGAGGTACACTTGAAAACTAATTTATCTTTCCTATCTACTAAAGTGATAAAACTTTGTACCTCACTAACTCCGAAACTGCTGTAATAGCTGATAGCTGATAGCTGAGTGCTGTTTGCGCAGCATTCCGTAGGAAATGCTTGCTATTAAATTACAAAGTTTAATGATGAATAACCAAGTAAAATTGTAAGCATTCAGCTATTAGCTGTCAGCTATCAGCAACAATACTTTCTCATATAGGACAGTGTTTAAATTAAAATAGACTTTAAGGTCAAGGGAGCCTACTTTTCTAGTAAGACAATTAATAAAGCTTTGATAGTAAACTAAAAGTAATAGCTGAAGTTCGCAGTTCCTCCGGAGGAGGCTAGCTGATTGCTGACGGCTGAATGCTTACGTAAAATTAGACCGATATAAACAAGAATTAGCTAAAATTTATAGCCATAGAAGCCAAAACTATGATGAAAGTGAATGGCATTCTCAAATTACCCATCGTCTGGTTGCATCTGCACAAATTAAACCAGGAGATAAAGTTTTAGATATTGCTACTGGTACATGTCATATTGCTATTGAAGTAGCTCAATTAGTAGGCAATAATGGTAGGGTTGTGGGGATAGATATTTCTAGTGGAATACTCGAACAAGCAAGAAAAAAAGTTGCACAATTAAACCTGACAAATATAGAATTTCAGTTAGCAGATGGGGAAAATATCGACTTTCCAGCTAACAGTTTTGACCTAATTTTCTGTGCTAATGCTTTTCCCTTAATGGCAGAGAAAGCAGCTACTTTACGTCTTTGTCTCAGTTTCTCAAACCTGGTGGTTGCATAGGTCTTCATAGTATACCTGAAACAGATTTTGCAGGGATAGTTGTTTTGGAAAAAGTATTAGAAAATCATGGAATAAATCTTGATTTTTTTCATTTATCAGATACCTTCAATAATTGATAATTGATAATTGATAATTGATAATTACCTCTCCCTAAAAGGAAGAGGATTGAATAAAAGGAAAAAATTTATTTTTTTCCCCTTGAAAGGGGAGGCTTTCAACCTAAATTATTGAATTATTGAATTATTGAATTATTAATTATTCGGTAAATACTATTGAAAAATACCAGGATTTATTGACACAAGCAGACTTAGAAATAATTTCTGTTGAAATGGAAAATCATGGGAGTTATCTAAGTTTAGAAGATACTAAAAAAAGGTGGAATTTAGTTTATTATCCTTCCCCAGGAAATATTCCTAATCCAATTACACAACTTTCCTCCGAGGAAATAGAACAAATGAAAGCCGAATTTGAAGAAGAATTAGAACGGTTAATTAAACCAGAAGGAATTTGGAATAATGGTGCTACTTTTTTGGTATTAGGGCGCAAAGTAGTAGACTAACACAGCTAAAATATTAGGAGTAGGGGAGTAGGGGAGTAAGGGAGTAGGGGAGTAGGGGAGATTGAAGTAATTATAGAATTATCAACATATATTATATAACCGGATTTTATATCACAGGAGGACTGGGTCAGTAGGTAGAAAGGAGTTTTTCGGTGACTTTAGAGTCAGAAATAGGCATAATTCCCACTATTGTTTTGGGTAAAAATTATAGCAGTCGAAGCAAAAATTAGGACAGAGCAAAAGCTTAAAACTCAGACAAAGCGATTTTCCTTCTTTCTTCTTTCTTCTTTCTTCTTCCTTCTTTCTTCTGCGATACCTTCCATAAACCCAGTTTCGGATCAAAAGTACAAACAAAAAAAGAGGTCAAAAGACCTCTATGTTACTACCATTTTTCAAAACAGTAATTTAAAGTAACCCAGTATTTGCTCCTGGTTTACCAGTAGCTAACTTGACTTTAACAATTTTACCGCCCATTTTCATAATTCTTTGTTGTTCCTGGAACCAGCTATCATAAGGGACAAGCTTAGTAAAGTAGGTATTTTGTAGTTCTCGTTGGGTACGAATACGAGTTTGGCTTGGAACACAAGCAGTAATCTGAAACATTCTCATAATACAAGTTTCTCCTAATAGTCGCTGAATATTTTCTTAAATTCTTTTGTAAAACATTTAGGGTAAACAGTCAAATAGTTCATAAAAATACAGTCACACAAGACATATCCTTCGGATCGCAGGTGTTACTCTGGCTGGGTGAACTACGACACCACGCCAGTTGCTTTAAGTCGGGGGACCAGCAAGGGCGCACTGGCTCATGTATCCCATAGTCAAAGACAAAAGGGAGCTGCTTTTCTCAATAATGTTTAGACTTATCTAAATTATCATTTAATTTTGAGATTATCTAAACTCATATATTGACGACCCCATACTTAAATCTAACATGAGCATTTCTAAACAATGCGATCGCCTCAAATCTCAAACCTAAAAACTCCTAAGGCAGGGAACCTATAGAATCAATGCTAGTTTACTAAAACAGATTATTTATTCAATAATAAGCCTTTGGCAATCTAACACTCACTCTAGGTTTCCCTAGCCTCATAGTAAAACATCAGTCAAATCAAAAAGGTAAATCTACCTTTTCTTGTCTTTTTGACTGATTGCCAAATTAGCTTAAGCCAGAGCAAATGTAGTCGAAATAAACACCCATTTCCTTTCCAGCATCAGGACCGACTAAGCCAGCAGTAACTTCCTTCATAGCTTGAATAGCTTGTACAGTAGCACCGATGGGAACACCCAAAGAATTGTAGGTTTCTTTGAGGCCATTTAGTACACGCTCATCCAAAATGGAAGGATCGCCAGCTAGCATAGCGTAGGTAGCGTAACGTAGATAATAGTCCAAGTCACGGATGCAAGCAGCATAACGACGAGTGGTGTACATATTACCACCAGGACGAGTAATATCAGAGTAAAGTAGAGACTTAGCTACAGCTTCTTTAACAATAGTTGCAGCATTCGCACTGATAGTAGTTGCAGCGCGAACCCGTAGTTCACCTGTGGCAAAGTAGTTAGTGAGCTTCTCTAGAGCACCAGCATCAAGGTATTTACCTTGAATGTCAGAAGAATTAATAACGGAGGTAATAGCGTCTTGCATTATTGATTGATTTCCTTAAATTTGCTGAATCTTCAAAATTATTGGATAGGATAAGGCCAGAATTTTAGAGATTTAATCATAGACTTCAAGTTGATATTTTAGGAAATTCCAAATTCTTGAAATCTTCCTTTCTCATCAATTTTCATCTAACCTCTAAAAAATATTTAGCCTTAACTCATAGCACCAATAACATAGTCAAAGTAACCACCAGCTTCGCTCGCATCATCACCTGAGAGAAGGGAAGTAGCAACACTCTTCATGCAGCGAACACCTTCAGCAACAGCTTCGATGGGAGTGCCCAAAGACTTATACATTTCAGTAACACCTACGAGTCCGATCTCTTCAATAGGAGTAACATCTCCAGCGACAATACCGTAGCTGATCAAACGCAAATAATAATCCAGATCGCGCAAGCAAGTAGCAGTCATTTCTTCACCGTAGGCATTACCACCAGGAGAAACAACATCAGGACGCTTTTGGAAAAGCTGGTTTCCAGCCTCCTTAAGAATACGCTCACGAGATTCACTCATAATTTGAGCAATCCGAACGCGACGCTCGCCAGAGGAAACAAAAGCCTTGATTCGGTCTAATTCACCGGGACTCAGATAACGAGCCTCAGCATCTGCATTAACGATTGATTTGGTAATTATACTCATGCTTTATTCCAACAGAGTTAAGGTAATAAGGTTGCTTAAAAATTGGTTAGCTAGTAAGAAGGACAAAGTACCCTCTGACATAACTACCTTCAGCAAGTATTTTGAGGCATTTTGTTCACTTTCTCATTATTTTCTTAATAGTTTGTAATATTTTCATAGCAGTAAGGGGTATTTTGGACCAAAAAAGCCCTTATTCTTTGACAGATGACAATATATTTAAAATTTTTGTCAGAAGATACATTTTTTTATTTCCGATCCTAGGCAAAGGCCATTTCTCATATTCTCTAGATGGAAGGCCATTAACTACAAAAATATACAAACAAAAAATTTGACCCTAATTACATGGCTAGATAGATAATTTTGCTCATTTTCCACTTCATGTACCTGTAGTCAATCAAACAATTCTCCTCACTCACTTTTCTCCCCTTATTCCTTTATTCCCTATTTCCTACTTTATTGTTAAGTATTCTAAAGGGACACGATATTAAATTTTGAGGAAGCGGATTTCACATTAGAGGAGATTAAAAAAAACTAAATATTTTGCAAACACCTTCTCAGACTAATATGTAAATTTTTTTCTAGAAAAAATTTATTTTTAGTGTTGAAGGTATGACTCAGGAGGATTAAATTGATGTCATTAAAATCATCCTGATTCCTATATAGAGATTGAGAATAAGCGGATATAAACTATTATCAATCTTTAAAGTTATGAACAAACAGATCGTTTCAATTCTTTTGGTGAATTTTGCATTAGCAGGAATCGGTATTATTCCAGAAATCAGTAATTTAACTAATATAGAACTAGACAAATTACAATCCGAACGCAACACTCAATCCGAACTTATTGCTCAGACAGAGCCATTTAAACCCGGTGATAGTCGTACAGATACAAAAAGCGAAAAGAAATACAGCAATGATGTTTCTTAATTCACTGAATATCTATATTCTTGATTCTTGGTGTAATATTTATTTGTATTTACTTGCTGAAACTTACTTAATTGATGAGATTTACTCAGCATTTTTTGAGACTTATTTTTACATTGTACTAAATTTGGATAATTAGCTATAGAACTCCGTTCCGCTGACGCCAACAAAAACCTTCTTCCTTCTAAATTTATTTGCTTTTTCAGTATTCAGCAAACAGCTAGATTCAAAACTATTACTTGTATAGCGGTATGCAAATATGCTCTTGACATTCCTCTGTTCCTTCACACCGAGTGCGCTACCAGGTACTAGGTCAGCTTGCAAATGCGCCCATTAGGTGGCGCTTCGTTCCGACCTCTGTCGAATCCCGCGAGGTGGCACCGCTATTCCCAGATCAAGCTTATACTCAATCCGGTTTACAGAGTATCCTTTTATAGACAGGACTTACGCAAATTGACTGTTAAACCACCATCTGTAGGGGCGAATGAATTGGCTAACGCCAAGCTCCGAATTGCGCCCTCGCTATATGTAGAGTCTCTGCGTAATACCAGTTTGAAAAAAGAATGCTATAAAAAGTGCATCTCTATCGGATCTGCCTAAAAATAGTTTCTCTAGTTCATTTTAGATGGTTATTTCTATCTTTTTCCCTTTTTTTTCAATATTTATCCCTTCTTCCTTCTTGCTTCTTCCTTATTTCGTACGGACGCCCTTATGCAACGTCTATTTGTAGCAAACATTGATCAATTTGGTATAAGTCCTGATAGAGATGGGATGTAGTAGGGATAAGTACCTGGACAGAATTAATTGTGCATTTTTGATAGCTCTTTCATAGAGCTATCAAAGGATCGACAACAAATTTATATACACAGGACTTACGCATAAACACCACATATAGTAGGATAAAACTGCCATTTCACCTACATACGGTGTATGATTTCATATCTTGCGTAAGTCCTGATACAAATAATTTTGTCTACCTACTTAGGGAGAGAGTTTCGACTTAGTTAACAATTTGCGCAATTTATTGACATAATACGCTAGTTCTCACAGGCAAGTAGTAACGAGGGTGAAATTTGTATCTTCTGCACTAATCCCTGCTATTCGCATTTCTGGCAGTCTATCTATATAGACGTAGACCTATCCTGAAATCCCGCTCCCTACGCTAAAACGGCGTAGTAAGGGTTTGAGGACTTTTTTAGTTATGTTAATTGACAAAGACTTAAATGTAAGTATAGAGTGTAGAGATGCGGTTGGCTTGACCGTTAATGCCTGTGGATGAGTAACCGCCGACGGCCTCACAAGAAGCAGGTAGGGACGTTGCATGCAACGTCCGTACACATCAATTTGTCACGTTATGTGACGCTTTGTATCAGTTTTATGAAGCAGTTATAGAGAACTTCAAAAAAGTACCATTTGATATCAAATCCGTTGGCTTCGGAGTAATATAATTCTGTTGATCGTCATACAATGTGTAAGGGCGTTAGCGACAGCTTTGCGTTAGCAAATGGCCATTCGCCCCTACAGTTCTTTAATACTGAATAACACCGATGCTACCGGATTTGATATGATAACCGGATTTGGCATTGCTAAAATGTAATGGTAAGTAGCTGAAGGTAAAATTGAAAAACTTATGTTTCGCGTTGATACTTAATCTAAAAATCATTACCACTCAGCAACGCCCATAAATTAGAACTTAGTATTAGAAACGCTCACCAATACCGAAGTGGAAACGAGTATCACCTTCATCATTAATAGCGTAATCAACTCTAATTGGACCGAGAGGAGATTGTACCCGAATACCAGCACCATAACCTATACCATCTCCTGGTTTATTCCTCACACCTCCAGGATTACCAATAACAGAACTTTGACTATCAAATACTGTTGCAGCATCAATAAATAAAGCGCCTCCAAGAAATCCAAATACAGGAAAGCGATACTCAACAGTTCCCAACACGAATGTACGACCTGCTCCTACAGAACCTTCATCATATCCACGAACTGTGTTAGTACCACCTAGAGGAAAAGCTTCATAAGGAGGTAAATCTCCAATTATATGACCAGCTTGTACATTAAAGGCCAAAGCTTCAGGTCCATCAACGAATTTAGTAAAGTCTACTGGAATATAGAAACTGTAATTAGCTCGTAAACGATTCAATGCAATCTCTGCTGAACCTATAGGAATAGACTGTTCTGTACCAAATCTTAGTAAACTACCGGAAGTAGGTTGTCGGGGATTATTGCGTCGATCGTTGACAATACCAAATTGAATAGTAAGTAGATCGTCTTCCCCAGAATCATCAACAGTCAATTTATTACCTAATTCATCTCTAGGTTCAGTATCACCATCACTATCCTGAATTTCTACTCGTTCATATTTTAGCCCTAAAGAAGCTGTCCATTCCGGTTCCACAAATGGATTAGGAATAAACGGACGGGTGAAACTAACTCCACCTCCTGTACGAATAACTCGTGGGTTGTCACCATTAGGCAGATCGACATCGCGCTGGTCGCTGTCTTCGTCAGAGTCAAAAATTACTGAAATTGCCCGTCTTCTGAAGGCATTAACAGTGTAAGAAAGGCGGTGGTCATCTCCACCTACCCAGGGATCGGTAAAGCTAACATCAGCAAGTAATAATCGTTCACCTACTTGAAACTCGCCACCTAATTTCTGATTATTACCACCAATGTTTTGTTGTTGATAACTAACTGTACCAAATAATCCACTTGCAGAACTAACCCCACCACCAAATGCTAGAGAACCTGTACTTTTTTCTACAATATTCACAATCACATTTGCCTTGTTAGGATCGTCTGGTGCTGGTTCTAAACCCAATCTAACATCTTCAAAAATTCCTAAACCAAACACTCTCCTAATATCTTTTTCTGCTGTTTGTCGCTCAAAGATGTCTCCTGGTTGAAGTTGAATTTCTCTAGTGATGATATATTCACGAGTACGACCCTCAATTAAATTACCTTCTTCATCTGTTGTTTCTCCTTCTGCACTCACAAAGCGCACTTGAATATCTTTAATTTCTCCTTCTGCAACTTCCAGAGTAACTGCACCATCGTCACTGACTTGGGGAGCGCCAATAACTTGTCCGAGAACGTAACCGTTATCTTGATACCATTGGTTAACTTGTTCGACACCTCCTTCAAAAATTTTCAGGTTCAGAGTTTCACCATATTGCTCGCTGAATATTCTGTCTACTTCACTTTCAGGCAATACTTGAGCACCTTCTATTGTTACAGAGGTCAATACAGGGTTAGGTTCAACTTCAAAAGTTACTCGTACACCAAGGGGAGTATCTTCTGGTAATGCTTTCACGTTTCGGAAGAAACCAGTGGCAAATATGGCGTTAATGTCTCTCTGTAGTTGAGAGCGAGTTGTAGTACGTCCAGCTTGAGTACTAATAACTTGGTATACTTGGTCTTCTAGTTCTCCGTCTACTCCACTAACTACAACTTCAGCGACTAGCACTAAGGGTTCTGCTTCTCCTGTAGAGGGTTCTGTTGGTTGTGATTGAGAAAGAGTAAATTCTTCTGATTCTATTGCGGAGGGTGGGGTGTTGCTATCTGGTTCTTCGGGGACTTCTTCTTCTGGGGATGGCATTTGGGCCAAATTATCTGATGGGTCTAATGTTGATGTGAATTTCTGTTGATTTTGAGTAATTTCACTATTAAATAAAATTTCTTGAGACAGGATAGAAGCAAATTGTTTATCTGTGGTTGGTTCTAATTTAGTTTCTCTACCCTTTGCCAATTGTAAATCATGAAAATTTTTACGGCTATTTTCGACAATTTCTGAGGTAGGAATATCAGAAACAAACTGTTTATCTATAGTAGGCTCTAATTTAATTTCTCCACCCTTTGCCAACTGGAAATCCCGAGAATATTTACTCTGATTATCGACAATTTCTGAGGTAGGAATATCAGAAAAAAACTGTTTATCTATAGTTGGTTCTAATTTAGTATCTACACTCTTTGCCAACTGAAAATCCTCAGAATTTTCCCGGCTATTCTCGACAATTTCTGAGGTAGGAATATCAGAAACAAACTGTTTATCTATAGTTGTTTCTAATTTTGTTTCTCCACCCTTTGCCAACTGGAAATTCTCAGAACTTTCCCGGCTATTCTCGACAATTTCTGAGGTAGGAATATCAGAAGCAAACTGTTTATTTGTGCTCGGCTCTAATTTTGTTTCTACACCCTTTGCCAACTGGAAATTCTCAGAACTTTCCCGGCTATTCTCGACAATTTCTGAGGTAGGAATATCAGAAACAAACTGTTTATGTATAGTTGTTTCTAATTTAGTATCTACACTCTTTGCCAACTGAAAATCCTCAGAATTTTCCCGGCTATTCTCGACAATTTCTGAGGTAGGAATATCAGAAACAAACTGTTTATCTATAGTTGTTTTTAATTTAGTATCTACACTCTTTGCCAACTGAAAATCCTCAGAATTTTCCCGGCTATTCTCGACAATTTCTGAGGTAGGAATATCAGAAACAAACTGTTTATCTATAGTTGTTTTTAATTTAGTATCTACACTCTTTGCCAACTGAAAATCCTCAGAATTTTCCCGGCTATTCTCGACAATTTCTGAGGTAGGAATATCAGAAGCAAACTGTTTATTTGTGCTCGGCTCTAATTTTGTTTCTACACCCTTTGCCAACTGGAAATTCTCAGAACTTTCCCTCTCATTTTCTACAATTTCTCCATCAGGAATATCAGAAGCAAACTGTTTATTTGTGCTCGGCTCTAATTTTGTTTCTACACCCTTTGCCAACTGGAAATTCTCAGAACTTTCCCTCTCATTTTCTACAATTTCTCCATCAGGAATATCAGAAGCAAACTGTTTATTTGTGCTCGGCTCTAATTTTGTTTCTACACCCTTTGCCAACTGGAAATTCTCAGAAGTTTCCCTCTCATTTTCTACAATTTCTCCATCAGGAATATCAGAAGCAAACTGTTTATTTGTAGTCGGCTCTAATTTTGTTTCTATCGTTTTATTGATTAGAGTTAGTGAAGGAATATGTGTACTTTCAAAATTATCTAAAGCGAAAGCGAAAATTTCTGCAAATTCCTTATTAAAAACTGAACTGTATTTACTATGTATAGTTTTACCAATAATTACAGGTTTTGTAATTTCTCTAACCTTAAATAAAGCATGAAAATCAAGTCTTATTGCCTCTTTAGACCAAGATATATCGGACAAATTATTATTGATACTACCAAATAATTTTTGTGAAGGAAAATGAGACCCTAACTCTAAAAAAGATTTAGTAGAAGAAAATTTGTTAAATTGTTTTCTTGAATTAATAGATATAGCAATAAAATTACTATCTATATCAGTATTACTTTTCGATATTTGACCATTAGCAGATTTTGAGATTCCAAAAGTTGTTGAAGCAGCAAAAATTACCACTAAGAACGGAGACAAGCGCATATAATTCTATCCCCTACAATCCACACACCAGTTAAATTTTCCATACAAACTGTAAAATTGTACACCATTGCCTGGGTTCTCAACCTGTCTGAGCCAAAATCCTTTCTAAGACTTGTTGATATGCCGTTTCTACATTACCAAGATCGTGACGGAAGCGGTCTTTGTCCATTACTCTCAAGTTTGAGTCAGTTTGAGATTGGTCCCAAAGTCGGCAGCTATCTGGACTTATTTCATCCGCAAGAATCAGATTATTTTGCCGATCTAGGCCAAATTCGAGTTTGAAGTCCACCAGAGTAATTTGACATTGGTTAAAGAAATTTTGGAGAATATCATTAATTTTTAGGGCAAAAGTCCGTATTTGCTCTAATTGTTCTGGGGTAGCTAGTTCCATTATTAAGAGGCGATCGCGTGTCAAAAGTGGGTCTTGAAGACTATCATTTTTATAGCAATATTCCACTAGAGGAAATTTCAATACTGTTCCTTGTGCTAATCCAGTTTGTTTACAAAGACTACCTGCAGCAATATTTCTCACAATAACTTCGATAAGTAAAATTTTCACCTTTCTGACTCTCATTTTATCTGGTGCAGGACAGTCAATAAAATGAGTAGGTATGCCATTAGCTTCTAGTAGTTTAAATATATGACTAGAAATCGTACAATTAATTCTACCTTTCCCAGTTATTGTGCCTCTTTTTTGAGCATTAAATGCTGTGGCATCATCTTTAAAAGAAGTAAGTAATATTTCTGGGTCGTCAGTAGTATATAAAATTTTTGCTTTACCTTCGTAAAGCTTTTGATTAGATGACATAAAAATTCTTGAATAGTAAAGTCAAAATAGAGCGATGAGCGATCGTTACTAATTACTCTTTTATGTGCATATCACAGTATAAGCTTAATGTCAATATTTTGATCGAAATTTGAGGTTATCTATTAAAAACTATAAAGATTGGTATAGACAGATAACAAAATTAGACATATCCAATAATAAAAAATTAAATCAATTATCGCACTCTTATTTATCAATTCTTTCCCCCTACTCCCTACTCCTTACTCTCTCTTGTCTTGAGATGTCTATTAGATTAGATTAAACAAAATTAATATTCAATGTCTTGTCCGAGGGTCTCTTTTCTGAGAGGATAAGAAGGCATCGGAATTTCTTCAATCAGATCAAGGAATGAAACAGATGATGAATTGGACAAAATCTGTAGCAGTTAGTACTTTATTATCTATTGCTGCTATTGGTAGTATGAGTCTTACTTCTATAGCAGTAGGATCGCCTCAGAATACTAAAAGTGTAGAGCAGTCTATCACTGTCCCCACTGAAGCTGAAGAGCAACTAGCTCATAGTTATGGTCATGGTCATAGTTCTTATGGTAGCTGTCGTCGAGTAGCAACTCGTCATCGCAACTTGCGAGTTAGGACACATCCTTGGGGTAGAATTATAGGAGGTTTACATCCTGGTGCTCATGTCCGTGTCATTGGCTACAGTCATGGTTGGGCAAAAATTTCATCTCCTTATTATGGTTATGTATATAGTCGTTATTTGAGACATTGTTGACATACTCCCGACGTTGCGCTTAGGCGACAACGCGGGATTCTTCAGTCAGGGAAGCCCTAACCGCAGTTTCGTGTGAGGTGATGTCCTTCCCCTGTGTTGATAACAATCCTATTTTTTGTATCAGAAGTGCTGAGTTATAGTCACGGTCTAACTCCTGACCACATTTAGGACATGAATGCCAGCGCTCTGATCAGCTTTGAGAAACTCTTTTTAGACAGTCCTAACAATGTTGAGACGTACCTTTAGGATCTACTTTGATGACTCGTTTGCCAAGTTTCCAGGCTACATACTCTAACACATCAAGAAATTGATAGTAGCGGCATCCTTTCAACAATTAATAATGAATAATGAATAATGAATAATTACCTCTCCATGAATTGAAGAGGATTGACAAATTCATGAAAATTTTTCTTATCTTGGTCGATTGGATATGGCGAGGAGACCTCGCCATCCCTCGACCGCTTATTATCCCCTTAAAAGGGGAGGCGCATACCCACAATTTTTCGGTAAAGACTTATTTAATCCTGACTTAGCTGATTGACCATTTGGTAATAACTGACCATTATATCCTAATTTAACTTTGCAACGTCGGACTAAATTTGATATTTGATAAGTCTTCAAGGAAGGCATTTAAAAATTTTCTAACTATTCCTAAACGTGGATTTCCAGTCTTTAAGAAAAAAGGTAGAAAAGACAGCTTTTACTTAGAAGGAAGTATTAAGATTTTCCAAGGAAACTACATAAAATTACCCAGAATAGGAGTAGTAAAAACTTATGAAATCTTGCCTTCTTGCAGAGTAAAAAATGTGAGAATATCCAAACGAGCAGATAGTTGGTACATCAGTTTTAAATATGATTTTGAATCTTATCCAACAGAAAAAGTTGGAGAAACTATTGGGGTAGATATAGGCATAAATACATTAGCAACCTGTTCTGATGGCAGCAAATTTGCCAATGTCAAAGCCTACAGTCAAGCCAAAAAACAATTAGTTCGTCATCAACGTGCAGTTAACAAAAAAGTTATTGGCTCCAAAAACCGACTCAAAGCAGTAAAAAAATTAGCCAAAGCACACAAAAAAGCGGATGCGACCCCGCGACGACGCCAGCTCGCTTGCGGAATGCTGACCAAGAGAGGGAACGCGCACCAAGCAGTAGCTGACATCAGAGCAGACACTCTACATAAACTCACTTCATGGTTAGCTAAAAACTACAGCACCATAGTAATGGAGGATTTAAACGTAAGTGGAATGCTCAAAAATTATAACCCACCCCTCTAGCTCTCCTCCCGGGAGGGGATGGGGGTGGGTGCAGACTGTGGTTTTTATGAATTTAAGCGTCAACTTACATACAAATGTGAATGGTACAGCAGTGAATTAGTCATAGCTGATAGATTTGTGCGACTAGTTTGGCCTAAGTAAACTAAGTTTGTGTTCAGCCAGTCCTTTTACCGGGATAACTCTGATATTCATGGAGGTTCAATTCCTTCCCACGCGGATACCGTGTGACTCCAATCTCCCTGGTTTGAGAATTAGCAACTCTGTCTCTCGGTGCATGGGGATAAAGCGAAGCAAGGTTCAACAATGAATAATGAATAATGAATAATGAATAATGAATAATTACCTCTCTATGAATTGAAGAGGATTGACAAATTCATGAAAATTTTTTTTATTATCCCCTTAAAAGGGGAGGCGCATACCCACAATTTTTCGGTAAGTTTGGGTAAGTTTAGTAGAACGGATATAGTAGATAACTTATGCGCCAAGTGGAATTGTAAGTTGATTAAGTTCAATGGTGAGGTAGTAGAAAACTTAGAGCTGAGTTTCCATAACAAATCAATAAAGCTTACTTCAAAGTTGTATCAAGGAAGTGAATCTTAATCTCTTTGAACACCCACAGTAAAAATTTTAGGCAGTAGGGAATAGGAAGCAATTTGAAAGATAAAAACATTTTTATTATGGCTAATTAATGAGACTTGATATAAAACTATAAAATAATTTCAGAATGCTAAGAATTGTGTCAAAAAAAACTTTGATGACAAGACCAGAAATACAATCAATAATAATGAAGAGCTAAAACACAAGCTACTAAGAAAAAAAGGAGTCAAAAGTGAGCGATTCAATCATTGATTTACTAGATGAACTACCTAGTGATAATCTAACAGTAAAAACACTCAATGCTCTAGATTTCGTAGTACCTGGCGAGTGGGAAAATGTAGTAGGTTTTGATAAAACTATTGAAGTAATTACAGGTGAGACAGATGCAGACAGAATTATGGATATCCGCAACAAAGCGATCGAGCTATACAATGACGCGGATAATGGATATCAGGGAGCTATATGGTATTACAACCTAGTTGATAATGTAGACGGCGCTCTTGCTGCAGCAGCTATGGCCGAAATAGTCAGTGAAAAAATCCCCTTTTTAAGCTTTTTAGGAAACTTAACTCCCAAAGCTGATACAACTCAATCTGTTGACCTGTGCCTAAAAATTGTAGCAGAGTTGATAGCTTATAGTAAACTCAATGGTCTGCCCATTCTTAATCCAGGAGAATTTGTCGCAAACCTGACTGAGGAGTATAGTGGTCCATCTCTAATGCGAATGGCTGCCTTAGTTTGTCTTGATGGTTTGATACCTCTAGGTCCAGACTTCCTGCAAAAAGTACAAGATACCCTTGATGGAGAAGGTGAAAGTGCTTTTGCAGATAATGCAGTTTTTGGAGCAATTAGCGATACCATTCCTGGAGATGACAAATTTGGCTTTATTAGTGAGACCTTCGGAGCAGTTCAAGGGTGGATGGATAACTTGGTTGGGTCAGTTGGTTTAACCCCAGAAAGTATTTTTGACAAAATTGGTGGCTTTATCGACTTTTCTGATGACGCTTTAGATGTTGTAGCTGCATTTCTAGATAAAACCACAAATTACTTTCAACATACAGGCACTCAATCTGTAGCTAGAAAGTTGATACAGCGTGCAGCAGAAGAGGCATAATGAACGAAGTCAGAAGTCAGAAGTCAGAAGTCAGAAGTTGTTTTTGTATCGCGCGTAGCACTAGGGAATAGGGAATAAGGAATAGTAAACTGTTTGACATCCTCCCCGGCCTAAAGGCGCGGGGATTCCTACTGAGCCGTAGCTCTTCGGCGGGTTGACGCTTCACAGGGTGCTGCTTCCTTGGCGGTAGTCTGATGCTTCCCTCCACGTCCGTTTAGAGTTTCCGAGTGCCCCCCGGCAACTAATAACAGTTTAGCATATATCCAATTCACTTGCAAATGAAATAAAAAGTCGCCCTACAAGGGCGAGGCTTTAAACCCAATTTTTCGGTAAAGGGTTTTCGGTGCGGAAACGCTCCGCGAACAGGGTTGAGAAATGTCCTAACCTTAATGCGTAGCGCTATAATGGGGATTTGAGCAAGCCTCCAAAAACATTTTGCTAATCAAGGTGGGGTTGCGCGACCCAATTATGTTGATAATTCTCATTTCCATACAAACTCTATTTGATGTAACGCTACCGTGATAATATAAAGTATTAGCCTTTTCAAGCTAAAATGCCACTCCTAAATTATTTGGGAGTGGGTTTTCCTTTGGCTATCAAACAAACTCAGTAGACCAATATTATAGATATAGCAGTCGAAGCAAAGCTTAGGATATTCCTAAATGCTCAAATGATCGTCAGAGATAACTTCTGACTTCTGACTTCTGACTTCTGACTTGCGCGTAGCGCTATACATGACATCTACCCGGTAATAAATTATGAATGATTCAATTCGCTTTCTGATGTGTGCCCCTGACCACTATGATGTAGACTATGTCATTAATCCTTGGATGGAGGGAAATATTCATAAATCCTCACGCGATCGCTCCGTTGAACAATGGTATAAACTCCACGACATTATTAAAGAAAACGCGGTCGTAGACCTAGTAACACCTCAAAAAGGATGGCCTGACATGGTATTCACTGCCAATGCAGGTCTGATTCTGGGAAATACTGTTGTTCTCAGTCGTTTTTACCATAAGGAACGTCAAGGAGAAGAACCCTATTTCAAAGAATGGTTCCTAAATCAGGGTTTTATCGTTCACGAACTCCCCAAAGACCTTCCCTTTGAAGGAGCAGGAGATGCCCTCCTAGATAGAGAAGGTCGTTATCTTTGGGCAGGATATGGCTTTCGTTCAGAATTAGACTCCCACCCACTGCTGGCAAAATGGCTCGACATCGAAGTGCTATCACTGAGACTTATAGACGAGCGCTTTTATCATCTTGATACCTGCTTCTGTCCTCTAACAGGAGGTTACTTACTTTACTATCCTCCGGCATTCGACTCTTACTCCAACCGCTTAATTGAAATGCGAGTGCCACCAGAAAAACGAATAACTGTCGCAGAAGCAGATGCAGTTAACTTTGCCTGCAACGCAGTTAACATCAACCAAACCATCATTATGAACAAGGTGAGTGAAAGCTTGAAATCACTCCTTACCGAAGTAGGTTTCAACGTCATTGAAACACTTCTAAGTGAATTTCTCAAAGCAGGCGGTGCAGCTAAATGCCTCACTCTTAGAGTTACAGAGCCAATTATACCCGATCGTTATGCCGTTGTACAAGTTGAAAGTCGTACCATTCGTATGGAAGGACATTTACTGGACTCTGGCTTGATCAACCAAGCTTTAGATTTAATCGTTGAAGGTGGAGGTAGTTTCAAAGTACTCAACTTTAATCTTGGAGAACAACGTCAAAGCACTTCCCTCGCTGAAGTGAAAGTTTCTGCACCTTCCCATGAGGTCATGGAAGAAATAATGAGTCAACTCATTGACATTGGTGCATTAGTGCCAACTGAGGATGTGGAGGATGCTAAGTTGGAGTCAGTGGAACAAGATGGTGTTGCCCCTGATGATTTTTATGTATCTACTATTTATCCTACTGAAGTTAGAGTCAAAGGTCAGTGGATACGAGTACAAAATCAAAGGATGGATGGAGCGATCGCCATTACTGAAACTGACGGTAAGATTCAAGCAAAATGTAAAGTGCTGCGGGATGTAAAAATTGGCGAAAAAGTCGTGGTAGATGTCATAGGTATTCGCTCTATCCGCAAAACAGAATCCCGTGAAAAACGAAATAAAGAAGAGTTCAGTTTTATGTCTGCTGGCGTTTCTAGCGAACGTAGAGTAGAATTGATTGTTGAACAAGTGGCTTGGGAATTACGGCAAGTTCGCGATCGTGGAGGCAAAATAGTAGTTACAGCAGGTCCAGTGGTGATTCACACTGGTGGTAGTGAACATTTAGCACATTTGATTCGTCAAGGATATGTGCAAGCATTGTTGGGTGGTAATGCTATAGCAGTTCACGATATTGAACAATCACTGATGGGAACTTCTCTTGGTGTGGATATGAAACAGGGAGTTGCAGTTCATGGTGGGCATCGACATCATCTGAAGACTATTAATACTATTCGGCGTTGTGGTAGCATTGCTCAAGCAGTTGAGACTGGTATTTTGAAAAAGGGTGTGATGTATGAGTGTGTTAAGAATAATGTACCCTTCTGTTTAGCAGGTTCGATTCGTGATGATGGACCTCTGCCTGATACTCAGATGGATTTGATTAAGGCACAGGAAGAATATGCAGAGTTGTTGAAAGGTGCTGATATGGTTTTGATGTTGTCAACTATGTTGCATTCTATTGGGGTGGGGAATATGACACCTGCTGGAGTGAAGATGGTTTGCGTTGATATTAATCCAGCGGTGGTGACTAAATTGAGCGATCGCGGTTCTGTTGAATCAGTGGGAGTTGTGACTGATGTTGGTTTGTTCCTCAGTTTATTGGTTGCCCAATTGGAGCAATTGACAAGTCCTTATTCTGTAGCTAAAGCATAACTTTAGAAGTTATATCATGTCGGGTTAAATACTTATAGAACCCATTTGATATCTATTTAAAAAGAGATAGGGAGGTGGGGAGATGGAGAGATAGGGGGATGGGCAGATGGAAGCATTTTTCAACCTGCTTGGTGCGCTACCTGCTGCGCCTAAGGGCGGTGAGTGTGCGCCCTGCGGGTTCCCAAGAGCTTGTTACTCCTAAATCTGTAACTATTAGCAGAAAAGCCGATCATTGGTTCATTAGTTTCAAGATAGACTCAGCTGCCATAAATACTGAAAAATCAGTAGATGTAGTTGGTGTAGATTTAGGTATAAAATCTCTAGCAACCCTCTCAACTGGTGAAGTATTTGAAGCAGCTAAGTCTTATAGAAAGTTAGAAGCAAAACTTTCTCGGTTGCAATATCTGAACCGACATAAAACTAAGTTCTCTAGCAATTGGAAAAGAGCTTCTCTCAAGATAGCTAAACTACATAGCATGCAGAGCCAACATTAGAAAAGATACATTGCACAAGCTAACTACTTACTTGGACTTAACCACAACCCACACCCATCCCCTCCCGGGAGGGGAGCTAGAGGGGTGGGTGAAGACCTTAATGTATCAGGAATGATGGCAAACCACAAGTAGGGGTGATTCGCGAATCGCCCCTACAAAGGCTGTTGCTGATATGGGGTTTTATGAATTCAGAAGACAGGCGCGAGTATAAGTGTAATATCATGTCCGGATAATTAGTTATAAAAAAACTTTCTCCTTCAACTCCAGTTCTTCTTCTTTCTTCCCTCTTTCCTCTTTCCTCCTGACTCCTGACTCCTGAGGACTCCGTAGTTATTTATTTATCACTGTTCAACCGGACATGATATAAGTTATATGATTCTGAACTAATTGTTGTGGATAGATGGTTTCCCAGTTCTAAAACTTGCTCTAACTGTGGTCAGGTGAAGCAGTCTTTATTCTTATCAGAACGTGTATTCAACTGTCAGTTCTTAAATTTTATTTATAACTGACCCGTCCGCAATTCGTAGCTCCCCCGGAGGGGGCACATGATATAAAACCCGATTTAGTATTACTCCGGTTCAACCAAATTTAACTTCCCTGGCGGGAAGTCCCGCGCTCTCCCGCACCTTTAGCGTCGTATGGTCAAGCCAGGGCCAAGATTCGGATACCTTCATAAGCTAAACGTTCATATGCCCTTGACAAGCTAGGTACAT
>NZ_JAAHGO010000080.1 GCF_010672455.1 Okeania sp. SIO2C9 | reverse complement strand
GACTTAAAGGCTAACTCATCACACACTCGCCAAAAGTTATGTGTTCGGTTAATAATATGTCTGTCAACAAGTCGCATTCACATGAATTATTTCCTAAGCTTTAGTTGCCTATTTAATATTAACACACATTTGTTACAAATAGCCACTATTTTATACAATTTTCATTCAACAGCTAACCACCCTCTTTCTTGAGGTATCTAGGCATTCGTATTTGTTCAAACCGATATACACTTTCTTTTGCCTTCTCAATCAAATTAAAAAATGACTTGAAAGACCTATCAACAACTTTTAAAATTTGCTGTGCAATATCGGTTTGAAGTAGCCGGTAATTTTCATTTTCTTTGCAGTAATGGTAATTTGACTCATACCTCAGATACCCTCCCTCAGAAAAATAAAACTGTCGCACAGAATACAGGCCGACATTGTACATATTTTTAGACAATCTGCACAATTCTTTTAAGGCTTTAAATTCAGTGATAGACAAATTTCTAATTTTGTTCTTTTGGGTTAGGTACATAGTTTCGTTTTCGCTGTATAATACCTATATTAGCGACTAAGAACTCGAACTGTCAATGTGACTACGGGTTAAAACCCGCGCCCGTCGTTTTCATCCAGCCGTTGAAACTTTCTGGTTTCCAACTTCCCGACTTTTTGTGATGATCAGGACTTACCCATGAGGTTTGAAAAACTAGGATTTGAGATTGCTTTCCGTTCCGGACTGCTCCGCAAACCCTGTCGGTCGCTTCAGAGGAAAATACGTTGCAGGTGCTTCAACAATTACAGCGGTTTTCATTTGGGTAGACCACAGTAGGGACGTTCCATGGAACGTCCCTACAAAGTTTTGCTTGTGAAGATGTGGTTCATCAAGAGCGAAAAGCGCTGTAATAATTAATAATTAATAATTAACAATTACCTCTCCTTGAAAATTTTTTCTTGCTTCTCCTTGTAGAGCGACAGCTCGTGGCGCAGCCAAGGAGAGGCTTGAAACCTTAATTATTCGGTAAGTCTTAATGATATAAGAGGTCTTATTTTGTATCAATAATTGAAGGTTGAATCACAACGCTATCATTTGATTTTCCTTCCAAAAAATTAGGACCCATCAGATGAACGCCATTATGATTAATATTAGTTACTTTCGTACCATAACGACGAAGATTTTGATTCTTTGTTTTATGACTTGCTCTTTGCAATTGCTCTTGAGTTTTTTCGTCTAATTTAGTGTTACGATCTATTAATATACCAGTTAAGTCAGCGTTACTTATATCAGGACACCACAATTGTGCAGCACAAAGATTTGCATTACTAAGATTAGTATTATTTAAACCTGCATGAGACAAGTTAGCACCAATGAGGTTAGCATTACTTAAATCTGCATGACTGAGAATAACTCCACTGAGGTTAGCGTTAGTTAGGTTTGCACCACTGAGGTTAGCTGAGGATAAATCTGCATCTGTGAGATTAGCAGACGAAAGATTAACACCACTGAGATTAGCTGAGGATAAATCTACTCCACTAAGATTAGCACCAGACAAATCAACTTCACCAAGTTCAGCATGATTCAAGTTTGCGTAGGATAGATTAGCAACTGCCAAGTCTGCACCTGTTAAATTAGCATTGCTGAGGTTAACATCTGTGAGATTGGCATTATTTAAACAAGCACCACCCAAGTTAACACCACTGAGATTAGCATCTGTTAGTTTTGCATTCTTGAGATAAATATCACTGAAATCTGCATCTGTCAGCACTGCACCTTGAAGATTGATAGGATTCAAATCAAGTCGCTTCTCTACTGAAGTAATAGCTGTTTCAATTTTACTAAAAAACTCTGGTTGAGGCAGACTCCCAACACGCTTATTCAAAATTTGCAGATTTCTGCTAATATGACCAAAGTTACTTTCTAAGGGTGCTATGGCAGCAGCTTTATCTTGCAACTCCTCAATGGCTGAAACTGCCCAAGGTAAGCGTTGACTGATGATTTCTTTCTGCTGACGTTCTAATGGATCTAAACGTTGAATGAGTTGTTCTAGTTCAGTTGGTATTAACTCTATAACTTCTTGTAATTTATTCCTTTGTTGCTGAGTTTGCCACTGTAAGGTTTCCCTTTCAGCGACTAATTTTTGATTCAGCTGTTCTGTTATTACTTCTAATTTCTTTTCTTGTTCCTCAGTTTGAAGATTCAGTTTTTCTTGCAATTTAGATGTTTGACTATCAACTCTATCCACATCTTCTAAGAAGGTTTTCTGAATATCTGTAAGCGCTAGTCTTTGTTCTTGTTGTTGCAATTTATCTATCCGCTTTCTATTCGCTACACTTGCAGATAAGGCCAAAGTTAAAGGTGCTGCTGTGTATATTGCCTGTCCAGAAGTAACTGAAGCAATGGTTCCTAAAACTGAACCTGCTAGGCAGACATATTCACTTATATCTAACCAGTGTTGCTTGCTCATAATATTTTTTCCCTATTCTCATTTTTATACTACTTTTTTTCTAATTTAGCTAAAGTCTAAAAGACTACTTTCATCCTTCAGACCCTCGTCCCCTGAGAACTATGCTTTAATTTTCTATTTTTTGGAAGAGGTGCTTATATTGGTAATTCAATAGCAGAAATCTTGATAAAATACAATAGACATCTCCTCCAAAAGAGGGAACAGGGAACAGGGAACAGGGAACAGGGAACAGGGAACAGGGAATAGGGAGGAAGAATTGATAATTTATGGATAAGAATTAATTTGATTTTTGATTTTTGGAGATGTCTAATAGACATCTCTTCCAAAAGAGGCAGTAGGCAGTAGGCAGTAGAGAGAAATAATTGATAATTTCTTTATGAGAATTGATTTTTGGAGATATCTAATACCAATTTTATATGAGGTTGCATAGAATTACGAAATTCATTCATTAATCTATATTTATCTATGCCTATCTACAGTCAATTGTGCTTTAAGTATTATTCTATGCAGCTTCATTTCAATTTGGTATAATATTTATATCATGTCCGGATAATTAGTGATGAAAAAATTTTCTCCTCTTCTTCCTTCTTCTTTTTATTTCCTCCTGACTCCTGACTCCTGACTCCCGACTCCTGACTCCTGACTCTTTAAACAGAAGACAAAAGTGCGCTGGGTTTGTCAAGATAAAAGCCTTGACCATAATCTATTCCTAAACTACTGACTTTGTTGAGAATTGACTCTGTTTCTATATATTCAGCTATTACTTTTAAATTCATTGCCCTGCCAATATGATGAATACCTTCTACTATTGCTTGAGTGACAGTATCTTTTTCCATCTTCTTAATAAACATCCCGTCAATCTTGAGATAATCTACTGGCAAGTTTGTGAGATAAGAAAGAGAAGACATTCCTTTGCCAAAATCATCTAAAGCAAAACTACAACCAACTTGTTTGAGAGAGTGAATAAATTTTGCTGCTTTATCTAAATTAGTAATGGCTATGGTCTCAGTAATCTCAAAACAAATTTTTTGGGGGGGCACTTCAAAATAGGCAAATTGATGTTCGATAAATTCTAGAAAATGGCTGTCGTTGATGCTAGCACCAGAAAGATTAACAGTAAAAATACAATCTAGGTGTGAATTATCAATTTTCTGCGAAGACAGGAAATATAGTAGATTTTTTACGACCCAACGGTCAATTCTTGGCATTAGATGATAGCGCTCCGCTACTGGTAGGAAAGCAGCTGGTGAAACAATTTTACCTGAAGGATATCTAAATCTGAGCAAAATTTCATAAAGTCTTGCTTGTACACCTTCATGCAATGGGACAATTGCTTGTGAAAACAGACAAAAACCATTTTCTCTTAAAGCATCTCGTAGTTGTGTAACTAAATTAATTTCTTGCTGTTGTTTCTCTAGACTTTCCATACATACATAATAAATCCCTATACGGTTTCTGCCAGAAGTTTTAGCATTGTAGAGAGCAGTATCTGCTGCTTTTAGCAATCTATCTGGATTAGATGTTTTTGAGCAATTAGTATCTGCAACTCCTAAACTACTTGTCACCCACTGACTTGTTGCTGAAGCTTGATGAGGAATTTTTAAAGCTTCAATTTCTGTTCTGATATTTTCTGCCACCTTAAGTGCTCCTTCCATGGGGGTATTTGGCAACACAACTACAAACTCTTCTCCACCATATCGGGCGACAAAATCTCCTGGTCGTTTCACTGTCGCTTTAATAGTTTTAGCTACTTGTTGCAAACATTTATCTCCCTGTTGATGGCCGTAGGTATCGTTATAAGGTTTAAAGTAGTCTATATCTAACATAATAATTGAGATGAGAGCTTCTTCTCGCGCCAACCTTCTCCATTCTTGTTTAAATTTTTGCTCAAAATGACGACGGTTAAACACTCCTGTTAAATCATCAATATATGCAATTGCTTCTAATTCTTGATTAAGTTTTTCTAAGCGTTGATAAAGTTGAGCTTGTTGAATAGCGATCGCTGTCTGAGCTGCCAAGCGTCTTAATAAGTCGGTTTCCGATATTTTCCACTGTCTATTTTCTCGACAATGATGAGCTATTAATAACCCCCATACATTAATTTCTGATTTGTCAGTATGATTTTTGTTTTCAGTTTCGTTTGTAATTAAGATAGGTAGTACTATATTTGCTTGCACCTGAAAATCCCTGAGCATATCAATATGACATTGTTGCATCTCCGATTGATTAATATTATGAATAATACTAAAATATCCTTGTTTATAACGTTCTAAAATATCGCTGTTGCGAAAACATGGATCGACTATTGTCATTCCTAACAGTGAAAGACAATTTGGTGCTAAAGATTCTTTTTCTACAAGACCATGACCATTTGATAAGAAACGGTAAATTATTACGCGGTCGCATTGCAAAAACTCTCTCACTGACTCTACTGTAGTTTCTAATATTTCTTCTAAGTTTAAAGACCGATTAATTCTGTCTATCACCAGACTTAATAAATGCTCTTGTTTTCTAATTTTTTTGACTTCTAATTCGGCTAGTTGGCGCTCTGTAATATCTAGAATTGTGCCAAATATTTTGATTGATTCTAAGTTACTATTTGTGATTACAGTCGTCTTAGTATAAAGATATCTCAGTGTTCCGTCCGGGCGAATTATTTCATATTCACATTCACACTTTTGTGTTTTCTCTAAGATTAAAGTCATATTTTCTGACCATAATTTTCTACTTTCGGGAACGAACATTTGCAGGAATTCTGCATAAGTTGGCTGCTTTTGAGTCCCACTCAGACCAAAAATCCGAAATACTTCATCAGACCAAGTTATTTTCTGTGTTTTTAGGTTTAATTCCCAGTTACCTAAATGAGGAATTTTTTGAGCTTCTTGTAGTTTGGCTTGAATTTCTTGGAGGGCAATTAAATTTTTATTTCTTTCAATTGCATAACGAATTACTCGCTCTAATGTATGTTCTCGAATTTCTAATTTATTCAAGTAATCTGCTGCTCCTATTCTCATGGCCAGCAGGTCTAATTCTCGATCGCCTTGACCTGTAATGAATATAATTGGTGTCTGACAATTAAGTTCTATTGCTGTTTTTAGTAATTCTATTCCGTCTTTTTCTCCTAAACGATAGTCAAGCAAACAAACGTCATATTCTCCTATTTGTATTGCATCTAATCCCTCTTCATAAGTATTTTTCCAATCCAGAGATATTTTTGGTGACTCTACTTCTGATAAAATGTCATTGATGGCGATAAAATCATCTTCATCATCTTCTATTAGTAGAATATTAATAGTGTATTTTTGCATAAAAATCTGCTTGAATTTATATACTATGAATCATCGTTATATTCAGTTAAACAATTGTCATTGTAACTAATATCATGTCCGGTAGCATCGGTCTTGTATAGAGAAGGTCATTTCAGTTATCAGTTATCAGTTATCAGTTATCAGTACCTCCGACTAAAGCTGGAGGCTTGAAATACTGAACTGAATATTTTTTCATCCCCTTAAAAGGGGAGGCACATACCCTCATTTTTTGGTAAGGAAGAAGGAAGAAGGAAGAAGCTTTAAGAGAAGGAAAAATTTTACTTATATGGCAGTAGATATTTTCCCAACTTTTACACAAACAATACCAACGGACATGATATAACATAAATCATCTAAGACATATAATTTTTCCAAGAAATAATAGATGGAAAAATTGCCCCAGCAGATTCAATCTTTTCGAGCAGGTAGTTCAACAATTTCAAACCAATATCTACTCAAACCTTGAATTACTGCTATTAATTCCTCAAATGTTACTGGCTTGACAATAAATGAACTAATTCCTAATTTATAAGAAGTATAGATATCTTCTTCTTCTTTAGAAGTAGTTAAAACTACAACAGGAATCAAACGTAAATTAGGGTCAGTTTTAATTTCTTTGAGAGCTTCTCTGCCATCTTTTTTAGGCATATTTAAGTCTAACAAAATTATTCCTGGCTGAGGTGAAGTTGTGATATCTGTATAAGCACCTCGATGATATAAAAAATCTAATAATTCTTCCCCATCCTCAACAATATATAATTTATTCAGTAATTTACTTTCCTCAAAAGCTTCCATTACCAGGAGACGATCGTCCTCATCATCTTCAGCTATGAGAATTGGTACTGGTGTTTTATTCAACTTTAGATATGCTCCTTTTGCTTATCTAAACTTTGTTCAATGGGCAAAGTAATCACAAAAGTAGTTCCTTGATTAGGGATACTACGAGCAGTAATATTACCATTGTGTCTTTCTACTATTTTACGACATATTGCCAGTCCTATACCAGTGCCTTGATATTGTTGCTTGCTATGCAGGCGTTGGAAAGGTGTAAATATTCGGTCTAAATATTTTTCCTCAAAACCAATTCCATTGTCGGATACCATAATTTGAACTTGATTAGTTTCCGACTGTAAAATTGCTTCTACCTTGACAATGGGGCGATTTTCTGGTAGATGAAATTTAAGTGCATTGCCAATTAAGTTTTGGAACAATTGTCGCATTTGTATCGAGTCGGCCTGAATAGTAAGTAATTCTTCTACTTCCACCTGAGCTTTTGTTTGTTCAATGCGGTTCTCTAAGTCCTCAATAACTTCTGCTACTATTTGAGAAAGGGTTACAGGTACATAGGGTTGCGCTTTGGTCGTAATGCGTGAGAAGTCTAATAAATCCCTAATTAGAATTTGCATCCTGTTGGCAGAACTCTGCATTCTTTGTAGATAGTCTAGCCCTTTTTCATCCAACACTTCCCTATATTTAGCTTTGACGCGATCGCCAAAGGTCTGAATTTTCCGCAGTGGTTCCTGCAAGTCGTGGGAAGCTACATAAGCAAAATCTTCTAGTTCTTGGTTACTGATTTTTAGCTGAGTAATCAGTCTTTGCTGTTGAGCTTCATTTTGCTTGCGGGGAGTAATATTTTGAATTTGAGCAATAAAATACAGAGGTTCGCCTGATGGATCTTTTGCTAGAGAAACACTCAAAATTGCCCAGACAATATTACCTTGCTTGCTAATATAGCGCTTCTCCATATTGTATTTGCTTTTTTTTCCTTCTAAGAGTTCATGCACAAAGGCAAGGTCAGCAGCTAGATCATCAGGATAAGTAATTTCTTGGAAAGTTAACTGGATCAATTCAGCTTCACTGTAACCTATCATTTCGCACAAAGCATGGTTAACCTCGAGAAAATCTCCATCTAGTGATACCAGGGCCATACCAATAGGTGCATCGTCAAAAGCTAGACGGAAGCGTTGTTCTCTTTCTTGCAATATTTTTTCCATCTGTTTGCGTTCGGTGATATCTCTAGCAGTAATAGCAATACCATCTGCTAGAGGAACTACCATGTGTTGCAACCAGGAGATATTGGGGGTAAAAATATTTGTGGAAAACTCTTCTTGGAAAACTTTACCTGCTTCCACAACCTGAACGTATTTTTCCAAGAAATCTCCGGTACCGTTGATAGGAATTAGTTCGGAGAGTCTTTGTCCCAATACTTCTGATTTAGGCATAGAAATGAGTTGTTCGGCACGGGAGTTTAGCTCTGCAAAAATAAAATCGACAATACGTCCAGTTTTATCCCGCAGAGTATTAAATATAAATAAACTATCTAAACTTGCTTCTGCAGCAGCACGAAATTTAACTTCACTTTCTCGTAATTGAGTTTCTATAACCTGGCGTTCTACTATTTGTCTGTGTAGTTCCTGATTTGCTTTTTCTAGTTCTGCTGGACTAGGCAATACTAAAGCTTGAGGTATGAGAATACGGAGTTCAAAAGCTGTAAACAATGAAATTATGGCAGTTATAGCCTTCAAAGTTCCTGAAAACCAATAAGTGGGATGCCATAAGGTCCACACATCTAGAAGATGAGTTGTCCCACAGGAAACTATAAAGGCACTAAATAGCCAGAATATATAAGGAAAAGGTAAATCTTGTCTTTGCTGGATAAAGTAAACCAACATTAGAGGGATAGAGAAGTAAGCAATAGCAATCAGAATATCTGAGACTAAATGCAAGCTGACTAAACTAGGGTTCCATAGATAGCAGTGTCCATGAGGAATATATTTAAACATATTTTTTGTGAAAGGCAATAGGGAAAAGGAAACAGCGACAAAGAGATAAATTTTATAGCAGAAGAAAGAAGGGAGAAGGCTTTAGTTATCTAGGAGAGGAGGAAAAACCTTGTGTTGTCTCAGTTTTAAGCTTTTGATATGTCCGCGCTCTTTCCTTCGACTATTATTAGAGTGCGCCTGAGCACCCTAAAAAGTTCTGTATATTTACAATTTGGCTATTTCGCTGTTTGTCTGATTAATAATGACGACTGACTTGTAGCTTCTAGATTTCTTAGCTGACCCACATCTTAATTACAGCACAAAAAATATGGAACAGTTAGTAGGCTTTGTCCCTATAATCTCTTTATCTCTTTTACATCTAAAATGCAATAAACGCATTAAATATATACATTAAGTTCATAAAACTATATATTTTGTAACAAATGATACGAATATTTCATTCAAACTCATTTACATTATTCAACAACAAATTAATAAGAATTTGACGTTAGATGGTGACAACAGATGCAGAAATTTTAAACATTTTGATTTTCTAGTTGTCGGCTCAAAAAAATTAGTAATTGAGTTAATTAAAGCATCTTAAGTGAGTTGCCCAAAAATTTATGAGACTGCCTACAAATGAGGATAATATAGATGACTGGCACAGTAGAGCGCCAAGAAAAACTAAATAAATTTGAGAAATTTAAAGCAGAAAAAGATGGTCTGGCAGTGAAAACAGAACTAGAAAAATTTGCCAATATTGGCTGGGAAGCAATAGATAAAACTGACCGCGACCACAGACTAAAATGGTTAGGTGTATTCTTCCGACCAGTAACTCCAGGCAAATTTATGTTGCGGATGCGGATGCCAAATGGAGTAATTACCAGTCAACAAATGCGAGTCTTGGCAGAAATAGTCCAACGTTACGGGGAAGACGGTAGCGCCGACATCACCACCAGACAAAACTTGCAACTGCGGGGAATTAGAATAGAAGATATCCCAGACATCTTCCGTCGATTTGAACAAGTAGGTTTAACCACCGTTCAATCAGGTATGGATAATGTACGCAACATCACAGGTTCCCCAGTAGCTGGAATAGATGCAGAGGAACTGTACGATACCCGTGAGTTAGTGCAGCAAGTCCAAGACATGATCACTGGCAATAGCAAAGGCAACCCCGAATTTACCAATTTACCACGGAAATTCAATATAGCGATCGCCGGATGCCGTGATAATTCTGTCCATGCGGAAATAAATGATATTGCTTTTGTTCCTGCCTACAAAAACGATAAATTTGGCTTTAATGTTCTAGTTGGTGGCTTTTTCTCGGCCAAACGTTGTGCAGCAGCTATACCCCTTAAAGCTTGGGTAGAACCAAATCAAGTTGTTGCCATCTGTCGAGCTATTCTAGAAGTATTTCGCGATAATGGCTCCCGAGGAAATCGCCAAAAATCAAGGTTAATGTGGCTGATAGATGAGTGGGGTCTGGATAAATTCCGCTCAGAAGTTCAGCAACAAATGGGGCAAACTCTAGAGACAGAAGCTCCAAAAGACGAAATTATCTGGGAAAAACGGGACCATATAGGGGTTTACAAACAAAAACAACCAGGTTTAAACTATATTGGGTTGCACATTCCGGTTGGTAGGCTGTATGCTGACAATATGTTTGACCTAGCACGGCTAGCTGAGGTTTATGGCAATGGAGAAATTCGGCTGACTGTGGAACAAAATGCTATTATTCCTAATGTTCCTGAGTCTAGAATAGAACCATTCCTTGGAGAACCACTCCTAGAAAAATTTTCTATTAATCCTCAACCATTAACTCGGGCCGTAGTTTCATGCACGGGGGCACAGTTTTGTAACTTTGCTCTGATTGAAACCAAAAATCGTGCCATGGCAATGGTAAAGGAACTCGAAGCTGAACTGTCAATACCAAAACCAGTACGCATTCACTGGACTGGTTGCCCCAATTCTTGTGGACAGCCACAGGTTGCAGATATCGGTTTGATGGGAACTAAAGCACGCAAAGATGGCAAAATGGTTGAGGGTGTTGACCTATACATGGGAGGCACAGTTGGCAAAGATGCTAAACTTGGCAATTGCGTTCAAAAAGGCATTGCCTGTGAAGACCTCAAACCTGTTTTGCGGAATTTGCTAATTGAAAATTTTGGTGGTCAACCAAATTGAAGAATTAAGAATTAAGAATTTAGAATTTAGAATTACCTCTTCTGATAGAGTTAAGAGGATTGGAGCAAAGGATTTTTTTTCTTTTTTCTCCATAAATGGAGAAGCTTAAATAGCCTCTCAAATTTAGTCTCACAGCAAAAATTTATTTATTACACTCAAAGCAAAAAAACAACAAGGAGAATCTCAAAAATGTCTACTACAGTTAATACTTCTAACAATTCACCCGAAACTGCAAAATCTCTGGGTATGAAAATTCTATCTGTAGTCGGTTTAACACTATTTGCTGGTTTTTATGTCAATAGTTGGCAGCGTTCTCTAGCAGAATATGCTCAACAACAAGAACAAGAAGCAGAAGAAACAATAGTTGCTACATCTACTACTGATACTCCTACTATTATAGCCAGCGCACCCACATCAAAACCTACTACTGCTCCATCAACTGCTGTAGTTTCTTCCGCAGTTAATACTACCGAGTCAGTCTCAGCAGTCAATACAGTACCTGTTGCAGAAACTGCACCAATACAAACTGAAGTAACTTTGGCAGTTCCAGAAACTAAAGCAGCACCAAAAGTTATTACTGACTCAAATACTCTTGAGAAATTAAACTCGATGCTGTACAACCAGATCGACCAAGCTTGGAAACAATATCCAACTTTTTCTGAAAATTTAGCCTATCGAGTCACAGTTAACTCCGCAGGAATGGTTGCCAAGTGTGAACATATCAATAAAGCAGCTTCCGACTACATTGGAGAAACTCCTCTAGCTAAGTTGACTAACTCTAGCACTGTTGATGCTAACAAACCAACAGCAGAATATTTAGTGCTACTAACTCCCAATGGTGTACTTCAAGTTAACCAATGGGTAACCAAATAGGTCTTTTGTTTGGAGTGATACATAGTAGGTTTTAGGTAGAAATTTATATATAATTCACTACTAACTAAAAATTGCACTGATGGTGATGAAAGTAAGAAACTTTTTAATGCTAAAGTGCTGAAAAATCTGCAAAATACATAAATTAGAATTTTTGCTAGCCTACTATGTTATCAGAAAAAAATTGAATTGTTCGCTTTAAACTAATACCTAACTCTGACACTAATTTCATAACTGCCTAAAATTATTTTTAGTTAGACTTGTCAGCAAAATTAATCGGCGTTGCTGATTCTGGATATGATTTTGCCCCCCTAACCCCCCAAAATTGGGGGGAATAAAACTCTAAAAGTCCCCCAAAATTGGGGGATTTAGGGGGCTTGATCACAACCAAATAATCGCTCATTCATACTTCAATTCAGCAACGCCAATTAATCTTTGTTTGTGACCTTACATCGCCTTAATAATTATAATTCAACAGAAAATGTTAACAGAACTTTGGTCTTTTCGAGGCCGTTATCGTATCCTCCATTTTACTTGGTTTGCTTTTTTTCTATCGTTTGTTGTTTGGTTTAATTTAGCCCCATTAGCAACATCAATAAAAGCAGATTTTGGTTTAGAAACTTCTCAAATAAGAACTATTGCTATCTGTAACGTTGCACTAACAGTACCTGCCCGAATTATCATTGGGATGTTGTTAGATAAATATGGACCAAGAATTACCTATTCGCTGCTACTAATGTATGCAGCTATTCCCTGTATAGGTTTTGCTCTTGCCCAAAACTTCAGCCAGTTAGTTATCAGCCGTCTAGCACTGAGTATTGTCGGTGCTGGTTTCGTTATTGGTATCCGTATGGTAGCTGAATGGTTTCCCCCTAAAGAAATAGGTTTGGCAGAAGGTATTTACGGCGGTTGGGGTAACTTTGGTTCTGCTGCTTCTGCTTTTACCCTTCCTACTGTAGCTGCTGTGTTAACTTTTAGTGGCGGTGAGATATTGAACTGGCGGTTATCCATCGCTCTAACAGGTATTATCGCCGCTGCTTATGGTGCGTTTTATTTCTTCAATGTTCAAGATACCCCTCCTGGTAAGGTCTATAAAAAGCCTAAGCGTGCCACAGGTTTAGAAGTTACTACCCAGAAAGATTTTCTCTTCCTAATTTTGATGAATCTTCCTTTAACAGGAGTTCTTTGTTTACTAGCTTGGCGCTTGAGTAAAGTTGGTTTCCTATCTCAAGGTCAACTTTATATTGTCTGGCTATTGCTCTTAGGTTTGTACGCTTTCCAAACTTATAACTGTTGGGCAGTTAATAAAGAATTGGTAGCAGGTGAGAAGCGTTATCCTCCTGCTGACCGCTATCAGTTTTCCCAAGTAGCAATTTTAGAACTTACTTATTTTGTTAACTTCGGTTCTGAGCTAGCAGTAGTTTCTATGCTTCCTGCTTTCTTTGAAAATACTTTTGGCCTGGATAAAGCCTTGGCGGGGATGATAGCAGCTAGCTATGCTTTTATGAATTTGGCATCTCGTCCTGGTGGTGGTTTAATTTCAGACAAACTTGGTAGTCGGAAGTTGACAATGACAGTATTGACTGCTGGGATGGGAATTGGTTATCTCACATTTGGTCGTGTAACTGGAGGTTGGTGGCTACCTATTGCTGTGGTACTTACTATGATGTGTTCTTTCTTTGTGCAAGCGGCTGAAGGTTCTACTTTTGCTATAGTTCCTTTAATTAAGCGCCGAGTTACAGGTCAAATTGCTGGTAATGTTGGTGCTTATGGTAACGTAGGTGCGGTGGTTTATCTGACTACGTTTAGTTTATTGCCTGAAGGTGCTGTTGGTAACAGAATTTTCTTTGAAGTTCTCGGTGTAATGTCAATAATTGTTGCGTTCCTGTGTGCTTTCTTCTTGAAAGAGCCAGAGGGTTCATTTGCTGAACACCATAAGGATGAAGAGGATGAAGAGGAAGTGAATCTAGAATCTGCTCCTATATTTGCTGAAGACTAATACTAATAGAACTTACCGAAAAATTGGGTTTAAAGCCTCGCCCTTGTAGGGCGACTTTTTATTTGAGCATGCAAGTGAATTGAATATATGCTATTGTGTCATTAGTTGCCGGGGGGCACTCGGAAACTCGTGCGCGGACGTGGAGGGAAGCGTTAGACTACCGCCAAGGAAGCAGCACCCTGTGAAGCGTCAACCCGCCGAGGAGCTACGGCTTAGTAGGAATCCCCGTGCCTTTAGGCCGGGGAGGATGTCAAGCCAAACAGGAAATTAGGCGTTGCTGATTCTGGGTATGATGCAAGCCCCCCTAACCCCCCAATTTTGGGGGGGAATAAAACTCTAAAAGTCCCCCAAAGTTGGGGGATGCGCGGGGGCGAAGGCGAGAACCAAACAATCGCGCATTCATACTTCAATTCAGCAACGCCGGAAATTATATACCATTTGTAGGGGTTAACGGCCGTTAACTATATCTAGAGCCTTTCTCCTTATCTTCTTCTTTCTTCCTGAATTCTGACTCCTGAGTAGTTTATTTATAACTGTTCAACCGGACATGATATTATTTGACAGCGCTTTTCAAATTGATCAACCACATTGCCATAAATAAAACCCAGTAGGGACGTTGCATGCAACGTCCCTACTGTGGTCTACCGTATAGGAAAAGCGGGTAATAATTTATGAAAACGTATCCAATGTGACAGATAATTTTTCATAAAGTCTTCAATAATAAACAAAAATTAAATTCTATACCATTAAACTTAAATATTGAGATTAAGCATTATATTATATTAATTATAAATAGCAAAAAATCAGGGAAAATTTAGCAGGAGAATAACTTCTGCTGGAATACAAAATTAAATGATTTAGCATCTAAGTATAAATGATATTCGCTTGAATTTCACTCATTCGTCTGCCAAGAAAATTATTTTTAAAGTAAACTATGGAACCTACCAAAACTCTTTGCCCTTATTGTGGAGTTGGCTGTGGCTTAGATGTATTACCGCCAGCAATTCCTGGAAAAGCAACAAATCGAGATAGCAAAGGTAATCCTATTTGGCGAGTAGTGGGCGATCGCTCTCATCCCTCAAGTCAAGGCAAAGTTTGTGTTAAAGGTGCCACTGTTGCTGAAGCATTGGATAAAGGTCGCCTCAAATATCCAATGATGCGTGATACTCTAGATGAGCCTTTTCGTCGTGTTACTTGGGATCAAGCTTTTAATCGGATTGTTAATCGGATTCAAACTGTACGCTTCACTCAAGGACCAGATGCAATATGTATGTACGGTTCTGGTCAGTTTCAAACAGAGGATTATTATGTAGCTCAGAAGTTACTCAAAGGATGTCTGGGAACTAATAACTTTGATGCTAACTCTCGTCTCTGTATGTCTTCGGCAGTATCGGGGTATATTCAAAGTTTTGGTTCCGACGGTCCCCCCTGTTGCTACGACGATCTAGAAAAAACAGACTGTGCATTTTTAATCGGTACTAATACAGCTGAATGTCACCCCATTGTATTTAATCGTCTGCGGGTTTACCACAAGAAAAATAAGAAAGTGAAAATGATTGTGGTAGACCCCCGTCGTACTAAAACAGCAGAAGCAGCAGATTTGCATTTGGCAATTCGACCAGGTACTGATATCGATCTACTCAACGGTATCGCTAATCTACTCATGCGTTGGGGAGCGATCGATGCAACATTCATTGATGAATGTACAACTGGTTTTCCTGAATACACTGATGTGATTCGTCATTCCCCACCTGACTTAGTTGCACGGCACTGCGGTATTCGTTTAGATGATTTGGAAAAGGCAGCTCGTTATTGGAGTGAGTCAAAGCAAGTTTTATCTTTGTGGTCAATGGGGATGAATCAGTCCTCTGAGGGGACGGCCAAAGTCCGGACTCTGATTAATCTGCATTTGATGACAGGTAATATTGGTAAACCGGGTGCAGGACCGTTTTCACTGACTGGTCAACCTAATGCTATGGGTGGTAGGGAAGCAGGAGGACTGGCTCATATTTTGCCTGGTTATCGGGCAGTGAAAAATCCCCAACATCGGGCTGATTTGGAAAAGTTATGGGGATTGACTCCTGGGCAAATTTCTGCTGTTCCTGGTCGTACTGCTTGGGAGATGATTACGGCTTTGGAACGCCAGGAATTAGGTTGTTTGTGGATTGCAGCGACTAATCCTGCTGTGAGTATGCCAGATTTAGAGCGGACTAAGGCCGCTTTGTTACGATCGCCTTTTACTGTTTATCAGGATGCTTATTATCCTACTGAAACAGCGGAATATGCTCATCTGTTGTTACCTGCTGCTCAGTGGGGAGAAAAAACAGGAACGATGACAAACTCCGAGCGAATGGTGACTTTGTGTTCTGCATTCCGCGAACCCTTGGGAGAAGCAAAAGCAGATTGGGAAATTTTTGCAGAGGTGGGTCGTCGTTTAGGATTTACAAATCAGTTTGATTTTGCTGATTCGGAAGCAGTGAGAGCTGAATTTATTGAATTGACACGCGATCGTCCTTGCGACCAGACTGATATTACCTACGAGCGGTTACGGGAAAAGGGTCCGGTCCAGTGGCCTTGCCCTGATAGTAGTGGAGTATCTCAGGAGCGTCTGTATACTGATTTACGATTTAATACTCCTGATGGCAGGGCACGGTTTGCTGCATTTTACTCCCAAGGTTTAGCAGAACCACCAAATTTTGATTATCCTTTTGTGTTGACAACAGGGCGTTTATATGGTCATTGGCATACTCAAACACGCACAGGACGCATTGATAAAATTAGAAAAATGCACCCGATGCCTTTTCTAGAAATTCATCCAAAGGATGCTCAGAAGTTAGAGATTGAAGAAAATGATTGGGTAGAAGTGCGATCGCGACGAGGTTGGGCAAGATTTCCCGCAAAAGTGACTAAAGCTATTACTCCAGGTACTGTATTTGTGCCGATGCACTGGGGAGCACTATGGGCAAATCAAGCAGAGGCAAATGCTTTGACTCATCCTCAAGTTTGTCCTGAGTCTGGGCAACCAGAGTTAAAAGCTTGTGCGGTGCAGTTGAGGCCAATTAAATTTGAAACTGCTGCTATGGAAGATTTGATGGAATCAGAGTATTCTGTAGAAAGATCGTCAGCGCTATCTTTGAGAGGATGATATGGCGCTACGCGCAAGTCAGGAGTTAGGAATCAGGAGTCATGTCAAATCCGGTAGCATCGGTGTTATTCAGCATTATTAAGATTGGGTAGTCCTGCATGGTAATGGTGAGGATATATATTTTTTAATTTTTCCCACACTCCCCATCTCCCCACATTCCCCTCCACCGGAGGGGTGCGCGGGTGAGTCCCCATCTCCCCACACTTCCTTTACCATTACTATGCACCACCACCTAAGATTGTAGGGGCGAATGGCCATTCGCCCTTACGCATTGTATGACAATCGACGGAATTATATTACTCCGAAGCCAACGTGATATGATATCATGTCCGGTAGCATCGGTATTGTATAGAGAAGGTAAGGAAGAAGGAAGAAGCTTTAAGAGAAGGAAAAACCTTGATATGGCGCTAGATATTTCCCCAACTTTATACACAAACGATACCAACGGACATGATATGACTCCTGACTCCTCCTTCTTCAAGTCAATAGATTGCTAGAATGAATAGGAAGAGCGATCGCAAACTCTGTACCCTTTCCTTGTTCGGAGATTACTTCTATGCTACCTCTATGCTTTTCAATAATTTGATAACAAATAGAAAGACCCAAACCTGTTCCTTTCCCTGATGGTTTTGTCGTAAAAAATGGATCAAAAATCTTATCTTTGACTTCTAGTGGTATTCCCAGGCCATTATCCTGGATTTTCACCATGACTTTATCTTCAGCCACCTTTTCTGTTTGAATCACAATCTGTTTTGGTTGAATATCTGACTCTAGCATCGCATCAATAGCATTAGCAATGATATTCATAAACACTTGATTTAATTGAGCTGGATAACATTCTACCAAAGGTAAATCTCCATAGTTTTTGATAATTTCAATTCCCTTTTTGAGACGATGACTGAGGATTAATAGAGTGCTATCAATCCCTATGTGAAGGTCTGCTGGCCTCACGTTTTTTTGATCTAGACGAGAAAAATTCCGTAGCGAGAGTACAATATTTTTAATTCGGTTGGTGCTTATCCGTATAGAATAAATTATCTGGGGCAAATCATTGATTATATAATTAAGATCGATCTCGCTGATTAAATTTTCTATTTCTGGATGTAAGTCAGGATATAGTTTTTGATAAAGATTTAGTAAATCCAAAAGTTCTTGTATATAATCCTGAAGTGGGTTGATGTTACCAGAAATAAAATTGATTGGGTTGTTAATCTCATGGGCAACTCCCGCCACCATTTGCCCAAGACTAGACATTTTTTCTGTTTGAATTAATTGCGTCTGAGTTTGTTTTAGGTCTTGCAAAGCTTGTGTGAGTTCAGTACTACGTTTTTCTAGTTTTTGATGAGTTAACTTTAATTCTCGAGTATACTCTCCTACCCATCGTATAAGCTGATTTAGGGATATAGCTAATAAGCCAACTTCATCAGTAGTGGTGACTTGAGCTTGCAGGTTAAAATCCGATTCTGCTGTCACCCTTTGGGCAGTCTTAGTTAACGTTTTGAGTGGACTGGCGATCGCTTTGCTGGTATAAAATGCTAAACAAGCAGCGATCGCTACTGATAGTGTCATACTACCAATAATAATTTGGATTCGTAATATTTGTGAATGCATAAATCGTTTGTTAGCTTGATTTTGTTGTTTTTCTACAATATCTATTAACTGATTTAAGCTTTCTGATAGTTTTTCAAACTCAATGCGAATCTCAATTGCCTTTTTCCCCGTGTTAGCTGCCAACACTCTTTGCTTGGCAACTGGGATATCTTCTGGTTGCAAATTAGCTGGATTTGTCTCCTGCCAAATTCCCTGTATTAACTGAGTGTATGAATTCCATGTCTGAGTGTAACTTTGTAATATTTTCTTAAATTTTTCTGGTTCTGCTACTAATTGACTTGATTGAAAATCAATTATATTCTTGAGAGAGTTTATTACTTGTTTTAATTGTTTACTCCGAGCCAAAAATTTAGTCGTTTCATACTGAAACCATACAGGGTTACCAACTACAGCAGCTAGCTGTTGGGGATGAGATTGCGCCTCCCAAGTAGCACTTTCTAACTCTTTTAACAGACCATAATTTTTTTGTACTAATCTTAGCTGCTCTTGGGCCTGTCTTTGATAGTAGTCTCCTACCATTAGCCCTAAACTTGTCCCTAGCACAGAAATACCAATCACCAGGGAATAGCCATAGCCAATTTTTTTGGCAATACTTAAGCCTCTACTCCACTTATCGATCGCCGAAAAAAGTTTCCCTGTTTTCATACTCTGTACCTCATCAGTAAACTATATATTCCTAATTACTTAATAAAATTCTCTTCTCCGATAGCTTTATACACCTCGCGAATCATGTCGTAATCACTATCTTCAGCAGCAACCAAGGTACCACCCTCATACTTAGAAGGTAAAGGTGGTATAGATAGGATTGCTTGCAGCATTTTTTCCTTATTTTTCAGCATCCGCTCGCGAATTTCTGCCACCAGCATCGGTTCCAGTTTGCTACTAGCAATAAATACATCATTGGGCAGTCGCGGACTTTCGGCAAGTAGGAGGTAATCATTCTGGTAGACACCTTCTTTTTGCATAGTTTTTTCATATCTGTGCGAAGTTCTTCCCCATGCATCAACTTCACCATTTTTTAATGCTTTGAAATTATACTCTTTTGAGTTGAGAATGTTCACATCAGATTGTATATTTAATCCAGCATCCATCAGCATTTTAATTTGTCCAAGATAGCTCCCCGTGCTACCAATCTTACCTAACTCAATTGTTTTGTCTTTTAAGTCAGCTAATGACTTAATCTCACTGTCTTTACGAACGACGATGACTGCACGGTAAGTAGGTCGTGTTACCGCGACAATAGGCACTGCATTAGTTCTTGCTTTAATGATCGCATATTCTGATGGCCCCGCCAGAACTATATCTACTAAAGCCAACTGTAATGCTGTTGCTTCCATCAAACTATCAATGGGAACAAACTCAATTTTTGTCTCTAATACTTCTTCCAAGGCAATTCTAAATGGGGCATAATCACGCTGCCAATTTGCTAGACTTTGAATACCGCTCACCGCAAATCGTAGTTTTTCTTGATCTTTAAGAAGAGAATTATTAGAGTTGCTACGCTGATTGTTTGTAACTGTAGTACAACCAGCAACAAAGAGGAGAATATACCCAAGAAAATAGCGTCGTAACATAGTTTTATTTATTTGTTTACTCAAATTATATATAGAAAATATAGAGGTTAATTGTTTGATTTTGGAGTACATAACTTCTGACTTCAAGCTATTTTTTATGTAATCTGTTCAGCATTTAAACTATATAATATATAATATAGCAAATAACGAGTTAGTGTTTGACATAGACTGACGATCGACAGGGAAATCAATGCTTTTCCCTATTTGCCTGTTGCCTATCTTTGTGCGCCTTCCCTGCTATACGATTTTTTTGAAAGGAAAAAGGGAACAGAGAACATAAAATCTAAATGCGTCTTAGTTTACTCTATTCCCAATCAAAACTTATATATAGCAATCAGGAATCAGATGTGAGAATTGAAGTTTTCCTTTAAAGTATAAAATATGGTAGTTATCTTATTGTTATGTATTCGTTCTATAGAAACAGAGCATACGCAAATCAGCAGAGTAATAACTGTTGGATAGTGGTTTAAAGCCTCCCCTTTTAAGGGGATAATAAATAAAAATTTTCATGATTAGTCAATCCTCTCCTTGAAAAGAAGAGATAATTCTAAATTCTAAATTCTAAATTCTAAATTCTAAATTCTTGAAGCTTATGTCTACTGTTCGATCGCAGACCCATAAATTTGCCAGAGCTGAATAAGATTATCTTGCGAAACACTTACAAGTTGTTTGCTATCTGGACTAAAAACAATTGCACCATCACCTTTGATACTTCTCAACAATTTTCCAGTACCAAGATCCCATAGATTAATATTACCATCCTCACTACTACTAGCAAGTATTTTTCCATCTGGACTAATTGCGATCGCCTTAATTGCCTGAGAATGTTTTTCTAGAGTATAACGTACTTTCCAGGTTTCCACATCCCAGACTAAAATCTTACTTTCTCCTTTCATCGCATGAGCAATAGTTTGCCCATCTTCACTGAAAGCGATCGCCTCTATGCCACGATTATTATTTGTATTGGGTATAGAAAGATTTCTCAACAATTGCCCTTGCTCTGCATTCCACAGTCGAATATACCTCGGTCCTCCACTAGCTGCCATGCGCAGGCCACCAGCACCAAAAGCAATAGGTTGAGTACCATTCATCCTGTGCAGTAGTTGCCCTGTATAAATATCCCAAGATTTCATTCCGCGATCGGCGCTGCATCCTATTACTGCCCTGCCATCAGCAGTGAAACCAACAGCAGTCACAACGCCAGAATGCCAGAAACTGACGAGCATTTCTCCTGTAGGAATATCCCACAATTTGACTGTGCCATCTCCACTTCCACTAGCTAGAGTTTTTCCATCTGGACTAATTGCTACTGAGCGCACATTGCCTTGATGACTGGATAAAGTATCTAGCAATGTGCCTGTTTGTAAGTTCCACAGTAGGATATCTTGACCACGACTACTAGCTAATATTTCTCCATCAAAACTAATGGTTACAGAGAAAGCAGAATCTGCTTGCGGATTAGATAGAGAGCGAACTAACCTTGGTGCTAGCACTAGATCGTTACTAATATCTGGCTGAGTTTCTGTATTTTCTGTTTCTGTGGTTGTTTGAGGTGAAGTTTCGGGTTGTTGTGTTTCAGTATTGTCTTCTGTTTCTGTTGTTTCTGGTGTCAGTGTTCTTGGTGGCAGTGTATTTTCTGTTTCTGTGGTTGTTTGAGGTGAAGTTTCGGGTTGTTGTGTTTCAGTATTGTCTTCTGTTTCTGTTGTTTCTGGTGTAAGTGTTCTTGGTGGCAGTGTATTTTCTGTTTCTGTGGTTGCTTGAGGTGAAATTTCTTCCGTATCATTAGTCGCAAAGGTAACGGTTTCTTGATTTTCTGTAGCAGTATTTTCAGGCGCAACTACATTTCCTCTAATTTGTCGATCGCTATCATAACCTTTATCTACTAAAAATTGACGCAAATTATCAAAATATACTTCGCGATCGCTGTTTTGATATACCTTTTCTATTAATTTCCAACCATCTTCTTTTTGACCTAACAAATATTTATTTGCTAGATAAGCTGCCAAAACTCCTTTGACATTTTGATTTTGACTAGAACGCTGATAAAATTCTAGCCAAAGTTCTGAAGCGCTAGTATTTATTTGTACTGGATATTGCCTGGTAACATCTACCATTTCTCCTTGACGATACTGCCAAATACGAATAGGTAATCGAGCATTATTTCTATTAGAAAATACCTTAGCAAATCTACCATCAACACTTTTAAATTCTGGAATATTATCTTGATCTAAATCTGTCAGTCTATAATTTACATTTCCCCAGAAATGACGCAACATAGAATATTTATTTCGTGTTGCTTCGTAGAGATAAATCAATGAATAAGTACCACTATCAAATACAACATCACTATTATTTATAGTTACTAAATCTACTAATACTTCTGATTCTCCATTTCCATCTAAGTCTAGTAACTGTACTTTCACAAATCTACCTGCTAATACTTCCATTTCAGTCTCAGATTCTGAGTCACCTGCTAAAGATTTAACTGGTATTGGTTCATTTAAAATAATTTCTCCACCTCTGATAATTTTCAGATTTAAGTTACTTACTAAGTCTGTATTATTTGCTTGTTCGTAAATAATTTCTGCTTGTAAATTACCATTGCCAAACCTTTCTACAATTCCTGGTGGTTCTGTATTTTCTGTAGAAGATTCTGGAGTAGTTTCTGAGTTAGCATTTGCCGTAGATTCTGGAGTAGTTTCTGGTGCAGTTGCGGTAGTTGTTGATTGAGTATCTATATCAATTTTGGCAATGTATTCTGAGGGAACTTTAGAAACTAAACTATCATTATTTGTTTCAAAATTTGCAATAGATTGACAGAGAAAAGTAGCCACCTCTGAGCGAGTAGCATCTCGATTAGGATTTAGTTTCCTCACATTTGGATAATTTACAACAATACCTTTTGCTGTTGCTGCAGCAATAGATTTTTTTGCTTCTTCAGGAATTGCTTCTGCATCTTCAAAAATTGCGTTTAAATTTCGTTCTACAGATGCACTTGCTCGATAATTTAATCCTTGACTTAAAGCTGTTAATACCTGCCATCTTGTAATCTTGAGAGTAGGGTTAAAGGTTTTGCCAATATATCCTGAGAGGAAACCCATTTCATAAGATTTTTGAATTGCATTATAAGCCCAATAATTTTGAGGAATATCTACAAATTTAATCGGATCGCGCACTAATTTTGCATCTGGAAAAGCCCTAGTAATCATTGCAGCAAATTCCGCTCTAGTTACAGGTGCATTAGGGCGAAATGTTTGACTTTCATAGTCGCCAGATATTATTTTTCGGTCTAATAAATCTTCAATACAAGTTTGAGCAAAATGATTTTGTATATCTTTTAAGGTCGTTTCAGCAAGTGCTGGTTTGATAATTTTATGGTCAAATAATTTGGGATTGATTATGGTACTTAATGCTACGACTAAAGCAACTACAGGATGCCATTTATAAATTTTTATCATTAATTTTCCTCCACCACTTTTGAGTTCTAAAAAATAGCTCAACTTTTGTCATCTGAACTACTCAAGACTACCTTGAGAAGAAAGCTTTGATTACAGACTGACAATTCCTTATTCTAGCCAGTTTATTCTATCTCTGACCAAATAAAATTATATTTGGTTCCATTTTCATTAGACATCTCCAGAAAATAAGGTATAGGGAATAGGCAATGGGCAATAGGGAGAAGTAATTAATAATTTATGGATAATAATTGATTTTATTTTTGATTTTTGGAGTGGTCTATTAGACATTTGTCAATCAAAAAAAAGGGTGCTGTTTAGAATGTTTAATTCGGGATTATGAGAAAAGGCTTATTTCAACAATTAATAATTACCTTTTCTTGAAATTGTAGGATTGATTAAAAAGATTTTTATCGTTGTAGGGCGACAACCAATATCCCAGCGAAGGAGAGATTTTAAAACTTAATTATTCGATAATTTATGGAGAGTTCTATTTATTAGACATCTCCTCCAAAAGAGGGAGTAGGGAGTAGGTAGGGATGTTGGATGCAACGTCCGTAGGTCGTAGGTTCAACAATTAATAATGAATAATAAATAATGAATAATTACCTCTCTATGAATTGAAGAGGATTGACAAATTCATGGAAATTTTTCTTCTCTTGGTCGATTGGATATGGCTCCGAGACCTCGCCATCCCATCCTAGGTCATGCTGCGCAAACGACCGCTTATTATCCTCTTAAAAGGGGAGGCTTTAAACCACAATTTTTCGGTAAAGAATTGATAATTTCTGTGCGATAGTTGATTTGATTTTTTATGATCACCAGATGTCTATTGAATAAGTAATACCAATTTGACAATTATTTGCTACAAATAATATCATGTTTGGTTGAATACTTATAAATAAATTAGCGAGGAGTTAGGAGTCAGTCCTCAGAAGTCAGTAGGGAAGAAAGAAGGAAGGAACAAAATTCATTAATTGATAATGGATAATGGATAATTGATAATTACCTCTGGTTAAAACCGTTACGGAATTGAATATAAGGAATATTTTCTTTTCTCTTGGTCGATTGGATATGGCTCCGAGACCTCACCATCCCACCCTACGGAAAGCTACGAATATCGACCGCTTTTTCCCCTTAAAAGGGGAGGCTTCAAGGCACGAATTATTGTAAGCATTTCCTACGGACTGCTGCGCAAACAGCTATTAGCAGTCAGCTATTCCTACGGAATGCTACGCAAACAGCAATTAGTAATGAATAATTACTTCTCAGGTTTAGTCCGGTGACTTTAACAGTAACTTTTATTCTGTCTCAATTTCTCAATTATTTTTACCTTCCCCAAAATTAATAGCTGATAGCTAATAGCTGACCGCTGAATGCTTACGAATTATTTAATTATTAATTATTAATTATTTGGTAAAGATAATTTCAGTATTTCTTCGGTACTATCAGTTCTTAAATTTTATTTATAACTGACCCGTCCGAATATGATATAACTAGGCTACTTCTTAGGAGTCAAGATTCGGAATGAATAGCTTTGATACCATTTTTTAGGTCGTAACTTATCTTTTTAGTCACAGGAAAATTTCCTGTAGATTTTTTTGAGCGTCCTGATTATTCTAAACATTCTTTTTTCACGCTTGGTATAAGAGGCAAGAAGAGAAAGATGATAAATATATTTATTTATCGATCTATCTTTCCTTACTTAATTCTATCTGCTTTATTTGTTTGCCACATTTGGTCTATAGTAATAAAATCGTAATTTTTTTCTAGTAAAATTGGAATTATTTCCGCAGCTATTTTTGCCACATCTTGACCACCATAACATCCATCATGCAAAACAATAATAGAACCATTAGAGGTTTGCTGAACTACTCGATTAGCTACAACTGAAATTCCTGGTCTGACCCAATCTTCAGGTACTACACTCCACATAACATTTCGATATCCCCATTCCTGTAAGAGTTTTAAAGTTTGAGGTAGAAATACGCCATTGGGAGGACGAACATCACAAACTAATTTTGCTTCTAATCCACAAGCATTGTAAATAGAAAGCTGTGTTTTTTTTAAACTAGATTTAAGTTGAATAGGAGTTAGTTTAGGAAATGATATATGTTCGTAGCCATGTAAACCAATCCAATGACCTTTTTCATATACAGCTTTAGCTACTTCTGGATAACGATCTATACATATACCTAACCAAAAAAAGTTAGCTTTAATCTGATATTTATCCAGAATTTCTAATAATTGAAGTGTATATTCTGGGTGTGGTCCATCATCAAAAGTAAGAGTAATTTCTGATTTTTGTGTATTTCCTTGCCATAAACAATTAGGAAAAGCCGATTTTAATATTGGATGTAAAATAGGAAATAAAGGTGCTAGTGCCATAATGAAGTCAGAAGTTAGAAGTTAGAAGCGGTGCGACCCCGCGACGACGCCAGTCGCAAGGGAACGCGCACCAAGAGAGTCAGAAGTTAACCCACCCCTCGCCCCTCCCCCTCCCAGGAGGGGAAGTAGGGGATTTGAGCAACTCTCCAAAAATATTTCGCCTTAAAAGGTGGGGTTGCGTGACCCAATTATTTTGATAAATGGAAGTTATTTTGCTCTAAATTATATCTTAAAGAAGCAAGAAGGAAGAAGAAAGAAGGAAGAAGGAAAGACTGGAAAAGTGGATGGGGATACTGAAAAGTTGCAGCTCCACTGGATCGATCCAAGGGTAAGCTTGTAGACACTGCGGATGAGGTGTGGGGTATTCCACTCATAGCGCCGTCAAATCTTTCTTTATCTCCCCATCTTCCCCTCCTGGGAGGGGGAGGGGCGAGGGGTGGGTCTCCACACTCCCCACACTCCCCACACTCCCCACACTCCCCACACTCCCCACACTCCCCACACTCCCCACACTCCCACACTCCCCTACTCCCCCGCTCCTCCGCTAAGGTGTTCCAAATACTTGTGTCCAATAATGATTGAAATTAACGTTACCAGTATCATTTTCTAAGAAATAGTAACCAACACCAATTTCCTGCAAATTTGGATCGAGAATGTTGGCACGATGTCCTGGACTATTCATCCATCCTTCTACTACTTCTTCCGGTGTCAACTGCCCTGCCGCAATATTTTCTGCCCAAGCTGAAAAATCATAACCGGTAGCTTCAATGCGATCGCCTGCCGACGAACCATCTAACCCTGTATGCTCAACAAAGTCTTGCAGTGCCATATTCTCTGTGTGAGTCTGCGCTGCCTGACCTAACAATGGGTCTGTACTCAGGGGAGACAAACCCAACTGGGTGCGTTCTTGGTTGGTCAGATCGACAACTCTATTAATGAAATTTTGATTATCTGTTTCAGTATTTGAACCCCCTTCAAATAAAAAATTGCCGCTGCTGAGACTCTCTGCAGATACATTATTTACTAGCGCTATAGTTTCTCCAGTGAGACGATCGACTATCGCAGTATTTTGCTGACTACCACCACTATTTTGTAAACTGATATTGTCAAAACTTAAACCATTAGGTAGTTGAATTATATCAATACCATTTTCAAAGTCAGCTATTTCATCCACACCTGCACCATTTTCTAAGACAAAGACATCGCTACCTGCTCCACCATTAAGAGTATCTTGCCCCAAACCACCACTGAGAGTGTCATTATCCCGATCGCCAAATAAAATATCATTGCCCCCATCCCCAAAGAGGCGGTCGTTATTTTTGCCACCAAATAAACTATCCCCACCATTGCCCCCTCTAACAACATCAGCTTCGCGATCGCCACGGACTAAGTCGTTACCATTACCTCCTTCTACTGTATCATTGTCTTTACCACCCATTAAAGTATCATTGCCTCCTCCACCAACAATACTATCTTCACCCCGGTTTCCCATGATAACTTCTGAGTCTGAAGACCCCGTAACTGTATCGTTGCCACCAAGAGCAGCTAACCCATCGGGAAAATTAGCGAGTTCTCCAGAGGAAAGAGCGATCGCTTCTGCATTATCGGTGGCGAGTAAGTTATTGCCATTAGGCGTGAGTTCAGTTTCCATTTGTTACCTGTTTTATTAGTTTTTTTTTACTTAGACAGGACTTACGCAGAACCGTTATATCTAGTAGGGGCGAATGGCATTCGCCCTCTACACATAGGCATTTACCGAATAATTAATAATTAATAATTAATAATTAATAATTAGGGCTTGCTGATTAAATATCAAAGGATTGACAGATAAATGTTTTAGCCTTTTTGAGGTCGAGAAAAGTGCCTTTTATTCAGCTCTTAATGCTCAAAAAAAAGCATATTTTAGGCTCATAGTTGTGCAGAATAATCAAGGGATTATTCTTCCTCCTACCTCCTCTATAATTCCCATTTATCCTGTATCCTGTATCCTGTATCCTACCCTTACCCATGAGACTTTTTAAGCAAACCCTAATTAAATAATTCGCGCCTTGAAGCCTCCCCTTTTAAGGGGAAAAAACGGTCGATATTCGTAGCTTCCCGTAGGGTGGGATGGATGGGTTTCCTAACCATATCCAATCGAACAAGAGAATAAATCATATTTCCTTATCTTCAATCAAGGACGGTTTTAACCAGAAGTAATTATCAATTATCCATTATCAATTAATGAACCCCTACGGATAGCGTATTGTCTAATAATTTGCGTAAGTCCTGTTAGAATTAAATTCTGGTCAAAGCTGATTTAATTTAACAATTAATAATTGTCGCAAATTAAAATTAAATTCATACATCTGCCTGTAAAAACACATATTTAGATATCTGGAAAAAAAGAGTCAGAAGATAGTAGTAAAAATTACTGAATCATTAAGGTATAAAGCCTCTTCTTTAAAGGAGAAAAAAGAAAAAATTTTCCCTACCACGTCAATCCTATCCGTTTTCAAGCAGAGGTAATTATTAATTATTAATTGTTGACCCTTCATCCCCCATTTTTCAGATAGATAAACCACAAATCCAAAACTACAATTAACAGTACAGACATTCCGGAAAACATTCTTGCTTTGGTCTACTTTGACCGAAGTGAGTAAAAGACCATCAAAAAGTGCTGGTGGTACATAGTAATGTTAGAGAGAGTGTAGGGAGTTTGGAGACCCACCCCTAACCTTTCCTGAGAGGGGAATGTGGGGAATTTGGGAAGAAATTAAAAAATATATCTCTTCACCATTACGCGAGCAGGACAACCCAAAAAATTAACAAAACTTTGCAATTTGACAGTGGAACCTCTAACCCACAAACTTGTAAAATCCAGGTGAACTATTAGAGAGGAATAGATTAAAATGAAAAAATATGTCTGTAATGCTTGTGGATATATATATGACCCAGAAGAAGGAGACGAAGATTCAGGAATAGCAGCAGGAACACCTTTTGAAGAAATTCCCGATGATTGGGTTTGCCCAGTTTGCGGGGTTGGTAAAGATGATTTTGAACCAGTAGAAGAGTAACTAATAAACCTCTCTGGAAAAGAGGGAGTAGGGAGTAGGGACGTTGCATGCAACGTCCGTACAGAGTAAAGGAAAAGAATTGATTATTTATTTACGATAATTAATTTTATTTTTTATTATTGGAGATGTCTAATATATATAAAATGTCGGCGTTGGTGATTTGAGGTATGATGTCATGTCCGGATAAGAGAGCGAGCAAAAAACTTTCTCCTTCTACTCCTCTTTCTTCCCTCCTGACTCCTGACTCCTGACTCCTAAGTGATTAAGACTAATATCATACACTAATTCAGCAACGCCAAATGTCTTTTCCATCTCTTAAAATTGTAGTTGTAGGTGGGGGAGCAGCAGGTTTTTTTGGAGCAATCGCCTGTAGCACCCCCCACACTAATGTGACCATCTTAGAAGCAGGGCGGCAAACTCTGGCTAAAGTGCGTATATCTGGCGGTGGTCGTTGTAATGTTACTCACGCTTGCTTCGATCCAGGGATTTTTGTTCAAAATTACCCCAGGGGAAGTAAAGCGCTTCGGGGTGCATTTAGTCAATTTCAGGCTCGTGATACTGTGGAATGGTTTACTGCGAGAGGGGTACAGTTAAAAACAGAAGCAGATGGACGGATGTTTCCTACTACTAATGATTCTGCTACAATTGTTGAGTGTTTAACTAGGGTCGCATTAGACCGAGGTGTGAATATTCGCACGGGTGCAGCAGTGGTTTCTGTAGCACGAAAGTCAACGGTGGGGGATAATAATTTATTTGAAATCAGATTAAAATCGGGAGAAATTGTGGAATGCGATCGCCTACTCTTAGCAACTGGCAGTAGTCCTCTTGGTTATCGTTGGGCAAAAGCATTGGGTCATCAGGTTGCAGCACCTGTACCTTCTCTATTTACTTTCAAGATTTCTGACCCACGTTTCCAAGGATTGGCAGGTATTTCGGTTGAGAATGTTTGTTTACAATTGCCGATGGCTAAATTAAAACAAATCGGACCTGTACTTGTTACTCACTGGGGTTTAAGTGGTCCGGCAGTTTTGAAATTATCTGCTTGGGGTGCAAGATTTCTCCATGAAAATGACTATCAAGCTAATTTATTGATTAATTGGTTATCTCACCTTAACCCAGAAGATGTACGAACACAGTTATTAGCACTTAAAACTCAGGAAAAGAAAGCGATCGTTAATAGTTGTCCGTTTTCTTTACCACGTCGTTTGTGGGAAAGTTTAATTATTGCTGCGGATATTGACCCGCAAAAACGTTGGGGGGAGTTATCAAAGAAAGCTATTAACAAGTTGATTCTAGAATTAACTCAAGGTAAATATCAAGTTCAGGGTAAAGGGGTTTTTAAGGAAGAGTTTGTTACTTGTGGTGGGGTGAGTTTGAAAGAAATTAATTTTAAAACTATGGAAAGTCGTTGTTGTCAGGGGTTATATTTTGCTGGTGAAATATTAGATATTGATGGAGTTACAGGGGGTTTTAATTTTCAAAGTGCATGGACAACTGGATGGTTAGCAGGTCAGGGGATGAAGATTAGGGGTTGAGGGAGATGGGGAGATGGGGAGTAGGGGAGTGTGGGGAGTGTGGGGAGTGTGGGAGGTGTGGGAGGTGTGGGAGGTATGGGGAATGTCGGGAGATGGAGAAAGATTTGGCAATGGCGCTCTGATGGAACCTTTTTTAGCGTTGCTGAATTGAGCGGGTTTGATATAAAAGCCTGAAAAAACTTAAATCAAGACTTACGCAAATTGACTTTGAAACCACCATTTGTAGGGGCGAATGGTATTGGCCCTCCCTATATGTAGAATCTCTGCGTAAGTCTTGCATCTGTAGGGGTAAATGGTATTCGCCCTCTCTCTCCCTATATGTAGAGTCTCTGCTGTAGGGGCGAATGGTATTCGCCCTCGCTTACTTTTACCGATCTTTGAACCACATCGTCATAACCAAAAACCTGTAAGGGCGACCAAAAACCTGTAAGGGCGACCAAAAACCTGTAAGGGCGAATGGCCATTCGCCCCTACGCTAAATCAAAATTAATCCACTTTGAACTTCCAATTCCGTGACACCAATAAAAATCGCAATTAGATCCCCATTCACAAAAATTCCAGTACCTCCTTGAGTCTCTATAGGAGAAGGACCCAACACAACTCCATCACCACCAAATTCAATAATTACATCACCTTCGAGATTATTAAAATCAACAATTACTCCATAATCACTACTACCTGCACCACTGTAAAAAGCAACATCACTATTACCCAAAACAAATGTATCAGCACCTGCACTACCCGTCAAAAAATCAATCTCATTTTCTCCAGACTGACGACCTGCACCAATAATAAAATCATCACCAATACCACCAACAATAGTATCATTACTCAAATCTCCACTGAGGGTATCATTTCCTCCACCACCATCAAGAAAATCATTATCTTTACCACCAAATATCAAATCTTCAGATTCTCCACCACTCAATTCATCATTACCCAACTCTCCTAAAATGAAATCAGAATCAAAACCACCATCAACTATATCGTTACCCTTACCTCCACGAATAGTATCATTACCTGAATTTCCCTCCAGACGGTCATTATCTTGATTACCAAAAATACTATCGTTACCATCATTGCCAAAAATACTATCATTTCCTTCATTTCCAGCAACACTATCATTCCCTATTCCACCATCCAGGCGATCGCTATCTTCATTCCCACCAATACTATCATTGCCGACATTACCAAATATACTATCACTACCAACATTACCGACCAGACTATCATCACCCCCACCCCCATCTATCTCATCACTACCTTCATTACCTACGACAGTATCATTGCCCTCACCACCACCTAGAAGATCGTTATCTTGGTTGCCCAGAATACTATCATCTCCTATTTCGCCATTAATGGTATCAGCTCCTTCATTGCCAAAAATGGTGTCATTGCCTATACCCGCAAAGATACTATCGCTCCCGGGACTACCAAACAAACTATCTTGACCTGCTTGCCCATCAATTGTATCATTACCACCTAGTCCAAAAACGGTGTCATTGTTAGGGGTGCCTTGAATAAACTGAGGAGTATTATTGCCAATAATGGAACCTGGTGGAAATTGACCGTCTGGTATAAAAGGAGGTGGAGTAGGAATATTTACACCATCAATAATACTGGTACTATTAACATCTATTCTGCCATTTTCTAGAGTTACAGTTCCAGAAATTGCGATGGGTTGATTTGGCTGTAAATTTAAAGCTATGGCATTAAATTCATCTAATAAGTTAACAAAGTATATTTGACCATTAGAATTTAAAATAAATTGGCGATCGTCAACTACAAAACCAACAGTTCCAAATATAGTTTGTAGTCCGACAATTGGTGGTGGAGGTCTGGTTGAATCATCATTAATCAGAATAGTATTTATTAGATTTAATCGGTTATCTTCTAAGTTTATAAACCCTGTTACTGTGATTGATTGACCAATTTGTAAGCCTAAGATTGAAGTATTTAGTTCATCTATGAGGTCAACAAAAAAGTTTTGACCATTGTCAGCGGTCAAAATAAAAGTATCATTACCAGTAATAGAAAATATTGTTCCTGCGACTTCTGTTAATGTTAATTCTAACTGGGAGCTGGTAATAATTGTTGTCATAATTTATGGTTTTAGTTGATATTTGCTGAAGAAGGAATAAGGAAGAAGGCATTCCCCCTTGCTCCCCTTTGAAAGGGGGGAGGAAAAAGTGGATGGAGACTCAAACCCCAACCAATTATAAACACCGTGTAGACAGCGGGGTATTAAACCAAATTGATAAATTTTTGCTACAAATAACTAGGATATTTCTTAGGAGTCAGGAGTCAGGATTTGTATGGGAATGGCTTCAATACCATTTTTAAGGTCAAAAATCATTTTTTTTGTCAAATCGAATATCCTTTCATTAATGGATAATTGATAATTACCTCGGGTTTTAACCGTTACGGAATTTAATATAAGGAAATATTATTTCTTCTCTTGGTCGATTGGATATGGTTAGGAAACCCATCCATCCCACCCTTCGGGAAGCTGCGAAGATCGACCGCTTTTTTCCCCTTAAAAGGGGAGGCTTTAAACCAGAATTATTTAATTATTAAGAATTAATTATTAATAATTCGGTAAAGTATTTTTATTCCTATTATTATTCGTAACATTCTTTTTTCACGCTTGGTATTAAACCAAAAAAAAAGATAAATATTGATAAATAGCTAATGTTAAACTTAAAAAATACTTAGTTTCTGTATTTCTATAATAGTCAAACATAGATATAGAAGTCTAAGGAAAGGTTAAGACATATCAAAAGCTTAAAACTCAAATAACGCCTAATTTTACCTTCTTCCTTGTGCTATATCTCCAAAAGAAACTTCTTCTGAAACCTTTGTAGGGACGCTCCATGGAACGTCCCTACTATTTTTATGATCATAAATCCTACATTTAATTGCACCTACCTACTTAAGTATTAAGTTAAGATTAAATGTAAGACAAACTCTATTATTATTAATTAAATCAACATTAGATATAGGAGTGAAAATTACACTTATGGATTATGTTTTATGTACTTTTTTCATAAATTTTCTTCCCTGTTTCCAGATAAGCTTTTGCCTACTTCTGCAAAAAGTCTATTCTTTTTTGGAGATGTTTATTAGACATCTCCAAAAATCAAAAATAAAATCAATTCTCACACAGAAATTATCAATTATTTCTCCCTACTGCCTACTCCCTATTCCCTATTTTATGGAGATGTCTATTTATTCAGATTCGACTGAGAGGGGAAAAGTATCGGGTTTCACGAGAATTTTAGCAATTTTACGATTACGAATTACTTCTACTGCTAAATCTTTTCCAACTAAACTTTGTTCTACCTGTTGCTGAACTTCTACTGGACTTTTAACTGCTACTCCACCTACTTTTTGAATTACATCTCCTTGACGTAAACCAGCTTTAGCTGCCGGAGAATCTTCTATAATTCGCATAATCACAACACCCTGATTTTGCTGAATATTCGTCTCTAGTCGTTTATTAATTTCATGTCTGACTTCTGGAGTTAAATCGACCATTGAAATACCTAAAAATGGATGCTCTACTTTTCCATTATCAAATAACTCATCCGCAATTCTTTTTGCAGTTTCTATGGGAATAGCAAATCCTAATCCTTGGGCGTCAGCTCTAATAGCTGTATTGATGCCAATTACTTGACCACGACTATTCAAAAGTGGTCCACCAGAGTTGCCAGGATTAATTGCGGCATCTGTTTGAATAAAACGGACTCGTTTGTCTGGAATACCTACTTGAGAACTACTACGACCAATAGCACTGATAATTCCTACCGTTACAGTATTGTCTAAACCGAGAGGATTGCCAATAGCGATCGCCCATTGTCCCGGAATTAATTTTTCTGATTTACCAATGGACACTTCTGGTAGACCTGTGGCCTCAATTTCAATTACAGCCACATCTGTTAGTGAGTCTACACCTTTAACCTGACCTTCAAAAACTCGGCCATCTTTGAGTGTTACCTGAACTGTATCAGCTCCACTAACTACATGAGCATTTGTAATTAAGCGACCATTAGAGTTAATAATTACCCCAGAACCAGTACCACGTTTAACGCGTTCTTCTGGAATAGGTAAATTTTCTCCAAAGAAACGTTTAAATAAGGGATTTTGAAAAGCTTCTGGAACTTGAGTTGTTAATTTTTTAGCTGCATCTATACGGACTACTGCTGGACCAACTTTTTCTACTGCTTGAGCAATAAAGTTATAGTTAGTCGGTTCGAGTAAAGCATTTTCAGAGTTTGAATGTGACGGGTAATCTGTCGGTTGCTGCTTAACTACAGGTATTACATTAGAGTCTATAGTCAAACCTTTGGTTTGGACATAACGATGACCTAACCATCCTGTACCACCACCAATAGATAATAGAGAAAAATATAAAGTCAATTGCTTGAAGGATAAAGTCATTTTTTTCCTACTAGATAATCTGATAGAGTAGACATTTTCAGAGAGAAGAGGAGTGGAATTGGCCTCTTTCAGGCTAATAACTGTAATTCGATTGTTTATGTAATTTAAGGACTTGTGAAGTACCCAACACCAAAGGACTTTTTTTGCATAATTTTTGTCTAAGTTCCATTAACAAGGTTTATTGGATTAAAAAAGTGCTTTAGACCAGCAGATATTAAATTTCTAGTTGTAGTGGCGCACCACTTGAAAAACTCAAAGAATATATTGAACAGCAAGAACCTCCTAATTAATTTTTTTGCTGGTCGGGATTCAACAGTCACACTAATTTACCTTATGGCGCAGGTCTTCTCCCGATATTTTAAAGATAAATAAAAGTTTGTAATGTCCTACTATTTTATAAGATTTTAAGTTACTTAATATTGAGGTTAGTGCATCAGATTGTTGTCAAAACAAAATGTAAGATTTTCACCTGATTTCTTGTTAATTGGTTTAAAGCATATTAAAAGATATGGACTTATCCCAGTAATAAGATTTTTGCTAAAAACCCTAAATATTTTGAGAGTTAAAAACGAAAAATTAAGCTTTTCAAACACATTTTACTTAAATCAATAAGCCTGTTAAAAATAGTGGGATAGGTTCATTAATTTTCAGTTTTTTCTCCAAAGCACCACATTCATACAGTTCTCTGATTAATATGTCTTTCAGATGAAAGTTTTTGTTAAAGTGAGTGTATTTTATATCTGTAATTTTGATAATTCAGCTATCATCAGAGTTATTTTAGGCTTTGTTGCACTTGGATGGAAGGTAACAAAATCTAGATACTAGCTTAAGATGCTTAATGATACTTACACTTGAGTTTTTGGCCATAAAGTTTAGTGACAACTCATCTTAGTCTACTAATATCATTATACTTATACATAATCAGGTAAACATTTTCTGGGAAGAAGCACAATAATAAATTAATTTTGATTTTTTTACGATCATATCTTTCGCATAAAAACAAAATTACAGCCCTTTGCACGACTAATTGGTAAAGTAACAGCATTTAGTAAATAATAAGGTTTCATTTTTATCTTTCCTTTTGCAGGTACATAAGGTACAAATATGAACTATCGAGTGTTTGTAGTACGGACATCTTGCCCGCGACGGGTGTACCTCACCCTTGATGAAATACGCTGTAATTTTTCAATGTCCTTTTTGTAGCCTTCTTTTAGATAAATTGGTATTATACAAAAAAAACTACAGATACAGAATAGAATTTAGTCTTTGATGATACCTACTGAAATTACTAAGAACAAAAAACAACTATTAACACAAACCAAACCACAAAATAAAATTCTGAATAAGCTCCTTTCTCTTGAGATAATTGCTCCAGTCATCTTAGGAATTATCGTACTGCTAACCTGGGAAATTTCCGTGAGAGTAATGAATATTCCTCCCTATTTATTACCAAGCCCAATATTAGTATTTCAGGCAATGATTCAGGAATGGAATCAATTATTTGGTTCTCTGCTAATTACCATCAAAATTACAGTTGTGGCCTTAGCAGTGGCAGTAGTTTCAGGGGTGTTCATTTCCATGTTATTTGCTCAGAATAAATTAATTGAAAGAAGTTTGTTTCCCTATGCGGTAGTTTTACAAACTACTCCTATTGTTGCTATTGCTCCTCTAATTATTATCTGGCTCAAAAATAATACTTTTGCAGCTTTAATTCTCTGTGCTTGGATTGTCGCATTTTTTCCGATTATTTCTAATACTACTTTGGGATTAAATAGTGTTGATAAAAACTTGAGCGATATGTTTAAGCTATATGGAGCATCTCGTTGGCAAACTCTAATTTATTTGAGATTTCCTAGTGCTTTACCTTATTTTTTAGGTGGGTTAAGAATTAGTGGCGGTTTAGCATTAATTGGAGCTGTAGTAGCAGAATTTGTTGCAGGTACAGGAGGTACTCGTTCCGGTATTGCTTATCAAATTTTAATGTCTAGTTACAACTTAGAAATTCCCAGAATGTTTGCTGCTTTATTTTTAACTACAGGTTTAGGAATAGTTATTTTTGTTTTGTTTACAGTTTTATCAGATTTTCTATTAAAAGATTGGCATGAAAGTTCTGTACAGAAAGATAGTTAGAGTTTTCTGAATAAAGTCTTTTTGCTCTTTGTAGGAGACAGGAGACAGGAGAAATGGGAATGAGAGGGGAGGTAAGAGTAAGAATTGTCTCTCAATTTTTCTGTCATAATCATCTCAAAATACTAGCTTTTTGAGCTTTTTCCGCCGAAAAGCTGATACTTTTTTCAAATCTAAAATGCTAAAACCAGTATCAGTCAATACTTTCAGGTTTATTCAGCAAGCTCTAGTTAAAATTTAGGAGGAGTCATTTGAGTTAGCCTCCTCCGGAGGAACTTCGTTAACAGTTATCAGTTATCAGTACCTCTAGTTAAAGTCAGAAGGCTTAAATATTGAACTTTATTTTATCTTGGTCGATTGGATATGGCGAGGAGACCTCGCCATCCCTTGACCGCTTTTTCATCCCCTTGAAAGACTATGCTTTATAAACATCTTTACTTAACATAAAAATTGACAAAATAGACAAGTTATGTACAAGCTTTGAAAAGATTTTTGTCAGAGAAAAAGTGTATTAACAAAGTACATTTTTTTTGATAACTTAAGTAGTTTTTCCTATCTACTATGATTCTTTCTCCCTTCTCCCCTCCTCTCCAAAAGGTTTTCAGGAGTTCCTTATAAGGGATAGCTTGAAAGGGGAGGGTTGAGACCTTATTTTTTGGTCAGGAGTCATGAGTCAGGAGGATATGCTTAAAAATAGTCTATCCAGTTCATTTTAGATATTTATTTCTATCGTTTATCCCTTGTTTTTAATATTTACCCCGTCTTCCTTCTTTCCTCTTTTTTCTTCCCTCTTTTTTCTTCCCTCTTCCTTCTTCCTTCTTCCCTCTTTTTTCTTCCCTCTTTTTTCTTCCTTCTTCCTTCTTCCTTCAAATATCTAATTTGGTTTATGAATTATTTTCTCAACTAATCTGCGCTTTATATTAGAGTCAATTCCAATCAACCTCACATAATCATTTTGATGTTCAGCTAAACAATTTTCTACAGCATTTATGACTTCTTTTTCTCCCTGACTATCTATTGTTCCACAACTTTTCCATGAGCCAGTTTTATATCTACGTTTATCTGCATATTCCATTCCAATTTTCAAACCATCTTGGAGAATTTGTTGCACTTTTTGTCTAACTTCTGAACTGAGATTATTATTTTTAACGTTATGATTAATCCTATTTTCTATTAACTGATTAGATGTAGCTGTTTCTGGAGATAAATAGTTAGAATTTGGCGCAACTTTTTCCGAGCGCTCTACATGATTACCACCGAATAATCGAGATTGATTATATTCTTCAACTAATCGTAATTCTCGAATTCTTTGTTGTTCCCTAACCATAAATTTTCCATATTCTAGAAGATGGGAGAGATTAAAATTAGGTTTGGGAAAATCTGGAACTTTTTCTACAGAATTAACTACCCGCTTGGAAATATTTTCTATTCCTACTTGATGAATAAAATCACGAATCTGTTCATCATATATCCGACTGCGTAAAGCACTGAAAAAATCTATAGCTTGGTCAGAAAATTCATCTACTAAATTTTCAATATCTCCCGCAGAAAGTTCATCAGTTTTAAAAATACCACCCACTATACCAATTCTATCTTCTCTATTTGGCTCCCAATAAAATTTCTCCATTCGACCATCTCTAATTAAAGGTGCATAGAGGGTAGAAAAATCATTTCCAGTCACAATAATCGGTATTCGATGTAGGGGAGTTTCATCATAACTACCAGGCAATTGTACATTAGTAGGATTATCAGCAATATTCATCAAAGTAGCATTTACTAATTGAGTATTTACCGTATATTGAGTACCCCCATCAAATCTACCAGCACCTGCATCTAAGTCATTAATAAATAAGACGCACATTCGACCTTGAACTTTGATTTTTTCCGACGCTTCTCGATAACGTAAACGTAATAAACGTGCTGGGTCTCCCGCATCTTTACTTTCTAATTCTCCACCAGATATTGTGACAGGTTCTATTCCCATTTTTTCAAATACTAATTGGCATTGAAAAGTTTTTCCTTCTCCTTTTCGTCCGTGTATTCCTAATATTAAAGGTACTCTTACTCTAGGTAAGTCTAAGAAATTTTTGGTAATGTGAACTGCTAGTTTATCTATAAATCTGGGTGATATGTAATATGACATTTCAGTTATTAGTTATTAGTTATTAGCAACTCAGCTTTAAAGCGTAGGTTTCAAACCTTATTTCTTAGTCACCATATCATTTTTATGGCAATATTTATCGAGTTAATATTTGTTGAGGTTTAAGATTACTCTTGGGAATTGAATTTCCTTCGTTTAAGCTTTAAGAAGAATTTGAAATTTTCTGTGGATGTAGGGTTTTTGTCTAATACAGGAGATTCTACAGTAACTGCGATATAATTAATAGTTATGTTTTGAGTGTCTAACGCTTGCTTGAAAAACACTCTAGCAAGTGTCAAGTTAAAGGAACAAATTCGATGTTACCCTCTAAATTACTTTGTAGTGACTTTAAATTAGTTTATCAGTATAAAGATACAACTTTAGTTCAGCCAGAAGTTAGATTTGGTGTTTACCCTCCTTCAAAAACAGAGAAAAAGTTTGTTAGCCGTCATGTTTATAAGAAAGAGAATAGTTCACAAGAGATTTGGCGTAAATCGGAATTATTAGAATTAAAGGAATTTGTCAAAGAGCAATACTGGGTATTAGTAGATTTTTTGGCGTTGCTGAGTGGTAATGATTTTTAGATTAAGTATCAACGTAAAATATAAGCTTTTTCTTTGTTGAATAAAAAGTCATACATGGGGCGAGCAGTACCTAATGATTACATCATATCATAACTTTTTTGGAGATGCAACGAGAAATACCTTGCCGTTTTTTGGTGCTTCACAGGATGATTATTTTCTGGATTTGTGCATAAGTAATATCAATCTGTTGATGGGGTAAAAATTTTTCCTGTTGCCAGTTCTTTTTCTAGTAGTGCTTCACACAATGATAATTTTTCTGGTGCTTTGATGGTGTGAGTATCTCTTCTATATATATTCAGTAACGAAATGCCGTTTTTGCGTTGAATAAAAAGTCATGCGCAGGGGCGAATTGCACCCAATAATTACATACTACTATAATTTTTTTGAGGATGCAAGAGGAAAATCCTTGCCTTTTTTTTGAGCTTCACACAATGATAATTTTTCTGTTGCTTTGATGGTGTGAGTATCTCTTCTATATATATTCAGTAACGAAATGCTGTTTTTGCGTTGAATAAAAAGTCATGTACAGGGGCGAGCTACACCCAATGATTAAATTGTCTCATAATTTTTTTGGGAATTCAAGGGGAAATACCTTGTCGCTTTTTTTTAAGCTTCACAGGATGATGATTTTCTGGATTTGTGAATATAGCGATCGCTTCTACATGAATAATATCGGTATTGTTGATGGGGCGGGCAAATTTTCCGATGCTTACTTTTTTCTCCAAGTGCTTCACACAATGATAATTTTTCTGGTGCTTTGATGGTGTGAGTATCTCTTCTATATATATATTCAATAACGAAATGCTGTTTTTGCGTTGAATAAAAAGTCATGCACAGGGGCGAATAGCAACCAATGATTACATACTATTATAATTTTTTTGGGGATGCAAGAGGAATATCCTTGCCTTTTTTTTGAGCTTCACAGGATGATAATTTGCTGGATTTGTGAATATGTAATATCAATCTATTGATGGGGATGAAAATTTTTCCTGTCGCTAGTTGTTTTCCGAGTGCTTTACAGGATGATAATTGTTCTGGTGCTTTGATGGTGTGAGTATGGTTGGGTCGAAGCCTGGTATTACCCAGGGCAACTCCCAGTTAGATCCGGACGTGCCCGTTTCCGTGCATCCGGCTCCCGACAATCTGTACATCACTCAGGGGAGTGAGTATCATTGCTTCATGTGA
>NZ_JAAHGO010000008.1:61665-63136 GCF_010672455.1 Okeania sp. SIO2C9 | reverse complement strand
TTCCCCATTCAATTTGTCCGGTGCGTCTGGAGCGTCTTTAATAGGACTTGCTCAAATGTACATAATCTCGATTAAAATAATTTAAAAGCCCGTGACGAGGATTGAACTCGTGACCTCACCCTTACCAAGGGTGTGCTCTACCACTGAGCCACACGGGCAAAAAAGAGCATTTACCTTCTGTTTTATTCTAACAACTCACAGCTCTGATGGATTGGTGGTGGGCCGAGCTGGATTTGAACCAGCGTAGGCATAGCCAGCGGATTTACAGTCCGCCCCCATTAACCACTCGGGCATCGACCCTTTTGCTCCACACCTAATCAATAATAGCACAACTTGCCTGTAGTACTAATTTTTTTTTGAGATAATCTTTGACAGCTTAGCTCACAGTGTAAGCAGTTTGAATTCCCCACCAAATCAGGAAGGCGACGCCGCCTAAAACCAGCACCGCTGAAATCGCGATCGCAACTGGGCTATCGGCTCCCTTAAATTTCATGATTCCACGATCTAGGTCTGACATCTTACTCTAGCTCCTGTTCTAATTCAAGCAAAGTAGCAANTTTTAATGCACTTATTAAAATGGAAATATCAACCCGAAAAACAAAGCGGAAGTTGGCGCGCTACTATTCGAGAACATCGTAGACGAATTCTTAAAGCATTTAAAAATAGTCCTAGTTTACAACGATATTTTGAAGATATTTTTGAAGAAAGTTACGAAGAATCTAGAAAACAAGCTGCGGATGAAACTGAACTTGATTTAAAGATATTTCCTCAATCTTGCCCATTTAAACCTAAAGAAATTCTTGATTCTGAATATTTACCCAATGAGAAATGATTCTGGAAAATGCTATTTTTAAGCTAATTATCGGAAGAAATTAAGTATCTGGAACCTTAACAATCAGTCGCTACAATGCGGGAGACTTATTACGATTCCAAAACGCAGAAAGTAGCAGGAATGTCTAAACCAATTAACTTAAGCGATAGACTCCAGTATAAACAAAAACACAGAGGAACGACGGTAATGTCTTAATCACTGGTGTAACTATCAACGAAGTATCTTTCGACTTACCAGGTCCGATTACCATTACTGCCCCAGCAGATATTGACTTGTCTCCAGGGGAAACCCAACAATGGACAGGAACTTACACCTTAACTCAGGCAGATATTGATGGTTTAGTTGGGGACCCAGTAGTAGATAACGTAGCAACTGCCACAGGTACTGACCCCAATGGAGACCCTGTTGACAGTCCCGAAGACCCAGCGGAGATACCATTCGATGATATCATTCCTGGCTCCATATCCGGTACAGTAACCAACGAAAATGGCGACCCCATACCTGGTGTTACTATCAATCTACTGGATTCCAATGGCGACCCAGTGCTAGAGAATGGCAACCCCATCACCACAACTACTGATAACAACGGTGACTACATATTCACAGATGTAGAACCAGGGGAGTATCAAGTACAAGAAA
>NZ_JAAHGO010000008.1:60505-61565 GCF_010672455.1 Okeania sp. SIO2C9 | reverse complement strand
ATCAATCTACTGGATTCCAATGGCGACCCAGTGCTAGAGAATGGCAACCCCATCACCACAACTACTGATAACAACGGTGACTACATATTCACAGATGTAGAACCAGGGGAGTATCAAGTACAAGAAATCAACTCACCAGATTTCCCCAACGACATCAGCGACCAAGACAATAGTGATGATGGTGACCCTACTGACAGCGATACCACTGTAGACAATATTGTGGGTGTAACTGTAGAACCAGGAGAAGCGGATACAGATAACGACTTTGTAGATGGTAATAATGCTTCCATATCCGGTACAGTAACCAACGAAAATGGCGACCCCATACCTGGTGTGACCATCAATCTACTGGATTCCAATGGCGACCCAGTGCTAGAGAATGGCAACCCCATCACCACAACTACTGATAACAACGGTGACTACATATTCACAGATGTAGAACCAGGGGAGTATCAAGTACAAGAAATCAACTCACCAGATTTCCCCAACGACATCAGCGACCAAGACAATAGTGATGATGGTGACCCTACTGACAGCGATACCACTGTAGACAATATTGTGGGTGTAACTGTAGAACCAGGAGAAGCGGATACAGATAACGACTTTGTAGATGGTAATAATGCTTCCATATCCGGTACAGTCTTTGAAGATACTGATAACAATGGTACAGGTGATATTCCTCTAGAAGGCGTCACTATAACGTTGCGTGATGACCAGGGCAATAACGTAGCCACTACTACTACAGGCTCAGATGGTACATACTCATTCAACGATGTCGAGCCTGGTGACTACGAGGTTGTGCAAACTAATCTACCAGGTTATCAAGATGTCAGCGACCAAGACAATAGCAATGATGGCGATCCTACCGACAACAACACCACTGTAGACAATATTGTGGGTGTAACTTTAGAGCCTGGGGAAGACGATACAGATAACGACTTCGTGGATGAGATACCCAATGGCTCCATATCAGGTACAGTCACCGAAGATACTGATAACAATGGTACGGGTGATACTCCTCTTGCTGATGTAGAGGTCGTATTGCGTGATGACCAGGGCA
>NZ_JAAHGO010000008.1:59500-60405 GCF_010672455.1 Okeania sp. SIO2C9 | reverse complement strand
AACGACTTCGTGGATGAGATACCCAATGGCTCCATATCAGGTACAGTCACCGAAGATACTGATAACAATGGTACGGGTGATACTCCTCTTGCTGATGTAGAGGTCGTATTGCGTGATGACCAGGGCAATAACGTAGCCACTACTACTACAGGGTCAGATGGTACATACTCATTCAACGATGTCGAGCCTGGTGACTACGAGGTTGTGCAAACTAATCTACCAGGTTATCAAGATGTCAGCGACCAAGACAATAGCAATGATGGCGATCCTACCGACAACGACACCACTGTAGACAATATTGTGGGTGTAACTTTAGAGCCTGGGGAAGACGATACGGACAACGACTTCGTGGATGAGATACCCAATGGCTCCATATCAGGTACAGTCACCGAAGATACTGATAACAATGGTACGGGTGATACTCCTCTTGCTGATGTAGAGGTCGTATTGCGTGATGACCAGGGCAATAACGTAGCCACTACTACTACAGGGTCAGATGGTACATACTCATTCAACGATGTCGAGCCTGGTGACTACGAGGTTGTGCAAACTAATCTACCAGGTTATCAAGATGTCAGCGACCAAGACAATAGCAATGATGGCGATCCTACCGACAACGACACCACTGTAGACAATATTGTGGGTGTAACTTTAGAGCCTGGGGAAGACGATACGGACAACGACTTCGTGGATGAGCTAACTGATGCCAGCATCGATATTGAAAAGTCCACCAATGGAGTAGATGCTGACGCACCAGAGGATGCACCAGAAATCCCTGCTGGCGATACTGTGACCTGGACTTATAAAGTGACCAACACTGGTAATGTATCCTTTACCGAAAATGAAATACAGGTCACTGACGACCAGGAAGGCACAATTACCAACATCATTGACCAAGGGAATGG
>NZ_JAAHGO010000008.1:36560-59400 GCF_010672455.1 Okeania sp. SIO2C9 | reverse complement strand
CTGGCGATACTGTGACCTGGACTTATAAAGTGACCAACACTGGTAATGTATCCTTTACCGAAAATGAAATACAGGTCACTGACGACCAGGAAGGCACAATTACCAACATCATTGACCAAGGGAATGGGGATAACATCTTGGCTCCTGGTGAGATGTGGACTTACCAAAAGACGGAAACAGCTCAAAACCTCACAGGTTCAGGGGGCCAAACCCAAACCTTTAATTTAACAGGTAACAGTGGTTTAGATGGTCAAGATGGCAACATTCGCGAATTTACTGCTGGTGATGTATCAGTTAAAGCTAGTGCTTTCAGCCGCACTAATAGCGGAAACTGGAGCGAAGCCTTCTTGGGTGCTTTCTCTAGTGGATTAGGAGTCACCGATACCTCAGAAGGTAATGGAGGCAACGATCTACATAAAGTTGACAACGTCGGTCGGGATAACTACATCTTGTTTGAATTCTCAGAAGATGTAGTGATTGACCGCACATTCCTAGATTCCGTGGGAGCGGACAGTGATATCACTTATTGGGTGGGTTCAAAGACCGATCCTTTCAATAACCACAACAGCTTGGATGATGGTTTCTTAAACAGTCTTGACTTCACAGAAGACAATAACGGTGGTTCAAGTTCACGATGGGCAAATATCAATAACCAGCAAGTGGCTGGTAATGTGCTGGTCATTGCTGCTTCTACCTCCGACTCAACTCCTGAAGACCGATTCAAGGTCAAAAAGCTAGACTTCCAGCAGGTCGAAAGTGGTATTTACCAAAATATAGGAACTGTTGTTGCTGATGGTGTCAACGATTCCGATCCAAGTCACTATGTTAATGGCGAACCCGATCCTCAAAATCCTGGCATCGACATTGAAAAGTCCACCAATGGAGAAGATGCTGACGCACCAGAGGATGCACCAGAAATCGCTCCTGGCGATACTGTGACCTGGACTTATAAAGTGACCAACACTGGTAATGTATCCTTTACCGAAAATGAAATACAGGTCACTGACGACCAGGAAGGCACAATTACCAACATCATTGACCAAGGGAATGGGGATAACATCTTGGCTCCTGGTGAGATGTGGACTTACCAAAAGACGGAAACAGCTCAAAACCTCACAGGTTCAGGGGGCCAAACCCAAACCTTTAATTTAACAGGTAACAGTGGTTTAGATGGTCAAGATGGCAACATTCGCGAATTTACTGCTGGTGATGTATCAGTTAAAGCTAGTGCTTTCAGCCGCACTAATAGCGGAAACTGGAGCGAAGCCTTCTTGGGTGCTTTCTCTAGTGGATTAGGAGTCACCGATACCTCAGAAGGTAATGGAGGCAACGATCTACATAAAGTTGACAACGTCGGTCGGGATAACTACATCTTGTTTGAATTCTCAGAAGATGTAGTGATTGACCGCACATTCCTAGATTCCGTGGGAGCGGACAGTGATATCACTTATTGGGTGGGTTCAAAGACCGATCCTTTCAATAACCACAACAGCTTGGATGATGGTTTCTTAAACAGTCTTGACTTCACAGAAGACAATAACGGTGGTTCAAGTTCACGATGGGCAAATATCAATAACCAGCAAGTGGCTGGTAATGTGCTGGTCATTGCTGCTTCTACCTCCGACTCAACTCCTGAAGACCGATTCAAGGTCAAAAAGCTAGACTTCCAGCAGGTCGAAAGTGGTATTTACCAAAATATAGGAACTGTTGTTGCTGATGGTGTCAACGATTCCGATCCAAGTCACTATGTTAATGGCGAACCCGATCCTCAAAATCCTGGCATCGACATTGAAAAGTCCACCAATGGAGAAGATGCTGACGCACCAGAGGATGCACCAGAAATCGCTCCTGGCGATACTGTGACCTGGACTTATAAAGTGACCAATACTGGTGATGTATCCTTTACCGAAAATGAAATACAGGTCACTGACGACCAGGAAGGCACAATTACCAACATCATTAACAAAGGGGATGGGGATGACACCTTGGCTCCTAATGAGATGTGGACTTACCAAAAGACGGGAACAGCTCAAAATTTATCTACTGTTGCTAACAACGTTGTTATTGATTTTGACACCGATGGTTCAGGCAATCCTTTATCTGATGGCACTATTATTGATGACGAGTACCAGAATCTAGGAGTAACAGTTTCAGCTACTCAATTCGGTGCCATGATCTTTGACAGCGCTAATCCAACTGGTGACGATCCCGATTTAGGAACAAATGATCAAGGCAACATCTTAATCATCTCCGAAGATGGTGACAGCTCTGACCCTGATGACAATGCTAATGGTGGTGTAATTACCTTTGACTTTGATAACCCAGTCGATGTAAACTCCATTAACTTCCTGGATATTGAGGAAAGCGGTGGTAAAGTTTTCACTACTGATGTTGATGGGAATCAAACTACTACTTCTATTCCTAATGGTCCTAATAATAGCTCCCAAACTTTAAATATCAATGACAATGATGTTGTCAAAATAGAAGTTGACCTTGTTGGTAGTGGTGCTATTACTGGTTTAGAATTTGACACCATCGCTGATGGGATCTATAAAAACATTGGTACTGTTGATGCTCCAGGGGCTAACGATTCCGATCCCAGTCACTATGTTAATGGCGATGTTCAACCGGGTCAAAATTCTCTACTGTTCAGTTTGAAGTCAGACAAAACCTTAAGTGGAATTAATTTCAAACCAGAAGACATCGTTGAATATAATCTAGCTGACCAGAGTTACAGTAAGTTCTTCGATGGTTCAGATGTTGGTCTTGGAGGTGTTAAGATTGATGCCTTTGAGGTAATTGGCAACAATGAGATTCTACTTTCTTTCGAGGATGCTGAAAACATAAATGGTATCGGAAATGTAGATGACTCTGACATTGTGAAATTCACTGCCACATCCCTTGGAAACAACACCAACGGTTCTTTCGAGTTATACTTCGATGGTTCAGATGTTGGCTTAACCACCAATGGTGAAGATATTGATGGTCTGAGTGTCGATCCTATTACTGGAGACCTTCTAATTTCTACCCAAGGGAACGTTAATGTATCAGGAGTTAGCCGTCAAGATGAAGATATACTGCGTTTCAATCCTAATAATTTAGGCAGTAACACTAGTGGAAATTGGTCTGTCGAATTCGACGGTAGTGATGTAGGACTTAGCAACAGTAGTGAAGATCTTGATGCGATCGGTATCAATGGAGATCAACTACTTCTGTCTACTACTGGCAACTTTAATGTACCTGGTGTATCGGGCACAGATGAAGATGTGTTTGCTTTCAACCCTAATAATCTCGGTGTTTCAACATCAGGCACATTTGAGGAGTTCTTTACTGCATTGAACGGTAATGACATCTCTGGTGTTCATTTTCTCGGATAGGCTTTCTAGACATTTGTTTATAGCAAATCTAGCTGTTTAATCCAAGTTAAGAATTGAATTGCTTTAAGAGTTTTACAGAAATTACTTCTGTAAAACTCTTTTTGATCGCTGGTTTTTTAGTCGATCCGCGTCATATCAAATCCGGTAGCATCGGTATAATATAGAATCCGGGTAATTAGTTATCGTATTACTGAGGAGTAAGGAGTAAGGAGTAACGAGTAAGGAGTAACGAGTAACGAGTAATATCATGTCCGGCAGCATCGGTCTTGTATAGCAAAGGTAAGGAAGAAGGAAGAGGGAAGAAGGAAGAGGGAAGAGAGAAGAGGAAGAAAGGCTACCCTCGCAAGAAAAAAACCATTATTTCCTGCAGATATTCACCCTTGGGTTTACACAAACGATATAAACGGACATGATATAACGAGTAACGAGTAAGGAGTAACGAGTAAGGAGTAACGAGTAATATCAAATCCAGTTGAATACTTAATTGTATTGTTGGGGGAGATGGGGAGATGGGGAGATGGAGAGATTGAATAATGAACATATACTATATAACCGGATTCTATATAATTCAGCATTAAGGAAAAATAGTCAATATTGTAGGGGCGTTAACGATAGTTATGCGCAAGCTTTCGGCCGTTCGCCCCTACCGACTGTAGAATTACAGCGCTTTTCAAATTGATGAACCACATCTTCACACATCAAACCTTGTAGGGACGTTCCATGGAACGTCTCTACTGTGGTCTACCCAAATGAAAACCGCTGTATATCATTCCCAAGCCAGCGGATTTGATATCATACTTCTCATCCGAATTTTAATGATATCAAATCCGGTAGCATTGGTATAAATCCTGTTAAGGTAGGAGTCATATCAAATCCGGTAGCATCGGTGTAATTAGATGGGGGATGGGGAGATGGAGAGATGGGGAGATGGGGAGATGGGGAACTCGAGAAATATTTGGTAATGGTTGAAGATGGAACATTTTTTTATACCGAATTACAGTGATTTTCATTTGGGTAAACCACAGTAGGGGCGAATGGCATTCGCCCTGATAGGGTTTTGGTTGTAGCTATGTAGTTTATCAATCTGAAAAGCGCTGTAAACGGATTTGATATCATATCATGTCCAGTAGCATCAGTATTGTAAGCGCGAAGGTAAGGAAAAAGCGGTGCGACCCCGCGTCTGCGACAGACGCAAGTGGTCAGACCCCGCGACGATGCCAGCTCGCTTGCGGAATGCTGACCAAGAGAGGGAATGCGCACTCCTGTGAGGAAGAGGGAAGAGGGAAGAGAAAAGAGGGAGGAAGACTATTGAGCAAGAAAAAAACCTAAATTTTCTGTAGATATTCACTCTTGGGTTTACACAAATAATACCAACGGACATGAGATCAGGTAGGGAAGCCGTCGGATTGGCGACGTACAGGAGCTTTGTTGCATGAAAGTAGCGTTCTTATATCATGTCCGGATAATTAGTTATAAAAAAACTTTCTCCTTCAACTCCAGTTCTTCTTCTTTCTTCCCTCTTCCCTCTTTCCTCCTGACTCCTGACTCCTGAGGACTCCGTAGTTATTTATTTATCACTGTTCAACCGGACATGATATTAACATCCATTCCGCAGCTTAATCGCTCTATGAAAGCGACTATTGATGTTCTATTTACTATTGTCCAATAGTTATTGCTCTGCTGAGAAAGCGATCGCTCTATGAAAGCGACTATTCATGGAGAGGTAATTATTCATTATTCATTATTCATTGTTGAACTCTTGTCTCCTGTCTCCTGTCTCCTGACTCAAGGCTAAAAAAACGCCCATATTTATGAAGATATGATCGGGGGTTCTATACCTAATTAAGCTGATTTGATATGATATGGTCAATAAGCAGGCCAACACAGAAATCTGGGGGGGATGGTGACATCTCTAAGGGTGCAGTACCAAGAGTTTTGACTACTCCCCGCAGCTATTGCCGGGGGGATTCTAAGTTGATACTACGCAACAGGATAAATCCTTGTTGCTTCGTTTCTCATGATTCTGACCAAAGATATATTCTTTGGGGACAATTTCCGCGGTGCCCCTACACAGTAGGCTTAAGTAGGGGCGATTTCCTACGGAATGCTCCGCAAACGCGAATCGCCCCTACTTAGCTTTGCGGCTTACTTTTGTGATGATATTTGCAGCCCCATTACAGTCTGCATTCACACACCAATTATTACCAGTTCTATACAAACCACGCTGTCTTGATGCAGTCGCTCATGGGGGAAACCCCCTTTGGCCGCGCTGCATCGCTTTATTCTTTTTCCTGATGGTTTCCAATCATTGGGTTTCTCACCATAATTAGGCAGATAGTCACCATCTAAAAATGTAGGGGCGAATGGCCATTCGCCCCTACAAGTATAACTCTCTTCTGTTTCTATAAATAGAATCCCATACTCAGAACATAATTGAGCTATTCTTTCTTTGAGTCTAGCAGTAGGAATTGGTACAAATTCTGAATTATTTTTCTTTCCTAATTCTATTTGATTTTTCTGGCCTTGATTCCAGCCAAATACAATCGTACCGATCTGATTTTTGTGCGCAATGATGAATTACTATTCTGGCTGCTTTATTAATACCCAAATCGAATTTGGCGGTTACGCTTCTCTGTAATTGCAGCTAGTTTATTTGACCAAAATCCAGTCGGTTGATTTTCTTTAATAGTTGATACTTGTTTGTTGTACCAACGATTCATTGATTTGAGATGTTTACCATCTACAACCCGCGCTAGTACCTACATTCGACACACAGGTCAACCAATTATTTACACCATGGTCTATTCCTAATACATTTTCTTGATTTAATTGAGGTTTAACTACTATTTCTTTTTCATAGACACCCTTCCCAATAAAAACATTTGTTTCTCGGTAATAGCCTCAGTTCTTTGAGAGAAGCAAAGTTGAGATTGCTTGGTATGGAAATATAAAAGCAATCTAACCCAAACCAGCGTTTACAAGTATTACAAGCGTGGTACTCTAATTTTATTACCTTTAAGTTTTAATGCTTGCTTGGGATAAATAACTGTAGCCACTCCCCCTTTTTTTCTGTAGTTAGGAATCCTTGGTTTGTGTGATCTTTTCCCTGAACGATAGGCAATAATAAGACCATCCTGAAGACCTAAATGATTCAGCTACAGTTCTCAATATTTGTTGTGCTGCAAGAGAGATGTAAAACTTTGTAATGATAGTTATTTTTATAGACCTTTTCCAACTCATACTTGCTAATGCCTTTTTGAGACTTAAAATATAGTTGCCTGGCATAATATATTCCCATGTTAGTGAGCTTGTGAGACTGTTCACATAAGAATGTTAAGATAGCAATTAATTCAGGGTTTTTACCTACTAAAACTTGTTGACAAGAGTACATTTGAAACGGGCGGACCGAAAAGTTATTGTCAATCATAGTAACAGAGGGCAACTAAAGTTGTCTAGTCTCAATGATTCCCTTGTTTTCATGTCCCGGTTCAAACATGGGGAGCTTCAACGTTGCTTTTCGGTAAAATAAAATCCTTCGGATTAAAATCCGACTCCTCGCCTTTCTATCCATCGCTTAAAAGACGATGGCTTTCATGCTCCCGTGTTATTTAGGTAAAGGAGACTTTTCAGGTTTTGGGGGCAGTGGAAGTAGAATAGATATTTACAGGAGCAGCTAATACAGTCAAAATGGACTTCTCGGTGTTAGACTAAAATGTTGAGCAAATCACAGACACGACTGAATGAGCAAGAATTCAACTATTGATACAAAAGAGCAAATTCTTAATGCTGCTGAGAAACTTTTTGCTTCTCTAGGCTTTGCTGGAACTTCATTAAGGGCCATAATTCGAGAGGCAGATGTGAATTTGGCCGCAGTCCATTATCATTTTGGTTCAAAAGAAGAATTATTTATCGCAGTAATTAGAAGAGTAGCGCAACCTATTGTCGAAGAACAAATGCGACAACTGGCAATTCTGGAAGACTCTGAAGAACTCCCTTCAGTGGCAGAAATTGTAGCCGCTGTAATTACCCCACCCCTACAAATGACTCAGGATAACTCAGAGGAATGTCTAATTCATGCCAAATTTATGGGCCGTTGTCGCACAGAACCCTATCCAATTCAGAGACTAGCGGAAGCAGAATTTAGTAGAACTCACCAAAGATTTCTAGATATAATGCAGAAAGTGCTTCCGAATCAATCTCCAATGGAATTAGAATGGAAACTCGATCTTGTGATAGCGATGTTGATCCGAGTTCTCAATCAAATTGAGCCATTAGAACCCCTGAGTGAAAAAAGTTCTAGTGAGGATATTGAGGATCTTGTAGAACGTCTAGTAACTTTTATCACTTTTGGAATTAGTGCTTAGGTTAATGCCGCTACGCGCAAGTCAAAAGTCAAAATTCAAAAGTATTGATTGGTAAGGCTTTTAGGATTTTGTAACTGGTTAGTTATTTCTGCCATTCTGCACTAGGGAGTAGGGAGCAGGGAGAAAGAATTGATGAATAAGAGTGGGATAATTAATTTTATTTTCTATTATCACCAGATGTCTAATGAAGTGGATGTTCTGTTGAGGTTATAAAATCAACTTAAGAGTATAATCATTATTTATTATCACACTTTTAATTAAATGACTGAACTGTTTACCTTAATATTTGATGTTGATGGAACTTTGGCAAATACAGAGCGAGATGGCCATAGAGTAGCTTTTAATCAGGCTTTTGCTGAAGCTGGGTTAGACTGGGAATGGTCAGTTTCGTTGTACGGAGAATTGTTGGAAGTAGCGGGTGGCAAAGAACGTATCAACTTTTATATTAGTCGGTATCAACCAGATTTGAAATCATCTGTTCCACTCCAGGAATTAATTTATAATCTGCACGCCACGAAAACTCAATATTATCAAAGGTTATTAGCAACAGGAACTATTCCGTTGCGCTTGGGTGTAAAAAGATTATTAGCAGAGGCACGAAATCAAAAAATACGGTTAGCGATCGCTACTACTAGCAGCTTAGAAAATGTAACTGCATTATTAGAAAATACCTTGGGCAAGGAAAGTTTATCATGGTTTGAAGTAATTGCAGCAGGAGACATGGTTCCAGAAAAAAAACCTGCTCCAGATATTTATTATTATGTGTTAGAAAAAATGAATATTCAACCAGATAATTGTCTAGTATTTGAAGATTCAGATAATGGTTTAAAAGCTGCTTTAGCGGCAGGGTTAAAAACAATTATTACAGTTAATGATTATACGAAAAATCAAGATTTTACTGGTGCAACTTTAGTTTTAAATCATTTAGGAGAACCAGATAAACCTTTTAATGTAATAGCTGGAGATGCTAAAGGTAGAACTTATGTAGATATGAATTTAATAGACGATATTATCAACTTTAGGTAAGAAGGTAAGGAAGAGGGAAGAAGGAAGAAGGAAGAAGGCTTAAAAGCCAGAAAAAACTTTAATTTCCTTGTAGATATTCACGCTAACTTTTATACAAGCGATCAAGTGTAGTAATGATATTACAGCAGATTCCACTCAGTACATTCATCGCGGGCAAGATGCCCGCACTACAAAAATTTACAGCACTTTTGGAGTTAATGAGGTACAAAAATTTAGGACTTTAGGCAACAGGTAACAGAGAATTAATAAACTGTACCTCACTATCCTAAAAGTGCTATAATTGTTAGTCTTTGTACTTCATTATGCGAGGAATATGCTATATCAATTCTTTCCCTGTAGGGACGTTGCATGCAACGTCCCTACTCCCTCTTTTGGAGGAGGTGTCTAATGTCTTTTAGTCTTGGGATATAGTGCTAAGAGACTCAAAAGTTTTATTGATCGCTTCCAGTAACCCCCAAGAGTGAGCGTAATAAATTCCTGCTTCTACTTCTATTTGTCTATCTATGTGGGCGTTAACCCAATCATTGCCTGGTCGTTTATGATGATAGTCGTGAACTGGACTGTCTCCGGTAAGGATCAAAAGACGTACAGGGAGATGATAGAAAAACACTCTCATCCACCAACGAGTTACCCCCAAAACCTTTACCAAAATTGAATCAGAATGGTTAAATACAGGGGGTTCTTCGCCACAGAAAATTGCAGAAGTTATTTCTTCCGGGGTATTTCCGAACTTATGTTCTACACATTGGCGCAATAGACTACTTACCTCAAAAAAGATACTCAGAGGTAAAACCCATATCCAGAAAAACATTTGCCAAGAATGAGTTATTCCCACACCAGATAAGATCGATAACCAAAAAGCTAACGAAATTAAGTTATGAGTAGGATAAGGAGAACAAAAAGCTGATTTTATTCTTGAGTAAAGTTGACGGCAATGAAAGGTGGGTGAAAAAACGGTTTTAATGAGATGCTTCCATGCCTCATCTACTTTCATTCCTGGACGAAAGCTAGCATTCAGGAAGAGAAAGTTGTAAGTTTCATCACCGGGAGTCAGGATATGGTGGGAATGGTGAACTTTTGTATGATTTTTCTGGTATTCTCTGAATGGCAAAGTGAAAGTCAGAATGGAAATAAATTCTCCCAGAGCTTTATTCCAGAAGCGATGAGAAAATACAGCATTATGACTGCAAGCGTGTTCAATAGTTAGACGCAGTTTACGGGTTGAGGACAATACGCAAACCCAGCTAATAAAAACAGCAACTAAATTAACGCAATCTCTTGTAAATGCGGAATAACCAACAACAAGACCGAAAATTAGGATAAAGAGTGTAGATACTAAGTCTTCACTCACGGTTTTCCGTCGCACAGTTTCTCCAAAACAGGGTTTTCCTATTAACCAAGTAAAGAAAGGCCGAAATTCAGGCCGAATCATTTGATCGATTCGCTTACGAGTATCCGAATGCAAGTTATTTTGTGGTAACATAAATTTTGGTTTAAATATTTCAATGCGGTGGTATTACTGCCGCTTTTTTTTATTTATAAGAGTTATTTAGGAAATAATCACCCAACAAAAATTGCTTTGCTCTGACAACGTAAGCATTTCCTGCGGACTACTGTGCAAACAGCTATTAGCTATCAGCAATAAGACCCTGTGCTTAAGGAAGAGGTTTAAATGAATATAGACTTTGGAGCTGACTTTTGTAGTCAGATTTTTCGTTTCTCAATGGCTTTGTTGCATGAAAGTAGCGTTCTTAACATCCATTTCGCAGCTATATCGCTCTCTTTCTATAGTATTGATGTTCTATTGATCTATTGTCCAATAGTTATTACTATTGTCCAATAGTTATTACTATGCTGATTCGCGATCGCTCTCTTTCTATAGTATTGATGTTCTATTGATCTATTGTCCAATAGTTATTGCTCTGATGATTCAGCCTCAAAACCTTGACAGCTAAAAGTTTCAGCCTTTTTATGTCAAACATTGATGTTCTATTGATCTATTGTCCAATAGTTACAGCAGTTTCCGCGCGCTATGAAATATATATGCGGAGCAAGTGCGGCAGCTATATACTTTCATCCAACAAAGCTTTTCTCAATTAATAAAACTTTTATCACCTACTAAAAGAAATAGCTGATGGCTGACGGCTGAATGTTTACCGTTTTTTTCTTCTTCCCTGTTGCCTGTTGCCTAAAAGTCTTCAATATCTCACAACTAAAATCATATTGCTATAGCTGACAGCTGACAGCTAAATGCTTTCCTGACAACATTTGTTGGTTTTCAAACAAATAAATATGCTTTATCTTACTTAAATGATTTACATACTAAATTCTGAGATGGAGGATAATAGTATGGCTAAAAAAACTGAAGATTCTAAAACTATTAAGTGTCTGTATATTAACTGTACGGAAAGAATAGCTATCTTAAAAATTGACTTCATGGGGCAGTGGCTTGAGCGTGCTGTTGAAGCAGGAAAAGAATATCTATTTGAAACCAATGAAGATGCTTATCTAGAAATTTATACTTCTGAAATATCTACAATGATTTTGTCTGATAGGGTAGCTTGTAGTCAGCTTGTTTTGTCAAAATATACTGCGGAAATAGGACAGTGTTAAATTAGGTAAATATATGTATGTTTATCTAATGGGGGTTTTATACAACAATTGTTGGTTTTATTTTTGGGAGATAATGCTACGATTTTTTTAAAATGGCATAATTAGCTCATTAATTGATCATAAGTAATTTAGATAACAAAAATATGTTATTCTCAATGTTAAGCCACCAAAACCCTTACCTAAAGCGAGGCTACTAATATGCTTTTAATATCTATTGAAAAAGTGAAATTTTTAGCAAGTACTCATGGTGTCAACGTTAAAGAAGTTGATATTTTATTAACTGAAATAGAAGAGGAAATTTTGAAAACTTTGATCTCTGAAAAGTATAAAATTATGCTTTACTTAGCAATGGTTAATTTGCATAAAGTAGAAGATATAGCTAAAATAACTGGACACAGTTACAAAAACATACATTCTGATTTCAATAAAAATCTAGGTCAATATCTTAGAGAGTATTTTGACCCTCAATCACAAGCTCCGCGTTTTGGTATAACTTCTTTAAGAAGAACTCTTTTTTCCTTAGACCAAAAATATTTTTGTCCGCACAATGACGATGATTTGACTAACATTTTATCCAACCGTCTAGAAGAAAACTCAGAAGTTGAAGAAGCTTCAAAAGTTGAGGAAAAAGTTAATAATGATAGTGACTGCGCTCACTAACTAATTTTTTCAGCATTGCTGAATTAAGATATGAAACTATAGGAAACGGGAACATTCTAGAATTGGAGAGCCATCAGTTAACAAAAGAATTTAGTGTTTTCACAAAATCTCCAGTTCATCCAGTTATCCTTTTGTGGATATGCTATCAAGTATTCAAGGCATTGTATAGCTACTCCTACTCAATTCATCTCTTTATTATGCAACGCCATTTTTCCCATGAAAAAATTCAAACACGACAAAAGGTGAATAAATTCATGACAATAGAATCATCTCATCAAATGCAATCCAAATATAGTCTAATAAAGACTTCTGACTTAATCGCAAAATCACAACAAGAATGCGATGTAGACGAACGTGCTAATTGGATTAGAGCATTAGGTGAACGTACTGAACCAAAAGTCATTAAACTTCTCTGGGATTTAAGAAATAATATGGAAAATGAACATCCTTTTGTTCAATACGAAATTAAACTCAGTCTTCACAAAGTGACTAATATTTCTAGTGTAGGAATTGATATGTTTCTCGAAAATTTATCAGTATTCCCAAACAAGAAAAAAACGTCTCAAGCTCCTAAAATTCTGATTGACTCTAATATACTTGAAGAATTTTTATTAAGAAATAAAACTACTATGAACCAAGATGTAACTAAAGTAGTTGAATGGGTTTTATCCGAAAAAATTAATCCTTATATTGGTAAAAATGGAGTAGAAAATCTTTGGTTAAGGGTTAAAGATTTGAGAGGACAAGAATATGCTAACCGTCTTATTATAGAAATTATCAGTCAATTTGAAGTTTGTGAAATTGACTTGAAAAATATCGATTTGGAAAAATATCCCACTGTCAATATACCAACTGTTATTCAAGTTGAATGTGCCAAAAAGTATAATTTAGATGGCATTATCACCTTAAGGGATAGAGATTTTGTGAGTAGTGGCTGGCCTTATGTTTATTCACCAGCATTATTCTTAGAGTATGTAGAGTCTGAAGATTCTGATTTATCGCCGGAATTTTTTAAAGAAAAACTAGCTCAAAAATCTATAGATAGAAGGAGAGAAACACTATCCATAAATTGGGAGGAAGAACCTCTTAAAAAGAATCTTTCTTTTGAGGATAAATTACTCCTTTTTCAAGGTTGGAGCATTAAAAAGTTTGAAGTTCTCTGCACCAAAAAGGATCTAACTTCTGCTATGATTATCTTACAAGATCAATATGGAAAAGAATATTATACAGATTCTGGGTTCAAAAAAGGTTCAATTAATGCGCTTTTTACTGCTTTTGATAAGGCTTTATCTCATATAGTTGAGATAAAACATGAACTCAAAGCTATCTACGTGGCTAATTTAACGCCGGGTAAAGAAGGAGCAGTGACTGCTATGGTTTTCGTAAGATCTGGCGAGGAAGAAGTTATCAAAATTTATAGCCATGAAAATATCATCAAAGCCTATCTATTTGCTTACGTTAAAGCAATTATTGCCGTTTACGCTCCTAATGAAGATTCTCAAGATATTTATGAAGAAAAAGAACTCATAAGTCTATACAAAATAGGAATGAGAGATTTTCGTAAGTTAAATTTCAGCAAAGTAGATTTAAGTGATAATGAAGCTAATCTCTCCGAATCAATTTTGATAGGATGCGATTTTAGTAAAGCTAATCTTTCAGGTGCAAATCTCACGAAAACTGACTTAACCAGAGCAAATTTAAGTAAGGCAAATTTAAGTAAGGCAAATTTGAGTAACGCAAATTTGACTGGAGTTGAGTTAGACGAAAATAACCAAACTCTCTTTGAAGGTACAATTTTGACTAATACTATTATGCCTGAAATAAAAATTGCCGTCAGTGGAAAGTCACGCATAGATAAAGTGGTTCAATTATTAGAACAAATTGATATCCAAAAAAGTGAATGTCAGTTATTAGCAGTTCACAGCATGACTACTCCTACATGGTGGCATAGTGATTTGGGTATGTATTTTTGGGAAGTAAGTAAAAAAATACTTCAAAAAGGTATTCTCATAAAAAGAGTTTTTATACTTCCTGAATCTCCGACACAAATACATCTACAAGTACTTAGAGAGCAAGCAGAAGCTGGAGTAGAAGTACGATATATTTGTTGTACTAATGCCAAAAATGTTGATAATCACGATTTGCATAATACTAATGTGATGATTTATGAAAACTCGTTGGTTGAAAGAAATTCCTTTACCACTAGAATGCTAATCAATGAAGAGGAGGAAAATGGTTATATTTCTTATCAAGAAATAGATTTGAAAACTGATAAAGAACTTTTCTATTCTATTTGGAAAAAATCTTCGATTTGGAAACAGGTAGAGTTCCCCAATTGTCCTGGAAAAATTATTCCTCATGAATTTTTGAACAAATAACGATTTTGTAAGCATTTCCTGCGGAATGCTGCGCAAACAGCCATCAGCTATTAGCTATCAGCCGTCAGCTAATAGCTTACTTCAAAAAATGGAATCTTCAAAATAAAGCTTATTTCAACTTCACTCCTTCCTTACTACTATATCGATTAATAGTCAATTAACTTGAATATTATTAGAAATCTCCAAAAATTCAAAATAAAATCAATTATTATCCATAAATTATCAATTATTCTTCCCTATTCCCTGTTCCCTGTTACCTCTTTATCGATTAATAGTCAATTAACTTGAATATTATTAGAAATCTCCAAAAATTCAAAATAAAATCAATTATTATCCATAAATTATCAATTATTCTTCCCTGTTCCCTCAAATTATCAATTATTCTTCCCTGTTCCCTGTTCCCTCTTTTCTGTTCCCTCTTTTCTGGAGATGTCTATTGCTAATTATCAGAAGATGACCTGAAATAAAATTTGATTTTTTGCTCATTTAAGCTACAATAATATAACACCAAAAATAAAGATGATTGGAATATCAAGAAAAACAGCGTATGAATGCTCAAGCTACAGTTACAAATAAAGCATTATTAAATGGTAAAGGATTACCTTCTTTTGAATCTATTAAACCAGAAGATGTAGTCCCTACAATGACAGAACTTCTGACAGAATTAGAGCAAGAATTAACAAACTTAGAAGCCACAGTTCAACCTACTTGGAATGAACTGGTGGAACCCCTACAAAAATTAGTAGACCGTTTAAGTTGGAGTTGGGGAATAGTAGGGCATTTAATGGGAGTAAAAAATAGCCCTGAACTAAGAAAAGCTTATGATGAAGTACAACCAAAAGTAGTAGAATTTTCTAATAAACTAAACCAAAGTCAACCTCTTTATCAAGCCTTCAAAAAATTACACAATAGTGATAGTTGGCAAAATCTAGATTCAGGACAAAAACGCATAGTTGAAGCTGCTATCAGAGATGCAGAACTTTCGGGAGTAGGTTTAGAAGGCGAACAGCGAGAACGTTTCAATACCATTCAACTAGAATTAGCAGAACTTTCTACAAAGTTTTCCAACAATGTCCTTGATGCCACAAAAGCTTTTAGTCTCACATTGACAAACAAAGAAGAAGTCGATGGTTTACCTCCCAGTTTATTAAGTTTTGCAGCTCAAGGTGCCAGAGATGCTGGAGCAGAAAACGCAACACCAGAAAACGGACCATGGCGCATCACTCTCGACTATCCCAGTTTTATGCCCTTTATGCAGCACAGCAAACGACGGGAATTACGAGAACAACTGTATAAAGCTTTTATTAGTCGTGCTTCTAGTGGGGAGTTAAACAACTATCCTTTAATTCAACGTATTTTAGAGCTACGTCAACAAAAAACTCAAATTTTAGGCTTTAATAGTTATGCAGAACTGAGTCTCGCTAGTAAAATGGCACCTGGTGTGGAAGCAGTGGAAAAGTTATTAGAAGAGCTACGCAGTGTAAGTTATGATGCTGCAGTTACAGACTTGGAAGAATTGAAAAAATTTGCTGCCAGTAAAAATGCACCAGAGGCAAATGACCTGAAACATTGGGATACCAGTTTTTGGGCGGAAAGACTGCGGGAAGAAAAGTTTTCTTTTACTGCCGAAGAGTTACGACCATATTTTCCACTACCGCAAGTTCTTGATGGGTTATTTGCTTTGGTAAAACGGATATTTGGTATTAATATTACTGCTGCTGATGGGGAAGCACCAGTCTGGCATCAAGATGTGCGTTATTTCCAAGTTAGTGATGAGACAAATACACCTATCGCTTACTTCTATCTTGATGCTTATAGTCGTCCGGCAGAAAAACGGGGTGGTGCATGGATGGATGAATGTATCACTCGCGCAAAGCTTGTGGAAAATGGTCAAACTACTTTGCGTTTGCCAGTAGCTTATTTGCAATGCAACCAAACACCACCTGTAGATGGTAAACCTAGTTTGATGACTTTTCGTGAGGTAGAAACTCTTTTCCATGAGTTCGGTCATGGTTTACAACATATGTTGACAAAGGTTGACTATGCAGGAGCTGCTGGTATTAATAATGTAGAGTGGGATGCGGTGGAGTTACCCAGTCAGTTTATGGAAAACTGGTGTTACGACCGCTCCACATTATTTGGAATGGCAAAACATTATCAAACAGGGGAAACTCTGCCAGAACATTATTATCAGAAACTTTTGGCTGCCAGAAATTATATGAGTGGCAGTGGGATGTTGCGTCAGTTGCACTTTGCCTTAGTTGATATTGAACTACATCACCGTTATCAACCAGGTGGTGAGGAAACAGTGATGGATGTGCGTAACCGTATCGCTCAAACTACTACTGTGTTAGCTCCATTGCCAGAAGATTCATTTTTATGTGCTTTTGCACATATTTTTGCTGGTGGTTATGCTGCTGGTTATTATAGTTATAAGTGGGCAGAAGTATTGAGTGCTGATGCTTTTGCTGCCTTTGAAGAAGCTGGTTTAGAAGATGAAGTAGCGATCGCCACTTGTGGTAAACGTTTTCGAGATACAGTATTAGCATTAGGTGGTAGTTTGCATCCTATGGAGGTGTTTAAAACTTTCCGAGGTCGCGAACCGAATACTGAACCTTTGTTGAGACATAGTGGTTTGATAGCTGCTGTGTAATATCAAATCCGTTGACTTCGGAGTAATATAATTCCGTCGATCGTTATATAACCTGTAAGGGCGTTAACGTAGTTGTGCGCTAGCTAATGGCCATTTGCTGACGCAGAGCTGCCACTAACGCCCCTACTAGACTGACACACCTTAAATGGTGCATTAGATGGGGAGTGTGGGGAGTGTGGGGAGTGTGGGGAGTGTGGGGAGTGTGGGGAGTGTGGGGAGTGTGGGGAGATCAAGACACCTAGAAACAAAAATCTATTACACAGTTTTAGGCGTGTCACGCCCCTACAATATAGACTCTTGGTGCATTAGGGAGTAGGGGAGTAGGGGAGAAAGATTGTTGTTGGGTTTCGGTTCCTGATGCTGTTGGCGAAATATCAGTTGACTTCCCTTACCCTGATTCTGCCCTTGCTGGCGTGACAAAACTACAAAATTGATTCTAGGCTAATAACACAATATCAAGGCTTTCACCATGTTAAGAAATATGGTACTCAACAGGGTCTGGTTCCTCAACTCTACTGGACTGTTTCATTTAAAGTAGTGCATTACAGCGGTTTTGATTTGGGTAGACCACAGTAGGGACTTTCCATGGAACGTCCCGACAAGGTTTTGTTTGTGAAGATGTGGTTCATCAATAATCCAAGGTTATAAACCTCGCGAAATGCAAGAAGCATTACTAAATGCTGTGATTATAGCTTCTGATATAGAATCCGGTTATATAGTATATGTTGATAATTCTATAATTACTTCAAGCCTTTAATCTCCCCTACTCCCCCACTCCCCTACTCCCAACTTACAATAAGGCGTTGCACAGTGACAAATGATTTTAGATTTTTGATGGAATTGGATTTTGGATTAGTCAATTGCTAGAATGATTAATATTAGGTTTTTTTTAGCCAAAGTCTAAACTAATTTTTTGGCAATATCATTCTATAATGTGCAACCCCTACAATAACTATTCAACCCGATTCTATATGAACCTTTATTTTTAGGTAGGTGGCAAACATTTCCAGAACAAAGCATTGTTACAGTCAGTGAAAACCTTGATCTTGAAATCTATAAATTGTGAAAAAAAATCGATAATTTTAATATTGCAAAATATACAATTTTTACAACCAATAAATATTAAATTAAATTATGAAACTAATTCAATCAATTGTTTGATCAGTTTAATTTTAAAATCATTAACTAAACAAGTTGATTTCTCAACCAATAAAGAATGTGCTTATGGAATTTACGTTGCTTAACTTTTTTTTATAAATTTTCAAAATATTCTTTGAGTTGAGTAGCCATCTGATTCAAAGATAATTCTAATTCTCCTAATTCATGTCTTCTATTTATTTCAATCTGACTATTTAATTTTCCACCAGTGATATTCTGAGCAGGATAATTTAATCGTAAAATTGGTTTGGGAACCCAATGAAAAGTTAAAATATCAATAAATATTGCAGCTCCTAAAGCAGCTAAAGATAGCAAAATTTTTTGGTGAGTATTAGTATTAATCTCTTTCATAAAATCAGATTTTGGAATAGCGATCGCCACAGTCCTGGCTAAACCATATCTATATATAAATTTGAATATTATCAATCTTTTTGTATTATCTTGCAGCAACTAGCAGTTTGATATTTTGCATACTATAATATCAGGAATATTGGTGTATTTAATCCTAATTTTGCTAGCTTCAATAACAACTGAGACCGACTTTACTAATTAATATCAATTTCATTATTTTTTTTTGATATAGTTAATCACTTAATGATAGAAAGTTTTTGATTTTATGAGCTTCAAGTAGGCCATTATTCTCGTTTAAATATTGGACTTTATGACAAATTGGCCTCATCTGTTCCTAAAAAAAATTTAGCAATAATCCTTAATAAAATTTAACTCTATGAATAATTTAATCAGTGGTAAAATGTATTATTAAGAAATGTTGAGTTTGTGCATCAAAAAACTTATACTTGTTTATACACAGAAGCCCAAAAATATCTGAATTGTATATTTTTTCAGATAATCAGAGAATGATTAGTGTCGCTAGAAATTGCCGATTAATTAATAAATAAGGAGCATTATAATGTCTGAAATCGCTACTAAAAACCTCACATTTTGGGATACTACCGACTATCAGTATCCAGGGTTTGGCCAAACAGCGCAAATCTCTGATGGTTTAGGGGGTACAATAGGTATAACCTACAATAAAATAGACTATGACGACCGTGCTTGGAAAAGAAAACCAGATGGTGATACCCCCATTACAGAAGATCGCCTCCTATCTGGAGAAATAGAGAATAAATTTAGCTTAACAGGTCAAGTAAAAGGCATCACTGTTACTATGCCTCAAATCAGGACTATAGGACGTGAAAACAACTATTCTGTCACTATAGATTTTAGTAACTATAAGGCTTCTTTAACTGGCTCAAAAGTAACTGATGGCGCTACCTGTGGTGACACCTATTTGGCCATATCAAGATTCTTCAACGGTAGCAAAGCTGGATATACAACCATAAAAGTCACAGCAACAACTCTAGATGGTAGTCCAGTAAATTTAGCTGACTGGAAATTATTCAACAGTGGCACTCTTGGCCAAGGAAATAATGCTCGTGTATTCCTAGATGCAGCGACTCAAACTATCTCTGGTAAAAACTCTCAAGGTAAACAAGAGTTTTGCCCAACTCCACCGAACCCAGGTACTTCTTTTGGCACAGATACGGGTCTAGGTTTATTTGAGTTACCGAGCGACCAACGTTATACATCTATTACCCTTACTTTCAAACAGAAAAAGATTAAAGGTGTAATACCTAATGATTTACACGATATTTATGTTGCTAGTAATACTACTTCTACAAGTCCAATTAGTGAAACTCCTGAAACTAAACCTATGGATATAAATAGTGGTTTACAACTGCATCTACCACTGAATGAAATTGTGGAAAATGCTGCTAAAGAAAAAGAAGTAGTTGATATTTCAGGCAACAAATTCAATGGCAAAGTTCACGGGGCAACAGTTGTAGCTGAACCACGCTTTGGTAATTGTTTAAACTTTAATGGGAATAATGATTATGTTATCATTAACCCAATGCCCAACTTTCCCTCAGAAGCAATGACAGTATATTGTTGGATAAAATCGAACAATACAGTCAAAGCAGGAACACCTTTTTCCTATGCTGATTCTCAAACCGATAATGCTTTTATACTGTATGACATTAAAAACCTTGTAGTTTACATTACAGCAGTTACAAAAGAAACAGGAATTGCTTTCAATGATGGTAAATGGCATTGTGTAGCAGTCAGTTGGAATAGCAGTAACGGACAATTAAAGGTTTATCAAGATGGTGAAGAGAAAGATGCTGGAATTCTGAGCAAAGGAAAGAAAATTACTTCTGGGGGGTCGCTGGTATTAGGTCAAGAACAGGATCAAGTTGCGGGAGGATTTGATGTAAATCAGGCTTTTGAGGGTCAAATGGCTCATGTGCGGATGTATAACCGACCATTATCCCCTGAAGAAATCAACGAATGTATGAAAGTGGATGGAACTCCTCCACCGATGGATATAAATAGTGGTTTACAACTGCATCTACCACTGAATGAAATTGTGGAAAATGCGGCTAAAGAAAAAGAAGTTGTTGATATTTGTGCAGCAAAGCTCAATGGTAAAGTTTATGGTGCAACAGTTGTAGCTGAACCACGGTTTGGCAATTGTTTAAACTTTAATGGGAATAATGATTATGTGATCATTAACCCAATGCCCAACTTTCCCTCAGAAGCAATGACAGTATTATGTTGGGTTAGATCGAACAACCAACAGAAAGAAGGTACAGTTGTCTCATACGCAAAATCTTCAGCACAGAGGTATAACGAGTTTCAAATATACAACATTAAAAATATCACACCCACTGTTAATAACAAGTGGTATGGTACGGGAGTTGCGGTCAACGATGGCGAATGGCATTGTGTAGCAATTACTTGGCAAAGTAGCGACGGAGAATTTAAAGTGTACAAAGATGGAAAAGAAGTACACTCTAAAGTCATTAGTCAAGGAAATCCAATTGCCACTGGAGGAGCATTGGTTCTAGGGCAAGAGCAAGATAAGCTGGGAGGAGGATTTGCAGGTAATCAAGCTTTTCAAGGACAAATGGCTCATCTGCGGATGTATAACCGAGTATTATCAGAAGAAGACATCAATGAATGTATGAAAGAAGATGGAACTCCTCCACCTATGGATATAAATCGTGGTTTACAACTGCATCTGCCACTGGATGAAATAGTGGAAAATGCAGCTAAAGAAAAACAGGTAGTTGATGTCTCAGCAGCAAAACTCAAGGGTAAAGTCAATGGTAATCCAAAAATTTTAGACGACTCACGTTTCGGCAATTGTCTAAACTTCGACGGGGTGGATGATTATATCCAAATGCCAGAAATGAATATCGACTATTCACAAGGTTTGACTGTAGAAGCTTGGGTACACTATAACAGCTTCAAGAAGTGGTCGAGAATTATTGACTTTGGAAATGGTGCTCCAAACGACAATATTCTGTTTGCTAATGAACTTACTACTAATAATTTAGCCTTCCAGGTTAATAAAGGTACTACTCAAAACAGGGTTAAAGCAGATGGCAAACTGGAGTTGAACCAGTGGGTTTATGTAACAGTAACTGTTGATGGGTCAGGTAGTAGCAAAATCTACAAGAATGGTGAAGAAGTACAGAGTGGTTTAGTACATCTACCTAATAATCTGAATCGCACCAAAAATTACATTGGTAAGAGTAACTGGTCAGTAGATGGATATTTTCAGGGCAAAATGTCGCATCTACGGATGTATAACCGAGCATTATCAAAAGCAGAAATTAACGAATGTATGAAAGTGGATGAAACTCCTCCACCTATGGATATTAATCGTGGTTTACAATTGCATCTGCCACTGAATGAAATAGTCGAAAACGCTGCTAAAGAAAAAGAAGTTCTTGATGTTTCAGCAGCAAAACTCAAGGGTAAAGTCAATGGGGAACCAACAGTTGTAGCAGACTCCAAACTTGGCAATTGTCTAAATTTTGACGGTGTGGATGATTATATCCAAATGCCAGAAATGAATATTGACTATTCACAAGGTTTAACTGTCGAAGCTTGGGTACACTATAGCAGTTTCAAGAGTTGGTCAAGAATTATTGACTTTGGAAATGGTCAAACTCAGGACAATATTCTGTTTACTAATGAAGGTACTACTAAGAATTTACTCTTAGATGTTTATCAAGGTGCGACTCAAAACAGAATTAAAGCAGATGGAAAGCTAGAGTTGAACCAGTGGCTTTATTTAACAGTAACTGTTGATGGGTCAGGTAGTGGCAAAATCTACAAGAATGGTGAAGAAGTACAGAGTGGTTTAGTACATCTACCTAATAATCTTAATCGCACTAAAAATTACATTGGCAAGAGTAACTGGTCAGCAGATGCATATTTTCATGGGAAAATGTCAAATCTGCGACTGTATAACCGAGCATTATCTCCTGAAGAAATTAATGAATGTATGAAAGTGGATGAAACTCCTCCACCTATGGATATTAATCGTGGTTTACAACTACATCTGCCACTGAATGAAATAGTCGAAAATGCAGCCAAAGAAAAAGAAGTAGTTGATGTTTCAGCAGGAAAACTCAAGGGTAAAGTCAATGGGGAACCAACAGTTGTAGCAGACTCCAAACTTGGCAATTGTCTAAATTTTGACGGTGTGGATGATTATATCCAAATGCCAGAAATGAATATTGACTATTCACAAGGTTT
>NZ_JAAHGO010000008.1:34573-36460 GCF_010672455.1 Okeania sp. SIO2C9 | reverse complement strand
TCAAGGGTAAAGTCAATGGGGAACCAACAGTTGTAGCAGACTCCAAACTTGGCAATTGTCTAAATTTTGACGGTGTGGATGATTATATCCAAATGCCAGAAATGAATATTGACTATTCACAAGGTTTTACCGTAGAAGCTTGGGTATATTATCAGAACTTCAATAACCAGTCAAGGGTGATTGATTTCGCGAATGCTCCTGGTAAGAACAATATCATTTTTGGCAATCGTACTACAACCAATGATGGATTATTAGTTGTATTTGTTGGTTCTACGAGAAAAGCTATTGAAGTAAAAGGGATACTCGAAAAGAATCAATGGCTCCACCTAACAGCAACAATTGATGAGTCAGGAAATGCCAAGGTTTATAAAGATGGTCAAGAAGTAGGGGGTGGGTTGGTAGCTCTCCCCAATAGTGTTAATCGCACCAAAAATTACATTGGTAAGAGTAACTGGTCAGCAGATGGATTTTTTCATGGCAAAATGTCGCATCTGCGGATGTATAACCGAGCATTATCTCCTGAAGAAATCAATGAATGTATGAAAGTGGATGGAACTCCTCCACCTATGGATATTAATCGTGGTTTACAATTGCATCTGCCACTGAATGAAATAGTCGAAAACGCTGCTAAAGAAAAAGAAGTTCTTGATGTTTCAGCAGGAAAACTCAATGGCAAAGTCAATGGAGCAACAGTTGTAGCAGACGATCGCTTTGGCAAGTGTATCAACTTTGATGGGGTTGATGATTATATCGAACTTCCTACAGCAACTATTCCCGAAACTGGTGAAATAACAATTAGTTTCTGGGCAAATGGTGGCAAGTCTCTACCTAATCGTAATTCTATTATCTTGGCACAAGATAAAAGTAATCACAGGGTAGTCAACATTCATTTACCTTGGTCAGATAGTAAAATTTACTTTGATTGTGGAAATACCACTACTTCTGATAATAGTTATGACAGAATCGAAAAACTATCTCAAGCAACTGACTTCAAGGATAAATGGACTTCCTGGGTCTTTACAAAGAATGTTGCTACCGGAGAGATGAAAATCTATCTCAATGGTGTTCTTTGGCAAAGTGGTGTTGGTAAAGAAAATCCTCTAAGCTCAATTACTCAGGTTAAATTTGGTTGTGGTTATGGGTTTTATAATGGTAAAGTTGCTCATCTACGAATTTATGACCGAGTATTGTCACCTGAAGAAATTAATGAATGTATGAAAGTGGATGGAACTCCTCCACCTATGGATATTAATCGTGGTTTACAATTGCATCTGCCACTGAATGAAATAGTCGAAAACGCTGCTAAAGAAAAAGAAGTTCTTGATGTTTCAGCAGGAAAACTCAATGGCAAAGTCAATGGAGCAACAGTTGTAGCAGACGATCGCTTTGGCAAGTGTATCAACTTTGATGGGGTTGATGATTATATCGAACTTCCTACAGCAACTATTCCCGAAACTGGTGAAATAACAATTAGTTTCTGGGCAAATGGTGGCAAGTCTCTACCTAATCGTAATTCTATTATCTTGGCACAAGATAAAAGTAATCACAGGGTAGTCAACATTCATTTACCTTGGTCAGATAGTAAAATTTACTTTGATTGTGGAAATACCACTACTTCTGATAATAGTTATGACAGAATCGAAAAACTATCTCAAGCAACTGACTTCAAGGATAAATGGACTTCCTGGGTCTTTACAAAGAATGTTGCTACCGGAGAGATGAAAATCTATCTCAATGGTGTTCTTTGGCAAAGTGGTGTTGGTAAAGAAAATCCTCTAAGCTCAATTACTCAGGTTAAATTTGGTTGTGGTTATGGGTTTTATAATGGTAAAGTTGCTCATCTACGAATTTATGACCGAGTATTGTCACCTGAAGAAATTAATGAAT
>NZ_JAAHGO010000008.1:0-34473 GCF_010672455.1 Okeania sp. SIO2C9 | reverse complement strand
GGTAAAGAAAATCCTCTAAGCTCAATTACTCAGGTTAAATTTGGTTGTGGTTATGGGTTTTATAATGGTAAAGTTGCTCATCTACGAATTTATGACCGAGTATTGTCACCTGAAGAAATTAATGAATTGATGACAGTTGATGAGGCCGATGAAACCGACAGCACATCAACAACGGATGGTACTGATACCACTGGTGAAACCGATACTACATCAACAACGGATGGTACTGATACCACTGGTGAAACCGACAGCACATCAACAACGGATGGTACTGATACCACTGGTGAAACCGACAGCACATCAACAACGGATGAAACTGATACCACTGGTGAAACCGATACTACATCAACAACGGATGAGACTTCTAAACCTATAGATATAGATAGTGGTTTACATCTCAATCTCCCGCTCAATGAAATAGTAGAAAACTCAGCAAAAGAAAAAGAAGTAGTTGATTCCTCAGACGGAAAACTCAATGGCAAAGTTTATGGTGCTGAAGTCATAAATGACCCGAACTTTGGCAACTGTATAGGTTTTGATGGAGTAGATGATTATATCGAACTACCCCCAACAGCTATTCCCGAAACTAATGAAATCACAATTAGTTTTTGGGCAAACGGTGGAGAGTCTCTACCCAAACAAAGCTCTATCTTGTTAGCACAAGATAAAACTAATCACAGGGTAGTTAATATTCACTTACCATGGTCAGACAGTACCGTATACTTTGATTGTGGAAATAAAACCTCTTCTTTTGACAGAATTGAACAATTAGCTCAAGTCTCTGATTTTAAGGGTAAATGGAATCACTGGGCATTTACAAAGAATGTTGCTACCGGCGAGATGAAAATTTATCTCAATGGTAGTTTGTGGCATAGTGGTACAGGTAAAGATCAAGAATTAAGTCAAATTACTCAAGTAAAATTGGGTTGTGGTTATGGGTTCTATGAGGGCAAAGTTGCCGATCTGCGAATTTATGATCGAGTGTTATCTCAAGAGGAAATTAACGAACTAATGAAAGTAAATCAACCTGCTACAACATCAACGACTGGTGAAACAGAGACTACACCAACGACTGATGAAACTGATACTACCCAAAAACCTATGGAATATCGGATTTATCAGGTCAAAGGTAATCCCACAATCAAAACTGGATATTCAGCGTCAGAATGGACTGCAGTTATTGCCGGATTTAATTCTGGAGCAAAGCAGAAAAACAAAGCCTCAGCATTGACGATCATGCCTGTTGTTGAGGATGAAGAATGGAAAATTAAGTGCGATATTAAGGATGCAGACGATCGCTATTGGGATGTAGCAGTTTTATTTATCAGGAATAATATGGTAAATAGGGTCAACAACTTTTATCGTTAGAGAGCTGTAGTCTAATATCAAGTAACATTAATTAACCGCAATGTAAGGACGTTGCATGCAACGTCCCTACCAGGTTGGGTAAAGATTGTTTATTACAGTTATTTAATGAGACATGATATAAAACAGTCTCTGATAGAATTTTTTGGGGTAGCATTTTATGGCTGCCCTTTTTGATTTATATAGAACCCCTGATCGTATCTTTCATTCTGGCAATTCTCAAATCCAAAATTCTGTTCATCAAAAATTTCAAATCATTCGTCACTATGCAACACTTGAACAAAAATTGTTTTTGCTTCTTCTCTCCTAATTGCTAATTCTGTACTCATGCCTACTCTGATATGAAGTGGTCCGCCAAAGCAACTTTTTCGTAATACCATTATTTGTTTTTCTGGCACAACTCCCATAGCTTTAAAACGTTTCACTAATACTTCACCATAAGTATCTATTTCAATTCTTTTAATAATTGCTGAACTTTGGATCTCTAGACAAGATAAATCCATCAGTTGTGTAGTAGTTTTACTATCTAAATATTGGTTATTTTCTGCGTCAAAATTTATTTTTTCTGGATGATTAGACAACATTTTTAAAGTAGTTTTTTTATCTTGATGAGTGTGAATTATTATATCATGTCTGGTTGAATAGTTATAATTACAGCTCGTAGTAGGGCTTTAGCCCGTGAGATACCTATATTAGGACTAAAGCCCTACTACAAACAAAAACTTTTTTGATCACTAATTAATCAAAATTTATCTTACAAAACAAATATACTTTTTAGGCATTATAACATAACTGGTAATATTTTAGTTGAAGAACGCTCTAATTATAAAATATTTAATTTTTTATGAGCATCTTACTAATAGACATCTGGTGATAATCAAAAAGAAAATCAATTATCGCGAAAAAATCATCAATTCTTTCCGCCTACTCTGTAGAAACGTTGCATCCAAAGTCCCTACCTACTCCCTACTCCCTCTGTAAGCATTTCCCCCGGAATGCTGCGCAAACAGCTATTAGCAGTCAGCTAGCCTCCTCCGGAGGAACTACGTTAACAGCAATTAGTAATAAATAATTACTTCTCAGGTTTAGAAATGGGACTTTGGCAGTCAATTTTTACTCTTTCTCAATTTCAAAGGTTGCTTTTACCTTCTCCAAAATTAATAGCTGAAGTCCGCAGTTCCTCTGCAAGAGGCTAGCTAATAGCTGACGGCTGAATGTTTACTCCCTCTTTTCCGGAGAGGTCTAATGACTACTGTTGAAACTTATTATAGGATATTATTAATCTTTAATTAAAAAATTCCCATGTCTCGACCTACATTATATATTGCTATTACTAACCATGGATTTGGTCATGCTGTACCCATATCATCAGTTGCTAATCTGGTGCAAAAAATGTGTCCAGATGTTTTATTAATTATGGTGACAACTGCTCCCCGTTGGTTATTAGAATCTTATATTTCTGGGGATTTTATTTATCGTCCCCGTGCTTTTGATGTGGGAGTTATTCAATCAGATAGTATCACTATGGATAAACAAACTACCATAGAAAAATTGAAAGAAATTCGGAGTAAAGAACGGTCAATTATTGCTGGAGAAGTAAATTTTATTAAACAAAATCGAGTAGATTTATTATTAGCAGATATCCCGCCACTTGCTGCTAAAATTGCTCAAGCTGCCGATATTCCTTGTTGGATGTTGAATAATTTTGGTTGGGATTTTATTTATCGTCCTTGGGGTGGTGAATTTGTGGAAATTGCTGATTGGATAGGAGAATGTTTTGGGCAATGTGACCGTTTATTTCGTCTCCCACTCCACGAAGCTATGAGTGCTTTTCCTAATGTTTTTGATGTGGGATTAACTGGGGGCACTCCACATTATCAACCTGAAGAAATTAAAGCAAAGTTTGGTATTTGTACAGACAAAGAAAAAACTGTTTTACTGACTTTTGGTGGTTTAGGTTTAGCACAAATTCCCTATCAAAATATATCTCGTTTTCCTGACTGGCAATTTATTACTTTTGATAGTAACGCTCCAGAGCTTCCCAACCTCATAAATGTCAGAAATAAATTAGATAAAAATCACACACAATTACTCAATATTCGACCTGTAGATTTCATGCCAATATGTGGCAGAATTATTTCCAAACCAGGATATAGCACATTTGCTGAAGCCTTAAAATTAGAGACACCTGTTGTGTCATTAATCAGAGAAGGTTTTGCTGAATCAAAATTATTATTAGAAGGTATTCAAGATTATAGTTATCATCAAATTTTACCTCCAACAGAATTTTTTGAAAGTGATTGGGGATTTCTCAAACAACCCCTACAACCACCCCGTAAATCTGAAAAATTAGATAAGAATGGCAGTGAAGCGATCGCTAAAGCAGTTGTAGAATATTTACATTGAAGAAGGCAGTTCATTAATTGATAATTGATAATGGATAATTGATAATTACCTCTGGTTAACACCGTTACGGAATTGAATATCAGGAAATATTATTTCTTCAACACTCAAAAAGGAGCGTATTTTAGGCGCATAGTTGGGCAGAACAATCTTGGGACAATTCTTACTTCTACCTTCTCGTTCATTCCCATTTCTCCTGTCTCCCCCTCCACGGTCGGGGGAGGGGCGAGGGGTGGGTTGTCTCCTGTCTCCTACCCCTACTCAAAGACTAGTGAAGCGCAAACCCTAATTAGTAATGAATAATTCTTTCAACTTTCTAATTACTGCACAATCTATATCCAGGAAAACAATTATGACCCCTAAAATTAATATTAACAACTTCATTGAAATTGACATTAACAGCATCATTGCAATGGGAGTTGAAATCCTATTTATAATATGTCTATTTGTAGTAATCAAATTTTTTGTAAACAGAGCATATCAACAATTAATTAAAGTATCATCAATTAAAAAAAAGAAAAAAGATGTTGAAGTTATATACCGAAATATTCAGATATTATTAACTATAAGTTGCTTACTATTATGTCTATTAATTGCTGGGGTTAATGGATGGCTTATTTATCAAGGAAAAAATTTAATCGAATATCAACTTTCTTTGATTAAAAGTATTTCCTTTGATTACCTGCTAGCTATAGGAATTAGAGTACTCAAAATCTTAGGCATACTAATTTTAACTAAATGGAGTATTCCATATATAAATAAATTTATAATCTGGTCAAAAGAGTGGGCAAAAAACGTCGATCAAATCACTGCAAATGACGCCAGTATTGACAATTTATTTGAATTTTTCAAGAGCAACTTTAATAATATTATTTGGCTGTTATATGTGACTATATCAGCTCAAATAATTGTATTTCCAGCAGTAATTATCAAATATTTGTATATAAGTTTGCAGGTTTATATGATTATTATTACAGGATTACTATTTATTAAAGCTAATACAACAGTTATTGATACCTTAGATGGTCTTAGCAAGAAATATTCCGATAAAAGAAATATTTTGCGGGTCTACGATCGCCTAAGTAAATTAATTCCTCTTGCCAAAAGATGTCTTGAATATGCAATCTATATTACTACAGCTACTTTATCTATTCAAAAAGTTGATTTTATTGCTGGTTTAGCTCCTTATGGTCCTTTATTTTTGCAAATAATTGGGATTATATTTATGAGTCGTGTTGTTCAAGAAATTGGTCAACTGTTACTAGAAGAAGTTCTACTGCGTGAGGGCGATAAAGATGATATATCTAAACAGAGACGACAGACATTTTTACCTTTATTTCAAAGTTGTATTAAATACCTGATTTACTTTGGCACAGGGATAGCAATTCTTTATACTATTAAAATTGACCCGACTCCTATTTTAGCAGGTGTAGGTATTTTAGGTTTAACAATTGGAATGGGAGCACAAAGTCTGGTTGAAGATATAGTTGCAGGTTTCTTTATTTTGTTTGAAAGTTACTATTTGGTAGGAGATTTTGTAGAGATAAATGGCGTAAGTGGTTTTGTCACGGGAATAGAATTAAGAACAACTCGCATTAATGGTGGAGATAAAAATTATATTATCCATAATCGTGATGTTAAGGATATAGTTAATCACTCTAGCTATAGTAGTGCAGTGGTTATGCTAAAAATTCCTTATCAAGTTAAGATTAGTCAAGTCTCTGAAATTATAGAGAAAGTTGGAAAAAAGTTGCTAGAGAATTATTCGGAAGACATAATTGAACCAACAACAATAGAAGGAGTAGAAGAATTTGCTGAAAATCACATATTAATCGAAATAGTTACAGAAGTTAAACCAGGAAAACATTTCACGATTCAGAAAGTTTTAGGTATAATGATTAAAGAAGCTTTTGAGGATGCAAATATTGAACTTAGGGTGGTTAATCATGTAACACTGAGTGACGATAAACCTATTCCAATATTTTTAAAACCTTTACATTAAAGTAAGGAATAAGGAGTAAATCTTGAAAAAAGGAGGAGCGGTAGTAACTGATAACTGATAACTGATAACTGATAACTGATAACTGATAACTGATAATTGAAATGACTCACTATCAACAATTACTCCAAATAAACACCTCAGGCAAGTCGCTGTTGAAAATAACTTCTAAAGTGCAAGAAAGTGTCGCCAAATCAGGGGTGAAAACAGGTTTATGTAATCTATTTTTACGGCACACTTCCGCTAGTTTAATAATTCAAGAAAATGCCGATCCAGATGTATTAGTTGATTTGGAAAACTTTATCTCGAAATTGGTACCAGAAGGTTATCATTATATTCATAGCGCTGAAGGTCCTGATGATATGCCTGCTCATATTCGCAGTGTTTTAACTCATACTTCAGAACAAATTCCGATTAATAATGGCAGATTAGTATTAGGTACTTGGCAAGGAATTTATGTTTGGGAACATCGCAAACGTAGTCATTGTCGAGATTTAGTAATTCATATTAGTGGAGAATAATTTTATAGCAGAAGGAAGAAGGAAGAAGGAAGAAGGAAGAAGGAAGAGGGAAGAGGGAAAAGATGCCCATTCATTCATTATTTACAAGCTCCTAAAATTATGGGAATTTTCCTATTCCTTATTCTCTGTCAACACAGTTTTGTCACACTGTTTTTGACAAAATTAGTATTATTTTTTTCTTTTAGGTTTAATATCCCACTGTCTACATTGTGTTTAGAGGTTGTCTGAGAAGTCTCACTTGCTACATCAAAGCCCCCGCGCATCCCCCTTGCATTGGGGGACTTTTACCAGCTAATGGATTCTTGTTCCCCCCAGAATTGGGGGGCTAGGGGGGCAAAATTCAGTATTAAACAACTTTAAGGAAGAAGGAAGAGGGAAGAAGGAAGAAGCAAAAATCCTGCGTTGTCTAAGTTTTAAGCTTTAGCAGAAGAAAGAAGAAAATCACGCACCGCTTGCTTTTGGGGCATTGTTGAATTGAAGTATGAATGCGCGATTGTTTGGTTCTGGTCAAGCCCCCGCACATCCCCCATTAAATACAAAGCGTAGCATCCTTTGGCTTCCCCCGATCCTGCGGGGGACGGGAGGGGGATTAATAAAGGGGGACTTTTAGAGTTTTATTCCCCCCAATTTTGGGGGGCGAGGGGGGCAAAATCATACCCATAATCAGCAACACCGCTTTTGGATAGTGTGTTATATCATGTTCGTATAATCAGTTATAAAAAAACTTCTGCCTTCTGCCTTCTGCTGTATCACTTCAACCTAATTTCAATCTGCACCTCACTCCGTTTCAAATCTTCCGGTGTCATTGGTGAATTATACAACAACCGTCTTGGCGGACTTACAACTTCATATTCTGGGTGTTGCACTAACCATTCTTTCAGCTTTTGCAAATTTTGTTCGTAGCTCTCCCAACTATAAGCACCCTGTACCCCAATACTCACAACCGTCATCGGCAAAGTATCTCTCACCATCACCTGAGAATCAATTTTCTGGGGAGTCATGTCTGGAGTTGAATAGAGAAAAGATACTTCTGTTTCTTCGCCTTCTTTGACATAACGTGCTTCCACAGGGGTTGTCATGGCAATTTGATTACTGCTGATATGTTGATATAGTGGGTCGAAAGCTGCTCTGGTTGCCATCCGGGAATCACCTGTATGGGTGTAGGTGACAGCGCGATATTGGGGATATTCTTTAACTTCGATGATATTTGCCTCAGTAGGTTGAGGAAAACCTTGGGGTAAAGATGCAGACATTTCAAAATTTGGGTTGATTTACTATTTCATTATAGAATAGACATCAACTGCCGTAACTATTGTCCAATAGATAAATAAACATTAATCAAAGGAAAAATCAGCGTTCGCGAGAACTTCTGTAACTATTGTTCAATAGATAAATAAACATCAATCAAAGGAAAAATCAGCGATCGTGAAAACTGCTTTAACTATTGTTCAATAGATAAATAAACATCAATCAAAGGAAAAATCAGCGATCGCAACAACTGCTGTAACTATTGTCCAATAGATAAATAAACCAGGACTTACGCAGAGACTCTACATATAGCGAGGGCGAATGCCATTTGCCCCTACAAATGGTGGTTTCAAGGTCAATTTGCGATAGATAAATCAAAATCAATCAAAGGAAAAATCAGCGTTCGTGAACACTTCTGTAACTATTGTCCAATAGATAAATCAACATCAATCAAAGGAAAAATTAGCGCTGGCGAAAACTGTTGTAACTATTGTCCAATAGATAAATCAAAATCAACCAGGGAAAAGAGAGCGTTCGCGAATACTTCTGTAACTATTGTCCAATAGATAAATCAACATCAATCAAAGGAAAAATTAGCGTTCGCGAACACTTCTGTCACTATTGTTCAATAGATAAATCAACATCAATCAAAGGAAAAATTAGCGTTCGCGAACACTTCTGTCACTATTGTCCAATAGATAAATCAAAATCAATCTGGGAAAAATTAGCGTTCGCGAACACTTCTGTCACTATTGTCCAATAGATAAATCAAAATCAATCTCGCAAAAGAGAGCGATCGCGAAAACTGTTGTAACTATTGTCCAATAGATAAATCAAAATCAATCTCGCAAAAGAGAGCGATCGCGAAAACTGTTGTAACTATTGTCCAATAGATAAATCAAAATCAATCTGGGAAAAATTAGCGCTCGCGAAAACTGTTGTAACTATTGTCCAATAGATAAATCAAAATCAATCTCGCAAAAGAGAGCGATCGCGAAAACTGTTGTAACTATTGTCCAATAGATAAATCAAAATCAATCTCGCAAAAGAGAGCGATCGCGGAAACTGCCGTAACTATTGTCCAATAGATAAATCAAAATTAATCAAAGGAAAAATCAACGTTCGCGAAAACTGCTGTAACTATTGTCCAATAGATAAATCAACATCAATCAAAGGAAAAATCAACGTTCGCGAAAACTGTTGTAACTATTGTCCAATAGATAAATCAAAATCAATCAAAGGAAAAATCAGCGTTCGCTCTCGCGGAACGGATGTTCGATCGCTACTTTCATGCAACAAAACTATTGAGAGGTTTCAAACCTTAATGAGACTTGATATAAGTGAAAATCTCCATGGGTTTACGTCGGGGAGTATATCAATTTTTATTGTTTATGGCAGAATTGCCTGGTTGTCGCAGCAGCCAAACCAAGGCAGATCCGGTAATTGCTCCGTATACATCCCCTAAAATAGCGAAGTTCACAACCGCGCCCACAGGATCGCCCAGAGTATTGCTCAAAGGATTGAACACAGAGTCATTCAAAAAAATAATTCAGCCATAATCCCAGCAGATCCCAAAGTAGTTGCCAGAATCCACCAGCCAGTCTGGGAAAGTTTTGTTCTGAGTACCAACCACTGGGTTAATCCAATAACAGCCCCAATAGCACCCCCGATAAGAGTAATGGGAACATTATCGGCAGCAGACAAGCTCAAAGCCTCGCTCACAAGCATACCCACAGTAAAGCTAATAACAAAGCTCAAAGCAGTTGCCAGTATCCACCAGCCAGTCTGGGAAAGTTTTGTTCTGAGTACCAACCACTGGGTTAATCCAATAACAAGCCCAAAAGTAGCCCCGATAATAACCCAGATCATAGCATTGCTATTCGTGCCTATAGCATCGGTCACAGCCACGGCCACATATCCACACACAGCCCCACCCACAAAATTTGCTAATACCCACTGCAACAAAAACCCCCATCCTACTTGTTGTGAAGATTTGCGACGAAGTTGCTGACGTAGCTCTTTCGGCATTTTCACTGCGAGTGACTTACGACCCGCCATAAACTCCTGAAAAATGTAGTCCCGCAGAAGACTATCCGCAGGGGCTTCTCTAGAAAGCAAGCGGAGAAAGGGTTGCGCCAACCTGGAGACAACATTGCTGTGTTGCCGAGCGATTTCCAATTGCCACCTTCCCACAAAGCCTTGCTCATCGGGTTGCACTACCAGGAAACCTCTAAGCAGTTGACGAATCTCATCTTCCTGTTGGCGAGGCAACTCATAAATCAGCCACGATCGCAGCCAGTCTGGCATATAACCGTATCGAAACCAAGGCAGACGATCTAGATCGGTGAGCCGACAAGCTTGAAGGAGGGAACTGCCATCATCAGTCAGGAGCATATTGCCCAGGTAAACTGTGAGATTCCAATGTAGTTCGGGAAATACAGCACAAGCACTCAGCCAATAGTAACCAGCTTTCCCCAGATAGTGTCGGAGGGATTCTAGGACATCATCTACCAGCCATGGCTCAGGTGGAACTCGCTCTATCCAGCGTCGCGCTCTGACTCTCAACGCTTCGGGAAAAGGTGTCCTGCTTTTCTCTGAAGGCACATAAGGCAATTTTCCATATTCGATGCTGCGGATCAAATCAATCAACCCATCGTTTGTAGCGGGTAGAACAATAAACTCTCGCGATAGTTCCAGTTCCTGATATCCCCAGTGTTCCGAAGGTTTGGGAGTCAATACAGCTCGCTCAGGCCAACTTGAAAACAAATCAAGCCAGGGTTCGGGTTCGCCAGTGAGGGAACTAAAGAAACTGTCTGCATTAGAGAAGACTATCAGTCGATGCTGGCTGTACTTCAACGCAATTTCCAGTAGCTTAGAAGGAGGTTCTTTTCCTGTCATCGGAAAGCAAACGCGGGGGTCGCCATCAAAATAGTAGCCTGTGATTAAGACTTCGTTGTGGGTGAGTTGAGCAATCATTTCCTTAACAAATCTCGCCTGGTGGTCGCTGTAATTTGCCCGGTCGATGAGAACGAGGTATTCAGGGAGAACCTGATGGTAGCGGTACACTGGGGCAAACCAACCTCCTCCCCGCAAGGTTTTTTCTACGGTTTTGTCAATATCAAGTTCATTAGATGAAACCCGAATACGTCGCCTCAAACCCTGAGCAATGCGCAAGAACAAAACGCTCGGAAATAGTTCCTCATTGAGACCCAAGATAGACACTCGCTGAATTTCAGGCTGTTGTTTTGTCTCACGACGCTTGAGGTATAGACTCGCACGCCAATACCACCAGAGTCTCCAAGCTAAAAATGTAACCAGGGGTACAAGCATTAACCATAACAGTATAGTCTGCCATTCTTGAGGAAAAGCTATATTGTTAAAATTTAGAAGTGGAATTGGTGTGTCGCCATCTGTTGGAGGTGGCAATTGCTGAACTAGGAAATTGGCTAGAACAATAGTAATACAAACGACGATCGCCAATAGCACCCACCGTTGCCACCGCCATTTCCTCTCAATCTTTTTCAACTCCTGTTCAAATGCCTCAGCCTTTTCGTCTTCTTGAATGTCCTCGCCAACAGCAAAACCCATACGTTCAACCCATTGGTCAAACCGTCGCTGAAAATCCTCTTGTTCTGTTGGGGAACTGCACAACAAGGGACCGAGAAGGCTTCTCAACCTCTGGGGTTCCTCTAGCTGCTCTCCTTTTGCACTCAGGGCAAGTATCAGTTCTTGAGCAGCAATATATTGCGACACGCCTATGTTGTAATTGTGTTCTCTGCGCAGCTCATCAATGAACTCAATCAAATTTTCTGGTTGTAGCCACCCTGGGCTTACTTTTGGCGACTGTCTACCCATTTCCTCACTATCTCCTTAGCTTTATCTAGATCGTCAGCAGTTTTTATCAAGGTACTCATAGTTCGCAGAGCTAGCTCAGACTTAACAAGGGGGTTATCTGCACCACCGGAAATTTCTCGGAGCGCCATCATCCATCCCAAAAGTTCAGCAGTCCCTGGTTTCTTGCGCAAGCCACTCTTTCGTAGCTTAAAGAAAATCTCTAGGGCATCCTGGAGAAAATCACTGCTACCAGCAGAGTGCAAACCTAATCTATTGGTAACAATATCCGCAAGACGCTTTTCTTGTGGAAAAGGAAGATTATAGTAAACACAACGCCGCAAAAATGCGTCCGGCAAGTCTTTCTCAGAATTACTGGTGATTATGACTATAGGTTGTAGTTTAGGATTAGCTTCAATCTTGACATTACCCAGTTCTGGCACCCGAAAATACAGATGCTCCAATTCGTTGAGGATATCATTAGGAAAATCGCGGGTTGCCTTGTCTACTTCGTCAATGAGAACAATAGAACGTCTTTTACCAGGATGAACAAAACCTGAAGGCACAAAATTCTTAATTTTAGACGGCTCTCTAGTCCGCAAGATGGCTGTACCCAAAGCATTGTATGTTAGATAGTCCAGAGGTTTTCTATCTACTTTACCACTCTGGGCATCTTGAAATTGCCTCAAAGTGTCATAACTGTAAAATAAATCGCGGGCAGTGCTGGTAGATTTGGTTTCAAATTTAAGAGGTTCGTCAAAACCTAATTCCCAGGCTAGACTATAAGCAAACAAGGTCTTGCCAGTACCAGGTTCTCCAGTCAGTAACAAGGGTTGAGCTAAGAGCAAAGCAACGTTGCAGGCATCACGAAGACCCGGATCTGCCAAATAATTTTCTGGCTTCATAAATTCGGCTCGTCGCGACACAGGTAGAGGTGCTGCCGTGTCCCGTCGCTCCCGTGTTCCGTCACCAAAGTAAAATGGGAATTTCATGCAATATCCCCCTTGATAGTTATTTTTCCCTGCAAAATATCACTCAAGTTTTGAGCTAAATGAGACATCGGCATAGTATTAGATGCTTGTTTTTTCTCCCATTTTTCAAACATATCTTCAATTGTATGAATTAAATATTGAATATTTTCCTCATCCCAGTAATTCTTGACTGCTTCACTACGCGCCCAACTTTCTACTTCTGTTTGCCCAATTCCTTGAAGTTTCGGCAAAACCACTCCAATAATTCTGTCAAATTTAGTAAAGTTAGAGGAAGACAAATCTTCGATACTTTTTTGAATAGAAGAATTCCCAGACTCGAATCCAGAATTCTTTTTCAATAGACTCTTAAAAATCCAATTCCACAACTTCTGAAAATAGCTCTGATTTTGTTTAACTTGATATTTAATAAATAAACAAATAATTAAACATTGATTGGGATTAAGTTCAGGCCAATCTTGCCAAAATTCAAGGAAGTTTTCAATGATTCCAGATGAATTTTCCTGCAAATCATTAGTGAGCAAATGTGTATGGATTACAACTGGTCCAATACTAGCTAGATGCTTATTTATATCCTCCTTTGAAGCTAATCCATAGTCGAGTATCTGATTTGCTAAATTGTATTTTAACATATTTTTTAATTCTTCTAGAATTGTGATTCTAGGAGGCCATTTAAGTTCGTATTTTCCAATAGATTCCGTATAGTAATCACTTGTAGTTGTGTTGGTATTTTGCTTGAAAATTTTGGGCAAAGATACCTTGATTAGAGATTCAAAAAACGTATCATGGCATTGAAATTGATCGCCGTGAATAATACATAAAAGTGGCTTAGGAGAGGGGTTATTTAACAATATTTTTAATGCTTCCCCAAGCTTGAATTCTTGATAGTCCCGATTGACAAAATAAGGAAGCAAAGGAGGAATATCACGACCTTTTTGCAAGCGATCGCGATGCCCATTGAGACCTGTTAACTTGGCTTTTAATGCTCGTTCATTCCTAATTAATTCCAGTGGAATATCCGTATCAAGAACAAATTTGGATTTGCGGACCTCAATCAGACGTAAACTTTCTTCAGTGTTTTCAATTTGTTTTTCAATAGATTCAATCTCATCCATTATCTTACAAGGTCAATTTTTAAACGTTTCCCCCTAATTTCTGTTCCAACTTAGTTATTTCCGCTTCTATCCGACGTTTATTTTTAACAAGTCCTAATGGAATATCAGTAAATTCAACAAATTCAGTCATCCGTTCTTCAACCAGCAGCAGATTTTCACGATAGTTAGCCAACATCTGTCGCCAGGTAGCTATCTGTTCAACATCTAACCCTGGCGCAATAGATGGAACATTAGTTTCCCATTTTGGCAACGGACGCACACTTTTCTCCCCTCCAGCATACCAAGCTAAAGCAAAGTTATCTTCTAAATTACTAACCTTGATGATAGGATTCTGTTTATCACCTGTACGTTCCGGAACCTTGCGTCCTAACCACATAGCAATATCCAACACACGAGCATAGCCGTCTTTTTCAGAAGCACCATAACCAGCTAAAGCTTCCAGCAATGCTGTTGTAAAGACACTGTATGGCTTTCCCGTCCAGGAAACTTCATCTTTTCTTGAAGAAGCAAGTATAACCCTACCACTACTACTGCCCAACTGAGCGATCGCCTCTGGTGGCAAAGGTGATTTAACCACCCCCTTAGCTTCTGCTTGTCCGCCAGCATGACAGCAATCTAGCAATACCAATAATTTCTTAGCCTTAATAGCTCGTAGATACTCAGTGAAAGTTTCCCCACGAATAGCTGTACCCTCCAAATATCTCAGATCATAACCATAAGGCATCAAATAATAATCCGGTGTTTTAATTCCATGGCCTGAGAAATAAGCGATCGCTGTATCATCTTCTCCCGTCGTCTCAGCCAACCAACTCAAAGCAGATAGAACATTGGTACGGTTTGCATTTTCTTCTGTTAGTAAACGCACTTGCTCAGTAGGATAGGCGCAACGAGATGAATCACGCAATAGATTTGCAACAGCAGTAGCATCATCAACCGTGACTGGCAAATCAGTACCTACTCCGACAACAACAGCGTATCCTTGTGTGAAAGTTTGGGACATAATTCTCCTTTCTACCAAGATTGAAAATACAATTATACTGATTTTGATGATATTATAACTGATTTGACATCCTCTCCGGCCTAAAGGCGTGGAGATTCCTACTGATCTCTTCCTTCTTCCCTCTTCCTTACTGATAACTGATAACTGATGACTGATAACTGAAATGGCCAACTACAACCAATTACCAACAAGAATAAATGATGACCAATAATAGGGTTGATCGTAATCTGCATTTGGTTCTACTTCTCCTTTGATAAATCTGATTTGAACTTGACGCAGTGCTTCCGCTTTTCTGATTTGTGAACTACCAGACTGCAATAATTGTTGATAAAACTGTTTCATAAATTCTGCTGTAGAGGCATCATTAACGTTCCATAAACTCCCTAAAACACTACGAGCACCTGCCCGAATGGAAACTCCGGCCAAACCTAATGCTGCTCGCGTATCTCCCACTGCCGTCTGACAAGCACTTAAAATTAATAATTCGATCGCTTGCTCCGATGGTATCAAATTCCTCGTCTGAAGCAGTAGGTCTAAATCTCGAACATTAATACGTTCGTCCCATCCTAAAATGAAGGTATCATCTGGATTAGAACTAAACTGTCCGTGAGTTGCAATATGGATGATGTTAAAAGGTTCAGAATTAATCTGAGCTTGAATGTTAGTTTTCGTGAATTTTTCATCTGCTAATTTCTCGGATTGTGGTACAGTTTTTTCAATAGCTTCTAGTTCTTGTTGAATATTAGGTAGCGAATTAAAACCTTCCAGTTCATAACTAGGTGCTTTTTGACTTGTTCCGGCAGTTAATACTCGTAGCTGCTCCTTTAATAAGGGGTTGGGATTGACTAATTGCAAACCCGGTACTACTGCAATTGCATATCTTTCCACGAGATAACGTTCGCGATCGCTATCATACAATACAGACATGGGAAAATTTCTGAGTAACCCATCCAAGACAAAAACTAGGGTTTTGATTTGACTGGTATCGTGTTCTAAATCTACTTCCAAATCTGCTTCAAAGGGTTTGATTAACCACTGATAAAGTTGATTAGATGGCAGTTTAACTTCGCTTATTCCTGTTATAGTTGAAATGTACATTCTCAGATTAAATAAGTTTTCCTTAAATTGTGCTGCAAAGTTTTTATCGCTCACTGAAGCATAGCGAAAGTTGTCAGTCCCCGGCAATTTGAGAATAACACTTAATTGATTATCTAATAATATTGGATAAATAACCGCTGCATTTTTATCAATTTGATCGATATTAATATCCTCAGCATTGACACAAGCATTTTGGAAAAAATTATCTAATTCTGCTAATTGTAGAGATTCAATTACCTTCTGAGCTGCTTTTACATTGGACAATTTTGGTTGAGTTGAACTAAGTTCAGGCTGAAGTAATAATGCTACGAGTTTTCTGTATAAAGGTTCAATACTTGCCCGAAAATCAAACTGAATATCTCTATTTAAAGCTACCAAATTGCGTCGTAAAACTTGCAGGGTATTAACAGCAGATTTGTAAGCAAAAAGTGCTTCTGAGGAATTTTCTTGTTGGAGAAAAATATCTCCCAATTGTTCTTGGAGTTGATAAGCAATATCTGAAGCAGATATTTTTTGAGCGATCGCCAAGGCTTGATTTGTCAAATTAAGTGCATTTTCTAATTTTCCAATTTTTTGATGCAATTTTCCTTTAATTCCAATGGCATAAGCTTCTAAACGATAATTATGGATAATTTTTGATTGTTGAATTGCTTGATTAATAAATTGTTCATTAATAGTATTTTGCAAAGTCAATTCGGCAAAATTAGTCTGTAGTTGAGCCACAGTTGATTTAGCATTTATTTGTTCAATAATCATCAATATTTCTGCTAATTTAATTGTTGCTTTAATTGAATGAATAGAGGGATTTATTTGATTTAAAATACCAATAATTTGAGGCAAAGTATCAATCTGAAATTGTACATGAGGTTGCAGCCAATCATCACCTGAATTCTTCTGCCATTGTCGGTCTAATTCAAGTAGTAGACTAAGATGATTAATAGTTGCCTGAATTTTAATTAATTCTTCATCAGAAATAGTCACCGCTTTTTCATAATTAGATAAACCTTGGATAATCGCCTGTTTTTCTGCTTTTCCTCGGAGCCTAAAATTAGCAATACCTTTAACTTTAGAAAGAATTGTATTTCCTAAATTTAGCAATAATCGACCTTCAATATTTTGAGAAGTTACCAATGGAAAACTAGCTTCTAAAACCCTTCTAGATAAAGCCAATTTACCCAATACACGCAATCCATTTCCCAAGCTTTGTAGCCCTTGAAAATTTAGCTTAGTATTTGATGTATTAAATCTTGGCAAAACATTTTTGAGGTCATTTTCAGTCAAGCTTTCACATTGTAAATCATTGCTAAATGCTTGTAGCACAGTATCACAAGAACGTCTATAAAATCCCAGACTTGTTAATGCTTGAGCTTGATTAACTTGGCTTCTAATTGCACCAATACGATCGTTATTTTTCCGATAAATAACTTCTGCTTGTTGCCAAACTTCCAATGCAGCTTCCGCCCTTCCCTGCTTTAACAATTGGACTCCTTGCTGGATTAAACTAGAAGGAGAAGATTGTGCTAAAATGGGAGATAAAAAATTAATTCCCAGACTGAAACAAAAACCAAATAGAGCGATCGCTATCCACTGTAATATCCCGATATTTAGTCTATTTTTGTTACGAATAAATTGATAAATTTTTTTGAATAGATTCTGCATTTTGGTTAAATTTCCTCAAAAAGAATCTCTACAGTATTTTTACGAGGCCAATAATGGCCACAATTATTACACCAATATTTACGGTATAGCACTTCTCTAATTTATGTCGATGACAAAATACCGACCACATTGCTGCGATCGGCTCCCTGGATTTATTATTCTTCTGTTTTGTCGCTTACTAGAAGTTCTGCTTCTCCACTCAAAATCCTGACTACTTCTTCTTCTAAAGCACCCATCTTTCCCAAGACTTTTGACTTATATTCGTGATTTTCCTGAAGTCCTTGTACTAATCTGTCTCCATGAGCTTCTATATATTTAATATGTTCACGTTGCAACTCTTGAAGTTGTTCAAGAATTTTCCCAAGAGTTTCGCGTTTCCCCCCGGTGAAGATTCTTGCCTGACCCACTGTTCTATTAGTTCGCTCCGACTCAGGCCCAATGCTTTCGCCATCTGCCCCAACCTCGTTTTTGCCTTGGGAGTCAAGCTTATTTCCAAGCTGGTTTTCTTCTCATCGTAATTTGGATGTCTCGCCATTTGTTTTATTAGCCATTGTATACGGATAGAAAAATTTTATCTGAACCACTTGACTTATTCTATCCGGATAATTAATATAGTAAACAATACAATCCGGATTTAATTTCCAGGAGGTGATGCCCAACGGAGCAGTTCAAACATCTCAAATCAAACCTAAGACTTAACTGACATATTTATCCTAATTAAAAGAGGAAGCGTAACTACCCAAATTTTTCGGTAAAGTTGAGGGTTATATTGTCTGAGTTGAAAGATTTTGCCTTGTGTTGACCTGTGGCGAGTTGAGCGTATTGGTCGTGTAAAATTTTTGGCTTGAAAAAATACCGACCACATTGCTGTGATCGGCTCCCTGAGTTTATTCTTCTTCTGTTGTTGATTCTTCTGGAAGCTTTTCGACCTGTTCCAATAGGCGACTGATTTCCTTCTCCAGTGCTGCTGACTTCTCTAAAAAACTAGCTTTTTTATTTTTATGATCTATCAGTCTTTTTTCTAATCTTTCGCCATGCTCGTCCATATAACTCAAAGCTTCGTCTATTACTTCGCGGAACAGGCCAAGTATTCCCCCAATAATCCAACGGATTCCAGTTTGTCCCATGCTTTTATCCACTTCTCCAGTAGTTCTCCTTGACTGGTGTTCAAAGCTTCTGCTATCTGTTTCAACCTTCGCCGAGATTCTGGCGTTATCGTCAAGTTGATTCGTTCTTTTCTCACTCCATGAATTGGATGTCTTGCCATGTCCTTCTAAAGTATCCATTGTTTCTGTATAGAAAGATTCTAACTAAACTCTTGACAACTATTGTATACAGAAGTTATTATGAAATTACATTTATACAGAAATAATTTTCAGGAGGTGACGCCCAACGGAGCAGTTCAAACAGTTAAAACCTAGTGCTTAAGCGATATAAGCATACTTGTTCTCAGTGACTATCTAATGGATATCTTTTGGGGTAGGGTTCGATCTCCTTACTTCATCCCTTACTTACTAACCTGACTTTTTCTTACTTTCTTATGATTGGAAACTTATACAACCACGGATTCGAGATACCTTTTAATGACCCAGAACTTCCCCAATGGGCCGATGGCCATCTAGATAAATTTTGCGATTTGTTTTGGCACGAAACCTGGAAAAATGGCGATGAGGCGATCGCCTCTCTGGAAATAGATATGCTGGCCGACAGATATGCCTATATCAAAGAAGGCATGGCTTTGAGAGCTTTTCAAATTTATAAGCTTTATGAAAATTTAGGATTTAAAACCTTCAAACAATATTGCGTAAAAGGTTTGAAAAAATCGGTCTATTACGTCAAACAAGTCATTAAAGCTGCCCAAACATCTTGGAACTTGATATTGCAAGGATTTACCGAACTACCAGACAACGTGTCTCAAGCCACAAGATTAGCCACTTCTGTCAATCAAGTCAGCGAGGAAACTGATAAAACTACGAGCTGTTGGCAAGAAGTGTTGGATAAAGCAAAGAATCAATCCAAACCTATTACAGCAAATTACATAGAAACTACTATTACTGGGGAAACTGCACACCCCTTAGCCACAGCAAAACTACCCAGAGATGTCTGGGACAAATTAAGAGCTTTGGCCAAACAACAGGGAGTCAAGCCGGAAAAATTACTTGAAGAGATTGTGGGAAATTATTTGCACCCAAAACAAGAAGCTGACCCTGAGACAGAAACAGTAGACGAGCCAGAGTCTAAAAGCAATAAAAAAGGTCCTACGCCCAAAACACCTGAGATTAAAGCCTGGGAAAAAGATTTACAGGATTTAGTCCAGGAACGTTTTACAACAGAACCGAATTATCAGACAACCGCAGACAATTCCACATTTGCTAGAACGAAAAAGGGGAAGAAGACACAGAAAAATAAAACCCCTCCTCCTGAGCAGTACGATCGCGCGAATCCACATCAATCAACGGAATTCCATAATCCAACCGCAGATTAATCTTATCCCATAACTTTACCTGCAACCCCACTCCCACCGCTGCCAAAGCATTCGTCCCCGACACCTCCTCGCCATCACTATTCCAGGCCACCCCACCATCAATAAATGGTACTACCTGAAATAACCTATTCTTCCCTGAAACCCATGGCACAGGCAACCTTAACTCCACCGTACCCAAGGCTCCATTATCAGTTAAACGAGTATCTTGACGATAACCTCTCACACTCCTGTATCCTCCTAAAGCAAACCTTTCTAATGGCACCAAATCTGATGGAGATAACTGCACATCTGCACCCACTACTAATAGAGTATCTGTTGCTAAGGAGCGCACCCATTGTCCCTGACCACGCCAATAAAAAAACCGACTATCTGGTTCATCACTATTCACAGTCGCATCCAATATTCCCAACCCCATATTAAACTGAGAATTCAGTGCCAAAACTTGATTATCTCCTCGTAATTGATAATCTTGGAAAAATTTCAATATTGATAGTTTAGTCTCACCATCATCATTAGCGCCTTCTGATAATGGAAAGTTTTCTCCTAAAACTGATGTTTGACTATCTCGCCTCGTGGCACCTAACCCCACACTAAATTCTTGCCTTGGTGTTTGTATTATTGGTTGACGAAATGATAATTCGTAGGTATTAGAATTTGATTCAATATCTAGTCTTTCAAAAGGTGATTCTATGACTTCATTATCCTGATGGCGATAAAACATTTCTATGCGACCATTGCGAGAATTTACAGGAATTGCATAAGATAATTCTACTAGATCGCTGCCGTCAGTGTTGGTATAGAGAGTATTGAAACTGTCGCCCATACCTGTGAGGTTGCCATGACCTACTTCTATTCCTCGTCGAAAAGTTCCGACACTTGGTACTCTGCCGTTATTACTGATAGCTGCTATTTGCCAGGGGTTAGCGGTGACGACTTCCACTGCTAATACACTGGTATCTGGTCTAACTCCTGCTGAGAGTTCCGCTGAAATATTGTCAATTAATGGGTCGAGTTGCAATAATTGTAAGGCTGATAGCAGTTTTTCTTGATTAATGGGAGCTATTGTTGCTTTTTCTAAGCGACTTTTGATATAATTTTCATTTAATCTGCCTTTGATATTAATGTCAATTTCATCAATTTTTCCTTCTACTACTTGGATAGTAACTATGCCGTTTTCAGTAATGGTTTGGGGGGGGATAAAAGCGCCTGATGTGATGTAGTTATTTTTGGTGTAATATTCTGTAATGGCAGTGCGAGCTGCTATCAGTTGCTCGAAGGCGATGGGTTTGTTGAGGTATGGTGTGAGTTGTTGTTGTAGTTCTTCGTGGTTAAATTTTGTATTACCTTGAAAGTTGAATTGTTGAATGGTTACTTGTAGAGGTTGAGAGTTAGGGGATGGAATTATGTCTGTAGTGCTAGCAAGTAGATAGGGTTGAAGTTTTTGAGCATCTAGTTGTTCGCAGTTGGGAGGAATTAACCAGGGGCGAACAGGTATAGCAGTATCTGGGTTGACGATGAGTTGGATGCCGTATGGTGTGGATACCCATCCTTGAGCTTCGATAAATTCTGGCTCTGATGGGGTGACATTTTTTTCAGGGGTAGCAGGAGTTTCTTCTTGGGATATGTTATGGGGACTGAGAAAATCTCTGGGACTAGGAGGTAAACCTCCCTGACCTGTAATGGTGAATTCACTGCCTTCTCCTCGTTTACAAGGGTTTTGGTCTATCAGAGCTGAGATGTCTTCGATGGTGTCATCAAATTGTACGAGTCCGTCGCTGGGGTCTACCTCTGGGGTGTTGAGGTTGACTTCCCCACTGAATGATGCTCCTAGTTCTGAGGTGGCCGTGATGTCACTGTTATTTGTTTGTTGGGGGCGGAATTCTGTGCCGAATATGCCTGCTGCGGTGATGTTGATAGTGCCTCCGAAGGCTGCTTGAGCGTTGGCGGAGATATCGCTGTTTTCGAGGGCGACTAGGTTTTCGGTATTGATTTCTATGTTGCCTCCAGTCGCTGCTCCGGTGGCGTTAGTGGTGATATTGCTTTTGTGACGGAGGATCAGGTCTTTGTTATTGTTGATGGTAATGCTGCCTTTACCTGCTGTGGTTTCAGCATTGAGACTGCCTTGATTTTCTAAAAGGATGTTGTTGCTGTTGATTTCTAGGTTCCCTGCGGGGTCTTGAGTTTGGGATCTGACTATGATTTCTGCTTCATCACGAATCTTGAGATTTTCGGTGTTGATAATTAATGTTCCTCCTGCTCCTGTTCCTTCATCTGTTGCTTCTGCGGTTAATCTACTAGGGGTCTGTTGAGCAGAAGTTCCTGTTATTTCTAGGTTTTTAGCTGAGATGCTTATATTTCCTGCGTTTCCTTGACCGGAGGTGCTAGCTGTTATTCTGGCTCCGTTTTGGATTTGTAGGTTTGTTGTGTTGAGTGTTATCTTTCCTCCATCACCTATTGCTTCTTCTTGTACTGAGGCTGTGATTTCACTGAGTTGTCTATCATCAGTAGAAGTTCCTATTAGTGTTATATCAGTGGCAGAGATAGTTAAATCTCCTCCATCTCCTTGACCTATAGTAGCAGTTACGATCTGTGCTCCATCTTGTAGTCGTAAAGTTTCTGTTTCTAGTATCATATTTCCTGCATTGCCTTTTGCCTCTGCTGCTACTGAACTAAATAAACCACTAGAAAATTCTTTACCCTCAGCAGTGGTTCCTGTGCCAATGAGTTCTATATTTTTAGCAGAGATAGTTAAATCTCCTCCATCTTCTTTACCTCTAGTAGCAGTTGCGATCTGTGCTCCATCTTGTAGTCGTAAAGTTTCTGTTTCTAGTATCATATTTCCTGCATTGCCTTTTGCCTCTGCTGCTACTGAGCTAAACAAACCACTAATCGACCCACTATTAATAGAAGTCCCTATTATTTCTATATCTGTAGCAAAGATAGTTAAATTCCCTGCATTTCCCTTGCCAAAGGTATCTACACCGATTCCTGCTCCATCTTGTATTACTAGAGTTTCTGTATGAATAGTCACATTTCCTCCATTCCCTGACGCTTCCTTTTCTACAGAGTTTAACAAAGCACTAGGAAATTGCTCATCAGCAGTCGTTCCCATAAGTTCTATGTTTGTAGCAGAGATAGTTAAATTCCCTGCATTTCCCTGACCAAAAGTGCTACTGCTGATTTGTGCTCCATCAAGTACCCGTAAATTTTCTGTCTCAACCCTCACACTACCTCCATTCCCCATTTTTTCCAATTCTATTGCTCCGTCTACTACCAATTCTGGTGGCACTACTAAAGCAAACAAACCACTGGGAAAACGATCAGAAGTACCAATTAATTCTATATCGGTGGCAGAGATAGTTAAATTTCCTCCTTTTCCCTGACCAAAGGTACTACTAGAGAGCTGCGCTCCATCAAGTACCCGTAAACTTTCTGTCTTGATTCTGATATTTCCTGCATTTCCCTCCCCTCCCAACTTGACGATACCGCTGATAATCGTGTTCCTAGTAAAGAAATCAGCAGGATTTCCTACCAGTTCTATATCAGTAGCAGAGATAGTTAAATCCCCTCCTGTTCCCTCACCTAATGTACTAACACTTATCTCACCTCTTTCTCTTAGACGTAAGTTTTTTGTCTCCATTATTAAACTTCCGCCTTTACCTGTTCCTCCTCCAGCTACCTCTACCGTAATACCACTAAAAATTTCACTGTCAGGAGTTGTTCCTAGTATTTCAATGAACTCAGAGGCTCTAATAGTTGATTTGTCCCCATCTTCCCCTCCCAAAGTATTTGCTAAAATTCTTGAACCATCTCGGATTTCAAGATGCCTACCTTGAATTTGAAAATTTCCCGCTCCCTCTCCACTCACGTCCAAAGAACTGGCTTGAGATAGTTGAATTATGCCAAATACAGGTATTTCTTCATAGTTGAGAGCACTGACAGAATTAGTGATTCCTACCACACCGCCCTGAACGCTCCCTAGTTCAATTCTCCCCTCTTCTGCAGTGAGGTTTCCCCCTCTTAAGAATATATCTCCTCCAATTAGAGCTAACGTTTGACTTGGTGCAACTTGCAACCCTGCATTCCGGTTTTCTCTGATGTAAGAAAAGGTATTCGGATCGAAGCTCAAATTATGACCTTTCCCCTCTACCTGAATACTTCCTGGATTTTCTGGCAACCTCAACCCAATGGGAACGTTAACTGTTAGTAACGGAGGAGCTTGGGGGTCTGAAGTGGCAAATTCAAATCCATTTGCAAATAATATGCTATTGGCAGTAGTTCCATAAAAAGAACCCCCAATGTCTAATTTGGCATCTGGTCCAAAAATTATGCCGTTGGGGTTGATGAAAAATAGATTGGCATTTCCTAGTACTCCCAAAGTTCCTAATATATTAGAGGCGTTATTTCCTGTGATGCGAGTCAGGATATTTGCAACTCCATCAGGGTTGGTAAAGTAAACTCCTCGTCCCTGTTGAATATTGAATTCTTGAAAACTGTGAAATAGGTTGGCTCCTCTTTGGGCACCACCGTCTATGCGATCGCTTTCTATTCCTTTGATATTGATATTGGGGGTAACGACTGATTTTTCTTCTCCCAAGGTGCTATCTGGTTGCAGTTGAGCAATGGCTGGCGATATGCAAAGTCCCCCATCCTCTAATGTCAAATACATTAGTGAGAAAATAGTAAAGATTGAAAATTTATTCAAAAAAAGCATTTTCATATCACTTTCAAAATATTAAAAACAGCAAATTACAGGTAAATAAAGTACAGTACCTGATTTGATAAATTCCCAGCATTAAAAAACTGGTTTACAAACTATTATTACTGTACCTTATAAACCTGCAATATACTTTTAGGGGTAGCATCCCCTGCGGAATGCGGAGCAAACAGCTATTAGCTGTCAGCTCTCAGCTATCATAACGGGGTTTTAATGAATATAGGCTTTAAAGTCAGCTTTTATAGTAAAATTTAATTCTGACTCAATTAGTAAAGCTTTTATCTAAAACTAAAAGCAATAGCTGTTAACGCAGCTCCTCCGGAGGAGGCTAGCTGACGGCTGTTTGCGCAGCATGATCTAGGAAATGCTTACCTTTTAGGTATTAAGAAAGTGTTTGATTAGGTATTAGGGCGTTGGTGAAAAGATGTATGATATCATGTCCGGATAATAGCGCGAACAAAAAACTTTCTCCTTATATTCCTCTTTATTCTTCTTTCTTCCCTCCTGACTCCTGACTCCTGACTCCTGAGGACTCAATAATTAAGATTAATATCATACACGCGCTTCACCAATGCCGGTATTAGACATCTCCAGAAAAGAGGGAATAGGGAGTAAGGAATAGGGGGGAAAGAACTGATAATTTCTGTACAATAATTGATTTTATTTTTGGAGATGACTATTATTGATACTGTTGACTAACCCTTTAGTTAAGGGAAAGGTGTTCCTCCACCTGTTCCACCCCCAGGGTTAACTTGGGCTAGTGTCTTTATACCATCTACAATGGGTTCGGGTTTATCTGATTCCTGCTCCTTTAGTTGGTCGTTGTTTTTATTGTCAATATTCTTAGAATTTTCGGATTTGTCTAGTTTTTTAGAAGTTTCGGCCATTATAATTCTCCTGAATTAAGTTTAATGTTGGCATTCAATGGGTTAAAACTATTTATTATTGACCTCAAATTGGTTAAGTAAAATGTAATTAACCCATTCTGTCAAACACATATTTCTATGTTTAAGACACTTATGCACTCTTGAGAACTTTTTTTGCAGGATACTATGAGACTAATTCCCTCAATCATTCTCCTGAATTAAGTTCAATGGATTAAAACTATTGACTTTCACCCATTGTATAAAACACATATTTCTATGTTTGAGACACTTATGCACTCTTGAGAACTTTTTTTGCAGGATAGTATGAGATTAATTCCCTCAATCATTCTCCTGAATTAAGTTCAATGGATTCAAACTATTGACTTTCACCCATTGTGTCAAACACATATTTCTATGTTTGAGACACTTATGCACTCTTGAGAACTTTTTTTGCAGGATAGTATGAGAGTAATCCCCTCAATCATTGTCCTGAATTAAGTTCAATGGATTCAAACTATTGACTTTCACCCATTGTGTCAAACACATATTTCTATGTTTAAGACACTTATGCAGTCTATAGTAGAATTGGAGAACACCCATGCATTATAATATCTACCTCATTTAGCAGTGATTTGAATCACTAATTCTATTGACTTAAATCCGATATTGTTTAGTTGCTCATATTTTTTTGTGTGTCGGTTTTGAGAAGGAATCAAGTTTATTTGTTTAACTTCCCTGGCGGGAAGTCCCGCGCTCTCCCGAAGGGGAGCGTCGTATGGTCAAGCCAGGGCCAATAGTCGGATACCTCCACAAATAAAACCTTCCTATACCCTTGACAAGCTAGGAGGTATGCATGTTATCATCAAGGTTAATACAGGGGGAGGACATCACCTCTGTCAAAACAGCGGTCATTTTTTCATAATGTAAGAATCCCGCGTTGTCGCGCTATGCGCAACGTCGGGAGTATGTCAATATCCAGTTTGGATAAATATAGCGCTGTGCGCAGGCAACAGGCAACAGAGGGGATAAAAAACTGATAATATAAGATTTTAGCTATTGGACACCTCCTGTAATTTGTACATAAGCCAGCGCACATTGCTATACTTATAATTGAGGATCGGGTCGAAAAATTATGCCGTTGGGATCAATTAACAATAAATTTGCATTTTTGAATACACCCAGAGTTCCCAATACGTCGCTCGATGGTGCGCTCAATGCAACAAAGTTTTGAGCGTTCGCTACATCTACAGAACTACCAAATTTTATTCTACGCCACATATAGTTTAAGTCAGAAGTCAGAAGTTAGAAGTCAGAAGTTAAATTCGCAGCACGGATGTTATTTGCTCGTTGTGGTAATAGCACTTAGCTTTTTTATAGAATGTTCCCAGTGCGGGCATCTTGCCCGCGTGGGTGTACCTCACCAATGTGGAATCCGCTTTCAATAATTAATAATTAATAATTAATACAGGACTTACGCACGGACACTAAATCAAGTGAGGGCGCAATTCGGAGCTTGACGTTAGTCAATGCCATTCGCCCCTACATCTGGCGTTTTCAAGGTGAAGCATGCGTAATTCCTGTAATAATTACCTCTCCTTGAAAAGAAGAGGATTGACAAAGAGATGAAAATTTTTCTTTATTATCTCCTTAAAAGGGGAGGATTTAAACCACAATTGTTCGGTAATTTATCAAACATAAGTATATGTCAAAGAGCTAAAAAAATGCTAACTTGATATCAAAATGCTAAGTAATCAAGATTCTATAGTCATAAAAATGCCGCAGAATAATATGTTTCAAAATAATTTGTTTTCTCAGTCAGACCAAAAAACCCTCGATCTACCCGATCGCCTCATAGCAGTCGGAAGTAAAATAGTATTTCGCACTACTATAGCGATCGCTCTATTCGGGACTGTAAGTTGTACCACCAAAGTTCAACTAGATTCATCTACTGCTGCTCAGACTCAGACTGCATCAGTTTCTAGCAATCAAACCGAGTCTCCTAAAAATGTTGCCACTGCTTCCGGTTTGCAGAAAATCACAATGGTAGAAAACCTGGAACATCCTTGGAGTCTTGCCTGGCTTCCTGATGGCACTATGCTAATTACCGAGCGACCAGGGAGATTACGAATTGTACGTGATGGAGTTCTAGAACCCACCCCGGTTGCAGGACTTCCTGAAATCTTTGCCTCTGGTCAAGGGGGATTAATGGATGTCTCAATTCACCCGCGCTTTACAGAAAATCGCTTGATTTACCTCACTTATTCCCATGGCGATCGCTCGGCAAACCGCACCCGCATTGCACGGGCGAGATTTGAGGAGAATACTCTGCGCGATCTGCAAGTAATCTTCGAGGTTTCCCAGACAAAATCTGGCGCGCAACACTTCGGGTCACGCATTATTTGGCTACCCGACGAAACTCTACTAATGACAATTGGTGACGGTGGCAACCCACCTATTGAATTTAATGGCGAATTTATCCGCCAACAAGCTCAAAACCTCCGTAGTCATCTGGGCAAAGTTTTACGGTTAAATGACGATGGAACTGTACCCTCCGATAATCCTTTTGCAACTTATACAGATGCCGAACCCGCCGTGTGGAGCTACGGACATCGCAATATCCAGGGAATCACCTTTGACTCGGCAAAGAATAGAGTCTGGGCAACGGAACATGGTTCTCGAGGTGGCGACGAACTGAATCTTGTTGAGGCTGGAGAAAACTACGGTTGGCCAGCAGTTACTCACAGTCGTGAATATTCTGGCGGACTCATCTCCCCGGAAACATCTCGCCCTGGCATGGTAGACCCTAAAGTAGTGTGGACTCCATCCATAGCCCCCTCTGGTTTAGCTTTCTACAGTGGCGATCGCTTTCCACAGTGGCAAGGTAATTTATTTGCAGGTGGGTTAGTATCGCAAGATATCCATCGCATTGAGGTAGATGAAGCAGGTAATGTTGTCACTCAGGAGTCTATTTCCATAGGTCAGAGAGTGCGGGATGTGCGACAAGGGCCTGATGGGCTACTGTATGTTCTCACCGATCGACCTAACGGACAATTAATTCGGCTTGAACCTGTTGGCGGGTAAGTTGGGGGTGTGGAGTAGCCGAGATTAAGTAATCGGGCTTACTCACGCATATAAAATTATAGGCGTTGCTGAATGGTAATAATTTTTAGATTAGGTATCAATGCAAAACATAAGTTTTTCAATTTTACCTTTAGCTACTTACCATTACATTTCAGCAACGCCAAATTATATATAGATCATTTTTAGGGTTTAACGGCCGTTAAACCCTACTATAAGTGGTGGTTATGCGATTGATTGGTTTTTCCTTTTCCTGGGTCGTACTGCGCAAACATCCCGACGCTCCCCATCAAACAAGTGGATCGCAAATGCCCTAGTGCATCTCCTCTTGACTGATCGATGGTATGGTGTTAGCATATTTAGTATGGCAAGCGCGCTATTACGCAACGTGTACACGAACGCGATTGTATTCCCTTCGCCGACTCAGATTGCTCAATAGCACGTAATTATGCCGTTTTCCTGAGTTTCTGTATAGTTCAATGACTAAAAACGTCAAGAGGTAACCCGCATGACCCAACAAGCTACCAAGCTCGTCATCGTCACGGAAAATTTGTTGCTGAAAAAGATCGCCAAGATCATCGACGAAGCCGGGGCTACCGGTTATACGGTGGTAGACGCTGGCGGTAAAGGCAGTCGTAACGTGCGATCGTCCGGAAGACCCACCGTTTCCGAAACCTACTCGAATATAAAGATCGAGGTGCTCACCCCCAATCGGGATATGGCGGTGAAGATTTCGGATGAAGTCGCAGCGCAGTTTTTCGACGATTATTCGGGCATCGCCTATATCTGTAGCGTGATGGAGGTACTGCACGCACACAAATTCTGACTCAAAACCCAGTTGATCGAACCAAAAAACCGGGGCATAGCCTCGGCTTTTTCATGCCTGTAGAACGTTGATGCCGGTGAAGAAATCACTACCAAGACCTACTAGGTCACGCGGCTGTTGAATGGAGAAGACACAGACCTTGAACAAGAAATTGTGGTCTAAAGCCTCCCTGCTCTTTCAAGGGAATAATAAAGTGGTCGATCGCGATAGCGGAACGGAGTTCTTTCTTCGTAGCTTCCCATAGGGTGGAATGGGGAGGAAACCTGCACCATATCTAATCGACCAAGAAAAAAGAGCATTCTGTATTTTCGTAGCCTCTTTATTGCAGAGGTACTGATGACTGATGACTGAAATGATATAGCTGTAGCGTTGGTCGCCGCGCCAGGAGAACGCCGACAGACCCCAACCAGTATGCGATCAGTTGCCGATCAGTGCCTGGGCAAGCCCGATGAAGAGCGGTATTCCCAAGGCAAGAGCAACCGGCGTGCCTACGGCTGTGGACGAGCCGATGTAGGCGGAGGGATTAGCCGACGGGATACCGGCTCGTAAAGTAGGCGGCCCTGAGATGTCTGAACTGGAGGCAGCGATGACGGCCATGATCACCACACCGCCAAGGCTGAATCCCGTGATGTAGTGGGCAATCATGCCAAGACCGAAGGCTATGAACCCATGCAGCAGCGGCCCCACAAAGGCATATATGGCATACCACTGACCCACCTTGCGCAGCTCGCCAATCCTTGCCGTGGCTTCCATACCCATTACCAGCATCAGAATCGAAAGCAGGCCACGGAAGAGGGGATTGAAGAAGCTATCATAGACACTTTCCGGCCGGGTTAGTATGCCTAGAGCGAGGCCTAGCAGTAGTGCTGATAGAGCAGAGCCTTGGAGGCTTTCCTGCACGATAGGCCATATCTCGACCCGCTTGTCTGCGGTATTGCGCTTGGGATACCCGCGTGCGGTAATGCCCTGCTTGCTTTGATACTCCTGCTTGCTGAGATCCTCGTATGCGGCATCCCGCTGCTTGCTTACATAAATGCTGGCCAAGACGATCGCAGTCACGAGGGCTGGGATGTCCATGAAGGGATAGAGTGCGGCGGCCCAGGGCTCGAAAAAGATGTCTTCCGTTTCCAGTATCGTCAGGCCGGCGGCGAGGGTAGAGCCACTCACGGCACCGAACAAGCCTGCAGTCGCAATGGCATCCACAGTTTTGACCTTCGGTAGCTTGGCCAACGTGTAGCGCCCGATGAACACGATCAGGATTCCCACTATCATGGCGAACACTGCAGGCAACAGCATTTCCAGCAGATTGGCATTGCGGATCGCAATGCCGCCGCTCAGGCCGACTTTTAGGAGCAGCATGAAGACGATGAACTTATAGATAGGATCTGGAATTGCAAGTCGGCTATTGACGGCGGCAACGACCATTCCACCAATCAGAAAGCCGAGTGTCGGGGACTGCAACTTCCCCAGGAAGAGCGTCAAGAAATCGGAGAAAAAATCCATGTTGTAATTCCTCTTTAAATTAGATATTAGGGGTCAGGACAGCAGGCAAGCATGGCCTCGAAACTTAAAATGTGTCCCGATTTGCGCTGGCTAGCACAAATTGGAAATGCAATGTCAAATGCAAATCATCAGGTTTTCGACAACCAACTTGGGGAAGAACTAGCCAAAGTGTCATCAAGGGTAATCTTTAACATTTTGAAATATTTTTGCTGCTTTTAATACTTGAGACTAGCAAAATAATTTTTAATAAGTAATCACTACGATTACTGTAATATATACTTTTCAGCGGTTTAGTTATAATCCTAAAATTCTTGATTTTGCAGATATTAGTCAAAGGCTGCAAAAATTACTCTTAATATAGCGATCGCCATATTCTAAAAAACGGAGTTATGAAATCTTTACCCTGTAAGGATTTTGAGGTATATTGCTCTTCGTGACAGCCTCGCTAGTTTTGGCTTAGAGACTGTTAGAGACTGTTTGTAAAGTTTTGTAATATACAATGATTGACCTTTAAACTGTAACAACTTGGTTATTTATCCCAGATTTATAGCCTGAAATACCCAATTTGCCAGGGGTCAAAACACTTCATAATTCTTTACAAACAACCTCTGAGAGTTAATATTAGCTGATTCTGCTTGGTCTACAAATCAAATCATTGAAGGAAGTGAAATTGGTGAATTAATTTGTTCATTAAGGATTTTGACCAATTTTCAGATTATCAAAACTGGGTCGAGTTTCGTTAGTTACCTTAGCATTTGTAGAATTGATCTTAGCATCAGAAGTAACTAAAGCAACAGCATTGACCAATGCTTGTCTGCGATCAATTAACATATTTTGTGGAGGTACAATCTCTAAAACTCCCAGTTTTTCTAAACGTCGTTTGACGCTGCCTGTAGCACCAACTAGGAATACATGACGACCTGTATCAACAGTTTCCTGAATTGCATTTTCTATTGCTAGAGCAGAAGTTACACCCATGTGAGGTACTTCACTCAAATCTACAATCAACACTTCATAGTTGTTCAGAAGTGTATGCTGGCGAGAGATAGCTTTGGAAACACCGAAAATCATCGGACCACTGAGGTGGAATAATAAAATTCGACCCTCAGCACGGTCTAGTAATTCTTTCTCATCATTGTCTAAGATGATTGCATCATCAGCATCAGTGATAGCTTTCACATCCTCAGATTTAATTTGAGTCAAGCGATCGATAGTGAGAACATTAGCAACAAACACCCCAATACCTACAGCAGCAATTAGGTCAACGAATACAGTTAGACCGATGACACCGTACATAATCATGGCAGATTTCCAAGAAATATTATGGGCACGCTTGAGGAAACCCCAGTCAATAATCTTAATACCCACCTGGAGAGAAATACCTGCCAAAACTGCCATGGGAATTTGTGCAGTTAAACTACCAGCTCCCAAAACCACAATCATTAAAATGAAAGCACGGGTAATACCAGATAAAGCAGAGCGAGCACCTGTATTGATATTAACCACAGTACCCATAGTGGCACCAGCACCAGGAAGACCACCAAACAATCCTGAAGCTAAGTTACCTAAACCTTGACCAATTAATTCTTTGTCGGAGTTGTGTTGAGTCCGAGTCAAACTATCAGCAACCACGGAAGTCAGAAGAGCATCAATACAGCCAAGCATTGCTAACACTGTCGCATCAGCTACCATTAACTGCAATTGATCGGGAGTAAAGTAAGGCAACTGTAAGCTAGGTAGACCTGTAGGAATTTCACCAATGCGACGAATACCAGCATCTGAGAAAAATAAAACAGAAATAACTGTTCCTACTACCAATGCTAATAATGGTGGTGGCACAAATTTCTTGACCTTAGCTGGTACTAAAAAGAGTATAGCTACTGTCAGAGCTGCTAAACCTGTCTCTATAGGATTAATATTTGTTAAAAGGTTAGGTATGTTCTGAATAGTCCCAACTACACCACCTTTGGGGCTAGCTTGTCCGAGAAACGGACCAATTTGCAGGATAATCAGGATTATACCGATGCCTGACATGAAACCAGAAATCACGTTGTAAGGCATCATGGTAATGTATTTACCAAACCGCAATAAACCAAAAATAATTTGGAGTACTCCTGCCATCATGACTACGGTGAAAGCCATTGCCAGACCATTTTCTGGGTTGCTGGTAGTTAAGTGAGCAATCACAGCGGTGGTTACCACGGTCATCGGTCCGGTAGGCTCAGAAATCAGGGTGGGAGTACCACCAAACAGTGCTGCAAACAAACCAACTAGTACAGCACCATACAAACCTGCCGCAGGTGCGCCAGCGTCGGCAGCACCCGAGGCGACACCGAAGGCGAGTGCCATAGGGAGGGCGATGACAGCAGCAGTCAAACCGCCGAACATATCGCCCTTGATATTCCTAAAATTTATTTTGTTGAAAACTTGTGTAGCAAAAGCCATAAAGATTGATAAGTTTTTCTTTTTTATTTAATTAAGTCAATGATACCCAGATTAACCATTGACTATTGTCTATGCCATGATTATTATAGAAATCAATTGGGAATGCAATACTTGATAGTTTGTAATTGCTTATACCAGTCGTAAGATTTTCTTTATTTTTCTTATCTTTTAGGAGGAAAACTTCTTGATTCAGGCAACCTTACATCAGTTGAGAGTCTTTCAGACCGTGGCCCTTCACGGTAGTTTTACTAAGGCTGCTGAAGAATTATTCATTACTCAACCCACTGTCTCTGCTCAGGTAAAGCAACTGGGCCAGGCAGTAGGTATGCCTTTGTTTGAGCAAATTGGCAAGCAGCTTTACTTAACAGATGTTGGTAGAGAATTATTTGCCACTTGTCAGGAAGTATTTGAACAGCTCGATCGCTTTGAGATGACGGTGGCTGATATTAAGGGAACGAAACAAGGTCAATTACGTTTGGCAGTAGTCACAACTGCTAAATATTTTGTACCCAGAATCTTGGGTTATTTCTGCCAAGAGTATCCAGGTGTAGATATTTCTCTGGAAGTGACAAACCACCAAAACATCACTAGACGAATGTTGGAAAACCAAGACGATCTATATATATCCAGTCAACCTCCTGAAGATATACCTCTATGTAGTGAAGCTTTGATGGATAATCCCCTAGTTTTAGTAGCAAACAAAAATCATCCTTTGGCAGGCCAGAGAAATATTCCTATTAAACGTCTCAATAATGAAGCGTTTATTATGCGAGAATCTGGTTCTGGTACTCGCCAGGCGGTGCAAAAACTATTTGCCAAGCACAAAATTTATGTGAAAGTGCGCCTAGAACTTGGTAGTAATGAGGCTATTAAACAAGCGATCGCTGGAGGGTTAGGAATTTCCGTTTTGTCAAAGCATACTCTCTACTGCGAAAGTTCTGAGTGGGAACTCACAACCCTAGATGTTCAAAATTTTCCGATTAAGCGGCAGTGGTATGTATCCTATCTAGCTGGCAAACAGTTATCGGTAGTAGCTCAAGCATTTTTGGAATATCTCCACGAACATACTCATAAAATGGCTGTCACTTCTAGTCTTGTGAGTTAACAAATTTCCCGCAAGTGCATACCTGATATATTTGTTGATTGCCGAAAGCTACCTATACTAAAACATTTCTGAATACTGTACAAAAAATTTCAAGGGTTGACTAACTATTGATAATTTGCTAATATTTGCTCACATAAGCTCCTATATGTTAATATAGCATTATGGGTTATGTTCCACTAAGGAAAGCCGTAGAAATACTTGGCTTGCATCCTAACACACT
>NZ_JAAHGO010000079.1 GCF_010672455.1 Okeania sp. SIO2C9 | reverse complement strand
ATACGGTACTTAAATCTTCCTTTCATGGCATGATTTTTCAACTAAGAAAATAATAACATATTTATTAAAAAAATCAACTAAAAAGTCCCCCTAGAAGGGGGAGGCTTTAAACCCAATTTTTCGGTAAAAATTTTGCAAATCAGTTGATCCTCAAAAAATGATGGGTTGTTGATATTTGATGAATAGTGTTTTTCAACAGTCGAGTTCAACTCCCCTCAATAAGGTGGCTCTGAAGGGAGTAAAAGTAAAAATAGATGTAAGCATTTCCTGCGGAATGCTGCGCAAACAGCTATTAGCTGTCAGCTATCAGCAACAAGACTCTCTCCTTAAGGATAACGTTTAAATTACAGCATATTTCTGGCAAATAATGTACAAGATGAATAGTGAAAATATTGTAGTGCGGGCATCTTGCCCGCTTATGAGTGTATCTCACGGGCAGCAGAAAGCGCTGTAATATAGATATACTTTAAGGGCAAGGGAGTCAACTTTTGTAGTAAGAAAATTAATAAAGCTTTTATCGTTAACTAAAAGCACTCTTCTGATAGCTGATAGCTGATGGCTGAATGCCTACAAATAGATAGATAAGAAAGATGTCTGGAATCAGAAAATTACATAATGCATAATATTTCTGTTGAAATAGCACCAGACATCTCTATCTATTGTGATGAACTTAAAAAGGAAGAGGTCCAGGAACTTGAATTCCTTTCTGAACTGCAGGACGTTCTGCAATTTGATCGTGCCATGCGATTAAGCTGGAAAACTGATCGAAGCCAAATCCCATACGTTTAGCAGTATAAACCCAACCCCAATGCGCAATATCTACAATGGAGTATTCATCACCGCAGAGATATTTTTGCTGCTTCAAACGTTGTTCAAGGACACCAGACAGCCTTTCAGTTTCTTTGGTATAGCGTTCAATTGCGTAAGGGATTTTTTCAGGAGCAAACAAGGCAAAGTGCGCTCGTTGTCCGAACATTGGTCCAATAGAAGCTGCTTGGAAAAACAGCCATTGAATTGCTTCCCAACGACCTTGAGTTGATTGCGGTACTAACCGTTCAGTTTTATCTGCAAGATAGAGTAAAATTGCACAGGATTCAAAAACCGTTTGTCCAGTTTCTCGATCTACAATTACTGGAACTTTAGCATTAGGATTGAGTGCAACAAATTCTTCTTGAAATTGTTCTCCCTCATAAACATTTATATGCTTTACAGTGTAAGGAATTTCAAGTTCTTCTAAACAAATAGAAATTTTGTGACCGTTTGGGGTATTGTGTGTGTACAGTTCAATCATTGAAGACTCCTAGGTTGAGCAGTGAAATGTTGAGTGAAATTGATGTTAAAGCCCCCTAAATCCCCCAATTTTTGGGGAATTTTAGAAGCAAGTTGACTCTTATCCCCCCCCAATTTGGGGGGCTAGGGGGGCAAAATTCGGCGTTGGTAAATCAAGAGATGAAACCTTAAGAGTAATCTGTTTCTGATACCTCTAAATATTTTACCAGAGTAAGTGATGGGCATCACCCCTAGTAGAAAATCATCTTACTAATTACCAACGCCCAAAATGTCAGTATTCCGGATAATTTATCTTGTTTTTTTTGATAAGTTATTACTCAAAAATAATAATGCCAATACAATCACTAATCCGGAATTAAAAATTGAAGGTTCAGGTACAGATTGACGGGGATATTCTTGAGTTGCTTCGACAATACTCAGCACTTCAGAAACCTCAGAAAGAGATTTCTGAGCCTGATTTGCAAATAAATTATGAGAACGGACAGTAGGATGAATCGGATTCCAGAATACAAATTCATCAGGATTGGTTGCATTCGTCTCTAAAAAAGCCTCTGTGACATTAGAAAACCCAAAGTTAGCTGGATTTTCTATAGCTTGATTCAGGGCTGAATACATATCAACCTGAATAATATTGATATCTGAATTTTGTTCAACTTCTTCTAAAGCTGTTTGCAACGCTGCATTATGATCTTGAGTAACTTGTGCCAGTCTTTGCTGAACTTCAGGAGAACCATTAACAGCAAGGGGAATTGCACCTAAATCAAAAAGATTAGGTATCATAATATTTTTTGCCCCTGCATCGGCTAATTTATCAATTGTTGTTAATAAGTTGGTAATGGGTGTATCAACTTCCGTTAGACTTAAACCCACATAATCATTACCGCCTCCCCAAACCATATAAAGTGCATTGGGATCGGCAACAGGATTTTCGGCGACAAAATCATCAATTTGTGTTTGGATTCCCGGTAAAGGCAATAGGTTATCGGGTAAAACATCTGTTCTCGGATTGAGAACATTATCGGTTCCTGTCGTTGCACCTCCATAGGCGACATTATTTTCAGGATTTATCTCTAAACCCAACTCAGGGATTAAAGTTTCAATCCAAATTTTACCATTGGTAAAACGTCCTTCAAAATTTGGAAATTCTGGAAAAATACCGTTAGTCAGTTCAAACAAATTCCCATCATCAGAAAAACTATCTCCAAAGACATAAACATCGCTAAAAAGTTTGCCGGGAAGATAACCCTGATATTGACCAACTGTTAGGTAATGATCAAGGGGACTGTTGGCTGTACCATTTGCGATCGCATCAGCCACTTCTGGATATTGAGAAAGATAAAAATCTTCATCAAAGATTTGATCGATAGTGATGCTCATCAAAAATTTCTCCTTCTCCTAGTTGATATCATGTCCGGTAGCATCGGTCTTGTATAGTAAATAGGCAACAGGCAACAGGCAACAGGCAAGAAAAAAAACTGAAATTTCCTGTAGATATCCACGCTAACTTTTACACAAACGATTGCCTTCGGACATGATATGAGTTATCAATTTAAGTCCTGGAGCAGGATTTTTTCCACTCCAGTTTTTATTTTCTGAGATTAAAAAAGTCTGACGCTAAACTTCTGTTTATACCGTTTTAGAGTAAGCATTTCCTGCGGAATGCTGCGCAAACAGCTATTAGCAGTTCAGCTATCAACTTTTGAACGTAATAACTTACTAAGGCGATCGGATAACCTTTTTCTTTTGCGCGGAATGCGGAAGCAAACACAACTTTTAATTCCCCTTGGAGACTTCGGTGCGATAATGAGCGAATAACTCATAGCTGATAGCTGACTGCTGAATGCTTACGTTTTAGAAGACTTTATTTTAGATGAATTAAACATGAAACTAAGTTCTACATTCTATTGATTTTACTTCCGATTTTTGAGCATTACACCTGTACCTATTACTCCAAAAGCTAACAAACCAACAGGGAAAGAAGACTCAGGAATCGATCTTGTGCTAATAATAGCCTGGTCTGCTAGCAGACCAATAAAAGCTCCACCCGTAGGATTTTTTAAGAATAAGTCAATGGAGTTAATGTCATTAGGTAGGGGAATATCTATACTTTGAAAACTCTCGCCAATACCAAACTCAATTGGGATTTCAGTTTCAGTGCCTAGAAAAATGCTACCACCAACTATCTCATCAACATTACCAGTGCGGATTACATCTACTGTTGCAAAAGAAGACCCTTTGTCAGTGAAGAATTGATTACCGGCAAACTCTAGTGTACTAGGAAATGTAAGCCCGTGTGGTGGGCCGGCTGCCAAAAGTTCTTCAGGATTTACAGGAGGTTGATTAAATGGATCTGTGACTGGCTGACCGACTTCCTGGAAAAAGTCTTCAGCTGGAGGTTCAAAATAAATGAGTAGCCTCGCCAAATCTGATGTCTGATTTCGGAAGGCGTGCGTGGCATTTTGGGGACCCAAGATAAGCGTTTCAGGTGATGCCAGTGCTGTTTGGTCTTCTAATTGAAACTCTAAAGTACCATCTAGCATGAAAAACCACTCAGCTTCATTTTCATGGAAGTGTAATGGAGTACCACCGCCAGGGACAACAACCACATCTAATAGTGTGTACTGTTCATTAGTGGTCTCGCCTGTTTCAACAAAGGAAATTCGTCCACCTGCAACCCATGCAGTTTCTAAATCTTGGTAGAATAAAGATGTCGATGATGTATCATCTAACCCGGCTACATAATCAGTGATAGCCGTGGGAATGGGGACATTCAAAAAATCATAGATATCAATCGAGCTAGATGTTTCTGTCGAGCTAGATGTTTCTGTTGAGGAATCCTGTTGTTCATGGTCATGGAAATGTAAACCAACGTGAGCTTGTGCGGGGAAACTGATTCCTAAAGCTAATAGAAATGAGCTAGCGAGGTAAAATGCGGTAGACTTAGTTTTTGTATTCATTAATAAAAATAGTTGCTGGTGATCCACACTTTAACGAAGTCAGAAGTCAGAAGTTAGAAGTTAACCCACCTCTAACCCCTCCCAGGAGGGGAAGTAGGGGATTTAAGCCCCGCTCCAAAAATATTTCGCCTTAAAAGGCGGGGTTTTAGACCCAATTATTTTGATAAAGTGTGTTTTAGTGTTGGGAGGAAAGCAACCAGCATATAAATTACTTTCCCCTAAAATTTGAGAACAAGCTTAATGGATCGCCCGAAGGGCACTATTAAACTTTTTACATCTAGTAGTCAACTCAGAAGTATCAAACAATGACAACTGAATGTAGCTATCTAAAACCTTCCAAGGAATTTAAAAAATTAAACAATTCCAACGTAGTTTCGCGCAAAATTCTTAGCAAATGTTGATGAAGTTGTTAATTGAGAGAGCTTAGATTCACTGAGTTTACGTCGAAAACGCACATCCTCTAAATCCTCTCCTTCCGGTGAGTGCAACATGGTCAACAAGCTGTAAGAGAATTCTTGAGCACGCCAGATGTAGGGCAAGCGAATTTCGGAGTAGCGGTTTAGATAAGAAAGATCGTGGTTTTCGAGATAGTAGCTAATCAATGTCTCTGCTAAAACTCCCGCATCTTGCACCGCTAAATTTAAGCCTTTTCCACCCATTGGGGTAATAATATGAGCGGCATCTCCAGCTAATAATAATCGCTGATAAATCATGGGTTCCATCACATAATTCCGCAACTCCATAATACGCTTTTGAAAGATTTCACCTTCATTTAATGGACATCCTTCTTTAGCAAGCCGCTGGCGTAAGTTAGCCCAGATGCGTTCATCTGACCAATCTTCTAAAGTATCGGTGCTAGGAATTTGAAGGTAATAGCGAGAAATCTTACTATTGCGAAGCATATGAGCCGCAAAACCATCTGGATGTACACCATAAAGAGTATGCTGGGCTGAAGGGGGAGCGTAGGCTAAAATTGCTAACCAGCGATAGTTGTATTGTTTGCTGTAAATCTCTACAGCTTCAGAGGGAACACATTGACGAGCTAACCCATGATAACCATCACATCCAGCTACAAAATCCGCTTGAATCGTTACAGTTTTTTGACTATCTAAATCATAACATTCAACTTCGACTTTGTCATCACTTTGAACAATATTTTTGCCTTCATAATGAAAAAGTAACTTACCGCCATCCTTGATATATTTTTCAATCAAATCATCGTTGAGATCGCTTTGAGGATAAACATGATGAACATCTCCTCCACTTAAGCTTCCATATTCAAAAGTTAGGCTTTTATCGGGATAGCGAAACTCACAACAACCGTGAGTATAAGCATTTTTCAGCAGGGTATCCGCCAGGTCATTTTTTCTGAGAATTTCAACCGTTGTACTCTCAATAACTCCCGCTCGTCCTCTGGCATAAATTTCTTCACGATTGTATTTATCAATGATAATACAGTCTATCCCGTTTCTCAGCAGAATACTTCCGAGAACAATACCAGCAGGACCAGAACCGAGAATACAGACAGATGTTTGTAACTGTGTATAATTTTTCATCGTCAACTCCTTAAAATTATCCTTTTTTTTTGAGGTTAAGGTGAGAGGATATCTGAAAAGTTTTTTGATACTGAATTTTGCCCCCCTAGCCCCCCAACGCATGGGGGGAACAAGAGTCAATTTGCTTGCTATAGTTCCCAAATATTGGGATATTTAGGGGGCTTGAATGTCGCAAATAAGACTTCTCAGACAACCTCTGAGTTCAATACCCACCTTATTACTGAGATTAAGTGAATCCTTAAACCGTAACAGGTTGCTTAACAACTGAAGGGAAATGAATTTTTTGTCGAAGCTGTTGAGTCATTGGATGTAAGTCACGGGGTTGAGTTCTGGGGCGGAATAATCCATCCTTTTCCCATCGTTGTTCATTGAGGCTAATTGCCCAAGCATTTAACCAGGCAGATTCCGGAAAATCGGCTAATTTTTCAGGCATTGTATCTTCAAGCGCCATGCGAAAAATAACCTGAGCAAGTTCCTCAAACATTTCCAAACTAGCAATATGATCGTCGATGAGTTGTTGTTCCGTTTTATTGGATTGTAAATTTCGCGATCGCAATTGCTTGATGAAATCCATTTCTAAGTAATCAATATACTCATAAGTTCCCCGATTTTGCGATAGTTTTGCCCAGTCTATAAACAACTTTTGCATCCTGTGAGCTAACAGAAAAAATTGACCTGAACCTTGACGAATTTTTGCCCGTTTTTCAGAGTCAAGGAAAATCGAATTAAACATCAGAGGCGCACTAAATGCCCAGCCAGATAGGGTATCCCAAATCACCTTAATTGCCATGACCAAATCTTTATCAAAGCAGGAGTAAACCTTATGAATATTATCTTTTACCCCTTCAGCATAGGTGAGCAAAAAGCGATTTGCTTCCGCCACCATTTCTGAGGTTAACTTACCTTGCAAATCCGCTTCAATCATCTGAGTGACGAGAGAATTTCCAAATCCAATTAGGTCAGTACCAGGAGAATAGAAGGGGTCGGGAAATACCCCAGCTTCACCAACACAAGCCCAACGATTATTTGAGAAAACTTGCTTGGAGGAATAACTATAGTGAGGCATCTTCATAAATTTTTGAGTTGAAATCCCTTGAAGATGATTAGCTAAAGTAGGTTCATAGGTTTGGAGCCAATTAAATGTTTTTTCCTCAGTATTATGTTCTCCGAAAGGATGAACTGTTTCATCAGTGACAATTCCAATACTGGTATAGTTACCGGGGAGCGGAATCATCCAAATCCAGTAGCCTTTTCCACACAAGTGATTAGTTGAATAATATCGTTGATTTCCAGGGACACGCTCATGCCAGTTTTGGTTACTTTTGGGAACAAAATCACTGACATCTATCCGTTCATTTACCCAGAACCAAACCGCACTATGTTTAGAACTATTTCGTTGAGCTAAACCCAGTTTCTTCTGCAAAAATCGACGACGACCCATCGCATCAATAACCCATTTAGCTTGAATAGTATTCTTTTGCTTCGTGTCATCTTGAGTGTAAACAATTTTATGGAAGTCTTGATTATTTTCAGATAGGGTAATATCAAGAACCTTGCAACTTTCTAAAACTTCAATTCCTGCTTCGATGTTTAAGTTTCGCAGGTCATTTTCAAACTTACCTCGGTCAATTTGATATGAGGAAGGCGAATGAAATTTAGAGAGTCCGAGTTCAGGACGTTCTTCAAATTTACCTTGAGCATCACCTAAGAAGAAACGCAGTCCCAACTTTGGCATATGATTCATTTTGAAATAATTATCGCCAAACTGAAGTATTTCAGCAAGATAATAGGAACCCACTTCAACCGTTGATTCTCCAACTTTAAAAGCACCTTCAGGTAGAGGTCGAGCCAAACGATCCAGGACAATAATAGAAAGATCGGGCATTGTTAACTTCAACTGTCTAGCTAAAGTTGAACCCGCTAAACCACCACCGCAAATTGCTACATCATAAGTCATTGTATTCATTGTGAAATATCCTGTTGTATTGAGAGTAATATCATGTCCGGTTGAATAGTTAGAATTAAAGCTTGTAGTAGGGCTTCAGCCGGAACTGTAGATAGATAGGGCTAAAGCCCAACTACGAACAAAAACTTTTTTATCATGCTATTATCCGGACATGATATAAACATTATTTCGGTTAAACTTAAGCCCTCGCACACCCCCCAATGTTGGGGTGCTAGGGGGGCACAATTCCCATTAAGTATCAAAAAACTTTTCAGATATCCTCTAAGCAAGCCTTTAAAGTCTCAGCTAAGACTTGTACATTTGGTCGATCAAAAATTGAATAATGGTCTCCCGGTACATCGTAAATTTCTAATTTATCCCTAGAAAAATTACTCCAACCATTTTCAGGATCGCGAGTTTCCCAATCTGCTTGATTCGGTAAATAAAACTTGTTAAATTTAGCAGATTTTTTAGCCCGAAACAGGGTAATTTTACCGGAATAAACTTGTGGTGAATAAACCCACTTTGCCTGCATATTCGCCTCAGCTACGATCGCACGACTGAGATGATGAGGTAGAGGTTTTCCTAAACCTAGATAAAGCTTGCAAAGGATGGCTTGCAGTTGACGTTGAGTAACGTCTTTGAGTTCCTCAAATAGTGACTTGGATAGTCCCAATTGGGATAAGTATTTGAAGTAGTGTTGGTTTCGGAATACAAGGCGAGGAAAAGCACTTTTATTGAAAGTGTCAAACATCACCAGTAATGCCACCTTTTCTCCTTGTTGTTGAAGTTGTTGTGCCATCTCAAAAGCAATGGTACCTCCCATAGAGTTTCCCCCTAGAAAATAGGGACCATGGGGTTGAACACTGCGAATTTCTTGAAGATAATTAGCCGCCATTGCTTCGATTGTAAAGTCAGGCACTTGTTTGCCATCTAACCCTTTAGCTTGCAATCCATAAAACGGTTGTTCTGAACCTAAAGATTTTGCTAATTCTCGTAAGTTCAATACATTTCCTTGTTGTCCATGAATGCAGAAGAAAGGCGGTTTAGAACCACGAGGTTGAAGTGGAACTAATGAAGACCAAGGGAGAGAAGATTCGTTTTCAGCAAGAATTTTAGCGAGTTGTTCAATGGTTGGAGATTTTAGGAGTGTTGCCAAAGGTAACGTTTTACCAAAGGTTTGTTCAATTTGAGTAAACAAACTCATTGCCATTAAAGACTGTCCACCTAAATCAAAGAAGTTATCTCGAATTCCAATGGATTCAATTCCTAATACTTTACTCCATAATTGAACGAGTTTGAGTTCAGTTGAATTGCGGGGTGCAATATAAGCAGGTTTAGACGAATTACTGGATGGATTGAATGTAGATTGATTGGCTCGTTTCTCCTCTAATTGTTGCTGTTCAGTTGCGCTTAAAGGGAGTACCTCCAAGATAGACTGCTCTGGATTGATTAAAATATTTTCCAGAATAGTACGATAATGCTCCTGCATTTGAGCAATGGTTGCTTCCTCAAATAAATCAGCATTGTATTTGAAGATAGCAGCAAAAGTATCACCTTCTGGAATCAGATAGAGATAGAGGTCAAAATCCGCTGTTCCGCTATCAAGATTGAAAGTTTCGACATTTAAACCGGGTAATTTTAAGGTATGAATTGTTGTATTTTGCAGTGCAAACATCACCTTAGATAGAGGAGTTTGCAGTAAATTTAGAGCGTTAATAATTTCTTGAATGGGTAAATCTTGATAAGCGTAACCTCCGGAAACAACCTGACGAACTTGACTCAAAAACTCCCGAAAAGTTTGGTTTACTTTAAACTGTGTCCGTAGAATCAGTAAGTTTGCAAAGTAACCGATTAATCCCTTTGTTTCTTTCCGACTCCGATTCGCAATTGGACTACATACAAAAAAATCGTCTTGATTAGTGTAGCGATATAATAGCACCTTAAATGCAGCTAATAACGTTGCAAATAATGTTGCTCCTTCTTTTCGACTGAAGCTTTTAAGTTGAGTCGTGAGTTCAACAGAAAGTAACTGTTTATTGTAGGCACTAGAATGGGTAGGATTAGTTGGATAAGGATGGTCAGTTGGCAGCTTTAAAGCTTGTAAATTATCGCCAAGTTGTTGCTTCCAATAGTTTAGCAAAGTCTCTTTAAATTCACCTTGAATACATTGACGTTGCCAAACCGAAAAGTCTGCATACTGCACTGGAAGTTCTGGGAGGGCTGAAGATTGACCGAGAGAAAATGCTTCGTAGAGTATTGCTAACTCCTGAAATAAAACTCCTTTTGACCAGGCATCGACGATAATATGGTGAACATTCAGTAACAGAAAATAATCCTGTTCATCAAGTTTAAAAAGTGTTCCTCGAAACAGAGGCAGTTGAGTCAATTCAATCGGTTGCTCAATATCTACCTTCACTAATTCCATTACCTTATTTTCCCGTTGTTTTTGAGGAAAGCTCTGTAAATTAACTACAGATAAACGAAAGGAAAAAGAGGAGTGAATGACTTGAGTTGGTTGACCTTCAACTAAGGTAAAAGTCGTTCGCAAAGCCTCGTGACGTTGAATAAGTTCATTCAGACTTTGCTCTAAAACCAATGCATTGAGTGAGCCGGAAATGCGAAACCAAAATGGCATATTATAAGCAGCAGCTTTACTTGGTTCCAACTGTTGTAAAAACCATAACCGCTCTTGAGGAAAAGAGAGAGGAAGTGGATTTTCTCGGGAAACAGAGACTAAGGGTGGAGCTTGATTTTGTAAGCTAATGACGGTTCTCATTGCTTCCCATAGCTCCTTTTTAGCAGCCACTGATTGAGTTGAATTATTGGTAACTGGAGAAGTTTTCTGTTGTTTTTTGTTTAATGTTTCGAGTGACATATTATATCATGTCTGGTTGAATAGTTACACTTTGGAGGAACGAAGGCAGAAGGCAGGAGGCAGAAGGGAAGAAAGTTTATTTTATAAGCTTTTGAAGCTTTTTTAACTGGTCAGTTATTTCCGCCATCCTGCACTAGATATAATTTAAAGATTTAACAACTTTTCTTTTCTTCAATCATCTCCACAATTGTTGAGATATTTTGAAAGTTCTCAAAACTAATCTCACTCACATCTAACTCAATTTCAAAAGTCTCTTGCAAGTTAGAAATTAGAGTCATCGTGTTAATTGAATCTAGACCCAAGTTGAAGATATCTACATCGTCTTGCAACTCTTCTAAGGTCACATCGGGTAGAACTTTCAAAACTAACCCTTGAACTTGTTCTTGAATTGTTGTAGTTGTCATCATGGTGTTAGGTTCCTTAAAATTTTAGTACTTGGAGTGTGCTGAGTAAAATTGTATAGCAGAAGAAAGAAGGAAGAGGGAAGAAGGAAGAAGGAAAAGTATTACGTTATCTGAGTTTTAAGCTTTTTATCTGTCCTAACCTTTGCTTCGACTGCTATAATCAATACCTGTAAATGCTTCCAGGGTTAAATATTGCTGAAAAAGTGCAAGGTTTTTGGCTGTTGTAGTCTCAAAATGCTAATATTTTTCTTATGACTATCAAAAAATTTGGCCGTAGCAGATAGCCTAAACTGTTGCCTGTTGCCTATCATCACCATCAGACTTTTGAGCGCAAACCCTACTTGGACTGTGATGATATCGGTTTAAACTAATTCCTTTCTGAGAATTTTTCCGAGTGGACTTTTGGGAATCTCTGGAAGGAATTCAATGATTTTGGGAACTTTAAACTCCGCTAGACGCTGCTTACAAAATAAAAGAATTTCTTGGTCGTCAAAGTTTTTTCGACTTTTTTTGACAATTACAGCTTTAACCAACTCGCCAGCATAAGACCCTTTTACACCAACAACAACAGCTTCCTTCACCTCAGGATGATTCATCAAAATATCCTCGACTTCTATCGGATCAACTTTGCGACCTCCGGTATCAATGAGCAGCTTTTTGCGACCGGTAATATACACTCGACCCCACTCATCTTTTTTCCCTAAATCACCTGTATAGAAACATCCTTCCTTAAAGACTTGTTGATTCAGTTCTGGCTGATTAATATAACCTTGGGTTAGAGAACGACTTTTGATCACAACTTCTCCACTCATTCCCATGGGTTGCTCATTCCCACTTTCATTAACAATTTTGAGTTCAACATTATTGAGCGGAAACCCAACAGAGTGATAAATTTTGTTGATGTCTTCCTCTAAATTAATTGCCACAGACCCAGCCTCAGTACAGCCATAAAGCTGTCGAATAGGAATCTTAAATCGCTGCCAAAACTTATCAAAAATGTCTTTGGATAAAAAGTTTCCGGCTGAAAAGCATAATCTCAAACTAGATAGGTTCACCAAGGTTTTTGTTCTAGCTTCTGCCAAAGCATTGAATATATAAGGTACTGCCGGAAAGATGGTAATCTTCTCCGTTTTAATCAGTTCAAAAATTCGGGGGCACCGGAAGACAAAGGGAACCTCAACAGGTGTACCATCCTTCTGCAAAACCTGTTCTAAAATAACTAAGGTTGCACCATTACAAGTTGCTGCGAGGAGACAATTTCCTAACCCATGAGCATGATACATCGGAACTGCACAAAGAATATTGTCAGAGGGCTGAATTTGGGTGGTTTCTGCGAAGTTTTTTACCTCATGGCAAAGACTCCCCTGGGTGCGTGCAATTCGTTTTGGTTTCCCCGTTGAACCGGATGAATATTGATACAGAAGCTCAGAAGAAAGAGCTTTTTCTGAATAGTCTTGATGTTGAAATTTTCCTGGCAGAATTAGATGGTATAGATAGTGGCTTTCAGGATAAACACCATCCACAACAATTAACTCAATTTTTCGGTCAATATTTGCAATAATATCCTGACAAATTTTGGCACGTTTGAGGTCAGTAATTACTGCTTTTGCCTTGCTATCCCTGAGACAATAACTCAGTTCTTCGGCTTTGAATAAATGATTGAGAGGCAGAACAATTCCCTGTAACTGAGCAACTGCATAGAAGCTATAAACAAACTCAGGACAGTTGGGTAAAACGAAAGCAACACAATCACCTTTACCAATTTCTAGAGAACTTAATCCCTCACTTAATCCTTGAACTTTGAAGTCAAGTTGCTCATAACTAATTCGGGACTCATTATAGACAATTGCTGTATGTTTTGGAAAGGAATGAGCCGCTTCTTTTAATCGTTTAATAATCATAATTTTACCTTGATTGTGCCACTTGAACAACCGATGCTATTAGACATATCCTCCAAAAGAGGGAGTAGGGAGTAGGGAGTAGTGGGAAAGAATTGATAATTTCTTTACGATAGTTGATTTTCTTTTTTATTATTGGAGATGTCTATTAGAAATTTCGCCTAAAACTATTTTCCGGAAACTTCTCTGTAATCATCATGGTGTACTGATGATTGGAGATGACGCAGTAGCTTCTATACAGGAGATTGTCTTTGGGTTGAATCTGGAAATAATCTGCTAAATCACCTGCATGTTCTTTGCCAAGTTCGACATTTTCTTTGAAGATTTCCACCTTGTTCTCGATCCAGAGTTTCCCAATGGGAGTTTTGGTCTGTAACAGTTGGTTTCGCATTTTTTCATTCAGTCTGTCGAGAACTAAAATTGAATCGGCATAGACATAGTTGCGATCGCTCATCTTACCTTGAAGTAACACTTTGCGAGCGATAACTTCTGTGCCTTTTTTGAGGTTCATCGGCAGGATGTCTTCTTCAAGTTGAATCTTGTCTTCAAACAGCTTTTTGATTTTGATTGCTTCCCCCGAGTAAGCTTCAATCATATCTGTAACAGTGCCGTTTGTCGTGAGTAATATTCGCTGAAATGGGCTGAGTAATACAGGTTCGATGTAATTCCGCTGTCGTGGAAAGTGTTGGGAAAAAATTGGCCTTAAGACTAGGGTTTGAGCGTTCATATGCATTATTTTTCTAGAATTGGTGAAAAAGACCTGTTTGATTAGATATTGTGAGTTGAATCAATCTAAGTTAGCCTTCAATTTTTCCTTCAACTCACAACAAAATTTAAACAATGGCACTTAATTTTTTGGTAGCTTGAGGGAATGAAGGAGTGAGGGCTAACTTTTCTGGCCAACGACCTACTGTTTCACCAATAACTGCCATTTCTTGCATCAGTTCTTGATAGCGATGAGGCGTCAAGGATTGAGGACCATCAGACAGTGCTTGGGAAGGGTTGGGATGAACTTCTATCATCAGAGCATCAGCTCCTGCTGCAATTGAAGCCATTGCCATTGCCGGGACGTATTCGGCTTTACCTGTCCCGTGACTGGGGTCAATCATAATGGGAAGGTGAGTCAGTGTCCGCAAGACAGGAATCACGGATAAATCGAGGGTATTGCGGGTATATTTGCGGTCATGGGTGCGAATTCCCCGTTCGCACAAAATAACATTGGGATTTCCCGCTGCTAAAATATATTCAGCCGCCATTAACCATTCCTCAATGGTTGCAGACATTCCCCGCTTCAGTAGAATCGGTTTCTCTTGAGCACCAATTCTTTTTAACAGAGAAAAGTTCTGCATATTACGAGCGCCAACTTGGAGAATATCTGCAACAGCTGCTATCTTTTCGATGTCGGATGCATCCATTACCTCGGTGATAATTCCCAAGCCAGTTTCTTGACGTGCAATGGCTAGCAATTCCAAACCACTCTCACCATGTCCTTGAAAAGCATAAGGAGAAGTCCGAGGTTTGTAAGCTCCACCACGTAGGAAATGAGCACCTGCTGCTTTAACTTGTTGGGCGGTTTCGACAATCATCTGTTCATTTTCAACCGAACAAGGACCGGCAGTTTGAACGATGGGATTGTGTTCGCCAAAAGCAACAGAACCGTTGGGTGTTTTAACAATAATTTCACTGGGTTCACCATGTCGGAAGTCTCGACTCGCCCGTTTAAAGGGATGTTCAACTCGTGAGACTTTTTCAATAAAAGGACTGACAGCCTGAATTTTTAAGGGATCGAGTTCAGCCGTGTCACCGACTAAACCAATTACCACTCGGTGTTTGCCAATGATTTTTTCGACGCTGACTTTGTATTGGGACAGTTCGTCTTTAATGTGTTCAATTTCGACTGTCGGAGTGGCTGCTTTGAGAACAATTATCATGCTTTATTTTCTTTGAGATTGGGTTTGCTAAACAGAATGATGGAGAAAGGTTTGAGAGAGCAGATGTGGGTTAAACTAACATCTATATTTCTGTCCCTGCCACCAGTTCTATTTCTATATCTGTAAATGGCTTAAAACTAGAGAAACTGTAATTAAGTGCTAAGTTTTTTGCATTCACTAAGCTGAAAATGAATTTACGTCATTTCAGCTAGTATTAATCTCAGGAATTAAGTTGTTTCCTGTAACTGTAAAGATGCGTATATCTGGTCTAAGTTAGGTTATGCATTTTTGAGAAGTTGCCTTAAAACTAGATCAACTGTAATTAAGTGCTAAGTTTTTTGCATTCACTAAGCTGAAAACGAATTTACGTCATTTCAGCTAGTATTAATCTCAGGAATTAAGTTGTTTCCTGTAACTGTAAAGATGCGTATATCTGGTCTAAGTTAGGTTATGCATTTTTGAGAAGTTGCCTTAAAACTAGATCAACTGTAATTAAGTGCTAAGTTTTTTGCATTCACTAAGCTGAAAATGAATTTACCTCATTTCAGCTATAGCGCTGTGCGCAGGCAACAGGCAACAGGCAACAGGCAACAGCTCATCTGGGGGAATGAATTGCCGATAATATAAGACTTTTAGCTATTGGACAGTTCTTGTAATTTGTAAATATACCAGCGCTCATTGCTATAGTATTAATCTAAGGAATTAAGTTGTTTCCTCTAACAGTAAATATGCGTATATCTGCTCTAAGTCAGGTTATGCATTTTTGAGAAGTTGGCGGAAATAGAAGGTTTGTGTCATGGTTGTGCAGCGTCGCCTGCGTATAGATAAATAAAAGTATTAAAAATATCTCTTAACTGAAAGAGAGAAAAGGTTAAGAAAAGGTTAAAAAAAACTATAAGAAAATAGCTGCTGTGTTAAAGATTTTGAAGAAGCGCGCTCTACTGTCCTTAGTTTATCGTAGTTTGATTTTTTGTCAACCTGTCGCAGATTTCCTGAAGTTATAGACCAAGACCTGTTAAGCGATCGCGAATCACCTGAATCCTTACGAAGCGATTGTTAAAAAAGTGAGGATTTTCGGGTAGCAAAAGCCTAAAAATCACTCTTACTATTGTTTTGGCCACTGACTCTGTAATTCCCATTTATCAAAATGTTGGTTGAAGACCCGCGCTCTCTCGCAGAGGAGCGTCGCATGGGAAAACCAATCAATGTTGCGGGTTTACACATAGTATGTTAGAATGTAAGTGTTGAAACTTAGTCAGTAAATGGTTGAAAAGGCGTACAAATTTAGATTTTACCCAACTCCAGAACAGGATAATCTGTTGCGGAGGACATTGGGATGTGTGCGCCTCATTTACAACAAAGCTTTAGCTGTTAGAACTCAAGCCTGGCATGAGAACAAAGAGCGAGTAAGTTACAAACAAACTTCAGCTATGCTTACCGCTTGGAAAAAGCAAGAAGACTTGGATTTTCTAACTGAAGTCAGCAGTGTACCATTGCAGCAAGGCGGTAGTCCATCTACAGACTGCTTTCACCAACTTTTTTAGTGGACGGGCTAAATACCCTAATTTTAAGAAAAAGCGCAACGGTGGTAGTGCAGAATTTACGAAGGCAGCATTTAGATGGCAAGATGGCCAAGTATATTTAGCTAAATGTTCTCAGCCATTATCTATCAGATGGAGTAGGCAACTACCACCGGGCCCGGTACCAACTACAATTACTGTTAGACTTGAGCCTAGTGGTAGATGGTCTGTATCTTTGAGAATTAATGATACCAGAGATTTAAAACTTAAGCAGATTTTGAAGCAAGTTGGTGTTGATTTAGGAATCGCCAGTTTACTAACTACCAGCGATGGAGAAAAAGTTGCCAATCCAAAGAATCTTCAAAAGTTACACAAAAAACTGAGGTTAGCCCAGAAATCCCTGGATAGAAAGCCCGACAAAAAGTCTAACAACTATTACAAAGCCAGGCTGAAAGTCGCCAAGATACACGCTCAGATCAAAGACTCAAGGCTTGACTACACCCATAAGCTAACATACGTCGCCAATCCGACGGCTCCCCTACGACTAATTAGAGAAAACCAAACTATTGTAGTTGAGGATTTGGCAGTTAAAAACATGGTCAAAAAGCGGTGCGACCCCGCGACGACGCTAGTCGCAAGGGAACGCGCACCAAGAGACCACAAATTAGCCAGAGCTATTAGTGATGCCAACTGGGGAGAATTAGTTAGACAATTAGAATACAAAGCCGAATGGTATGGACGGGAATTAATTAAGATTGACCGATATTTCCCTAGTTCCAAGCGCTGCTCTAATTGTGGTCATGCAGTAGAAAAATTACCTCTCAATATTAGAGAGTGGGATTGTCCCGAATGTGGTAGTCACCATGATAGGGACATAAACGCAAGTATAAATATTTTGCGGATGGGAACCCGCGTCGCCGACAGGCGCAAGGGAACGCCCACCAAGAAGGCTGCGGGAGGAGCAGTGTCAGTCTGTGGAGCGACTGTAAGACCTGAAGAGAGCAAATCTCGTCAGGCGGGTGCTATGAAGCAGAAAGCCCCTACCAGCGATGCTAGGGAATCCCGCGCTGTCTCGCGTATAGCAGCGTCGGGAGGATGTCAATCTAGTGCAGAATGGCGGAAATAACTGACCAGTTACAAAATCCTAAAAGCCTTACCGGTAGTGCGTCAAGGAAGTGTGGTAAGTGTGGGGAGGGTGGGAAGTATGGGGAGGGTGGGAAGTCGAAGGAATAACTGTACCTGTATCTTTTTGTGCAAGTCTGCCACTGATCATAGCTTTTATGGTCTGATCTCAAATCCGGTTAAACAGTTATAGATTGGTTAACTCAACCATGAGACAGTCCTAACTCCTCAGGAGGAGAAAGAATCACAAACATTTATTAGTGATGACGATTCGAGATTTTTTTGATGTCCAATTAAACGGATTTGATATTAAAGGCTGAAAAATTTGTACTTTTTTCCCGACAAAAATCCGAAAAACTCACTCCTGACAGTGCTTTTAGATGATTATTAGCCCTACTTATACCAATTACCAAAAGTAATGCTATACTTCAGCTATACTTCAACACCTCAATAGTTACTAAGATTAAAAGTCTGTTTTTGACAATTATTAGTCGGTTAGTATAGATTTTTCGTACGGACGCCCTTATGCAACGTCCCTACCTCTCCCCACACCTCCCACACTTCCCACACTTCCCCACCCAATCATATATAGCATTCTTTTTGAGAAATGATATTACTTATCCCACACTTTAGTGATGCACAACCGCCTTACCAATCAATACTTCTGACTTCTGACTTTTGACTTCTAACTTCCGCGTAGCGGCACTAGGTCCTAACTACTGCCTACCCGAGCAAAAAGACTTTCCATACGCAAACCCTATGTATAAAGAAAAAGTTGATTTAATTCGATAACAAATTATCGAAAGGTAAAATTATGTTGGTATAAAATTATTAACAAAATATATGGTTAGTCAACAAACAATCGATATTGTCAAATCTACCGCACCAGTGCTGAAAAAACAGGGAAAGCAAATTACTACTCGGATGTATGAAATAATGTTTGAAAATCATCCTGAAATCAAATCGCAATTTGATATGTCTGCTCAAGCTGATGGATCTCAACCTGCAAAGTTAGCTACTGCAGTCTATAGTTATGCTGCTCATATTGATAATTTGGCTGGTCTAAAATCAATGGTTGAAAAAATTGCTCACCGTCATGTGCAAACTCATGTACTACCGGAACAATATCCAGTGGTGGGAGAATGTATGTTGCAAGCTATGCAGGATGTTTTGGGAGAGGCAGCTACGCCAGAAGTTATATCTGCTTGGACAGAAGCTTATCAGGCGTTGGCAGAGGTTTTTATTCAACGAGAGCATGAAATTTATGAAGAGGAAAGTGTTTCGTGATTTCAATTTTTGGCGTTGCTGATTCTGGGTATGATTTGATAATTTTGTATTTGGGATTTTTGATTTTGGATGGTTTGAACGACTTGTTAATATTAACTTTTCCCTGTTCCCTGTTCCCTATTCCCTATTCCCTATTCCCTATTCCCTATAAATCTACTTTCATACCTGAATTCAGCAATGCCCATTTTTTTTAGTTAAAAAGACGGGGGAGATCTTGAGTTTAATAGTTGCGGGAGAGCGTAGTGGGGTTGGCAAAACTACTGTTACGTTGGCTCTACTTTCTTATTTAAAGTGGCAAAATTTGCAGGTGCAATCATTTAAGGTGGGACCTGATTATATTGATCCGATGTTTCATCAATATGTTACGGGTAAGTCTTGTCGGAATTTAGACCCGATGTTGACTTCTGAGGTTTATGTGCAACAATGTTTTGCACGAAATATTCAAGATGTTGATTTTGCTTTGGTTGAGGGGGTGATGGGTTTGTTTGATGGGGTAAGTTTCAATCCCCACTCGCCCCCCTTACAAAGGGAGGTAGAAGATGAGTATGATAGTATTTTGTTGAAAAAAGGGGAAAAAGATGATGGTGATGGGTGTTTTCCTAATTTTGTTTTCAATCCCCCCTGTCCCCCCTTAGAAAGGGGGGTAGAAGATGAGAGTGATACCTGCTTTCCTGATTTTGCTTCTACTGCTCATATTTCTCGATTGCTGAATGTACCTGTATTATTGGTGCTTGACTGTAGTCGGTTATCAGCTTCTGTGGCAGCGATCGCTCATGGTTTGATTTCTTTTGACCCTACTATTAATTTTGCTGGTTTGATACTCAACCGGGTAGGGAGCGATCGCCATTTACAGTTACTTCAAAATTCCCTTAAATTTATAAATTTACCTGTACTTGGGGTACTGCGACGACATCAAAATATTACTATTCCTGACCGACATTTGGGTTTACTTCCTACTGATGAAATGCCAGATTTAGATTATTTAATTAATGACTTAGCTGACTTGGCAAAAACTTGTTTTGATTGGGAGAAATTACTACCACTTTTAAAAATTCAGAATGAGGAGTATCAGCACTTTTTATCTAGACAAATTCTCCCTAATAATACTATACATTTTTCACTATCAAATGTCAAGAATGTTGAGAAAAAAAAGTCGGAATTTTTGATAGGAGTAGCTCGCGATCGCGCATTTAATTTCTATTACCAAGACAACCTAGATATTCTGGAAGAATTAGGAGCAAAAATAGTATTTTGGAGTCCCCTAAAGGATGAAAATTTACCTGCGGGAGTAGAAGGTTTATATTTTGGTGGTGGATTTCCAGAAGTTTTTGCCCAACAGTTAAGCGAAAATATTTTAATGAGAAAAGCTGTTGAGAAAGCAATTATTTCTGGAATGCCAACTTATGCTGAATGTGGTGGGTTGATGTATTTATCTCAGGCAATTATTGACTTTAATAGTAAGTCTTGGAAGATGGTAGGAATTTTACCAACGACAGCAGTAATGGGTAAAAATTTAAAGTTAGGATATCGGCAAGCAATTACTAATATAGATACTCCTTTATTAGCGGCAAATACACAAGTTTATGGACATGAATTTCATCGTTCTGAATTAACTGAAGTACCTGAAAGACATCTATACAAAATGTGGCGAATTGATGAGGATAAAAATCGAAGCAAAGCAACTGTTGAAGGTTGGAAATTTTATCAACTTCATGCTTCCTATCTTCATATTCATTGGGGGAGTAGGGTAGATATTCCTCAGCGATTTATTAATTATTTGGAAGAGGGAAGAAGCAAGAAGGAAGAGGGAAAAAGGAAAGACTGAAGTTAATTTTTTTTGCCAACTACTTATGCAGTACAACCTATTTCCGTCATTGCGACCGACAGCAAAGCAATCTCAAATCCTAATTTTTCATACCTTATATAGAATTCGGTTATACAGTGTATATTCATAATTCTATAATTACTTCAATATTCAATCTCCCCATCTCCCCATCTCCCCATCTCCCCACTCCCCTATCTCTCCCAACAACTCTAATAAGTATTCAAGCAGATTTTATATTATGCGTAAGTCCTGTTAAATGTATTGTAGTGTAGGCATCTTGCCCGCGATGGGTGTACCTCAACAAAGTGGAGTATGCTGTATGTTTATATCATGTCCGGTAGCATCGGTCTTGTATAGTAAATAGGCAACAGCTCCGGAAGGCAACAGCTCCGGAAGGCAAGAAAAAAACTTAAATTTCCTGCAAATATCCACGCCAACTTTTACACAAACGATTGCCTTCGGACATGATATTACTTCTCTGTAGGGACGTTGCATGCAACGTCCCTACTCCCCTGCTCAATAAAATATAGAAATAATATAATCTCTCCTTCGACTGCTATATTCCTCACTTTCTACTTTTTTTTGGTAAAATAATCACTGTTTAATATTAATATTCAGCTTGAGAAATAAAATGACAGTATCTGTGGAATTTATTGAAGGATTGAATGAGAAAATTACAGAAGTTAGTCTGAGAAAACGTCGTAACTCTGACACAAAAATAGTTGTACTGATGTTTGACCGTCTTCAAGCTACAGAAAGTTTTCGTTCCTTCACTAATAAAATAAATAAATTATGGTTGAAAGACGAGGAAGGAAATATTGAAGTTGCTCCTAGTGGGATTAAATTTTTGTCTGCTGATGAAAGTGATTTTTCTAAAGTAGAGTGTTCTTTTGAAGTAGAATCAGAGGAAAATTTTGAGAGAGTGATGCGATTTTTAAACCGTTATGCTGAGGCGAATGGTTTTGAGTTTAAGTCTAATTAGGGTTTGCGCTCATAAAGCTTTTTGGTAGGGTTAGGAGACAGGAGACAGGAGACAACCCACCCCTTGCCCCTCCCCCGACCGTGGAGGGGAAGACAGGAGAAATGGCTTGGGAGCGAGGAGGTAGGAGTAAGAATTGTTCCTCAATTTTTCTGTCCGAAGGTTTGCCTTTTATGCTAACTTTTTGAAGGTTTTAGACTAAAAAAGCGCACCCCTTGAGAATTAAATAAGGCTAAAACTTTTACCGAAAAATTGTGGGTATGCGCCTCCCCTTTTAAGGGGATAATAAGCGGTCGTTTGCGGAGCAGTCCGTTAGGATGGGATGGCGAGGTCTCCTCGCCATATCCAATCGACCAAGAGAATAAAAATTTTCATCTCTTTGTCAATCCTCTCCTTGAAAAGAAGAGGTCATTATTAATTATTCATTATTAATTATTCATTATTGAACTATCAATGGTTTTAGGATTAATCAGCAAGCCCTAATTAAGTAACTTTGAACAAGTAAGAAGGAAGAAGTATGGGGATAGTCATTTCAGTTATCAGTTATCAGTTATCAGTACCTCCTCATAAAGTAGGAGACTCGAAATACTGAAGTTTATTTTTTGTCATCCCCTTAAAAAATGAAGCTATTGACCTTACTTTTTGGTCAACGACACGCGACTTTAGTGTCTTATATCATGTCCGGTTGAACAGTGATAAATAAATAACTACGGAGTCCTCAGGAGTCAGGAGTCAGGAGTCAGGAGGAAAGAGGGAAGAAAGAAGAAGAACTGGAGTTGAAGGAGAAAGTTTTTTTATAACTAATTATCCGGACATGATATTATAACCCCAAACAATTTTAAGCATCCCTTGTCAGGTAGAGCATTAGTATTAAACCTGCCACAGAAAAGATAAAAAAATTTGTATAGTTATAGCAAAGAATGGGTTGGTTAGGGCTTATAATGATAATAAACCTTAGACAGGGAAATATTTTTCCCACTGTTGCTTATTCCCTATTCCCTACTATAAATTTGATCAAAATCAAAAATGAGTAAATCAATAGTAGTTAAACAACTGTTTGCCCAAAAAATTACACCAGAGAATTTTCGACCTTTTGGACAAGTAATTTGGGCAACAGGAAATGATAAACAATATGACCAAGACGATGCTCAATTAAATTTAGAAAATGGTACGCCACGATTCTATATTATGCGGTTATTTGGAAAAGACCGAAAATTTACTAAAATTACTCGTCATATAAAATGTACTCAATGTTTGGGTTCCCTAGAAGGTAAGGAATGGTTAATGGCAGTTGCTTCTCCTTGTGTAGAGAATGCACCAAAATTAGAAGATGTAGTTGCTTTTAAAATTCCCGGGAATTGTTTTATTAAATTAGAGGTGGGAACCTGGCACGCGGGACCATATTCAGATTATGAATTTGTAGATTTTTACAACTTAGAATTGAGTGATACAAATGAGGTAGATCATTTTACTCACAACTTTGCTAAAAGTCATAATTTAGAGTTGGAAATTATTTAACTTCCCTGGTGGGAAGTCCCGCGCTCTCCCGAAGGGGAGCGGAGGGATGGGAAAGCCTGGGCAAAGAGTCGGATACCTCCACAAATAAAACCTTCCTATACCCTTGACAAGCTAGGAGGTATGCATGTTATCATCAAGGTCAACACAGGGGGAGGACATCACCTCTGTCAGAATAGCGGTCATTTTTTTCATAATGTAAGAATCCCGCGTTGTTGCGCTATGCGCAACGTCGGGAGTATGTCAAGATTATTCTCCTTTTATGAAACTCTTGTAGGGATATTTCATGGAGTTTTCCTAAATTCTCTTCCACAAGATATTTAAATAGGTTGATTTCGTGGACTATCTACAAGTTGTCGGCAACAGTATTGGGTATAATATAGAATCCGGTTTAACAGTAGTCATTGCAAAGATAGGAAGCAATATCCTAAAACCCTGAGATTGCTTGCTTTCCATCCGTTCCAGTAGCAATGACTTGGATATAGTAATTATCCGGATTTTATATAATAAATAAGAAGAATTAAATAATATGAATCAATGTCCGATATGTCATACGAAATATACTGAAGAATAAAGTTAATTATTGCTCCACTTGTAATTGGGATTTTACTCCATATCGAATAACTTTTCCCTGTTAAATACCAGAGTCTTTTGTTCAGAAGGAGAAGGCTAAAATTTCTTGGGCAATGAAATCAATACTAAATCATGAAGTTGATAACACTAATTGGTCTAATTCTTGTTGCATTTTAGTCATAACTAGCTCATAACAAGCATCAACATAATCGCGATCGCTAGCTGCCTCACGTCCATAACGCTCAAACACAATGGGAGGACAAACCCGAGTATTAATTTTTACTGGCAAAGGGAAATTAGGTAAAGGCCCAATAGCTAATCCCCAGGGTAATCCAATATAGATAGGAAACACTTCTGGATCGAGACTAAATAACCAAGGCAAACCCCATTCATGGAGCTGTTTCACTTGTTCATAAACATCTGCCAGCACTATTAAAGTATCGTGGGCACCATTAGAAATCATTGGCACAATAGGTACCTCTTCACGCAAAGCCAACTTAATAAAGCCTTTACGTCCAGCAAAATAGATTTTATCTCGCATAGAATGAGGACGGAAAACATCTGGGCCACCACCAGGATAAACAGCCACAGAGGCATTTCTTTGGAAAGCAGCGATCGCCATTTTCGGATGCGCCCTAACTGCTCCACATTGTACTGCTAAGGGAGTAGTAGGAAAAACTGACCAGGCATTCTGGTGCATAAGTCCATAAACCAAACGCTCTGTACCAAACCTTTTAAACCAGTCATACATACACATATGCATATCTGGAGCGGGTAAACCACCATTATGAGATCCAACGATCAGTATTTTTTCATCTCTAGGAATATGATGCCACCCATCGGTTTGAACTCGAAAATAATAACGATAAAACCATTCCCATAATGGCATCAAAGATTTAATTACTTCTGGATCGCGGTCATCTAAAGACCAACCATCATAAGGTTGACGAGAGTTTTGCTTATTGACAGTAAACACTGGCATCTATGAATTTGTTATTTTAATCGTAATCCTAATAATTATATCTTAGAATTAGAGAGCATCTATAAAAAAAATGTTAAGACAAGGAAATTAAGAACAAAAAGGTGAGAATTATAAATATGTAGTTGAGACTATGTAGGCTTTTGTATTTGTATCTAAACAAATAAAATTCTTTTGTACGGAGGCTCTATTAAACCTCCCTATTGGTTTGATAATATTCTTCGATCAATTGGTATTATACCAATGCCTAAAAATCATCCTATTTTTATTGAAAACTTTAGTTATATGCTATTATCCCTGCAATTTAAAGATAGTATCTAAACCGGATTTAGTATAACTCCAGTTGATAAAAGGTTGATAATTTTTCTGATATCCGGTGTCCTCTCTATTTCATAAATAAGCCATCTTATATTATGTTCGGTAGAACAGTTATAATTAGGCTCGTAGTTGGACTTTAGTCCTAATACTAAGCATTGTAAGGGCTAAAGCCCAACTACAAACAAAAACTTTATTATAAGTAATTATCCGAACATGATATTACAGGATTTAGCTGATTGTGAAACCGTATTTAACCATATTTTTAATTGGCATAATCCCAGTATTCAAAATTTCGTAATTTCTCTACTTTATTTGTGCAAAACCCCTACTTTAATAATTTTGTACAGTTAAGACATTTTTCTCTAAATAAATTTACATTCAGAACAATCTATAAACTGATATTTAGGTAAATTTTTGATGATATATATCACTATCCAGTTTATTATTTGTCACAGTTATATTTTTACGGAAAAGAGTTAATAGAAGTTGTATCTATAAGTATGGATTTTAATTTTATGAGATTAATCAAAATGAATAATAATACATCTAAAGAAACACAACAAATTCCCAAAAGTTATAACAAAGAACAGATGAATGCAATAGCTAAAGCTATGATTGTCAGTTTTGCTTGGTCTTGGGCAGATTTATTGCAGGAAAATAAATCTAAAAACAACAATACTATTGATAATACGGCTTCATAACTAAATATTCTGTAGTGCAAGTATTTTTATACCAATTTCATAAAATATTGCAAAGCGTGACGACACAGGGAACAGGGAACACCGGAGCTGGGAACAGAGAAAGAAAAACATAAATATTAAAGAGGAAAAAAGGTGGAAATTTGATAATTTATGGAATTTATAATTTTTTATTTTAGGAATAAATCACAAATTAAGATGTAACTGCCTTTTTTGAATTTGGTATTAGGCAGATGAATACAATATGTCAGAAACTAAAAAAAGCCAAATTAAATTAGTTTTGCTAAACCCACCTAATATTCTTTTTAGGTGGGTAGTATACTCAACATTTTTTCAATTAACCTTGCATTCTTAACTGATTTTTTCTATTAAGTGCTTCTTGGTAATTAGGCTTAATTTCCAAAGCTATATTGTAAGAAATAACTGCTTTTTGAATATCTCCTAATTTTTCCAAAATTAATCCTCTTTTAAACCATATTTGATGATTACCTGGTCTTAAAGAAACTATTTGGTCGTAGGCAGCGATCGCTTCTTCATACTGCTCTAACTTTTCCATAATTGTAGCTAGTTCTGACCAAGCTTGATAATTATTAGGCCAAATCTTAATAGCTCGATTATAACTCATAGCAGCCTCTCGATCATTTCCCATTTTTGCTAAACATAATCCTCGTTGCAACCAAGCATCAAAATTATCAGACTGTTTAGCTATGACCAAATCATAAGCTGCTATTGCTTGAGAGTATTTTTGTAACTTTTCTAAAGCAGCTCCTCTTTGTAAACCAACTTTAGCAACAGAAACTCCTTGTTTTACACTCATTTCTATGACTTTATCATAAGCGGCTAATGCTGCTTCGTACTGCTGGAGTTTTTCTAATGCTTCTCCTCGAAAATTCCAAGCTTCTAAAAAATCTGGTTGGGTAGCAATAGCATTCCCATAGGCAATAAGAGCTTCATTGTACTTACTAAGTGCCATGAATGCTTTGCCTCGACCTAACCAAGATTCTGGATAATTAGAATTAATTGTAATTGCCTGATTAAAAGATTCTAATGCCTCATCATATTTAAATAAATCTAATAAAGTATGACCACGACTAATCCAAGCTTCCGGTAAATTAGGATTAATATTAATTGCTTTATCAAAACAAGCAATTCCTCCTTCTTTCCAATGATTTTTTAAAGCTAATCCTTTATAAAACCAAGCTTCATAATCATCTGGATTTAATTTAATTACTTTATTAAAAGAAGAGACTGAATCGTGATATTTGTGTAGTTTACTTTGAGCAATTCCTCGGTTAAACCAAGCTAAATAATTATCAGGCTGTAATTCTATTGCATGGTCGTAACTAGCTACTGCTTCAGCATAACGGTAAGTTTCAACTAAAGCTAATCCTCTATTTAACCAAATATGATAATTATCAGGTTGCAATTTTACAGCACAGTCATAAGCAGCTAATGCTTCAGCATATTTTTTTACATTTAATAAAGCTTGCCCTTGAGCATACCAAATTTCTCCCATCATCGGTTGTATTTTTAGTGATTTTTTATAACAGTGAATGGCAGCTTTATACTGTTTAAATTCAGCTAAAATAATACCTTTATTGTACCAGAGTTCATAATTATTTTGGTTGACTTTTATTCCTTTGTCAAAGCAAGCGATCGCTTCTTCATACTGCTTTAAATTAGATAATACAACACCGTAACAATTCCAAGCATCATCATCGTTTGACTTGATAGATAGCGATCGCTTATAAGCTTCTATTGCTTGTTCATATGTTTGTAGTTTATAGAAACAATGACCTAGTTTTAACCAACCTATAGCCCAGTCTGGCTTGATTTTAACGGCATTTTCGTAGTAGGATATGGCTGACTCGTATCTGCCCATATTATACATTCTGTTGCCACGGTCATATTCTGGAAATGCAGAAAATATACTAAAAATTCCGTTAGACCCGGAGATGTTTTGGCTATTAGTATTGTCTAATGTTGTTAAAAGTGTCAATTTTTGGGATGATTTAAAATCAGTTTTGGTCATAATTTTTTTTCCTTAAGCTTGATAGAGTCTATCTAAAAATAGTATTATATCTTGTACATTTATTTAAAATCTACCTAGATGGTCTAAGTTTCACTAATCTATATATTTATATATCTTCAGAACAAAATGTAAACTATAGGTTTAGAAAAGCGATAGTCGAGAAGTCAGGAGTTTAGAATAGCAACAGCAAAAGTGCTTCGTCCTCGCTGCTATATTAAAAAGTCTGTGTGAAGTGAAGTAATATCATGTCCGTTTAATTAGTTATAATAAAATTCTGGTTGTGCAGAGCGTAAAGTGTGGGATAAGTAAGTAAGACTGGTCAATAATCATCCTATAGCACTGTCAAGAGTGAGTTTTTTAGATTTTTGTCGGGAAAAAAGTGCAAATTTTTCAGCCTTTAAGATCAAATCCGTTTAATTGGACATCAAAAAAAATCTCGAATCGTCATCACTAATAAATGTTTGTGATTCTTTCTCCTGCTGAGGAGTGAGGACTGTCTCATGGTTGAGTTAACCAATCTATAACTGTTTAACCGGATTTGAGATCAGACCATAAAAGCTATGATCAGTGGCAGACTTGCACAAAAAGATACAGGTACAGTGATTCCTTCTACTTCCCACCCAGACCACACTTCCCACACTTCCTTGACGCACTACCAAAATTCTTAGGTCGTAGGTCTGAGGTCGTAAATCCTAGGTGTAAATTCAAGTGAGCACACTGGAAACGGAGCACAAATTTGCGATATTACTTCAATATCGCTTCAATAGAACATTTTTAACTTAATCATCCAGACATAGTATAATTCTGGGTGGTGGTGCATAGTAATGGTAAAGGAAGTGTGGGGAGATGGGGACCCACCCGCGCACCCCTCCGGTGGAGGGGAATTTGGGGAGATGGGGAGTGTGGGAAAAATTAAAAAATATATATCCTCACCATTACCATGCAGGACTACCTAATTCTGAAAGCAAACTATTTTTGAGTAATATCAAATCTGTTTAATTGCATATATAGGAGAAGGAAGAAGGAAAAAAGAAAAATCTTGCATTGTCTGAGTTTTAAGCTTTTGATAATCAAATACAGTAATGGCGACTACTATAGATCCAATGTGAGACCTATATGGAATAGTAAAATTTCTAGCAATACTCAACGTTTAAGGGTTTAGTATCCTCTACTGACTACTGACTACTAAATTAAAGTGAGGTTGTTCAACTGGGTTTGATATAACATCAAGACCGCAAACAAAAGAGGATTTGAGCAAAGTTTCACTACAAAAGAAAAAAACAAGGTTAGGTATGGCATTTGCTAGCGCACAACTACATTAACGCGGAGCGTTGCATCAGCAGTATTGCCCATCAAATTGTCACAGAAGAACATGGCGATGAGATTATCTGCGATTCTACACTTGGGCAAGGGACAACACTCACAATTTCTTTAACTACATTAAATACCATATATTTTATTTTTTTTCAATAGCTTTAAAATAAGAAAAACTAATTAAATTTATATATAATATTTATACTTGTGAATGATTAAGACGCGACAATTAGCTCGATTGGTGTAACAATCAAATAGGTGGCAAAAACAGGTTAGCTATTATTCACTTTTAAATAAAGAGCTTAAAAGCATAACTAACCTATTTTTAGGCAAATTTATTTGCCTCAGCAATCTTAGATGTTTCTTTATGTTGTTCTGAAAATTGGAACTAGAGACTTTAAGTAGTAGGTCTCTCAAATATATTACTGCGGATCATTTTAATACAGGGGGAGGACATCACCTCTGTCAAAATTGCGGTCAGGGTTTCCCGGGCTGAAAAATCTCCTGTGGTCGCGTAAGCGCAACGTCGGGAGTATATCAAATTTGTTGATGCCATGGAAAATAATTTAGTCTGAATACTTCTGCTGTTGAGGACAGTAAAAATTACTTACAGCATCCTCAGACTATTTGCAATCAACCCCTCTGGTCACTTAGACCTCTCCACATTAGTGTGTGAGGAAAAATTGTACTGGAAAATCAAAAGTCAATATCTTGAAGAAGAATGCGACCTATGGAATTCTCACCCTACCAAGCGCATTTGCAGCGTGTAGATGGTGAAGTCTTAAACCCATAAGGGAAAAGATAATTAACTTTTGATTTTTGCCAATTAAATTAATCGATCATGACTATTGACATATTACCTTTCCGGTAAAGTAAAAAAATTCACTGTAGAACTCTTATAGAGACCTAAACGCAAGTATTAATTTGAGAAAGCGAGTGTGTAATTCTGAGGTCTTCTCATAATGTAAGACACACTCAAGATATGCGGTCGGCTTTATTTACCGTGAATGCCTGTGGACGGAGTGCTGCCGACAGTTCCGCAAGAAGCAGGAAGTAAACATCATAGCTGTCACTCGATGTGACCCTTTGTATCAGCTTTATGAAGCAGTCTCGAGACACTATGCAAAATCTGGTAAAAACAGGGGTATGGATGAAGCCCCAAAATATTAACATTCTAAATACTATGATTGCTCGTATGTATACTACAGTACCTAAATTTCAGCCATTAAAACCCTTGCGACAATGGCTAGATCATATAGAAATTAACAATCCCAAATTAGCAAGATTTCTGTGCCAGTTAATTCCCAGTCAGTGCCCTTTCGAGCGCGATATCACTTTTTTTGGTCATATCTTGTTTCATATTCCTCCCATGTGCAAACTTAACCCTCTTTATGATGAATTAATTGGTTTGAGGTTTAGAGCTTTGTGTTATTTAGCGGATATTTGTGGAGAAGATGTTACCTCATACTGCTAGTCTTGGAAGCAATAATCAAGCCCATTTTCACCAATAAATTAGGTCCAAAGCCTCCCCTTGAAAGGGGATAAAAAAGGAAATTTCGGATTTTCTTACCTCCCTATTGCAGGAGGTACTGTTAATTGATAACTGATGGTGTAGCTCCTCTGTAAAGAGGCTAACTTATAACTGAAATGACCGCTTTTTATGTTGGCGAAAACCGAAAAGGCAAAGCTTTCCCAGTTAAAAATTAATCAATTGAAATCAACTTTTATTCTATGGGAAAGCTATGAGATACTTGACTGTAGCTAAATTTAAACCACAGCCATTAATAATCCCTTAAATAATTTGATGCCATCTGTATCACCTAACATTGGGTCTGATGCTCTCTCTGGATGAGGCATCATTCCCAACACATTGCCTTGACGGTTGCAGATCCCAGCAATATTATTAAGAGATCCATTGGGATTAGCTACTTGACTAATTTCACCATTTTCCGTACAGTAACGAAATAAAATTTGACGATTATTCTCTAATTCTTTCAACGTTTCTGCATCAGCATAATAACGACCTTCACCATGAGCTATTGGTAAACGAATCACTTCTCCTTTTGTATAAGTAGATGTCCAAGCAGTATCAGAGTTTTCTACTTTGACCGGAACTCGATCGCAGATAAAATTTAATTGCTGATTTCTGACTAATGCTCCTGGCAATAGTCCTATTTCTGTCAATATCTGGAAACCATTACAGATACCTAATACTAACTTACCTTTTTGCGCATGAGCAACAGTTGCTGCCATGACTGGAGAAAAACGAGCGATCGCTCCGCATCTGAGATAGTCGCCATAGCTAAAACCTCCAGGGATAACTATTACATCTAGACCGGAAATATCTTCTTCTTGATGCCAAACCATGCGAGTTGGTTGACCTAATAAATTTTGAGTGACCCAAGCTACATCCCGATCGCAGTTAGAACCAGGAAACACAATAATACCAAATTTCATATTAATTTCAATGATAGTTGCTATACTCCGAAGATGTGAGACTTCAGGTGTTATTGCAGATTTTTCAAGAGTACTATCCACTAGCAACTAGGTCTAAAACTCCACTGTCAGAACTGATGTCCACAGTTTCACCTAAAATCTACCACCTAAAACCTAGCACCTTCTTTGACAGTTTCCATTAAACATCTCCAAAAATCAAAAATCAAATCAACTCTGATCCAGAAATTATCAATTATTTCTCTCTGTTGCCTCACAGGAGTCAGCATTCCCTCTCTTGGTCGGCGTTCCCTTGCGTCTGACGCCGACGCGGGTTCCGACCGCTTGCGACTGGCGTCGTCGCGGGGTCTGACCGCTGTTGCCTGTTGCCTGTTGCCTCTTTTCTAGAGATGTCTATTAAATCAAAACGATAATTTTCAATGACAGGATTCGCTAATAGTCGATCGCAGATTAATTCTAGTTGTTCCTTAGCTTTTGCTTCATCAGTTGCCTGAAGCATCAACTCAATATATTTACCAATTCTAATTTGCTCTACATTTTCATATCCCATCTGTGCCAACCCAGATTTAACTGCAGTACCAGCAGGGTCTAAAACAGATGGTCTTAGGGTAACATATATATGTGCCTGATATTGTTTTGTCACGTGATTAAAAAATCTTAGATTTCAACTGAACACGTTTAGATATTATCAGTTAAGTTATATTTATAGTTAACAAAGTTGGCCATGAAATCCAATCGTACCCGGTCTCAAGAGCGCATTTTGAAGCTATTAAAAATCCAGAAGCGATCGCTATCTGCTCAGGATATTTATTCAGCACTGCGCGAATGTGACCAACCTCTGGGATTAGCAACAGTCTATCGTTCTTTAGATGCCCTCAAACAAGAAGGGGTAGTGATTGTCCGGACTTTGGCCAATGGCGAATCTGTGTATAGTTCCTTGCAGCAAGCCCAACATCATTTGACCTGTGTAAAATGTGGGACTTCTATTCCGATTAATGAATGTCCTGTCCATAATTTAGAAAATCAATTACAGAAGTCCCACAAATTTAAGATTTTTTATCACACTTTAGAGTTTTTTGGACTTTGTGACCGCTGCACTTTAACTTGAAGAAGGAGTCAGGAGACAGCTATACTGGAGACAGAATCAATTGCATGGGGATAGTCAACGACCGGCCACTTCATGTCTTAATAACCCCAAATAATTGTAGACACCGGGGGTGATGATGGGAATTTATACCCCATAAAGCTTCCTGCCAGGAGACAGTTCCGATGAGCAAAGCCAAAAAATTCTACTGACTTTGAACTGAATTTTTGCCATCTGCCACAATGGAACGCATACCTTCTAAAGTTGCTGGAATATTTCGGGGGTCCATGAACATAACTTTACTACTGTCACTACTACCAATTTTCTGACCCATATCTAAATAGTTTTGAGCCAATAAAAATTGAAGTGCTTCTTTAGCATTGGGGTCTTGATGGAGGGTTTTAGTAATAATTGCTAATGCTTCAGAAGTTGCAGAAGCTCTTAATACTTGAGATTGACGTTCAGCTTGAGCTTTAAGTACAATTGCTTTTTGTTGTGCTTCTGCTTCTAAAATAGTTGCTTTTTGACGAGCTTCGGCATCAAGGACTTGTGATTCGGCCTTACCTCTGGCAGAGTTAATTGCAGAATCTCTTTCCCCTTCTGAAGTTAAAATTGCTGCCCGTTTTTGCCGTTCCGCAGTCATCTGTAATTCCATAGAATCTTGTACTGCTTTTGAAGGGCTAATATCTCGTAATTCTACCCTAGTTACTTTTACTCCCCAAGGGTCAGTAGCAATGTCTAATTCTCTGAGTAATACCTCATTAATTTCTGTGCGAGCTGTAAAGGTTTGGTCTAATTCTAATTTACCCATTTCTGCCCGAATTTGAGTTAGAACTAGATTAACCATTGCAGATTTAAGGTCTTCGACTTTGTAGTAGGCTTTTTCCAAATCCATAATCCGCCAATAAACCACAGCATCTACACTAATTGCTACGTTATCTCTAGTAATACATGGTTGAGGTGGAATATCTAATACTTTTTCCCGAATAGTTTCTTGATAAGAAATTTTATCTAAAAATGGGATAACAAATTTTAAACCAGCATCTAATTTTCTGCCATTATATTTACCTAAAGTTTCTACTAAAGCTTCGTTTCCTTGATTAATAACTTTGACACTTCCGGCTAAACCTGAACCACCTAAAGCTAAAAAGACTAACAAAAAAAACTGTTCCATTTTTAATCTCCTAATTATCTAATTAGTTGTTATCTCAATTGACTTTGGTGAGGGAGATAAACTGAAGAATTTAATAAATTTTCTGGCAGTACAAATAAAGTATTACCTTCACGTCTAACGACAATAACTTTTTCATTAGCAGCGATCGTGCCACTTTCATCGTCACATTTTGCCCGCCAAGAATTACCTTCATAAATTACTCGACCAGGCTGGCCTGGTAATATTTCTGTTAAAGTTTCTGCCTCCTGAGCATCTGCAATAGTAGCCACTGTATGATTGGGCAGCAGACGACGGAAGGCAAAAATAGAAGCTACAGAAAAAATCATCCACAAGGCCACTTGTACGCTAATACTAGGAATTAAGAGGGACACTCCTGCCACAACAAAGGCACTCAGTCCCATAATAAATTCAACAAAGGCTGTGGGTACGAGGAGTTCTAAAAAACAAAGAATTGCCCCAGCCAGTAACCAAAATATCGTTGGATTTAATAGCATGGATAAATGGGAGTGGTGAGGTTAAATTTATGAGTGATTTTTCAGTAAAATTACTGTAGTTTGCTTTCATCACTACCTAAAATTATTTCTTGACAAATAGTCAAGTATATAATTTAGTTTATTCTGAAATTTATGAAGATAACTCCTATCTCAACATATCTTTGCGTCTTGACACAAAGAAAGTCAGTTTGGAACCCTCCTAAATTATTTATCAACACCGAAAAAAACAATTCCTTATATCAATTCTCAAATTAATATTTATATTCTAGTTTTTAATTTTTAATTTTTAAATATTGAGTTAATAAAATGTCTTCTACCCCACTAATTCATTGCCCAAATATTAACTGTCCTTATCCTGCCAATTCCTGGGGTCGCCAAGAGTGCGAAGCTTGCCAAACTCAATTAATCTATCGCTATTTATGGGCTGTTGATGTCGGAGTTGAGATTCCTGTTGGGGAGTTTCTGGGCGATCGCTACTATGTTGTAGCCCCACAAGTTTGGCTGGATACTAAACCTGCTCAACCTCCTTTTATGTATGAGGAGTTACCAGATAATATAACGCCATATTTACATTTATATCCCTATAAACTCCATACACCAGGGGTATATGGTTTTTATCAATATGGAGAAGAAGCTTATCCTAGAGATATTCTGTTGTTAGACAATGTTCCTCTAGACTCTCAAGGTCAGTTGTATCCTGCTTTTGTAGAGGCTTGGCCTACAGCAACTCCTGTACGTCAAGTTTACTGGTTATGGCAAATGATGCAGTTATGGAAACCTTTATCAAAAGAGCGCATGGCTTTTAGTCTTTTGACAAATAGTTTAAGGGTCGAAGGTTGGCGGTTACGACTATTAGAGTTGGACTTACAAAACCGGAACACTAAACATAGAGATTTAAGGATTTTTTGGTCTAATTTGATTCCTACTGCTCATCCTCATATCCAACAGCCATTGCAAGAAATTTGTCAAATGATTGGGGACATTGGGGAATCTCTAGAGGCGATCGCCCCTAAATTGAACCAACTCCTATTGGAACAGGCGGCCAAATTACCATTAAATGCGGAAATAGTAGGGGCTACGGATACTGGGCCTGTGCGTCTCCATAATGAAGATTGTTGTTATCCAACGGAACAAGATTTAGTTAGTAATCAGTTAGTGCCCCATTTAGCAATGATTTGTGATGGTGTAGGTGGCCATGATGGCGGAGAGGTAGCTAGTCAACTAGCAGTACAGTCCATTAAAAGATTAGTTCAAAATCTATTGACAGAAGTAGCCCAACAACAGGATTTAACATCGCCAGATTTGGTAATGAAACAACTTGAGGAAATTATTAGGGTAGTCAATAACATGATTGCCACTGAGAATGATGAACAAGGAAGAGAGTCCCGACAACGTATGGGCACAACATTAGTCATGGCGCTACAGTTGCCCCAACAGGTTAAACCTTCTCTAGAATCAAATCCGAATAATGCCCATGAATTGTACATAGCTAATTTGGGAGATAGTCGTGCCTATTGGCTAACTAAAAATACTTGTCAATTGTTGACTGTGGATGATGATGTGGCTTCTAGGGAGACGCGTCTTGGTCATTGTCTGTATTGGCAGGCATTACAACGTCGTGATGCGGGTGCCCTGACTCAAGCTCTTGGTACGAGGGATGGGGAATTTATTCGGCCAACTATTCAAAGATTTTTGATTGAAGAAGAGGGTTTATTGCTATTGTGCTCCGATGGTTTGAGTGATAATGATTGGGTTGAGAAGTCTTGGACTGAGTATACTTCTAGGATTTTTCGAGGTGAATTTTCTCTCAAGCAGGCAGTTGAGTATTTGATTGAGTTGGCGAATGATAAAAATGGTCACGATAATACTTCGGTGGTGCTTGCCTACTATCGTATTTCTCCAGAACAGTTGATTTTATTGAATAATCCTACAGCAATACCTCTGGAAAAGGAGGTAATGCCAGAATTATCTGAAGCTTCTAAAGCACTTCTTTATAGTAGTGATGATAATGATGATGTTTCGGAGCTGAAACCTGAAGTTGACCTTGACCCTGACCCTGATTCTGAGGTGGAGGCCATACCAAATTCTCCAAGGCTAAAACCCTGGATGTTTATGGTTGGTTTATTGTTGATATTATTTGTAGGGGCAGTTGTAGCAGTGTGGCGCAATTGGGAAAATTTTCGCTCAAATCCTAATGATGCTCCTGCATCTTGGGAAAGTCCAATGATACCTCAGCCTGCGGAAGTTCCTGTTTCTCCTGATTCTTAAATGTTCAATTTTGGACTTATAGCTGAGATACTAATTTTTGTCGCTCTTTTTACCTCTTTTCAATGTTCTCTGTCCCCTAGCTCCAAGATATTTTCTGCACAACTCAAATAGGACTGCTATATAGATTAATTGATAGTAATTTTATCTTTAATATTATCTCTATAGTTGATTAAAAAATTGTTCAACGTGAAATTGATGTAGATTTAAGGTTGGTTTTATGAAAGAATAGGAAGATTCTTAAAGCTAGTGTAATTTATTCTTGGAGTTACATTAGTTAAAAAGCGTTTCGGTCTGGAATGCTTCCCTACGGGATGCTACGCAAACGCAAACAGCAATTGGTGCATTCAGCTTAGATTTATACTGAAACTGAGAGAAATACAATTTAAAAAGGGATTTAAACCCCTCTTAAATTATTCGGCTTCTACAAGTCGGGGATTTCAATCCAAGCTGATAGCTGAAACCTTTTAGCCCAGAGCTAGTTAAATTTCTAGGAGATGATAGTATAAGGTTTTAATATATGAAAGTAGGCGATCGTGTTCGCGTTAATAAATCTGTTGTTGTTTATATTCATCCTGAAAATAGAGGACAACCATTCGATCTTAAAGATGAGGAGGGAGAAGTTATTGGTATTGTAAATGAATGGAAGGGCAGACCAGTTAGCGCTAATATGCCAATTCTTGTCAAATTTACAGCAAAACTTAAAGTTCATCTTAAAGAAGAGGAATTAGAACTTATATAGCAGAAGAAAGAAGGAAGAAGGAAGAAGGAAGAAGGAAAAATCTGGCGTTGTCTGAGTTTTAAGCTTTTGATATGTCCGCGCCCTTTGTTTCGACTGCTATAGAATAACCTAAAGTGAATACTGAATAGGATTTATGGGGCATTGTCCCCATTTATGTTCCTATTTTTTGACTTTAGGGTGAATTAATTTCAAGAAAAAACCTAAAATATTAATATCGCTCTGCATTTTTTGTAGTTCTTTTTGGTGTTGTTCAGCTATCTCATAATACCACTGACAATAATTTTGAAAATCTTCTCTATATTTTACCTCTTGATAAAATTCCTGAGTAGTTTGAGAAATTTGAAAAATTTCTGTAGCAGGTGAATTTGTTTCTGGAAAGATGCTTCTTAATTCTGGAGGCATTGATTTTATTCCTAAATAGTCAAGATAAGTAAGAAAGAACAGAGAAGGGGTAAATTGTATATTTTATCCCTTAATTCAAATACATAAGTTGATATAAAGATTAAACCTTTTGTTTATTCTAAAAATTGTTAAAAGCATCTTGTATAACTGTGCAATATTTTTTCTCTGTTGACAAAAAAATAAGGTCTTAAGTCTCCCCTTTTAAGGCAGGGTCAATTTATTGTCACCCTTAGAAAAATTGTATCCTTTGAAATTTCGTACATTTTGCTAGGATTAGTTAACCAAAAATATAGAGCTGTAAATATTCTCCCCAGGCAAAGAATTAGCCCTGCCCCTTTTAAGGGGATAAAAAGCGCTCGTTTTGCTGGCGCACAACTTTCCTATCGGAATGAAGGGCGCGAACGTTAACGGCTGTCGCCAACATGTTTGCGTAGCATTCCGCAGGAAAAAGCGGAGCTTCCCGAAGAGTGGGATGACGAGGTCTCCTCGCTATATCCAATCAACCAAGGGAAAGAAAATTCAGAATTTCAAGCCTCCTGCTTAAGCCCTATCCATTGCCCACATCTTTCTTAACATAAAGCTTGACAAAATAGACGAGTTATTATTTAGTCTTGGCTCGGCTTTTTCGGGAGAAAAAATATATTTTTCCATACATTTTTTTTGACAACTTCAGTAGTTTTACTTAGCTACTATGATTTTTTCTCCTTTCTCCCTTGATCCCTGCTCCCCTACTCCCCACAAGTGTTTCAAGACTTATGGGTAAGGGATAGCCGGAGGTACTGATAGCCTAGTGGGACTTAAAAATTTTATTTTATGGTCAAAAAATGGCTGAGAGTCAGTCTAGATCAGGAAATTGCGTCAATACACTAAAAATCCCTAGAACCCTTGGTAATTAAAGATTTCTGCTTTTTGACGTAAAAGCCTTTTCCTATATAGGGTTTTCTGAAAAAGTCTTTTGGTCAAGGGAGAAGTCAGGAGAAATGGGAATTATAGAGGAGGTAGTTGGATGTTTTGTCCCTTGATTTTTCTGCCCAACTCTTGCCCAAAATGCTCACATACATGAGCTTGAGGCACCAAAAACCAGACACTTTTTTCGACCCTAAAAAGACTAAAGCCAATATCAGTCAATGCTTTGAGATTTAATCAGCAAACCCTATAGAAGCCCTGATCGTATCTTCATAAATATTAAATTTTTCTAGCTAGGAGACAGCTATACTGGAGACAGGAGACAGGAGAAAACCCACCCCTAACCCCTCCCAGGAGGGGGAGGGAAGAGGGAGGAGGGAAGATGTGGGGAGAAATAATACAAAAAATTCAACACTCCTTTTCAGATTTTTCCTCACTCATTGATGGGCGAAAAGACTTGGCTACCATAATTATATAAATATCAAATGGGTTCTATATATATTTGAGCCTATTTTCTACTTCTATTTTGTGTAAGTCCCACTAGCTCCTCTGTAAAGAGGCTAACTGATAACTGATAACTGAATTGACTATTCCCTAAAAATCCACAATATCTTGCAATTCAGATAATATTGCTATATATTAAATCCTTTATTCTATTCTAACTACTGACTACAAAAAAAATATATTATAACCACCCTCGCAGACGATATACTATTATACCTATATATTCTTTTAAAGCTTTAGTAGAATTTTGTAAATTTGCAGCATCAGGAATAATATTTAACAGAAAACCTTGCCAAGTATCTTGTATTTCTTGTAAATCTCTTTCAGTAACTAAAAAATCTGTTGGGGCAGGAATTACTGATATTTTCTGTTTTTTGAAGACCAACATAGAACGGGGAGTATGCAGTGCTGAAGTGACTAACAAGACAGTGCCATTAATGTTATTTTTATCTAAAATTTGTTTAACATTAACAGCATTTTGATATGTATTTAAAGAATCAGTATCTTGTAAAATTGCTTTTTTTGGTACTCCCATAATTTCAGCAATTTCTGCCATATCTCCAGACTCGGGGTTCCCTCCATCTTTCCAATCAACTCTACCCCCACTTAATATCATTAAAGGTGCTTTACCCTGCTGATATAATCTTACTCCATGTAAAATTCGATCGCCTGCTTCACTAAAATCTACCCAAGGTCGGGGTGAATTTGCAGGTTTAATTCCACCACCTAAAACTACAATTGCTTCTGCTGAAGGTAATTCTTTCGGCGGTAAATTTTGCCATTCTAAGGATTTAATAAGTCCTTGAGAAATCCACGAATTACTAAACATAAATGTTACTGTAAATGCCAGAAAAATTACTAATGCTGACCATTTAGGATACCACCACAATAAAATAAAAGCTATCAGCATTAGCAAGCAAGATAACCCCAAAGGATAGATAAATAAAGGGAGTAATTTAGAAAAAAACAAAAACATTAGAAGTCAAAGATTAGTATTTTTTTCGAGATTTTTGATATCTTCTGGAAGAAACTTGACTTGACCTTGAAAACCAACTTAAGATAGAAACACCGCTACGTTCTCTAGGTGTTTTAGGCCATGTTTTTGGTGGTTTTGGTGGTTTTGGTGGTTTTGGGGAATCTATAGGTTCAGTATTTGTTTTCTCTGGAATTTCTGGTCTTGATTCTATTTGTGACCAATACCCTAATAAACCAGCAGAAATGCCTGCAATTACACCCAATACAATACTTAATTTTATTGTATATTCTAGTAGGCTAAAGCTAATGCTGAAAAATAGAGAAACTGCTATTCCTGCAATTAAGCCTGTTGATATTGATGATTTATTCATGCTTTGGCCAAGGCATTAAGTGATTGATGTTTGAAAAATTATATCAAGTCTGCTTAATTCAGGATATTTACATTGATAACGTGAGAAGTCCCACCCCATTAAAGCACTTTTCATTTAAGTAGACTACAAATTTTTTTTTGCGCACGACAGTAGGAAGTTTAGGAGAGATAGGTAGATGGGAAGACCTGGAGTGGAAAAAACTGTGAGTAGTGGTACTTTGATATTTTTTACAGCGAAAATGCCTTCAAAGCTAGTAGGGGCAAGGGAAATACGTTACTCTGGCTAACAATGGCTCAAACCTAGATATATCAGGAAAAAGGTTGGTTAAATGTAAAACCTAGACTATATAAGGGTTTGATGCTGTTCTTAACATATTTTTTGTCAAAGTAGCGGTAGGAAATAAACCGAAATACATCCTCTCTCTTGGTCAATTGGATATGGCGAGGTCTCCTCGTCATCTCTCGACCGCTTTCTTTTAATTGGAGCTGAGGTAGTAACAGCTGACATCATTAGGTAATTGGTCCCAAGTTCAATCAATACCATTACCGTTGCAGGACTGCCGAAAAATGCTTTGGCCAGTGTACTCTTCTATCTATTTGAAAACCGCTATAATTTGAAAAACTTATGGCAGTCGCTATTGAAGCAGAAGTTATCAAAGACATTGGCAGTGGACTCAACTTCAAACGAAAAGGTCTTAGAGCCATACTGGACAGACTATTGCGAGGAGATCAGCTCACAATTATTGTTACCTGTAGGGACAGACTTA
>NZ_JAAHGO010000078.1 GCF_010672455.1 Okeania sp. SIO2C9 | reverse complement strand
GGTACATTTTGTTATTGTAAGGTCCAACACAGGGGGAGGACATCACCTCTGTCTAAACAGCGGTCAGGGTTTCCCAGACTGAAGAATCCCGCGTTGTCCCGTAAGGGCAACGTCGGGAGTATGTCAATATAACTACCTTTTTTTAATTTGGTATAATAATTTAATAAGAAAGAAGTACATATAGTATTTCTCACCCTTTGTAAACTATACTTGTTTTTTCTACGAATTACTATAGTTTTATTTCTAAATAATCTGAGAAGTAGCTATTTTCCATTTGCCGTCTACAAATGTCAAATTATAAATAACTGTTAGTTGGGAAGATCCTGACCTTGTAGTTTCTAATTTATCATTTTTAAAAAGTTGATATTCTTCAGTAACTTTAATTTGAATCTTGGCTTGATTTCCTTGAGTAGAAAAATATTCAATACTATCTATTTTTTGTACTCTATACTGATAGTAAGCATTGTTTTCTTTTAACCAAGCGATCGCTCCATTGGAGGCTACTATACTATCATAGACTTTTCCTGTTGTTAATTCAGCAGCAAGTTTTCGGTTATAGGGGGGAGCAAATATTTCTTTTTTTGCTTTTAACCAATTCTGGATTAATTCTTGAGCTTGTTGTTGAGAAATTGATGTTACTAATTCGGTGGTGGGTGGTGTGGGAATATTTGGTATTTCTAAGTCCGTTTGGGGAGATTTGCTTAAGACATTTTTGAGCAAAATACTACTCAAAAAACAACTGCCAATAGCACCACTAATAATCACAGCTTTCTGCCAAGTTTTGCGATTAATAGATAATTGAGTTGAAGGAGGGTCTAGACATTGGTCTAAAGGTGAATTTAAAGTTGTCGTTGTGTCAGGATTATTGATTACTACTAAAGATGAAGATGACGGAGTGTTTTCATTAGTAAAAACCTGAGTTGAATTAGACTTTAAAGCATCTAAAATTTCTGTAGATGTAGCAAAGCGATCGCTAATATTAGGTTGAATTGCTCGGTCTAAAATTCCTGCTAATTTAGGAGTTAAATTACTCGTATATTTTTGCCAAATAATCTTCCCTGTTTGTAAATCCATTTCTAAATCTTGGGGAATTCTTCCTGTTAGTAGAAAAATAGCTGTTAGTCCTAAACTATATAAATCACTGGCATAAACTGGTCGTCCTGCTGCTTGCTCAAAAGCCATATATCCAGGAGTACCAATCATGATAGAAATAGGTGTCGTATTTTGAGAATTAATTGCTGTGCTAATAGAATCTTTTACTGCCCCAAAATCTATTAAAACTGGCAAGTCATCCTGTTGGCGCAAAATAATATTTTCCGGTTTAATATCCCGATGAATAATATTTCTGCTATGTATATAATTAATAACCGATAGTAAACTAATCAGAATTTTCTGAACATCACCATCTGTCATTGGGCCTGTAGTTTTTACTTTTTTTCCTAGAGTTTCTCCCTTTATCCATTCTTGTACCAGGTAAAATTGACCTGCTGTGTCACTAAAATAAGCATACAACTTGGGTATTTGGCTATTAGTCTCCCCTAATTCTTCTAAAATGGCCGCCTCTCGTTGGAAACGTTGCAATACCTGTTGGTAAATTTCGGGATTATTTGTAACTACTTTAAGTTGCTTAATTACACAGTAGCGGCCTGAAGGCATTTGGGTATCTTGAGCTAAAAAGGTTTCTCCGAACCCACCACTACTGAGTGCTTGTATAAATTGATAGCGATTGTTCAAAAGTGTCGGTTTCACATCAGGAATTATTACCCATTTGTTTTAATTCAGGATAACATACTTATTAGCTAATAATCCTTATCAAAAAATGAGAAAATTATTAAAGTTAATTATTTTAACAGTAGCGATTACTGGCAGCTATACAGGAATTTTATCTATTGTCAATAAGATTAATGCTGCTCAAAAGAGTGTTAATTTACAGACTAAATATATTGCTAATGTTCGGGATAATCGCAAAATAAAATATGACAATAAAAAGAATATTAATTCACAATTATCTGCTTCAGAAAAACTATCTAATTTTCGTATAGTTCAATTTGATGATACTACTTTAAAATCTCTAGATATTGATAAAAAAAAATCATCAAAATTATCTACTTTATCAAGGCAAAATATTTTAAAAGAAGCACCTATAGGTCCTTCTCAACCTCCGACAAGACCAGTAATTGATGTTCAGTTAAATAAAAGTGTTGGAGACAAAAGAATTAACAAACCATCAGCCAATAATATTCCCGAAGATCCTCAGTTTAAACCAGTGATGGAATATGCTATAAAACAAAATCTTTCTCAACGTCCGATGGCAGAAATTATGCAGGCGATCGCTGATTATTTTATTGGTACTCCCTACAAGGCTGGATTATTAGACCAATCAAATCAAGAATCTTTAGTTATTAGTTTAGATGGATTTGATTGTGTCTTATTTGTAGAAACTGTATTGGCAATGGCTAGGGGGATAGCAATACAAGATTATTCTTATTTGACCTTTGTTAATAATATTAGAAATCAGCGTTATTGGAATGGTAAAATGAATGGATATTGTAGTCGTTTGCATTATTTTTCTGAATGGATTGCTGATAACCAGAGGCGCGATAATATCACAGATATTGGTGTTGAATTAGGTGGAGAGAGAGTTAAGAAGCCATTATTTTTTATGAGTAAAAATAGATGGGAGTATCCACAAATTGCTAGTAATGATGCTAATTATCAATGTATTGTTAATATGGAGGATAGTATTAGTAAACTTAAAATTAATTATATTCCTTACTATAAAATTAGCAGCGTTTATTCTCAGCTAAAATCTGGAGATATTGTCGCTGTAGCAACAGAAATTAATGGCTTAGATGTGACTCATACTGGTTTAGTTTATCGTAATTCTGATGGTAATATTGGTATTATTCATGCTTCTCCTGCGGGAAAAGTAACTGTTGCTTATGATTTAGAAAGATACATTTGGAATGTGGAAAGTGCCATTGGTATTTTAGTGGCGCGACCTGTCGATCCAAGATAAGTCAAAAGTCAAAAGCGAGTGCGTAATTCTGAGGTTTCCTCAGAATGTAAGACGCACTCAAGACAGTCAAAAGTCAAAAGTTAGATAAGTTAAAAGTAATATCATGTCCGGATAATCAGTAATAAATTCGCTCTTGGTGAGGTACATCCATCGCGGGCAAGATGCCCGCACTGGGAACATTTCATTGTTAATAACTGTACTTCATATACTTAGAATCTGCTGTAATTATAACTATTCAACCGGACATGATATAAGAAGTTATATTAAACCCAATACGGTTTCCTACGGAATGCTGCGCAAACAGATCAGACCAAAAGTTTTATGGTATCGATCTTTCTTTTTCCTTCTTCCTTCTTTATATAATTTCACTGCGAGAAGTTTTAGTTTTTCTCTCAGGGTTAGCTGTTAAGTTTGTTGGCGATAAATCAACAGAACCCCAGTTATTTAAAACGTCTTTAAGTAAAATTTCTTGTTGGTTGCGTAACTCGGTTACACTAGCTCCTTTATTCAGAATTGTAAACCAAACAATTCCCTGTTCTTTTGTTGGTAAAGCACCTGCTAAAGCACTAACATAATCTAGAGTTCCAGACTTGACTACTGCTAAATTTGGAAGTTGTTTACGTTCATCTAAAATACCTTTATCTTTACCAACAATAACAAATACATCTGCCACATTCATATTATATTGCTGAAGATATTTATCTATTGCTATAAACATTCCAGTAGCAGCACGGGGAGAAATGCGATTTTCTTCTCCTAAACCAGAACCATTAATTAATCTAATTTCCTCTTTTGGTACTCCTACAAATTGAGCTGCTTTTTCCGCAACTACTTGATAGCCTCCCACAGCTTCAGCTAACATATCTGCCATTAAATTATTGCTATATTGATTCATTTTTTTCACTAGTTCAGCTATGGGGAAAGAATAATGTCTAACTAATAGTTTAATATTTTCACGATGAGTAAGAGAAACTGCTACAACCCCATCAATTATTACTTGAGGTTTTGCTGTACCTGGAGGCAAAGTCTGATATTGATTTAAAACTTCTGAAGACCAATTTTTACTGTTTAATCCTTGTTTCAATAAATTACCAGCAGTCAGAGAATTAGATTCAAAATTCATATAAAATTTGCCAGTAATAATTAGATTGCCAGTAACTCTTTGAATGCCGATTTTATTTAATATATTGCCAATGGCGATCGCTTCTTCCCAAACAAAAAATGGATCTTCTCCTCCTTGAATGACTAAATCTCCATTTAAGACACCATTTTCAATTATGCCTGTTGTGCCAATTAAAGTAATAAATTGATGGTCGGGATTGAAAGTTTTTAAGGCGACTAAAGAAGTTGCGACTTTAGTAATTGAAGCTGCTGGTAAAGGAGTTGTACCTTGATAATTTGCTAATAAAGTATTATTTGATTGTATCCATATTCCTTGATTTTCTTGAGAAAATCCTTGAGTAGCTAGTCTATTTAGATATGTTTTTACTTGATTAGAGGCTATTGTTTCTGGATTATCTGGAGGTAATGTTAAGGGTTTTTCCGGAATTTCAATTGAGACTTGTGGGGAAGGTGTGGTTTCAGGAGAAGGAGATGGTATTTCTGGTTCAGGTGATTTACACCCAGCTAAAGATAATGCCATACAGATAGTAGTTATAAAAATTTTTTTTCGCATTAGTTTCGTCTTCATTTATTGCAGTAATACCTAAGACTTTTTACAGAAGTCAGGGAATAGGGAATAGAGAATAGGGAATAGGGAGATTAAATTGTTTCTTTCATGTCTTGATTTAATTAAAACTTTTGCAAGAGGTTTCTAGAGATTATACTATGATTAACTCTGTCTTGCATTTTAGCAGTTTGCATAGAAGAAGGAAGAAGGTTTTAGTTATCTAGGAGATAAGCAAGAAGATTTTAGTTATCTAGGAGATAAGCAAGAAGATTTTAGTTATCTAGGAGATAAGGAACCATTTGGCGTTTTCTGAGTTTTAAGTTTTTGATATATCCGTGCCACTTCCTTCGGCTATTATATAAAAAAATCATCAAATATTTATGCTTTGTAAGCATTCAGCAGTCAGTTAGCCTCTTTCAGAGGATATGCGGACTTCAGCTATCAGTTATTAACTTATTATCTGAGAAGGAGAATTCAAAATTATGTTTATGCAGCATTCCGCAGAAAAAAAAAGGTCATTAGCTAGCCTTAGTTGTACATTCAAAAGCTGTTTGTGCAGCATAACCTAGGAAATGCTGAATACTCGTAGCTGAATGCTTACGATATTTTTGTTTTGTTTTATTAGATGCTTTTAACATCAATAATATAGTTGATTTTGCAATACATTTTTCCAAAAAATAATAGCCTATTTTATACTAAAATCAACATAATAAATTGTAGATTAAACTAGAATTTATTACCCACTGCTGATTAAATATAAATAGTTTTTATCAATTTGTGCCAAAGAATCTAAAATCTAATATTATTATGACTAACAAAACAGGGCAAACTACCCTTTTAAGTAGTAATCCCTATATAGAATTGAATAATCAAGGCCAGACTATTACTCTTGAACTTAAACAAGACAATCATATATTAGGACGCGATCGCCTCCACGCCGACCTTGTAGTACCTTCAGCTTGGTTAGTCATATCTAGTTACCACGCCACTATCCGTAAAATTGACGATCGCTACTATATTTATGATGGTGACGGTCATCGAGCAAGCACCAATGGATTATTTCTAGACCGTACTCGCATCACTCCATCTGAAGGTCATCTTCTAGAGAATGGTATGGAAATCAAAATTGGTCTTGACCCCCAAAACCAAATTTTGCTGAAATATTTCGATCCTAATAATCCCATAACTATAGCATCTTTACCAAAAACAAGTTCAATATCTTTAAAAGATCGATCAGTCTTACTTGGTCGCGATCCTGATGCCACTCTGGAATTGGATGCTCCCATTGTTTCTCGTAGTCATGCCACCATTGAACCTAATGGTCAGGGAAATTACGTTTTAAACGACTATAGTACCAATGGCGTGTTTGTTAATGGGGTGCGAGTTAAAAACTCTATTGTTTTGACTGAAGGAGCGGTCGTTAAAATAGGACCTTTTACTCTAATTAGGCGTGGCGATCGCTTAGAAGTTTTTGACCCTGGAAATCAAATTCGTATTGATGCCGATCGCCTATATAGAATAGTCAGAGACCAACGAGGAAAAACACGAGTTTTGCTAAATGATATCTCCTTTGCGATCGAACCGGGGCAGTTTGTAGCGTTGGTGGGAGGTAGTGGCACTGGTAAATCAACTTTGATGCGAACATTATTAGGAATAGAGTCTACAACTAAAGGCAAAGTTTATATTAATGGTGAAGATTTAAGGAATAATTTTAATATCTATCGGACTCAAATTGGTTATGTTCCTCAAGATGATATTATTCATGGAGAATTAACAGTATTAGAAGTTTTAAATTATGCAGCAAAATTGCGATTACCGCCAGATATTAATATTCAAGAATTAGTCGAAAAAACCCTCGAGCAAATAGAGATGACGGAGAGAAAAAATGTATTAGTTAGTCAGTTAAGTGGGGGGCAGAGAAAAAGGGTAAGTATTGGTGTGGAATTATTAGCAGACCCCAAATTATTTTTCTTAGATGAACCGACATCAGGACTCGACCCAGGTTTAGATAAAAAAATGATGCAACTATTAAGAAAGTTGGCAAATCAAGGACGAACAATTATTTTAGTTACCCATGCCACAGCTAATATTAGAATTTGCGACCGAGTAGTTTTTTTAGGTAGAGGAGGGCGTTTATGTTATTTTGGCTCTTCGAGAGAAGCTATGACTTTTTTCTCTGTCAATACTGGTGATTTTGCTGATATTTATAACGAACTAGAAACCAATGATGAAAATATTAATGAGTGGGTAAATAATTTTCGTCAATCAGAATATTATCGACGTTATATTGCCAATCATCTCAGTATCGATAATTTAAAATCCCCTACTAATTTACCCCCCAAAAAACAACCCGCTTCTTTTGGGAAACAACTTTTGATTTTAATTCAACGATATTTTCAATTAATTATTCGCGACCCCATTAACTTAGGTTTAGCTTTATTTACTGCTCCTATTGGTATTAGTTTAATTTTATTTGCAGTTAGAGATAAAAATCCATTAATTGGCGACCCAGAACCTACTTTAGCTCCTTTAGCTTTGCGAGTATTATTTGTATTTACCTGCGCTTGTTTATGGGTTGGTCTGTCTAGTTCTCTGCAAGAAATAGTCAAAGAATCAGCTATTTATATTCGGGAAAGATTAGTCAACTTAGGATTATTTGCTTATCTCAGTTCAAAATTAATAGTTTTAGGATTATTAGCAACTCTGCAAACTCTATTAATAGTAGTAGTAGTAATACTGGGATTTGAAAATCCCCAGCCAGAATTAATTTCATGGCCGATAGGAGTTAGTATTACCACTTTTTTAACATTAATAAGCTGTATTAGTCTGGGATTAATGATTTCATCTATTGTGAAAAATGGTTCTCAAGCTAATAGTGCTTTACCCTTAATATTGCTACCTCAAATTATTTTTTCTGGTGTTTTATTTGAAATGACAGGTATAGCTAGTAAATTTTCTTGGCTAATGTTAAGTCGTTGGTCTGTAGCTGCTTATGGGGCACTTGTAAATGTGAATAATATGGTGCCAGAAGCAACTAAATTACCAGATGGAAGTACCGTTCCTTTACCATTTTCTGCTTCAGATGTTTACAACCTTAACTGGGAAAATTTAGGGATAAGTTGGGGAGCTTTATGTTTACATTCGCTGATTTATTTAGGCTTTACTATTTGGTTTCAGAAGAGGAAAGATATTATCTAATAATTAATAATTAATAATTAATAATTAATAATTAATAATTAATCCCTAGAGGTTTAAAGTCTCTCATTGTAAGCATTCAGTTATTAGCAGTCAGCTATCAGCTATTAAGTCATTAAATTATACAAGAGATTCTCAGTATATGAAGTACAGATATTAATAATTAAATGTTCTCAGTGCGAGCATCTTGCTCGCGTGGGTGTACCTCACCAAATAAGCATTCAGCAGTCAGCTATCAGCATTCAGCTATGAAATCATTAAATGATACAAGAGATTCTCAGTATATGAAGTACAGATATTAATAATTAAATGTTCTCAGTGCGAGCATCTTGCTCGCGTGGGTGTACCTCACAAAAGTGGAATTCGCTGTAACTTTGTAGAGACGTTGCATACAACGTCCCTACTCCTCTACTCCTCTACTCCTCTACTCTTCCACTCCCTACTCCCTATTCCCTACTCCCTTCTAAGATTGAAATTGCTGTAATAACCAAGTATAAACTTGAGTTTCATTTGTTTGACGAGTACGCTGAAGTGCTTCCTCTAATAAAGAAATGGCTAAACCAGGCAAAACTTGAGACCGATCAATTTTTCTACTGCCACCGTTAGCAATAGCAAAGGCAATAATTTCTACATTCTGCACATCAACTATCCAATATTCAGCAACATTAAGTGCTTCATAAAGCAAACGCTTTTCCCCTTTATCATCAGAGAGGGAAGTATTCGCAACTTCAATAACTAGAGTTGGTGGAGGATAAATATCCAGGTCAATAAAAGAAGTTCCCCAAGGAATGACATCAGCATTTTCCCCAATGTAATAGGAAGCATCAGGTTGAGCTGCTCGAAATCCAGTTTTGCGGTAGGTAAAATTATCTCTACTACTCAGGGCAATATTTTTAGTCGCAGCAAAGAAAGCAACTGCTGCCATAATAACTGCATGGTCTTTAGCGTGGTCATTTCCTAATGGTGACATTTCTATTCTGAGTTTTCCTTTGTGGTAGTAAACTTTTGCTTTTTCATAACTTGGGTCTTCAAAAATTTGGATGTATTCTTCCCAAGTTGCTGTTATCCAAGCGTCTGTTGGTAGTTGGGTTTGGGTTTTGCTCATGTTTTGTCGGAAAAGGTATATTTTATATTCTAGATGTAACCGCTCAATAATCCGGGGTAAATCGGTAAATAGCAAGCCTCAAATGGCGTAAAATCGTTCCTGAACTGGTAGTCCGCCCCCATTTATTGAGCGGATACTTCTAGATAAGGTTAGCGATCGCTCTTTTTTGACTAGACTTTCAACGAGTTGAAAAAGTCTATTTTTAACAGGACTTACGCAAACTCTTAGACAATACGCTACCTGTAGAGGGCAAATGCCATTTTCCCCTACTAAATATGGTGGTTATGCGTAAGTCCTGTTTAATTATAGCCAAAACTGGCGATCGCTAGTTGATTATTATTATTAGACTTAGCTTGATCTACTATATTTTTCGGCGTTGGTAATTTGAGGTATGATATCATGTCCGGATAAGAGTGCGATAGAACTCCATGACCTTTACGCTCCCCGAAAAACTTTCTCCTTCTACTCGGGGTTTCTTCTTCTTTCTTCTCTCCTGACTCCTGACTACTGACTCCTAAGTAATGCGCGATTAATATCATACACGCGCTTTACCAACGCTTACTTTTCATAGTAGTGTTTATATTTAAGTATTCAAATAATAATATATCATTTTTAAACACATAATGAAATATTGGCTAATGAAATCCGAACCAAAAACTTACAGCATCTCAGATATGAAACATGAAAAAACTTGTATCTGGGACGGAGTTAGAAATTATCAAGCTCGGAATTTTTTGCGACAAATTAATCCTGGAGATTTAGCATTTTTCTATCATTCTAATACTGTACCTCCTGGCATTATTGGATTAGTAAAAATATTGGAAAGTGGCATTGCTGACCCTACTCAATTTGACCAAAAAAGCAAATATTATGACCCCAAATCTACTCCTAATACGCCTCGGTGGCAAACTGTTTCTGTGGAGTTTGTAGAAGAGTTTCCTCAGTTAATATCTTTGGCGATTTTGAAACAAGAATTTAGCCCAGATGAATTGTTAGTTACTAAGAAAGGAAATAGGTTATCCGTAATGCCTGTTGCTAAAAATGTGGCAGAGAAAATTTTAGTAATGAAAGATGGTTTTTAAGCTAATTTACTATATTTTTCTGTGCCGATAAATTAGTCCAGTAGGGTGCGTTATATCAAATCCGGTAGCATCGGTGTAAATTTAGATAGTTAATCTAGGAGTCAGTCCTCAGTCCTCAGTCCTCAGGAGGGAAGAGAATGCGCGAAACATTTGCTCTTGGATGAAGATGAAAATTTTTTTTATACCGAACCCGAGCGGATTTGATATTATTCATTAATTGATAATTGATCATGGATAATTGATAATTACCTCGGGTTTTAACCGTTACGGAATTGAATATAAGGAAATATTATTTCTTCTCTTGGTCAATTGGATATGGCGAGGAGACCCGTTCTTGCAGACCCGCTCCGAAGTACGCCATCCCACCCAACGGGGAAGCTACGAAGATCGACCAAGACAGCGGTCGATTGGATATGGCGAGGGGACTAGCTCTTGACAGAGCCGCTCCGAATGGCGCCATCCCTCGACCGCTTTTTTCCCCTATCCAAGGGGAGGTTTCAAGGCGCGAATTATTTAATTATTAATTATTAATTATTAATTATTAATTATTCGGTAACGCACCATCTCACAGTCCAGTGGTAGTAGACTGACACAGCTAAAAGTAGGCATTAGATTTTTTGGTATAACTCTTATTATAGCAAGGTTTGACTGATTTTTTTGTAGCAACATTTAAGTGTGTCTGGTGCGTTACGCTTTGCTAACACACCCTACTGGACTGACTCAAAAGCAGGCAAATTTGATATAATTGTTCAGTCTAAAAAATATTAGTAATTATTAGGTGAGTAATGAATGATTTTCAAGTATGCGATCGCGATTTAACGGAGGCCATATTATCTGATTATTTGCAAGCTGATAGTATTGCAGTGGATACAGAGACCATGGGTTGTGCGATTCGTTGAGCTAAAAAGTTTAAGTCCAACGACTTTTAACGTATAGCTCGTAAGGAATGGAAGGGTATATACCTAACTTCCTTACAACTATATATCTGTGGCCTGAAAGGTGGCCAACTTCTAAATCAAAGGGTAGGAATCCTGGCTCATACAGGAAAAAAAATCACCGCCCGGAGAAGTACGGTATCTCTCACAGTTCTAAGACTGATTATCAAAGGATTGAAGCTGGGAGAAAAGGGAACTGAGGAGTAATTTGGACTTCCGAGATTGAACCCGAACCAACTGACAATGACTAACGCAAGTGAACATTTGGCATGAACTCCAGTTAGTCTCAAGTAGTGAAATCCAAATTGATACACTGCGTACAAAATATGTGCATGGGGAAAGATGAGGGTCTGTCCCGGCTACTCATACAGATTTACTAAAGTACCCCTGGAGAAAGGATGGGTCTAAAGTCAGAAAACCCAGATATATGGAACGAAGTAACCCCTAGATAGCTCTACAATCAAGGTCGATAAATTGTAGTAGTGACAAATCTAAGCGTAAGCTCTCTAGGGATAGAGATGGAGTAAAAAGCCAAAGCCGACCTGTAATGGGAAGGATATGCTGACGTACTCACGATTTAACTAAAAGATAAGGAACTGATTAGGAGTCATAATGTCGCAAGCGAGTCTCAAGACTACGTTCACAGAATGGTCTAACATCCCCTGGGCAAAAGTTCGGAGGAAAGTATTCAAGCTCCAAAAAGCTATTTATCAAGCAGTCAAAAGTGATAATAAAGCAAAAGCGAGACGACTTCAGAAAATACTACACAAGTCATACTATGCAAAGCTCTTAGCAGTTAAGCAAGTAACACAGGACAATACTGGAAAGAAAACAGCCGGAGTAGATGGCCAAAAATCATTAACGCCAAAACAAAGGTTAAACCTAGTCAATGAAATGTCCGAACATTACAAAGCTAAACGACTTAGAAGGGTATGGATACCAAAACCAGGCCGTAACGAACAACGCCCATTAGGAATCCCTACCCTCAGAGATAGAGCAATGCAAGCCTTGGTTAAGATGGTGCTTGAACCATACTGGGAAGCCCAATTTGAGGATGAAAGCTACGGCTTTAGACCCGGCAAGTCAGCCCAAGATGCGATGCAAAGAATCCATGTCATAATTAGCAAAACCCCGTCGTATGTTTTGGACGCTGACATAGAAAAATGCTTCGATAAAATTAACCATGAACACCTACTGTCAAAATTAGATTGTCCTGCGAACATAAGACGTGAGATTAAGCAATGGCTCAACGCAGGAGTATTGGACAACGGCGTATTTACAGAAACAGAGTCCGGCACACCTCAAGGCGGTGTCATATCACCTCTGTTGGCAAACATCGCATTGGATGGCATGATTAGGGACATCCAGGAAATTTTTCCTAACCAAAAGAATTATATTCAAGGTTACAAACCCAAAATCATCAGATATGCTGACGACTTCGTTGTGATTCATAGAGAATTAGAGGTCATTCTACAATGCAAGAAAGCAATCCAAGAATGGTTAAAACCTGTAGGATTAAAGCTAAAAGAGGAAAAGACTAGAATATGTCATACTTCCAAACAAATTGAAATCAACGGTAAGAAGGAGAAACCAGGTTTTGATTTCTTAGGTTTCAATATTAGGCAATATCCGACAGGAAAACATCATGCTGGAAAAGTAGTCACACCACGGTTGGTAAGAATATTAGAAACAAAAACTCTAATTAAACCAAGTGACAAAGCAATCAAAGCTCATCAGGAAGAAATTAAGAAAGTAGTAAATCAATATAGAACAGCACCACAGTCAGCACTAATAAGCAGACTAAATCCAATCATTAGAGGATGGTGCAACTACTACAAAAGTGTGGCAAGTAAAGATATCTTTGCTTCGCTAGACCACTATATGTGGAAAGTCCTGAGAGCATGGACAGTATCGAGAACTGGTCGAGCTAGCTACAAGAAACTAAGAAAATACTACAGCCACGGGAAATACGGAGCATGGACGTTTCAAACGGAAGAAGGTATCATTCTTCATAAATACAGAGAAACGAAAATAACCCGTCACCCATTAGTTCGCTCAGAAGCATCTCCATACAATGGGGACTGGATATACTGGAGTAAAAGAAGGGGAAATTATATAGGAACCCCAACTCGTATCGCAAAGCTACTTAAAATACAAGGTGGTAAATGTAATTACTGCGGTCAATATTTTCACGAAAATGACAATATTGAAATCGACCATATCACCCCTAAATCTCTGGGTGGGAAAGATGAATACAAAAACTTACAGTTATTACATAATCATTGCCATGACCACAAAACAGCCAGGGATGGTAGTCTAAAACCCAAGTTCAACGGTCATAAATTACCATTGAACTACCGATGGGTCAAGGATATGCTAATTCTGGTAAACGAAGACTGTGCCTGTGACAACCAGGTTAGTTAAGTCAGGAGCCGGATGAGGTGAAAGTCTCACGTCCGGTTTTGAATGGGAGGTGGGAGCCGTGAGGCTCCTATCGACCCCTAATTGTTGCCAGGGCGCGATCGCTTATGTTTAGTCCAGTTATGCAATTCTCAAGGGAAAGTTACAGCTATTCGGATTGAAAAAGGGCAGCAAGAAGCACCGAATTTAAAACAATTAATGGAGGCAACGGAAATAGTTAAAGTATTTCATTTTGCTAGGTTTGATGTAGCAATGTTACAGCATCATTTAGACATTAAAGTTTCCCCAATTTTCTGTACCAAAATTGCCAGTAAATTAGCACGAACCTATACAGGAAAACATGGTTTAAAAGAGTTGGTAATGGAGTTAGAAAAAGTAGAGTTAGATAAATCTGCTCAAAGTTCTGATTGGGGAAATGCAGAGAATTTAACTGAGGAACAATTGAGTTATGCAGCTAATGATGTGCGGTATTTATTGAGTGTCAGGGAGAAGTTAATTAAAATGTTGAAACGAGAGGAAAGGTGGGAATTAGCACAGCAGTGTTTTGAATGTTTACCCGTATTTGTGGGATTAGATTTATTGCAGTATAAAGATATTTTTGAGCATTAATTTAAGTATAGGTTTTGTGGAGCAATATTGCTCCGCAGCACTATCTATAGCTATATCAGAAAGATAGAATCATCCTAATATTTTTTCAATTTCCTTTAGTAACTCAACTAAAAAAGGAGCATCTGAATTAACAAAATTATTCTCACTTCCATCATGTTTATAATGAGGAAAAGTAGCAAGATTTAATTTTCGGTGGTGTTCTGTATTGTCATAGCGAAAAATCAGATTATTCTCTGAATTCATATATTGATAACTATACATTTTTCTATCAATGGAGATTTCTACATAGACAAATTCTCGGAAATGTAGCACAGAATTATCTGGAAAATCAATATTGCCTCTGATCAAACCTTCATACATTCCTCTCTTGTCTTGTTCAATATTCAATGACTGAACTATTATAGAGGATTAAAATAATAGCTGAATCTGTTGAAAATAATCTTCAATCAACAAAATCAATCTCCTCTATGGATTCTTTTGTTTCTTGTAAATGTGCCAAAATTCGAGATTCTCCAATCCATTCATCAAAGTCAAAACTATGAGCTATTTCATCATTATTAAAGCGGGTTATAAATTCCTCCGTCGATAATTGATATTTAGTTTCAAATTCCTGAAGGCGTTCTTCTGTTCTTTTAATTCCTGTTTTAACACTTTGTAATCTTTCTGACAAAGCACTTTGAATAATTCGTCTGAGAGAATCTGGATTTTTTGACCTGAGTTTAATTTCAGCCATCATATTTTTATTTTAAATTTATTAGGACTTACGCAGAACAACGTGTTTCTGTCATTGCGAGCGACAGCGTTTGCGGAGCAGTCCGTCAGGATAGCAATCTCAAACGTCGAAATTGTGTTACTCATGCGTAAGTCCTGTTTATGTGTTAAAAATTGGTTTTAATTTTGTATATTAATGCTGTGTTATGTATTATAATTCGGCTGAAAAGTCGTCATTGCGACGATAGGAAGCAATCTCCTAAACCCTTGAGATTGCTTCCTTCCACTCCGTTCCAGTCGCAATGACTAGGCTATAGTAATTATCCGGATTTGATATTACACTTCATTAATATTAGGACTTACGCACCTGCAACGTATTTCCGTCATTGCGACCGACAGGGAAGCAATCTCAAATCCTAGTTTTTCGTGCCTCATGCGTAAGTCCTGAATATAAAGGTCTATATTATAGCATATTTTCTCTGAAAATAGTAGTAATATTTTCACTCATCACCGAGAACGTTGCTCCCATTTTTTTGCTATATACCACCATAATTTAACTCCCACTATACCAATAACGCTGGCAAACAAGCTAAATATAATTGAAATTCCCGGTGCTAACCAACCTTCCGGTACTGAATATTTAGACAGAAACTTGCCTACTGGATGATGACTAGCTGTGGTACTACTATTGACATAAGGAAAATGACCAGAAATGGAGGCAACGCTGGCACCTGCACCTAATCCCACACCGATAATGGCGACAAGTTCTTGAAAGTTGCGATCGCTCTCTGCTTGTTCTATTTCTGTGATGCCACGAATGGAGTTTATGAGGTCTTCTAATAGTTTTAAATTGGGGCTAAGATTGGCATAGTCTTTTTGCATTTGCAGCAGATATTTTTCGGTTATTTCTTGAGGGAATTTTTCGATAAATTTGAGGTCGGTTGTGACTCCGGGGGTGGAGATCAAACGAGCTAATATTGATGAAATATCTTCTCCATTTATTGTTAGTTTGGAAAGTTGGGAAATTGGAGTGGGAATGTTTTCTGGTAATAGATTTTCGAGGGCTTTTGATGTGGCTTTTTCTCTGATTGTATCTAAGCGTCTTTGGTAGTTGAGCAGATTAATTTCTATGGTGCGTATTTGACTGTCAAAATAGCCTAATTTAATTGAATAGTTATATAATGTAGTTTGAGATTTTACTAATATTTTCTGTAGTGGTTTGAGATTTAAACTAGGGTTTTGATATTTCTGGATTTCTTGGATATATTGTTGAATTTCTATGGCAGATTTTTTGAGTAATTCTTTCAGATAGCGACTCTGAGCATAAGCCCAAAAAACTTTGTGGCGGTAACAAAGTAAACGGAGCAAATCAAAGTTAAATTCTGCTGCTTTTTTGGCAGTTTGTTCGTTGGGATAGAGAGAAATTATGAGATGATTATTTGTCTGGATTTCTTCAATAGTTGGTGGTGAGGAAAAATCTATATTTTCTGACATGGTAATGCCGTATTGTCGTAATTCAAAGATTGTTCCTCCTAACAGTTTTCCTTGACCTTGCAAATCTTTTTCCCAGTCGAAGCCAAGATTTAATTTTTCGCAGCATTGTTTGGCGATTTCTTCAGGGTTTTTGTTGTTAGCTAATTCCGCTAAAACTAACCAAGTTTGTCCGAGATTACCTGTTTGAATTTTGCCCGATGAATCTTTGAGTTTGGCTTCGATTTGGTTTTTTAGTTCGGCGATGCTGTTGGTGGAATGACGAGTTTTATTGTTAGGAAAAGAAGCGGCTATTAGTAGTCCATAAGTATCATTTAGTCGGACTGGATAATAATAGCCTTCGTCGGGAATTTCGTCGCGAAAATACTCGATTCTTTGTGTCAAAAGTTCGAGGTATTCGGTTTCTATTACGCCGTCGAGTTTAAATAGAGAATTGTGCAGATGTTCGGGTAATTTGGAGGCAAATATTTTGCGATTTTTTTCTAAGTCTTCTTTGCTTTCTCCTAAACCTTGTCGGAGGTCGTAAAGAAATAGAAATAGGTTGGGATAGATAAGGTCAGTCATTTTTTGAAGGCTGATTTAGGAATTGGGAAAGTCTTTCTAGAAAGGAGAGTTTTTTAGCAGTTTCTTCTGGTTTTTCAGTAGAGACAACGTTGGTAGCTAAATTGAGGATTTCGTTACTTTGCTCGTCGGGTTTACCTTCAAAGTGGGCGCGTGTGCCACCCTTACTTTCTCGGGGTAAGGCATTTTCTAATTCTGCGTCAGTAGGTAGCAAGTCAGTGGGAATTGGGCGATCGCAAGCATCTAGTTTTGCTTTAGCCTTTTGATATAGTTGGTTTAGGGCATCGTTGCCATGAATAGTGGCCATTAAATCGTCTTCGATGAAGTCCCAGTCGTTAGAGTCTAATTTCAATTGTTGCCCCACATCTGCTAATGCCTCCTGCTCCTGCGTGTTGAGAGGGTTTTCGAGGTTTTTCAAAGCTAATAAAAGGGCAAGTAGAGTATTGTCAATTGTTGTATTCATAAGTCCAGATAACTAAGAGGTTGAAATAAACTTGCTTCACCGTAAAAGAGGGGTGGATATTAGGAACTAATTAAATATTAAGAACAATTAGTGTTAAATCCGGATAATCTAGCCGTAATACTGCAAATTAGGTTAAGCTGTAACGCTACCTAACAAAAACCTATATTTGTTGGGCTAATTTTCCCTAACCACAACCCATTTTTGACCAGTATTTTTCTAGGCTTAATATCACTATGGAAGAAGAATTTATCGACTTAATAAACCAACTGCTTGTTTGTAATAATTTTCAAGAAGTTAACGAAGTTTTAGGTAGCAATCAACAATTAATTGTACCAGAATTATTGCCAGTAATGGTGGAGGCAGCAGAAGCCCTAGCGAAAAATAACAACCCTGATGGTGCAAATTTTATTTTGAATCTCACTCTACAACTGGGAGAGTTTCTTGGCAGTTCTCAAATGGCTCCCACAACTAGAAAGGAGACCGCAGATGTTTTGTTTGAAATAGGAATTAGGTGGTTTCAAATTAGCGTATTTCCCCTTGCTCTCCAATGTTGGCAGCAAACTCTTACCATCTATCAAGAAATCAAAGACCGCCAAGGAGAAGCAATTTCTTTGGGTAATTTGGGTATTGCTTACGACTCCCTGGGGCAGAGCGAACGGGCGATAGAGTTCTTCCAACAGTCTTTGGCTATTGCCCGAGAAACTAAATACCGCCAAGGAGAAGCAAATTCTTTGGGTTGTTTGGGTAATGCTTACAATTCCCTAGGGCAATACGAACAGGCGATAGATTTCTATCAACAGTCTGTAGCTATTAAGCGAGAAATCAAAGACCGTCAAGGAGAAGCAAATTCTCTGAATGATTTGGGTTTTGCCTATGTTTCCCTGGGGCAGAGCGAACGGGCGATAGAGTTTCACCAACAGTCTTTAGCTATTGCCCGAGAAATTAAATACCTCCAAGGAGAAGCAAATTCTTTGGGTTGTTTGGGTATTGTTTACTTTTTCCTGGGGCAATACGAACGGGCGATAGAGTTCCAGCAACAGTATTTAGCTATTGCGCGAGAAATCAAAGACCGTCAAGAAGAAACATATTCTTTGGTTAACTTGGGTAGTGCTTACCATTCCCTGGGGCAATACGAACGGGCGATAGAGTTCTTCCAACAGTCTTTGGCTATTGCCCGAGAAATCAAAGACCGTCAAGGAGAAGCATATTCTTTGGGTAATTTGGGTAATGCTTACAATTCCCTGGGGCAATACGAACAGGCAATAGAGAAGCACCAACAGTATTTAGCTATTGCGCGAGAAATCAAAGACCGTAAAGGAGAAGCAATTTCTTTGAGTAATTTGGGTAATGCTTACAATTCCCTGGGGCAATACGAACAGGCAATAGAGAAGCACCAACAGTCTTTAGCTATTCAGCAAGAAATCAAAGACCGTCGAGGAGAAGGATATTCTTTGGGTAATTTGGGTATTGCTTACCATTCCCTGGGGCAATACGAACAGGCGATAAAGTTCCACCAACAGTCTTTAGATATTAAGCGAGAAATCAAGGACTGTCAAGGAGAAGCAATTTCTTTAGGTAATTTGGGTAATGCTTACAATTCCCTGGAACAATACGATCGCGCAATTCCTAACTTCCAAAAATCCCTAAAAATCGCAACTCCTAAAACAATGCCTGTAGAATGTGCTTCGCTAGCAGGAAATCTAGGCTATCTCCACTTCACCCAAGGCAAGTGGGAAAAAGCGATCTCAGCTTACACTCAAGCAATAGAAGCAACAGAAATATTAAGAACGGGAAGACAAACTGAAAATAGCCGCCAAGAAGTCCTCAAAAATGCCATCAGTGTCTATACGAATATCATCCAATGCTTTGTCAATACCAAGCAACACGCCCAAGCATTAACATACGCCGAGCAATCTCGCAACCGCCAGTTAGTCGATTTAATGTACGGCAAAGATGTCTATTATCAAGAAGAAACGCCCCCAGAAGTTGCCGAGTTATCGCAGCAATACGAAAAAATACAACTACAAATAGACAACTTACGATTTAATAATGAATCCCGCAACTACAACCAAGAATTAGTAGGTGCTGCCAACTCCAGAAAAATCAGCGCTTCCTGGCAAGCAAGGAACGACCGCATCACCACCTTAGAAGCAGAAAAACAGGTAATTTACCGCCAAATTCGCAAATTAGACCCAGTATTAGCAGAAGGTTTAGCAGTAACCCCTTTAGAATTTGCCAAATTGCAAAATCTGGTGCAGGATAACCCCACTACTGCTCTTGTCAGCTTTTTTACCACCGACGAAGACACCTACGCTTTTATCCTAGTAGGCGATAACGTAGATTTGCATCGCTGCGGACAAGGTTACGGTGAGTTGCAAATATGGTTGCGGGAAAACTGGTTCCAGTCTTATGTTTTGTCTGGGTTGCCAGAAAGCGATCGCCCACCTCTGTCAACAATAGCAGCAGCAAAGTTGTTAGGATGCGAAATCGACACTATTGAATCTGCAAAACCAGAAAAAGAGACAGTATCAATCTTTCTCAAAGATGGCACCACTCAGTCTGTAGACAAAGCAAAATTTAAGAAATTACGCAAGCAGCTATTATCAATCTATGACTGGCATCAAAAAATGCCATCAAACCTCAAAGAAATTAGTCAGCGGTTGCAGTTAGATAAATTAGTAGAGAAATTAACAGGCATCGAAGAATTAATCATCATACCCCACTTGTACTTACATCAAATCCCCTTCGCTGCCTTACCCCTAGCAGATAACCAATATCTCGGCGATAAATTCCTCATCCGCACCCAGTCTAGCTGCCAAACCCTCGACTTCTGCACCCAACGTCCGCCCATATCCACCGAAACCCCCGCTTATGGCATCGTCGAAGATACCCAAGAAGACTTGCCATGCAGCAGTTTTGAAGCTCAAAAAGTCGCACAAATATATAACGTTGCCACCGATAAATATCTCCAAGGCACCACAGCAACCGTCAGCACCTACAAACAATTATTACAGCAAGTACAAGGATTATTATCCAGTCATCACGCTAAATCTCGCTTCGACAACAGTCTGGAGTCAGAATTAATCTTAGCTGATGGCAGGATTACATTGAGCGACTTATTATCTCCCGCTTTCCGCTTCCCCGACTTAGACGAAGTATTCCTCTCGTGCTGCGAAACCAATCTCGGTACCACAGAAATCACCGATGATACCATGACCTTAAATACAGGTTTTTTATGTGCTGGTGCCAGGGGTGTAATTAGCTCGTTGTGGGCAGTAGATGACTTGGCAACATCATTGTTTTCGTTATTTTATCATCAAAAACGAAAAGCAGGTTTGAATCGTCCCCAAGCGTTGCAAAAAGCTCAACAAGATTTACGGCAGTTGACGGGGGAGGAGTTTGAGAGGGAATATTATCGAGAGTTAGAGCAGTTGCTGAATGAGAAGTTGCAGCTTGCATCTCAGAAGAAAGCGGCGGCAAAACAAAAGCTTGATGGTTGTGCGGAAGATGCTCCAGAGTATCAACAGTTGCAGGCAGAATATAAGAAACAGGTGTCGTTGGAAAAACGGATATTGAGAACTAGAGATATACGATTAAAAGCAGTGTGTGAACAAGAGCATCCATTCGAGCATCCTGAATATTGGAGTGGGTTTATTTGTGCGGGTTTGCGTTGATGGGGGGATGGGGAGTAGGGGAGATAGGGAGATGGGGTGATGGGGTGATGGGGTGATGGGGAGGTGGGGAGATGGGGGGATGGGGAGTAGGGGATATGGGGAGATGGGGATATGGGGAGATGGGGATATGGGGAGTAGGGGAGTAGGGGGGATGGGGAGATGGGGAGTAGGGGAGTAGGGGAGTAGGGGGGATTGAATGTTGAAGTATATATAGAATTATAAACATAATAAACAAACATAGTATTATATATATAACTGGATTCTGTATGACACATCAACTTAAGTTTTTTTCAACAACCATTTATCAGCGTTTTTGGTTATTTTTACAATCATCCCTAAAATTTGATTATATTGACTATAAAGTTGTCTTCCTGTTTGTATCTCTAAATATTGACATTTAACTGCAAACTTTAGCCAAACTTGACTTTCTGCCGCTTCTGCTTCAGCATCATTTAATCTTAATAAAAATGAACCTTTATAACGCCTTCTCCTCCATGCTTCTGCTAAATTAGCACATACAGAACGGGAAGAACGCCTAATTTGGTCAGTTAAAGAATATGTTTCTGCTTTGGGAAAACTTTTAGAAACTTCAAAAATTTTCATAGCAGTATCAAAAGCAATTTGATACACCTCTAAATCTTCATGGTTATGAATTAAATTTTCGCGACTTTCAGTCATATATTTTTCCCACTACAACAAAAATATCCCATCCCCCCATCATATCAAATCCGGTTGAATACTTATTATAAAGAATTGATCAATAAGAGTGTGATAATTGATTTGATTTTTTATTATTGGAGATGTCTATTATATAACCAGATTCTATGTGCAACCCCATCACCCCATCACCCCATCTCCCCATCACCCCATCTCCCCATCTCCCCATCACCCCATCACCCCATCACCCCATCACCCCATCTCCCGACCCTCACAACAACCCCCGATAACGAATAAACAATAAAATAACTGCCCAGGAACCCAATGCCACTTTTATTGCCACTAAAATATTAAGTATCGGTAAAATTCCCCCACTAACAAGGGTTCCCAACTCTCCTTTAGGTAATTCCAATCCCATCAGAGTTATAGCTGCCAATACAATGAATATTAAAACTGAAACCTTTTCCCAAGTAGCAGCATTCCATTTTTTATAGATTTTCTCCATCTGCTCGGATGATGAAGTAATAGCAATCAAACCAATAGCAGTTCCTCCAGCAACCCCAGCTGCAAACCCACCACCTGGACTGAGATGTCCCCTAATTGCTAGCTCAATACTCACCAACGCCGTAATAGTAGCTCCCAAACGCGCTAACACAATTGAAGGTTGATCGCTAAACTGATAAACTTTTTCAGTAGGTTTTTCATTTGCGAGTAGAAATTTCACGCCCAAAATAGCGATCGTAAATACCACCACTTCAAAAATTGTGTCGTAGAGTCGATTTCTAAAAATGATGCCAGAAACTGCATTTGGTACTCCACTATCATTGACGATCACTCCAACAATAGAAATTTCCTCCCATTCTGCTTGTGGGTTGGGCATAATTAGCACTTTGACTAACAATGCTATTCCAGCTATAACATAAATCCATTTCATTAATGTTTGCCCTCCAAGTTTGGTACAGTTATGTATGTCACAGTTGTTTTTGATGAAGTTAGTTCGGTTTGCATAATCTCAAAAAGACGATGCACTCTAATGCTAGTTTGATAAGTGGGTTCGCTGTCTGATTCTAATTTTTCTGATTTACTACAGATAGCGTGAACCTCTTTACCTATCAACGCCCATTCTAAAGCTTGTTTGTTCGGATATTCAACTAATTCCAGACGCAAATGATATTTATTAATAGTTTTTCTGATATTAGCGATTAATTTGCTAAAATAACTGTCTGTTTCTACCTCTACCTCTTTAACTATTCCCAGACGCATTACTAAAGAGGAACGAACTGCCACAACATAAAGAGTAATAGCTAACATTGTACCTACTAAAGCTTCAGTTAAAGCGACATCTGCAGCTCCTAAAACTGCATATACCAAAGCTGCTACTGCTCCTAAAATTGCTCGGATAATTAAAGCATTATAGGGATTAACTTGAAATACTAGTATCAAAGCTGCTAATGGTAGTAGAGCAATGATGACATAAACATAACTATCAATCATTTTTCCCTCCACTACTAGAGCAATATGCTAAAACATATCCCAAAACCGTATTCCAAATTGCCAAAGTAATCAGTGCTAGGAGCAATAACGGCCATTCTACAGGTATTTTGAGTAGTAAACCGACAACAATACTCATCGATCCAAGGGTATCCGCTACCGAAAGACTATGGAGTTTAAATAAAACCGATCTATTTCCGAGCAGGGGAAATGTTCCCCAAAACCAGAAAATAATTCCAATAACTATCAAGCTATAACTTAAAATGTCAATCATACTTCGTTTAACCTTTTGATTAAATTTGCCAGTAGCATTAATCCTGCATTACCCACACTCAGAATAATAACTGCAACTACTCCAATTGACCAATCATCTCGCAAAACGGATATCACCAACATCATAATCGAAGTTTTGGTGGCAATACTAGCAAAGGCGAGTACTTTCTGCCAAATATTATTATCCTGCCAAGCTTCATAAATGGGTATGAGCAGAGCTAAAATCATAGAAATCAAAACATAGTTCATTTGTTTTTCCTCCGTCGCACTACGTGTACTTCATACCACCCTTGTTCGTGGTATTTCAAGACAATGCTTTTAGGGGTGAAAGTAATCAAAAATATATCCAGAAATATCAATCCTGGCGTTCGTTTTGGTTTAACTTTTTCGCAAACCAACACTTCATCATTATGGGGGCGAAGCATAATTTGTATTGCTTCTATATATGCCTGGGGAATTGCGACCACAATTTCCCATAACACGTCTAACCAATCTTTTAGAGCGCCTAATGATTTACGACTACGAGGTAATAACAAAGCAATACTCACACCAATGATAATATTTGCCACACTCAAATCAGCGGTAAGTAAAAACCATATTGTCAGTCGTAATACTATATTGAAAAACCCGATTGCGTCCATACTATCCAGAAAAGTAAAATTAACATGAGACTCATAAACCCAATCAGATGGTCGAATTCTTCGACCACACGGGGGAATTTAATCGCCAACTTCTTAAAAATCAATAGATATGCTAGCCAACCAATAGCTATACTTACCAGTGGTTTGATTATATTCTTGAGGGTGTAAGCTTCATAATAAACAGCATTTGCCACAATTAATCCGCCGAGCAAGACTGTCATTGCCCACCAAAAACCCTGTTTGACTTTGATTTTTTCCTCGTTTTTCTGGTGAGGAAGAAAAATGAATTTCGCGAAAGAAATGGCTGTTCCCACTGCAGCAATGTTCATCCCAACAACCTGCCAGGGTAATAGATTTTTAGAAGTTAACACTTTTGCCCCAAAACCAGATAATAGTGGGAAACCAGAGATAGAAAAACTAGCGACCACTAAAGCTACCCAAATCTGATTATCAATGGGTTTATAATGCAATTCTTTAAAATTACGGCTTGGTAAAATTCCTGCAATTAAAAACAGAGCAGATTTAACTAAACCGTGGGTCAAAGCATAGAAACCAGCTACTACTGGCGCAGCAAGCACAAAACCTAACTGTGAAATGGTATGAAATGCCAGCATCCGTTTAGTATCTTTTTCAAATACAGCATAACCCACCCCTAAAAGTGCTGTACTCACACCAAAAAATCTCACGATCGGATCGATTTCCTCTAACATTAACGCACAACGCACTAGAGGAAAAACACCAGCTTTGACCACTACTCCTGATAACATTGCTGATACAGGACTCTGTGATTCGGAGTGGGTTAAAGGCAACCATAACCCTGAGACAAATATACCACCCTTGGACAATAATCCCAAAAATATGAGGGCGATCGCTTCAGGAGGCGAACCACGCAAACCAGCAAAATGAAAGGAATGATTTGCCTTATATACGATTACTGCTCCTACCAGATAAAACAGCATTGCCGTATTACTGACAAACAGATAGCGCAATCCTACCCAAATCGATCTATCTGTACGGGGATAAGCAACTAGGAGGAACGCAGCAATACCGATCACTTCTAGTGCTACATATACGCTCATGAAGTCTGCACAGATAAAAATAGCATTAACGCTACCATGCAGAATCACTATTTGCATATAGAAAAAAGCAGTTTTTTCGCTACTCCAACAGTAAAAAATAACTGCGAGTGTTACTATAGCATTAGTGATGATAAAAAAGCCACTTAGTTGGTCGATGATTAAAGTTACACCAAAATTATCGAGTAACTGTATGTTCAAAGGAGACTGTTCTACAAATATCGCCAAGGCATAGTTAGTCGAAACCAATGCTATCCCCAGTGCGAGAAAGCGGTCTAGTTTCGGTAATAGATAGATAATGAAACCAGTAAAAAAGGGTAATGCCATCCAGAGGATAGTAATATTGGTCATATCTGCACCATCCAGAAAACTAGAATCAACATTAGACTCATTACCCCAATCAAATGATCGAATTTCTCGACCCCACGAGGGAATTTCAGAATTAATTTCCTAAAAATAAAAAGATATGCTAACCAACCGATACTAATAGTTACTAGAGGTTTCAGTATATTACTTAAGGTATAAGCTTGGTAATAAACAGCATTTGCTACAATCAATCCGCCGAGTAAAATTACCATCGCCCACCAAAACCCAAATGATACTTTCCCTTTTTCTTCGCTCTTTTTGTGGGGGAGAAAGATAAATTTGGCAAATACAATTGTTGTTCCTACTGTAGCAACATTCATTGCCACAACCTGCCAAGGTAATAAACTCTTGGAGGTCAATATCTTAGCCCCAAAACCAGACAATAGGGGAAAACCGGAAATTGAAAAACTAGCGATGGCTAAAGCTCTCCAGATTGAGTTATTGAGCGGTTGGTCTCGCAACTCCTTAAAATTACGACTGGGCAAAATACCTGATATGAGAAAAAGTGCTGATTTCACCAATCCGTGAGTCAAAGCATAAAAGCCTCCTACTTCTGGCGCGGCCATGATAAAACCCAATTGAGAAATGGTGCTAAATGCTAGGGTACGCTTGGTATCTTTTTCCACAATGGCATAACCTACTCCTAACAAAGCTGTAGCTACACCAAAAATTCTCACAATTGGATCTATCTCTTCTAATAGTAGGGCACAACGCACTAAGGGAAACACTCCAGATTTGACCACCACTCCTGACAACATTGCTGATACTTGACTTTGTGATTCGGAGTGGGTTAAAGGCAACCAAAATCCTGAGACAAAGATACCCCCTTTAACTAATAATCCTAGAAATATCAGAGCGATCGCTTCGGGAGGCGAACCAGTCAAACCCGTAAAACTAAAGGAATTATTTGCCTTATATACCAGTACTGCTCCTACCAGATAAAACAGCATTGTCGTATTACTGACAAACAGATAGCGCAATCCTACCCAAATCGATCTATCTGTACGCGGATAGGTAATGAGAAGAAAGGCAGCAATACTGATTACCTCTAATGCTACATACAAACTAATAAAATCTGCACATATAAAGGCAGAGTTGACGCTACCATGCAGAATCACTATTTGCATATAGAAAAAAGCAGTTTTTTCGCTACTCCAAGTGTAAATAATAACTGCGGTTGTAACTATAGCATTAGTGATGATAAAAAAGCCACTCAGTTGGTCGATGGTTAAAGTTACACCAAAATTATCTAGTAACTGTATATTTAACAGTGATTGGGTTGAAAATATCGCCAAGGCATAGTTAGCTGAAACTAATGCTATTCCCAGTGCGAGAAAGCGGTCTAGTTTGGGTAGTAAATAAATAACAAACCCAATAAAAAATGGTAATGCCATCCAGGCGATCGTAATATTGGTCATTTCAGTTATCAGTTATCAGTTATCAGTTCGTCTCCTATGGTCGGAACTTCGTTATCAGTACCGACCGCTGTTTGCGCAGCATGACCTAGGAAAGCAAGAAGCAAGAAAATACTGAAGTTTAGTTTCTCTTGGTCGATTGGATATGACAAGGTTTCCTCGCCATCCCTCCCTACGGGAAGCTCCGAAGAGCGACTGCTCTCTTGGTCGATTGGATATGACAAGGTTTCCTCGCCATCCCTCCCTACGGGGAAGCTCCGAAGAACGACCGCTTTTCATCCTCTTAAAAGGGAAGACTTGAGACCTAATTTTTTGGTTATGATGGTGTATTATTTTCTTCGATTGCGCTAGTTTCCAAAGTGGGATTATCTTTTGCCAACTTCATCACACCCACCAACATCAAAGCTTGAATTGAAAAACCAATTACAATTGCTGTTAAGATAACTGCCTGGGGAACGGGGTCGGAATAAGCAACATTTTTGGTTTCGTCGGCAATTGGTGTAAACAAACCATCTAGGGATGCTACTAGCACATAATAGGCAATAACTCCCGTACTCATAATATCCATTGAGACAATTTTCATCACCAGATTTTTCTTAAAAATGATGCCGAAAAATCCACATAATATGGTTGAAAATATACAAGCTTCTAACATGAAAATTAACTAATTAATTGTTATTTTTTTGCAGAAAATTAATTTTTAAATCACAAAAGATTAAGGATAAATATCCATACATTAAGGTAGTATAAGAATGAATTTTGCCAATAATCAAAGACTTATGCCAGTTTAAATCAACTGACTAAATTGATTTAACATGAGCAGATTTTACAATTGCCCAAAATAGATGAGAAAACCTCAGGTTAAAGTCGCCTCTTCTTTGGTCAATACATAAATTCATTTCTATTTCCCTAGCTAGCTACTATATTTTATTTTCAAATGATCTAAAATTTATAGCAGTTTGGACTTAATGAAGTACAGAGTTCTTAGATGTTCAGCGAATTGCTTAACTAGGATTAAGATTAAGCTGTACTACATTAGCTACCAATATGCTATACATTATTAAACATGAAATTGGGTCAAAAGAGAAGAGACGTTGAATATGAGTTCTGATCGCTGGTTGGATGAAGCATTAATTATGTTTGGGGTGCTTAAGAAAAAAAACTATTATTTTTGTTGTCCTTGGTTAAAAGTGGCCAGATTAATATTAATCAATTCAATAAATTAGAAATTTTCTCAGCTAGCTTCTACAACTTGACGCATTGAGAAAAAACCTGACTTTACTGGTTGGCCATAACTTTCCTCTTCTGATTAGAATTAGTTCTGATACCAAGGGTAAAATCAAGAATATTATTCATAATTAAGAGTGATTGAAAAATTTTACACATAATATTTCTTTAACTAATACCAGTTTTAAAAAAGATAGTTTCATTTTTTTTTATTTTAGGGATTACGCAGTACAACCTATTTTCGTCATTGCGACTGACAGGATTTGCTGAGTATTCCGGAACGGAAAGCTATCTGAAATTCTAGTTTTTCGTACCTCATCTGTAAGTTCTGAATTTGAGATATTTAAAAATACATAAAAACTCTGAAATTATTATTCCTGCTCCCTAATTCCAAGATATTTTATTCACAACCAAAATATTACGGGTATATGGAAAAAACGATTTTAAATAACCGTTATCGCATCATCAAAACATTAGCAAGTGGAGGATTTTGCGAAACATTTCTTGCCCAAGATACTCAAATGCCCTCCGGTCGTCTCTGTGTGATTAAACAACTTAAACCCATATTCAACAATGAATAATGAATAATGAATAATGAATAATTACCTCTCCATGAATTGAAGAGGATTGACAAATTCATGAAAATTTTTTTTCACAGGAGTCGATTGGATATGGCTCCTTTGACCTCGCCATCCCATCCTAGGTCATGCTGCGCAAACGACCGCTTATTATCCCCTTAAAAGGGGAGGCGCATACCCACAATTTTTCGGTAAATAATCCTCAAATTTATCAAATTGTACAAGACAGATTTCAAACAGAAGCAGCAATTTTAGAGGAACTAGGTGAAACAAATCATCAGATTCCTCGATTATACGCATACTTTACAGAAAACGGAAAATTTTATCTAGTACAAGAATGGTTATAAGGAGAAACACTCACAAGTCAACCCAAGCGATCACTACTCCACCGCTGGAGAAATGCTCCACTCCCTAAAAATCGGCCCAACTGCTATGACTCCCACAGTACCTTCTCCACCACCTCCCATCCTTCTACCCCTATCAGAACCACCTGCCACTTCAGCACCAACCCCAGTAACTTTACCTCCACCAGAAGCTTTAAGTTCTTCTCAATCTGTAGTTTCTCGCCCCCCAGTCCCCAAAAAAAGTCATAAGATGGGAGACTGGCTAAAAGCAGTTATTACAGGTAGTATAATTGGCAGTTTTATTCTTCTTGGCATTGTTTTAAGTAATATATTTCCCTCAATAATTAACTCAATTTTCCCAAAAAAGCCAAAAGAAAATATTGATATATCAACCACAAATATCAATCCAGAACAAACAACTACTCCATCACCAAAATCAATAACTTCAGTACAGCCTCAAATACCTAAAACTGCCCTCACTCCTATAGTAAGTTCAATCTCTGAAATAGAAGCAAAAAAATTAATAGAAACTTAGCTACAGGCAAAAGTAAAAATGTTTTTCCATACATACAATATCCAAATTACCGAGGAATTAACTACTTCAGCAATAGCGGTATTTGCTAATGCTAAAAATCTAATTTTTATTTTTTTCATTATCCTTAATTATCCTGAATTTCAAGCATCAAATTAATGCTATATTGCTCAATAATCCTGCGAAAACAGGTATTAAATTAATCTAATTTACTGCCTTGTTTCCCCATCATAACTAATGGCCTTGAAATTAATTTCCCAGCCATAGTTGAAAATTTAGCACTATTTATAGTAAAGTCCTGAAAACCAATAAAATTATTACTACTGCCGTGACACAGCTAAAATAGTTCATTATTATAGAGTGCGCCATTACGGCTAAAATATTAAGCTGTGAAAAGTATTTAACAATCCGTCGCCAGGCACCATTTTAGCTGTCTCAGTCCACTACTTATATTTCTTATTATTCAAATGCACGCAGAAAAGTTACCACCCCAAACATTTCATCGAGTCCGTCCACCATATCGGGTAGCCAAGCGACGTCCAGTTAAAATACGTCGGCTAGTTAAAACTAAAAATACAAAACTAATATTATCCCAGTTAAAATATAAAAATATCCTCATATTAGTCACCATATTAATGACCGCGAGCTGGGTTATTACCCTACCTTTCAGAGGTCGCACAGCTTCACAGACCCCTCAACCTACTCCTCAAACTTCAGTATCACCTACTCTCGTACCACCCTATGTACGCCCAGTTCCTCAACAAACTCCAGAAGACTTAGGATTTGCCTACAATGTTCGTAGACAACCCCCTCTACGTTATAATCCTCAACTACAGGAAATAGTTGATGAATTGGTTAAAATTTCTGAAGAAAAAGGGCTACCAACAGAACCTTTATCTATTAGTTTAATAGATGTTAGAAGCCAAGATGTTCATACATTTGCTGGATATCAAAGCCAAGAAGTGAGGTATCCTGCTAGTGTATCTAAATTATTTTGGATGGCTGCATTTTATGGGGCAGTAAAAAAAGGTTTAATTGAAGATGAATCTAAGTTTCATGAAGACTTGAGAGCAATGATGCAGAAGTCTCATAACGATTCTGCAAGTAAAATTTTAGATGCAATTACTGATACTAAATCGGGGAGTAAATTAGAAGGGAAAGATTTAGAAAAGTGGTTAGACAAAAGAAAATCCGTTAACAATTTTTTTCATAAAGCAGGTTATAAACATTTAATAGTTAGCACAAAAAATTATCCTCGATATTCCCCTTATTATCAAAAAAAACCTGTAGGTCGCGATCGCCAACTATGGTACAAAGATGGTGAGATTTTCAGAAATTTGATTTCAACCGATCATGCAGCGAGGCTAATGTATGAGATATACACCAGGCAGGCAGTTTCACGCAAGTATAGCACGAGAATGGCTTATTTGCTAACCAGAGATTTAAGACCCGAAGCATGGCAAAATGACCCCGAAAATGGAATCCAAGGTTTTCTCGGCGAATCTTTACCTACCAAGATTTATTTCGGTTCTAAAATTGGTTTTACTTCTGATCATCGTATGGATGTAGCATTTGTGAGAACTTTGGATGATCAGGCTATTTATATTCTGGCGATCTTTGCAGAAGATCCTGCTTATGCTAGAGATGAAGAAATATTCCCCAAACTGTCTCGTCATGTTTACGATCGCATGATGGCATTGAATAGCCAATAAATTAAGTAGGCAAATATCGTGCTTATTACCATTAATGGCTTTGTTGCACAAAAGGTGACGTTTAGGCTATGAATAGCATCAGGATAATACGAATCAGTAGATATGATTCAATAATGGATAATTGATAATTACCTCTCCCTAAAAGGAAGAGGATTGACCAACTCCGAAAAAATTTATTTTTTTCCCCTTGAAAGGGGAGGCTTCAAGGCGCGAATTATTGAATTATTGAATTATTGAATTATTAATTTTTCGGTAAAAATGCAGTCATCTGGCATCATGGTAATTGCAATAGTCCACCTCATCCTAGGGACGAGAACCTCAGAGAGATTCGCATCTGTGGAGGTAAAAAGCGAGTGCTTAATTCGCCGTCGCACGGCGAATGTAAGAAGCACTCAAGACAGTGGAAACGTGAGAGTGGATATCACCGACGTTCTCGCTTCACAAACAACTATGTTTAGCGGCTCAAGTAATATTTGGAGGTAAGTTACGACGACGGAAATTCCACAATCAGGCAGTGGAATTGTTCGTAGAATGTGCCATACTTAATCGTATGATACAGAATTGTCAGCCAGAAAGCTACAAAGTAGAATTCGCTCTTCACTAATTAACTTCTCTTCTGGGGAGGAGTTGCGATTCGCGTGCGCGATCCCTCCGGGAATCGCAACATTCATGCAACAAAGCCACCATTAATATCAAATTTGCCTCATTGCATGATGCTCCGAATCAGGGGAAATGTTTTTCCCACTGTTTCGGAGCAGGAGTGCGCTACCAGGTGCGTTTGTCAGCTTGCGGCCTCCATAGGTGGCGCTTCGTTCCGACCTCTGTCGCACCCCTCAGGGTCGCACTGCTGTTTCCTGTTCCCTACTATATTTTATAATTTACTCAAATGAAAAGCGCTGTAATTTTTTGTAACGTGCTTTGACACTTGACCACCATTGTGAAAACTCCTATGGCTAAATTTATCTGAATATAGCTATATAATTTTATTTTACAATCTTGACTATAATAAAATCAAATAGAAAAACTTCTTATCCTTATCACATTACTTACTTTTTTTCAAGTAGAAAAACTTGTAAAAACTCACTTTAATAAAAAAATCTCACTATTGATTTTTAATTATTTAGTTTTACTTATAATACCTTGTCAAAAGTAAGTGTGTTAAACTATAAATCTAGAAGGTAACTTCCCCAAAAGCACAAAAAATCCACGAATAGGTAAAAGTGAGAATTGGGGAGTTAATTTCTAGAAGAATTTAAAAAAAATTAAGAGGTATTATGAGCCAAAAGGTTATGCACCAGATGGAAAAATTTCAACGTCAGGTGAATTCCCTCGTAGAATCTAATATAATCAAGCCAACAGATAGTATCTGGAAAATAGCCCTACTTTTTGGGGATAAGTGGCCTTATTGGAAAAAACAACTTCAAGACTTTGATTTTTCTATGCAAGATCCAATCGGTGAAATTTTGGTTGTAGAGGTGTGGGAAGAAGATTAGTCTAACTTCCTCATCAAATTAAGACTGATGAGGCTAAATAATTCTTGAGTTTAAGCGATAGAAATTGGTAGAATGTAGTCGATTAGTCCCAACATCTAGGCAATAAGACTGAAAGTGTAGAATCATTAGGCGATTGCACTACAAAATAAAACAAAAATAAAACAAAACTTTTTGGTTTCTAAGGCTGTAATCAGGAAACTAAATTGATACCAAAGCAATTTGAAAACTGATAACTAAATAACTTAATACAGGTTTATTAGGATTTATTAGAAAAAAAATCTGCTAGTTGTTTAATGTCAGAACGACTCATCTCAAGTTAAGTTCATCATAAACTTTCGGTAAGTGGAAAACTAGTCAGTTGCTTCCTAGGTCTGAGCTACGCTATCAACAGCTGGATGGAGACTAGGGTAATAATTTTAAGCCTTAATCATGCACATTGCAAATTTTGAATATTTTTGCTATAATGTGGGGAATAAAAAGCAACCTGAATGGGTTTACCTCGGACAAACTAGAGGCATCCTTGCTTATGCCATTAAGGGTTACATTTGAAGTGACTTTAGTACGGCAAGTTTGTGACTCTTAAAAATCCACGCGGATAAATCCCGCAGAGTTTCAATCCCATGAACATAATTGCTCACTTTTAAGCGCGTACTATGTGGTTGAGCACAACTTTAGCTTGTCAACTTACTAAACAAACTCAGTCAATTCTTTGAGCTTAACTCTGAGTCAGTTCATTAAGTAAACATCTAAATACATTTGTTTTTTTTCAGAATTTTTTTTGTAATATAGCACTACACAAAGCCGGTTAGGGCAATTATAAATACTCAAACGAGCGTCAGGGATTACTTCTGAGTTCTGAGTTCTGAGTTCTGAGTTCTGACTTACGCGTAGCGCTATATCTCTACCAATAACTCAAAAACCCTTGTGCATACTGAGATTGAGATATTCCAATCTTGATGATGTGCTTCAAAGGCAATCTTTTAAAGCATCTGCTAGCTCTAGAGCAGTTTGATAGCGATCGCCAGGCAATGGTTGGGTAACTTTTTCAATCACCTCCCTTAGTTGTGGTGTAATAGTGGGAACGCTTTCAACATAAAACCGATAACCATTACCACGATTATCATAGAAGTGCATCGGACTTTGAGCAGTCAACAAAAAGATCGAAGTTGCACCCACTGCATATAGATCAGATTGAGTCAAAGGTTGCCCGCGGTCTTGTTCGGGAGCGCTGTAACCTTCTGCCCCGATCCGGGTACCCAAAGGCGTGCCAATCTCTTTGACTGCCCCAAAATCTAGAACTATTATCTGATTATCGCGACGACGCACTAGAAGATTGGCAGGTTTAATATCCCGGTGAATCAGTGGAGGATCTTGTGAGTGAATATATTCTAGAACCTCGCAAGTTTGAATCATCCACTCAATTGCCTGTTTTGGCAACACCGGTCCTTGTAAAGAAATACGTTTTTCCAAATCCTGACCATGAATCATTTCCATAGCTAAATATTTCTTGTCTTCTTCCACAAAAAAGTCAAAAAACTCAGGAATTCCTGAATGATTTAATGATTTTAAAGCTCTAGCTTCTCGTTCAAATAATTCTTGAGCTTTGCGGATCTGAGCCATATCAGCATTCATTTCTTTTAAGACCACCAAAGCAGCAGCAGGTGAAGCGCCTACCTGTAATTTATTGCGCTCCCGATCCCAAGCTAAATAGGTAGTACCCATACCACCTTGACCCAAAATCCGTAACACCTTATACCTACCATCCTTACCAATACTGCGTTCAACTTTAATTGGTTTTCCACAATAAATGCAAAATAAGTTTCCTGGTGGGTTATCACCAGCTCGGGAGCAACATTGTTGAGGAGCATTAGCAGCAGATGGAACCTGAATCTGAAACTTTAAAATAGGGCCACCTCTGGCTAACTGAATCAGGAAACCATCAGAAATAATTCCCTGAGACATCAAAACTCCATTCACGAAAGTTCCATTTGTACCTTGACTAACTAATCGCCAAATATTTCCAGATTGGGACTTTGGTATTTTGTGTAGCTCCAGATGATATCGTGAAACTAAACTATCAGATAAAACAACCTGATTATCAGGAGAGCGACCAATCTTAATTATTGATTCACTCTGAAAGTCCCAATTTTTTAAAGGAGTATTTTTTTGAGGGTCTAGGAGGGTTAACCTAATCACAATATTTTCCGGTAACTGATGAAGTCAAATGATCAGCTAAAATTACTGTATAGTAAAAGTTTTAAGTACTTAAAATATCACTTTTGACTTTTGACTTTTGAATTTTAACTTTACTGAAACGGTATTGCTAATTTTTTTGTGGTTTCACTAAAGCACGAATCACAATTGCTGTAATGTTATCGTGACCATTATACTGATTTGCCAAATTAATTAACTGGTTTACACCAAACTCTAAGTTAGCTTGTTTGCTTAAAAGAGGTTCGAGGAGATTTTTCCAATTATTTTCCAGAAACTCATTATCTGTTAAACCATCAGATGCTAGGATTATTAGACTATCCTCATCAAGCTCGAAAAATTTCACATCAGGTCTGACAAAATTTTCATCTCGCGGTCCTAAAGCTTGAGTTAATTGATAAGCATCTGGGCGACCATAAGCTATTTCCGGTTCAACTCCACGATTAATTTCTCTTTGTCCTACTTCATGATCTAGAGTTATCTGTTCTAATCCTCCCTGATGAGAGAGACGATACAAACGACTATCACCCACATGAGCTACAGCTACTTTTGTATCATAAACCATTGCCATGACTAAAGTAGTACCCATCCGACTACTGCCAGAGCGGACTTCTTGTTGATTAATTTCGTAGATTACCTTATTTGCCTGTATAACTGCCTCGCGAATTATTTCTTCAGAGGGCAAACCTACTGACCAACTACTTTCAACTTTAAAGTATTGTTTAATAGTGTCTACTGCTACTTGACTTGCTATTTCTCCGCTATCGTGTCCTCCCATACCATCGCAGAGTACATAAAGTCCTTTAGCTTGAATAATTCTTTCTGTAGGTGTTTCTTGGTTTTCTATCTGAGTTTGAATGCCAAAAGAATCTTCATTATGATCTCGTTGACTGCCTACATCACTTTTACCAGCACTTTCCAAATTTACCAACTGTATCGGCAAAAGTTCAGTGTCTTGAGTTTCTATATTTTCTACTATCTTTGGGGAAGCATCATCAGTTTGCAAAACTGTGGGTGCTGATGTAGGAGGTGGTTGGGGTTGTAAGTTATCTTCAGTAGTCATTAGATACGACCGCAATTGTTCAATAGTTTGTATTTTACCATCTCGCCAATCTTGCATTAAAGCTGTTACCCAACCAAACTGTGTCCGTTGAGATTGCTCAAATAACGATTGCCAGAATTTCATTAAATCTTGGAGATTTTGAGTCTCGCCAGGTTTTGAGTACAGACGTTGCAATTTGATATAATTATTGTCTGTTTGATTTACCCGCAGATTTTCATCTTCCAGTATACTTTGGCAACAATTCCATGGTGCTAGAGTTACCCAAAGTTCGGTCATTTGTTGCAACCAGGATAGAATTTGTAGTTGGGAAAGGTGTTCGCTTGACCAAAGGTTTACTAATAATGGCAAACTACTGTAGTCTGCTACAAGTAATATTTCTTTGTTTTGCGATCGCCAACTATCCTGAATGGTAGGAAAGTGTTGAGGTTGTTGGGAATATAGTGCTAAATATGGTTGAGCAATGGTGGGAATAATCAATGCTTCTATCTCCGTTGTTTCTCCCTGTTGGTTTGAGGTAGGGAATTGATTTTCTTGGTTTTGGTAACCGGATAATTCTTTCTCTTGAGAGCTATAAGTGGGCGGTCTAAAATTACCGGAGTTATTTCGCAACCAAGCTTTGAGGGGTGTTTGTTCTAGTGGGTTACAGTCTAGTACTTGCACTACTACTGTTTCACTTTGGTTTTTTGGTGGTATGGTTTCCAATAGTTGGTAGCGCTTTTGGGAATCTAAATATTTTTCTGATGCAGTGGAGGAATTTTCTAGATCGTCATTTGGATTTGAGGATAATTTATTCTCTGTGTTTGCTGCTTCAGACATTGGACTGAGGATGTCTGGGGTAATTGATTCAGAATTATCTAACTCCTCTAATTTTTGGTATTGATGGTCAGTTTCAGTTATTGTTTCTGGTAAGGTATCTTCTGATTGTACTTCGGCAGCAGGTTGTAGTCCTACTTCTATTTTCTCCTCCGAACTTTTGGCGGATTCTAAAATCTCTTCGGGTTCTTCTGTAATGATATCTGTTGCTGAGTCCGCTGAATCTTTGGCCAGGGGACTTGCTCCGCTGATTACTTCTTCTTGTCCCATTTCCTTGGGATTAATTTCAGGTGAGTTGGGGAGGAGAGCTTCTGCTTGAGTCATTATAATTGCTTTCCAGACTTGAGCTATATCAGCACCACAGTTGTGACATTTTTGAACGCTCAGGTAGACTTGCGCTCCACATTGATGACAATTTTTGTGGGTTAGGGATGTACCACATTTTTCACAGAATTTATTCTGGTTCGGGTTTTCAAACTCACATTGGGGACAGATGAGCATAATAGGGGGTTAATTCAACAATTAATAATGAATAAATAATAATGAATAATTAGGGTTTGCTGAAAAAGTCTTATGGGCAAGGGTAGGAGACAGGAGACAGGAGATAGGAGGAACGGGGAATGAGCGAGGAGGTAGTCGGAAAAATTGTCCCAAGATTGTTCTGCCCAACTATGTGCCTAAAATACGCTCCATGCATGAGCATCAAGAGCTGATTCCCAGGCACTTTTTTCAAACCCAAAAAGGCTAAAATCTTTATATGTCAATGCTTTTAGATTAGATCGGTAAGCCCTAATTAATAATTAATCATTACCTCTTCTTGAAAAAAAGAGGATCGACTAATAATAAAAATTTTCTTTATTATCCCCTTAAGAGGCTATGCTTTATAAACATCTTTCTTAACATAATAATTGACAAAATATACAAGTTATGTATTGGTATTGGGGCGACTTTTTTTAGGAGAAAAGTGTATTTGAAAATATATTTTTTTGAGAATTGTAGACAAAATTTTTGCCCCCATCTCCCCATATCCTTATCTCCCCATCTCCCTATCTCCCCATCTCCCTATCTAAGCAGAAATAACTAACCAGTTACAAAATCCTAAGAGCCTTACCAATCAATACTTTTGACTTTTGATTTTTGAATTTTGACTTCCGCTGACTTTTGACTTCCGGGTAGTGGCACTAGAAGGGAATAGAGATAGTGGTATCTTCTAAGATTGTTTGGGCAGCGATCGCTTCTATTGTCTTTAATGGTACTTCACAGAAGTATTTTTGCCGAAATTGTTCTTCTGATATTGCTGCTAGGAATTTTCCGATTATTTGGGATTGAGTTTCTGGTTTTTGGTTTTTGATTTTATTTTGAGTTATGTAAAATGCTTGGTCTTTATACTTGACATTAAAACATAAATATTGTAGTACTTGAAAACCTAATTTAAGAGTAGTATCACCAATACCTAATTTTTTTAGGAGTTGATAACGGGTTACAGGTTTAGCTGTACGACTGAGATATTTAGAAATACCCAAAAGTTGTTGCCAGATATCTGTCGGAGGAACAATAGGAGGTTGTGAGTAGGCGATCGCTAATTTCTTTTGTTGATTTATTGCTCGCCGAAACCAGATTCGCAAATCGTTCCAGCTAGTGGGACATTCTTTGAGAATAATAAAATCTTTTTGGCTATTTATTCTTATTTCTTCTAGATTACCGATTCTCTGACTATTACGCCAGTCCCAAATCCAATCTACAAGGTTTGATATTTTTAACTGGGTATTTTGGAGGGATGGTTGTACTGTAATAAGTCTGACTTCATAACGTTTTTTATAAGCATTGAAGTCTAGCTCTACCAAAGCATCACATTTTTCTTCGGGAATTTCATCTTTATAATGACCCCACCAAACACCAGGGAACCCTTTGTCCCCAGACTCATCCCAAATTTCAAAATCTGTTTTGATATATTGAACTTTTTTTCCGTTTAAATCTTTTTGATTTCTGTGCCAAACATTACTAAACCAACAATTTTGGAGCAAAAGTTTAGGGACTGGGTTGCCCATACCACAGGGTTCTAAAAGTTTAAGCTCCTGAAATAAATCTCTACCCAACTCAGAGACAGTAACAATTAAATCTACATCTATTGTTGAAGTCTGGTTAAAAGTCGTTCCTAATGTTTGTCCTAATAATTGATTAATAGCACCTGTAAATATGGGGATATTTTCTACTGGTAGACTTAGGCCAGCAGCAAAAGGATGGCCTCCAAACCGATGCAACAAATGTTCCTGGTGTTTAACTAACTGGTATAGGTCTATTTGGCCAACCGAACGGGCAGAACCACGAGCTAATAATGGTTCATCAGAGCTTTTTACCGCCTCAGTTTCCTCGGTCAACAAAATAGTGGGACGGTTGTATTCTTGAGCTATTTGGCCTGCGACTAATCCTAACACGCCTACAGGCCATTGAGGGTCTGTGAGAACTATGACATTAGTAGTAGAAAGGTCTAGTTTGGTCAATTTTTGGGTAACGTCTCGAACTACTTCTTTTTGTAGGGATTTGCGCCTAGAGTTGGCCAGTTCGGTTTCTATGGCGAGTTGTTGACAACGTTGGGGGTCACGACTGGTGAGTAATTCTACACAAAAGCTGGCATCTCCGATTATTCTACTGACAGCGTTAATTCGAGGTCCAATACCAAAGGAAATATCTGTGGGGCGATCGCCTGTTTTTTTACATAATTCTAATAGTTTGGCGACTCCTGGTCTGGTGGTTTTGTGTAGTTGTGTACTTAATTTTTCAATTCCTATTTGTGCTAAATACCGACTTTCTCCTGTTAGTTGAACTAGGTCGGCAATTAAACCAATGGCTACTAAATCTAATAATTCTTTTAAGGGTAGTTTAGGTATTTCTGGATGAGTTAAATAAAGTGCTTCTATTAGTTTATAAGCTACTCCTACTCCGGAGAGATTATATAGGGGATGAGATGGGGATAAATTACGAGGATTAATAATAGCTAATAAGGGCGGACGTTGAGTTGGAAGGGTGTGATGGTCGGTAACAATTATATCTATCCCTAGATTATTTGCATATTCTATTTCGGCAATATTTGTACTACCTGTATCGCAGGTTATTATTAAACTATAATTTTTTTTTGCTAACTGTTCAATTCCAGCAAAGTTCAAACCATGAGATTCTGTAAATCTGTTAGGAATGTAATAAGTTAATTGATGATTTTTCTGAAAAAATTCTCCTAAACCATCCCAAAGTAAAGATGTTGAGGTAATGCCATCAGCATCAAAGTCTCCCCAGATAGCAATTTTTTCTTGATTGTTTTTAGCATCAATAATTCTTTCTATAGCTTTATTGATTTCGATGCCAAATTCAAAGGGGTTAGTTGGCTTATATTGTTTTGGGTCTAAAAAATCTGCTAATTTTTGAGGTTCTTTAATTCCACGCTGCCATAATAATTGTGGTAGATATTTTACGGATAATTTTGGTGCATAATTTTTGACAAGTTCAACAAATGAATTAGGGGGATTATCGGAGGCATAAATTTGCCAATATTTTCTGGTTTCAGACATTTTTAATAAATTTAATTTCTTGTAATACCATTTCTCCATGAAGTTGTGCTTAATAAAAGATAACAGCTATTATTCAACAATTAATAATGAATAATGAATAATGAATAATTACCTCTCTATGAATTGAAGAGGATTGACAAAGAGATGAAAATTTTTCTTCACAGGAGTCGATTGGATATGGCTCCGAGACCTCGCCATCCCATCCTAGGTCATGCTGCGCAAACGACCGCTTATTATCCCCTTAAAAGGGGAGGCATTAAACCACAATTTTTCGGTAAAATTCAGCTTTGGGTAAGAATTATTAAGCGCATTGTTAAAGATAAATGGTATAACTATACTGTGGTTAGTTTTCAGGTATTAGGTGGTAGATATGAGGTTGTATATGAAAAAAATCGGTCTAAATAATTAGATGAAATAGCCCTGATATTTGCTAGAGATATTGGTGGATGGGAAGATTACATAATTACTTGTATTGTCAGCATTTCCTATTGAGTAAAAAAACACTGTTTTTAGCTAGAATCCACTACCTAAAATCTACTGCCTTCTTCCAGGGTGGGTTAATCTGATTTTTGCTCCAAAAAACCTGCTAATTTTTGAGTATCTTTAATATCAAATCTGGTGGGGTTGCACATAGAATCCGGTTATATAATATCTGTTTATAATTTCTTAAATTACTTCAATATTAGACATCTCCACCAAAAGAGGGAGTAGGGAGTAGGGGGTAGGGGAAAATAATTGATAATTTATGTACGATAATTGATTTGATTTTTTATTATTGGAGATGTCTATTTAATCTCCCCTACTCCCCCACTCCCCTACTCTTAACTATATAATAAGTATTCAACCGGATTTGATATAATTCTACGCTGCCATAATAATTGTCGTAGATATTTTCCCGATAATTTTGGTGGATAATTTTTGGCAAGCTCAACAAATGAATTAGGGGTATTATCGGAGGCATAAATTTGCCAATAATTTTTTGTTTCAGGCATTTTTAATATATATAATTTATCTTCACTATGCTGCGGTTATTTTTCAGGTATTAGGTGGTAGATATTAGGTTGTAGATGAAAAAAGTCGGTCTAAATAATTAGATGAAATA
>NZ_JAAHGO010000077.1 GCF_010672455.1 Okeania sp. SIO2C9 | reverse complement strand
GGGGGAGAGGGGGAGGTGGGGGGATGGGGAGATGGGGAGAGGGGGAGATGGGGAGTGTGGGGAGATGGGGAGATGGGGAGATGGGGAGTGTGGGGAGATGGAGAGATGGGGAGATGGGGAGTGTGGGGAGTGTGGGGAGATGGAAGATTTTTTTATGCCGAATTAAGAGGATTTGATATCAACAATAGAGAATAGAAATTACAGCACTTTTGAGGATAGTTAGGTATACTTGTAGGACTATTCTTATATTTCCTGTTCTCTGTTCCCTGTTCCCTGTTCCCTTTTCCCTTTTAGGATATTTATCAGGAAAAAACTATGGCAATTGATGATGATTTTTTGTATCCTCGCAGTCGATATCAAGGTAATTTTACCCCAGAAAATTTGGTATTTAATTCAAATCTGCAAGAATTTGCTCAACGAGTAAGTATAATTTGCGGTTTAGAAACTGGTGGAAAAATTTCTCCTGAAGAAGCTTACGAGCAAATCAAAGAACTTTGGAAACAGTTGAGAAATTCTAAGGAAAATTTAGGAATAGGTACAGACCCTGAAAATAATTCAGACCAGAAAAATATTTAATCGGGTAATCATATCAAATTTACTTGAATATTGATAATTCATAGAGGAGTCGTATAAAATTTTCCTAAAATATGATTTTGTACAGCTCTTCTTTCTTCATGATTAAAAACCAGATTTTTAAGGAAGAAGGAAGAGGGAAGAAGGCTTTGTAGAGGCGCATTGACAACGCCTTTAAGAGTTCGATTTTGGACTGCTTAAGAATCCCCGTCTCGCGATTAGCGGGGAGTTTCAATTATATCTACTAAATCCAAGAGTAAAAGTACTTTCAACAATTAATAATTAATAATTAATTATTAATAATTAATAATTAATTATTACCTCTCCTTGAAAACGGATAGGATTGACTAATCATGAAAAATTTTTCTCTCTTGGTCGATTGGATATGGCGAGGAGACCTCGCCATCCCTCGACCGCTTGTTTCTCCACAGCGAGTGAGAGGCTTTAAACCTTAATTATTCGGTAAAGAAGTATATTTATTTGACAAAAAGTTAATAACTATTAACTAAAATTAAAGATTTTAAACATTGGCAAATCAAAATTGATATAATATGCTTTATATTAAGAGAAAAAATAAATTTAAAATTTTTGAAATAAACTAAGGAAAAGCTGAAATGAAAAAGGGTGAATTTCTATATCCACAAAGTCGCTATTATGGGCAAGCAACTCCAGCAAATATCAATTTCAATGCGAAATTACAAGAATTTTCTCATAAAATAAGTTATATCAGTGCTTTACAAACATCAGGAAAAATTTCAATCAGCTCTGCTTATCTACAGATTCAGGAACTATGGGAACAGCTGGAAAAAATCAAGAAAGATTCAGGTTTTTCTCAAGAATCTTAAATATTCAAGCTCATTCATTTTCAAAGACCAACTCCATCCGATCACCTCTAAATCTAGTCACCCCATATTCAATAATATTGCCATCCTGATTGACATTGATTGACTCTGCTAACAAAATAGGATGATTCAGAGGAACTTCCAACAGAGAAGCATCTTCATGTCTGACTATACGAGCATAAACATGAGTTGTACGACGAATATGATCGCTATTATATTTTTCCCTTAACAACTGAGAAATTGAACCTTTCTCTCGCAAAAATTCAATTGCTTCCTCCTCTACAATTCCTGGAAAACGATCTAAAGGAAAATGACTACTAGCAATATTAATAGGTTGATCGTCTGCAAATACTAAACGTTCAATTAAAGCTACAGGAGTACCTACTTCTACTTCTAATCCTTGAGCAATAGAAGCATCAGCAGGTATTTCAACCACTTGCAGTAATCTAAAACTAGGCTTTTGGCCTTGGGCAATGAGAGTTTGATTATAGCGTACCCTTTTACCTATCAAATACTTAATGGGTGTACCAACGACAAAAGTCCCACGACCTCGATCGACTCTCACTAACCCTTCAGTCTTGAGAATGGCGATCGCCCGACGCAATGTATGACGGTTAACAGAAAAATATTCGCTCAGTTGAGCTTCAGTTGGTAACTTATCTCCTACTTTATAAATTCCTTGATGAATATTTTGGCGTAATTCTTCAGCAATTCGAGTATAAACTGGTAATACTTCACGGCTCATGGCATCTTGAATATATTTAGACATATTTATGTTTAATATTTTTCTAGTTTAGATAAATATTGTGGAGCAGCCAACAATTATCAAGGGCAATAGGCACAGGAGTATGAGTTAAAACTCAAAACTCAAAAGTCAAAAGTTAATTTTTATAGACTCGAAACTTTGATGCCACAGTAATTTCAGGTATTGGCTTTGAAACTATTTGTGACATCTTTAAAGTTAATTGGTATTAGTCATAGAGGTTTAACCCCCCACCCCCTAAATTGCCAGACATTTGAGAAATGGGCGTTTACTCGATTGTTGAATACTAATATTTTGGCCATAATGACCATCGCAATCTAGCTGTTAGTTTTTTTGAATAAAAAGTATATATCTATTATATTATTGTATATATTAGAATTTGTATAGACAAATATTGCTCTGGTTAATTGGACTAGAAAACCAATCTATGGACATTCAAACAGAAATGCGACAGGGATGGATAAAAACCTTAGCTAAATCTAATTTGAAGCAATTAGAGACAAAAGTTGCAGAGATAGGCAAATTACCTGCATACAACTTTATAAGGCCACCAGAAATAGGTCTGACAATGGTACGAGGCCGCGCTGGTGGAACGGGACAAATATTTAATCTAGGGGAAATAACTATTACTCGTTGTGCAGTCAAGATAGAGGATGTTATGGGTTTTGGTTATGTGCCAGGGCGATCGCATCGTCATGCTGAACTTGCTGCTCTGTGCGATGGTTTAATGCAACTGCCTGAATGGCATGATGTTGTAAAGTCTGTTGTTCTTGAATTTATTGAAGCAGAAGTTAATCAAGAAAAGGAAATTCAACAACTACAAACAGAAGCTACGAAAGTTAATTTTTTTACTATTGCAAGAGGAGATTAATCAATTTTTGTATGAGGTGTATTATTATAGCAATTCCCATACTTATGAGGTACAAAATTTTAGGTTTGAGGGAACACCGGATCTGGGAACAGGGAACAGGGAATAAAAAGACAAAAAGATAACTGTACCTCACGACCTTGGGAAACGCTATAGTAGTATTTGTAATAATAAATAGACATCTCCATAAAATAAACTTGCCCTTTATTTACTAAAAACTAGAGTTGTAAAAGTTACTCACAAAATCATTTTCCGTATTTTTTTTATTTTCCCAGTTCCGGTGTTCCTTGTTTCCTACTTTGACAAAAAGTCTATATCTTTTTCAGCAGATGTTTAATTACAGCACTTTTTAGGATAATGAGGTACAGTTTTAAGATTAATCTTTTTTTCCCTAGTCCCTAGTCCCTACTCCCTACTCCCTAAAGTCCTAAAATTTTGTACCTCCAAGACTCCAAAACTGTTGTAATTGTCACAGGTACTTGTAGCTTAAAACTTTTTTTTATGATTACTAAACTACCAGGATTGCCTGATATTGTACATGATTCTCAAAGAACGTTTCTCAATCTACTAAATGCTTTATCTTATCCAGGAAAGCAGCAACAAATAGATGCGAATTTGACACCACCATCTGACTTGAATATAGCTTGTGCTGCTGCCTGTTTAACAATGTTAGATTTGGAGACAAAAGTATGGTTAAGTTCAGATTTTCATCAAGATGTAAAAGCTTGGTTATTGTTTCACACAGGTTGTCATTTTACCGACAATTATCAAATTGCTGACTTTGCTGTAATTAAGAATATTGAAACTATTCCCAACCTATCAAATTTTCATCATGGAACAGCAGAAGAACCAGAAAATTCAACTACTTTATTTGTGCAAGGATCGAATTTAGAATCGGGGGATAAAGTCATATTGAAAGGACCGGGAATTTTAGAAGAAATAGCAATTTCAATCCCGAAATTACCGGATTTTTTCTGGCTAGAATGGGAAACTAATTGTAATAATTATCCTCTGGGAATAGATATATTTTTCTTTGCTCAAAATACAGTCATTGGTTTACCAAGAACAACTAAAAGTAGATTAGTAAAAACCTAAGTATTTTCTGGGTAATGCTGCTTCATTAATTGATAATTTATAATGGATAATTGATAATTACCTCTGGTTAAAACCGTTACGGAATTGAATATAAGGAAATATTATTTCTTCTCTTTGTCCATTGGATATGGCGAGGAGACCTCGCCATCCCATCCTAACGGACTGCTCCGCAAACGACCGCTTTTTTTTCCTTAAAAGGTGAGGCTTCAAGGCGCGAATTATTTAATGATTAATGATTAATTATTAATTATTCGGTAAACAGCTATTAAGAGTTAGCTCTGATATAGCAATTCCCAAAAAGCGTGAGGTACAAAATTCTAGGCAACAGGCAACAGGCAACAGTAAAGTAAAGATAAGAGTGTATCTCACACTTACTGAGAAACGCTATATCTTTAACGAATTAAGCAAGCATTCGCTTAACTTATACTACATTTTCAACTAGAAAATTGAAGCACAATAACGACGAGCTTTAATTGTAAATCAAAGGTAATGAAACTAATAGCTGAAGTCCTGAATGCTGATTGCTTAATTCTTATAAAAAAACGGCAAAATCAAAGAAAAAAATTGGTTAAACTTAAGCTACTAACTGTCAAAATCAGCGCAACAATACTCTCTCCTTAAAGACAGTATTTAAATTAAAATAGACTTTAATGGCAAGGGAGCCAACTGTTGTAGTAAGACAATTAATAAAGCTTTTATCCTAAACTAAAAGCAATAGCTGATAGCTGATAGCTGATAGCTGATAGCTGACAAAAATTGAGGTAAAAAAACATGGCTTATGTAGCAGTAAAAGGTGGAGAAGAAGCAATCAAAAATGCCGAAGCACTATTGCAAGCTTTACGACGGGGAGACCCCAATATTTCTGAACTCAGTTTAGAGCAAATTAAACAACAACTTACCCTGGCAGTAGATAGAGTAATGTGCGAAGGCGCCCTTTACGATGCAGACTTAGCTGCTTTAGCAATTAAACAATCATGGGGCGATTTAGTTGAAGCAATATTTTTATTAAGAGCATATCGAACTACTTTACCAAGACTTTATTATAGTCAACCATTGGATACTAGCAAAATGAAGATTCGACGGCGAATTTCTGCAATATTTAAAGATATTCCCGGAGGTCAATATTTAGGACCAACTTTTGATTATATTCATCGACTATTAGACTTTAAATTAGCTGCGGAAGGAAATAATTATACTGCACCTCAAAGCCAAAATTTAAACTTAGATGAAAATTTTCCCAGGGTAATGAATATTTTAGAAAAAGAAGGGTTAGTTTATGAGGAAAAAGTAGAAGATGACAAACAACCTTATGACTTAACAAGAAAACCTCTAAAATTACCTGCTGAAAGAGACGCGAGATTACAAAATTTAGCTCGTGCAGATGAGGGTTTTTTACTTAGTTTAGGGTATTCAACTCAGAGGGGTTATGGTCGTACCCATCCCTTCGCGGGAGAAATAAAAATGGGAGAAGTAGAAGTTTTTATTTGTCCAGAAGAATTGGGTTTTGAAATAGCGATCGCTGAGATTACTATTACTGAAGCTGAAAATGTAAATATGTTTACAGGTAGTAAGGAAGCAGCACCACAACTTACCCGTGGTTATGGTTTAACTTTTGGCTATAACGAGCGTAAAGCAATGTCAATGGCGTTAGTGGACCGTGCCATGCAAGCTAAAGAATTGGGGGAGGAAATACAAGGACCTGCTCAAGACCCGGAGTTTGTTTTGTATCACTCAGATAATGTTCAAGCTCAAGGGTTTGTACAACATTCAAAATTACCTCATTATATTGATTTTCAAGCAGAAATAAATTTAATTAGAAAGCTGCGGAAGGAACACATTTAATAATTAATAATTAATAATTAATAATTAATAATTAATTGCTTAGGCAAAATTAATTACCTAATTTGACTCCCTGGTATTAATTAGTTGATAATTTAAGTGTCGTCTAAGTTAAGAATTCTTTTTTCACTCTTGGTATTAGGTGGTAGGTGGTCAACAATGAATAATGAATAATGAATAATGAATAATTAATTATTAATTATTAGGCGTTGCATATTTGTGGGATGAATTGTAGTCTTGGAGAAAAAAGAAGTTAGAAGTATTAAAGATCAAATGTACCTGTTCCAAAAAGATTCATCCCTTGATTCAGCAACGCCAATTATTAACAATTAATTGCTTAGGCAAAATTAATTACCTAATTTTATTTCCTAGTCTTAAAATTTGGGTTATAAATATAGCCAACAACATAAAGGAATACCAGGCACGGGAGCAAGATGCTCCCACTTTTCTCGTAACAAAAATAATGACAATGTACGACCATTACAATACACTACCACCTGATATTTAAGTTATTTATTCTGACTCCTGACTCCTGACTCCTGACTCCTAGTAACAGTTTGATAAATGTTTGCTACGAATTTCTATTCCCTATTACCGAAAAATTAATAATTAATAATATTTCCTGATATTCAATTCCGTAACGGTTAAAACCCGAGGTAATTATCCATTATCCATTATCCATTAATGAACTATTCCCTATTAATGTAAATTCTGCATATGTTAAATAACCAAAATCTAGAAAGCACAAATAGCAAAGTAAATAACTCACCAGAAAAAGGTTTTAACTTTGCCTATTTAGACGAACAAACAAAACGTTCTATTCGCCGTGCTTTACTTAAAGCAGTCGCTATTCCTGGTCATCAAATACCTTTCGGTTCCAGAGAAATGCCAATGTCTTATGGATGGGGTACGGGTGGCATTCAAGTTACAGCTTCAATCATTGGAAAAAAAGACATTTTTAAAGTAATTGACCAAGGAGCGGATGATACAACAAATGCAGTGAATATTCGTCGTTTTTTTGTGAAAGTTTGTGGAATAGAAACAACAGAAAAAACTACAGAAGCAACAATTATTCAAACCCGCCATCGGATTCCAGAAACTCCACTTCAGGAAGGTCAAATTATTGTTTATCAAGTGCCTATCCCGGAACCATTGAGATGGTTAGAACCCTCTGAAAAAGAAACTAGAAAAATGCACGCTTTAAAAGATTATGGAGCAATGTATGTAAAATTGTATGAAGATATTACGAGATTAGGAGATTTTGCTACGACCCATGATTATCCAGTAATGGTAAATGACCGTTATATAATGAGTCCGACTCCTATCCCACGATTTGATAATCCTAAAATGAATTATTTACCTGCTTTGCAACTTTTTGGTGCGGGAAGAGAAAAGCGAATTTATGCAATACCTCCTTATACTCAGGTGAAAAGTTTAGATTTTGAAGACTATCCTTTTACTGTAGAAAGATGGGAGAAAGCTTGTGAATTTTGCGGTTCTACAGAAAGTTTTTTGGATGAAATTTTGATAGACGATCTAGGAAATAAAATGTGGGTCTGTTCTGATACAGATTATTGTCATCAACAGCAAATAAAACTTGAAGAAGGAAGAAGGAAAAAGGAAGAAGGAAGAAGGAAAAAGGAAAAAGTGAATGGGGATAGTCTTTGACGCGCCACTTGAAGAAGGAAGAAGAAAGAAGCAAGAAGGAAGGAGGAAAAAGTGGATGGGGATAGTCTTTGACAGGCCACTTCGTTTCTGATAACACCAACCAATTGTAAGCACCGTGTAGACGGCGGGGTATTATATCAATTTGAAAAAAGAATGTTACGAATAATAGGGGCAATTAAAATATTTTATCAGAGATGTCTCTTGGACGAAAAAGATAAATTCAAACCTAAAAACTGGTATTAAAGCCATTCATTCTGACTCATGACTCCTGACTCCTGAGAACTGACTCCTAAAAAATATCCTAGCTATTTGTAGCAAAAATTTATCAAATTGGTATTAAACCCAAAAGTCCAGATAAAAAAGAAGTATAAAAGCCAAATTAAAACTAAATCATGGTGAATTATGGAACCATTATTAAATGTTGAAAAATTGAGTAAGTTTTATAGGAATATAAAAGCTTGTGACTGTGTTTCTTTTAATCTCTATCCTGCCCAAGTTTTAGGAATAGTAGGAGAATCAGGTTCAGGTAAATCTACTTTATTAAATGCTATTGGAGGATATATACCAATTGAAGAGGGAAATATAACTTATACTACTTCTAACGGAGAAGTATTAACACTGCCAAAACTATCAGAAACCCATCGTTGTTTATTAAGGCGAAATGAATGGGGGTTTGTTCAACAAAATCCTCGCGATGGTTTGCGAATGAACGTAACTGCCGGAGCAAATATTGGCGAACGTTTAATGAATATAGGAGTAAAAAATTATGGAAAAATTCGGGAAGAAGCAGCTTATTGGTTAAGCCAAGTAGAAATAGATATTAATAGAATAGATGACTTACCAAAAATGTTTTCTGGAGGGATGCAACAACGTTTACAACTAGCTCGTGTTTTAGTCACAAAACCGAGGTTGATATTAATGGATGAACCTACTGGAGGTTTAGATGTTTCGGTACAAGCTCGTTTATTAGATTTAATTCGTTCTCTGGTGCGAACTCTCAATTTAAGTGTAATTTTAGTTACCCATGATTTAGGGGTAATTAGACTACTTGCTCACCGTTTATTAGTAATGAAAAATGGGCAAATTGTTGAGTCTGGTTTGACTGACCAAGTATTAGATGACCCTCAACATTCTTATACTCAAAAATTAGTTAGTTCAACATTAATTCCATGAGTTATATCATGTCCGGTAGTATCATTATTGTCAGCGTGAAGGTCATTTCAGTTATCAGTTATCAGTTATCAGTTATCAGTGAACCTCCGACTGAAGTCGGAGGCTTGAAATACTGAACTAAATATTTTTTTCATCCCCTTAAAAGGGGAGGCACATACCCTCATTTTTTGGTAAGGAAGAAGTAAGAAGTAAGAAGGAAGAGGGAAGAGGCAGGAAGGAAGAGGGAAGAGGCAGGAAGGTTTCTGATGTGCACCTTTTCTTTAGCCTATTCCTGACTTCTGCCAAAATTTGACTTTTACCTATTACTATATATGTTAAATTTTTTGAGTTTACCCAACTTATGAGAAACAAATTTTTCAGCAAAGGCAAGGAAGAGGGAAAAGGGAAAAGGCAGAAAGGTTTAAGAGCAAGAAAAAAACTTTAATTTCCTGTATATATTCACGCTTTAGTTTACACAAACCCGCGCCAACGGACATAATCTTAAGGCAGAAAGAGCGAAGAAAAAAAATTATGACTTTTGTCAAAATTACATCTTTTTTTGTCCTGGTTTGTCTGATGTGCACCTTTTCTTTTGCCTATTCCTGACTTCTACCAAAATTTGACTTTTACCTATTGCTATATTTGTTAAATTTTTTGAGTTTACCCAACTTATGAGAAACAAATTTTTCAGCATTAGTATCTTACCTGACTTAGAGATGAAAAATTCTTGATGACTACTCAAAGCACAAGTAAAGGAATGAGGAAAAAATTCTCATCCCTTTACTTGTTTCAGCAATATGAAAATTAAAAACAACTATACAGTAGTTGAATATTGACTAAGGAATTATCAAATTATCTAGCCTCTTTTGAGTTGACCCAACATGGTGAGAAGCAAATTTTTCAGCATTAGTATCTCACCTGAGTTAGAGATAAGAAATTATTGATGACTACTCAAATCCTAATAACTAATCATCAGCTAGAAAATAGTGTGGTTGAAATTTATTGACTACTCAAAGCACAAGTAAAGGAATGAGGAAAAAATTCTCATCCCTTTGTTTTTTCAGCAATATGAAAATTAAAAACAACTATACAGTAGTTGAATATTGACTAAGGAATTATCAAATTATCTAGCCTCTTTTGAGTTGACCCAACATGGTGAGAAGCAAATTTTTCAGCATTAGTATCTCACCTGAGTTAGAGATAAGAAATTATTGATGACTACTCAAACCCTAATAACTAATCATCAGCTAGAAAATAGTGTGGTTTAAATTTATTGACCACTCAAAGCACAAGTAAAGGAATGAGGAAAAAAATCTCATCCCTTTATTTGTTTCAGCAATATGACAATCAAAAAAACTATAAAGTAGTTGAATTATGATGTTTACTTCTCCTCAACTCCCTCACTCCCCCACTCCCCTACTCAATAAAATGTAGAAAAGTTTTTGAGAAATGGTATCATACCAAATTGATAAATGTTTGCTACAAATAGCTAGGATATTTCTTAGGAGTCAGGAGTCATATGGGAATGGCTTTAATGGCAGTTTTTAGGTCTGAATTTATCTTTTTAGTCCATGAGGTATCTCTGATAAAGTATTTTAATTAGCTCTTATTATTCGTAACATTCTTTTTTCAAATTAGTATTACCCAATCTCAGGGAAACAAATTTTTCAGCATTAGCATTTCACGGTACTCAAATATGAGAAATTATTTATGACTACTCAACTACTAACAGCAAATAATCAGCCAGAAAATACTTTCCCAGAAAACTCTTTATTATTAAAAGCAGAAGCATTAGAAAAGAGCTTTACTTTACACAACCAAGGTGGAGTAAAATTATCGGTATTAAAAAATATTTCTCTCAGTTTAACAGCAGGAGAATGTATTGCTTTATCCGGTAAGTCTGGTTCGGGAAAATCTACATTTATGCGTTGTCTTTACGGTAACTATCGAGTCGATAAAGGTTCGGTTTTAATCAAACATAAATCTACCTGGGTCGATCTTCCTAAATTAGCACCCCATCAAATATTAGAAGTACGAAAAAATACTATTGGTTATGTTAGTCAATTTTTACGAGTAATTCCTCGTGTACCAGCTTTAGAAGTAGCAGCAGAGCCTTTATTAGAATTAGGAATTCAGCCAAAAGTAGCCTATCAAAAAGTGGCAGAATTATTTGAAATATTGAATTTACCAAAACGTCTTTGGCATCTTTCTCCTACTACTTTTTCTGGAGGTGAAAAACAACGAATTAATCTAGCCAGAAGCTTAACAGTTGATTATCCAATTTTATTATTAGATGAACCAACATCAGCTCTAGATTCTGTCAATCGTCAAGTAGTAATTGAACTTTTAGAAAAACGCCTAGTTAATGGCTGTGGTTTAATCGGCATTTTCCATGATGAAGAAGTAAAACGAAGACTTTGTACCAGAGAAATTATGTTTGGAATTTAACTAATATATGTCTCCATAAAAGAGGACGGATGTTGCATGGAACGTCCGTACAAAGTAAGGGGAAATAATTGATTATTTTATTTATGTACGATAATTGATTTTATTTTAATTTTTGAATATGTCTAATGAAACGTAAGCATTCAGCTGTCAGCTATCAGCTATTGCTTTTGAGCTTTATTAAACCCTATATTCAGGTAAGCATTCAGCTATCAGCCATCAGCTATCAGCTTTTTTTATTACCTTTAAAGGAGGAAAAAGTAATTGAGAGATTTCCAATAATTAGTTGAAAATGTATTATGAAATTAAGCCGATGGTTGCTTGATTAATTAAAAAGCTGAGAGCTGACTGCTTATGGCTGTTTGTGCAGCATTCCGCAGGAAATGCTTACATATTAAGGAGTATTATTAAGCCAGAATCCAGTGATAATTAAATCTTACAAAAGCAGGTTATTTTGAGGTTAAAGTCTATATTCATTTAAACACTTCCTTCAGAGGAAAGTTTTATTGCGCTCGAACTAACAGCTAATAGCTGTTTGCGCAGAATTCCGCAGGAAATTATTACAATGAAACTTAAACAATTTTCCAGACCAAATAGTGAATTTAAAACATTTTTCATTGAACAGTATCATTTTTTGACTATTGGGTAGTTTTTCTTAAAAACAACATCTAGAAAAAGAAAAAAATGAGAAGGTTGAAAGTTTTATATTTTATCGCAAAAGAAAGTTAGAGCTTATGGAACATTAGGAACTATAGAATATCAATAATTAACCTTAATTAACCCTCTGCTTTTTGCCATATTTTTACTGAATAATTAAGGTTTAAAGCCTCTCCTTTAAAGGAGAAACAAGCGGTCGTTTGCTTCGCAACGCTGACGCGAAACGCGACAGCGGAACGGAGTTCTCTCTTCGCAGCTTCCCGAAGGGTGGGATGGCGAGGTGTCCTCGCTGTCCGACCATCGACCAAGAGAGAAAAAATTTTCCTTTATTCAATCCTCTTTCTTTTAGGGAGAGTTAATTATCAATTATCCATTATCAATTATCAATTATTGAATTCTCTTCCCCCCCAGGAATTAAGAGAGTTAAACATAAGCATTCAGCCATTAGCAGTCAGTTTTCCTCCTCCGGAGGAACTACGTTAACAGGAATTAGTAGTTTGAGGATTTGAGTAATATTGAGTCGTGAGCAAGTAGCTTATTTATTTTATACTTTTAATTTGGGATTGCACATTATGGAATGATATTGCCAAAAATTAGTTTAGACTTTGACTAAAAAAACTTAATATTAATGATTCTAGCAATTGATTAATCCACAATCCAATTCAATCAAAAATCTCAAATCATTCGTCGCTGTGCAACGCCTTTAATTCTGTTAAATCTTTCAATTTTGATTCCTCCTTCAAGGACAATTAAGTTAATAGCTGATGGCTGATAGCTGATACCTGTTTGCGCAGCATTCCGTAGGAAATGCTTAAAGTTAAACTTCATAATCAATAGTAATTTTATCTGCCAAAATTGGCTTAATCAAAGTCTTGATAATTTCTTGATGATAGGCGTTTTTTGCATAAGCATCAAGATCAGCTTTATCCTTAAATTTCACTACTAAACCATTTTGAAAACCTTGAGAAAGTTCCGAGAAATTATTCCCACAAGATATATCAATTATTTCCGGGACTTTCCCTTTCATTCCTTTCAAAGCAGACATAACCGAGGCAATATTTTCTGCTGAAGTATCTGGATGCCACTTAAATAAAACTATATGTACTATCATATAAATCAATCTTTCAAAACTGCTCCTGTATTTTAACAGAAATAGAGGTTACTATAGAGAAACTCAAAATTCCAATTAGTTAATTTAAGATTAACTTTTGATTAAATAAATATGAACGAACAAATTTACACAAACTATCGCCTACAATTACCAGACCAAGAAACTATTGGTACTCTAATAGTTCGTGATGGAAAAATAGCCGAAATTCAGCCAGGAATAGTTAATATTGGTCAAGATGGTCAAGGAGAATATTTAATGCCTGGATTAATAGAACTTCATACAGATAACCTAGAAAAATGTATGTCTCCTCGCCCTGCTGTAAAATGGCCTTTAGCAGCAGCAGTATCTTACCACGACCGAGACTTAATTACTTCTGGAATTACAACAGTTTGTGACGCGATCGCCATTGGAGATATTAAACCTAATTCTGTCCGAGTTAAGCGTTTTGGTGAAATGATTGAAGCTATTTTTGAGGGGCAAAAAACAGGTAGACTTCTTACAGATCATCGGCTACATTTACGTTGTGAAATTTCCTTTGAAGATATATTTACTGCTGCAGAAAAATATGCAAAGAATCCGTTTCTTTCTCTCATGTCTTTGATGGATCATACTCCTGGTCAAAGACAATTTGTGAGTGTGGAAAAATATAAAGAATATTACATGGGTAAGTATGGAATTAGCGAAGTAGAAATGAATAAATTTATTGCCCATCGTCAGGAAACTCAACAACAATATGCTCCTAAAAATCGTCAAGCATTAGTTGAATTAGCAAAACAAAATGGAATCTCTCTAGCTTCTCACGATGATGCAACAATAAGTCATGTGCAAGAAGCTTTAGAAAATGGAGCAGTTTTAGCAGAATTTCCAACTACTTTAGAAGCAGCAAAAGAAGCTCATAATTCTGGATTACAAGTATTGATGGGAGCGCCGAATTTAGTATTAGGAGGTTCTCATTCTGGAAATGTATCTGCAATGGAATTGGTAGAGCAAAATTTAGTAGATGTAATTTCTTCAGATTATGTACCTCGGAGTTTATTACAATCTATTTTTATTATTAGTCAGAAAATTGGTAAACCTTTATATGAAGCGATGAAATTAATTACAATTAATCCGGCTAAAACTATTAATTTATCTCACGATAGAGGAAGTTTAGAAGTTGGCAAACGTGCCGATATAATTACGGTACATGATGATGGTATAGTCCCCCATTTAACTTCAACGATCGTTAATGGCCGTCGTGTTGCTTAAACTGTTGATTTTACAGAAGGGAGGATTTTTTTAAGTCTTATTTCACGGAAATTTTGCTAAAATTAAATGTCAAATCAATCAGGTATTTTAGGTCGTGTTGCTTAAACTGTTGATTTTACAGAAGGGAGGATTTTTCTTAGTCTTACTTCACGGAAATTTTGCCAAAATTAAATAGTCAAATCAATCAGGTATTTTAGGCTGTAAAAATTTGTGGGCTAATTTCCCTTAACAAAATTTTAAAACTTAGTATGAAGGTTACTCTGGTAAATTTTAACCCTAGTCAAAAAATCTAGTTAATGCTTAAAAAAAGCCATGATTTTACTGAAATATATAACCCTAAAAAACACCATCAAATAATGGTAAAATTTCATTTACTAAAATTATCAAGTCAACAGTAAATCTGTTTTAATTAACCCCTAATAACTAATTATACCAATTCCCCAAAATAATGCTATACTTCATTAAAACTTCAGTTATTAAGTCATAATAATGGTTAAGTAATGTTTGTAAAGATTCCCGGTATTAAACCAAAATATTCTATTTCTTTGAACCCTACTCCCTACTCCCTAACCCTCAAAGATATGTAGCAATACTTTTGATATTTGGTATGATTTTTTATCACTTCTGAATACACAATGAAAATGAAACCCGATATAAAAACAATCATTCAAATTCTTTCCTCAAAAGGTCATATTCAATATAATCAAGAATCTATTAGTCAACTAGAACACGCTCTCCAATGTGCTACTTTAGCAGAAACAGAAAAAGCCAATAATGAACTAATTGTGGCTTGCTTATTTCACGACTTAGGACATCTAATTCACGACTTAGGAGAAGATGCTGCAAACAAAGGTATTAACGACCATCACGAATATCGTAGTATCAAATATTTAAAACATTTATTTGGAGAAGCTGTAACAGAACCAATTCGCCTTCATGTTGAAGCCAAACGTTATCTTTGTGCAACAAAACCTAACTATTTTTCAACTTTATCACCAGCTTCTAAACAAAGTTTAGAATTACAAGGAGGAGTATTTTCTTCTGATGCTGCTGCTCAATTTATTCATCAACCCTATGCAAAAGATGCAGTAAAACTAAGAATTTGGGATGACCAAGCTAAAGTTGTTGGTTTTAAAACTCCAGATTTAAAACACTTTACTCAGATAATTTATCAAACTATAGATAATTTAGCAATATAGTGTTTCTCAAGTTACTGAGGTACAGTTTTTTTCTTCTTTTCTACTCCCTACTCCCTAAAAATTACGAATTTTGTACCTTACACTTCTGGGAAATTTCTATATTGACAATTAATAACTATAGCCCTACGTCTTTTGGTATTTGACAATAAATTTTAGTTGCAAGGGAACAAGGAATAGAGGAATGTCCGCGCCCTATTTGCGTAGGGCTATAATAAATTTTTCTGTTAATTTAAAAGAGGAAATTTACCCTTGATATAACTCAATAACTAAATTTATTAACAGGCATTCAACAATTAATAATGAATAATGAATAATGAATAATTACATCTCCTTGAAAAGAAGAGGATTGACTCAAAGGAAATTTTTTCTTCTCTTGGTCGATTGGATATAGCGAGGAGACCTCGCCATCCCATCCTAACGGACTGCTCCGCAAACGACCGCTTATTATCCCCTTAAAAGGGGAGGCTTTAAACCACAATCTTTCGGTAAGTCGGAGAAAGTAAATGATAGTTTTTCGGCTATATTTTCCTAGATTAATTGTTAAAAATAAATTCATCAACACAATTAATTATGACTAAATTACTCTCAATCAACCACTTTTAATAATAAGAAAATTCAAATATTCAGGACTTACGCAAATTAACTTTTCAAGCACCATTTGTAGGGGCGCGATTCGGAGCTTTGCGGAACGCAAATGGTATTCGCCCTCTCTAATATGTAGAGTCTCTGCGTAAGTCCTGATATTATTAGATTTGATTTCTATAGCAATTTTATTTTAGTTGTGAAATATATTAGGTTTTTAGGGAAAAAGGAAAAGGGAATGGGAAATATTAAAGCAATAGAATTCTCATATAAATCATTCCCGATCGCTATATTTAGCTTTGGTATTTCTACAGCTTTACAGCAGATTGAAGGTAAATGAGGTACACATAAGAATGGTAAAGCGTTTGTACTGCGGGCATCTTGCCCGCGACTGGTTTACCTCACTAATATGAAATACACTGTAATGGTAGGTATAGGTGGAGAAAAACAAAACCTGAAATGGGAGCAAGATGCTCCCACTAGCTATACAATTATAATCAACCACTACCTTATAGAAAATTAATATCCACAATTATTCTTCTACTGAAAAATCTTTGATTATTTTTTTTACTTGATTTTTTGTTTGAATATCTAATACTAATTCCTAAAAGTAATGCTATATTTAGGTGAAACTTCAGTTATTAAGTAATTAACTTATATATAATAAATTTTTTGTTGATTTTAGTAAATTTAATGTTAATTATTATTATGTTTACTTCTCCCCTACTCCCCTACTAAATAAAATGTATAAAAGTTTTTGAGAAATGGTATAATATAAATTTCATGTGAGGCTGTACAGAGTTATGAAATTTATTAACTTGTCTGTTTTTATCAGTGTCATTTCACTCTAGATTTTGGTAATAAATTTATTGATTTTCAGACAGCGAAAGATAAATTTATTCAAGCTTGAAATAACGTGGTTTCCTCAATACAGAAAATTGCACAGTTTAGAATGAAACAGCACTGTGTTTTTATCTATAAAAAATTTGATTTAAGATACTATTATGTACAACTTCATATAAATTTAGTATAAATTATTTTAATATCTATTTAACTATAAAGATAGATTTTACTTCTCCTGGCTACTGACTACTTACCGAAAAATTAAGGTATAAAGCCTCTCCATTCATCGAGGAAAAAGCGGTCGAGGGATGGCGAGGAGACCTCGCCATATCCAATCGACTCCTGTGAAGAAAAAAATTCCTTTTAACCCAATCCTCTCCTTGAAAAGAAGAGGTAATTCTAAATTCTTAATTCTAAATTCTAAATTATTGAATACTCAAAATACCCTAAGTATTTATAGTAAAAATTCATAAAAACAGTATAACTAATTAATTATAATTATCAAAAAACGATGAATAATTTCCCAAAAATCACTAATGTTATTTATGACTTAGACGGTTTACTTCTAGATACAGAATCAATTCATGCTCAGGTAAATTCAGAAGTTACCAGTCGTTATGGCAAAATTTTCGACAAACAAACTAAGTGCAAAATTACTGGTAGAAAATCAATTGATTCTGCCAAAGCAATTGTAGAATTATTAGAACTACCCGTCACTCCCGAAGATTATCTTCAACAAAGAAATACCCTCACATATCAACGCTTTCCTAAAGCAAAACCAATGCCAGGTGCAGTTCATCTTACCCAACATTTATATCAAAATAAAATACCTCAAGCTGTAGCTACCAGTTCTTCCAAGGAACCATTTAATTTAAAAACAAAAAATCATCAAGAATGGTTCCAATTATTTAATTATATTGTTGTAGGAGATGACCCTAATCTTAAACATGGAAAACCAGCACCAGATATTTTCTTAATAGCTGCCGAAAAATTAGGTGCTTCTCCCAAAAATTGTTTAGTATTTGAAGACTCTTTAGCAGGAATGGAAGCTGCCTTAACAGCAGGAATGTCCGTAGTAGTTGTACCCGATCCTGACATGGATAAAACCTTATTTTATTCCGCCCATCAAATTCTTAATTCCTTAACAGAATTTCAACCCCAATTATGGCAACTACCACCATTCTTTTGAAGAAGGAAGAAGGAAGAGGGAAGAGGGAAGAAGGAAGAAGGAAGAGGGAAGAAGGAAGAAAGAAGAAGGAAGAAGGAAGAGGGAAGAAGGGAAAAGTGGATACAACCCAAAAAACTTGTAGACACCATGTAGACCTTGAGGTATTAAATCCATAAAGGAAAAGATAACAATATATTATCGTTACCTACAGTGTCCACAATTGATTAGAGTTTAACTAACTATCAGCATTTTCCGTTCCGGAATGCTCCGCAAACAGCATTTCCAGACCGAAACACTTTTTAATTCTCTATTTTGAAAAATTAACCTAAAACCTAAAACCTACAACCCTCTTCAAAACCATATATAGCAATATGCGCTGGCATATTTAGGGTTTGCGCTTCACTAGTCTTTTAGTAGGGGTAGGAGACAGGAAGCAGGAGACAACCCACCCCTCGCCCCTCCCCCTCCCAGGAGGGGAAGACAGGAGAAATGGGGATGAGCGAGGAGGTAGAAGCAAGAATTGTAAGAATAATTTTTCCGCTCAACTATGCGCCTAAAATACGCTCCTTTTTGAGAATAAAGAGCTGAAAACCAGGCACTTTTTTCAACCTAAAACAGCTAAAACCTTTATCTATCAATGTTTTTAGATTTAATCAGCAAGCCCTATTTACAAATTACAGGAGGTGTCCAATAGCTAAACTCTTATATGATACCTACGGAATGCTTGCGCAAACGGCTTTTTATTCCCCCTGTTGCCTCACAGGAGTCAGCATTCCGCAAGCGAAATGGCGTCGTCGCGGGGTCTGACCGCTGTTGCCTATTGCCAGATGAGCTGCGCACAGCGCTTTTTTTTTGAAAAAATTATATTATATCTAAAAATTGACACTTTCACCGTTAAATATCGCGATTATAACGGGAGTCCTCTTTCAACATTTATGATAGTTTTTTATTTATACAAACCCACTAAATAATTATGATATTTACTCAACCTATTCCTTTAATTCGCTCCAAATTCGGCTTTACTCTCTCAATTACGGCAGCTTTCATTCTTTTACAACAACCACTTAATGCTCAATCTGAAAATTCCGCAGAGCAAGAAATTCTGATTCAAGTTCCACCAGAAAACTCCACAGACCCAGAAAACCTTCCTTCTTCTCCAGTTCCAATACAACCCACACAACCCGAAAATGTTCGTCCTTTAAATGAACAAAATAGTCTTCTCAGTCTTCAGGGAGGACAACGTTTAATGAGTGAAGCTGACAATGCCATTGCCTCAGAGAATTATGATTTAGCTAGTCAGAAACTTCAAGAAGCTCGTCAAATATTTAATCAACTTTCTAATTTCTATAGTCAATTAGCTGCTAGTTTTTCTGGTATTGATAATCGTCTGGCAGATGACCAACGTACCAAAGCATTGGACACTGCTCAAATGAGAGACCAGGCCACTTATCAATTAGCTTTAGTCCACCGGGCGCAAAACCAACCTGAATTAGCAGTACCATTACTTGTTCAAATTATCAGTTCTCAGCAACCTACTCGGGATCTAGGAAAAAAAGCCTACCAACAATTACTAGAATTAGGATTTGTTGATATTCCCTATCCTAGATCCTCTGGAGAGGACCAACCTCCTAACTCATCCCAGTCTCGTGACATTCCCGGCGCTGACCTCTAAGAGGTACAGCGCGGGCTTCCAACATCGCTGTTAGACATTGCTGCCCTACGCCACTTATCTAGGTAAAAAGCCCCCGACAGCCCGACTTGACAGCCAATTTCTTTCCCCCAGAGACCCTGGGTACTAAGCATTTCATAGCCTCGGTTGCAGATTTCTTGGGCCGAAGCTACGTCTCTATCTACCTCATATTTGCATTCTGGACAGCTATGCCATCTCTCAGAAAGTTCTTTTCTTACCTCAATCCGACAATTTGGACAGGTTTGAGATGTGCCTTTGTGGTCCTTACGTTTGAATCCAATATGATTGTGTTGCTTTTCTACCTTGAGTCTAGGAAACTCTTTTTTGGCTTGAGGAAGCTTGTTTTGCTGCTGCTGATATCCAGGAAAGGGATAATCAGCACTCATGATGTATTCTGAATCCAAGCTACACCTATCTATTGGACAGTTTCTAGAAGCAATCCAATCCTTGAGTTCCCGAAGTGCATAATTGTATGCCACTCGACAAGTTTCGAGCCATTCATTCAATAACTCGACTTGTTTTTCATCAGGATAAATTCGATAAGTGTAGTTCAAAATCAACATACAAGCAATTCTACCACAAAAAAATAAGTCCGGTAATTGCTGATTTTACCGGGGTTGACCGGATCAAACCAGCTTGGGGAAGTCTATGTATCCCGACTCTAAATCGTAGATTATGGAGCGGGACTTATCGCTCCCCCAAACCCTCTCGAATAGTTAATTTTAATTATGTAGAATAACAGTAACTTTACAGGTGAAGAATAATGAATCTAGAAGAAGTTGAATTAATGATTAAAGCTGAATTGCCAGATGCTCAAGTACAAGTCCAAGATTTAACCGGAGGTGGCGACCACTTACAAGCTACTGTTGTTTCGTCTCAGTTTGAAGGAAAAACTCGAGTTAAACAACATCAAATGGTTTATGCTGCTGTACAAGAACCTATGGCTTCTGAAGCTATCCATGCTTTGGCTCTAAAAACTTATACTCCTCAAGAGTGGGAAGCTGCAGGACAAACTTCTTAATTTTTGCTTTTGAGTTACAAGGCAGACAGGATTATTTGGTTATATTAGCCATAATTGATTAACTCTGATAATTTGCCCCAATATATCAGGCAAATTAATAGTATCTATAAATCAAACAGCACTCGGCTATTTAGTTAAGGATATCAGCCATAAGTTGTTATTAGCTAAATGCTGAATGCTTTGATGACCATCTATCATCTATCTATTTGAGGAAATAGCTATGACTCTAACTCCAGAATTGAAAGCAAAAATTGATAACTTAGTTACTCAGAATAAAATTATGGTTTTTATGAAGGGTAATAAATTGATGCCTCAGTGTGGTTTCTCTAATAATGTTGTACAAGTATTGAACATTTTAGGAGCTACCTATGAAACTTTTGATGTGTTAGAAGATCCAGAAATTCGTCAAGGAATTAAGGAATATTCTCACTGGCCAACAATTCCCCAGGTTTACATTAGTGGCGAATTTATCGGTGGCTCTGATGTGATAATTGATATGTTCAATAACAATAAAGAAGAACTAGAGCAAAAGGTAGCAGTTGCTTTAGCCTCTTAGAGACTCTGCATTTGTCACTCTAAAACTATTAAAAAAAAGAATGAAGGGCGTTATTCAATACCCTTCATTTTTAGATTCCAACTGCTGTAATTTAGTAATAATCTATTTCAGTTTCAGTTTGTAATGCTGGCATTTCAAAATTTGAAGGGTCGTATATGTAGCGAGTTGTTTCTTCCTCCAATCTATTGATTAAAAATGGTTCGATCGCTTTTGATATTCTCAAAGATGCTAGGTAGCCATCTAAATATATACGCATCTCCTCATAGCGGTAACCACGGTTCCACATTTCGACGAGGGCGTCAGTGAGTTTTTGATAGTGGCGAATTGTTAGAGCGTCGGTTAACATGACCTTTTTATTCTCAGAATTAATGGTTATATTTTCAGTTAAAACCTAGTCTTTAGGTTAATGTAATTTTATTTTTGGTGCAACTAAAGAGTGTTTTTTTTTAGATTAGTGTTAATTAACTATAAAGTTGGTATTACACATTACAGGAACACTTATAGCTGAACATTTTTTTGACTATATCTTTTTGCTACTTTTAATTTTAAAACAATTTCCTCAATCCTCTCAACTCTTTAGTAGACTTATAAATCTATTGATTACCAGTCCATCTTATTTCTACAATAGATTTATTGTACTTTCCGCTAATTTTCAAAATAAATTCAAAAATATTGAGTTGGAAAAAAAATAAAATATGTGATATATTAAAATGTTGAATACACTAACCACTTTAATTTTAGTTGTGCAAAATATAAAGAATTAGAGAAAATTTTGTCTGGAATACAGGTGATAGACGCTAGATAGTAAGGCCAATAATTAATTTACCATTAGACATCTGCAATAATCAAAAATAAAATCAACTATCGCACAGAAATTATCAATTCTTTCCCCCTACTCCACTCGTTACCGAATAATTAAGGTAAAAATCCTCTCCTTTAAAGGAGAAAAAAGCGGTCGATTGGATATGGCTCCGAGACCTCGCCATATCCAATCGACCAAGAGAAGAAAATTTTTTCTTTTTAGTCAATCCTCTTCTTTTCAAGGAGAGGTAATTATTAATTAATAATTAATAATTAATTGTTGAAAGTTATCTATGTTACAAAACTCTTACTAGACTTTATGCTAAATTAGTAGTAGCTAATTTTAGGGAAAGCCAGTAGGAATTAAGTGGGAGCTGCTTGTATTCTAATTGTAGAAGGAAATCCGCGTTTGCGATCGCTGCTTGGTTGGCATTTGCAGCAAACAAACCACTTGGTACATCAGTCAGCCAATATTCATCATGCCAAGAAATTAATACATAGTCATTGCCCAAATCTAGTGATTATGGAAGCTGACCTAACTGATGAAAATAGTCTAGAATTTTGTCAGTGGGTTCAGCAACATCAACAGTCCTTAATTTTTATGCTATCCTCGCAAACAACTGAAGCAGATATTGTTGCAGGATTAAAATCTGGAGCAGATGACTATCTCACCAAACCTTTTGGTATGCAAGAATTTATGGCCAGAGTAGAAGCACTACTACGTCGCCAGAGGAGTATTAGTTCTAGCCCACCTATCAGTCTAGATTATGGTGATTTGATTATTGATTTAGTACATCGTAGAGTTAAATTGAACGGCAGTTTAATTGATTTAACTCCACAAGAATTTAGTCTCCTTTATGTCTTAGCTCAATCAGGGGGAATACCCCTAACTCGCTCACAATTACTACACAGAGCATGGCCAGACTCTATAGATAATCCTCGTACCATAGATACCCATGTACTATCTCTGCGAAAAAAAATCGAAATTGACCCTCGCCAACCTAGTCTAATTCAGACAGTTAGGAATGTAGGATATAGGTTCAATCGAGAAATCTTAACTATAAATACATGGGAAAAGAATTATAAGAGCTTTGACACTCTCACCGTTAAATCAAAGATTGTAACGGGAGATTCTTGTTTCGCAGATTCTTAACTAGGTAACAAATCAAACAAGTTGAGTTGTGCCCCCGTAAAACCATCTCCACAAGCTTTATTGCCCCGTCTTTACGCCCTCGGAAACCTTAGGGCAGGCGGTGCGCTTTTATTTAACCCTGTGCCCCACGGCTATTAATCACCATAACTGATGCTTCCTTAATTTGCAACCCCTCAATTAACTTAGCACTTTGAAATACCGAATCGCCGTTAAATCAGCACGGTTATAACGGGAGTCCTCTTTCAAAATTTTTGATAGACAACCTCAAAAAGTTACACCTGCTTAATACGGTGTTGCTGAATAAATGTATGATTTCACAGGAGTCATTAGGGGCGAACCGCCGTTTGCTAGGGCACAACTATCGTTAACGTCCATACAGAAGTCAGTAGCTAGAAAGGAGTTTTTCGGTTGCTAATCATCGTAAAATTTCGGTAAGTGGGAAACCACCGTCTTTTAAGCGGTGGATGGAAACGACTCGACGGATTTTAATCCGTAGTCAAAAAATGTGTTATAATTAACCTTAAACTTAAAAAGTAGCCTCAATGGTCTTTTGGCTGGAGAGAGTAGTGGCAATTGACACCGCCTAGTGGACTGCTGCTGTATACGTACTACGGTACGGTACTGGCAATGTGGTTGTTGCGAGCAATGTGAAAATCGAGGTTTTAACCCAATTTACAACTCCTAGTCACGAATCCACGCGGATTTATCCCGTGGAGTGTCAAAGATATAGTTAAAGAAATAGGTATAATTTGTACTAATGTTTTGGCTGAAAATTTACCCAAAGTTAAATTTCATATCTTATATAGAACCCATTTGATAGCTATATAATTATGGTAGCCAAGTCTTTTCGCCCATCAATGAGTGAGGAAAAATCTGAAAAAGAGTGTTGAATTTTTTGTATTATTTCTCCCCACATCTTCCCTCTTCCCTCTTCCCTCCTGTCTCCTGTCTCCTGTCTCCTGTCTCCTAGCTAGAAAAATTTAATATTTATGAAGATACGCTTAGGGGTTCTATAGAATCCGGTCATATAATATATGTTTATAGCTCTATAATTACCGAAAATTTGTGGGTATGCGCCTCCCCTTTTAAGGGGATAATAAGCGGTCGTTTGCGGAGCAGTCCGTTAGGATGGGATGGCGAGGAAACCTGCGCCATATCCAATCGACTCCTGTGAAGAAAATTTATCCTTTGAGTCAATCCTCTTCTTTTCAAGGAGAGGTAATTATTAATTATTAATTGTTGAATTCAAGCCTTTAATCTCCCCTACTCCCCTACTTTCCCTAATACTAAACTAGCTCCATTCTTCAGCTTCTTGTATTTGTCTTTGTGCCTGAATCATACTATGGCGTAAATTAACCCAATCAACTTTACTACTAGGAGAGTCTTCAATTAATTCTCCTTGCTGTAAATGTAACAATTGTGTACAAAACTGTTGAGCTAAATCTATTTGATGGTTAACCATAATAAGCGTTACCCCACTATCTGTTAATGTTTTCAACACTTCTATAACTCGATCTGCTGTACCAACATCTAGAGCTGAGGTAGGTTCATCCAATAATAGAATTTTAGGTTGAATTACAACACCACGAGCGATCGCTACTAACTGTTTTTGCCCCACTGAAAGTTGTAATTCTGACCTGGATAACCAGTCGGGAGGAATATGCAACTGCTGTATCCAATATTCACATCTTTGCTGAATTTCAGGTGGCCTTATTCCTCTGAGTTTTAAAGGATAAGCGATCGCTTCTGCTACAGACATTCCTAAAAGTTTTGATTCCTGTAAAACCATTGTTACTTGTTGTCGTAGTTGAGTAACAGGAATCTTGCTATACTCATGGTTCTCTAAATATATAGAACCAGAAGTTGGGGAGTTTAGTCGATTTAATAATCGCAATAGAGACGTTTTCCCTGCTCCAGAAGCACCTACCATCGCCACCCTAGCACCTTTTTCTACAGCAAAAGAAATATCTTTCAGTAAATACTGAGAGCTAACTGGAGCGGTCAAACTTACTCGGTCTAAATATAGTTGAGGCTGTTGCTGTCCCATGTTTTCTCTTTAATTCTTGATGAGTTTAATACCCTGCACTGATAGAGAGTGTGGGAGGTGTGGGGAGGGTGGGGAGTGTGGGGAGATAAAAGATACCTATAAACAAAAATTCGGTTCTTCCTTGTAAAATACTATCCCATGCACTTTTTTAGTCCTTCGGTTCTTCCCTCTTCCTTCTTCCTTCTTCCTTCTTCCTTCTTCCTTCTTCCTTCTTCAAGAGGAAATAGCGATCGCGTTGGAAATAGTCCAGGCATCTACTAATAGTAACAATATCGTACAACCGAATAAAATCAAATACATCCAAGGCTGTGATAAAGGACGTACATCAGTAGTATCTATACCTGTCTTGGCCTCAACTATTCTCACTAACTTGGCAAAACCCACTATTCGCATGGGCAACAAATAACCTTTTTCAGAATTACTTACAAAGTAATATACTAAACCTCCCTGACCTGTAGTCCGGGGTTTGAGAGCTTTTATTTCTGCCCAAGGCAAATACCAACCTTTGCGAAACAGGTCTGGCACCCAGACTGGATAAGATACCTGAATTCCTTGGTCATCAATAATTACTCGTTCTGTTAAAGCTGCGTATAATGCTACTGCTCCTAGTGCTAGTCCCGCTCCTAAAATCATAGGAGGTACTGGCGCATTTGTGACTTGAGATAGAAAAGGTAGAGGTATAGTCAATGCCACATACAAACTTAAAAGGGTTATTTTAATCAGAGGAGAAATTCTAAATACAAAAATTTCTGAGTCTTGATTTTGAGACATTTTTTCTTAACTAAATATTTTTAATTTAAGATACTTATTATTTGTTCATTAAAAACTTTAGAGGAAACAGGTATAAACCCATTTCCTCTCTAACATCCCTTTGAATACAAAAATACAAAATAACTGCATTGGTTGGGAGTATTAATTATCTAAGACATCAACTTTTTTCTGATGGAATAATTGTGACTCAGTTGATATATCCTCGACACTTCTAAATTAAATTAATCCACTGCGCTTAGAACTGCTGCTGGTTTTGCAGGAGTTTTCCGTCTTTGAGGTAAACTAACTAATTTTGGTATACCCTGTTCAGTTTTAGAAATAGAGGAATAAGGGCCTTGATTTATTTGTAGGCGATCGCAGGGTACTGTATCAGATAGTATAGAACTTGCCACCATGCCTGTATGAATTTCCATAGAAGCGCCTGTAACAGCTTCAAAAACTAAACGCTGGCCTGGAAATACAACCCTTTCAAAATACCAATTCGGTACATTACTAATTCTCGCAATTTGGATTTGACTTGTTGCATTAACGTAGCAGCAAAGAATTTGATTTGAACTGTTAGATGGTAAGGGATCAAGAATTTGTGCCATAGTCTATTGAAAAGTTTTTACTTTAAACAAGTTTTAGTTATATTTACAAGTTAACATTAAGCAATCCCAATCAGTTGTAATCTTGAATACTGACTGATAATTTTAGCATCACATGGCCCATATAAATCTGTAGAAAGTCTTAAAATTATTCCAAATTTTCAGCTTCTTATTTGATTTAGGCTTCTTAGATAAGGGAGATGAATTTAGCTCTGTATAGTCGGGAGTAGGCAAGTAGAAAGGAGTTTTTTCCTAATTAGCAGGATGATTTCCACTCTTAAATTTTTGGATCAAAACTTACATTCTTAGGAGCTTCATACTTAAAATTACCAACACCCATATTTTACTATTATTAAGATTGTGTATCAAAAATTTAAGAAAATAAATACTAAAATTAAATAAGTCCACCATCTTTGTTATCTTTCTTCAAACAAAAAAATAATAACAAAACGTTATATATCTGATAAGAGACATTCATTATGGAAAATAAAGTTCTTTACGTTCGTCTTCCTTGTAATCCTATTTTTCCCATCGGAGTTGTTTATCTCGCAGATCATGTCCACAAGTACTTACCAGAAGTAGAACAACGAATATTTGACCTTGGGGCAGTACCTCCTCTGGACTATAAAACAGCTCTCAATGATTGTATTGATGAGTTCAAACCAAATCTATTAGTCTTTTCCTGGCGAGATATTCAGATATATGCACCTGTGGGAGGTCGTGGAGGCAACCCTCTACAAAACGCTTTCGAGTTTTACTATGCGAAAAACCCTCTGATTAAATTTAGAGGTGCAATAGGAGGTTTACGGTTAGCTGTTTCCTATTACACAGAACTCTGGCGCAATGTAGGATTAATAAAACAGGGTCTCAAGAGGGCGAGAAATTATCGACCTGAAACTCGTGCAGTAGTTGGTGGTGGAGCAGTAAGTGTATTTTATGAACAATTGGGTCGTAGTCTACCCACTGGTACTATTGTATCTGTAGGAGAAGGAGAGGTATTGTTAGAAAGACTACTTCGAGCAGAAGATTTTAACGATCAACGATGTTATGTGGTAGGAGAAACATCGCCACGCGATCGCTTAATTCACGAAAAACCTGCTCCTGTTGAAAAAACTGCCTGCAACTACGATTATATTAATAGTATCTGGCCAGAATTTGTATATTACTTACAAGACCAAGATTTCTATATAGGGGTACAAACTAAACGTGGTTGTCCCCATAACTGTTGTTACTGCGTCTATACAGTTATTGAGGGTAAACAAGTCCGGATCAACCCTGCGGATGAAGTCGTTGCAGAAATGAAGCAACTATACGAGCGCGGTATTCGTAATTTCTGGTTTACTGATGCTCAGTTTATTCCTGCTCGTAAGTTTATGGATGATGCAGTTGAATTATTGCAAAAAATCCTTGATGCAGGTATGGATGATATTCACTGGGCAGCATATATTCGTGCTGATAATTTAACTCCCGAGTTGTGCGACCTCATGGCAAAGACTGGGATGAATTATTTTGAAATTGGCATTACCAGTGGTTCCCAAGAACTCGTCCGCAAAATGCGAATGGGTTATAACTTGCGGGTAGTATTGGAAAATTGTCGAGATTTAAAAGCTGCTGGTTTTAATGATTTGGTTTCGGTTAATTACTCATTTAATGTAATAGATGAAACCTATGAAACTATTCGACAAACTATTGCTTATCATCGAGAATTAGAGAAAATTTTTGGAGCAGAAAAAGTAGAACCTGCTATCTTTTTTATTGGGTTACAACCTCACACTCACTTAGAAGATTATGCCCTGAAAAATGAAGTTCTGAAACCAGGATATGACCCCATGAGTTTAATGCCTTGGACTGCCAGAAAGTTATTATGGAATCCAGAACCTTTAGGTGCTTTTTTTGGAGAAGTTTGTTTAGAAGCTTGGCAAAGAAATTCTAATGATTTTGGTCGTGAAGTAATGAATATTTTAGAAGAAAAATTAGGTCGTGCTGAACTGGAAGAAGCTTTAAGTGCGCCTTTGGTATCTTCTGAGAAAAAACAGTTAGTAAAAGCAGGTTAATGTGTAAGGATTAAGTAGTGAGCTATCAGCTATCAGCTATGAGTTATTAATTCATTATCTTGGAAGAAGGAATTAGTATTCAAGGAGAATGAAAAATTATGTTTGCGCAGAATTCCGCAGGAAATGAAATAGTACTTTCAGCTAACCTTAATTATTGCTTAGTTCTTTCTTTCAAATGCTGATAGCTGTTTGAGCAGGATTCCGCAGGAAATGCTTAGGTTAATGTTAATCGGGGTGCGTTATTAGCGCACCTTTTCGTATTAATAAATTTCATCTAAACCTGTAACTATAATTTCATCAAGAATATAATATTCATTATTTATACTGAGCCTTTACAGCGCTTTTGAGATTGATGAACCACATCGTCATCACCAAAACCTTGTAAGGGCGAATGGCCATTCGCCCCTACTGTGGTCTACTGAAATGAAAACCGCTGTAAGTCTTCACTTATTTAGATACTTGAGACTCTAATTTTTAGCTTGACAAATTCTGCTTAAGCAGATAAATTAGCTTTTCTAAATCCTTACCTTGATAGTGTTTTGAAAGTTGAATAGCTACTGCTTCTGGGTTATCATCCTAAGATTAATAATGTTTGGCATATCATCAACTTTCTGGAAATTTTGACTGTCTATAAATATATTACTCAGGATTTACGCAGAGACTCTACATATAGAGAGGGCGAATACCATTCCCCCCTACAGATGGTGATTTAACAGTCAATTTGCGTAAGTCCTGTTACTATTACTATCTTGATAACTTTCACCTATTAACTGCCGATAAATTTCCTCAGCTTCAGTTCCTTTTAAAAGATTGTGAAGTTTTGTCAGCTCGAAATACCAATAAAATTTATTTTCATAATAGTCTAATAACTAATCAAATAATCTGAATTATTTCAACTTAAGAATCAAACATTTGCTATCTAGTTTTAATAAAAATTTGATTAAAGAAATATGTTCCTTCAGAATTTTGAGCAATACCAATACCACTTAAATTATAGTCACCTACCATATTTTTCTGATGACCAGGACTACCTATCCAACCTTCAACAGCTTGTTCTCCAGGATTATTATAACCAAAATTATTAGCTAGATTTTCTGCTGCACTTTGGAGTTTAATTTGTTGAGTAATTACCTCTACTCTTTCCTGAAAACCATCATGGCTAAAAGTTGTTTTTCCACTAGCCATTTGTTGAGCATGGATTCTAGATTGTTGAGCAATAGTATTATTCCACTGGAGAGCTGGTAAATTTTGAGATTTTCGATATTGATTTATTTGGGCAAATACAGATTTTTCTAAACCGCTAATATCAGGTGAAATTGCTACTCTTGGTCTAGAAATAGGAGTTTGTCTAGAATTTTGAATTTCTGGCATTTCTGGCAAATTTTTAATGACTTGTTGATAATTACAACTACCCAAAAATATTGCCAGACTCCAGAAAATTGGTTTTAAATATTTATTCATTAGCTTATAGTCAAATATATTCTCTAATTTTATAGCTGACCCTCCTATATCTACATACACTAGATATTTTCAGAATTACATAAGCTTTTTCTAAAATTATTGTAGAGACATTCCATTGAACATCTCTACATTTTGTTTCAGCAGATTTTTAGTCTTATAACTATAACAAGGAAGGAGTTGGTGTTTGACATAAATTAATGATGAACCTGAGACAGAGAAATGCTGTTCCCTGTTCCCTGTTTCCTGTTCCCTGCTATATCAGAAATTATCAAAATAATTGGGTCTAAAACCCTGCCTTTTTATAGGATATCTGAAAAATTTTTTGATACTGAATTTTGCCCCCCTAGCCCCCCAACGCATGGGGGGAACAAGAGTCAATTTGCTTGTTCTAGTCCCCTTTTATTAATCCCCCTCCCGTCCCCTTTTATTAATCCCCCTCCCGTCCCCCGCAGGATCGGGGGATGCCAGAGGATGCTGCGCTTTTTGTTGAATGGGGGATGCGCGGGGGCGAGCGATGTAGCAAATGGGACTTCTCAGACAACCTCTAAGGCAAAATATTTTTGGAGCGAAGCTCAAATCCCCATTACAAAAATAACTTCTGACTTCTGACTTCTGACTTCGTTAACCCTCCAAAAACTTCGCCACTGTCTGCACATCCTTATCCCCACGTCCAGAACAATTAAACACAATACGCGGACTACCACTTAACTGTGGACAAAGAGTTTCCAAATAAGCGATCGCATGAGAAGTTTCCAGTGCTGGAATAATACCCTCCAACTGAGACAGACGTTGAAAAGCAGCTACTGCCTCATTATCAGTCACACTATAATATTCAGCTCTACCGCTATCCTTCAAAAAACTATGTTCAGGTCCAACACCAGGATAATCTAAACCTGCGCTGATGGAATGGGGTTCAATGATCTGACCTTCCTGATCCTGTAACAAATAACTCATAGCTCCATGCAACACACCAACACGACCAAGAGTCAGAGTAGCAGCGTGTTTATTGGTCTCAACTCCCTCACCACCAGCTTCTACACCGATCATTCGGACTGACGACTCATTCACAAACTCATGGAATAAACCCATTGCATTAGAACCCCCACCAACACAAGCAATCAAAATGTCAGGCAAACCGCCCCACTTTTCCAAACATTGAGCGCGGGTTTCTTGACCGATAACAGCATGAAAGTCTCGTACCATCATCGGGTATGGGTGAGGTCCTGCAACGGAACCGAGGATATAGTGGGTAGTCTCCACGTTTGTTACCCAATCTCGAATAGCTTCTGATGTTGCATCTTTCAGGGTGCCGGTGCCAGCTTCCACTGGTCGTACCTCCGCTCCCATTAGTCGCATTCTGAATACATTGAGAGATTGACGCTCCATATCGTGAACACCCATATAGATGATACATTCCAGTCCGAAGCGAGCGCAAACTGTGGCAGTGGCGACACCATGTTGACCAGCACCTGTTTCAGCAATGACACGTTTTTTACCCATTTTCAGAGCTAATAGAGCTTGAGCTAAAGCATTGTTGATTTTGTGGGCACCAGTATGGTTTAGGTCTTCCCGTTTGAGGTAAATTTGTGGACCAGTGCCATCAGGTTTGGCATAATGAGTTGTGAGACGTTCGGCAAAATAAAGAGGACTAGGGCGACCTACATAGTCTCGCAGAAGTTGTTGGAGTTCTTTTTGGAAAGCGGGTTCTTGACTGTATTTTTTGTAGGCCGCTTCTAGTTCAAATAGGGCTGGCATTAATGTTTCGGGGACATATTTACCGCCAAACTGGCCATATCTGCCCAGGGTATCTGGTTGTTGAGTTGAAGTAGGGTTTAGAGGTGTAGTAGTCACTAATTTTGTCTTAAAAATAGAACATTTTTCATTATATATAGGCTTTTCGTTCAACAATTAATAATTGATAGTCCTGCATGGTAATGGTAGGATACATATTCTTTAATTTCTTTCATACTCCCCATCCCCCCATCTCCCCATCTCCCCATCCCCCCATCTCCCCATCCCCCCACACTCCTTTACCATTACTATGCACCACCACCTAATAATTAATAATTAATAATTACCTCTCCTTGAAAACGGATAGGATTGACTAAAAGGAAAATTTGGCGTTGCTGATTCTGGGTATGATGCAAGCCCCCCTAACCCCCCAATTTTGGGGGGAATAAAACTCTAAAAGTCTCCCAATGCGCGGGGGATGCGCGGGGGCGAAGGCGAGAACCAAACAATCGCGCATTCATACTTCAATTCAGCAACGCCGAAAATTTTTTATTTTTTCTCTTTTAAAGGAGAGGCTTTAAACCACAATTTTTCGGTAAAAAGGGAATTGGGAGAAGGGAAAAGGTCTGATAGTTTCAAATTTTTGATCTATTTTTTGATTTTTTATTGATGATATAGGATTGCTATATAGAGGTTGATTTAAAATTATAAAAAGTGCAACTTAAATGTATATCAATTTTTATATTTGTATCCATCGACTTTTTTGATAAAATTTTAACTTTTATTGGCATATATCAAGCAAATATAACTTTTGTAAAATATTGTTATAGAAATCATCTAACATTTTTAAAACAGTCCAAAATAATTAAATATAAGTTTCTTGTCTTTTGTCTTTAAGATTTACGAAAGAAGAGAAGCGCATCTAAAGTTAAAGTTTTAGATGAGAAAATCAAGAAAATTTTAAGAGAAAATTATGAAAATTGAAGAATTTTTAGCACGTTATGCCTCCGGAGAAAGAAATTTTCGGGATATTGATTTATTTCGATCCGAGCTTAGTAATGTGAATTTAGCTGGTGTGAGTTTGTTTCGTGCTAACTTATTCCGGGCTAATTTATTTAGAGCAAATTTAATTGGCGCTAATCTGTACAATGCTACTTTGATTGGTGCTAATTTGTATTGTGCGAATCTGAGTGGGGCGAATCTGAGTGGGGCGAACCTGACTCGTGCAGATTTGAGTGGGGCAGATTTGAGTGGGGCAGATTTGAGTGCTGCTGACTTGAGTGGGGCAATTTTGAGTTATGCTAATCTTAGTTATGCTGATATGAGTCGCGCTAATTTACAGAAAGCAATTCTAATTGATACAAATTTGAGTCATGCTAATTTAAGTGGTGCCGACCTCAAGAATACTAAGATAAATGGGGTTGAGGTGAAGGATACTCGATTTTCTCTTGGTATTGGACTATCTGCACAGATGAAGAGAGAGTTGAAACAGCAAGGTGCAATTATTGAAGATTTGCCTGGAGAACCTCACGCTAGTAGATTGTTTGCCGCTCGGTAGTAGGGGTAGGAGACAGGAGACAGGAGACAGGAGACAGGAGACAGGAGTTAGGACTTAGTGCCGCTACGCGGAACTCAAAAGTCATCCATTGAGTGCTAATTGGCGAGGTTTCCTCAGAATGTAAGACGCACTCAAGACAGTCAAAAGTCAAAAGTCAAAAGTATTGATTTATAATTGTTTTAGGATTTTATAACTGGTTAGTTGTTTGCGCCATCCTGCACTAGAAAAAAAGAATAGGGGAAATAAGGTGGAAATTTGCCTCCAAATTCACCATCTCCCCACATTCCCCTCCTGGGAGAGGTTAGGGGGCTGAAGTCAAAACTCAAAAGTCAAAAGTATTGATTTGTCCATAGATAATGGTATCTGTTTGCGGAGCATTCTGGAACGGAAACGCTTTTTAGGCGTTGGTAAAGCGCGTGTATGATATTAATCTTAATTACTTAGGAGTCAGAACTCAGGAGTTAGAACTCAGGAGTCAGGAGGGAAGAAATAAGAAGAAAGAGGAATAGAAGGAGAAAGTTTTTCGGGGAGCGTAAAGGTCACGGAGTTCTATAGCGCTCTTATCCAGACTATCATACCTCAAATTACCAACGCCGCTTTTTAAATAGAACCCTTTTGGTATCTATAATATCAAGTAACATTAATTAACCGCAATTTAGAGACGTTGCATGCAACGTCCCTACGAGATTGGGGAAAGATTGTTTATTAATGTTATTTAATGAGACATGATTAGGACTTATACAAATACGCTATATATAGCGCTCAAAACTATTGGAAAATAGTTATTGAACTCTATAAATAGTGCCTTTGCGTAAGTCCTGATGATATAAGAGCGATCGCTTCCAATTTCAACTATTATTTCTTCACTTCTTTCACACCATCCTTAACATAACTTGCCTTACCATTACCATTACCATTACCATTACCATTACCATTACCATTACCATTAGAAAAACCATTTATCTCATAACCCCCTGCCAACTCTTCAGCAGATTTATGAAATAAACGTGACTGCAAACCTTTCGCCATCACATAAAATATCGGCACTACATACAAACTCAAAATTGTAGAAACCAACATACCGCCCATAACCGACATCCCAATTGAAACCCGACTAGCAGCACCTGCACCAGAAGCAAAAGCTAATGGCATTACCCCGAAAATAGTAGAAAACGCCGTCATTAAAATTGGACGAAAACGTAAACGAGATGCTTCAACCGCAGCTTTAGTAATAGACATACCATCTGCCAACAACTGGTTAGCAAACTCCACAATCAAAATAGAGTTTTTCGTTGCCAAACCAATCAACATAATCAACCCAATTCGACTATAAACATTCACTTCCAACTGTGCTAACCACAACGCTCCAAAAGCACCCAACAAAGATAACGGTACTGCCAACAAAATCACCACCGGGTCAATATAACTCTCAAATTGAGCTGCCAAAGTCAAGAAAATAAAGATCATTGCCAAGCCAAAAATAAACACCGTCGCTTCACCAGCATCTCGAAACTGCGCTGAATCACCTTTTAAATCAGTTCGCATATCAGCAGGTAAAATCCGGTCTGCCAAATCGTCCAACGCTTGTAACGCCTCACCCAGACTCACCCCTGGAGCAGGACTTCCTTGAATAGTTGCCGAACGAAATCTATTAAAATGATTAATCTGAGGAGGAGTGGTTGTCGTATTTACCTTCACCACATTACTCAAAGGTATCATTACTCCTGACTCAGTCCGCACATATAAATCATCAATATTTTGTAAACTATTACGAAACTGTTCCTCTGCTCGCACAATTACATCATAACGTTGATTTCCTTGGGTAAAGTTAGTAATATCCTCCCCTCCCATCATTATTTGCAATGTTCTTGCAATATCCTCCACTGACACACCTAAATTAGACGCCTGAGCGCGGTCAATTTCTACCGATATCTCCGGTTTATTAATCTTCAAATCTGTATCAATATTATTCAATTGGGGTAACTGTTGCGCTTCACTGGTAAATTCTTCAGATACCCGCGCTAATTCTTCTAAATCATTTCCCTGCAACACAAACTCTACTGGTTGACTGCGACCTCTACCAGGCAAAGAACCGGGGTTAATGGGAAAAACTCGTCCATCAGTAATAGGAGCAAAAGCTCCAAATAACCGTTTAACAATTTCTTGTTGTGCTTCCTCTGGTTTCTTACGTTCTGACCATGGTTTGAGGTTGGTGAAAGCAAAAGCTCGGTTAGCTTGGGCAGATCGACCAAATCCAACAATACTGAAATAACCTCTCATTTCAGGTACTTGAGAGAGTTTATCTTCTACTTGACGCATTACGTTATCGGTATATTGAACACTTACACCTTCTGGTGCGGAAACAGATACAAATACCCGTCCCCGGTCTTCTGTGGGCAAAAATCCTTGGGGCAGTTGTTGATATAGCCAAAAGATTAACCAGAAAGATAGGACAAATCCTAAAATTACTAATGGTTTCATTCTCATCAACAGACGTAATGAGCGATCGTACATTGCTGAGATGCGACTTAGAGCATAATCAAATAAATCTAGGGGAATAGCAACCACGCGGGAAAGGAAATTTTTATGTTCTTTTGGTTCATGTCTTTTTAATATTCGCCCTGATAATGGTGGTGCTAAAGTCAAAGCGACGAAGGTGGATAGTACTACTGAGACTGCAATAGTTAGAGCAAATTCATTAAATATTTGCCCCGAAGAACCTCCAGAAAATCCGACTGGTAAGAATACGGCAATTAATACAACGGTGGTGGCAATGACAGCAAATACTACTTCGCTCACTCCTAACATGGCTGCTTGCATGGGAGTTTTGCCTTCTTCTTGAATATATCGAACTATATTTTCTAAGACAACAATGGTGTCATCTACTACTAAACCTGTTGATAATGTGAGGGCAAATAGGGTGAGGGTGTTGATGGAAAATCCCATGAAAAACATTACCCCAAAGGCACCAATGAGAGAAACGGGAATGGTGATGGTGGGAATGAGAGTTGCTCGCCAATCTCTCAGAAACGCATAGATAACTAAGACAACTAAACAAATTGCTAAAAATAAGCTTTTCCAAACTTCTTTGATAGCTACTTCGACAAATGTTGAGTAGTCAACGCTGATGTAATATTCCATTCCTTCTGGGAAGTCTTTGGATAATTCTTTCATCCTGGTTTTAACACCGTTGGCAACTTCTATGATATTTGCCCCGGATAGTTTACTGATACCAAGACCTACTGCTGGTTTACCATTATAACGGGCAAGGGTGCGATCGTTCTCTGCTCCAATTTCTGCTCTACCAATGTCTCTTAGTCTGGTGAGAGAATTATCATCATTTCGTCTAATGATTAGATTTTGATATTCTTCTGTAGTTTGCAGACGACCAAAAGTCCGAATTGGGTATTCGGTCGATTTCCCTTCTATTCTCCCACTGGGAATTTCGACGTTTTGTTGTCTGAGTGCTTCTTCTACATCTAATGCTGTAATATTTCGGGCAGCCATTTTTTGGGGGTCTAACCATAGTCGCATAGCGTAGCGACGTTCGCCACCGATAAAAATACTACCTACTCCGTTGACAGTTTCTAAGACATTTTTGATGAATTTATCAGCGTAGTTGCTTAACTCTAAGGAGGTGTATTTTTCCCCAGTTAAAGCAAGCCATATAATGCGTTCATCATCGCTACTGCGTTTAGAAACTACTGGCGCATCAACTTCATCGGGAAGTCTTCTCATAGCGCGGGAAACTCGACTACGAACGTCTTGAGCTGCTGCTTCTAGGTCGCGGTCTAGTTCAAATTCAACATTTATGGAACTTGAACCTTCCCTGGTGCTGGAAGTCAGATTTTTGACTCCTTCGACACCGTTAATTTCTGCTTCGAGAATTTCTGTTACTTCTGTTTCTACTACTTCTGGGTTAGCTCCTGGGTAGCTAGTTTGTATGCTAACCACTGGAGGTTCAATAGTGGGAAATTCTTGTACTGGTAGACGAGTGTAACCTACTAATCCAATCAGGATAATTAGCAGGGAACAGACTGAGGCAAATACTGGTTTTTTGATGAAAAAATTGGTAAACATTTTATCAAGTCAAAATTCAAAAGTCAAAAGCCAAAAGTAATATTTTGACTGTCATTTTATCAAGTCAAAATTCAAAAGTCAAAAGTTAAAAGTAAGGTTTTGACTGTCATTAAGTGGTAAAATCTGATTACAGTTTTATTAATTTATCATAGATAATGAACAATGGATAATTATTTGAAAATGGATTAATTATTAATTATCCATTGGTGAACAAACTATTCCTTCCCTATAAGCATGAAAATCATATATCAAGTCAAAATTCAAAAGTTAAAAGTTAAAAGTAAGATTTTGACTGTCATTTTATCAAGTCAAAATTCAAAATTCAAAAGTTAAAAGTAAGATTTTGACTGTCATTAAGTGGTAAAATATGATTACAGTTTTATTAATTGATCATGGATAATGAACAATGGATAATTATTTGAAAATGGATTAATTATTAATTATCCATTGGTGAACAAACTATTCCTTACCCTATAAGCATGAAAATTATATATCAAGTCAAAAGTTAAAAGCTAAAAGTAATATTTTGACTGTCATTTTATCAAGTCAAAATTCAAAAATTAAAAGCTAAAAGTAATATTTTGACTGTCATTTTATCAAGTCAAAATTCAAAATTCAAAAGTTAAAAGTAAGATTTTGACTGTCATTTTATCAAGTCAAAATTCAAAAGTTAAAAGTAATATTTTGACTGTCATTTTATCAAGTCAAAATTCAAAATTCAAAAGTTAAAAGTAAGATTTTGACTGTCATTAAGTGGTAAAATCTGATTACATCTTACAGCTTTATTAATTGATAATGGATAATGAACAATGGATAATTATTTGAAAGTGGATTAATTATCAATTATCAATTATCCAAAAGCTAATAGCTAGTTAATACCAAGTGTGAAAAAAGAATGTTACAAATAATAAGCAGTATTAAAATAATTTGTAGGAAATATTTATTGGACGAAAAAGATAAATTACTATATAAGAAATGGTATCCTATTCATTCTGACTCCTGACTCCTGTCTCCTGACTCCTAAGCAGTAACCTAAATATTTGTAGCAAAGATTTATCACGCCTTGTATAATACATTAATTAATTTCATTATGACTAAATTTTCTTGGACTAAACAATGGTATCCAGTAACTCCCATAGATTATCTAGACTCCTCTCATCCAACTCCAATAACTTTACTTGGTAAAAGGTTAGTAATTTGGCAGGATAAACAAGAAAAATGGATAGCAATGGATGATACTTGCCCCCATAAATTAGCGCAGTTATCTTTAGGAAGTATTGATAAGAATGGAGACCTAATGTGTCGGCATCATGGTTGGTGTTTTGATGGAACAGGTAAATGTACAAATATTCCAATGTTGAGTGAAGAAAAAGCTCTAGAAACAGCTTGTAATAGTGAGCGATCGCAAGTACAAACATATCCTACTCAAGTGTTACAGGGATTACTTTGGGTATGGCCAGATAATAGTTCTACTGCTGTTGAAGATTCTACTTTAAAACAACCTGCTGTGATGCCAGAAGATAAAGTTGATAGCTCTTCAATAGATTGGTTTATGTCAGAAGTTCCTGTTGGTTATACTGTCTCTGTTGAAAGTAGTTTTGACCCTTCTCACGCCCAATTTTTGCATGAAGGAATTGCAGGTTTTTCTCCAGAAAGAGCTATTCCTATCCAAAGTTTTAAAGTATTCGGAGAAATTTCTGCTGAAGATGGTTTTACCTTAAAACATTCTGGTTATAATGTTTTTAACAAAGATATGGATGCTACGCGTAAATTCATTCCGCCCTGTCATAATACAACAATATATGAATTTTCTAATGGTAAATCTGCTTTGTTTCTGTTATATTTTGTACCAACAAAACCAGGTTATTGTAAACAGATTGGTAGGTTTGTTTTTGATGCTGCTCCCCAAAAACGTAACTTGTGGTTTGAACTCCTACCAAAGTATTTGCAAACAGGATTAAAACATTCATCTAGCTATAAGTTAAGTAACCAAGATTTATCAATAATGCACTCCCAAACTATTAACGAATCAACAGAGAATAAAACTTGGCAAAAATCCTATTTCATGCCTTCATTAGCTGATGTTGGTATAGTTACTTTTCGCAAATGGTTAGATGAATTTGCAGGGGGAAAACCTGAATGGCAAGGAATCACAGAAACACCTTTTCTAGAATTAAATGATGAACAATTATACGATCGCTGGCACAGACATACAAAGTATTGCCCTAGTTGTCGGCAATCTCTAATTTTGATAGACAAAATCAAAGATTTTTGTCAAAATTTTACAGCAGTTTTAGCAATTTTAGCTTTATTTTTAATCGCAATTAATCTGTCAGTAAAAATTATTTTGTTACCAGTATTACTGAGTATATTGAGTTTAATTTGCTCTTATAAATTAGACTCCATCAGACAGAGTTTTCTGACCAGTATTCCCAAAACAGGTTTACCTGTGGTCAAATTATATTAGGACTCTTCAATAATTAATAATTAATAATTAATAATTAATAATTAGGGTTTGCGCTCATAAAGTCTTTTGTTAGGGTAGAGAGTAGGCAGCTTTGCTGTAGGCAGTAGTTAAGAGTTATAGTCATTCTAGTTAAGATTGGGACAAAGGTTTCTTGCCTTGAAAGAGTTTCAGCTAAATAAAATGTTCCAGTCTTATACCAAGCGTGAAAAAAGAATGCTACAAAAAGGTAGACCTTGATCGAATATTCTTAAAAATAGCTATTCTAGTTCATTTTAGATAGTTATTCATATCGTTTTTCCATTTTTTTAAATATTTATCCCTTCTTTCTTCTTCCCTCTTTCTTCTTTCTTACTTCTAATGTTAATTATTCTTACTTTTTACCAAAAAATGAGGGTATGTGCCTCCCCTTTTAAGGGGATGAAAAAAATATTTAGTTCAGTATTTCAAGCCTCCGACTTCAGTCGGAGGTTCACTGATAACTGATAACTGATAACTGATAACTGAAATGACTTCTCCCTGTACGGACGTTGCATGCAACGTCCCTACCCACTCCCCTGCTCAACAAAATGTAGAAAAGTTTTTGAGAAATGGTATTATTAGTAGACAGTTAGCAATTTATAATTATAGATGAAAGAAATAATCAACAATATTTTAACTCACCTGGGTGAAGTAAAACTACCTAGTCCGTCATATTTTGAGAACCTCAAAACTTACACTGTCACAAAAGTATCAGATGCCGATACTTTTGATGTTATTTCTGATGAAGATAACCAGGAAATGACTGTGCGTTTTGTTTATATTGATACTCCGGAAACTCGTAAAGGTTGGGGAGATTCACAGGTGGAAAAAATGAATAGTAAAAATGAAAATCAAATATATCGTAGTCAATTTGAATGGGGAGAAAAAGGCAAAGAACGACTCCAAGAATTAGTTGAAAAAAGTGGCAATAAAGTCAAAGTTAAAGTTACTGGAGAAGAAAAACGACCAGGGCGATCGCCACGTTGTTTTGGTGAAGTTTATTTATTAGATGGTACTTTTGTACAATACATTTTAGTGCAGGAAGGCTTGAGTCGAATTTATTATGATTATATTAGCGAATGTCCAAGAGATACTGCAATAATGTTGTTATTAGCAGAAGCGGATGCTCAGATAAATAAACGTGGAATATGGCAAGAATCTCAATCAGAATTTATTCCACCTTGGGTATTTCGTTCCCTGAAGAAAAAACAAAGGTCTTTTCTGAAAGATATGAGTCAAGATGTGAAAGAAGGTACAATTACTGAAGCCGATCTTGAAGCTAAATTTCAACTCAAATTACAGGAGCAAGACAAGATTTTATCAACTCTTTTTGAAGACTTGAAAAATGGTGTCATTACTCAACCTGAATTTGAAGATAAAGTTCAAGCACAAGCTAACAATTTATTTGCAAAATAATTAATTTTGACAAAATATTCACATTCTTGAAATTAATATCATGTCTGCTTAAATACTTATAAATAATTATAAATTTATTATTGGGGATAAAGTTTTTTTTGATAATTAAACAGAGATGATATATAGCAATATGATTTGAGTTGTGAGATATTGGAAACTTTTAGGCAACAGCTCCGGAAGGCAACAGGCAACAGAGAAGAAGAAAAAAACGTATCATATGAATGTAATAATTGCTATATTCTATACTTTTAAGGAACACTTGAATTCTCACAACTGATTCCTGATTGCTATAATTATTATTAGTATGTTTATTAATTAATTGATACCAAATTAATGGGTCTCTGATTCACCTGATGGTGAAATGAATAGCTAACTTAAGATTTACTTTATAAATTCAGCTCTCATGAAAACAAATAAATTAGAATCTTACAGCATCCTACCTCTAAGTTTAATTTTAGGCTCATTTACCATAACACCTGCCTTCTCCCAACCTATAACTCCGGCAAATGACGGTACAGGGACAACCGTTAACCAAAATGGTAACCAATTTAACATCGAAGGAGGCGCTCGCAATGGGGTCAACCTCTTCCACAGTTTTGACCAATTCAACGTTAATTCTGGCCAAACCGCTAATTTCCTGACAACTCCAGATACTCGCAACATTTTAGGACGAGTTACAGGAGGAAATGCTTCTATTATCAACGGT
>NZ_JAAHGO010000076.1:12621-42250 GCF_010672455.1 Okeania sp. SIO2C9 | reverse complement strand
TGGGGAGATTGGGAGATGGGGAGATGGGGAGATGGGGAGATTGGGAGAGGGGGAGATGGGGAGATTGGGAGATTGGGAGATTGGGAGATTGGGAGATGGGGAGATGGGGAGATTGGGAGATGGGGAGATGGGGAGATTGGGAGATGGGGAGATGGGGAGATGGGGAGTGAGAGAAATATTTGGTAATGGTTGAAGATGGAACATTTTTGTATACCGAATTAAACAAATTTGATATTATATCAAATCCGATAGCATCGGTGTTATTCAGTCTTTAAAGATAAGAGTCTATACTGTAGGGGCGAATGGCCATTCGCCCTTACCGATTGTATGACTATCAACAGAATTATATTACTCCGAAGCCAACGGATTCGATATCAGGAGGAGAGAGAATCACAAAGATGTAGTAGTTATGACGATTGAAGATTTTTTTTATGTCCAATTAAACGAATGTTGCTATTTGTAAGAATAAAAACGAGGAGATATGGGATTGAGTCAAGATCAAGAAAATTATAAGTTTTTAAGAGAGCATTGACTTAATCAGAGAATAAGGATATAATACGCTCTTAAGCATACTTTTAGACAGGCTGCACTTACTCAGGAATGAAATCCATGATTAACAAAGCTGAAACTTAATAATAAACAGAAAACTCTGATGGCTCAACACGCAGGCTATTCACGCTGGTGTTATAACTGGGGTAAAAGGTCTGTGGAATGCTGCAGTTCGAGATGGTTATAAGCCAAATTCCCGTAAGCTTAGAGAGGTTTTTACCAATCACACCAAACCCCTCTACCCCTGGATGAAAAATCTCTCATCTAAAGTTTATCAATATGCTTTTATTAACTTGGGTGAAGCATTTAAAAGGTTTTTTTCCTTCGGAATGCTTCGCAAACAAGGGTTAGGTAAACGCCCACGGTTTAAGAAGAAAAGTAAGTCTGATTCATTCACAATAGATAATTGTGGAAAACCAATAGAACTAAACGGATGGAGTCACAAATTACCTTTTATTGGTATTGTTAAAACTTATGAACCAATTGAAGCAACAACTCAAAAAATAACTATCAGCAGACAAGCTGGTGATTGGTATTTAAGTTGCAGCTATGAATTTACTCCGACTTCAACACCAAAAACTACAGAAGTTGTAGGTGTAGATTTAGGAATTAAGACACTAGCAACACTAAGTACTGGTGAAGTCTTCGAGAGTGTTAAGCCTTACAAAAAAGCGCAAAACAAACTAGCTAAATTACAACGAAAACTGAGTAGGAAAGTTAAGCATTCAAGCAATTGGTACAAAGCAGTAGTCAAGCTAGCCAAACAACATAGACGAGTAGCTAACATCCGTAAAGACGCACTTCATAAATTGACAACTTACGCAAGCCTTGAACCACGGCACTGTTGTCATAGAAGATTTGAATGTGTCTGGTATGTTAGCCAACCATAAACTAGCTAAGTCTATAGCTGACCAAGGATTTTATGAATTTAGAAGACAGCTAGAATACAAGTGTCAATGGTATGGCGGTGAATTAGTAGCAGTAGACAGATTTTTTCCGTCTTCTAAGACTTGCTCTAATTGTGGTCATGTACAGGATATGCCTTTAAACATCAGAACTTATGACTGTCCAGAATGCGGTTTATCAATTGACCGAGACTTGTTTGCGGAGCATTCCGTAGGAAATGCCTCAATTAATTTAAGAAAGCGAGTGCGTAATTCTGAGGTCCCCTCAGAATGCAAGACGCACTCAAGAGATGCGGTCAGCTTGACCGTGGATGCCTGTGGACGGAGTGCTGCTGACAGTTCCGGTAGAAGCAGGAAGTAAACAGTAAAATATCGCTATATGACGTTTTATATCGGTTTTATGAAGCAGTGGAACAATACTGCCGTAGATTACCCTCCGGATATTTGTCTGCATCAGTTGTTTGAAGCGCAAGTAGAACGAACTCCGAATTCTGTAGCTGTTGTGTTTGAGGGGAGGCAACTAACTTATGAAGGTTTAAATCAAAAAGCCAATCAACTAGCTCATTACTTGCAGAATCTGGGGATAGGTCCAAGCGTATTAGTAGGAATTTGCCTAGAGCGATCGCTAGAGATGGTCATAAGTCTCTTAGGCATTCTCAAAGCTGGGGGAGCTTATGTTCCCATAGACCCAGCTTATCCAATTGAGCGCATCGCCTATATGCTGGAAAATTCTCAAGTTTCAGTGCTATTAACTCAAAAAAACTTGTTAGCTGGATTACCGAAAAATCAATCGCAAATCATTTGTTTAGATGGTGAGTGGGATGTAGTTAATCAAGAAAATCAATTCAATCTAAACTGTACTGCTTCTGAAGAAAACTTGGCTTATGTAATCTACACTTCCGGTTCTACAGGTAAACCTAAAGGTGTAGCAATGAAGCACCTGGCCTTGAGTAATCTGATTTTCTGGCAACTAGAAAACACCACAGTTTCACCAAAAGCAAAAACCCTGCAATTTGCACCAATTAGCTTTGATGTCTCCTTTCAAGAAATATTTTCAACTTGGTGTGGGGGTGGAACTTTAGTCTTAATCTCAGAAGAAGTGCGACGAGACCCTGTTGCTTTACTACATCTATTAAGAGAAAAACAAATACAAAGACTGTTTCTTCCTTTTGTTGCTTTACAACTCTTAGCAGAAGCAGCTCAAACTAGGGGATTGATTCCTACAAGTCTCGTGGAAGTAATAACAGCAGGCGAACAGTTACAAATTACGAGGGCGATCGCCGCTTTTTTCTCTCAGTTAAAAGATTGTTCTCTTCATAATCAATATGGACCATCAGAAACTCATGTAGTGACAGCATTCACCTTAACCGGTTCTACTGAGAATTGGTCAGTACTACCACCGATTGGTCGCCCTATTGCCAATACTCAAATTTATCTGTTAGATCAATCGACACAACCTGTTTCTGTGGGGATTCCGGGTGAATTATACATTGGAGGAGTTTCCCTTGCCTTAGGTTATCTAAACCGTCCGGACTTAACTGCCGAAAGATTTATTCCCAACCCCTTTAGTCAAGAACAGGAGTCGCGTCTTTACAAAACTGGGGATTTAGCCCGCTATTTACCCGATGGTAATATTGAATATCTAGGTCGCATTGATAATCAGGTCAAGGTGCGGGGTTTTCGTATTGAACTGGGAGAGATTGAAGCAGTGCTTGCCCAACACCCGAACCTGCGACAGGTTGCGGTGATTGTCCGAGAAGAGCAACCAGGGGATAAGCGCTTAGTAGCCTATGTTTGTCCACATGAGGGTAAAATTTTAACTTCGAGTGAACTATACCACTTTTTGGGAGAGAGGTTGCCGGAATACATGGTGCCTAGTACTTTTGTGATGCTAGAAGCATTACCTTTGACACCTAGTGGTAAAGTTGATCGCCGCGCTTTACCGATTCCTGTGGCATCAAACTTAGTTCGGGAAAATAGTTTTGTTGCCCCTCGGGATTTGATCGAACAGCAGCTAGCGCAAATCTGGTCAGAAGTTCTCGGTATATCTCCCATCGGAGTCTATGACAACTTTATTGAATTAGGTGGGCATTCCCTATTAGCTACCAAAATTATCGGGCTAGTGCGCGCACGTCTGCAAGTAGAATTACCTCTAAATCGCCTATTCGAGTGTCCCACAGTTGCCAAATTAGGCAAGGAAGTTCTTCCCCTTGAGGGATTAGATGTTGGAGCATCCCTACAACCAATTCCACGAGATCCAAGGATGCCAATATCATTTAGTCAAGAACAAATGTGGTTTCTCAATCAGTTAACGCCAGAAGAACCAGTCTGCAATGAAAGCTTGACCATTCATCTAGGTGGAGATATCGATATTCCGGCCTTGGAAGAAAGTCTGACGGAACTCATCCGCCGCCACGAAATTCTGCGGACGACCTATCGATTTCTTACAGCAAATTTCGCCCCCCTAACCCCCCAACTTTGGGGGGAAATTGAGTTAAAGTCCCCCATAATTGGGGGATTTAGGGGGCTTTCTGAAAATGGCTGTAACGGTCAACCATGCCAGGAAATTCAGCCACCATCTACATTTACTTTACCAATAGTCGATTTGCGGCAATGGTCAGAAACCGCACGAGAAACAGAAGCACTGCGTATCGCCACTGAACAGCTTCGTCAGAGATTTGACCTCAATCGAGGACCCCTACTGCGAGCTACTCTAATTCAGCTTACTTCAGACAGCTATCGACTCTACTTCGCTATTCACCATATTCTGGTAGATGCCGAATCATTGAGCCAAATAGTACAAGAATTAGAAATTATTTATACGGCATTTTGTCAAGGTTTACCATCACCTCTGCCAGAATTACCCATACAATATGCCGATTTTACGGTTTGGCAACGCCAGCGCCTAAAAGGAGAAATACTTTCTCATCAGCTTACCTACTGGCAAAAACAACTCGAAAACTTACCCCAATTAAAACTTCCCACTGACCGTCCTCGCACTCCACAAACGACTTTTACCGGTTCATTTGTTCGTCACCGACTTTCATTTGACTTAATCGAAAAGCTCAAAACTCTTAGCAACAAAGAAGGTGTTACCTTATTTGTGACCTTCGCGACAGCAATCAAAGTTTTGCTTTATCGCTATTCAAATCAGGAAGATATTGTTCTAGGTACTGTCATCTCCCAACGCACCAGACCAGAGTTAGAAGGAATGATGGGAAACTTTCTGAATACTTTAGTCTTGCGTAGTGACCTCAGCGGCAACCCTAGTTTCTGCGAACTGTTAAAGCGAGTCCGGAATGTTTGTTTATCAGCTTACTCCCATCAAGATGTGCCGTTCCAGAAGGTGGTAGAAGCCTTTCGTCCCAATCAACAAGTTAACCAAAATCCCATGTTTCAGGTGGCTTTGACGATCAATTCACCTCTAGTAACTGAAGACAAGTTAGGATGGAAGGCGTTTCACTACAAGGTAGATCCTGGGATTTCTAAGTTTGACCTCACTTTTTCTCTCTTAGAGGAAGGAGCGGAGGGAATGGTTATTGTGAGTGAATACAACAGTGATTTGTTTGATGCCACTACAATTAAGCGGATGAGCGGGCATTTGAGTACAATGCTCGTGGAAATCGTTACCAATCCCCACATAAGCATTTCTGAATTACCTCTGTTAACGGACAAAGAGCGTCATCAACTGTTAGTGGAGTGGAATGATACTCAGGTTAACTATCCGAAAGATAAATGTATTCATCAGTTGTTTGAGGAACAAGTAGAACGAACACCGGATGCAGTAGCGGTGGTATTTGAAGAGCGACAATTAACTTATCACGAGTTAAATTGTCAAGCTAATCAACTAGCGCATTATTTGCAAACTCTGGGGGTTGCACCAGAGGTATTAGTGGGTATCTGTGTCGAACGTTCTGTTGAGATGGTGGTGGGATTATTGGGGATTATTAAAGCCGGTGGAGCTTATGTGCCATTAGATCCGAGTTCCCCAGCAGAACGTTTGAGTTATATCTTGGAAGATGCAGCAGTACCAATATTAGTAGCAACTAAGTCGGTTTTATCAGATTTGCCACAACATTCAGCGCAAGTAGTTTGTTTAGATAGTGATTTAGAAACATTCCCCTCATCTCAAGAAAGTACAGTTAACGAAGTCAGAAGTCAGAAGTCAACCCACCCCTCACCCCTCCCAGGAGGGGAAGTCAGAAGTTGTTTTTGTAACGAGGATTTAAGCCCCGCTCCAGAAACGTTTCGCGGATCAAGGCGGGGTTTTAGACCCAATTATTTTGATAATCCTGCTATTGGAGTAACTCCTGACAATTTGGCTTATGTAATTTATACTTCAGGTTCAACAGGACAACCAAAGGGAGTCTTAATTTCCCATCAAAATGTCACCCGCTTATTCCGCACAACTGAATCAATTTACCATTTTAATCCTAACGACTGCTTGACATTATTCCATTCCTACGCCTTCGATTTCTCTGTGTGGGAACTGTGGGGCGCTCTGCTGTATGGTGGTCGCCTTGTAATTGTGCCGTACTGGGTTAGTCGTTCTCCCAAAGAATTCTACGATCTGTTAGTCCAACATCAGGTGACTGTCCTGAATCAAACTCCATCTGCATTCACTCAACTAATTCAAGTCGATCGAGAATATAGTGCTGATGCTCTCAAACTACGATATATCATCTTCGGGGGGGAAGCTCTACAGATAAAAAGTCTTGCTCCATGGTTTGAGCGTCATGGCGATCGATTCCCTCAGTTAATCAATATGTATGGTATCACCGAGACAACAGTCCACGTAACATACAAAATCTTAAGCACAGACAACACAGAACAGGTAAGTAGTCCAATTGGAAAAGCTTTAGGCGATCTGAAAATTTATATCCTTGATCGTTATTTACAACCAGTACCCATAGGAGTAACAGGAGAACTACATATTAGTGGTGCAGGTTTAGCACGAGGATATCTAAACAGACCAGAATTAACAGCAGAAAGATTCATACCTAACCCTTTTGAGGATAACAACTCGAAACTATATAAGACGGGAGACTTAGCTAGATATTTACCCGATGGCAATCTAGAATTTATCGGTCGCATTGACAACCAGGTAAAAGTGCGAGGATACCGTATTGAAACTGGAGAAATAGAATCGACCCTCACTCAACATCCCACAGTCAAACAAACAGTAGTAGTAGCAAGAGAAGATAACTTTGGTAATAAAGGTCTAGTAGCTTACCTAGTGCTAGAAAGTGAAACTCCAGAAGTATCAGAGACAGAACAAATAGGGAAATTGAAACAATATCTGAAACAGCGGTTGCCGGAGTATATGATACCGAGCGGGTTTGTAGTGTTGCCACAACTGCCACTGACTCCCAATGGCAAGCTAGACCGTAAGGCTTTACCAGCAGCAGATTTGGTCAGTAGTGTGTCAACAGAATATGTAGCTCCTGAAACGGATACACAGAAGGTCTTAGCAGAGATTTGGAAAGAAGTGTTGGGAATAGAACAGGTGGGAATGCATGATAACTTCTTTGACCTCGGTGGTCATTCTCTGTTAGCAGTGCGTCTCATGGCTGAGATTGAGAAACAATTTGGCAAAAATCTATCTTTAGCAGCCCTTTTCCAAGGTCCTACCCTAGAACAATTAGCCATTCTACTGCGCCAGAGCAGGGACGCACAGACGCGGGGACGCGGGGACGCGGGGACGCCGAGAATAGAAATTCCACCCAAAATTTCCCTCACTCAAAAAGCTGATACTGACTCTTGGTCTCCCTTAGTTGCCATTCAACCCCAAGGAAACCACCCACCTTTCTTCTGTATGCCTGGTTCCGGTGGCAATGTGGTCTACTTCCACCAACTTGCCCGTCATCTGGGAAACGAGCAACCCTTTTACGCTTTGCAACCTCCATCCTTAGATGGGGTATCAGAACCCTTTAGTAGTCTTGAAGAGGTAGCTGCCTACTACCTCCAAGCCATCCAAACCCTTCAACCCTCTGGTCCGTACTTCCTCGGCGGTCACTCCTTTGGGGGTCTGCTTGCCTTTGAAATGGCACAACAGCTACTACAGTTGGGAGAAACAGTCGCCCTACTCGCCCTATTTGACTTTCCCGCCCCACTTGACGGTAGCACCCCAAAACAGCTAGATTGGGATGATACCCGATGGTTCTCCAATATTGCCCATATGCTAGAAATTTTATCTGGGAAAAATTTCGACATTTCTTATGAAACCCTCAAACCTTTAACTCCTGAAGCGCAATTAAACTATCTCAAACAGCATATGGAAACCGTCAATCTGTTGCCACCTAATTCAGGAATTGAACGAGTGCGTGGAATTGTCCAAACGATTAAAGCTGAGGAATTGGCTTTTATGAGTTATCTCCCACAAGGAGGTTATCAAGGTCAGATTACCCTGTTCCGCACCAGCGAAGTTTATCAAGATGAATTGGGAATGCTTGGTGAAATACCTACCGATCCAACTTGGGGATGGAACAAGTTTTCTAGCCAAACCGTCGAGGTTCATGTGGTTCCTGGAAACCATACCACTATGTTGAGTAAACCTCACGTAATGGTATTAGCTGAAAAACTTCAATTTTGTCTAGCTAAAGCATGGAAAACTGAATGATCAGGAATTTACAGCAGTTTTTAGATGAGTAAACCACAGTTAAAAATTTAGGTGGTAGGTGGTAGGTGGTAAGTGGTAGGTGAAACGAGGGCTGCAAATCCTAAGAGGGCTGAACTTGTTGTGGTCTACTCGGGTGAAAAGCGCTGTATTAAATGAAACAAACAACAGTAAAATTTTAAGGAAATTACCGAATAATTAATAATTAATAATTAATAATTAATAATTAAATAATTCAGCTTTATTAGCCTACCCTTTTCAGGGGAAAAAAAGAAATTTTTTTCTAATTGTGTCAATCCTCTCTCTTTTACAGCGGTTTTCATTTCGATAGACCACAGTAGGGGCGAACGGCCGTTCGCCCCTACAAGGTTTTGGTTATGACGATGTGGTTCATCCATCTGAAAAGCGCTGTAATACCAATTTCATCAATTTAGGCTACAGTTTATAATTAATAATTAATAATTAATAATTAATAATTAATAATTAAATAATTCAGCTTTATTAGCCTACCCTTTTCAGGGGAAAAAAAGAAAAATTTTTCTAATTGTGTCAATCCTCTCTCTTTTCATACCAATTTCATCAATTTAGGCTACAGTTTATAATTAATAATGAATAATTAAATAATTCAGCTTTATTAGCCTACCCTTTTCAGGGGAAAAAAAGAAATTTTTTTTTAATTGTGTCAATCCTCTCTCTTTTCATACCAATTTCATCAATTTAGGCTACAGTTTATAATTAATAATGAATAATTAATAATGAATAATTAAATAATTCAGCTTTATTAGCCTAGCCTTTTCAGGGGGAAAAAAGAAAAAATTTTCTAATTGTGTCAATCCTCTCTCTTTTCATACCAATTTCATCAATTTAGGCTACAGTTTATAATGAATAATGAATAATTAATAATTAATAATTAAATAATTCAGCTTTATTAGCCTAGCCTTTTCAGGGGGAAAAAAGAAAAAATTTTCTAATTGTGTCAATCCTCTCTCTTTTCATACCAATTTCATCAATTTAGGCTACAGTTTATAATGAATAATGAATAATGAATAATTAAATAATTCAGCTTTATTAGCCTACCCTTTTCAGGGGAAAAAAAGAATTTTTTTTAAATTGTGTCAATCCTCTCTCTTTTCATACCAATTTCATCAATTTAGGCTACAGTTTATAATGAATAATGAATAATGAATAATGAATAATTAAATAATTCAGCTTTATTAGCCTACCCTTTTCAGGGAAAAAAAAGAAATTTTTTTTAAATTGTGTCAATCCTCTCTCTTTTCATACCAATTTCATCAATTTAGGCTACAGTTTATCTTATACGGCAAATGTAAAATAGTTTCCTGAAATTACTGTAGCGTCAAAGTTTTGAGCTTACAAAATCTTACTTTTAACTTTTGACTGTCAGATATGCGTCTTACATTCTGGAGGGGCTGTGTGCGGAATTACTTCCGCACAGTAGGCGCCCCGTAGGAAACCTCATAATTACGCACTCGATGCATGACTTTTGACTTCCGTTAAACGGTATAAGGAGAGGTAATTATTAATTGTTAATTGTTAATTGCTGAATTTATAGAATCCATTTGGTATCTTGAAAAACTGTATTTAGTAATAGAATAATAAATTATGTTGACAAAAAAAACTAATGATTTAATCTATAATCCAGAAAAAAGTTCTGTTTATCCTATGTCACAGGGGCAGAAATGGTTATGGTTTATCCACAAAATCGCTCCTGACCATACCGCTTACAACGAGTATAATGCAGTAAAAATTAATTCACCATTAGACATAGAAACCTGGAAAGCAACATGGCAAAAAATTGTAGAACGCCATGGCATTTTACGAACTACTTATGGAACGAATAAAGAGGGCGAACCTGTGCAAATTGTTCATCGGACAATGAATGTTCCGATGCAGGTGATTGATGCTAAGGATTGGAGTGAAGAACGGTTAAAGCAAGAAATTTTAGCTTGTGCAGATGTTCTCTATGATTTAGAAAAAGACCCCATTATTCGATTATATTTGTTTCAGCGTTCCGCAACGGAATGGGTTCAAATGTTTACCATTCACCAGATTGCTAGTGATAGTTTTAGCAAAGATTTATTTTTCAAAGAATTCCAACAATTATATGCGGGTATTCCAGTTCAAGAACCTTTAGCTTATACCGATTTTGTCAATTGGGAATCACAAATGCTGAACTCACCTAGGGGAGAAACCCTTTGCCAATATTGGGAAAAACAATTAGCGGGTGAGTTGCAAATTTTAGATTTACCAAGGGATCTACCACGCTCCAGTGTAGTTAATTATCGGCAAGATTTCCATGAATTAAAGCTCCATGAAGAATTGGTATCGTGTCTCAAAAAACTAGAATCTGATAGTATTAATCTGTTGAAAATTGCCTTGAGTGCTTTTTATGTCTTGTTATATCGCTACACAAATCAGGAAGATATTATTGTTAATATTCCGACAGAAAATCGACTGGATAAAAAAGAGTTTAAAGATGTAGCGGGGAATTTGGCAAGTTTAGTTATTGTGCGAGGGAATTTAGAGGGTAATACGACTTTTAAAGACTTGCTGATGCAAGTCGCTCAGACGGTTGATGAAGCGCTGAAACATGAAGCTTATAATTATCCCTGGAGTCAATTAGTCAAGGAGTTGAAACTCAAAAGTAATTTCCGTCATGGTCTGGTTTCTTCTGTGATGTTTAATTGGCGAAAATTAGGATGGTATGAGACAGAGTTTCAAGAGGGATTACTTCAAATTGAACCTTATTTGTTGGGAGAACAACGTGGCACTCTCTATGACATCTTTGTAGAATTTCTTGAAGTGGGTAATGAGTTGAATGTTCGATGGAATTATAATGGTGATTTATTTAAATCTGAAACTATAGAGCGGATGGCAAGGCATTATCTGACGTTGTTAGAGGGAATTGTAGCTAATCCAGAAACGCCGATTTTTAAATTGCCGTTGTTGAGTGAATCAGAACGTCATCAGTTATTAATTGAGTGGAATAATACAACTGTTGACTATCCCCAGGATAAATGCATTCATCAGTTGTTCTCCGAACAGGTGGAAAAAACACCCGATGCAGTGGCAGTGGTGTTTGAAGGGGAAGAGTTGACTTATCGAGAATTGAATAGTCGGGCGAATCAACTAGCTCGTTATTTACAAAAGTTGGGGGTTAAACCAGAATCTTTAGTAGGGATTTGTGTTGAACGTTCTCTGGAGATGATGGTGGGATTATTGGGGATTATGAAAGCAGGTGGAGCTTACGTTCCTCTCGATCCTGTTTATCCTCAAGAGCGAGTTCATTATATTTTATCCAACTCACAAGCTAAATTCTTGATTACTTCTAGTCAGTTGTTAAGTTCCTTGCCCAACTCTGAAACTCAAGTAATTTGTTTGGATACAGAGCGGGATGTTATTTCACTAGAAAGTCCAGAAAATCCTGAGAGCAAGGTCAAACCTGATAACTTATCCTATGTAATCTTTACTTCTGGTTCCACAGGAAAACCGAAGGGAGTAGAAATTTGTCACCAATCTCTGGTGAATTTTATTAATTCTATGGGTGATAAACCAGGGTTAAAAAATAGCGATCGCCTCCTTGCCCTTACTACCATTTGCTTTGACATTCACACTACGGAAATTTACCTGCCCTTAACTATCGGCGCAACGATAATATTAATCAGTCGTAAAGTGGCGCAAGAACCATTGAGATTAGCTTCAAAAATTGCTCAATATGATGCCACTGTGATGCAAGCGACTCCAGCAACCTGGCAAATGTTGCTCGTCGCTAACTGGTCAGGCCGACCGGATTTAAAAGCAATTTGTGGCGGAGAAGCTCTCCCAAAAGAATTAGCCAACAATTTACTAGAGAAAGTTGGTTCTCTGTGGAATATGTATGGACCGACTGAAACCACTGTTTGGTCAACTATTTATGAGGTAACACCTAATCGTCGGACTTTTGGTGAGGGTACACCAGAATTAATCGGTCGCCCGATCGCCAATACCCAAATTTATATTCTGGACAAACATCTGCAACCTGTTCCTATTGGTGTACCAGGAGAACTGCATATTGGTGGTGCGGGTTTAGCTCGTGGCTATCTCAACCGACCAGAATTAACAGAGCAAAAGTTTATCCCTAACCCCTTTGAAAAGTCAAAATTATATAAAACAGGGGATTTAGTTCGTTATTTACCCGATGGAAATATAGAGTTTCTCGGACGTATTGATAATCAAGTAAAAATTCGAGGTTTCCGTATCGAACTTGGAGAAATTGAAGCGTTACTTGCCCAACATTCCAACGTGCGAGAAGTTGTAGTCATTGCTCGCGAAGACATTCCAGGAGACAAACGGCTTGTTGCTTATTTAATTACTAATAATGCCAAAACGACAATTAATGATTTGCGTTTTTTCCTCAAGACTAAGCTACCCGAGTATATGATTCCTGCTGCTTTTGTCTTTCTTGAAGCAATTCCCCTGACTCCTAACGGCAAAGTCAATCGTCGTTGCTTACCTGTTCCAGATACTTCAAATTTGCTTCCTAAAACCAGTTTTGTTGCTCCCAGAAATTCGGTAGAACTGCAACTAGCTCACATTTGGTCAGAGATTCTAGGTGTTTCTCCCGTTGGAATTCATAACAACTTTATTGAGTTAGGCGGAGATTCCTTGTTAGCTACCAAAATTATAGGGCTGGTGCGCGATCGCTTCGGGGTAGAATTACCGCTAAATCGCTTATTCGAGTATCCTACAGTAGCAGAGTTAGCCAAAATTGTTACCCAGGTAGCTCAAGAAGAGCGATCGAATCCTTTGCCATCCCTGGAACCCATTTCACGAGAGCAAACCATTCCTTTATCCTTTGGTCAAGAACAATTGTGGTTTCTCACCCAATTAGCTCCCTCTGAACCAGTCTACAACGAAACCTTTACCATTCATTTAGGTGGGGATATTAATATCCAGGCATTATCAGACAGTTTGACAGAACTCATCTGCCGTCACGAAATTCTGCGGACTACCTTTAGAGTCGTCAACGGGCAGCCAGTTCAGGAAATTCATCCGCCGTCAGCTTTAACTTTACCCGTCGTCGATTTGCGCTTTTTGCCGGAGACGGAACGAGAAACCGAAGCGTTGCGAATTGCCACCGAAGAGCTTCGTGCCCCTTTTGACCTGACGCGAGGTCCATTGCTGCGAGCCACTCTAATTCAGTTGGCAGAAACAGACTATCGGCTCTACTTGGCCATGCATCATACTCTGATAGATGGGGAATCGCTTACCAGTATAGTTTTGCCTGAATTGGAAACCCTTTATACTGCATTTTCCCGAGGCTTACCGTCACCTCTGCCGGAGTTAACTATCCAATATGCCGACTTTGCCGTTTGGCAGAGACAGTGGTTACAGGGAGAAATTCTCTCCGATCAGCTTGCTTACTGGGAGAAAAAACTAGAAAATTTACCCCAACTGCAACTTCCTACAGACCATCATCACACCCCACAAACCACCTTTGCGGGTTCGCGGCTTTGTTTCGCACTCTCAAAAGATTTAACCGAAAAAATCAAAACAATCAGCCGCCAAGAAGGTGTCACTTTATTTATGACCCTAGCGACGGCAATTAATATCCTTCTTTATCGCTATTCGTCTCAAGAAGATATTGTCATTGGCACTGTCACCTCCCAACGCAACCGACCAGAATTGCAAGGGATCATGGGAGACTTTCTTAATACTTTAGTTTTGCGGAGCGACCTGAGTGGGAATCCCAGTTTTCGAGACCTGTTAAAGCGAGTCCGAAATGTCATTTTATCCGCTTACGCCAATCAAGATGTACCCTTTGAGCAGGTAGTCAATGCTCTTCATCCCGATCGCCACGTCAGCCAAAATCCGCTTTTTCAGGTGATGTTTGTGCTTCAGCCTCCTTTAACCGATGAGCAGTTGGGATGGACGGTCAGCCAATTAGAGGTAGATTCCGGCTGCTCGAAGTTTGACCTCACTTTTAATTTAGAGGAACAACCAGAGGGAATGACAGGGGCGATCGAGTATAATACCGATTTGTTTGATGCCACAAGTATTGACCGGGCGATCGGGCATTTGATGACTTTACTAGAGGGAATTGTTACCAATCCCAATCAAAGCATCTCTGAATTACCTTTGTTGACAGAGCAAGAGCGTTATCAGTTATTAGTGGAATGGAACGATACGGCTGTTGATTATCCCCAGGATAAGTGCGTCCATCAGTTATTTGAGGAACAAGTAGAAAAGACGCCGGATGCGGTGGCGGTGGTGTTTGAAGAGCAAGAGTTAACTTATCGGGAGTTGAATTGTCGAGCGAATCAACTGGCACATTATTTGCAAACTCTGGGGGTCCAACCAGAGGTATTAGTGGGCATCTGTGTTGAACGTTCTCTGGAGATGATGGTGGGATTATTAGGGATTCTTAAAGCCGGTGGAGCTTATGTACCAATAGATCCAAATTATCCTACCGAACGTATTGCCTATATGCTGGAAGATTCTGCGGTGTCAGTGTTACTTACAAGTAAATCTGTATGGTTAGGTTTACCGGAACATTCTGCACGGGTAGTGTGTTTAGATAGTGACTGGGATACTATTGTTAATTACAGTATTAAGAATATTGACAGTGGAGTAACTCCAGAAAATTTAGCTTATGTAATTTATACATCAGGTTCTACCGGGAAACCAAAGGGAACCATGATTATTAACACAGGAGTAGTAAATTATTTAAGTTGGTGTATCCAAGTATGTCAGCTCACACAAGGAAATGGAGTCCCTGTGAATTCGTCTATTGGGTTTGATCTCACCATCACTTCTTTATTCTCTCCTTTATTGAAAGGTCAAAAAGTGATTTTGTTACCAGAGCAAGATGAAATAGAAGCTCTGAGTCAACTTTTATGTTCCCAAAAGAATCTGAGTTTAGTTAAAATCACACCAGCTCACCTACAAATACTCAACACTTTGATCCCGCCAGAAAAAGCATCTAATCAAACCAGAGCATTCATCATTGCTGGCGAAGCATTACCAGTGAAAACCGTATCATTTTGGTCAAACAATGCTCCAGAAACCAAACTAATAAATGAATATGGACCAACTGAAACAGTAGTGGGGTGTTGCGTTTATCAGGTCAAACCAGAAGAGTCAGATCGAGAAATAGTTCCTATAGGTCGCCCCATTGCTAATACTCAAATCTACATTTTAGATAGCAATAATCAACCTGTACCCATAGGTGTACCAGGAGAACTGCACATTGGTGGTGCGGGTTTAGCACGAGGCTATCTCAACCGTCGAGAACTGACAGAGAAAAAATTTATCCCTAACCCCTTTAATAATTCAAAAGTCAGAATTCAAAAGTCAAAATTATATAAAACTGGGGATTTAGCTCGTTATTTACCCGATGGAAATATAGAGTTTCTCGGACGTATCGATCATCAAGTAAAAATTCGAGGTTTCCGGATCGAACTCGGAGAAATTGAAGCAGTACTTGCCCAACATTCCCTGGTGCGAGAAGCTGTAGTCATTGCCCGCGAAGACATTTCAGGATATAAACGTCTAGTTGCTTATTTAACTACTAATGACCCCAAAACTGCGGTCGATAATTTGCGTTCTTTCCTGAAGACTAAGCTACCCGAGTACATGATTCCTGCTGCTTTTGTCTTTCTCGAAGCAATACCTCTAACCCCTAATGGTAAAGTCAACCGTCGTGGTTTACCTATCTCCGATCCTTCAAGTTTGCTTCGTGAAACCAGTTTTGTTGCTCCCCGTGACTCGGTGGAACTCCAACTCGCTCAAATGTGGTCAGAGATTCTGGGTATTTCTCCCATCGGAGTCGGTGACAACTTCTTTGACTTGGGTGGTCATTCTCTGTTAGCAGTGCGTCTCATGGCTGAGATTGAGAAACAATTTAGCAAAAATCTATCTTTAGCCGCCCTTTTCCAAGGTGCTACCGTAGAACAATTAGCCATTCTATTGCGCCAAAAAACTAATACTCACTCTTGGTCTCCTTTAGTTGCTATTCAACCTGAAGGAAACTACCCACCGTTCTTCTGTATGCCTGGTTCCGGTGGCAATGTGGTCTACTTTCACCAACTCGCCCGTCATCTGGGAAATGACCAACCTTTTTACGCCTTACAACCTCCCAGCTTAGATGGGATTTCGGAACCCTTTGGTAGTGTTGAAGAGGTAGCTGCCTACTACCTCAAAGCTATCCAATCCCTTCAACCCTCTGGTCCGTACTTCCTAGGTGGTCACTCCTTTGGGGTTTTGGTTGCTTTTGAAATGGCGCAACAACTACAACAGTTGGGAGAAACAGTTGCTCTACTTGCCCTATTTGACCTTCCCGCTTTACTTCCTGGCAGCGTCTCAAAACAGCTAGATTGGGATGATACTCAATGGTTAACTAATATTGCTCATGTACTAGAAATGTTATCTGGGAAAAATCTCAACATTTCCTATGAAACCCTCAAACCTCTGACTTCTGAAGTGCAAGTAAATTATCTTAAACAACAGATGGAAACCGTCAACCTGTTGCCATATAATTCAGGAATTGAACGAGTGCGTGGAATTGTCCAAACAATTAAAACTGACGAATTGGCTTTTATGAGTTATGTACCACAAGAAGGTTATCAAGGTCGAATTACCCTATTCCGCAGCAGCGAAGTTTATCAGGATGAATTAGGAATGCTTGGTGAAATTCCCACAGATCCAACTTGGGGATGGAATCAGTTTTCTACTCAACCCGTGGAAGTTCATGTTGTTCCTGGAAATCATACCACTATGTTGAGTGAACCTCACGTTCAGGTATTAGCTGAAATGTTGAAACTTTGCTACCAACAAAGCTCCCCTGATTTTCAATTGTAGTTATGTCTTGAAAATAAAAGACCAAACCTATGAAAATTAAAATTATTGTTCCTATCAATAACAGCGATTTCAACGATGAAATTGCCCAAGCTGTTGAACCCGTCCTGACACCAGATATGACGGTAGATGTGGAAAATATCTCAGAGGGGACTCGTTCAATTGAAAGTCGTTATGATATCATGTCCGGTAGCATCGGTCTTGTATAGTAAATAGGCAACAGGCAACAGATCCGGAAGGCAACAGGCAAGAAAAAAACTCAAATTTCCTGTAGATATCCACGCTAACTTTTACACAAACGATTGCCTTCGGACATGATATGATTCAGAAATCAATGCCCCTTATGTGATTGCACAAGCGGTGAAAGCTGAACAAGATGGCTTTGACGGGATTTTTGTATCGGACATGGATTACTGTGGAGTTGAAACAGCTCGAGAGGTCATTGACATTCCAATTGTTGGGGGGTTCTGACCCAGCGCCTATAGAACCCCTAAGCGTATCTTCATAAATATTAAATTTTTCTAGCTAGGAGACAGGAGACAGGAGACAGGAGACAGGAGACAGGAGAGAAGAGGGAAGAGGGAAGAGGGAAGATGTGGGGAGAAATAATACAAAAAATTCAACACTCCTTTTCAGATTTTTCCTCACTCATTGATGGGCGAAAAGACTTGGCTACCATAATTATATAGATCTCAAATGGGTTCTATACAGCAATGATGCTTGCTCAAAGATTTTCAATTATTACTATTGTGAATTCAGTTGTAGCAATGCAACGGGAGCATATCAGGAAGTTTGGGATTTCTCCCAATTTTGCTTCCATTCGTTCCGTGCATCTTCCGGTTTTGAGCTTACATGACAAGGAAGTTGCCCTAGAAAAAATCTATGCTGAAAGTGTCAAAGCGATTGATGAAGATAGTGCTCATGCAATAATTTTTGGTTGCACTGGCTTTTTAAAGATCGCTGATGCTGTTGCTCAAGGTCTAGCTGAAACGGGAAGAGGAGTACCTGTTGTAGATCCAAATTGTGCCGCCATTTCATTTTTGGAGTTGTTAATTCGGAATAAGCTTTCCCAAAGTCGGTTAACTTATTACAAGCAAAATTACTTGGAAAAACAGGACTAAAAAACTCGGGGTTGGTGAATATTTAGTAGTCAGTAGTCAGTAGTCAGTAGTAGGGGCGAATGGCCATTCGCCCCTACAGAGGAAAGAGAATTGAGAAAAATTTAGCAATGATTTAAAAATTGAATATTTCTTTATACCAAATCAAGCGGATTATTTGATATCATAAGTAATTTAGTCAGAAGTAATATCAATCATAAAAAAAGAGAAAAGTAATAAAAGTAATATGGCAAATTTCAATCCACTGCTAATGGCTACAAAAAAAGCAATAAATCCTAAAGTATTTAGCAAAATTATTAGCTCATCAACTTTAGGATTAATGATATTTTTAGGAGTAATAACTACCATTTCCCCCGATGCAATGTCACACGATGCAATGTCACAAAATAATGAAGATAATAATCAACTTCAACAGGACTCCGAGTCAAAACAAGAATCTCTATTTATTACCTATCCGTCACGCAATCATAAAACTACTTCAGACCGAATATTCTTAATTGGTACAGCTTCTCCAGAGGCGGAAGTTACTGTTAATGGAAAACAAATTAATGACCGTAGTCGTTCTGGTCATTTTGCTCCTAGTTTTCCATTACAAATAGGGGAAAATATATTTACTGTACGCCATCAAAATGAAGAGATTATTTTAAAAATAACACGCAATTCAAACCAACCACCTTTGCCAGTGGGAATAGCTTTTGGTCAAGACTCTTTGACTCCAGCAAAAGATATTGCCAGAATGCCTGGAGAATTAATTTGTTTTCAGGCGATCGCTCCTCCAAATGCTAATATTTCTGTTGTATTAGCTGCCCAAACTATTCCTTTACTTTCTCAGTCTCAAGTAGTAAATTTACCAGGAAATTTAGCAGTATTAACAGGAGATAATCAACCTGTTCCCTCTGTGGGAGAATATTATCAAGGTTGTGCAAAAGCGGAAAAATCAGGAGATTTAGGTCAACCTGAATTTAGACTGAGTGTGAGTGGCCAAACTGTTACTCAAAAAGCACCGGGAAAAGTAACTATTCTTTCTCCGACTACATTTGAGGTGGCGGAGGTAACAGTAGAAGAGGGAGTCGCGAGAACCGGACCCAGTACCACTTATTCTCGCTTGACTCCCTTACCAAAAGGTACTAAAGCTTTGATTACAGGGAAAGAAGGAGACTATTTACGCCTTGACTATGGTGGGTGGATAAAAGCTGATGAGACTAGGATATTTACAGATGCTGCTCCACCCCGTTCGGTAATTCGGAGTGCTATTTCTCGTCAAGTTGAAGGTGCAACAGAAATCAGATTTCCTTTGCAAGTACCAGTGCCAGTTACAGTCGAACAAGGCGATGGTTATTTAACTTTAATTCTGCATAATACGACGGCTCAAACTGATACTATTCGTTTAGATGATGACCCTTTAATTGAGCGATTAGATTGGCAACCAATTCTAACTTCAACAGTGCAAAATGAACAGGGAGTTAGGTATAAATTTTATTTAAAAACAGACCAACAATGGGGTTATAAATTACAGTATGTTGGAACAACTTTGCTGTTAACTTTGCGACATCCTCCGGCAGTCAAAAGTGGAATTAGTTCTGTATATAAACCTTTAACTGGAATGAAAATTTTGATTGATGCTGGACATGGTAGTGAGAATGATTTAGGCGCAAGAGGTCCGACTGGTTATCCGGAAAAAAATGTGACATTAATTGTGTCAAAGTTATTACAGGATGAGTTAATTGCACGAGGTGCTTCAGTATATATGACACGAAAAGCAGAAGAGGATTTATATCCTAAAGACCGTGTAGAAATGATTAATCAACAAGTTCCAGATTTAGCACTTTCGGTTCATTATAATGCTTTACCTGATTCTGGCGATGCGCTAAAAACTCAGGGAATTGGTACTTTTTGGTATCATTCTCAAGCTCATAGTTTGGCAGTATTTTTACATAATTATTTAGTGGAAAAATTAGACCGACCTTCTTATGGGGTATTTTGGAATAATTTAGCTTTAGCTCGTCCGACAATAGCTCCTTCTGTATTGTTGGAATTAGGATTTATGATTAATCCTTATGAGTTTGAATGGATTATGAATTCTCAAGAACAACAGAAGTTAGCAAAGGTATTAGCAGATGGAATTGTAGAATGGGTAAAAAGTGTTGATTGAAGAAGGAGACCTCGCCATCCCATCCTAGGTCATGCTGCGCAAACGACCGCTTATTATCCCCTTAAAAGGGGAGGCGCATACCCACAATTTTTCGGTAAGAGCGTTAACGTAGTTGTGCGCTAGCTAATGGCCATTCGCCCCTACTATATATAGAAGATGTCTCTTGGACTAAAAAGATAAATTCAGATCTAAAAGCTGCTATTAAAGCCATTCATTCTGACTCCTGAGTTCCCCTCCCAGGAGGGGTTAGGGGTGGATTGACTCCTAAGAAATATCCTAGCTATTTGTAGCAAATATTTATCAAATTGGTATAAGAGCGCGATAAAAAAATTTTATCCTCTTAATATATTCAAACTTCCTCCTCTTCTCTCCTGACTCCTGACTCCTGACTCCTGACTCCTACTTTCTTAAAGGTTGTACTAATGGCAAAAAATATGACACTAATTGTTGATTTCCAACAACCAAAGTAGGAAAGGGATGACTCGAATAATCTTTGCCAATTTTTAAAGGAAAAATATCTGTAGATTCTAATGGTACCCACACTGCACCTGCAGCTTTTGCTATTACCCAAGATCCTGCAATATCCCAAATTCTAGGTGTAGCTTCAACTCCTGCAATAGATGCACCACAAGCTACAAGTAAAAAGTTATAACTTGCTATGCCTAACATTCTAATTTTTGTGGGAATTTGAGGTAAGATTTTGGTACTTCGGGAACAAAGATTAAATAAATGATTGCCAGTAATTTTGTCTTGATTTGGTTGAATTGGTTGATTATTTAAAAATGCTCTGGTGATAGGTGGGTTAGATAAATAAGTCTGATTTTCTTGATAATAAAAACCATAATAAGATTGATGTAATGGAGGCAAATGTATATAACCAAATATGGGAATACCTTGATACAATAATGCGATAGAAGTTGCCCAAATTGGTATACCTTGAGCAAAGTTTGTTGTAGCATCTAAGGGGTCAATAATCCAACACCATTCATTACTAGGAAATATCTGTTGAGTTTCTTCTGTTAAAATTCCATGAGTGGGAAAAGTATGAGCGATCGCTTCCCTAATTTCTCTATCTGCCCATTTATCGGATTTAGTAATTAAACTACCGTCGGTTTTTTCATCTGCTGTAACATTTCCGAAGTCTTTTAGTAATTGATTTCCTACTCGAAAAGTTGTTGTTTCTGCGAAGTTTAAAACTTGATTCCAGAATTCTGTCATTTTAGCTTTTTTATCCCACTAGATTGTTGTTTGAAAGTTGATTGAAAGAAGATTAATCGGTTATTTCAGTTATCAGTTGTCAGTAAACTTAAGTTATTAGTTTAATTTTCAACCTTGAGTTTTTAGATTTTCATTTTGAGATTTTCTAGATAATACCCAAGGGATAATACCTGGAGGTTCACTATCAATATTTTATAATGGTAGAGGGCAGTATTAAAAATAAAATTTATGATTCGTCGAAAGCGAGTTTCTCTATACTTTATTATTTTGGCAGTTATGGGGGTAAGTTGTATGTTATGTCCTGCTAATGCCCAAACATTTGACCGAAAAATTGTGGTCCAAAACTTCCCCTTTTAAGGGGATAAAAAAAAGAATATTCCTCTCCTTATTGCAGAGGTACTGATAACTGATAACTGATAACTTAAATGACCTTACTTCTGACGAAATATCATATCTACTGTCATTAGGAATTAAAATTGCAGTTCCTAGTTATCTAAATGTTGGCATTTATACCCGCGCTCTCCTGCAAGGGAGCGTCGTATGGGAATGCCAACCCATGCTATAATAATATCAACTTGTTAGTAATAGGTCGAAAACATGAAAGCTAGATACAAATATCGTATCTATCCAAATCATATACAAATAACTAAATTAAATAAGCTATTTGGTTGTTGCCGATATGTTTGGAATCAAAGTTTAGCACATTGTAATCAAATATATGCTAGCGGAGAAAAGAAACTTAGTTATGTTGATTTAACCAAACAATTCATAACTCAGGCTAAACAAAAATTAATTTGGTTAAAAGATGTAGCTTCTACACCATTACAGCAATCCCTTAAAGACTTAGACCAGGCTTACAAAAACTTTTTTAATAGCTGCACTGGAAAGCGCAAAGGTATCAAGGTTAAAGCGCCTAAATTCAAGTCCAGAAAGTCTAGACAAGCTGCAAGATTTGTAGGCAGTAACTACAAAATTGCTCAAGATAAAATATTTCTGACCAAAATAGGTAAAGTTAAAATAGTTTGGTCTAGACCACTTCCTAATCAACCTACTTCTGTAACTATAATAAAAGATAGTGCTGGCAGCTACTTTGCTAGTTTTGTTGTAGAAACAAATCCTGAATTTTTACCTAAAACTGAAAATTCTATTGGCATTGATTTAGGTATTAGCATATTTGCTACATTGAGTAATGGAGATAAAATTGTTGCTCCTAAACCACTCAAACAAAATCTCAAAAAGTTAGCTAAGTTTAAACGTAAGTTTGCCCGTACTGAAAAGGGTAGTAAACGTAGAGAAAAAGCTAGATTAAGAGTTGCTAAACTTCATGGCAAAATTAAAGATATTAGAACGGATTTTCTTCATAAACTATCAACTGATTTAGTGAAAAAATACGACACAATTGTACTAGAAGATTTGAATGTCTCAGGTATGATTAAGAATCGCAAACTTGCCAAAGCAATTAGTGATTTGGGATGGAGACAATTTAGAACTTTAACAAAGGCAAAATGTGAAAAGTATAGTCGTGAGTTTAGAGTTATAAACAGATGGGAACCGACAAGTCAAAAATGTCATTGTTGTGGGTTTAAAGGTGGAAAGAAAGAACTAAATGTCCGTGAGTGGACTTGCTTAAATTGTGGTACTTTCCATGACCGTGATATTAACGCTGCAATTAACATTCTCAATACTCAATCTGTTGTTGAGACAGTAACCCAGCCGATAACCAAAGTTGAAACTGTTGAAACAAAAATAGCAGAAAATCAAATTCAACTATCACTTTTTGATGTAGTCGCCGAGGGCCAACCGGAGACAAATAAACGGACGAGGAGACGCGGTAAATCATCCCCTAAAAAGGATGTTCGTGTCGATGAGTCGTCAACCCGCCCTGAGTCTTTCAAGCAGCTTAGTCTGTTTGATTGATAGATGGGAATCCCGCATTGTCTCGCAGAGCAACGTCGGGAGGATGTCAATTACCGGAATGTTGATAATAGTTGTTTTGCTATTGAAACAACTGGTGGAGATATTGGAGGTGTGATTTCTGAATATGGTTTTCCTGTAGAAACTTCTTTCTTTGGGGAGGTTTATATTCGGTTTGGTGAAGGTATTCGTGGGGTAAAAAAACATCGGAACAACAACTCAAATTTACTGAACATCCTCAAAACTTCAAACTAATCTAACTTTTCTAAACAGACCAAAGCATTATAATCAGGCACACCTTCAACAGAACGTTTACCTTTATCTAATAACACATTTCCTTCCGGCCAATGTACTTGTAAATTACCTGGTTTCATCGGAGCTAAATAAACTCTTCCTTGAAACTCACCTAAATCATTTTTCAACAGTACTTTATCCCCATCTTTTAAACTCAAATTTTCCGCATCTATAGGATTAATTAAAACTGCCTCTCGCATAGCTCCAGTAATAGCATCTTTCTTTGACTGCACCATACTATTAAATTGTTTGCCTCTACGAGTAGCCACTAAAAAATATCCCTCTTTTAACTCTTCTTGAGATGAAGAAAGTATTGAAAAATTAGCCTTACTATCCGGTGTGGGAAAATTCCAACCAAAACATAAATGAGAACCACCATATTGAAAATTATCTCCTGGTTCTTTTAAATGCTGAATTCCCGAATATTGCGGAATTACTAAAGCAATTTATTGACGAATTTCTGAAGTATTTTCAAACTCTAACTTATTTGCTAAATCAGGACGTACTAACTTTGCTAAATCCATAAACACTTCCCATTCCGGGCGAGCTTCTCCAATTGTTATTAAATTAATTATCATACTAGGGGGGGATTATCCACCAAGGAGAATTAAAATTCATTAATGAAATTGGCTATAACTTAACCTCAGTTCTTCCTTGAATATGTTCATGTATCTGATTGTTGTTTGCGGAGTATGACCAACGGAAATGCTTACATTTATAATTTTTTATTAGAAATCTCCAGAAAATAAATATTTTAATTAGAGCAGGCTAAGGATAGGAAAATTCACCCTAAAAAATCTTTTTTCGTGCCTTTGCGCGTCAAAATATCTTACCTGTTACCTACTCCTGCAAAAAACCTATATCTTTTTCGGAGATGTCTATTTTAGGAATAAATCACAAATTTAATATGTAACTACCTATGTATGAATTTTCTATGATGGCAGGGAAAGGAATATAGGATATTTTTTGATTCCCTTATTAAACATTTAGTTTGACAACTGATAACTGATAATTGAAAGGAGAATTAAAATTCATTAATGAAATTGGCTATAACCTAACCTCATTTCTTACTTGAATAAGTTCATGTATCTGATACGAATTTTAAAAAATAATTCTATACTTAAGTTTTACTTCAATTATTAATTAATTAATACAGACTAAATATTTTTATTAATAATTATTGGCTTTGTTGTTAATTATTCTTATTTTTACCGAATAATTAATAATTAAATAATTAAATAATTCAGGCTTAAAGCCTCCCCTTTAAAGGGAAAAAAATAAATTTTTTCCTTTTATTCAATCCTCTTCCTTTTAGGGAGAGGTAATTATCAATTATCCATTATTGAATTCTCCCCTACTCCCCCACTCCCCTACTCCCCCGCAATGCGAAAATGTAGCAAACATTTATCGAATTGGTATGATTGCTGTTTGCGGAGCATAACAAACGGAAATGCTTACATTTATAATTTTTTATTATAGGAATAAATCACAAATTTAATATGTAACTACCTATGTATGAATTTGCTATAATGGCAGGGAAAGGAATATAGGATATTTTTTGATTCCCTATTGTCTATTAAACATTTAGTTGAACAACTGATAACTGATAATTGAAATGACCTTTTACTATTCTCCTAACCAACTATTTCTTTGCTATATTTGACTTGATTAATATCACATAAATGATAACAGCCATAAGATGGAAATTATTAAAGCTTTGCAAACGATTGTATCAAGTGCTTTATATGCGTGTGATTATCATTCTTGTCACTTTACTCTGTTTAGGTTTTAGTATAGCTGTAGTAGGAACCTACTACCTCTCGATGAATTTAGTAGATTCTCAAGCAATGCACTATGCAAAAGTGGCTGTCAAAACCTTGAATGAAGCTAGAGTACTGTACAGCAAGAATGTTGTCGATCGGGTAAAGTCAATGGATGGTATCATGGCCATACCTGAATACCATACTGTCAATGGAGGTATTCCTAATCCTGCTACCTATACTATCGAACTTGGGGAACGCCTCAGTGATGAATCAGAGGGTATGTTGTTTAGACTTTACAGCGAGCATCCATTTCCTAATCGACAACTAACAGGAGGACCTCAAGATAAGTTTGAATGGGATGCACTGAATTACCTGAAAGAGCATCCAAAAGCTTCCTTTTATCGCAAAGAACAATTTGGCGATCGCCTCTCGTTTCGCTATACAGAAGCTGTCCTCATGGAGCCAAGTTGTGTAGCTTGTCATAATACACTGCGAAGTAGTCCTAGAAAAGACTGGAAAGTTGGACAAGTACGTGGCATTGTAGAAATTACTCAGCCTGTTGATAATGTTATACTCATAGCTGAAGATGGATTAAAAGTAATTTATACTGTCTTGATGACTATTATTAGTCTAGCAATTTCAGGTTTCATTGTAGTTATTGGACGCTTTCGTGCAATTAATCAAGAGCTAGAACAGAAAGTTTTGGAAAGAACAGCAGTTCTCAATCATTTAGCTGTCATTGATGGGTTGACCCAACTGATCAATAGGCGTCAGTTTAATATACTTTTTCAGCAAGAGTGGCGACGAATGCAACAACAACAACGACCCTTATCGTTGATTCTTTGTGATGTTGATTATTTCAAGAAATACAATGATACCTACGGTCATGTAGCAGGAGATAATTGCCTTCGTGCTATTGCTCAAGTTTTGGATAGTAGTGTTCAGCGTTGTGGAGAATTTGCTGCGAGGTATGGTGGGGAAGAGTTTGCTATTGTTTTACCAGGAGTAAATAGTTTTGAAGCAACCAGAGTCGCAACTATAATTATGGATGGTATTCATTCTCTGAAGATACCTCACAAAACCTCTTTGAATAACTCCTATGTCACCCTAAGTATGGGAATTGCAAGCACTATTCCTCAGGATCAAAGTTATCCTGAACAATTGATTAAGTGTGCAGATAGAGTATTGTACCAAGCTAAAGAAGAAGGAAGAGATCGGTTTATTGTTTGGAGTCAACAACCCAGCGCTAATTCTCAAGGAATATAGCGTGAGCTTTTTTAAGCTCTAGTTGACCAGACTCAGGAATTAACTTTCCTACGTTTTTATCGTCATGATACCTATAGTTTTGGTTAAACTAAAATATAAATCAATACAGTTCAGTTAAGGATTTTTTTGGCAGTTCTGTAATTTGAAGAGCTACTCTAATAGTTCTATACTTTATGAATTTTAGCCTTATCTAAACCGTATTGAAATATAAATAGTTTGGCATTGGTGAATCAATTTGACTTTGGACAAAAAATTAGTCAGCGTAATATTTACACTAACTCCTGAAATTAAGATTTAAAGACAGAATCAAATCTGAAATTATATTTGTTTCTAAGATTATTTATCATCCTGAAAATCAGAGGATGGCTCTGGTTTAATTTCTCTACTGAAACACATATCTAAATAACTTTTTTGAAGGAAATTAACTACCTTCTCCAACTCTTAACGAAGTCAGAAGTTATTTTTATAAGGGGGATTTGAGCAACTCTCCAAAAACCCGATCGCCTTAAAAGGCGGGGTTTTAGACCCAATTATTTTGATAAAAAATATCTCCTCGAGTTATTTTTTCTACCACATCAATATGAGCTTCATTTCTAGCTATTCCTAAATATTTATATTTAGTTTTTTGTGAGTGTCAGTAGCTATAGAAAAAATTGGTGAGGCCGATTGTAATTTATAATAATAGTACAGTTTCTGATTTCTATTGACTTGATAACGAATGATATGAACTTCACAGGAAGAAAAAGAATTTTAGAATAAAAAAAGAAGAGTAATATCATGTTCGGATAATCAGTTATAAATAAAATTTAAGGACTGACAATACTGAGATTACCAAATAAATAGTGAAATTATTTTTACTTTTCTCAAATATTTCCTCTTTTTATCCTTTATTCTCTCCTGACTCCTGACTCCTCATATAAGTATTCAACCGAACATGATATAAGTCAGATAATGGAGCAAAAAGCCTCCAAGGAATTTAAAAATGGTACAGGAAAAAACAAAAAGTGAATGGAAAATAGCAAGAAGTAAAGACACAATAAAAAGATTAGGAAAAAAAATATGAACTATTCTTCTAGTAGCAAAACTAAAGCACAAATTTTAGTCGTCGAAAATCAAATTTATTTCACTCGTTACGACCAATTAGTAACAGAAGAACCTTTAGAAATTCGTCTGACTTTTCCGAAACAAACTATAGCAGTTACTATGCGGACTCCAGGAAATGATTTTGATTTAGCAGCAGGATTTCTCTATAGTGAAGGAATTATCAAAAATCGTGAAGATATTGAAAAAATTAGTTATTGTGTAGACCCAGAAATTGATGGGGAACAACTCCAAAATATTGTTAATGTCACTCTTAAGTCTGAATTAAAACCAAGCTGAAAAACCTTAGAAAGACATTTTTTTTCTTCTAGCGCTTGTGGAATTTGTGGTAAAGCAAGTATAGAATCTCTGCATATTAAAGGTTTTTCATCTATTCCTTTAAAATCAGAAGTTCCGGCGGAAGTTATTTATAGTTTGCCTGATAAATTAAGTAATGCTCAAAGGGTGTTTAAATCTACTGGTGGTTTACACGCTGCTGCTTTATTTGATACTCAAGGAGAATTGTTGAAATTGCGAGAATATGTAGGTAGACACAATGCTTTAGATAAGTTGATAGGTTCGGAATTTTTAGCAGGTATGTTACCTTTAAATAATCATATTGTTATGGTGAGTGGGCGGTCGAGTTTTGAGATTATACAAAAATGTATAACTGTAGGTGTGCCGATAGTTTGTGCTGTTTCTGCGCCTAGTAGTTTAGCGGTAGAAATAGCTAGGGAATTTAATATTACTTTGGTTGGATTTTTGCGGGGGAAAAAGTTTAATATTTATTCTGGTGTGGAAAGAATTAAAGTCGGTCAAAAAATGGATTATACCTAAATTTATCCCCTAGAATTAATCAGCAATAGCTAGAAACTCAGAATGAAAATATTATCGGCGTTCGAGATTAGTTGAGAAATTTTTATCCCTGAATTTATCTCTAAGAATTAATCAGCAATAGCTAGAAACTCAGAAGAAAAATATTATCGGCATTCGAGATTAGTTGAGGAATTTTTATCCCTGGATTTATCTCTAAGAAGTCAAAAGGAAAAAGATGACGGGGATACTGAAAAATTGCTACTTTTGTTCACCAAACCACAATCTAATTTATCCCCAGACTCCTATATTCTGAATTCTTGTTCAAAACTGAGCTTTTACCACCTATCCCCAAATAATTTATTCACCTACTACCTCATACCTAGATGATGGTTAATCAGAATTACTTGAGGAAATTTAATCGGTCAATTTATCTGCAATAACAAGCAAGAAGTAGGGAGTAAGAAGAGAAAAAATGACGGGGATACTGAAAAATTGCCACTCTTGTTAATCAAACCACAATCTAATTTCTCCCCAGACTCCTGTATTCTGAATTCTTGTTCAAAACTGAGCTTTTACCACCTATCTCCAAATAATTTATTCACTTACCACCTCATACCTAAATTCTGCTTAATCAGAATTACTTGAGGAAATTTAATCGGTCAATTTATCTGCAATAACAAGCAAGAAGTAGGGAGTAAGAAGAGAAAAAATGACGGGGATACTGAAAAATTGCTACTTTTGTTCACCAAACCACAATCTAATTTCTCCCCAGACTCCTGTATTCTGAATTCTTGTTCAAAACTGAGCTTTTACCACCTATCCCCAAATAATTTATTCACTTACCACCTCATACCTAAATTCTGCTTAATCAGAATTACTTGAGGAAATTTAATCGGTCAATTTATCTGCAATAACAAGCAAGAAGTAGGGAGTAAGAAGAGAAAAAATGACGGGGATACTGAAAAATTGCTACTTTTGTTCACCAAACCACAATCTAATTTCTCCCCAGACTCCTGTATTCTGAATTCTTGTTCAAAACTGAGCTTTTACCACCTATCCCCAAATAATTTATTCACTTACCA
>NZ_JAAHGO010000076.1:9344-12521 GCF_010672455.1 Okeania sp. SIO2C9 | reverse complement strand
ATACTGAAAAATTGCTACTTTTGTTCACCAAACCACAATCTAATTTCTCCCCAGACTCCTGTATTCTGAATTCTTGTTCAAAACTGAGCTTTTACCACCTATCCCCAAATAATTTATTCACTTACCATCTCATACCTAGATTATGGTTAATCAGGATTACTTGAATAATTTTTATCCCTCAATTTATCCCCAATAACTAACAAGTAAGAAGTCAGCAGGAAAAATATGATAGGGATACTAAAAAATTGCTACTTTTATCCATCAAACCCCAACCTAATTTCTCTCCATAATCCTGTATACTGAATTCTTCTTCAAACCTCCTCGCTCATTCCCATTTCTTCCCTCCTGGGAGGGGGAGGGGCGAGGGGTGGGTTGTCTCCTGTCTCCTGTCTCCTGTCTCCTGTCTCCTACTCCTACTAAAAGACTTTTTCAGCAAACCCTAATTATTAATTATTAATTATTAATTATTAATTAATCTAATTCTCCTTCTAAAATAGTAGCGATCGCTTGTTTTGAATTATCTTGAAATTCTCGTACATTGACTCTATTTAACAGAAAAATTGACAGTATCATTCCAATTCCTGCCATGAGAAAAACTAAGCCATAAGCAAGCATTGGAATATTAAAGAAAAGTCTACCTAAGTCTAAAGTCGCACCACCAATAACTGTAGATAATCCTCTTGCCATTGCTTGAGCTAATCCCCAAGCACCGATAAAAGTTCCTGCTGTTTCTGCTACGGTTAAATCTAACATTAAACTCAGAGAAGCAGTAGTAGTTAAACCAGCAGCTAAACCATATAAAAATAAAGCACCTTTAAATAAAGCAGGGTTGCCAGTAAACCCCGACATAACTATCAAGATAAAACTAATTGTTGTTGCCACACATCCCACTTTTAGAGAATTTTTCTTACCCAATCTTGGTACTACTAAAAATCCAGTTGTACCTAATCCGATTAAAGTTCCCATACCCGATACAGCATTCAATCTTGTAGTTTCAGAAATTGGCATCGAAAATATTTCTCCACCATAGGGTTCTAAAACTGCATCCTGCATAAATAAACTAATAATTAGTACAAATACAAATGTAAAAAATAAACCTGTTTGACGACTAGCTCTTAAAACTTTTATAGTTGTTCCTAGAGTAACTTTATCTTCTCGATTAGCAATAGTTGAACGAGTACGATAACGAGAGTATTTTTGTTCAACACCCACTGTAGCAATAAAAGCCAAAATTAATACAATTGCCGGCACTTTAATAAACAAACTATTAACAGATGCCTTCACAGTTTCTAATTGTGCCCCCACACCAACTTGTTTCAGTAAAATACTACTGGTAATTGCTCCAATAATAATTCCTACCATCAGCATCGACCAAACTATACCCACAACTTTAGAACGATTATCTTCATCGGAAATATCTACCAATAATGCAGCAAAAGGTGTAGAACTTGCACTTAAAGCCAAACCATAAATTATAAACATTAAACCCAACATTCCGACCCAAAAAAATGTGGGATTTGTCCAACCATTCACTTGTAAACTATCACCAACCTGCCACATAACTTGTACAGCAATAAAAGCAGTTAAAGTAAACAAAACTGCTCCTATCCACATATAACCTGTACGATGCTGACCAAACAAAGGTTTAACATCAGACATTTGACCAAACCAAACCCTTGCTGGTGCCATAAATTGATATAATGACAAAGTAAATGCTACGATTGTGGCAGGAATTGTTAATTCAGTAATCATCACTCGGTTCAAAACTCCAAGTGTTAAAACTGACATTGTTCCTAACCCCATTTGATATAAACCTAATCTAAAAAATAGAAAGTTTTCTTGGATTAATTTGATAAATTTGAGTGGACTGGAAGAATCTTTTATTGTCATAACTATATTATTAAGTATTGAATAAGGAGTAAATTCAGTTATCAGTTATAGTAATTTCATTTGAGTTGCGTACAAAAAACTCGTCGCTTTTAGGCAACAGGCAACAGGCAAGAAGGTTTACCGGATTTTTACTATTAGTAAATAACCAACTCTTGTTTCACATCTCATTTGAAAATTCTATATCAGTTATAGTAATCCTATTTCAGTTGCTGGTAAAAAAATTTAATTTAGGGAACAGGGTTCAACAATTAATCATTAATCATTAATAATTACCCCTCCTTGAAAATAAGAGGATTGACTCAAAGGAAAAATTTGTCTTGTTTCTCCTTTAAAGGAGAGGCTTTAAACCTTAATTATTCGGTAAAAGTTTCAGAATTTTTATATGTCCTTAGATTTTTTACAAATGATTTCTGATTGTTATAGCCTCCTTTTTAAATACCTCCTATAATAGGGAGGCGAGAAGATGCAGAATTTTCTGTTTTATCCTTTTAAAAGGGGAAGCTTGAAACCTAATTTTTTGAGTCATTTGCCAGAAACTAGAAAACAAAATAATTATTCTGGGATTGTTGACTATGAACTAATTGAAAACTATCAATTTTATAACTTAGTGGGGCTTTTAAACCCTGTTATTCATACATAAGCCTTACTGAATTTTATTTTGAATTTATATATCCTTAGATTTTTTACAAATGATTTCTGATTGTTATAGCCTCCTTTTTAAATACCTCCTATAATAGGGAGGCGAGAAGATGCAGAATTTTCTGTTTTATCCTTTTAAAAGGGGAAGCTTGAAACCTAATTTTTTGAGTCATTTGCCAGAAACTAGAAAACAAAATAATTATTCTGGGATTGTTGACTATGAACTAATTGAAAACTATCAATTTTATAACTTAGTGGGGCTTTTAAACCCTGTTATTCATACATAAGCCTTACTGAATTTTATTTTGAATTTATATATCCTTAGATTTTTTACAAATGATTTCTGATTGTTATAGCCTCCTTTTTCAGTACCTCCTATAATAGGGAGGCGAGAAGATGCAGAATTTTCTGTTTTATCCTCTTAACAAGGGAAGCTTGAAACCTAAATTTTTGAGTCATTTGCCAGAAACTAGAAGACAAAATAATTATTCTGGGATTGTTGACTATGAACTAATTGAAAATATCAATTTTATAACTTAGTGGGGCTTTTAAACCCTGTTATTCATACATAAGCCTTACTGAATTTTATTTTGAATTTATATATCCTTAGATTTTTTACAAATGATTTCTGATTGTTATAGCCTCCTT
>NZ_JAAHGO010000076.1:0-9334 GCF_010672455.1 Okeania sp. SIO2C9 | reverse complement strand
TATCAATTTTATAACTTAGTGGGGCTTTTAAACCCTGTTATTCATACATAAGCCTTACTGAATTTTATTTTGAATTTATATATCCTTAGATTTTTTACAAATGATTTCTGATTGTTATAGCCTCCTTTTTCAGTACCTCCTATAATAGGGAGGCGAGAAGATGCAGAATTTTCTGTTTTATCCTCTTAACAAGGGAAGCTTGAAACCTAAATTTTTGAGTCATTTGCCAGAAACTAGAAGACAAAATAATTATTCTGGGATTGTTGAGTATGAACTAATTAAAAATATCAATTTTATAACTTAGTGGGGCTTTTAAACCCTGTTATTCATACATAAGCCTTACTGAATTTTATTTTGAATTCTGAAGACTGATAACTGAATTATTTTTTGGTAAATTAACATCTATACTAGATGAAAATTTTACTGAAAATTGTTAGTCTAGTTTTGAGCATTATACACTAATTAGGTTTTTTTTGAACATGGCAACAACTACTTTAGGTAAAACAGGAATAACTGTTAATCCCATTTGTATTGGTACTTGGGCATGGGGGGATAAATTTTTCTGGAATTATGGCAGTAATTATGGTGCTAATGAAGTAGAAGCTGCTTTTCAAACTTCCTTAGAAGCAGGGATAAATTTCTTTGATACTGCTGAAGTTTATGGCAATGGTTTATCAGAAGAATTGCTGGGAAAATTTATGCAAAAAACTGAACAACCTGTGCAAATTGCTACTAAATATGGTCCTGTTCCTTGGCGTTTTTTTTCTGAGTCTATTGCAGATGCTGTTACTGCTAGTTTGAAACGATTAATGTTGCCGAAAGTTACTCTTTATCAAGTACATTGGCCGTTTACTTTTTTGATGAGTCAGGAAACTTTATTAAATGCTTTGGCTGATGAAGTAAAACAGGGCAGAATTGAAGCGGTTGGTGTTAGTAATTATTCGGTGGAAGAGATGCGTCAAGCTCATGCAATCCTGGAAAAACGAGGGGTGATTTTAGCAACTAATCAGGTGAGATATTCTCTGCTTTCTCGACAAATTGAAGCTAAAGGAATTTTGGATACTGCTAGAGAGTTAGGTGTAACAATTTTAGCTTATAGTCCTTTAGCTCAAGGTTTATTAACTGGTAAATATACTGTGGAAAAACCACCGACTGGTGCTCGTCAATTTGACTCTCGTTTCCAGAAAAAGGGTTTGGAAAAAATTGCTCCTGTGATGTCTTTGTTAAAACAAATTGGTGAGAAATATGACAAAACTCTGGCTCAGGTTGCCCTGAATTGGTTGGTTTTTCAAGATAGTGTGATTCCTATTGCTGGTTGTAAAAATTATGAACAAGTTCGACAAAATCTAGGAGCTATTGGTTGGGAGATGAGTCAAGAAGAATTTAATCAGTTAGAAGAAATTACTCGTTCTTGGTTGAAATAATAGCAAAGGGAAGGTTGAAAGCTTGAAATTTTGCTTTTGTCTTTCCTAATAACTACAACATTGGAGTTAATTTAATTATTTATTAGTTGAGGAGAGATGGCGATAACCTTCCGTTAAGCGTACGCAATTGCTCTTTTTATCTAAAAGTATCTTTATTTTGTGTTGAATAAAAAGTCATAATATGATGTACATAAGTAGTTATTATATTTACCGAAAAATTGGGTTTAAAGCCTCGCCCTTGTAGGGCGACTTTTTATTTGAGCATGCAAGTGAATTGAATATATGCTATTGTGTCATTAGTTGCCGGGGGGCACTCGGAAACTCGTGCGCGGACGTGGAGGGAAGCGTTAGACTACCGCCAAGGAAGCAGCACCCTGTGAAGCGTCAACCCGCCGAGGAGCTACGGCTTAGTAGGAATCCCCGTGCCTTTAGGCCGGGGAGGATGTCAAACTATCACGGTTTTTTTCAGAATGCAATCTACTGGACTGACACAGCTAAAATGGTGCAATAGAATAGTATTGCACTATTTTAGATGAAACAGTCCACTACCAATAGCGTTTATGTTTGACTACTCCCCGACTGTTGGCACGGGGATTCTAAGTAGATACTACGCAACAGGATAAATCCGTGTTGCTTCGTTTATTCTTAGCTGACCAAAAATATATTCTTTGGGGACAAGTCAAAGTGCCCCTACACAGTCGGCTAAGGCCAATGCCTAGGGTTCTGCTTACTTTTTATTGATAATAATAGCACAGGAAAACTTTAGAAGTCTTGTCTAAACGACTCCCTTGTTTTCATCCCCCGGTTAAAACACGGGGGCTTTCAACGTCGCTTTTCGGTAAGTCCTAACTATGCAGAACTACCTATTCTTTTCTCACTTTTTCCGGAACTGCTACAGGAGATAAACCAGCGGTCGCTCTTAAATTTTGACACCTAACTAACTCGGTAAAATTCAGATTATTACGCCCTTCAATTTTGGCTACATTTTCTATTCCTTGTAATAAATAATTTGCGGCTTCAGGTTCTTGATAACCTCGTCTTGTTGCTACTCTAATTGCCATTTCATCTGCTGCTAATTCTGTTTGTGTACTATGATTACTTTGCCAAATTTTGATTAAACCAATTGTACTTAAACCACCAGCAACTAATATTCCCACCACATCTGCTTGGCTTAATTGGGAAATTAATCCTATTAAACCAACTGCAAAAATACCTTGATTCAGATTAGGCTTAAACCATTGAATTTCACATAACCAATTGACAGTTCGTAACATGATTAAATCTCGTTGTCCTTTGGGTAAGTTCATCCATAAGTCAAAATTTAGATAGATTACCCGGTCATTTTTCCAAGGTAAAGGAAAGGTTGTTTCAATAATAGTAGATTGTTGATTTTTACCAACTATTTTTGTCATCATCCGCCCAGAAGCAGGCATGATATCTAATAAGCGGGTAGTTTCAGAAAGTTCTGGATTCATAATTTTTAAATTAAGGAAAAAGGAAGAAGAAGGAAGAAGGAAGAAGGAAGAAGGAAGAAGGAAAAATATTACATTGTCTGAGTTTTAAGCTGTTTATAGCAATGTGTGCTGGCATATTTACACATTATTTTTTGTACACCTTTTCGCTTGCTGCACTTTCAGCGGGACATTGTAAATACCTGAGCGCTCATTGCTATATCTCTCCTAATCTTTCCTTTGACTGCTATAAGCATTATTTTTTTAAATTGGAATTGCCGAATAATTAATAATTAATAATTAATAATTAAATAATTCGCGCCTTGAAGCCTCCCCTTTTAAGGGGAAAAAAGCGGTCGTTAGCGTAGCTTCCCGTAGGGTGGGATGGCGAGGTCAAAGGAGCAATATCCAATCGACTCCTGTGAAGAAATAATATTTCTTTATATTCAATCAAGGACGGTTTTAACCAGAGGTAATTATCAATTATCCATTAATTAAACTGCTTTTAAACTATTGGATAAAATTTGCAAAACTTGGGTGATTTTTTCTGTTTTTGCGTCTGTGGCACTAATTAACAATAAAAATACATTTCTATCAATCTGACTGGCTAAAATTATTCCATTTATCGGTTGTGTATTATTATTTATTGTTAAACTACCACTCCAAGGTAAAGTAATTTCTCCTGGTTTAATTACTTGAAATTCTTGTGGTTGAAAACCTTCGCCTCTAGCAAATTCATTTATGGCAATTATCGCTAAAGTTTGATTATCTAGCTGTTGTAAATTAACTTGAGGTTTGACGACCACAGTATAAGCTAAATTTCCTTCTGGCGATTCAAATACTGGTACGCCAGCAATAATTTTTTGTTGATAACCTTCTATAATTCCAATCTCAAATTTACTATCTTTATATGAGCGAGAACTCAAAGTGATTAATGAATTAGTAATATCTTCAGCTTGGGCAGGTTTCAGTAAGGATATTTGATGCCAATTTCCGATAATATAATTGAAAATAAATAAAGTTAGAGCTGTTAATAATCCAATACTAATTAAGCGCCATTTTTTCATATATATAGCCATTCTATTTCAGTTATCAGTTATCAGTTATCAGTTATCAGTTGTAAAAATATCTTTGAATTTAGGGAACAGGATTCAAGAATTTAGAATGCGCGAATTTAGAATTTAGAATTACCTCTCCTTGAAAAGAAGAGGATTGATTCAAAGGACAATTTTTATTTATTATCCCCTTAAAAGGGGAGGCTTTAAACCACAATTTTTCGGTAAAAGTTTCAGATTTTTTATATATCCTTAGATTTTTGACAAATGATTTGGAATTACTATTTTAAACTTCCAAATTAATTTTTTGCTGTAAATTATCGTAAGCATTTCCTCCGGAATGCTTACAAATTATCATCATTATAGTCTGAATTATTTAGGTATACAGTATCTGAAAAAAAAGTTGTATACCAGAAGGAAGGAAGAAGGTTAATATTCCATAAGTCAAGAGTACTAATGGCAGTGGCTATAAATTATCAGTTAAATTTCTCAGAATATTCAACTATCAACTTACCACCTAAAATCTACCGAATAATTAAGGTTTAAAGCCTCTCCTTTAAAGGAGAAACAAGCGATCGATCTTCGGAGCTTCCCCGTTGGGTGGGATGGCAAGGTCTCGGAGCCATATCCAATCGACCAAGAGAGAAAAAATTTTCATGCTCCGCGTCAATCCTCTCCTTGAAAAGAACTTGAAAAGAAGAGGTAATAATTAATAATTAATTATTAATTATTAATTATTAATTATTAATTGTTGAACACCTACTAGCTAAGACCTAAAATAGTAGGGTCTCCAAAATCAAATAACCCCGCGACACAACCTGTCATTAAGGTAGCAAGAGTACCAACCCATAGAGCTTTCCAACCAAGAAAAGAAAGTTCCGATCGCCTCGATGGTATGAGATTTGATATTCCACCGACAAAAATTCCATAGGATGCTATGTGGGTAAAACCACAAAGAACATAACTAACTATTAGTAAGCCACGATCGCTAATTTCTCCGGCCGCTTTTAGTTGTGCCAAAGTAAAATAAGGAGGGATACTTGTTTCAAATAATCTACGTCCAATTAATATTGAAACTTGCCAAAGTTCGTTCCATTCTAGAGATACTCCGGTGAGAAAAGTTAGAGGTAAAAATATCACTCCTAAAATATTTTGTACAGTAATTATTTGGAAGATATTTCCTAGAGGACTTGGTAGATTTGCTAAACCATTAAATATGGCATTAACTAAGGCAAGTAATCCCAAAATTACAATAATTACTGCCACAATTCCCACTGCCATTTTTACTCCATCTATCCCTCCATTAATTAAACTATCCATTGGGTTTGGTAATTGGTCATTTTCTTTTTTTTTCTCAGATGGAATATGACCTAAAGTTTTCGGTTTCTCCGTTTCTGGTATCAAGAGTTTCGATAATACAAAACAAGCAGGAATAGTCATTATTGATGCTGAAACTAAATGCCCAGTAATGCCAGGAAAAGTTGGTCTGAGAATAACTGCATATATGCCTAATATTGAAGAGGCGATCGAACCAAAACAACAAGATAAAATAGTACAAAGTTCGCTGCGGGTCATATCCTTTAGATATGGTTTGACAGCAATTGCTGATTCTATTCCTACAAATATATTTGCAGCTCCAGATAAAGATTCTGCCCCACTAATGTTCATTGTTTTTTGGAAAATTTTAGCAAACAATTTAACGATAGGCTGAATAATATTTAGTCGATATAATAGACTAATTAACCCAGAAAAAAAGATGATTTGTGGCAGAGAACGAAAGGCAAAAATAAAGCCTAAACTAAGATTATCCGGGGTGAGGCGATCGCCTGGAATTTCTACATAAGGAGTACCTACAGTTCTAACTATCCATCTAGCTGCTGGACCAGGTCCAACAATCCGATTAGGGTCTGGGACAATTGCCGAATCAGAGCCGCCAAATAAAAATCTAGCCCCTGCTTCTGAAGCATCTAGTACTGTATTTAAGAGATTATTGATTTGTGCAATGAGGTCGCGAGTTGGTAATACAAATATGAGTAAACCAATAAATAGTTGTAATCCTATTCCCCAAAATATAACTTTCCAAGGAATAATTAGGCGATTTTCTGAACCTAACCATGCAATAAAGCACAGAATTACAATTCCAATTAAAGAGATAAAGTTTAATAACAGATTCATTTGATTAGGGATAAAATTTATAAATATAGCAGGAAATAGGGAATAAAGAGTGTTTTTTTTCTGCAATTTAGAGCTTGAGTTAAAATCTTATTGGAAATTGCATTGCTCTCGGTTTCAGTATAAATCTAAACAGCAATTCTGAGTGCTAAATTGCTGTTTGCCGAGCATTCCGGACCCAAACGCTTTTTAACTTTCAGTTATAATATTGACCGAAAAAGTGGGTTTCAAGCCTCGCCCTTATAGGGCGAATTTAATTATTTGATAAATATTTCTTCTTGTTCAGTTGGTTTAACAACAACCTCTGGCAAACTATCAATCAGTTCTTCAATTACTTGAGTCATTGTTTTACCTTTTACTCGTGCATATAATCTTAACTTATCCATCCTTTCATCATTCATCCGCAATCTTAATTGATTATTTTTCATATTTATCCCCAATGTGTAACCAATTATATGATAATATAAATCAGGTCGATGAGGAAAAAGATGAAAGCAAGGTATAAGTACAGAGTATATCCAGACAATGTACAAAAGAAAGCTTTAGCTAAATTATTTGGATGTTGTAGAACAGTATGGAATGATAGTTTAGCTTATTGCAACGAGTTGTACAAAGAAGGTAAGAAAAAGCCTAGTAATGCAGAACTACAAAAACAGTTTATTACCCAAGCTAAAAAGACTGAAAATAGAGAATGGTTAAAAGAAGTTTCCAATATTCCATTGCAACAGTCATTAAATGATTTGAATGCAGCATATCAAAACTTTTTCAATAGTTGTAAAGGTAAGAGGAAAGGAAAACCTGCAAGACCTCCTAAGTTTAAATCTAAAAAGTCTAGACAAACAGCTAGATTTAGGAAAGGAGGATTTAAAATTTCTCAAGACAGAGTTGTTTTAACAAAAGTAGGTAAGCTCAAAATTATTTGGTCTAGAAAACTACCTAGTCAGCCTAGTTCTGTAACAGTTATTAAAGACTCTGCCAATAGATATTTTTTAAGTTTCGTAGTAGAAATACAACCAGAATCATTACCTCAAACTGATAATTCAGTTGGAATTGATCTAGGAATTAAAACTTTTGCTACATTGAGTGATGGTCGAAAAATTGATGCACCAAAGCCACTAAAGAAACGAATCAAGAAATATCGAAAATTAAGTAAGTCATTATCTAAGAAAACTAGAGGTACAAATCGTTATGAAAAAGCTAGGTTGAGAATAGCTAAGTTTCATGCAAAACTGAAAGATACAAGGACAGACTTTCTGCATAAATTATCTACTGAAATTATTAACGAAAACCAAGTGATAGTTTTAGAAGATTTGAATGTATCTGGAATGGTTAAAAAGCGGTGCGACCCCGCGACGACGCCAGTCGCAAGGGAATGCGCACCAAGAGACCGTAAATTATCTAGGGCTATTTCTGATTTAGGATGGAGACAATTCCGAACATTCCTAGAAGGAAAAGCAGAAAAATACGGTAGAGAATTTAGAATCATTAATCGTTGGCAACCAACCAGTCAAATTTGTTCATGTTGTGGTTAACGCGCGAGGCAAATTAGATTTGTCAATTCGTGAGTGGCAGTGTTTAAACTGTGAAACTACACATGATAGAGACCACAACGCAGCAATAAATATATTAGTCGCGGGCGGGCAGTCTGAGACATTAAACGGACGCGGAGGCAAGCATAAGACTACTGTCAAGGTAGCAGCAGCCTGTGAAACGTCAACCCACTTTGAACCTATGCAGTTATCTTTATTTGATTTGGATGACTATTAGGTGGATAGGAATCTCCTCGCCTTTAGGCAGGAGAGGATGTCAAATAAGTAAATTTATATGGTAGGAAAAATAAATCATGGAAGCATTTAGCCCAACTCCTCCTCAATGGACAGAATCCTCAATTCATGTGTTTCAGTTCTGCTGTCCTAAGTGTGGGGCAAGTGCAATAGACGCACAGGCAGTTTGGATTAATCGACGTTCCCCTGTCTATGGAGAAAATAGTCGTCGCAAATGGCAAGAATTTTATCATTGTAAGTGTGGTTGTAGTTGGTGGGCCTGGAGTAGCGATCGCCCACCTTCTAAGTATGCTCGTAAGAATGGAGATGAGGATGAATGTAATGATTTAGATCCTTTTAGTTAGAAACTTAGGGTATTCCTGCATAGTAATGGTATACAGCGAAATAGTATATAGCAAACAGGAATACCTGGCACGGGAGCAAGATGCTCCCACTTTTCTTGTAACAAACATTGCTGGACAATGCACGACCATTACAATGCAGCATCACCAGAGTCATTTTTCCTTTTTCTTTTTTCTTGACTTCTTACTTCTTTATAATCCAGAAGTCAGTGTTGTTGACTACTCCCCGCAACTGTTGCCGAGGGGATTCTAATATCATGTTCGGATGATCACTTATAATAAAGCCAGAATCATTACAGTAGAAGTCTTCAAATTTTATGGCCTAAAAGATGGCGATCGCCAACTAGCTCTATGTTCTGACGATCGCTTATAACTGAACAGCCCTAGTTTGAGGCCACCAATGGAAACAAGTTATATCATGTCCGGATAAGAGCGCTTCGCAAAAAACTTTCTCTTCATTTATAGCTTAAAATTCCCTCCTCATAACTCATTACTCATAACTCATTACTCATAACTCATTACTCTAATAGACATCTATAACAATTACTCCAAAAATCTTTAGCAATTTATCAAGAAATCGCGGATAAATAAGGAGAAGCTGCGGAGCTTTGCGTTAGCAAACGGCCGTTCGCCCCTACTACCTGATATCATGTCCGGCAGCATCGGTCTTGTATAGCAAAGGTAAGGAAGAAGGAAGAGGGAAGAAGGAAGAGGGAAGAGAGAAGAGGAAGAAAGGCTACCCTCGCAAGAAAAAAACCATTATTTCCTGTAGATATTCACCCTTGGGTTTACACAAACGATATAAACGGACATGATATGACTCCTACCTTCACCCATAAGACTTTTTCAGCAAACCCTAATTAGTTAAACTGATAACTGATTACTGATAACTGATAACTGAAGTGACCATCTCTTTCCCATCACCAAGGACTACCAACCATAGTAAACCCTGCCCAATAATAAGGATGAGATAAATTATAATTCTCTATATTTTCTAACGCTGGAGGTAACGGCACTACCCTACGCTCTCCACTTCCCTTTAACTCCCCATCTGCAATAACTACCTCTCCCCGCAACATCGCTAACTGCGCCTTTCTCAATGCCTCT
>NZ_JAAHGO010000075.1 GCF_010672455.1 Okeania sp. SIO2C9 | reverse complement strand
TCAGTTATAAGCGATCGTCAGAACATAGAGGTAGTTGGCGATCGCCATCTTTTGGGCCATAAAATTTGAAGACTTCTACTGTAATGATTCTGGCTTTATTATAAGTGATCATCCGAACATGATATTACCTCCTGTCTCCTGTCTCCTGTCTCCTGTCTCCTGTCTCCTGTCTCCTATCTCCTGTCTCCTTGCTAAATTTATGAAGATACGATCGGGGGTTCTATAATGATCAACGGAATTATATTACTCCGAAACCAACAGATTTGATATTATATCAAATTCGCTTGGGTTCAGTATCAAAAAAATGTTCCAACCGATGCGCCATTGCCAAATCTTTCTCGATCTTCCCCTCCTGGGAAGGGTTAGGGGTGTGTCCCCAGATGAGCTGTTGCCTGTTGCCTGTTGCCTGTTACCGAATAATTAATAATTAATAATTAATAATTAATAATTAAATAATTCGCGCCTTGAAGCCTCCCCTTGGATAGGGGAAAAAAGCGGTCGTTTGCGGAGCAGTCCGTTAGGATGGGATGGCGAGGTCTCCTCACCATATCCAATCGACCAAGAAAAGGGGGTTGCACATTATGGAATGATGCTGCAAAAAATTGGCTCGGACTTTGACTAAAAAAACCATTAACTAATCATTTTAGTAATTCCCCAATTCCAAATTCAGGCATCCAAAATCTAGAATCATTCGTCACTGTGCAACGCCAAGAAAAGAAATAATATCTCCTGATATTCAATTCCGTAGCGGTTAAAACCCGAGGTAATTATCAATTATCCATTATCCATTATCAATTAATGAACTGTTGCCCCTCATGTTAAAATCAATGACCACCACCGCTAAATATATCTCCAACAGCTTTACCTTCTAGTATACTAATCGCCCCTTCTAATAGCTTATCTTCGATATATGGTTTGGTAAAGTAACCCTTTGCACCCAACTCAAATGCCATTTCCATGTGTTTTTTTGCACCACGAGATGTCAACATCGCCACAGGTAAAGTATTCAAATGAGAATCTTTTTGCATCCGAGATAATAACTCGAAGCCATCCATCCGAGGCATTTCAATATCACAGAATACCAAATCACACGGTAAACCTGCACGCATTTTTTCCCAGGCATCCTTACCATCCCTTGCCTGCTCAACTCGGTAACCAGCTTTACTAAATGTCATTGATAACAATTCACGGACTGTAATTGAGTCATCAACAATTAATACTGTTAACTCACTCTTTTGGTGCATAGGCAAAGATGCCTCATCTTCTTCGCTAGATGACCACATATTACCCTCATCTCGCCGTAGTCTTCCTGTTGCGAGGTTAATTAATTCAATGACATCTGCGATCGCGACAATATTACCATCCCCTAAAACTGTTGCTCCAGCAATACCTACAGGTTTAGGTATAGGACCCTCTAGTTGTTTAATTACAATTTCCTTCTGTTGTTCTAAAACTTGATCGACTTGCACCGCCAAAAATATGCCAGCAGAAGCAGAGCGCAAAACAACAATTGAAATCATATCTTCCTCAGCATTCATACCATATACATTACCGCGACGGAGATGACGATTATAAACCAGTAACTCTCGTAAGTGACGGAAAGGCAGCTTTGAGCCACGCCATTCTATATAGTTTTCCTCGTTTTCTCCTATTTTTACATCCTCCTTAGACACTTTAATCATATCTTCTACCCCATCCATAGGAAAAGCAATCCAGGAGCGATCGCTAATACAACATAATGCTTTCGAGATACTCAAAGTCAGAGGTAAGCGAATTGTAAACATTGTACCCTTACCAATGGTCGAGTCAATAGAAATAGTACCTCGAATTTCAGTTAAATTAGTTTTCACTACATCTAACCCTACCCCACGACCTGAAAAATTATCAGCCTTATCTTTTGTACTAAAACCCGGATGAAAGAGCAAATCATAAACATCAATGTTAGACATCCCCTGAGCTTGTTGTTGAGTAATTACACCTTTTTCGATCGCTTTCTTCTTGACTTTTTCGGGATTAATTCCCGCTCCATCATCTGCCACCGAAATCACCGTTTGATTACCTTGGTGAAAAGCACGAATTGTGATTTTACCTTGACGAGACTTACCTGCTGCTAGACGTTGTTGAGGCGTTTCAACTCCATGAGTTATGGCGTTATTAATTAGATGTTTCATTGGGTCAGAAAGCTTATCCTGAATCATTTTATCAATCAAGGTTTCTTTCCCTTCTACCTGTAAATCCACCTCTTTGCCACATTCCATCGAAATGTCTCTTACAGCACGAGGTAATAGTTGTACCGTCTGAGAAAAGGGTATCATCCTCGACCTAGTTAACCCTTCTTGCAATTGAGTTGTCACTTGTCGTAGCTGACGGGTTACTTGTTCTGCGTCATCAACCAGAAATTCGATATCAGAAGAGGACTCTCGTACTCGGACAATATATTCTATGGTTTCCTGAGCTAATAAATGGAAAGGAGTGAAATTTTCTACCCGGTCAAGGTCGAGAGAGTCTTTAAACCCTTTTTCTGCTACTTTTGCCACCGTACTTTCGGGCACTGAAGTAGTAGAATGATGTCCTTGACGACTGTCCCAAATTGCTCTTTCTAAAAGTGTTTTTTCATATAAGTCGTGCATTCGTTGTCCAGCATCACTGAGTAGCATTACCTGATGGAGCAGGTTATCTAGAAACTGGCGCATTCGTTCTTGACCTTGTTCTAAACTATTACGATTGACTACTAATTCACCTACTAAGTTACTGAGATTATCTAGTTGCTTTGCAGGTACTTTGACTGTTTGTTCTGGAGGGCGTCTATTTCGGCGAGGAGTATTAGTAGTAGAAGCTCCACTAGATTTATAAGTATCTATACTAGGAGTTTCTAATAATTTATCTAAGTCACTAAACGGATCTTCTTCTGGTAGTTTTGTTGTTATACTGGCAGTTTCATGGGCAGGAGTATTTTCTACAACGGCTGTATTTGATGTGAGCTTTGAATTAATTTCTGTAGCATTTAATAGTTTTTCTAGTTGTACAAAAATATTATAATTATGTAATTTTTCTCCATTTAGTATTGCTTCTAATTCAATAAATTCATATTCTTCTGATTCTATTTGATTTTTAGCTGTTAATTGTTGATTTTTTTCTGACTCTATAGAAGTTGTTTCACTCACTACATCATCTAACAACTGATTTAAGTCTGCATCATCTACAGTTTCAGGGTTTTCCACCGTAGGCCACAAATCTTCTAGATTTACTGAAAGTTCTGAATTTTCTTGAGGTTCATTATTGCTTTCTATTAAATTCTCTAATGATTCATTAGAATCTAAGTTAATAAAATCTAGGTTTGGATCGTCGAATAAACTATTTAAATCATTGTTATCATCTTCCCAGTTTACCTGCTCCACATTGATTGATTTTTGTGAGTCTGACAAATCTACATCTTCTCGATCAAATAGTTGAGAAAAACTGGATGTCAAATCATCTGATTCTATTTGATTTTCTTGTTGTTCATTTACTGTGTCTAAATCTTCAAACAGTGCTTCTAAATCGGCTACTTTTGAGTTTAAATCATTTTGAGTTTGAATTTGGCTTTGATTATTTTCTACTTTTACATCATTTTTAATTTTTTTTCCTTCATCTTGGATTGCCAATAAATCACTAAAGTCTTCATCTACCTCATATTTTGGGTTGATATTTTTAGGGATTGATTTGATATTTTTTTGCGGATTATTTTTTGGTAAATTAACTTGTAAGTCCCAGTCATTTTCATGGTTTTTGATATTTTCTAACTCTGCTAAATCTCCCTGATTTATAGCATTGAATAGGTCATCCAAATCTTCTGTATGTTTTGCTTGACTATTATCTATTTGTAAGTTAGTATTTTGCTTGTTAACATTACTCTTATTTTGTAGTGTATTTTCTTTACTGTTATTAAACAAATCTGACAAATCTTCGTCTACTGGAGTTAAAAATTTAAATGCATTGTGATTTTTAATTTTGGATGATTGTACAACTTCATTAACATCAAATAATAAGTCAGACAAATCACCAGAATCATCGCTCTCAATTTCAGATATTTGTAACTCCCCTGCTTCCAGATTACCTTTATCTAGTATTTCTTCTTCTTCCCAACTATAATCTAGTTCTGGTGTTTCTCCTTCAAATAAATCTGCTAAACTATTTAGTTCTGTTACTCCAACTTCTGGTCCTTGCCTTAATTCTTGTTTATCTCCTATTAAGTCATAGTTATTATTATCTATATCCGTAGCTTCTAAGCTATTAAACCAGTCATTTATAGACTCTCTTTTTTTAGTTAATATATCATTTTTGTTGTTTATTCCCTCATTAATGTTAGTTTGGTTTTGTTGATTGTTTATTTCATTTAACATATCTATTTCACCTATATTTTTGTTTAGATATTCTGCGTTTTTCGTTAAAATTTTTAAATTTTCATCTATCACTATTTCTTGCTCTCGATTATCTATAATTAATTCTTGAGCTTGTTTCAAATTTTTAATTATGTTATGAGCAAGAGTATAGTATGTATTTTCGGTATTAGCGATCGCTTTTTTGATCGCCTCTATTAATTCTAACCAATTTGATGACACATTTTCTTGTCTGCCCTGAGCTGCTAAAAAATCACATATATTTTTCAATTTATTCCTTGTACTGGCATCATCATGTTGCTTGAATAAAAGCAACATTTCTCGCATTTTTTCTGATACTTCTGCCATGAAAAAACTTTGTTTATCATCACTTAATTCTGGAATTTTTCCTACAATTATTCCCTGAGTTTCTCCTGCTAAATCATCTAGGTGTTCTTCTAACTCTTGAAATAGTGGTTCTAATTTCTCTAGTTTAGTTTTTTCTTCCTTTTCTGTTAAACCAGAGTTGGAAAGTTGTTCTAATAACTCTTGTAAAGTATCTAAAACACTTAAAAATAAAGATTCTAATTTATTATCTACTTCAATGGAAGTTTCTCTGAGGATTTTAAAGCTATCTTCTAATCTATGAGCAATATTTCGTACACTATTAATTCCTAACATAGCAGCCCCACCTTTAAGAGAATGAGCTGCTCTAAATAATTCGCTTAATAGTTCTTGATCTGCTATAGTATTTGGTAAGTTTAATATTCCATGTTCTATAGTATTGAAGTGGTCTTTGGCCTCCTCAATAAAATAGCCCATAATTTTTTGTGTTTGTTCTGTTTGCATATTTTTTATAGCTCTGGATTCAACGGGATATTTTTTCAACTACTAACTTTTGTTTTGCATCGATTGAAAAATATGCTGATAATTTATTTGTTCACATACGTTCATTAATATTTTGACTTTATTGCTCTGCTGGATCTACTCGGAAACGCTCTACTGAAGTCAATAAATCTCGAGCAACACCCACTAAATTTTGTAGGGAGCTATAAACTCGTTGAGATTCTTGAGAAGTTTCTTGAGCAGTCAATTCTACTGCCTGCATAACCTTTGATACTGATTGAGCTACTTCATTTTGTTCTACAGTATCTGCAGCGATAGAACGTACTAACACATCAATTCTGGTTGTAACTTGAACAATATCTTCCAGAGACTGCTTTGCTTCTTCTGCCAACTCCGTTCCTTTAATAACGTGCTGAGTTGCTTCTTCCATTCCAGTCATCACCCCTCCTGTTTCAGTTTGGATTTGCATCACTGTATGTTCGATGTTCTTAGATTCCTTAGCTGACTTATCCGCTAACTGTCGGACTTCATCTGCTACTACTGCAAATCCTTTCCCTGCTTCTCCTGCTCTAGCTGCTTCAATACTGGCATTCAATGCCAACAGATTTGTGCGAGAGGCAATACTAGAAATTGAACCTACAATCTTAGAGATTTCCTGGGTAAACTCTGATAAACGCTTAACTCTTCGAGTTGCATCTGCCACACCTTCTCTGATTTGCAAAATACCAGCTACAGTACGGTCTACTGTTTCCCCTCCTTTCAAAGCTAAAGCTGCTGCCGACCTTGCTACATCTTCAGTTTCACGAGCATTTTCAGCCACCCTTTGAATAGCATCGGTCATTACTTGCACAGACTGTAGAGTCGCTGCCAACTCTTCTGCTTGTCGCAAAGCATCCGTAGACAAACCCTGAGCAAAAGTCGCACTATCCATAGAACCCCTACTCACCTTCTGAGCAGCTTCTTTTACCTGATGTACAATTTCCCGCAAATTTTGAATTGTTAAATTAAACGAATCTGCTACTGCTCCCAACACATCAGCTGTAACTTCTGCACTAACAGTTAAATCTCCACGAGCTGCCCCTTCCACATCATCCAGTAAACGAATCACCTGCCTTTGTAAATCTTCTTTGGCTTGTTCATTTTCTTCTGCCTTCCTTTGAGCATCAGTGTAAGTTGCCTGAATAACCTTAGCCATATGGTTAAACTTGGCAGCAAGTTTACCAAATTCATCTTCTGAATAAACCGTTGCTCTAGCTTTTAAGTTCCCGTCAGCAATAATATCGAATTGAGTATGTAAATCTTTGTTAGCTCTTTCTATTTGCTTTGTTGTGAGACTACCAAGACCATAAGCAGTTAAAAAGCTACTGATTCCTGCGATACCTGTCATAATCCAACCAGTACCACGCAAATAAGAAATTACTTCTGTTTTTTGCTCTTGATACGCTCTGTAGGAAACAACATTACTGACAAGAGCTACTGCAATTAAGGATACTAATCCTGTTCCTATGGCTGTGTATAGTTGTTTTGTAGATAGGGAAGCATTTTCCCAGAATGCCAACCCACCTTGTTCAACCATTACACTTGTATCTACTGCCTCTCCTTTGATTTTACTAAAAGTTGGAAGTTGATTATCTATGGGGATAGTTTCTTCATTATCAATTGCGCTAGGATCAGTTCTGTTGTCAAACAAGGCTCCTGTTGTAGCACCTACAACCATTCCTGTGTCCATTGCTTCTATATTAGATGCTGCAGTACTCATATCGGGAGCTGTCATATCGGTCGGCATTTCCATCTCATCAGTTAGAGACCCATACTCTTCAAAATCACCAAATTCATCATCTTCTAGAAAACCATTTGCTTTTCTGCCTTTAGTATTTCCTTCTTCATCTATATCAAAAGCTTCGCTGAATGCTGCTTCATCAAATTCATTGATCTCAAAACTATCCAGTTTTTCTGTTGATCCTGTACCTACATCTTTTATATTATTCCATTGATTATATAATCCGTCTTCTAATTCATCTATTCCATCACTTATTTCACTTATTCCACTTATTTCACTAATATCTTCAGTTTCTTCCCATCCGAAACTATTATTATTTCCCGTCAACAAAGTAGCTTGATCTAAACTTGAAAAATTACGGTTATGGTTTTTATCTTCCGTTTCTGGAGTTATTCGTAAATGAGAATTACTGCTTTTTATGTTATTTGTTTGTCCAGTAATCATCCCTTCTGAACTATCTAAAATTTCATCTATTACGTTCTCAAAATCATCATTAAGTTCATCTAAGTCTAAGTCTTCTATTCGATGGTCTATTTCTACATCTGAATTATTTTTTATATCTTCATACTTTGTTCTGTCATCTTCTGCTACTTCTTCTTGCTGCTTGTTCCAAATTTCATCTAAGTCTTCATTCAAACTAAAGTCTGAAATTTTTTCAGATATATTTTCTCGGCTATCACTACTATTTAAAACAGCATCATTTAGCAAATTTTTGGTATCTTTATTATTTTCTATAGGTAACTGATATTCTGGTTTTTGGTCATTTTTACCAAAAGGTTCTCCATATTTTGTAAAATCATCTATATCTTCTAAATATTCATCTTTTCCATTACTAGGATTACCATTTGTGCTAAAAGGGTTATTTTCTTCATCTGTCAGTTCTAAATCATCTATATCTTCTAAATCTAATTTATCAAATTGATCAAAGTCAAAATTTTCTGTTATTAATTCATCGTTATTTTCATCCAGAAATAGTTCTTTTTCCGTAATATTTTCCAAGTCTTTTGCATCTAATTCTAGGCCGTTTTCATCCAGAAATAATTCTTTGTCTGCTATAGATTCTTGAGAGTTATAAATCTCTTCTTCCATAGCCACTTCATCCAGATTTTTCTCAAACTTAATACCTTCTAGAAATTCTTCCGATTCACTAGCAGCGGGATTATTTGTAATAAATTGTTCGCTATCACTTATACCTTGTTGAGCATAATTAATAAAATCTGGGTCGTCAGTTAGGTCTAAAACCGAATGATATTGTTCTGTTGCCACATCATATTGATGGAGTCCATAACAATATATATGACCACAAAGAAGACGAGCACTAGGGTCTTCTGGATAATCCTGAATTAAGTTATAAACTAAAGCTGCTGCTTCTTCATAATTACCCTGACTGTAGGCATCTTCTACTTTTTGATAATCTTGTAAAAAGTCTGTGCTGGATGATGTCATGCTGTCCCTCTCTCAATATAATTTTATTATTTTTTAGTTTTTTAATTTTATTGTTGACGGAATTGGGAATCAGCCTCAGTCAGAAATTTTCATATATAAACAACTCAATCAAACAATTATGTTGACTTACCAATTTTGACTTTTATTTAGGCTGCCCATCGAGCCGAACGAATAATTGCTTCTTGATCCAGTAATCTTAAAACCTGTTCTCCCTTTTCATCAAAAATCCACTCTCCTTTTAAGAAGGGAGCCATACCATCTGCAATATTTGTGGACATTTTTAGTTTCTTTTCGTCAAGCCACTCCATTTCCACAATTCTTTCAACTGCTAATCCTAATATAGTGTCTTGGTCTTCTACTGCAATGACAGGAATCTCAGATTTATCTGCATTGATTGGGACTTGATCTCCGAGGAATTGACCTAGATCGGCTACCCAAATTACTCGTCCCCTTAAATTTATCGTACCTAAAAGTAAAGGAGAAACATTTGGAATTACTGTAATACCTTCTGGAGATTGAGAGATAACCTCTCGAATATCCATTGCTGGTAAAGCGAACTCATTGCCTGAAGGTAGATAAAATCGCAGATGAAGTTCACCTTCAGGATTTTCTAGTTCTTGAATCCCCGTACCTTGGCCTGGTAAAAAGTCTTGATTGCCAACCATAGTTTTGAACAATTTCCTATCTTCTTAACAATTGTTTAACTGTTCCTACCAGTTCTGTGGGCTGAAATGGTTTAGCAATGTAAGCATCTGCACCTTGCTTTAAGCCCCAGTAACGGTCAAATTCTTCTCCCTTAGAAGAACACATAACTACTGGAATATTCTTAGTTTTAGGATCGGATTTAATCCTCCGACAAACTTCATAGCCATTCATTCTTGGCATCACAATATCTAGTACCACTATATCTGGTTTAGTATTCTTAAGTCGTCCCAAAGCTTCTACTCCATCATTAGCTACAGTAACTGCTAATCCACTATTTTTGAGAAGTTGGGAAATCATTTCTCTTTGGGTAACGCTATCTTCTACAACTAGAACTTTACTCATTTTTTTCTACCTGATAGCTTTGGTTTGGATTTATTGATAATTAAAACATATATATTTATTAACATTTTCTAGATTGGCTTTTTGCCCTAGCTCAATTAATTTAGATTTAGAACCAGCAATAAATATCTATATTGCTTCAAGATTTAACTTTCTGGTAAATCTGATTTATGATCACAGTATTGGTCTTTATTAAGTGGTTTTATCTACTTAATAAGTGAGTTTTTTGCTATAATAATTACCTAGATCGGTGTATATTTAGCCATGATAGTTATGTATAAATTCAATACATATTTTATTGCATACTATCTATTTATTACTTTAATTTGACAACTTAATAGTGGACAATTAATTATTATTCTCTTTAGCTTAATGCAATATAGTTGACCCAGAAACTTTGTCTGTATTAAGTTCCAGTATCAAGCTTTTTGGCCCGCTGACTAAAATTTAGATGGTAGCCAATAGTATTTCAAATGATATTATATTTCCTCTTGACAATCTTCTATAAAATATGTGTATATCTATAAGGTCTCAAATTTTCTTGTTTTTGTCTTTAAGTCAAAAGTCAAATTAAATGTAACTTTTGTCAAAAATATTGTCCTAACTCTAATCTTGAACAAATTATTGCTTTGATTTTCTGATTATGGATTAAGTATTTTGAAATTTTGAAAAAGTTTTGTCAACTTGATAGTTTATGGCTATTCCTGGTCCAATGTACTGTTCTACCAACATTAGTAATTCACTTTCTCCAAAAGGCTTGGTCAAGTAGTGCGTAGCTCCAACTATTCTGGCCTTAACCCGGTCTATAAACCCTTCTATACCAGTGAGCATAATAATCGGTGTTTGGCGAAATGCTGTAGAGTTACGTAGCATTGCACAAATTTCATAGCCATCTAGTTCAGGCATAGCAATGTCGCATAGAATTAAGTCTGGCTTCATCAGAAATACTTCACCTAATGCTTTGAGAGGATCGCTTAAGCTACTTGCTTTATAACCATTCTGATTGAGAATTGATTCAACCTTTTCCCGAATAATTACATCATCATCAATACACACCACTTTCTGAATTCTTGTTTCTGGTTGTAATGGCTTTGGTTTTTGATCGATTAGTTGCACTATCCCTTTTTGCACAAATGGATAAATGGCCTTAGCTACTGTTAATACATCTCTGTTTAGATATCTAGCAATTTGCTGCATGGATGTCTGGCCATCTGACCAATTTTTTAATCTATTATATATATGGGGTTGTAATGTTTTCTGTAACTGAGCTGGATCTGAAATGACTGGACACTGTTCAGCAGACTGAATATATGGAGAAAACTGATTCCACTCTTGTATCTGCTTCATGATTTTGGCCAACAATGAGCTGATTTCAAAGGTTGTTAACTGAGGTGTGAGAGCTGGACTAAGATCGAAGATAAATGATCCTCGGCGAAGACTTAGTAAATTAAAGAGAGTTTCACGAACCATATTATGTATAATTCCACGTCCCTGAGCTGGTGTAAGAATTCCTTTTTCAAGCATTGCCCATAAATATCCATATTCAGGTGCATGAACAGAGGCAAAAGAAGGAACTTTAATATTGTCAATCTCTTTATCTGCTTTGTAGCGACGTAAATAGTCTCTTAAACGAGATAAGCTACCCGCACTTTGGGTGGCATAGATAATTTGACCATTGAGAAAGAATACAAACCAAGATGGTTCTGTGGGGAAGTGGTGTTGGGGTTTGGCAACATTATTGTTAACTGGTGAGCTGTAAGATTCCACAAACAGTTCACCAGTTCGCTGACCTAACTCTATAAGTTGCAGGATGCTGCGGATATCAATTTCACTCAAATTTCCCTGCATGCAGCTTGTATATAACTTTTGATGAACAATTTATATATCTCGAGAAGATTAACATACCCTCTCATTTTTTCAAAAATAAGCAAGTATTATAATCAATGAAAATATGCCCTAAGAGAGTTAATTTTATCTTGGAGAAAAGAATTTAAACTATACTCTGACTTGACTACTTATGTTTCAAGCGCAGATGTCTAAATATCATAAGGCATTTGTGCATTAGTACCAGAGAACTATTAAATTTTATAATTTCTAAAATAGATCTAGCTAACATCTCTATTGTATTGCTACGCTTTATGTTAATTCTACAGTTGTTTTTAAAAGTAAACAAACTACATATTTATAATTATGGAACATGATTTTTGATAATCCTTAATTTTTCAAGTAAGTCATGGCCAACTTAAAATTACCTACCGATTATTTAAAAATCTGACAAGTTGGAGTTATATGCCTTGCTTTAATTATACTTTGATTCCTCACATTAGATAGAATCTAAACAAAGCAAAATTTAATTGAAGATATAGTTGATATGATTTATATTACTAAATTAGGTTTTTTATATAGCCACAAAAAATAATAAAAATATTGACTATTAAATTTAAAAAATACAATTATCAATAATATAATATTATAATATAAGTCATAATTAAACTATTAAACTAAATTGTGAAAAAAAAAATTCAGTTAAAAGTATATTGACTACAGTATTGGGTTGCCTATAAGCTTAAGATAATTGTATCTTAACTATCTGAACTTAAATATATTATATATTGATTAAAGTAAGGCACTATTTGGATACTACGATAAATTTATATGGTTGTAAAACTTATCCCAGAACTCACTTAAGTTAAAAAAAATTAATATTTCTTAAATTCAACAAGGCAGTATAGTAATGGTCTTTGCTTTACTGCTAACATAAAAAACTACAAAAATCAAGCTTTTAGCATAGAAACCTCAAGAGGATAACAGTGTGCTGTATTTAGCAGAAGTACAAAAAAGACCAAGTGGTTTTGGTCTAGGTGGGGGTAAAACTGATTTGAAGCTACTAGCCTCTCAGCGTGGTGAACATAATTGGGTGGCTGTACCTGGGGAAGAAGTTATTCCAGCTGATGAAGCTAAGGAATTTTCTCCTGGTTCATTAGTTTTAGTAGATTTGAACAATAGTAAGCAGGTCCAGCAAATTCAAGATGCTGCCCGTCAGTTGGTGAAAATTCTGCAAAATTTCTCTCGCTCTCAAGAAAAATCTAAAACACAATGGGAGGAAATTGAGCAATGGAAAGCTTCTCTAACTTTTCAGGCCCAAGAGTTGAATCGTAGAGAAATGGAATTGCAAGCTAAGGAAGAACAGCTTGAAGAACTACAAGCCGAAATTGATAGATTGGAGCAACAACGTCAGGAAATTAGTCAAGCTCAAGAAGCATCTCAGCAACTTCAGAAACAGATAGAAAAAAACCGAGAAGATTTAGAAGTCGCTCGTTTAGAATTACATAGACAACAAGAAGAGTTTAACCAAAATAAGGGGCAATTGTCTCAAGGGGCAGTTTTAGATGAAGACCAATCTCAGTATATTCGAGATTTACTGACTTGGTTGAATGAGGTGATCGCTCCGACAAATCTTTTGGGAGAAAAGTTAAGTCAGTCTTTAGAAATAGTTAGTTCTCAACAGGAAAGTATAGAGCAACATGGACAAAGGTGGAAAGAACTGTCAAATACTAATTCTAGCGAAGAACAACAGGAAGATATAGAAAGGTTGGTTAGTCATGTCCAAAATCAATGGGTAGAATGGCGACAAGACCGGGAGTCTTTAGCTGAATCGATTTCGGAATGGAGGTCACAACAAACTTTATTGGCAAGTAAGCAAGAGTATCGTCAAGTATTGAATAGTCAAATAGAGATACAGACACAACTGTATGAGCAACTGAGTCATCTAGCAACAGCATTGGAAAATGATGGTATTTCTCACAAAGTAGATGTTGAAGCTCTGGAAAAAATTTCTCTTAATGAGTTAGAGCAACTGGTTCAAAGTTTACAACAAGACTTGCAAAGAGACATGAGTTTTGTTAAAGACCAGGAAGAAGAATTAGCATTACAGCAGCAAGAAATGGATGCTTTGCAAAGAAGAATAGATCAAGCTACTGAATATGACAGAATTAGCTTAGAGTCAGAGCTTTCAGATGAACAAGACTGTTACAAAATGTTAAATGAATCTTTAATGGGTTCGCAAAGAAATCTTAAGGAAAGACAAGAAATATTAAGTCAGCATCAAGAGATTCTCTGGCGCAGATTGGGTAATTCTTCTGGCCAACAACAGCATGATAAGATAGATTTAAAGCCTACGTTATCACAGGTTGATGCTCAAAGGCAGCAGCTGACAGAGAATTTACAAAGTTTAGAAGCTGAAATTCAACAAATACAAACAGATATTGCCCAAAAAGAAGAAATTATTAATAGTAAGACTCAGCAACAAGAAGCGAAAAAAAATGAAATTGAACAACTAGAGTTGAGTTTACAGGAAAAGCAGAAGGCAAATTCACAAGGAGGAAATGAAGCTATTTATCAAGAAGTCTTATTACCTATGCAAGATTATCTTGAACAAGTCAGACAGCAACTAGAAGAAGTAGTAGGAGGAGTAAATCAAGTACAGGGTATAGGGACACAGGTTGAGCAGTTACAGCAAGTTCTTCAAAATATAATTGGTCAACTGGAATAATATAGGTAAAGGCAGAAGTAAAGTTTTGACGATCAACAAGTTTGAGAATGTAAGAATGACGTAATTAAACTTAGGGGGTGTCATCAATTAAGGAGGTTGACAAAATGGGTATTGTATGTTATCAGTCGATGGCGATCGCTATGCCAATAAAATAACTGAGGCTACCGGTAGGAATTCCTCCCAGAAAGTTTACGGAACGCTGATCATACCTTGTGGCGATATAGCTACCGCTATGATCCGCCAACGCTCGATACTGTTTGAGTTTGGCAAAGAAATTTTCAATTCAAAGACGTGCTTTGTACAATATCTCATCGTAGTTACGGAGTTGACGCGCGGTTTTTTTTCGGGGTAATCACTACCTCTATTCCTCTGTGGGTCAAAGGCATAATCACCCGATCCTGAGCATCGTAAGCTTTATCCCCCAATACTGCTTCGCTTCTACCATCGGTCACAAAACATCTGCTCCTTCCAAGATTGAAGTTTGAGGAGTAGTTAAAAAAAATGGGTGGGATTACCCAGGGCATCTACTACTCCATGTATTTTGGTGGTTAATCCTCCCTGACTATGACCAATATCTTCCTGTTCAGGGCTGCTGTTTTTCGCTTCTGCACTATGTTGATGAGCACGAATAATAGTTGCGTCGATCATGGCATATTCATTATCCGCATCCTCAGCTAAAGTTTGAAATACCCTTTCCCATATCCCTGAAATGCACCAACGACTAAAACGAGTATGGACAATACGAAAATCTCCGAATCGTTCTGGTAAGTCTCTCCAGGGAATTCCAGCTCTATACCGATATCAAACTGCTTCCACAAATAGACGATTGTCTTTTGCTGGCCATCAACCAGTTCCTTCACGTCCTGGTAGTAGGTTTTTGATCCTTTCCCACTGGTAATCCCGTAAACCATAGCGTTTAGTCATGTTAGAGAAGCTCTGATTTTTTTTGATTCTGCACGCTTAACCATAAGCATACTATACTCTCAATGTCAAATTTTTAATTGATCAAACACACTAGGTATTTTACACTAATAAAATCCAAGGATGTCGGACTTTGGCGATCGCTCCACCAGGAAATGGGTCTGTTTGAGAACGGTTAGGAGCATCAATTAGATTTGTTAGCTTTTCAATATGACTGAAATTAGGATGAATAGGTAAAACTTTTTGTAAAATACGTCTTATTACTCTTCTTTGTAATGCTAGAGGAACTTCGCGTAATACTAAACGGTTAATATATTTGACCTGTTGAGACTCAAGTTCAGAAATATTCAGATTATCTATATCTGTATCTATCTTTGTCACTTTCTCCAATAGCTTTTCTGTCTCATTTTCAAGATAATCTACTTCTGCGCTTAGTATTTCTGCGGTTTGTGCCAGTGCTAGTTCAGCTTGAGGATTAAACTGGCGTAGCATAGGAAATAATTCGAGGCGGATACGATTTCGAGCATAACGTAAGTCTTGGTTTGTAGAATCTTCCCAAATACCAATTTTTTGCTTTTGACAAAAGTCGCCTGTTTGACTACGAGTAATTTCTAATAAAGGACGTATGAGTAATAAAGAGGAATTTTCTGTCAGAGGACGTTGCCAAGTCAAAGCTTGTAGTCCATCAGTACCACTACCACGAATTAAATTGTATAGGAGAGTTTCTGCGCGATCGCTTGCTGTATGGCCAGTTACGATGTATGGACAATTCGACTCTAAAGCGATTTTACTTAATGTTTGATAACGCCATTTTCTAGCTTCTGCTTCACTTTGATAAACTTGGTCCGCTACTGCTAAAAAGAATGGCAGTTGCCAATTTGTTGCTAATTTTTTCACATAATTAGCATTAGCTTCTGAGTCTGGTCGCCATCTATGGTCACAATGAGCTATTGCTAAATACCAACCCCATTTTGATTGTAAATCTAACAGTAATTTAGTCAGAGTTATGGAATCTTGACCACCAGATACTGCGATTAATATTCTTTGGTTTTCTGGTAATAATTTTCGTTGACGTAATGTTTTATGTAGTTGGTCATGTAGTGGTGTCCAATTTTTATTTGCAAGTTGATTCACTAGGTATATAAAGAGATAACTTGAAATTAGGAAGAAAGAAGAAATTTTATTTTTTAAAGAAGGTTAATCTGGCAGGATAGTTTTTTTCACAACAGTTGTAAAGGAAGACTTTTAGTAATCAATAGTTATGCAAAGTAGTAGTCAACAATTTAATTGTACCATTCAAGATAATTTGAATAGGTTTTTAACAAGCAAAACTAACTGCAACCTCTAATTTTACAAGTATTCTCAACTAAACTTTGAGCAAATTTATCAAAACGTTCCGATATTTTTTCATTCAATAATTTACCATCACTAGAAAAAGCATTCCAAGCTTGACCAATCGCAATTTGTTCCGGAATAACCCAAGCATGAACCCATCGCAGAATTAACCGTAAATGATTCAGCGCATTACTATTTGATTGACCTCCCAAAACACTAATTAAACCTGCGACCTTTCCATCCAAATGTTCAAAACTCATCAAGTCAAGGGCATTTTTAATGACACCACTAACACTACCATGATATTCAGGTGTGGCCAAAATTAGACCATCAGCCTGCTTAACCGCTTCTCGGAGTCGCTCTACATCTGGATATTCTAAATAATCATCCTCACCATTACAAAAAGGTAGATTGAGCGATCGTAAATCCAATATATTCACCTCTACACCGAGAGCTTCTACTTTCTGAATTGCTATTTCTAGAGCTTGCTGACTATAGGAAGTAGACCGCAAACTACCTCCAATTCCCACGATTTTTACCATGATTTTTGACTAAATTGTAGTTTCTGTTATACCATACTTGTTATGAGATAATTTAAAATAAATAATTAAACGATGTGTCTAACTTGACAAGTTAATCTATTAATTAGGCTAATGAAAAAAGCCATAAATCAAAGGAAATTAACTTAAAATCATATTACTAATTTTTGTTTTGCAATTAGAGACTAGGAAAATTCAGTCTAAGTCATATTGCTTTAATCTATTTCTTTGAAACTCAGCCATTAAATCAAACGCCGTTAATTTTTGTGGATATTCTTTGGTTTTGAAATTTAACGGGAGTCTTTTTTGACATAAACTAAGACAGTGCTTTTTGCATTTTCACAGTTATACTTAATTATCTAATATCTAAAAACCCCAACGTTGTAGTTATGAATGTCTCTTTAGTTACTACTACAGAAGCTGCTTTTTTACTCAATATTTCTACTGGTAGGTTGCGAGAGTTACTGAACCAAGATCGAGTTATTGGTGCTCATAAGCGAAAAAGACTTTGGATGATTCCTCTCAACCATCGGGGAATGCCAGAAATTAAACCCGGTCGTCGTGGTCCTCAAGGAACTTGGAACAAGAATAAACGTACAGGCAATACCTTTATTCATGTTCTACGAAAGACTATTGACTACAACCGAGACAATCAAACTTCTCATCCAGCAGTTGCAGTGAAAGTGGGAGATAAAAAGGGTTATTGTCATGCTCTGAAAATTCATGGACCTTGCGAAATAGTTTATCAACCTCATGACCCTAATAAAAGTCAAGCTGGTGGGGCTCGTCTGTGGATTGAAGTAGAACCACAACATATAGTAGAGCGAGTATATTTTTCGGATGGGGATTACGGTCCTCCTCCTGAAGTGGTTGAACAGAGAGCGAGATTCAAGAATAAAAAATCAAAAGTCAAAAAGAGAAAGCCAAAAAAGAAAGGGAAAAGGTAATGATAGAATCATTAGACACCTCCAAAAAATAGTATAAAGTTAACAAGATTTCCTCTAATAATATGAATTTATCTCCATTGATAGAAGATTTAATTAGGGATTTAAACAATGAATCAAAAGCAGTATCTTTAAGAAAGATATTATCTCAATGGGAAGATGAACATTGGATTTTATTAGATAAAAAAGAAATAAATTCAACAGTATAACAGTTTTGTTATAGGTTACAAAAATATATTATTCCTTCCCATAATTTGCCTTTATCTTTTCAAAGAAAGCCTTTTGAACATTTGAATAATCAAATCATTAAAATACTTCTGATCCAAGCCATAGAATATCCTGAAAAAGTTGGAATATTAACTGATGCTATAAGAGAAATACTCGGCTTTAAGAGAATAAAAGCATCCCAATTTATTATATTAGAGTCTCATATTGATTTAACAATTATAGATAAATTTTTAACTAATTCATTGCTTGAAATAGGTTTTGAATTTGATAACTTTGCCAAAATTAAACCCGAAAAATATAAATACCATTTTACACTTGAATACTGCATTGATATCAAAAAAAAATATCGCACGAAAGAACTTTTTGATTTAGTAACTAAATGTAGCAAAGAAGCAGCAAAAATTATTCAAGCTCATCCAAAAGCTGACGGTTATGTAGAAACAGAAGTTTATAGTTATAAGGATGATCGAAGATTTATCTTTAAACCAGTTACAAAACAGGGTTTAAAGCATTTTCCTTTTAATAACGAATCTTTTCTAATTTTTGACCTGCCATTAAGTGAATCTGATTCTCAAAAAATAAATATTTCACTAGATACTCACAGAGTAGCTGATATTCATCTCAAAATACCCTCTTATCTAAACCATAAAAACTATTTAGAATTAGAAACAGAGGAGATGTACTTGCTCAAAGAAAAGCTGAAATGCTGTGGATTTTATGAAATAATTTCAGAGAGTGGAAACTATATATATACAGCTCACTTTTCTAAGACGTTAGAATCGAAAAATGTATTCAAAAAACTTGTAGAATTTGCTAATACTTGGGGTGGTTTTATAGAAATAAGTAAAGAAATTTGTACTTCAATGTGGAGAAAAAAAAATATAGGAGAAAAACAAACAATTACTCTAGCTGAAGCTCCACCTTTACTGTCTTTACAAAAACAAAATTAATCAGATTTGAATATTAAGTTGTCGGAGTTGCACATTTGCAGATTCAAGAATGATAATAGATTTTCAACTGTAAATATATTAAATATATTTAGGAAAGAATTATCCAAAAATATCTACTTTCAAATTTCGTCATTCCTAATTGTGCAACGCCAAATTGTCTATAGCTTTAGTATGATTTTTAGAAGCATATATAACTGTACTGTAATTTTATAAAATTTATTAAGCCATAATATTAGACATCACCTTATTCCATTCAGTATCTTTCTTCAATATGAGAAGTTCACGAGGTTGAGAAATATTTATTTCATTTAAAAGGTGTGGATGTTCTAGATTAAGCTTCTTATATAAAGTTTTATAGGGTAAATCAGTTCCACATGACTTGATAGAAAGTTGATTAAGATAAACTAAATCAGTTACTAACCCAGAGTTCAGCTTTTTTGTAAACCACTCAAAAAAAAGTTCACATATCATTTTTAATAATAAGTTAGACGTACCGATGTGAGGCTCATTAAACAATAGAGGATATACATTTTTAACAATGAATGCCTGATTTTCAAGTCGATATATTAATGTTTCTATATTATGACTCAAATTTTCAGTAATAAATTCCTTGGGGGATTTTTTGACAAAAATTTTAATAATATCAGTTTCTTTAATAAATTGTTCCCATTTTTCGTATAAAACTAAAGTGGTATTTTCTAGGCAAGAATAAATACTTGGCGGATTTTTTTGAATATCTAATATTTTTTTGTAAAGAGCGTATTCTTTGCTATCTAGTTTATATTCTCGGAGTCTATTATCTTGAAATTCCTCTAAGGAATAGGCATCAGTTATAATTGAAATTATTCCTAGATCAAATATGTCTTGATAATAATCTATTACTTGGCGACAGATAGGAGATTGATAATAAGATACTGCTGGAACATAGATTTTATCTGCAAAAAGTACCGCTAGACAAGTAGCCATCTCGCACTCTTGCAATATTACCGACCTTGTTTGTTTGAAACTACTGTTATATCCTCCTAATTGCAGTACATAATGATCTAAATAGTGAAGAATAAGATGAATTTTTGGTATTGTTAATATATTGCCCTCATCTTGTCTTGGAATTGTAATTCGGTTTTGAATAGATTGAGGGCTTTTTACTTTGGGTCATCTACTAACTCAATAAAATATCGACCCAATGGATCTTTTCCAGCACCCTGACTCCAGCATGCATCAGGTTTCCAAACTCCATTCTCTTCTTCACGACGGCGGGTTTCAACAGTTAGTTGATTACCTTCTAATTTGAGTAGATTGTACTGCCAAGGATAACCAGGAACTAATTCTCTTGTGGGTGCGCCAAAAGTCCCAGCACAAATCCGATCTAATTTTCGCCCATTTTGACTTATATCATAGCGATAGAGGCTGGTTTCAGCTTTATGAATATGACCATGCAGAAACAGGCGGAAACCAGAGACAGCTAATTGTTGCATAAAACCTTGGTCGGTGATTCTGTCACTACCAGCACTGTCAAGAGGATGATGCCAAACAGCAATTTTAAGACAGTTTTTATATTCGGAGTTGCGACGAATTTCTGCAAGTGCGTTAGTCAGAGCATTCATATTGATGCTGGCACGATCTCTGTAGTGGTGATCTAATTGCCACGCAGAGTTTAAACCCAAAATTAGTAACTTTTTGTCTGGAAAGTAATCAAAAATGTACTGTTGTTTGTACTCTAAAGGATATGGTTTTGTTTTGATGGATTTATAAAAGTTGCTGAAGTAAAGAAAACGTTCTTTATACTTGTTTTCATCTTGTTTTTCGACATATGAACTATCATTATCAATGGCATAATTATGGTCTGGTTTTTTCTTGCCATTTTCGTTAATGATTGGACCATCATAATCTTCCCGTCGGACAGGGGTATAAGCTTGTTTTGACTTTTGCCAATTGAGGTCATGATTGCCAGGAACAATAATTATTTGCTCTGGCTGTAGAGGAAAATCTTGGCAAAGATTATCCAGAAACTCTTGTGCAGTTTCATACTCATCTGGAGTAGATTTATTAGCAATGTCGCCAGAGAGAATAAGGGCATTAAGACTTGGAATATTAAGTTCATTTTTTAAATCTTCAGCTAATTGGTTAGACCAGAGTTTAGCTTTATCCAGATTACCAAAGTCAAGATCTGAAAGATGGAGTATGTACATCTTTAAGGGATTAGAAAATTACTAAAAATTATAATGACACAACTCTTTGTAAATTAAGGCTTAACAAGCTTTTCACATATATTTCACTGAATTTTAGTGTATCCAAATGTATTTATTTTATAGATTCACTATAACCTCCGCAAGAATTAGCTTTCCCAGTCAAAATTAATAGTAAATCTAGATTATAAACATATCTATAAAAATCTCTATTTCTCTACAACTTCAAACTCAACTGTTCATCGGGAGGACTAAAACCCAAATGCCTCCAACCTGCAGAAGTCACAACCCGACCACGAGGAGTGCGCTGCATAAACCCAATCTGCATCAAATATGGCTCATAAACCTCCTCAATAGTTTGAGCATCCTCCCCAGTCGCTGCTGCCATTGTCTCTAAACCAGCAGGCCCACCATTATAATTTTCAATCATCGTCCTCAATAAATTACGGTCTGTCCAATCTAAACCTAGAGGGTCAACATTAAACAACTCTAACGCTTCACTTGCTACCTCAGCATTCACAGGGGTCAACTTTTTCACTTCCGAATAATCTCTCACCCGTCGAAGTAAACGATTAGCAATTCGAGGCGTACCCCGGGAACGACGGGCAACTTCTTCAGCACCATCCTCTGTAATAGCTGTATTTAAAAGTTTTGCTGCTCGGATAATAATTAGACTCAGTTCATCAACCTCATAAAAACGTAACCTCTGAATAATTCCGAAGCGATCGCGCAGAGGAGAAGTTAGAGAACCAACCCTAGTAGTTGCTCCAACTAAAGTAAAAGGTTTGAGAGGAATACTCCTAGTCTTAGATGTTTTTCCTTGCCCGACTGTAATATCTAGCCGAAAATCTTCCATCGCCGGATATAGAATTTCTTCTGTCATTTTGGAAAGGCGATGAATTTCATCTATAAACAGAACATCCCCTTTTTGTAGACCTACTAGCAAACCAACTATATCTCTAGGTTTTTCAATGGCAGGAGCAGTAGTAATTTTACAGTTTACTTCCATTTCTGCTGCCAATATTAGAGACATGGTAGTTTTCCCCAACCCTGGAGGGCCATAAAGTAGCAGATGGTCTAAAGGTTCTTTTCTCGATTTGGCCGCCGAAATCGCAATATTTAATACTTCTTTGAGGTCTTTTTGTCCGATATATTCCGCTAACTTTTGGGGTCTGATTTTTTCTTCATTTGTACTATTATTTTTGTCTTCAGCAGTTGCCTCTGCTTCTAATAAAGCTTCTATTTCGTCTGTTTCAGTTTTGGATTTTGATTTTTTGGTTTTATATGAACTTTTACTTTCTGAGGCTAAGAAAATGTTTTCATCTGGCCTTTCTGGTTGTGGAGATTGTTTTTTGGAAGATATTATGGCCATAACTAGGAAATGAGAGCTAAGTTATTTATTGACTATCATAGTTCTTGACATCCTCCCGACGCTGCTCTCACGAGACAGCGCGGGATTCCCTAGCATCACTGTTAGAGATTTTCTGTTTCTTAGCACCCGCCCTCCGAGACTTGCTCCCAGATGGTCTTACAGTCGCTCCACAGACTGACACTGCGAGTCCCGCAGCCAAAATATTTATACTAGCGTTAATATCTCGATCATGGTGAGCTGCACATTCTGGGCAATCCCACTCTCTAATATTTAGAGGTAATTTCTCAACTACATGACCACAATTAGAACAACGCTTAGAACTGGGAAAATACCTGTCAATCTTGACTAATTCCCGTCCATACCATTCAGCCTTGTATTCCAACTGTCTGACTAACTCAGACCAGTTGGCATCACTTATTGCTCTAGCTAATTTGTGATTCTTGACCATATTTTTTACGGCTATTTCCTCAACTACAACAGTTTGATTTTCTCTGATTAATTGAGTAGTTAGTTTATGAGTATAGTCAAGCCTTGAATCTTTAATTTTTGCGTGTATCCTGGCTAAAATCAACCTAGCCTTTTGATAATTATTAGAACCCTTAGTTTTTCTTGACAGAGACTTCCCGGCCAATCTCAATTTTTTGTGTAATTTGTTTATATTCTTTGGGTTAGCAATTTTTTCTCCGTCACTGGTAGTAACTAAACTGGTAATTCCTAAGTCAATACCTATTTGTTTGAGTACCGGTGTAAGTTTTAAATTTCTAGTGTCATTGACCCTCAAAGACACAGACCATCTACCAGAGGGATCAAGTTTAACTGTGATTGTAGTTGGCACACAATCTGGTGGTAGTTGTCTACTCCATCTAATCGGTAATGGTTCACTACATTTAGCTAGATATACTTGACCATCTTTCCACTTAAATGCGGACTTTGTGAATTCAGCACTACCACCATTCCGTTTTTTCTTAAAGTTAGGATATTTAGTCCGTCCACCAAAAAAGTTAGTGAAAGCTGCTTGTAAATGTCTCAGACTTTGCTGTAATGGTACGCTGCTTACTTTACTCAGGAAGTCTAAATCCTCCTGTTTCTTCCAATTGGTAAGCATGGCCGAAGTTTGCTTGTATCCTACACGCTCCTGTTTCTGATACCAAGCTTGAGTTCTGGCTGCCAAGGCTTTATTGTAGATTAGTCGCACACAGCCTAAAGTTCTCCGCAACAAGTTTTCCTGTTCTGGTGTTGGATAGAGCCTAAATTTGTATGCTTTCTCCACCATCTACTGCTAGTTAATTTACTTTTGAGAGTTTAACACATTGTGTGTGAAATATCAACATTGATTGCGATTCATCCCGACGCTTCCTTGCAGGAAAGCGCGGGTCTTCTCGCAACACTTTGATAAAAATATAGTCACATAAGACATATCCTTATTTTGCAGGTGTTATCCTGACGCTCGTGAACTACAACACCACGCCAGTTGCTTCAAGTCGGGAAACCCGCAAGGGCGTACTGGCTTCTCTATCCCATAGTCAAAAACATTTGGGACTGCTTTTCTCATAATGTTCAAAGAACCATTAACATCAGCATTAATTAATCCTTTGTTGGCGGTACGATACAAACCTCTTTGTCTTGATGCAGTCGCTCATGGGGGAAACCCCCAAGACCGCGCTGCATCGCTTTACTCTTTTTCCTGAGAAAGTGACTTGATTTTTCTGACCTTTTCTGTATACAGGAAGAATATCATTATCTATAAAACTTGCTTTTGAGGTATAAGATTCTTCTGTAATTATTACATCTATCCCTACCATCTTGGCTTTATAAGATAACATTTCTATTAACTTGTTATAGGGTACAGATACAAAATTTTGATTATTTTTCTTCCCTAGATTTATCTTCTGCTTCCAGTCTTCATTGTGCCCTATTATCAATGTTCCTATTTTCTGATTAGTTAGAGTATCAATAATCAAACGAGATGATTTATGAAGATAATCATTGATTTTAAATTCTCTTTGATTACAAAGTTTTTTCAGCCTCTTACTTGATTGATTTTCCCGGAGTTGAGATTGCAGGAAGCTTTTGACTTTATTATAGTATTGATTTATAGATTTTAACGGTCTGCCATTTATCAAGATTGGTTTGATTCCGGCGCTTATTAAAGGTTAATGTAGCTAAGTTGTTTAATCCTATATCAATACTGGCACAACGATTTTTTTCTAACTCGTATTGTTTTTGAGTAGCTTCATAAATGACCTCTATTACATAATGATTAAGTCTAGGGACGAGACGAATTTGTTTAATTTGTGAAGTAGGTACTAATGTTTTTAGATAGATCCCTGTTTTACTGGGATTAATAATTCCTTGCTTTAATTGCCTCTTGCTGATAGCTTGTGTTGTATAAACTACAATATTTCTTCCCGTTACTTTATTTTTATATCTAGGAAGACGAGGATGAGATTTAAACTTTGATGGGTTCTGTTGATAAATTTTGTTCGCTGCTAAAAAGCTTTTCCAGTTTCTATCTAGTATCATCAAGATTTGTTGAGATACTTTGGCTGGCATTGCTTGATAATCTGATTGGGTAGAGAGTGTTTTTTGCAGATCGTAATAGTCAAGATAAGTATTTTCAAATATGAAAGACTTACGAACCAAATAATTAGCATAATTATAGAGATTTTTCGACAAGAGACATAGTCGGTCAATTTCCAGATAAAACCGATGTTTTTTTTGAATAATATGTCTCTCAACTAATCTCATAAATCAAGGGGGGTTAGATTATATTAATATTCGATAATTTAGGATTTTTTATGATTATTTAGTCTGGAATTATTAGCCAATTTAATTGTAGCATTAAATATCAGGCCTTTAGACTATATTTATGTACAATGTTTATCATACTAGAAAGTATATTTAAGAAAATGTCCCAAGCTATGAAATCAACATCATTGTCCGTAAAAGAAAATATCACATTTGAAGAAGCGATCGCCTTGACCCAAGAAATAATGACTGAGATGGAAAAAGGCCAGATATCGGCAGCCGAAATAGAATCATTAATTGGAGATTTAGTCAAAAGTAAAAATGGTGCTAGAGGATTTTTCGTTGCATATCTTACAGACTCTAGACCTTTAGCGGATAACCCCTCACCATCAATATTTAGATCTCTGGAATCATCTCCAAAAACAGTGACAGAATTATTAGTCAAAAATTTGGCTATGTGTTCGGCAATGGTAGTCCATCATCAAAGAAATCAAGACCAGGATACAGCTTCCCAATCAGAAACAGTGCGATCGCGAACCACTAGACTAATTAAAAGTGTGGATATTCCCAGCTTAAAAGGTGAAATTGAGGAGCTATATCAAAGTACAACTACTGGTCAGGGAAATTACAAGCAGTTTCTAGAACGTTGGGGCTACGATGATGAGCAGTTAAAGGCTATTCAGCAAGCAATTGAACCATTACTTTCTTAGTTTTTTATTAGCTGAAACATTTAAGTATACCACATATATATTGTAATAACTTTAATTTGTAGAGAGTATTTTGAGCAATGCCCTGATATAATCTCAAAAACTGTAGCCGTCTACTAGCAAAAAGTAATTAAACTGCTGATTGTTTGGTAGATGGAAATAGTAAATTATATACACTTAAATATGGGCAATTTTGCTTGAGTGTGGTGTAGAGGAAAAAACGGAAAATAGTAGGACTATGAAAGGAATTGTCCGCAAAACTGGCAGGGTTAGTAGGTGGCGAACCGTGGTAAATACTTATTGGTTGGTAAATCTGAACCTACTATTAACGTTAGTACGAAGAGATTTAGAAGCTAGATATAAAGGCTCAATTCTGGGTAATTTATGGCCGTTACTTAATCAACTATCCCAACTTTTAATTTATACCTACGTCTTCTCAATTATTCTTAAAGTCAAGCTTAACCTAGAAGGGCTACCTGAAGATAGTAAGGTTACTTTTGGATTATGGTTATTTGCTGGGTTAATTCCTTGGCTGGCTTTTACTAATGGATTAACTCAAGCTTCTGGATGTGTGATTGGACAGCCCAATTTAGTAAAAAAAGTAGTATTTCCCCTTAGTTTATTACCGTTAGTTCCGGTTTTTTCAACTTTTATAGAAAGTACATTTGGATTAATAGTTTTAACAGGAATGGTATGTATATCATCTGGGGTACTCCATCAGACATTATGGCTATTACCAATAGTATTTTTACCGCAGCTTTTATTAACGGCAGGTTTAGGTTATTTTACCGCAGGATTAACAGTATTTTTACGGGATATTCCTCAGACTTTAGGAGTAATTTTAAATCTTTGGTTTTACGTTACGCCAATAGTATATCCGGCATCTGTAATTCCTGAAAATTGGCGAATATGGGTATTTTGGTGTAATCCTTTAACAGCGATCGCTGAAGTATATAGAGACCTGGTTTTAGTAGGAGGAATTAAACATTGGGGAGAGTTAGGAATTGCTGCTTTGATGTCTGTATTAATATTTTATTTTGGTTTGTGGGTTTACATAAAATTACGTCCTGCTTTTGCAGATGTTTTATAAATAGGGTTTGCGTATGGAAAGTCTTTTTGCTCTTTGTAGGAGACAGGATACAAGAGACAGGAGACAGGAGACAGGAGAAATAGGAATTTAGAAGAGGTAGGAGTAAGAATTGTAAGAATGATTTTTCTGCCCAACTATGCGCCTAAAATACTAACTTTTTGAGTGTGAAGAGCTGAAAAACAGGTACTTTTTTAGACAAAAAAAAGGCTAAAGTATTTATATGTAAAAGTTTTTAGATTTAATCAGCAAGCCCTAAATAAAAACACCTTAATCTATAAAAATAGATAGTAATGCTCACTAATACTTTTTCAATAATGAATACTCTCTGAAGACAGAATAATGAAGTCTTAAAGTCTCTTCCTCTTATTTAAATTTAAAGAATAAATAAATCAAAAAAAAGGAGATATCCCTTTGATAAAAAAGAGAATTTATGACCTAAAAACTGGTATTGAAGCTATTCATTCTGAATCTTAACTCCTAACTCCTAACTCCTGACTCCTAAGAAATACCTTAGGTATTTGTAGCAAACATTTATCAATAAAGATTAATATTTCCCAGAAAATTAATGGCTGAAACTGTAATTTCACTGCAAAATGTTTCTAAATGCTTTAAACGATATCGGCATCCGGTAGACCGTTTAAAAGAAATTCTATTCCCAGGAAAAAGTCGTGCTGATGAATTTTGGGCAGTGCAAAATATAAATATAGAAATAGAAAGAGGGCATACTTTAGGAATTGTGGGGCGGAATGGTTCGGGAAAAAGTACTCTTCTACAAATAATTGTTGGTACTCTTACACCGACAACAGGTAGGGTAAAAGTTCAAGGTAGAGTTTCTGCACTTTTGGAACTTGGGAGTGGATTTAATCCAGAGTTTACAGGTAGGCAAAATGTTTTTTTTAACGGTCAATTATTAGGATTAAAACCATCAGAAATAGAAGAAAAATTTGATAAAATTGCTGGTTTTGCTGACATTGGAGATTTTATTGACGAGCCTGTAAAAACTTATTCTAGTGGAATGTTTATTAGGTTGGGATTTGCTGTAGCAACAAGTGTTGACCCAGATATTTTAGTAGTTGATGAAGCACTTTCGGTGGGAGATGAAGCATTTCAGAGAAAGTGTTTTGCTCGTATTCAAGATATTCAAGAAAGGGGAGGAACAATTTTATTTGTATCTCATGCTGCTTCAACAGTTGTACAACTTTGTGATTCAGCAATTTTGATGGATCATGGTGAAATGTTACTTTATCATGCTCCTAAATATGTGGTATCTAAATATCAGAAATTAATTTATGCTTTTCCTGATAAAATTCCATCAATTAGGGAAGAAATTCGTCAGATTCCTAATTTGACAGTTAAGGATTTCTTGGATGATGAAGAAACAGATGAAAAATCATCTCAATCAGAACAAAGTAGTGAAAATAAAATTTCAGAATCAACAGAATATGAAGAAATTTATGACCCGGAAATGATACCTTCAAATACGATACATTATCCTAATAAAGGGGCGGAAATTATTGACCCTCATATTATTACTTTGGATGGTAAGAGAGTAAATCATTTAATTAATCGCCGAGAATATTACTATACTTATACAGTAAAATTTATTAACTCTACATCTAAAGTTAGGTTTGGAATGTTGATTAAAACTCTGAGTGGATTTGACTTAGGTGGAGCATCGTTACATGGTTATACTAAATCAGTAGAATATGTAGAAGCACAGCAGAAAGTTATAGTGAAATTTAAGTTTCAATGTTTGCTCAATCCTGGGGTATATTTTTTAAATGCTGGAGTTGTTGGTATGGCAGGCGACCATCTAACTTATTTATCTCGTTGTATTGATATTGCTATGTTTAGAGTGCAGCATTGTAGTGATTCATGTGGTACGGGAGTAGTTGATTTTTTAATAGAACCTAGTTTAAAGATTAAAAATATGACATTTATATAGTAATTATCATGCTGGTTAGGTACAAAATCTATTTGTTTTAGGCAACAGGCAACAAGCAATAGTGAAGTTAGGACAAGAGTGTACCTCACCCTTACTTAGAAACGCTATATAATTCAGAAGAAAAGGAGTTAGGTAGAGTTTCTGTCTATAGAGGAACTCACAGGAGTTTGGAGTTAGCAGGAATACAAGTATATTAATGCTAATAGTTGTGGGAAAAATTTTACCGAATAATTAAGGTTTAAAGTCTCTTATTTAAAGGAGAAACAAGAAAAAATTTTCATGATTAGTCAATCCTCTTCTTTTCAAGGAGAGGTAATAATTAATAATTAGGGTTTGCGCTTCACTAGTCTTATGGGTGAGGGTAGGAAACAGGAGACAGGAGACAAGAGACAGGAGACAGGAGAAATGGGAATTTAGAGTAGGTAGGAGTAAGAATTGTAAGAATGATTTCTCTGTCCAACTTTTGCCTAAAATACGCTCGTTTTTGAGCATGAAGAGCTGAAAACCAGGCACTTTTTTCGACCTCAAAAAGGCACTTGTCTTTATATGTCAATGCTTTTATATTTAATCAGCAAGCCCTAATTAATAATTAATTGTTGAACGTAGCTATTGAAGGAGAAATAAATAAAATTAATTTTAAAGTAAATGTAAATACTTTTAATTATAGCCGTAAATTATAGCAGTTTCCATTAACATAAAATGCAGGTATTTTGGCTTCAATGTAGAAGGCAGAAGTTCTGTACTCTACCTTGGTGAAAACTGTTATAAGTTAAATCAAAAATACTATTCTTATGCTTATGTATATCAGAAGGAAGGAGAAAGAAGGAAAAGTCTTACTTTGTCTGATTTTTAAACTTTTGAACTGTTTTAACCTTTCCTTCGACTGCTATAAAATTAATACAGTACAATACGGTTCAGTTAAGAATTTTTTTAGCAAATATGTGATGTACAAAAGCTGATTTTTACGTTTTCTATCAGATAAATTTTTGTCTGCTCTGAAGCGTATTGAATTACAGTAAAATTATTAATTTTTTTTCTGTTTTATTTTGCGGATTTAATACCCCACCGTCATTTCAGTTATCAGTTGTCAGTTAACAGTAAATCATACTGTTTGCGCAGCATGACCTAGGAAAGCAGAAGGCTTAGAATACTGAATTTCCTTTTTTTATCCTCTTTACAAGGAGAAGCTTGAAATCTAATTTTCTGGTCAAAGGAAGTGCTTAAAATTGTTTGGAATTATAAGACACGAAGTGGCGCGTAGAAGACTATTCTCATGCAATTTTTCTGTAAGTATTCAGCTATTAGCAGTCAGCTATTCCTAATGCTTACATTTTTCCTTAAGCATAACTTCCTTCTTTATTTTTACTTTTCCTAAAACCTAACACCTATTTAAAAATATGAATCCTGAAAAAAATGAAATAGATAATAAGCTAATTATAGATACATTTATTCAAGACCAAACTAGAAAACCTCAAGAAATAAGGATAAATATTCATCCACAAGATGAAATGTATCTCTATGCTTTGAAAAATACTGAAGGAAATATTGATGAAGCACTACTACGATATTTTTCTAATGGTAAAAGAATATTAGATGCAGTTAAACAAATTGTAGAATGGCATTTTGATGGCTTTGAAAATATCTCTTCTTTTCTAGATTTCGCCAGTGGTTATGGGCGTTTTAGTAGATTTTTAGTTCAGGAAATACCAGTTCATAAAATTTGGATTTCTGATATTTATCCTCAAGCAGTAGAGTTTCAAAAAAAATTACTTGGAGTAGAGGGGATAGTTTCAACTAATCATCCTGAAGATTATCAACTAAATCAAATATTTGACTGCATTTTTGCCTGTTCATTTTTTAGTCATACTCCCCAAAAAACTTTTAGTGGGTGGTTAGAAAAGTTATATAGTTTATTAACAGAAAAGGGCATATTAATCTTTAGTACCCATGATTTATCTTTAATGACTATAGACACAGAAACAGATGCAGAAGAAATTTACTTTACTCCAGAAAGTGAAAGTCTTTTTCTCAAAACTGAAGATTATGGAGTTACTTATGTAGGAGAAAAATGGGTAGGTAAAATTATTCACCAAGCAACTAAGGGAAAAGCAAAATGGCATCGGATTAAAAAAGGTCTTTGTGGATACCACGATCTATATATTCTGTGGAATAAAGAAGGAAGAAGGAAGAAGGAAGAAGGAAGAAGTTATAAAATCAAAAGTCAAAATTCAAAAGTAATAAAGGAAGAAGTTTTTATCAATTCAAAAGTCAAAAGTCAAAATTCAGAAGTTGGAAAGGAAGAAGTTGGAAAGGGAGAAGCTATCAATTCAAAAGTCAAAAGTCAAAATTCAGAAGTTGGAAAGGAAGAAGTTGGAAAGGGAGAAGCTATCAATTCAAAAGTCAAAAGTCAAAATTCAGAAGTTGTAAAGGGAGAAGTTGGAAAGGGAGAAGTTAAAAAGGAAGAAGTTGAGGAACAAAGAGATAAATTATTAAACTTTTATTGTCATCCTGATGGTGGTTGTAGAAGTATCGAAGTTACATCCACAGGAGACATTTATATAGAAGGATGGGCAGCAAATATTAATCCTGAAGAAAAAGTAGAAGAAGTAGCTGTTTTAGTAAATGGAATAAAAGTAAAAAGCTGTTTGCCAAAATACGAAAGTAAAACCCAAGAATATCAATGGTCATGCACCATTAACAGTGAATATTTATCCCCAGATGGCACGATATTGGTCAAAATTATTAATAATTTCCATTTAGAGCGAGTCGTTAATATTTTTCCAGTTAATTCCATCGTCTTATTACCACCAAACCATCTGTTACTCAGAATTAGTGGCAACTCCAGTGTTAAAGCTTTTCTTAGTTCATTTGATGACCTCAAATATACAGTAAAAAATTATCTGCAAAAAGCAGGATTTGATTTTCATCAATTTGAGAATATTCTAGATTTTGGCTGTGGAGTAGGGCGTTATTTAATGGCATTTAAACCAGAACTTTTGCCCAATCAAAAACTATTTGGTTGTGACGTTTTTGCCGAATGTACTGAATGGTGTAAAGAGAATATCAAATTTGCCACAGTCAAACATAACAATATTCAACCTCCATTACCTTTTGAAAATAATCAATTTGACCTAGTTAATGCTGTCTCAGTATTCACTCACCTACGTTTAGATTTACAACATCTTTGGGCCTGGGATATTTATCGAGTATTACGCCCTGGTGGAATATTATTTATGACACTTCACGGACCTCAATTTTTTCCAATAATTTATGATATTTTTCGCACTGGAAATACTCATCAAGCTGAAATGTATAGTATTGGAGAAGAGGGATTATTTTTGTATCTAGACCATCAAGGAGAAACGGACGGTCAAGGTCAACATACTGTTGCAGCAGTACATACTCCAGGAGCTTACCAAGAAATATTTTCTATGTTCAAACATATTAAAAGGTTTCCTCAAAGTACTATGGCAAATGGGCAAGATTTATATATTTTACAAAAGCCAATTTCTGGTGGTTTAGTTGTTCAACCTCTAAGTAGGAAGAAGGAAGAAGGAAGAGGGAAGAAGGAAGAGGGAAGAAGGAAGAAGGAAGAAGTTTTTCATAAGTCAGAAGTTATCAAGGAAGAAGTTGGAAATGCAGAGGAAGAAATAATAGGAAAAAAGATAGAAGAGGAAGAAATAATAGGAAAAAAGATAGAAGTGGAAAAAATACTCATATCTAATAATGAAGAAACTAAAAATTTGTCGGATAAAATATTGTCTGATAGCCAAACAAAGAGGGAAGTAAAAACAGAAGTTGAGGAACTACCTTTATTTGATGGTGAAGAAACTTGGAAATTTGTTGAAAAAATTCTACCAGGTAGTGATAAATGTCAGACTGAAATTAAATTTAAAATTGAAGGTCAAAAAAGATTTCGAGTTTTTCCACAAATAGAACCTATTGCTGCTTATTCTATAGAATGTGAAATTGAGATTCTTAAAAGTGAGGATGGAAAAATATTAGTACAAAAAACTATTCCCTTTAATCAAAATCATATATTTGGCAAAACTAATTATGCGGTAGTAGAAGTAGAAATTCCTCAGTATTTTGGGGAAGTAGTTGTTAGGTTAAATGCTGTAATTACAGACAGAATATCCCTAGTACCAGAACAAGAAGTAATAGTATCTTGGAATTTTGCAAATTTTGCTTAACATCAGGATAAACATTAGATGAAATTATATGCAGTAATAGAAGTAGAAATGCCTCAGTATTTTGGGGAATTATTTGTCAAATTAAATGCTGTAATTACAAACAGAATATCCCTAGTGCAGGATGGGGAAAATAACTGACCAGTTACAAAATCCTCAAACAATTACAAATCAAAAATGATTGACTTTTAAATGGATGACTTTTAACTTCCGGGTAGCGGCACTAGCAGCAGAACAAAAAGTAATGGTATCTGGAAATTTTGCCAATTTTGTTTAATATCAGGAGAAAAATTAGATGAAATTATATGGAGTAGTATAAGTAGAAATTCCTCGGTATTCTGGAGAAGTAGTTTTCAAATTAAATGCTGTAATTACAGACAGAATATCCCTAGCACTAGAGCAGGAGGTAATGGTGTCTTGGAATTTTGCAAATTTTGCTTAACATCAGGATAAACATTAGATGAAATTATATGCAGTAATAGAAGTAGAAATGCCTCAGTATTTTGGGGAATTATTTGTCAAATTAAATGCTGTAATTACAGACAGAATATCCCTAGTGCAGGATGGCGGAAATAACTGACCAATTACAAAAGTCTAAAACAATTACAAATCAAAAATGATTGACTATCTTGAGTGTGTCTTACATTCTGAGGAAACCTCAGAATTACACACTCGCTTTTAAATGCTAGACTTTTAACTTCTACTTTCTTTCGGTACGAAATGCGGAAGTAAACATATTTCACTCTTTGGAGACTAATTCGGACTTCGGTGCGATAATAACTTAATAACTCATAGCTGATAGCTGACTGCTGAATGCTTACAAAGGTGCGATAATAACTTAATAACTCATAACTGATAGCTGACCACTGAATACTTACAACTTTGCTGAATATAAGGAGAAAAATTAGATGAAATCAACAGTTTTTATTATTACAGGAATGCACCGTTCGGGAACCTCTTTAACAGCTTCTTTATTTCAGAGTGTAGGGGTAAATATTGGAGAAAATTTAGTGGGGCCGGAATATGGAAATGTTAGGGGGCATTTTGAAGATATTGAATTTGTGGAACTGCAAAAAGGAATATTAGGTTCTCAAGGTTTGGATGATTTAGGAAGTAATGTAGAAATTACAGAAATTCCCGTCAAGAAACAATATTTAAAAGCAGCTAAACGATTAATTAAAAACCGTGAAGAAATTCAAGAATTTTGGGGATGGAAAGACCCAAGAACAACATTATTTTTAAACTTTTGGTTAGACTTATTACCAGATGCAAAGTTTATTTTTGTCTATCGTTCGCCGTGGGAAGTAGCAGACTCACTTTATCGACGAGCTACTGATGAAAAATTATCGGAACAGCCAGAAATAGCTGTGAAAATGTGGCTGAATTCTAATCAAAGAATCTTAGATTTTTATCAAAATTTTTCTCAGCAATGTTTAATAGCAAAGGTTGATAGTATTGGTAAAAATCCTGAAGGTTTTATTCAAGCAGTTAACGATAAATTCTTAGTAGACTTACCAACACCTCCCCCTGGTAATTTTGAGGAGTCTTTATTAGTAAAGGATATTATTAAAACCAGTAGACCTAACCTCATAGAAAAATATTTCCCAGAAACATTAGAGGTTTATCAACAACTAGAAAAAATAGGTTTAGGTGGTAGGGGCGAATCGCGATTCGCCCGTACAGGATCAGAATTAATCAAAAATATCCAGAATGATTGCCAATTCTGGGAATTTCAGGATTGGTTGAATATTCGAGGTTTAGAAAAACAAATTAATCTGTTAGAAACAGATGTCAAAAAAAGGCAAGATTTTTTTAGAGAAGCACAGCAAAAAGTAGATAGTCTAGAAAAAGAACTGGGTGAAACTCAGCAACAACTTGATAGTAGAGAAATTAAGCTCAAAGAATCTGCTAAAAAATTAGAAGCATTAGAAACAGAAATAGGAGAAACCCAAGCCCTACTCGACGGCAAAGCAACAAAATTACAAGAATCTCAAACCAAAGTTGCCATATTAGAGAGAAAACTAGGACAGACTCAAGCGCAATTTGAAAGTGCCAAAACTAAACTAGATGATTCTCAAAAGAAAGTCATTAGATTAGAAATAACTCTAGGACAAACTCAAGCACAACTCAGTAACTCAGCAACAAGATTTCAAGAAGCTTTAGCAAAAATATTAAGTCTAGAAACAGAACTAGGTAAGACTTTAGTTCAACTCGATGGTACTCAGATAAAACTAACTGAATCTCAGAAAAAGTTACTAGGACTGGAAACAGAATTAGGGCAAAATTTAGTCGAGCTAGATAGAAACAAAATTAGGTTACAAGAATCTCAGAAAAAAATAGGAATATTAGAAACAGAATTAGGTCAAACTCAACAACAACTAGATGGTAATTTAATTAAATTACAAGCTTATCAAACCAAACTTCAACAGTTAGAAACAGAATACGGACAAACTCAACAAAAATTAGATGGCACTCAAATAAAATTATCTGAGTCTCAAACCAAAATTCAACAGTTAGAAACAGAATTCGGGCAAACTCAACAGAAATTAGATGCTACTCAAATAAAATTAGTCGAGTCTCAAACCAAAATTCAACAGTTAGAAACAGAGTTCGGGCAAACTCAACAAAAATTAGATGGCACTCAAATAAAATTAGCCGAGTCTCAGAACAAAATAGGAATATTAGAAACAGATTTAGGGCAAACTCAAAGCACCCTCAAACAAACTCAAGCTGAATTGGGAAAAACTCAAATCACCCTGGAACAAACTCAAGCTGAATTGGGAAAAACTCAGACAATCTTGGGGGAAACTCAGACAATTTTGGGGCAAACTCAAGACCAATTAATAACTCAACACTATGAAAACGAAACACTCAAGGCAGAAATTTCGGCTATGAAGTCTTCCAAGTTCTGGAAGTTGCGAGAAAAATGGTCTGGGTTAAAACGGAAACTGAGTGGGTTGCAAATGCGCCTCATTTTCTCTATCGACTCTCCGGGGGATTCACGAATCGCCCCTACTTGGAATTTTGCTAGTTCTCAAATAGAAATAGTGGGTTGGTGTTTTCGCAATACTGGTCTGGATATTGAAGCTATTCGTGCCAGAGTGGGAGAAGAAATTTTTGTAGGCAATTATCATATTGAACGACTAGATGTCGCCCAAAAATTTCCAGATATTTCCGCTGCTAAAAATTCTGGTTTCCAAATCCCCTTACAACTCTCCCCAGGAAATTATCAATTAATTCTGGAAGCTCAGGATAAAAAAGGAAGATGGCATAAATTTGCTTCCTATCCAATATCGGTATCTACAGTTGAGGCAAATTTTGATGCACCTACAAATTGGCAACAACGGGAGGGGGTAATTTTATTTGCGGGTTGGTGTTGTCATCCAGAACAGAAAATCACAAAGTTAGTTCTCAAATGTGGGGATATTTCTGTAGACTGCGCTTATGGTTTGCGTCGAAAGGATGTGGGTGAGGTTTTTCCTGACTTAGTCGGAAGTTCAGATAGTGGGTTTGAAGCAACGGTGGAACTTCCACCGGGAAAATGGCAAATTAGTTTAGAAGCACATTTGGAAAATGGGGAAATAGTCGGTTTCCCTTGCTCTGAAGTTTTAAAACTAAGACGTTATAGTTTCTGGGAGAAAGCTAAGGATAAATTGGAGAAATTATCTAAGTTTGCCAAAGCTATTGGGAAACGGACTGCGGAAAGGAAACAAAGGTTAGGTCGCATCATCCCCCTACCCTCAGAGTTACCAAATATTGCTAGACAAATATTACAGATATATCGACAGCAACAATGGCAAGAAGGGGAATTATTACCACCCCCTGGGTTTGTCGTGCCAGAAACTGTGGATGTTTATGATGCTTGGTTGGCTGTAAATAACTGGGGCGATCACTCGGTTCAATATTTAACTTCTCGGTTAGAGAGTTGCCAGGTAACTTTACCTAAAATTTCTGTGGTTATGCCAGTTTATAACCCACCGATGGAATTTTTAGACAAGGCAATCGCCAGTGTACTAAACCAAGTGTACCAAAATTGGGAATTTTGTATAGCGGATGATTGTAGTAGTAATCCAAATATTCGGGAATTTCTGACGGAAATAGCTGAGACAGATTCCCGGATTAAATTAATATTCCGTTCTGAGAATGGAAATATTAGTGCTGCGACGAATTCTGCTGCTGAACTTGCCACGGGAGATTTTATTCTCTTTTTAGATAATGATGATGAACTTACCCCTGATGCTTTGGGAGAAGTGGCTTTATATTTAAGTCAAAATCCAGAAACAGATTTTCTCTATTCGGACGACGACAAAATTAATGTGGAAGGGAAAAGATTCGACCCTCAATTTAAACCGGAATATTCTCCAGAGCTGTTACTTTCTTATATGTATATGGGTCATTTGTGTGTAGTTAGAAAGGAAATTTTTGACAGAGTTGGAGGTTTAAGAGTTGGTTTTGAAGGTTCTCAAGATTATGATTTTGCTTTAAGAGCAACGGAAATTTCTCGTGAAGTTGGGCATTTACCTTTGGTGTTATATCATTGGCGAACTTCTCCGGGTTCTACTGCTATTTCTGGTGGGGAAAAACCGAAGAGTTTTCTAGCAGGTCAAAGAGCGGTTCAAGAAAGTTTAAAACGTCGTGATGTGGAGGGAGATGTTTATCAACCAGATTGGGCAATGCGAGAAAATTTGGGGATTTTTAAGGCTACTTTTCCGGACGAAGGTACTTCGGTAAGTATTATTATTCCGACTAAAAATCAAGTCAAGTTATTGAAGTGTTGTATTGAGTCTTTGAAAAAGACAACTTACCAGAATTATCAAATATTTGTCATTGATAATGAAAGTGATGAGTCTGAGACTTTAGAATATTTGGCAAATCTGAAAAATTCATTTTCTGGGTCGGCAAATATATCGGTTATTTCTATTCCTAACAGTGGGGGTAAATTTAATTTTGCTGCAATTAATAATCGTGCTGTAGAACAGGTTGATAGTGAATATATTCTATTTTTAAATAACGACACAGAAATTATTTCTCCCCAGTGGTTAAGTCAAATGATTGGTTATGCACAGTTCCCTGGTGTTGGTGCAGTGGGTGCTAAGTTAATTTATCCCGATAAAAGGATTCAACACGCAGGTGTAATTCATGGTTTACATCATGGTTTAGCTGGTCATGCTTTTAAGTTATTACATAGTGAAAATAGGGGTTATCTTTCTCAAGCTTCTGTGTCAAGAAATTATTCAGCAGTAACTGCTGCTTGTATGTTAACTTCTCGGCAATTATTTTTAGATTTGGGTGGTTTTGATGAGTCAAATTTTGCTGTTGCTTATAATGATGCTGACTATGGTTATCGACTTTTGGAAAAGGGTTATCGTTCAGTTTATTGTCCTGATGCTGAATTAATTCATAAGGAAGGAACGAGTCGCGGTTATTCTGATAATCCCCAGGAAGAAGCAAATTATCGTCAGAAATATTCTCAGATGGTAGATAGGTTTTATAGTCCTCATTTTTCTCTCGAAAGTGAATTATTTGAAATTAAACCAAGGCGATATTTTATTGGGAAGGAAGAAGGAAGAGGGAAGAAGGAAGAGGGAAGAAGGAAGAGGGAAGAAGGAAGAGGGAAGAAGGAATTTGATAATTCTTCAAATGAACCACAAATAAATTTTATTGGGAAGGAAGAAGTAAGAAGGAAGAGGGAAGGAGTTGATGAGTCTCAGAAAGAATCAGATCTAAATATTCTGGAAAATGTTGATAACTCTCTATATAAACCAGAAATAAATAATCCAGCACTAGAGGTAAATTCTGAAAATGAACTAGAAATAAATAGTCCGGCAAAAGTTGATGAGTCTCAGCAAGAATTACAAATAAATAATCCGGTACTAGAGGCAAATTCTGAAAATGAACCACAAATAAATTTTATTGGGAAGGAAGAAGGAAGAAGGAAGAGGGAAGGAGTTGATGAGTCTCAGAAAAAATCACAAATAAATATTCTGGAAAATGTTGATAACTCTCTATATAAACCAGAAATAAATAATCCGAAACTAGAGGCAAATTCTCCAAATGAACTAGAAATAAATAGTCAGGCAAAAGTTGATGAGTCTCAGCCAGAATCACAAATAAATAATCCGAAACTAGAGGCAAATTCTCCAAATGAACTAGAAATAAATAGTCGGGCAAAAGTTAATGAGTCTCAGCCAGAATCACAAATAAATAATTCAGCAAAAGTGGGAAGTTATCCAAATCAACCATCAATAAATAGTCAGGCAAAAGTTAATGAGTCTCAGCCAGAATCACAAATAAATAATTCAGTACTAGAGGCAAATTCTCCAAATCAACCACAAATAAATAATCCGGCAAAAGTGGGAAATTCTCAAAATGAACTAGAAATAAATAGTCGGGCAAAAGTGGATGAGTCTCAGTTAGAATCACAAATAAATAATCCGGCAAAAGTGGGAAATTTCCCAAATCAACCACAAATAAATATTCAGGCAAAAGTGGGAAGTTATCCAAATCAACCACAAATAAATAGTCAGGCAAAAGTTAATCAGTCTCAGCAAAAATCACAAATAAATAATCCAGCAAAAGTTGGAAACTTCCCAAATAAACCACCAATAAATAGTCAGACAAAAATTGATGAGTCTCAGCAAGAATCACAAATAAATAATTCAACAAAAGTTGGAAGTTATCCAAATAAACCAGAAATAAATAATCCAGCACTAGAGATAAACTCTCCAAATCAACCACCAATAAATAGTCAGGCAAAAGTTAATCAGTCTCAGCAAAAATCACAAATAAATAATCCAGCAAAAGTTGGAAACTTCCCAAATAAACCACCAATAAATAGTCAGACAAAAATTGATGAGTCTCAGCAAGAATCACAAATAAATAATCCGGCACTAGAGACAAATTTTCCAAATCAACCACAAATAAATAGTCAGGCAAAAGTTAATGAGTCTCAGCAAGAATTACAAATAAATAATCCGGCACTAGAGACAAATTCTCCAAATCAACCACCAATAAACGAACTGGTTAATTATAGTGAGGAAAACTTACTCGCTGAGATGAAAGACATTTTTCCCAGAATTAAATTATTGATGTGTAGTAATTCCCTAGATTTGACTGGTGCGCCACTTCATCAATTAGAAATTGCCCTAAAATTGGCAGATGATGGAATTGTTGAACCAATAATTTTTTCTGTCAATGATGGAGAATTGAGAGAAATTTATCAACAGCATAATATTCAGGTTGTTGTTCTAGATAATCCACTAGAACATATTTATCAAAGAAATATTTATGATGAAGCATTAGCTAGTTTTGCCAAAGAAATAAAAGAGCTAAATATTGATGTTATGTATATCAATACTTTAGAAAACTTTTTCATGGTAGATATCGCTCAAATGTTAAATATTCCCAGTGTCTGGAATGTACATGAAAGTGAACCCTGGCAAACTTATTTTAATCGGTTTGGCACAGAAATAGCTGCTAGAGCATTAGAATGTTTCCGCTATCCTTATCGAGTAATTTTTGTTGCTGATGCTACTCGAAATAGATACTTACCTTTGAATAGTCATCACAACTTTACTGTGGTACATAATGGCTTAGATTTACAGTTATTAAAATCTGCATCTCAGAAATGGTCAAAACAATCGGTAAGGTCAGCTTTAGAAGTAAAAAATGATGAAATTGTCATTCTATTATTAGGTACTGTTTGTGAAAGGAAAGGTCAACAGGATTTAGTAAAAGCATTATCATTTATTCCTGAAACAGAAAGTCAAAAAATTAAATGTTTTTTAGTAGGCGATCGCCCAAATCTTTACAGTTTAAAATTACACGAACTTTTGACTGAGTTACCAGAAGAAATTCAACAGCGAGTAGAAATAGTAAAAGAAACTCCAGAAACAGCAAAATATTATTTGGCAGCAGATATATTTGTTTGTACTTCTCGCGTCGAGAGTTTTCCTAGAGTCATATTAGAAGCAATGGCTTATGATTTACCCATAATTACTACTCCAGTATTTGGCATAGTTGAACAAGTAAAACCAAATATTAACGGTTTATTCTATACTCCCGATAACCCAGAAGAATTAGCAAATGTTTTGACATCTTTATTGACAGATGAAGCATTACGTTATCGACTCGCAGGTAATTCTAAATATGTACTGGAGTCATTAAATACCTTTACAGAAATGACAGAAAATTATGGTCAAATCTTCCGCGAAGCATACTTTTCTTTAGACAAATTAGCACACAGAGATTATGGCACAGATTTACGGATTAAGGAGTAGGAGACAGGAGACAGGAAAAATGGAAATTTAGAGGAGGTAGGAGTAAGAATTGTAAGAATGATTTTTCTGCCAAACTATGCGCCTAAAATATTAACTTTTTGAGCGTTTTAGATGTGATACCAGTAAATTTTTTCGACCACAAAAAGGCTAAAGTATTTATATGTCAATGCTTTTAGATTAGATCGGTAAGCCCTAAATATGTACAGGTAAAACCAAATATTAATGGTTTATTCTATACTCCCGATCGCCCAGAAGAATTAGCAAATGTTTTGAAATCTTTATTGACAGATGAAGCATTGCGTCATCGACTCGCAGGTAATTCTAAATATGTACTGGAGTCATTAAATACTTTTGCCGAAATTACAGAAACTTATGGTCAAATATTTCGCGAAGCATACTTTTATTTAGACAAATTAAACTCTTAACTGGCTTAGTATAGTAGAAGGAAGAAAAAAGAAGTAATAAGGGAAAAGGTGTTTGGTTATCTAGGAAATTAGTTAGTTATCTACCATATAAGGAAGAAGGAAAAATCTGGCATTGTCTGAGTTTTAGGCTTTTGATATGCCCTAACTTTTCCTTCGACTTATATCATATCCGGATAATAGTTTGATAAAAAAACTTTCTCCCTTTGAACCAATATTTCCTTCTACCTTCTGCCTTCCTTTTACCAAACTTACTTTGAGATTATAAAAATGATTTTTATTAATCCCAAAACAGATTTTGCCTTCAAGAAAATATTTGGTTCCCAACAAAGTAAAGACATTTGGTGGTGGTGCATAGTAATGGTAGAGAGTGTGTGGGGAGTGCGGGAGATGGGGAGATGGGGAGATGGGGAGATGGGGGGATGGGGGGATGGGGAGTGCGGGAGAAATTAAAAAAGATATATCTTCACCATTACCATGCAGGACTACCAGACATTTTAATTAGTTTCTTAAATAGCATCCTCTATGACAGTCATCCTACTATCAAAGACCTACAAATTCTCAATCCCTATCTCGTACCTAAAATTCGAGGATTAAAAGATACTTATTTAGATGTTAAAGCCAAGGTTACTGGAAACAAAACTGTAATTATTGAAATGCAAGTTTTGAACTTATAAGGATTTGAAAAGCGGATTTTATATAATAGACCTCTCCGAAATATAAATAAAATCTGGTAAAATAATACTCAATCAACTTTCGTAAAGGTTAAGAATATGGATTCATTATCAGAATATATCGAGAAACATCCCCAAGAAGCACAACGATTAGTAGGTCGTGCATTATGACCAGTTAAAACAACTAATAAAGCAAGCGATCGCCCTACACACTCAAACCCAATTAGAAGGAGAATCCAGGAAAAAAAGAATTATAAAAAAAGGAGGGGGTCGTAATACAAAGCTATCACTCTGGGGAACAAATATTATTAACTTTAATATACTTGCGACAATTGACAACATTTCAATTGTTGGGTATCCAATTCGGAGTAAGTGAAACAACAGCAAATGATAGGTTTAATTACTGGTTTCCACTTTGAGGAAAACTGCTACCATCAAGTTTACTTGAACAGGTAAAA
>NZ_JAAHGO010000074.1 GCF_010672455.1 Okeania sp. SIO2C9 | reverse complement strand
CGGAACTTGGATCGATGATCCTAACGCTTCGGGAAATTCTGGCACTACTGAGGTTGGAGAAATCCTGTCTCAGCAACCAGGGTCGTAGAACGAAGAATCCTCCGCGCTTCAGCCGGAGGAGTGTCAAATCTTTATTCCTTTTCTGTTGCTATTAGAGATTACAGAATTTATTGATATCTTTTTGCTAATCAATCCAATTTTTTTGAGGAGGATAGTAATGAGTAACTTTGTTGCTATGTTAGTTAGGAAGAAGACTAGGATTTTTGCTTTAGTAAGCACCTTGATGATTTTGCTAATTGCTGGCTTGTCATTTCTTGCTTCACCTGCAATGGGAATAAAAGGGACAGCGATGTACTTCAATCAGGGTTCCGGGAGGAATGAATGGGTAATTAATGCTCCAGGCGATCATGGGGGAAAGATGCTTCGCTATGGATTGTTCCTAAAGTAAATGGAGGTTATCAATTTACAAATCTAGGAGCTTCTTTTCGGGCAAACGGAAACCTGATACTAAAAGGTAGTCTTTCTCAAGGTTCATCCAAAGAATTAAAAGAAAATGTTGCCAATCTATCTAGTCAAGAGGCAATTGATATTTTAGCAGACCTTAACCCAGTCAAATACAATTACATTGCTGATGGTAGTAAAACTCTGAATGCTGGTTTTATTGCTGAAGAGGTTCCAGATTTAATCAGCGCTGACGAACACTATGGATGTTATTGCAGTTTTAACTAAGGTTGTTAAACAGCAGCAAGAAGAACTCAAAACCTTGCAAGAAGAAATTCAATTGCTCAAACAAACAAAATAACAACAACACTCCAGTACAAATAAACTAAATATACTTTGGGGGTTTTCCCATTTGAAGATAGCTTGATGCCAAGATTATGTTTGATTAAAGCCTGTTTCTCATATTTCGGAAACAGGCTTTTTTGGTTTTTTCCAAATTAGCAAAAAAGTAGATTAGCAAACAAATATAGAAAAATCACCCTTTTACACAAACAACTTGTTTAAGAGTTGCCACAACTTCTACTAAGTCAATTTGCTGCTTCATTACTTCTTCAATAGACTTATAAGCACCAGGAATTTCATCAATCACACCACCATCTTTCCGACATTCTACTCCTTCAGTTTGCTTAACTAAATCATCTAAAGAAAAACTCTTTTTAGCTTTAGTTCGAGACATTAATCTGCCTGCGCCATGACTACAGCTACAATAACTTTCATGGTTTCCTTTGCCTTTGACAATGAAAGATTTTGCTCCCATTGAACCAGGTATAATTCCATAATCTTCTTCTTGTGCTCGCACAGCACCTTTACGAGTTACCGAAAAATTGGGTTTAAAGCCTTGCCCTTTTAGGGCAACTTTATGTTATACTTATAAAAGCGGCAAAGGTATTCAACCGCTCTAAAAACCTAGCTACTAATCGTAGCAAACTAGCACCTTGAAAACTAGAGTTAGGAGGTTTTGCACAGGAATGCTTGTGCATGGAAAAGCTCTAAGCAACAAGTATCAGAGAACCAGAGTTTTTTTAAGGTTTAAACTGTACCGTAGGGCATACGGGAACAGGCTCTTGAAATAGAGCGAACGCTTGGGGAGAGAACCATCTCTGGACTAGATGCCGTAAGGTGTTTAGTTTAAGTGGACTCATTGAACCAAGAATCCTGGTTTCAGGAGAATCCCCGTGCGTTTACGCCGGGGAGTATGTCAAATAAACTTCCTCGCCAAAATGTACTTCTTTTTCTGCATAATTGTGATGACAGTTCACATTTAATAGTGGTTTTGTTGGTTTACCACCTGCTAAATGCTTTTCAACAATTCGCTTAAAACGAGCCATCATTACATCTTGATTAAACCGAGCATAATTTTGTGCCCATTGTAGATCGCGCCAGTAAGCTGCAAATTCTGGTGTTCCAGTGACAAAATAGGCTAAATCTAAATCTGGTAATTTTGTATCTGCCAGTTTTGCTAATTCCTTGGCAGTGTTAATATGACATTGAGCTAGTTTATTTCCAATGTGACGAGAACCTGAGTGTAGCATTCACCAAACATTGTTTTCTGTATCCAGACAAAGTTCAATGAAGTGGTTGCCTCCACCAAGAGTTCCCATTTGTTTGAGAGCTTTACTTTCTAGATTTTTGACTCCTGGATGTAACTCTTTGAAGTTTTTCCAGCGCTGCCAGTTGGTGAGAGATTTTTCGATTTCTTTGTTGTCAGAAAATCCTACAGGAATAGCTGCTTCAATATCTTGTCGGATTTTTTTGAGTTTGCCTTCTAGTTGGTCGGCAACAAAAGGCATTTTTATTGCGCACATTCCGCAACCAATATCTACACCCACAGCAGCAGGAATAATTGCTTCTTTTGTGGCAATTACAGAACCTACTAATGCACCTTTGCCTAAATGCACGTCTGGCATTAGGGCAACGTGCTTGAAAACAAATGGCAGGGATGCTACATTTTTGGCCATTTGATGTTCTTGATTTTCTAGGGGATGATTTGCCCAAGATAATACAGGTTTTGGGGTTGAAAGTTTTAGTTTTTCGTATGGCATATTTGATTTTAAGTTACTATTGCTTGTCTATATATACTACATAATACAATGTATTATAAAAGGATTACGGAATGTAGTTCAACAATTAATAATTAATAATTAGGGCTTGCTGATTAATTCTCAAAGCATTTACAGATAAAAGCTTCAGCTTTTTTATACTGAAAAAAAGTGCAACTTTTTCAGCTTGAGCTACCAAAAAGTTAGGATTTTGGGCGCATAGTTGGGCAGAAAAATCTTTTTTACAATTGTTACTCCTACCTCCTATCTCAGTCCTTCCCATCCTGGGAGTAGGGGTGGGTTTTCTCCTACCCGTACTAAAAGACTTTTGAGCGCAAACCCTAATTAATAATTAATAATTGAAAACGCTCAAAAAGCTAGTATTTTGAGCTGACTATGGCAGAAAAATCATTCTTACAATTGTTACTCCTACCTCTTCTAATGCCAATTCCCAAAAATAATGCTATACTTCCCATGGTACTTCAGTTATTAAGTAATAATAATGGTTGAATCATGTTTGTAAGGATTATCGGCATTAAACCAAGATATCTCATTTCTTTTCACCCTACTCCCTACTCTCAAGGAGATGTAGCAAGACTTTTGAGATTTGGTATAAATTCCCATTTATCCTGACTCCTGACTTCTGACTCCTCCCCCTGCTAAAAGACTAGTGAAGCGCAAACGCTAATTAGTTAGATAAAGCGATGAGGAGATAACTGCTTGATGATTTCATCATTTTCTCCGACTATATAATTAGCGAATCTTTTAGCTAGGGGAGGTACAAATGCAAACGGACTACTGAACCCAGAAAAAATATGTATCCCTTCTAGATTAGGAATAGCTCCGATGAGGGGTAAGTCGTCAGCACTGTATGCTACTAAGCAGTGATACCAGGTTGCAGGTAAATTTTCTAATGCAGGTAAAACTTTTCCGATCTCTGCTCGCATAGCAACTTCACTTTGAGCAGGATCGACTTTAGCGTGGGGGTCAGTGAGTACGCGGGAAATTTGACCTATTCTGATGCTACCGTTGTTAAATTGAACTGCGCCAGCATCCAAGCTGAATGGCACAAACTCGTGACCAGGTTCATCCCACATTTGCTCAAACTCAACTGTACTTGTAGCAGCTTCACAATTTAAACGTTTTTGTACTGCTGTTAAAACGGTAGTATTTAGTTGCAATTCCACAGGAGGAATTTCTAACATCTCGGCATGGGTGAAGTAAACACGGGTGGGGATGCCTGCTGATTTTAGGAAGTAACGAGAAATTCCACCTGCACAAATAACAACATTAGCAGCGTGATAAGTTTGACCTTTGGTGTACACTCCGGTTATGCGTTCGTGGTACGGATGGGTCGCATTATCGCCAGTTTTGACTAACCCAGTTACCTCTGCAATTTCAATTTGACCTCCTAACCTGGTAAATGCTTGAGAGTATCCTAAAGTTATAGCTTCTGGAGAAACATGACCGTTACGAACAGTTAAAGCTCCTGCGATCGCCTCTTTATTGAGTAAGGGTTCCATTTCACAGGCTTCTTCGACACTCATTAGACGAGGTACAATATTACACTGGGAGAAATTAGTAGCTATTTTTTCTGGGTCATATTCGGTGGCGATGGTTAGCAATAAATCTAACTCTCGAAATTGGGTATCTGCTTCCAACTCTTCAGATAAATAATGATGATGTTCTTTTGCTTCCTGAAAAAGTTGATTGGTCAAATCTGTAGTACCAGACCAGTAGGGTAAAATAGCATAACTATAACGAGTTGCACCTTTTAAAGTAGGGTATTTTTCCAACAGGAGTACGGTCAAACCTTTTTTTGCCAATTCATAACTGAGAGCTGCTCCTGTTATTCCGCCACCAACTACAATCCAATCGTAACTTTTCATAAACGATTTACTCTAACATTTTCCTGATATAATAATAGGTATTTAACTAATAACAAAATATTTAGATTATTTAGGCAAATAATTATGCAGTTTTTGAATCAGTTATTCAGCATAAATACTAGACTAAAAAAGCCAATTTATGGGTTGATAATTATATTCCTATCAAGTATAACTTTACCTAGTCTTAGCCTAGCACAATTGCCTCGTTTTGATTCTCAACCTTTAAAACAACCTTCACCAGAAAAACCGTCTTCGACTGTATCACCATCAAATACTGTTCAAACTCAGCCTGGTCAACCCTCAAAACAACCTTCACCAGAAAAACCGTCTTCGACTGTATCACCATCAAATACTGTTCAAAATCAGCCGAGTCAACCCTCAAAACAATTAATTATTCATGACTCTACAGCTCCTTTACCTGGAGCAAGACAATTGCCTATTGGAATTATTAAACCTGTAAATGGTTTGGTCAATATCAAACTTGCAAATAATACTGCTGCTACAATTTCCTATGAGATAATTGGAGATACTACACAACGCCAGTTGTCAGGAAAGTCTGAAGTGATTTTAAGGAAATTAAAAGTTCCTATCAATATTACTTTTTATCGGGATAAGGGAGGTTTTTTATTGATACAACCCCAGTTTATTGTTGAAAATGGTCTTTTAAAGTTAACTATGACTGAGACTAATAATTTTAATTTGGATAAATCTAGTTTGTTAATTGAAGAAACTGGAAGTGTCTTTTTAAATTAGATAAGGTTTAAATTTTGACTTTTTTCAATTATTTTGTTTCTTGAATAAGTTTAATGATAAAAATCCTCAATGATTTGTTATAAAAAATAAACAGAAAATTACTAGATATTGATTAGTCTCTTGTATTCATATTTATAATCTGAAACTTCCAGATTAAGTAAATTATTGATGATAATTATCAATTATTTGACCTAGATAAATTAAATTTTTATCAATTAATAGAATTGCCAAAAATATTTGACTTTTTGTCTATAATTATAGACAATACCATAAGTGGTAGATAAACGGCTTTAGGCTTTCAAGCGCGATGTCTGCTTGAATTTCGTCCCTTATCTAGGTATTTAGTTAATATGTATAGCAATGATAGAGAAGATAAAGTTCGGATCGATTTTAAATTAGCTCGCGATAAATGGCAACGCTTCCAAGTAAAATGTAAGGAGAATGATTCTACAGCTTTTGAAGTTTTAAATTTGTTTATTAATCTTTATTTAGGAGAAGAAATAGATGGCGAACGAGGTATTTTGTCGCTTAGTTTGGAAACTAAAATTAATGTGGCAATAGGAAAGTATATTGGAAATAAATTGGATAGTTACATAGACAAATATATAGAAAAAAAATTGATTCAAGAAGTTAAAGAAATAGATGATGCTGAATATTTAGTAACTCCTAAGAAAAAAAAGGAATTACACAGTATAGAAAAAGAAAACCTTGTATTCAGGGATAAATATGAATATAAACAATCATCAATGACAACAGTTATCGAACAAAAAGAAATGACAAAAAGCTTGTTGAATGATGATGTTGAAGAATTAAAAACTGCGCGGGAATTAGGGAAAGTTTTAGGTTGTTCTCCTGCGTATATAACTACTCTTAATAGATTAGGCGATCTGGAACAAAGAGGATGGAAAGATTCTGGAAAAAGACAAGGTAAGGCTATTCTTTATCAGCGGATAACAACCTAATTAAGGTTTGCTGAAAAAGTATGAGTAGTAGGGCTTAGGAGACAGGAGACAGGAGACAGGAGACAGGAGGAATGGGAATGAGCGAGGAGGTAGAATTCAAGAATTAAGAATTAAGAATTAAGAATTTAGAATTACCTCTCCTTGAAAAGAAGAGGATTGAGTTAAAAGGAATTTTTTTCTTCTCTTGGTCGATTGGATATGGCGAGGAGACCTCGCCATCCCTCGACCGCTTTTTTCTCCATGAATGGAGAGGCTTTATACCTTAATTTTTCGGTAAGAATTGCCCTTCAATTTTTCTGTCATAATCATCCCAAAATACTAGCTTTTTGAGCCTTCTTAGCCGAAAACATAGTACTTTTTTTCAACCTAATAGGGCTGAAACTTTTATATGTGAATACTTTGATAGTTAATCAGCAAGCCCTAATTATTTTCTTGAGCAGGGGAGTGGGGGAGAGGGGGAGTAGGGAAGTAGTAAAAATAAGAATAATTAACAATAACTGGCGTGCTAATTATCAAAAAAGTAAAGTTATTCAGCCTGGGTTAATTACTTAATAGTTGAAGTATCACTTAAGCATAGCATTCTTTTTTCACATTAGTATCAGGTAAGATGGGGTATTAAACCCGCTACAGAAAAGATAAATTGACAACTGCTGATAATGATATAAGTAGAGATATTTTTACCGAATAATTAAGGTTTAAAGCCTCTCCTTTAAAGGAGAAACAAGCGGTCGAGGGATGGCGAGGTCTCCTCGCCATATTCAATCGACCAAGAGAGAAAAAATTTTCATGATTAGTCAATCCTCTTCTTTTCAAGGATGGGTAATTATTAATTATTAATTATTAATTATTAATTATTAATTATTAATTGTTGAAATACCTTGAGAAATAAAACCTGCCCAGTAGTAAGGATGAGTAAATGGAAGACTCTGTTGACAAAACCATGATAAGAGTTCTTTCTTTTGTTGTATTTTTTCTGAATTTTCGTGTTTCATGTATTGTTCTAGATATCTTTCTAGCTGCTTTTTATAACTACTAAGCTGAGTTCCTGTTAAATAACGAAGTTGATTTTGTGCTTTTTTCAATGCTTCCGAACAGCTATATTTTTGGCGATGTTGATAGTAGAAAATGCAAAATAATGCTGTAGCTAAATCTTCTACTAACCATAATGAACTAATTACATGACGGGCACCTGCACTAATAAAAGCACTAGCAAATGTGAGAATATCGTCAGAAATTTTAGTTTGATTGAGATTAATTTCGCAACTGGAAAGAAATACATCAAATAATTCTGGTAAACGCCAGGTAAAAACTTTGCTAAGAACTATATCTCCATCAAATAATTTTAGTTTTGATGCTAAGGGATTGACAATATTTAGTTGAGAAATGTGACTGGAATGCAGCACTTGTACTTGTTGAATAAAATTGTGGTAATTATTAATTTTTGCCTGACTATATTGCAGACGTTTTTGGGGAGAAATTAAGTACATATTTGCTAGAGTTTCACATTCATATCTTGTATAAAACTTATTTGTTATAGGAGTTTCCACAATTCCTATTTTGCGGGGATTATTAATTAGAGTTCGCTCTGAGCAATAATTAAGAATTTGACAACTAGGTAAAATTATTAAACGGAAATAATCACACAAATACTTTGTTTCTTTTTCTCTAGTAACTGGTAAAGCAGCGTAAGGTATTTGATGTAGATATAAATGGGGAATAATAATTAATTCTTTTATCTCATTCAGTTGTTCTATCGGTTGATTTAATTCTAATTTTTCTGATAATTCTGAAAGAAAAGCCTCCATTTGATTCTGCCATTCACTACTATTTTCTGCATGGAATTTCAACCAATTATCATGTATCCAAGTTTGTAATTTATCAATTCCCTCTCCTTGACAAATATGAACAGTAAGTTGCTGCTGAGTCAGAAGGAATATATAGGTATTATTTCTAGTTGAATAAAAATCTATAATGGCAGTTTTTCCATCCTTTACTAACTGCTGAATATCTGAAAAACTCAGATATGTAACTTGTAACTGTTCCGCTAGTACGCGATCGTTATTCCAAATTTTTTGCCAAATTCTTTGCTGTTTCTCTTTCAAAAAAGAAATCTTTTCTTGATTCTCTGCTTTAATTTCTTTGATGCTAAAGTTACTTCCCACTGTAATTGGTTTATTAATTCTAGTAGTATCAAAATTGAGATGATTAATTTGTTGTTGTAGATCATAATATTCTTCTACTTCTGCTGGTTTTTCCTCATTTTTATAAATATCGTTTATCATCATTAACTCTACTAAACGACGAGAACGAGAAGCTTCTACATATTCTAATGCTTGTTCATATTCCTCAATTTTGACATAACATTCTACTATGTTGCCATACATATAAATGGATTCGGCTAACATCTCTTTATAAGATATTTCGGTATTTGCCAAACTTTGAGTTATTTCTAGCAACTTAATTGCTACTTGATAACTTTCAATAGCAAGTTGCCAATTTTCCTTTTGAAATCCTAAATCGCCTAATCTACGATAAATTTCTAGACATTCAAGTGGAAAACTTTCTACAGTAAAAATATTTAATGCTTGTTGATAAGCTGTAATAGCTAATTCAATATTTTGATAAAAATCAGTAATATTTTCTATATCTTCTATATTTTCTCTGACTTTATAACTATAAGCATCGCCAAGATTTTTTTGAATAATTCCCCACCATAAAGCAAATTTTTCTGGATTAATAACTTGCAACACTTGTTGATAAACTGCAATTGATAATTCAATATTTTCGACTATTTCTGCGGTGTCTCGGTGGAGGTAAGCAGTGCCAAGATTTATGGAAATTATTACCCAATCTAATAGATGATCGATGGGAGTAATTTCTGTTAATGCTTGTTGATAAGCGGTAATAGCTAATTCAATATTTTTGCTTTTTTTTCCTGTGAATCTATTTAAGTAAGCAATGCCCAGATTTTTTTGAATATTTGCCCACTGGTAAGGTTGATTTTCCCTATTAATAATTTTTAATGCTTGCTGATAAGTTGCAATTGCTTGCTCAATATTTTCCTCTACATTGTCTGTCATTCTATTTAGATAAGCATTACCAAGATTGCTTTGAGTTACTGCCCAGTCTAGAGAATTTTCTTCCCGATCGATAATTTGTAATGCTTTTTGGTAAGCATCTATTGCTAATTCAATATTCTCGCCGATTTTTCCAGTAATTCTTGTTAAGTAGGTATTAGCTAAATTATTTTGAATAGTTGCCCATTGTTGGGGAGAATTTTCTTTGGTAATAATTTCCAATGCTTTTTGATAAGCGATTATTGATTGTTCAATATTTCTGGCTTTATCTCCTTCAATTCTATGACTATAAGCATTGCCTAAGTTACTTTGAATTATTGCCCAATCTTGGGGACTATCTTTTCTATCTATTACTTTTAATGCTGGTTGATAAATTTCTATTGCTTGCTCAATATTTACAGATTTATCTCCATAAATTCTGTTGAGATAAGCAGTGCCAAGATTGTTGATAATGCTTACCCAGTTATGAGTTTTAGAAGCATTATTGTATACGGTTAATGCTGTTTTATATCCCGTAATTGCTATTTCTAAATTATTTGCTTTATCCCCAAGAGTAAATTCTTGTATCTGGTTACTGAAGTTAACTATATCTGCAGCAATACTATGAGCTTCTTCTGGTTTAGTTTCTACTAAGGTTGAGGTTGCCCAAGTTTGTAAGGTTTCTACTAAACCTTGGTCTAGTTTGTTGAGGTTTTCTTGCAAAATAGGGTGAATAATTTGAGGATTGTTTTTGCTTTCGTGGGTTGCTTGTAATACCTGGGTTAAGAATTCTAAATATTCTAAAGGGGTTGCTGTTGCTGAGGTGTTTTCTGTAATTGAAATGTCTAATTTTTCTGAGAGTTCTACTGCAAAGGTGAGTAATAGTTCTTGAGTTTCCTGGTTCCCTTTTTCTGCTGATGTCTGTGCCATCATTATTATTGTTTGCAGTAATCCTTTATCTAGTAATTTTTGGTTAGTTGCTAGGATTTTATCCTTTCTTTCTGTGGGGCTATTTAACAGTTGTTGAATTAGATTTATATAGGCTTGGATGCGGTTTTGATTCATCTTTATATATACTTTTTGTCTACCTACTAATACTTAGGTAGTACAGTTAAGTGACTCTAAAATCCGTAGAATCTATTGTCATGCTTAAAACTTTTGGTTTGGGTTGACCTAGTGGGTGTATCAATATTGAATAAAAAGTCAAGTGTATAGGCGTAGTTACCCTTATAGAATAACTATATCATTATTTTCTGATTTTTCAGCGGATTACGATTTTTGTCGATTTTTTTTAAAATTAAAAATCAAAAATATATAAATATTATATTTGTTTGAATAATTATGAGAGGATAATTGTTCTGATCGTAATATCAAGTCTGGGAAAATAAGTAGGAATATTGTTCAATTAACTCAAATCAACTGTTTATCTGTTCATCTTTTGAGTCATCAGCTGTATGTCATTTCAGTTATCAGTTATCAGTTATCAGCACCTCGATTTTTCGGTAAAGACCATAACCAGATCCGATTGGTAAAGCAATTATTTCTGGTATAATAAAAGTTATACGTAAATATAGTCATATATAGTCAAATCATGTCAAATATCTTCGTTGATTTGTGCAAAAGAACTACTAAATATTTGACAAAATTTAATAACTCAAAGGCCATCTGTTTAATAGTATAATGAAATTGGCACGCTTAGTTCCAGACTAAATAATCATCTTTACAAGAAAGGTCAGAATAATCAAGTCACTTTCTCTGGAAAAAGAATCAAAAGAGGAATGCAATTGTACCGCAAGCATTGGATTAATTAATGAGTTACGTGAACGGTTCTCTAAATATTATGAAAAAAGCAGTCCCAAATGCATTTGACTATGGGATAGAGGGTTTTGTAGTTCACTAGCGTCAGAATAACACCTGCAAAATAAGTATATGTCATATTTGACTATATTTTTATGAACTATTTCATCAAAATGTAATTCTTTCAATTTTGACTCTAGAATTTCAAACTTCTCTAAATCTGCCTTAATCAATAAGTTATATTATTTCCGGTTGAATAGTTATAAATAAATAACTACGGAGTCCTCAGGAGTCAACCCACCCCTAACCCCTCCGGTGGAGGGGAACGACCGAGTCAGGAGGGAAGAAAAAAGAAGGAAGAGGAAGAACTGGAGTTGAAGGAGAAAGTTTTTTTATAACTAATTATCCGGAGATGATATTATAGAAATCTTTCTGAATATACCTCTCATTTTAAATTAGAAATTGAACGAACTGGAAATACAGCAGATTACAGGTAAAATGTTTGTAGTGCGGGCATCTTGCCCGCGACTGGTGTACCTTACTAATATGAAATACGCTGTATATTTACCAAATAATTAAGGTTTAAAGCCTCTCCTTTAAAGGAGAAACAAAAAAAAATTTTCATTATTAGTAAATCCTCTTCTTTTCAAGGATAGGTAATTGTTAATTATTAATTATTAATTATTAATTGTTGAAGCAAGGCACTTTTACCTCTATTAAAGATTTGGCAATTTACTTAGCTTTATCTAGATAAATAAATTTACTAAAACAACGCCGTAATTGCTTGTAGTTATAACTAGGGTTTGCTGATTAAATATCAAAGCATTGACTGATACTGGTTTCAGCTTTTTTTTTGCCTTTAATAAAGTGCAAGCTTTTCGGTCGCTCAAGCTCAAAAAGCAAGTATTTCGGAATGATTATGGCATAACAATCTTGGGACGATTCTTCTGACTACCTCCTCTATAATTCCCATTCCTCCTAACTCCTGTCTCCTGTCTCCTGTCTCCTGTCTCCTACAAAGAGCAAAAAGACTTTTGAGCGCAAACCCTAACTATATCTTTAACTATATTAACCTGTATATCTATCTTGTCAGTTAATCTTTCAAATCAAGAAAAATTGAGATTAATAAAAAACTGAATTATCTGGCAGTGGCAAAACTAAAATATAACCTTGTTGATTCTGGTAATGTTGTATTTACAAACTTTACTTTTTCTAGATTTGCTCCGATAAATGTTGCTTCATCCAAATTAGCTTCACTGAAATTAGCGTCATAAAGTTTACTCCAATTCAAATTTGCTCTGACTAAATAAGCTTGTGTTAAATTTGCTTTTGTTAAATCTGCACTATTTAATTTAATACTACGCATTAGAGCATTGCTGAAGTTAGCTGTTATTAAATTTGCTCCTTCTAAGTTTGCCCCATTTAACTTAGCTTCACTAAAGTTAACTCCATTCAAGTCTGCTCCACTCAAATCTATTCCATTCAGGTAAGCTTTTCTAAAATTAACTCCTGTCAGTTGAGCTGCAAATAGTTTAGCGGCCATTAATTTTGCGTCGTACAAATTAGCCCAATTAAGGTTAACACCCGTGAGATTAGATTCTCGTAGATTAGTGGATTCTAAAGTAGCACTACATAGGTTGGCACTCCATAAATTAGCTCCTGTCAGATTAGCTCCTGTTAAATTAGCTCCTGTCAGATTAGCTCTAGGAAGTTTTGATTTTATTAAAAAAGCTCCACTGAGATTAGCTTTGATCAGGTTAGCATCGGCCATTTTAGTTTCAGCCATTTTGGCAAAGCTCAGGTTAGCTCTATGTAATAATGCCTGATTGAGTTGAGTTTTCGTGAGGAATGCTCTACTTAGATTTGCTCCTGTTAAATTAGCTTTGGAGAGATTAACGCCTATTAGAATTGCTCCTCTTAAGTCAGCTCCAGCTAAATTCAGGCCACTAAAGTTTCTTTCTCCTTGTTCATATCGCTGGATCAGTTCTTGTTCTTTCATGGCTCTATATTTTCTGACCTTTAATGTAAGTTATTAAATATTTACTTAATATTTTATTATAGCTTTCTTAATTTAAGAAATAGGTTAATTGTATGAATAGGATAAAATTCACTATAAATTATACAGTGAGTCATTTTTTAAGTATCTTTCTATCAAAATTATCGCGACAATATCATCTACTGGTTTAGGTGGAATTCTCATTCCTAGAGGAATTAGACGAAAAATACCTTGAGGAGGATACATTTGCCAATAGCGATCGCGAGCTTCTAAGCTAGAATAACGTTCATCTATTTTGATGATTGGTACTGTTTTTGAAATGATTTTTGTGAGGGTTTGTTTCCAAGTTTTTGAGTGGGTTTGGTCGCCAATCACAATTAAATCAATGTCAAATTTTTGATTTAAGTTTTTGATTGTTGTGACAACTTCTAGAGATTCTATAACTTGGTGGTAGTGTAGTTGTTTTTTTCTATCCATAAGTGCAATACCACACTTTTGGCTACCTGGGTCAAATCCTAAAATCATGTTTGGATATCTTTATTTGCTGACTAGATTAATCTTTTTTATTGAGATTTTACTTTTTGTTGTAACTTTTCTCAGTTGCATAAATTAAGCAGTTAATAATTAACAGTTAATAATTACTTATACTGAAAATTATCGGATTGGCTAACAGTTTTTTTATACTAAATCTGATTACCGAATAATTAAGGTAAAAATCCTCTCTTTTAAAGGAGAAACAATGAATTAATTTTCCTTTTATTCAATCCTCTTCCTTTTAGGGAGAGGTAATTATCAATTATCCATTATTGAAAACAACCCCTTTATCGTAGTTAACCCAATTCCATATTATATAAAAAATTTTGTCTACTAAAATAAGGGTGTTATGGTAACCGGATTTAATATTATTTATTCTATAAAAAAAATGCTTTAAACCTTAATTATTAATTAGGGGTTGCTGAAAAAGTCTTTAGTAGGGGTAGGAGACAGGAGACAGGAGAAATGGGAATGAGCGAGTAGGTAGGAGTAAGAATTGCCCCTTGATTTTTCTGCCCAACTATGCACCTAAAATACGCTCAAAAAGGAGCATGAAGAGCTGAAAACCAGGCACTTTTTCAAGGTCCTAAAAAGGCTAAAGCCTTTATCTGTCAATGCTTTTAGTATTAATCAGCAAGCCCTAATTAATTCGGTAAAAAAAATGTAATTTTAGGCAGTAGATAAAAGGTAAGGTATAGCAGTCGAAGGAAAGGTAAGGACAGTTCAAAAATTTAAAACTCAGACAAAGTAATACTTTTCCTTCTTCCTTCTTCCTTCTTTCTTCTTCCTTCTGCTATAAAATGATATTATTAATCTTTTAATATTTTTTGACGCTCTATTTGTAATTGTTCAATTTCTTGTCTCAGGGTTTCTTTTTGTTGTAATATACTATTCAATTGGTTTTGAGTTAAATTAAGTTCAGCTTCAGTTCTAGCTTTTGCTTTTTGAACTTGCTTTAGTTCTTCTTGAGTACGGGTTTTTACTACTTGAACTTGATTTAATTGCTCTTTGGTTATTTGTAGTTGGAATTCTGTTTCTGCTTTTTGGACTAAAGCTTTATCCAAAGACTGATTAACTTGATTCAACTTAGTTAGAGCTAATTCTAAATCAGTTCTTACTTTTTGTAATTCATTTTTGATTCGGGTGGTTTCAAGTTCCGCTTTTGTCACTTCCTTGCGAGTTTCATTAAGTTTGGTTTGGATTTCATCTATTCTGAAAACACCCTTTCTTAATGGTTTGCTAGTTGCAAATAGGATAGCTAAAGTTAAAGCTGAAAGAATACTGCCAGTGACCATAGTAACCAATGCGGCAGTATCCCGCGGCCTAAGATTAAAAAGTCGTAGTCTTGCTTTACCTACCTTTGTACCCAGGCGATCGCTAATAGTAGCGATTACACCGCCTAACACCAGAATTACTAATACTAGGATAACACCGGCGGTCATTAATGGCTGCTGGTAGTAATTTAATTTTGAGGTTGCCTTCAGTTTATTGTCTCAGACTATATGCCTAATATTAAAAATTATAGACAGTAATTATTTATTTGACTAGCTATTAAATATAAAATTCTCTGGTTTCTATAAGGCAATCTCTTTACTTAATTAATATTTTCAGAGATAATATTATTTTATCCTCAGATTGCCATTATAAAATTTTTTGAGTGTACCCTTAGCAATTATTTCATCTTGATTTTTACAAAAAAAACGTGCAGTTGAAAGCCAAGTGGCTTTAGCCCTTGGATGAAAACAAGTTTTGGGTATTATTTCCCAAGTATCCCAAAATGTGGAATAATACTAATGAATACGAGTAGGAACAAGGTTTGTCCCATAGACTCAATGCTTGTCGGGGTGAAACTCCCGCCAGTAAGAAACTAGTAGCACTGTTCTATCAAGACGCTTGGCACAGGCAAGTAGGCAGCAGAGATAGGGATTTATGGCTCTGACTTGAGTAAAACCACTCTGAAAATCAAACTAAAAAAGTAAAGGCAATGTGTGTGGCATTTTTGTCAGCATATCTGAGTCTGTAGGTGGTTTTTGACTGCTACCACTGGGAAGATTAAGTCCAGTGACAGCTAGTAGGTGTGACGAATCGTGTTTTTAAAACGATTTTGAACAACTCCTTGGAATCACCCGTACTTCAGTCGGGTGAGAAGTCAAAGATATTTGTGTCTGTAAATCAGGTAAATTGTTGACTTAAAGCCACTGGGTTATGTACTGTAATTTTCTTTTTGTGAATAGATATCATTCCATCTTGCCGAAGGTCTCCAAGCAGACGAGTAACTGTCACCCTTGTTGACCCAATTGCTTCTGCAATTGCTTGGTGAGACAATTTAAGGTCTATAGTAATCCCATCTTTGCTAGGAACTCCAAAATCTCGACAAAGGATTAACAAAAAGCTAACCAGTCTAGACCCCATATCCCGGTGTGCCAAAGTTTCAATCATCATCTCTGTCTGTAAGATTCGAGATGAAAGTCCACGTAATAAAACAACTGACAAATCTGGATCTTCTCTGAGAGCTTTCTCCACCTGGTCAATTGGCACAGATATTAATTCTACAGGGGTAAAAGCCACTGCATGGTAGAAACGGTCAGACTTATGGCCTGTAATTAGAGACAATACTCCAAATACACTATTTTCCCTGAGTAAGGCCACTGTAATTTCATCTCCTGCTTCATACACCCTCGATAGCTTCACTGCGCCTTTAATGAGAACGTAGACGCGCTCTGCAGGGTCTCCTGGAAAAAATATTGTCTTGCCCCGTTCAAAAGTTTCTACAACTGGCGGATATGACCCACCAGATATATTACGGAACACTGCTGCTAGCGGTCTATCATGCGTCACGACCAATTTCCTTACTCTCTAATAACTAACTAAACGTCTCTTAACCTTAATAGCTCAGTTCCTGAAATATACTATTAATTTTCAACATATTGCTATATATATATTTAATACTTACTTGACTTTTATATTCATATATATTAGGGCAGTGAAACCGAGAAATTCAATTTCTCATTATGGCCATAGGTGCTAATATTATCTATAAATTTGCCTGATGTCAAAGATGCTATGTATTATAGCGTCTAAGTATGAAATTAAATTTTAGACTTTTTATTTGATTGAAAATTTTACTATAGTTTCTCAATAAATCAAGGTATTATGTTAGATTTAACAGGAAAAAATGCTCTGGTAACAGGTATTGCGAATAATCGTTCTATTGCGTGGGGAATTGCTCAACAACTCCACAAAGCTGGGGCAAATTTGGGTGTCACTTTTTTACCGGACGATAAGGGTAGATTTGAAAAGAAGGTTTGGGAATTGGTAGAACCTTTGAGTCCTTCTTTATATTTACCTTGTAATGTTCAGGACGACGAACAGGTGAAGGCTACTTTTGCCCAAGCAGGGGAAAAGTGGGGTAAGTTGGATATTTTGATTCATTGTTTGGCCTTTGCTGGTAAGGATGAATTGTCTGGGGATTTTAGTAATACTACTCGTGAAGGTTTTACTCGTGCTTTGGAAATTAGTTCTTATTCTCTGATTGATTTGAGTTCTCAGGCGAAGGAACTGATGACCGAGGGAGGAAGTATTGTCACTCTGACTTATTTAGGGGGTGTGCGGGTAGTTCCTAATTATAACGTGATGGGCATTGCTAAGTCTGCTTTGGAGATGAATGTTCGTTATTTGGCTGCGGAACTTGGCCAGAAAAATATTCGGGTAAATGCTATCTCTGCTGGTCCAATTAAAACCTTGGCTTCTTCGGCAGTGGGTGGTATTAAGGATATGATTCATCATGTGGAACAAATAGCTCCATTGCATCGGACTGTGACTCAAATTGAAGTTGGTAATACTGCTGCTTTTCTGTGTAGCGATCTGGCGAGTGGCATTACTGGTCAGGTTATCTATGTGGATGCTGGTTATGCAATTATGGGAATGTAATCAGAATTTAGAATTTAGAATTTAGAATTTAGAATTTAGAATTTAGAATTCAGAATTCAGAATTTAGAAATGACTTACAGGAGATTGGAAGTATATGAAGTACAGATATTAACGAGGGAATGTTTGTAGTGCGGGCATCTTGCCCGCTATGGACGCACATCACGCCTGATGTAATTGGCTGTAAGTTTGTGTAATGGTTAGGAAAAAGGAATATCTGGCACGGGAGCAAGATGCTCCCACTGTTCTCGTGACAAAAATAATGACAATGCATGACCATTACAATGTACCATCACCGATATTTTTCATCATTCTCAACCTAAACCTGTAAAAAATTAAAATTCAAAATTTATATTTATATTTTTATTATGCAGATAAGCGATCGCTCTTCTCAATCTACTATTACAGAAAAACTCGATTTACCTGCTAGAGTGGCTTCGGTAAAACGGACTACTGGAGAAACTGATGTGACTGTTAGTCTTAATCTTGATGGTGTGGGCAATTGTAAGGCTAATACTGGGATTCCTTTTTTGGACCATATGTTGCATCAAATTTCTTCTCATGGATTGATTGATTTGGATGTCCATGCGGTGGGGGATATTGAAATTGATGACCATCATACTAATGAGGATGTGGGGATTACTTTGGGCCAGGCTTTAAAACAGGCTTTAGGCGATCGCAAGGGTATTGTCCGTTTTGGTCATTTTCTGGCTCCTTTGGATGAGGCATTGGTTCAGGTGGCCTTGGATTTTTCTGGTCGTCCACATTTGAGTTATGGTTTGGAAATGCCTACTCAACGGGTTGGTACTTATGATACTCAGTTGGTGCGGGAATTTTTTGTGGCTGTGGCTAATAATAGTTTGATGACTTTGCATATTCGCCAGTTGGCGGGAATTAATTCTCATCATATTATTGAGGCAGGGTTTAAAGCTTTTGCTCGTTCTCTACGGATGGCAACGGAAATTGACCCCAGGCGAGTTGGGGAAATTCCTAGTTCTAAGGGGGTTTTGTAGTTAATAATTTAGAATTTAGAATTTAGAATTTAGAATTGAGCAGAATGATCAAATAAGAATTTAGAATTTAGAATTTAGAATTTAGAATTTAGAATTGAGCAGAATGATCAAATAAGAATTTAGAATTTAGAATTTAGAATTTAGAATTTAGAATTGAGCAGAATGATAAAACCTGTGTAGTGGGGTCATCTTGCCCGCGAGGAAAGTAGTTTGTAGTGTGGGCATCTTGCCCGCGAAGAAAGGAGTCGGGAGTCAGGAGTCAGGAGTCAGGAGTCAGGAGAATCATAAAACCGTTGTAGTGCGGGCATCTTGCCCGCAAATAAAGGAGTTAGGAGCCAGAAATTAGAAGTTGATCAGAAAATACTTAACTATTCTTATGTGAGTTCTATTCCACCTACCTGAAAACCACTATACCCAAACACAAATGGGATTTATATCAGGTTGATTAATTAACCATAATACAAAAAGACGATATAGATAATTTAGTCATCTTTAGATTATTTAAGCTATTAGACAAGGATTAAAATTCTTGGCGAACTAGAGGAAAAATTTTTCTTGAGGTATAATTTATGTTAGATAATAATGTTTTTAAAACGATTATTAATGTTAGTAAATCTGCTGTTCCTCAAGCAGTAAATTTAGCTCTACGACAAGAAATTGTTGTCAAAATTTTCAAGGATTTAAAACTTGACCCTACACAACCTCCCGATAATGTTGATGGGGTTTATGTTTATGCTTTGATAGAATATGGCGTGGGTAAGGATGAGCCAATTCTTAAACTTTTGCGGGAAAAGGAAATAAAAAATGCTTTTTGGAGTGCCTATTCTGCTAATTCTCCTATTAGTTTCTTGAATGAAGTTGATAAATTTCTGAACTGGGAACTTAAGGACTGGAATACTTTGGGGAATGAAATAAAAGAATCAAGGATTGATATTCGGTCGGAATTAGAAGAGTTTGGTCAAGCTTTTATTCGTGTGGCGAAGCGGACTAAATCTTCAAAATTTAAGCTTTATCCAGAATTGAATTTAGACGAATATCCAGATTGGAATTTTGATGAATATCCGGCAGAGTTTAAGTCTTTAATTATGGAAAAAATTAAGGCTTTTTGTGGTCGGGAATTTGTGTTTGAGGAATTTGGGAATTTTATCAATCAAAATTCTAATGGCTATTTTACTGTGGTTGGGGATGCGGGGATGGGGAAAACTGCTATTGCTGCTAAATATGTTTATGACCATAAGCTTCCTTGTCATTTTAATGTTCGTGCTGATGGTCGTAATAAACCAGACTTTTTTCTCAAGAGTATCCGCAAACAATTGAGGAAACGCTACGAGTTGCAAAATGGCGATCGCGATGGTTTGTCTGCTTTGCTGCAAAAGGTTAGTGAAAATCTTGGGGGGGAAAAGTTGGTGATTGTTGTTGATGCTTTGGATGAGGTGGAGCAAACTGGAGGCGGTAATATTCTCAATTTTCCCACGACGCTCCCGGATGGGGTTTATTTTTTCTTGACTAGGCGACCTTATGAACGTGAGAACAAACGTTTGAGTGTTTCTCCTGGGGTGGGAATGACAGAATTAGATTTGAGGGCGAGTGAATATCAGGGTTTGAGTCGGGATGATGTGAAAGAATATATCGGTTTTATGTTGAATGAAGACCCAGACTATGGGGTTAAGTTGCAAAATTGGGTGCAAGAGCGGGATATTAAAAAGGAAGATTTTATTGAGCAGGTTGCAGACAAGAGTGAAAATAATTTCATGTATCTGCGTTATGTGTTACCGGATATTGCTAAGGGTTTTTATTCAGATTTGAGTTTGAGGGAGTTGCCTGATGGTTTGCAAGATTATTATCAACAACATTGGGTGCGGATGGGAATGGAGGATAAACCTCTGGAAAATAAGGTTATTGTTTTGTTTATTTTGGTGGAAAGTCGCACTGTTGTTTCTCTGGAGAGGATCGCCAATATTGCTGAACAGGATGAATATGATGTGGAAACTTTTCTCAAAGAATGGGTTGAATTTTTGAGTAAGCAGGAAAGTAATGGAAACACCTGCTACAGCATCTATCATGCTAGTTTTCTTGATTTTCTGAAAAGTAAAAGAGAATTGAAAGGAACTCGCAAGTTGTTTGAGGAAGTGAATGCACGGATAGCTAGTTCATATCCAGATATTTAATATCAAATCCGGATAATTACTATACCCAAGTCATTGCGACTGGAACGGAGTGGAAGGAAGCAATCTCGCGACACCCTTGAGATTGCTTCCTATCGTCGCAATGACAATTGTTCAAAAGGATTCTATATAAGGCTTTAGGTAGCATCGTGGGCAAATTTTCTGAATTTTTTAAATTACAAACTCCCGAGGATCAAGTTTTTTATCTGGGTAATATACAGAGTCTAATAGAGTCAGACTTAGAAAAGTATTACAAATACATGAGTAATTTTGACTTTCTATTAGAAAAAACTAAGCATCCTAACTTTGGTGTGCAGGCGTTAATTGAAGATTACGATCTGATTGAGGGTGACAACGAGAAAGTTAAAACTTTGAAATTAATTCAAGGAGCGTTGCGACTGTCAGCGCATATTTTGGTGAAAGATGCAAATGAATTAGCTGGACAACTATTAGCACGCTTACTATATTTTGATGCGCCAGAAATTAAAAATTTGTTGCAGCAAATTTCAGAAGCTAAAGATACTCGTTTGCTGAGTTTGACTCCTAGTTTAAATCCTCCTGATGGAAACTTAATATCTACCCTCAGTGGTCATCTTGACTCGGTAAATGCAGTTGCTGTCACACCAGACGGAAAATTTGTAGTTTCCGGTTCATCGGATCATACCGTTAAAAAATGGGATTTGAATACAGCGACAGAAGTTAAGACATTTACAGGTCATACTGCTCCGGTAAATGCAGTAGCTGTTACTCCAGATGGTAAAAAAGTAGTTTCTGGTGCTTATGATAATACTATTAGAGTCTGGAATTTAGAAACAGGTACAGAAATATTGACATTTAATGGTCATAGTTTACCCATAGTTGCTGTAGCGATTACTGTAGATGGTAAGAAAGTAGTTTCAGCATCAGTTGCTAATATTAATTCCATCAAGGTCTGGGATTTGGAAACTGGGAAAGAAGAGTTAACTTTAAAAGGTCATAAAAACTTAGTAAGAACTATTGCTATCACCAGATATGAGGTAATTTCTGGAGGGGATAGTGGAATTATCAAGTTTTGGAGTTTAAAAAATGGTAAGTTCCTTTCGCAACTTGATTGCTATAACTCTATCCGTTATTCAAAGCATCCTAAACCAGATGTATGTAAGATAGCAGCTACTTTTGATGGTAGTCTAGGGATTGCTGTTGACACTCATAACAACTTGATTCTTTGGAATGCAAAAACAAATCAGCATATCTATACAAAAGAATCGTTCTATGAGCCTAACAATTATACTAATTCAATAGTCGATCTTGCTTTGACACCTGATGGAACAAGATTTATTTCCGCTTCATGGGACAAAACTCTTAAAGTGTGGGAAACAAAATCTAGCAAGGAAATTTTAACTTTCACTGGTCATAATGACTCAATATATGCGGTGATAACGACCCCGGATTCTAAAAAATTAATTTCTGCTTCAAAAGACAAAACACTTAAAGTCTGGAATTTAGACTCAGTAGAAAAGAATATTCATGCTACTAATAATATATCTGTCAATGATGTAACTATCACCCCTGATGGAAAACAAGTATTGTTTGGTTTAAAAAATAATATTATTATGGCTTATAATTTAGCATCCATTGAGCAGATTAATAAATTTAATATTGATAAAAATAGGCATATGATACACAAATTTATATCTACAATAGAGCTTTTTTGGGCATGGGTAATTTTTATTTTATTGTTTTTTATTCTGGGAATTTTATTATTTTTTGCATCATTTATTTTATTATTTAAATTACTTCCAGAATTGATTGTATTAGTTGCAGATTTTTTTGGTTTGAGTGTTCCAAGACTTTTTGCTCTTTTTATGGTAAGTCCCTGTGTATTTATCTTTCAAAAACTTTTTTTAGAAGGAGGTAATACCAAAATTAAATCTAAAAATATCGCCAAATCTACTAAATATTCAGATACATATTCATATTTACTACTAGGCTTAAGCGAATTAGGTGAAAAGCAAATTATTGGTCTAGCTGCTACAACAGATAATCACGAGTTAATTTTTATAAGTAATATAAATATGATGTGGAGTCCTTATTTTCTTACAGTATGGAGTTTAAAAGAGAAAAACCGTATTTCTGATTTACGAACTCCTCTACAATTTATTCATGTTGTTTTATACGTTTTATGTATTTTAATATTTATTGTTAGTGTGTCATTTTTATTTGTGTCTCAAAAGATTTCTTTATTTGGGATATGTTCCATGTACATAATACTACTTCTAATTGTTCTATTTTTTTATGAATCTATAACAACAATATTAATCACTCCAAATAAAAAATATTTAATTTCTGGTTCAACTAAAGGTACTATTAACATTTGGAATTTGCAAAATAAAAAGTTACTTTTTGTTTTCAAAGGTCATTGGCAACAAGTAACTGCTCTAGCTATCACTCCAGACGGTAAATACTTAATTTCTGGCTCCAAAGGTAAAACTATTAAAATCTGGAATCTAGAAACTAGAAAGGAACTTTTCACTCTCAAAGGTCATGGAGATTCTATAAATACTATATCAGTAACACCAGATGGAAAACACTTAATTTCTGGCTCCCGCGATAAAACTATCAAAATTTGGAACCTTGAAAACAGAAAAGAAATTTTTACATTTACAGGTCACACTGACTCAATAAATTCAGTAAAAGTTACATCCGACGGTAAGCTTGTTATTTCTGCATCCTCAGATAAAACTATCCAGGTTTGGGAATTTAAAACTGGAACAGTAATTGCTAAATTTACTGGAGAAAGTGAAATAAATTGCTGTGCAGTTGCACCGGATGATGTGACAATCGTGGCAGGGGAAGAAGCAGGAAATATACATTTTCTCCGCCTTGAAGGAATGGAGGCATAACTTAAGTAGGTCATCCCAAACTCCTGAGATTGCTTCTCTACACTCCGTTCCGCTCGCAATGACTATTATAAACAACCAACCTCAACTTCTAACTCAAAGCACCCCCTACCCAACAATATTTCAACAATACATTCGACAAAAAACCGAAAATTATGTCGATCGCTCCCTCATCTCCACCACCATCAACAACTTCCTCCAAAACCACAACCACGGTTACTTCACTCTCATCGGTTCCCCCGGTAGCGGTAAAAGTGCCATCCTTGCCAACTACACCATCCAAAACCCCCAAACAGTTTATTACACTGCGGAAGTTGAGGGCAAAAACCGCGCTGACGAATTTCTCATAACCTTATGCACCCAACTCATCCAAAAAATAGACAACCAAAACCCCTCCCTTCCCGACAATGTTACGGAAGGCAGTTGGTATCTATCCCTATTACTCCAGAAAATTAGCGACAACCTGACAGCAGAGGAAAAATTAATCGTAGTTGTGGATGGATGCGACTACCTCGACCCCCAAAGTCAACCACGAGACTCCAATATATTCTACTTGCCCAGATATTTGCCGAAACAAGTCTATTTCCTCCTCGCTCGCAGACCATTTTTGAGAGCAAAGTCTGGTTTATTAATTGAAACTCCTGCCGAAACACTGAATTTAGAAGAATATCCAGAACAAAACCGGGAAGATGCACGAGCATATATTGAGCATTATTTGGCAATTCCGGGAGTGGGAGCAAATATTAAATCTTGGGTTGCTGAAAATTATTTGAGTGAGGCAGAGTTTTGTCGAGAGTTGGTGGTTGAGAGTGGGAATAATTTTATGTATTTGAGTTGGTTTTTGGGTGAGATCCCCCCTAACCCCCCTTGGGAAGAGGGGGACCGGAATTCTAACCTCTTTTTGGAAGGGAGGGAGACGACTGTAGGGGCGAATGGCATTCGCCCTTGGAAGGTTCCATGGAACGTCCTTACGGCAGATTTAGAGGAATATTATCAGGGTTTGTGGGAAAAAATGGGGGGTGAGGGTTTGTCAGAAATTGAGTTAGGAGTGTTGAAAGTGTTGGTTGAGGAAGAAGAAGCAGTTTCTGTGGAGGCGATCGCTCAATTTATAGATGTTGATGAATATGATGTGGAGGAAGTGCTGGAAAGTTGGGTAGAATTTTTACATCAGCAAGAAATTGGGGGAGAAATCTGTTATGGTCTGTATCATTGGAGTTTCTGTGACTTTTTGCGGCTTAGGATTTAGCATTCTCTAATGAATATCATGTCCTGATAATTAGCGATAGAACTCCGTTCCGCTTACGCGACCGAAAAAACTTCTCCCTTCAAATCTTTTTTCCCTTCTTTCTTCTGCCTTCCTTACTCATCAAGTCTCATTAATTAGCCATAATAAATTAGCTATCTCTAGTCATCTTTAGATGACTTCTGCTTTGATCCAAGAAATTTATTTCTTGGCGGATGACATAGCTCACCAAGGATTTAAATCCTTGGCTAATAGTTTAAGTCATCTTAAGATGACTCTTGAGGAGTATGCCATCTTTTTCATCTTTAGGACTTACGCAAAGGCACTATATATAGGGTCTGGACTATTGACTCAAGAATGGGCAAATATCAGGAACGGGAACGGGCAAGATGCTCATTCCATAAAACACAAAACTATTAAAATCATCCCACATTTGAGGGCGAATGCCATTCGCCCCTACATGGCTATTCCTGTGTAAAAAATGCTGGATAAACAAAGGCGAAAGCGGTGGAACTAGGAATAGTTGTACCATCGAATTCTTCAACAATAACTGTTTGCATTTGACTATCCCATTTAGCACGAATTTTTCGCCCATTAAATTCTACAGTTTTTTCTTTTAGTTGCTTAATTTCTGAGTGTAAAAACTGAACACTACTACCTGAAAAATAATTTTGAGGTGTTTCTCGGTCTGCTTCCCAAACATAGCTAATAATAGCTTTGGGATGTTGGTTGATTTTGTCTTGATTTCTGACTGGAAAAATCAACATTGTATCAGTATAGTAACTGCCGTAGGGATAGTTAAAATAGTCACGTTTATAACCTGTTTTTGTAGATAAAATTTTACTATTAGGATGTGCTGCTAACCAATTTTTTAAAGTAGTTTTAATGGCAGAAATTCTATTCAAATTACTGTTAACATTCCGACCAAGAACACCAATAGCCCAAGGTTGAGAATAAAGAGTATCATTAGAGCGGTCGTACATAACTAAACAACTTTGATAAAGTTTGCCAGAAACTCCATAAGTTGTATTGCCACGTTCAAATGCGATTATCGTGTCACAAAGAGGGCAATAAGAAACAGTAATGTTCATTGCTCCTACTGTATCATTAACAATTTCATGCCAATTCATAATGCCAAAAGGATAAGCAACTGCTTCACCGTTTATTTCTATACCAATTACTGTTTCATTACTGGAAAAAGGTGTTGTTGTGGCTGTATCAAATTTCGGATTATCAATAGAAGGAATACCATCTTGTGGCGGTCCGCCATTCAAAAGTTCAGCTAAATTAATTCGACTATATTTCTGAGGATCGAGATTTTGTGCTTGAATATCTTGGAGTTCTATATCTTGATTATTTAGATATTGTGTGAGATAAAAATAGCGTAGTTTAAAGTTATCCCAGCTACCTGCTTGTATGACTATAGAAGTCAATCCCAAGCTAGCAAATAAAGCAGTATTGAGGATGATTTTAGCTAGTTTTTTCATAATTCAATAAGGAAGGAAGAAGGAAGAAGTAAGAAGGAAGAAGGAAGAAGGAAGAAGGAAGAAGGAAGAAGGAAGAAGGAAGAAGGAAGAAGTAATATCGTCCGCTTGAATACTTATATTTTGGTGGAAGGAAGGCAGAGAGATTTTTTCCAATTGTGACTTTATTCTATACACAAACGATGCTACCGGATATGATATAAGAAGGAAAAATTTTGCATTGTCTGAGTTTTAAGCTTTTTATATGTCAAATACAGTAATAACGACTGCTATAATCTTTTTAACAGTTTCGTTTATTGATATTGGAGTTTAAATATTTTCTTGAGAATTATCAGGATTTTTTACCTTACTTTATTTTGTCAAATTACAATATTTTCAATTTTAAGAATGGTGTATATACCTTAAATTAAACTGAGTTAAAAATGAAGTTAAGATAAATAATTAGATTATGTCAATTTGAATACTTATAAATAAATGTTCAACAATTAATAATTGACAATTACTTCTTCTGAAAATGGATAGGATTGGTGAAAAGTATTTTTTATCTTTATTTCTTCTTCAAAGAAGAGGCTTTAAACCTTAATTACTAGGTAATCTTATTTTTTTCCAATTGGTATTACACTTTTTGAAAGTCGTTTATCTAATCAACTCGCATCTATCTAGATATAAAAGTAATAGATCGATCTAAAAATGGATTTGTTATTTTTGTCTTTTGTCAAATAATATCAAATCCATTTAATTAGCTATAAAAACATTCTCCTTCTTCACCATTACCTAATCTTTATAACTGTTTTCTATCCTGAGATTATTTCCAGATAATTAGTGATAGAAAACTTTCTTCTTCTCTTCCTCTTTCTTCCCTCCTGACTCCTGTACGTCGCCAATCCGACGGCTCCCCTACCTGACTCCTGACTCCTACCTTAAAAATATTTATACCGATATTACCGAATTATTAATAATTAATAATTAGTAATTAAATAATTCTGGTTTAAAGCCTCCCCTTTTAAGGGGAAAAAAGCGGTCGAGGGATGGATGGGTTTCCTAACCATATCCAATCGACCAAGAGAAGAAATAATATTTCCTTATATTCAATTCCGTAGCGGTTTTAACCAGAGGTAATTATCAATTATCCATTATCAATTATCAATTAATGAACGGACTTGATATTACATCATATCCCTTTCAAATTCAAATTCAGACATTGGTTTTTCTCCTTCCTGTTTCTGTTCTCGAACTAAAGGAATTAAATAATTATGAGCTAATTGATAGCTATCTTCTGGTAAATCTGGCAGCAATAAAACTAATCCTCGAGCAACTAATACATCTAAAACTAAATCTAGTTTATTGGCTTCCATTAATAATTCTGATGCTAATTCAGCACGAGTTTTTAGCGGGCGAGTACCATGTTCATTTGTTAATAAGTATAAGACAGATATTGCTGTTCGTCCGTTCAGAAAACCACAATCTTTTATTACTCCATCTATAAAGTTCATTGTAAGTTTTTGGATGGGATTATTTCCTAATTTATGATATGCTTCAATAGTTGTAATTGCTTCTTCTTGAAGTCCAGTGCCTACTACTTGCAATTCCATCGGACTTACTGTATTATCTGCTGAACTTAAATCTTTTACTACTTGAGAAATTAAATCTGGCTCCCAATTTAATTGAGCAGGTTCAATTAAGTTTTTGATAATTTCTTGACTATGATTTGGATCAAAATTACTTATGTAGTAAAGAATTTCCTTAGATAAAATTTGATAGTTAATTACTGCTTCTAAGTTTGTCAGGCGATCGCATTCTAATAAGTAATGTAAGTAATCTGTTTGGATAGATAAAACTACTTTGACAAAATTCAAGCTTAAACATTCATATAAAAATTGATAAAGTGGTAGTCTTTGAGCTGGTTTGGGACAGACAGTAAATAACTCTTCAAACTGGTCTAAAATTAATACTTTTAAATTATTTTTTTGATGTTTTTTACGCAATGTTTCTAGTACATATTCTAGATTCCAAGTTGCAGAGTCAGAATTTCTCATCCAATCTGTATAAACTCGTAGTAGTATGGGTGAAATTGCTTGATTATCTTCTGAATTTTCTGCGAGTAGAGTAGGTATTAACCCAGAATTAATTAAAGAACTTTTACCCACACCAGAGACACCATGTATAACTATTAGTTTATGGTTCTGGCTTTTGATTCTTGCCACTAAATTATTCACGTCTTCTAGACGACCGGAAACTTTAATTTCTCTAGGAATTATCGGACTATTATCAGAGTTTTGTTGTGGTTGTAATGGATTTATTCCCATAAAAGCCTTTAATCCATATTGATGCTCAACTCGTAATTGTTCTTCTTTGATTCTGGCAGATTTTCCATATTGGTCTTGGTCAAAATAAAGCTTTTTTAATGCTTTTAGTATGGAAATATAAGAGTGTAAATCATGATGGGGGCTTGTTTGTCGTCGCGCTTTTTCTAGTTGATTAACAGTAGCTTGCCACTCTTCTAAATTATTTTGAGATTCATTTAAAATTGAGAAATAAGAATTCTGATATTGTGCAATTTCTAGAGGATTTGCCATAGATTGATTTTGAATGGCAACTGCTAATTCTGCTAATTGACTAGCATGGTCCCATTTTGACTCGTGCATTGCTGCCTCAGCCAAAAATCCGTAATCTTGAGCAATTTCCTCTTCTGTACCGTAAGTTAAATGTAGTTCTAAAGCGCGTTGAGCAAGCTTGTATAAATCGCTCCATGCTTCTAATTTTTTTAGAACTTCACCTTGCTGAATGATAAATTTAGCTACTAATTCTTGTCGGTCTATTTGAGCAAATAAATCTAAGCTTTGCTGAAAATTATTTTGTGCTTGTTGCCAATAATTCTTTTTTTGTTCTACTGGAATGTTTAAATTGCCTTGATGATCGTAACATAATCCGATATAAAAGAGGACAATTCCTATTTTTTCTAATCTTTCATTGATTTGTTGAGTGACTGCTTCTCCTGGTAAAACTTTTGTACTTTTTCCCCAGATTAATAGGCTATTTTTAAATTTATTTAATGCTTGCTCTATTTGATGATTAGCATACTCTTCTCTAGCAATAATAAAATCTATGTTGGCAATGTGTAATGGTAATATTTGCTGTTTTTTATAATTACTATATAACTGTTTAATTGCTGCTTTTAGTTGTTTACTCTCTGTGGTATTCAGAATATTTGAATGGCTTTTAAATTGAATAATATGAGAATCTAAAAGATTAGAAAAAATTTTACTGGTACAGTCTTCAATTACACTAATAGCTGTAGTATAAATAAGTTGAGCTACATTTTTTGCTTGGTATTTGTCAGTCATAGCTAAGATTTTTAATTTTTACTAATAGGCCAAAGAGTCTGAATTGATCTTTTTCAATTATGGGAATTAGTTTTAATTTTAATTCATTCTAACACTTGTCAGGATTATAAGTAATATCATGTCCGGTTGAATACTTATAAATAATGATGAAGGAGTCAGTCCTCAGGAGTCAGTCCTCAGGAGGGAAGAAGAAGGAAGTTTTTTATCACCCTATTAAACGGACATGATATAAATATCAAATTTTGTAGAGGAGGGAGGAAAAGTTTGTAGAAATCAAAGGTGAGCTAAGGGTAAAAGTAACTTACTTTCTACTAAACCACTTTCTTGTAAATTTAACTCCAGCTCTCCTCCCATTTGTTGAATTACTCGCCGACAGATAATTAAATGCTTGCCTGGAGGTGAAACCAAGGGAGAAGGTTCTAATACATCTGGGATAGAAGCGGAGTTAAATTCTGTAATTAATTTTGAGCTAATCTTACCTGCATCAAGAATAGAAATTTCTAGCCATTCTTCATCTAAAGTTTGGCATTTAATATCGATTTTTCCTCCTGTTTGAGAACGACTACAGGCACTAATCAAAAGCTCGTAAACAACTAATTCTAATTTAATAATATCTCCATAAATATTCAAATTTCCTTCCCGATGGACTTCTAATTGCAGTTGTCTTTTTTTTACTTGGGAATCAATGCGAATGAGCGATCGCCTTAACAAATTAGCTACAGAGACAACATCAAAATTTGCTTGTAAACGCCATTTTTCTTGTTTCAATAATGAAGTAGTAGACGATAACACATTCCCAATTTGCCTTAGTAATTGCTGATAACGTAGATTTGTCAATACATTTTTTTGTTGGACCGGATTTTCTGATGGAGTATAATGCAATTCACTTAACTGTTTAAAACCAGAACCCACAGTACGGTAAAGTTCTTCTAAACGCCTTTGTTTATACCAATTCAACCACTCTAGTTCCTCTCGCTGAGATTCCAAAGTAGTCTTTACTATTAAATAGCGACGCGACCATGCAAACTGATTAACCAAATGAGTCAATAAATTTTTCAGAGTTTCAGTAGGAGAATGTGGTTGTGGCAGTTCTGTTTTTTGCCATAAAATTTTGTGAGGGTCTGCAATTAACAATATACCAGTCGGTTGATGTTCAATAGCAGTACGCAAAGCAGTTGCTACGACCTGACCGCTATCAAGAATATTGAGCCACCGTAAAGTTTTTGCTGGTACATCACTCACACTCAGATGCAACCAACCATTTGTAGAAATTATTTGTTGAATCCAAGAATCAGTACGAACTGGAATCGAAATTTTGTCAGTGCTAGTAATATGACACTCAGGATAACTATAGCTCATAACTCTACCTGCTTGTGATAATGGATACCAGGTAATTAAAGCAACTAGGGGAATAGTTTGCGGGTTAATCTCTGCTATTGCCACAATTGCTTGAGCAATAAATTCGAGAAACTTTCCTTCTAGACGGTCTAGGGATAAATTTCCTAATACACTCAGTTCTCCAACTGGTTCCAAATTTTTCACTTCTTGCAATAATAAGGAGTTGGAAGAGTTAATCAATACTTTTGTTGAATTTGCAAGTATTGTGGTTGGTTGTAAAGTAGTTAAACCAGACTGAAGATATTGCGTATATTGCTGCTGCTTGTTTATGAGCTGATTAATATGTCTTTGATGCAGGAGAAAACCTAACTGTTGACTGGCAATTTGCACTAATTCTCGTTCATTGCGATTCCAGGTGCGAGGGGTTTCATAACCAATAATTACGAGTCCTTCGGGTTGGTTATATCGATCGCCTTGATTCTTTGTAATAGATTCTTCTTGTTCCTTTTTCCCAGCTCCTATTGTGCTGCACAACAGAAGAGAACGTACTCCAAGTTTCTCAAAATCTTCCTGCCAAGCATTTAATATATGACTTTCTGACCAATTTTCAATTCCTACTACTTCAGTGTTTTGTCCTAGCAAGGTCATATCTTCCTTACTGAGGGGGGGTAGAGAAGTTTTGACTGTTCGACTTTGAGTAGAATGATTTTGATAAACAACTTCAAACTGCCCTCTGTTGCGGATTGCTAACATAAAATATTTAGCACCTAAGCGCTGAGATATTTTTTCTGCCGTTGTTTTTAGGGTTTTGTGCCAATCATCATCACCGTAAATAGCGCGAGTGATACCTGCAGTTAAAGTCTGGTCTAGTTTAGCTTGACGAATTTTGTCCTGCATTTCTGAGAGGGGAGAAGTTAAAGCTAGCAGTTGACCTACCCCTTGCAAATAGTTTTTTTCATCATCTTGCCATGGACGGTTGTGTTGTTCTTCTACAGCAATAAATCCTAATAGTTCGTCTTCTAAGATAATTGGTGCTGCTAATACAGAAGCAGCTCTAATTTGTCGGATTAATCTGCGAGTAATATCGCTGTCTACAGAAGTGTAATATTCTCCAATGCAAACAATTTGTCCTGCTAATAGTACATGATAGAATTTACCTAAATCTTGCAATGTAATACCAGAAGCAGGACGTTTAAAGTCGCTCCATTCTACTATTACTTGATGATTACTCGCACGACGCCAAAAATAGCGTCCATTAGGATAATACCAGTAAATATTTGTGCGGGATGGCTGTAAAAATTGATGAGTTATTTCTGCAACTGTTTCGAGGCGTTGATCTAAAGTCGTTAATTTTCCTAGTTGAGATAGTAATGAGAGTATTGGTTCATCAGATCGTTTTGCTTGTTGATGTTGCCATTCTTTTTCTATTTTTTGTAATGTTTGCCCTAGTTCACCCCAGATTAAAGATAGTAGTGCTTTTTCTTCTGATTCTAAAGAGCTTCCCCACTCTTGTGAACCCATTAACGCAATACCAAAACATTTTTCTTTGTAATGTATGGGAAAGAAAATTGTACCTTTAATATGATATGTTTGTGCTATTTTTACCCATTCTCCAACTTGCTTTTCTGCCCTTAAGTCAGAAACTTTAATTGCTTTTCTTTCCATGAATACTTGTTCTAATATATCTCCATGACTTATGGTGAATTTTTGTTTTAGAGCAGAAATTTCACCATTGGGAGTAATTCCACCTTTGCCTACTATTTTATTTGCTAATCTGTCGTACAAACATACCCAAATCAAACAACAATCAAATTCTGACTGAAGATAATTTATAACTTTTTTCATGAGGAAATCTAAATCTTCTTCTTCTCTAATTGCTCTAATTATACTTTCTAAAGCAATCAGATTATTATGATTTTTTTCGGCTTCATTTTTTTTGAACATCGATGGATAATCCTGATTATTTAATAGTTATTTTGAGAAGAAAAGAAATAAATTATAGTATGTCAGCTTAATTAGTTAGCTAGTGGTCAAAAACTTTCTATTCCTATGGTCTCTTACTTTATTTCTGCCCTCATAACCCATATTCGGCACCTCCTATTACTGTTTATTTATCAGCATTCAACTGGACATCATATTCTCAATATTTTTGACTAATAAGTATTAATTTTTTGTTCGCTAAATCTGTAAATACGATTTAATATCAATTTTAGATAAGCCGTTATCAATAAAATATTTTGTTTTTGCTGATGAGAAAGAGAGATTGTATGAAATTCTCCTGTTGAGACCTTGCATATCTCTACTCTTACTGCTGTTTCCTTTATTTATCAGTAGTATTCCAGCTAACTCGATCTAAATGATATATTGATGATCGAGAATTAATTAGTGTGCTTTGATTAAAAAGAGTCTTGTCATTCCAAGATTATACCTTATACCTTATAAAAATTTGAGTTTTCATTTTTAGTTTTTAATTGTCAACTACTATTTAGAATCAAGTGTTAAATATTTATCGCTCTGTCATACTTCCGACTCTATTTTCTGGATTAAAAGCTGATCCAGAATGGGTACATCATCAAGTCCTAAATATTCTCAGTTTTATGGATACTAACTCCTCCAGTAAACTAACTAGTGGGTTGCAGGCAATAATGCAAAAATCTTTATGTTTTGAGGATATTCGCCTAGAACAAACTTTATGGGGATTAAACTTTAAAAATCCCGTGGGTTTAGCCGCAGGATTTGATAAAGATGGTGTGGCCATTAATGGCTGGCCTCAATTAGGTTTTGGGTTTGCTGAACTTGGTACAGTTACTCTTCATGAACAACAGGGAAATCCTCAACCAAGATTATTTCGTTTGCCAATGGATCGAGCTGTTTTGAATAGAATGGGATTTAATAATCAAGGTGCTGCTGCTTTAGCTATGAGATTACAATCTCAAGGAAAAAATATTCCAGAGGCTCTCAGATTACAGGAGAATAATTATTCTTTTTATCCGAATTTTTTTCCTTATGGTATAAATATTGGTAAATCCAAGATAACCTCTTTAGAGGCAGCAGCAACAGATTATTTAGGTAGTTTTAAGTTGTTAAAAGATTGGGGTGATTATTTTGTAGTCAATGTTTCTTCTCCTAATACTCCAGGGCTACGTTCCTTGCAAAATGCTGAAAATTTAAGTAACATTTTAGCGGATTTACAAGCAGAAAATCAAGGTATTAAGCCAATTTTAGTTAAGATTGCACCAGATTTAGAAAAAGAAGCGATCGCTTCAATACTAGACCTAATTAAACAATATCAAATCTCTGGAATTATTGCCACTAATACAACTATTTCCCGTGATGAATTAAAAACTAAAATTATTGCCAAAACTGGTAAACTTGTCAGTGAAGAAGCAGGTGGAATTAGTGGCGCACCATTAACTCAAAGATCGACGGAAATAATAAAATTTATCTGGCAAGAAACTCAAGGAAAATTACCAATTATTGGTGTAGGGGGTATATTTACTGTAGAAGATGCTTGGGATAAAATTACTGCGGGGGCAAGTCTAATTCAAGTTTACACAGGATGGGTATATCAAGGACCAGGAATGGTCAAACAAATTCTCCAAGGATTACTGCAAAAGTTAGATGAAAGAGGATTAAATTCTATTTCTGAAGCAATTGGTTTGGCACACAAAGGGAATAGGGATTAGGGAGTGTGGGGGGTGTGGGGAGTGTGGGGGGTGTGGGGAGTGTGGGGAGGGTGGGGAGGGTGGGGAGTGTGGGAAGTGTGGGGAGGGTGGGAAGTGTGGGAAGTGTGGGGAGTGTGGGGGGTGTGGGGAGTGTGGGGAGGGTGGGGAGTGTGGGAAGTGTGGGGAGTGTGGGAAGTGTGGGGAGTGTGGGGAGGGTGGGGAGTGTGGGGAGGGTGGGGAGTGTGGGAAGTGTGGGGAGGGTGGGGAGTGTGGGAAGTGTGGGTAGTGTGGGGAGGGTGGGGAGTGTGGGAGGAATAATTGTGCTTGTATCTTTCTATCTATGCTTGCTATGCTTGTATGCCTTTTTATCCTAACTTTTTGGTCACTCCAGCTGAAAATTTTGCACTTTTTTTTTGCTCAAAAAAGGCTAATATCATGTTCGGACGGGTAAGTTATAATAAAATTTAAGGACTCCGGGTACCGACAGTACCAAAGAAATACTGAAATTATCAATGCTTTTCTCCAATATTTTCTATGTATTCCTCCTTTCTTCCCTCCTGCTTTCTTCCCTCCTGCTTTCTTCCCTCCTGACTCCTGACTCCTCACAACAGTTATTTATAAGTATTCAACCGAACATGATATAAAACCTTTATCGGTCAGTGCTTTAATATTTGATCGGCAAACCTTACTTAAATTCTCAGAATTTGATATAAAACCTACCACCTAAAACCTAAAACCTAAAACCTAATTCTTAATTATGTTACCTAAATTATTTTTACTCAATCAACGCTTAATTTTTCTAGTCTTAATATTAACAATGCTACTAATTCCTCTAGCTTTAAACGTTTATGTCAGAATAGCGACAAGCAAATATCGATACAAAAACCCGGAAGATGTGCCAGAGCAACCTATTGCTATAGTTTTTGGGGCAGGAGTATGGGAAGATGGTACTCCCACACCAATGTTAGCTGACCGAGTACAAGGAGCTGTTAACTTGTACAAAACTGGTAGTGTTAAAAAAATTTTGATGACTGGTGACAATGGTACTCCTGATTATAATGAAGTGAAAGCAATGCAAGAATATGCAATTTCCCGTGGTGTATTTGTTGATGATATTACTTTAGATTATGCTGGTTTCAGTACTTATGAAAGTTGTTATCGTGCTAAAGAAATATTTGGCATTACCCAAGCAGTTTTAGTAACTCAACGTTATCATTTACCTCGTGCGGTTTATACCTGTCGTCAACTGGGAGTAGATGCTACAGGTTTAGGTACACCAGATTGGGGAAAGTTTAGAAATGATTCTATGAGACGTTATTCTCTCCGCGAACTTTTGGCAGTCTTAAAAGCATTGTTAGAAGTTCATATTACTCGCCCTCGCCCTACTTTTTTAGGACCTTTTGAGGGAATTAGTTAAGAATTTAGAATTTAGAATTTAGAATTTAGAATTGGGAATTAGGCATTTAGAAGTAAGCACTTCCTCCGGAATGCTGCGCAAACAGTCGTCAGCTATTAGCCATTAGCTTCAGACTTTCCAGATTAATTTTAATAGGAGAAAAAAATGGTTCTTTATCTTGATTCAGCAATAGTAACAGAAGCTAGAGTTGCCAGTAAATTTGGTTGGATATCTGGTGTGACAACTAACCCTACTTTGTTAGTAAAAAGCGATCTGTCTCCAGAAGCTACATTAAAGGAACTTTCAGAAATTGTTTCTGGAGAATTATATTACCAACTTACTGCTACTCATTTTGATGACATGATGGCAGAAGCGAAAGCTGCATCGAAATTAATTGGTCATAAAATAGTTCTGAAAATTCCGGCAACTGCGACTGGTTTTCAAGTGCTATCTCATTTGTCTCGAGAAATTAGCTGTTCTGTAACTGGAATATATCATCCCTCTCAAGCAGTAGTAGCTGTAGAAGGGGGTGCTAAATATGCGATCGCTTATGTTAATCGGGCAACAAGACTATTGGGAGATGGTTTAAAGTTGGTACGAGAAATGGCGGAGGTAGTGCAGGGTAGCGGTACAGAAATTTTAGCAGCAAGTGTAAAATCTCCTGATGAAGCTGTGGCCACTTTATTAGCAGGTGCTAATCATCTGACATTACCATTTCCAGTTTTGCAAGCAATGACGACCCAGGAATTATCAGAGCAAACTTTTAAAGAGTTTAATGAAAAAGGTAAGGGAATTATGTATTAATTGGCGATTAGAAGATATTTGTAGGAGGAAGCTGAAATTGAAGCATTACATAAATACGGGATGATTTTAATAGTTTTGTGTTTTGTGGAATGGGCATCTTGCCCGTTCCTAATATTTTGCCGTTCCTAATATTTTGCCGTTCCTAATATTTTGCCGTTCCTAATATTTTGCCGTTCCTAATATTTTGCCGTTCCTAATATTTTGCCGTTCCTAATATTTTGCCGTTCCTAATATTTTCAGGTAGGCATCCTGACTACCCTACTTATATTCATCCCACCCCTAAGCGTCGTATTATGGAAAGAATAAATTATTCTTAACTTATCCAAGATATTCTCACCCAACATTCAGTCAATCATGGAAAAAATAGCACAGAAATTCAACTTCTCTTTGACACAAAACGCCATCATTACCAAGTCTTAAATATAGGCTGGAAAGAACAAAAAAGAATCTATGGTGTGATTATTCATGTTGACTTAAGAGATAATAAAATATGGATTCAAAGAGATGGAACAGAAATCGGAATTGCTAATCAATTAATAACTGCTGGAGTTCCTCAAAAAGATATTTTCTTAGGATTTCATGCTCCATATAAACGTAGTTTAACCGAATTTGCTATTAATTAATAATGATTACTTTAGGTATCTAGATTTGTATCTACTGGATGTTTTTCTTCAAGTTAAATATTTTTTTATCAGATTTAATTGTAGTTATATTCAAAGTCTTGCTAACCATTTTTCTAATACTAAGTCAATTAATGAGTCTAGAGATTTGTAATAATCTAAAACGTTAGGTTTGAATTCTGTTCCTATTCTGGCTTCCCACAGTTTTTTATGATAATTAAATAGTATAATATCTTCGCAGGTGAGAGATTTTGAGTGTTTAATATATCTAAGAATTTTATTAACCTCCTTAATATATTGATTGGTTGTACTTTTTTTTATTGGTAAACTGCAGATATATTTACCAAGTATAAATTGATAAAAATCTCCTCCTCTTTCAATTGCTTCTATTAATTTTTGAATGCTCCTTTTATGTCGATTAATTTCTGTTCCTATTCCACTTGAAACATAACCTTCAATCAAAGCTTTATCTTGCCAATCTGTCCAAATTCTTGCTCTACCAATTCTTGAACTTTCACCACCTTTATATGGCAGCCAAAGAAACAATATTATTTCATCTTTATAAGAACAAAATTCAGCACAAAATTTACTACTTTTGCCACTACCACTTCCGTATTTAATACTGCCAGCAGAAGCAAATTCCTGAATTTTAGGATTAAACCTCAAAATTTTCTGTCGAATCCTAAAAATCTTTTCTTGCTGTGGAGAATCACAATTATTTACAAGTTTCAAAAGTGCTGTAGGTGGAGTAGGTAAATCTAAATCATTTTCTAATTCTTGATATGGAATAATTGTCTTTGAAATCTTCCCATTATCGACATCTTTCAAACTGAGATAAAACTTATCCTCATTTTCAATCACAGAAAACTCTAGAAACTGAAAATCAAGAGTATGATATTTTCTATCTGTAAAATTATCTCGATGAAAATTAGGAGTAATTGCTATTAATCTTACAGGTTGCTGATAATCTACTTTCTCACTAAAAGGTTGCTCGCCTAATAAAGCATCATAATAACGAGTCAACTGTTGAACTATTCCCTTATCCTCAACATTTTTTAATTCTAAAATTACTAAATTTTTATGACTATCGACTGCCAAAATATCGCATCTTTGATTATTAACAATATATTGTCTGTCTAAGACATTTAAACCGAGTAATTTTTCCAAATTTTCATAAAGAAAATCCTCTAAAATTTCTTCACTGACAAATTCCCAACCAGAACCGGTTTTGATTAAAGATGCGTTGGTTAACATATTTAATTGAATCTAAAATTTTGAGGTAATTATTGTTCTAACTTTCTTTCCGATAATGCAATATTCCCCATTGAATTAAGCCACTTTTACCCATTTCACAACAATCTAATAACCGTTGCTTTTTTTTATTAAAAAATTCTTGACTCCATAGCTGTTCTTCAGCTTGATTTTTTTGCAATAGTTGTAAATAGTTTAGGGAAATATTTTCTGTTAATTCAATAACTTGAACTTCATACATTCCAATTTCCTTGGCAACTTTTCTATACTCGTCTATATGCAAGAAATATACTTTGTGAATTCCTCCTGTATACCAGTTCATTAACCTGATTCACGTCTGTGTCTGAAGGGCGATCGCCACTGAAGAAATAGGTACAAGCCAAAAATTCACCGCCTTTGACTAAAACTCGATGTGCTTCCCTAAAAGCTTGTAATTGAGTATCACTGTAGAAAAAAGAATCTTGTGCCCAAGCTGCATTAAATGTAGAGTCAGGAAAGGGTAAATTTTCAAAACTACCTTGGTATACATTAATTAGATTGCTAAATTTTTGTTCTTGATTACGTTCAATATTAATCGCATTTTGCTCTTCGCTGAGATTCAAACAAGATACTTGACAACCATACTTTTCAGCTAAGTATCTTGCTGATCCACCATACCCAGAACCTAAATCAAGCAAGTGACTATTACTGTCTATTTTTAATAGAGATGCCATGTATTCTGTAGTTCGCTTCTTAGCTATATGCAAATCTTCATCAGGATGTTCAAATATGCCACAATGAGTATGTTTTCCTGATACTCTTTGGTAAAACAAATCTATATCTTTGCTATTAAAGTAACCTTGATTAAAGCTATCAATTACTGAAAAATTTGACATTAGTTTATTGAGAATTTAGAATTTAGAATTAAAAAAGGTAAATTTACCAATTCTTCATTCTGAATTCTTCATTCTGAATTATACTTTGTTACCGTTTTAACTTATTACCACGAATCCCTTCTTGGAGAAGTTTACTAACAACTCCTTTGTCTGGAAAGAAACTATTTCTATCCAGGGATATTTGCTGAGGATTAGGAGAACATTTTTTCATTTCTTCTAAAAGTAATTCTGCCCTTTAAGTGAGAAAAATTTGTATAAAGATACATTCCTGCTGGTGGGACAAAACTTGCGGGCCGATGATTAAACACTCAAAGTCTTTGCAATTCAATTTAGGGTTAGAGTTGCCTATATTAGTTTCCTAGAGTTACACTAACTAAAACTATCTAGTCAAGACTTAAAAAAACTTATGGGCTACTATTACCTAATTTTATCTACAATTTAAGCTAAGAAGCATATTTATCGACAAATCCTTGTAAACCAGAGTTATAACCTTGTCCGACAGCTTGGAATCTCCAATCATTATCTTTGCGATAAAGTCTGCCAAATTCTAGAGCTGTTTCTCGTGAAAAATCTTCTTCTAATTCATATTTAGCTACTTCTTCTTCGGTGGTAATATCGTAGATTCTAATAAAAGAATTTCTAACTTGTCCAAAGTTTTGTCTCCTGGCATCTGCTTCATGGATAGTCACTACAAAAATTATTTCTTGAATGGCTGGATTTACTTTTGTTAAATCAATTTCTATTAGTTCATCATCTCCAGAACCTTCTCCTGTTCTACTATCTCCTGAATGTTTAACTGAACTATCTGGTGAGATGAGATTATTGTAGAAAACAAAGTATTTTTCTTCAGGAATTTTTCCATTAGCTCCTAACATAAATACAGAAGCATCTAAGTCAAATGCTGACCCTGTGTCTGTAGTATTTACATCCCATCCCAAGCCAATACCTGCTTGCTTCAAATTGGGAGATTCTTTGGAAAGATTTACTCTTTCACCTTTGCTGAGATTAATAGACATAATTTACCTCTTGCGTAATTTTGTTTGCTCATTTATATTATACAGTAAATACTATTGATAAAAATTAGTATATTAGGTGATCAACTGAGTCTTTAACTATTTTGGGTTTGGCGATATTCATTTGTTGATATAATATTAATTTTCCAGTATTTTTTACCGGATAATTAAGGTTTAAAGCCTCTGTTTTAAAGCAGAAATAAATCAACAAAAAACTCTGTTCGCCAATCCTAATATAGCAGAATACAGAAGGAAGAGGGCGTTTAGTTATCTACAACATAAGGAAGAATAAAAAAGGAAAAATCTGGCGTTTTCTAAGTTTTAAGCTGTTGATATGCCAAATAAAGTCATGGCGATCGCTATAATTTTTAGGAGATGTATCAGGAGATGTCTAATGATTAATGATTAATTGTTGAATTACTTATATGCTTCTACTCCCTGATTAACAAATTGTAAAGTAAAAGCTTCTTGATAATTAGTATCTGGCTTAATTATTTCTGCTTCTACTACACTATCAAAGAACAATTTCCAGCGTTCGTCTGTCATAGCACCGATACCTTTTGTGGAAGCATCTCCAGAAATAATAATACCATATTTTTTCATTTTTTCTAAACTATAAGCTAATAAATCATCTTTCATTTCTGGGTTATCTTTTTTAATTAATTGATTTGCCGGTTCAGGATTTTCTAAATAACTATACCAACCTTTGATAGAAGCATGGACAAATCTCTCGACTAAATCGGGATTTTTTTCTAACATTTCTTTTGTTGTTTCTATAGTAGTCGCATAAGGTTTATAGCCAGCATCTGCTAATAACATAACTACTGGTTCAAAGCCTCCTTTTTGCTGGATTGTGAAAGGTTCAGATGTCAGATAACCTTGCTGAATTACATTTTTATCTACTAAAAACGGAACTACACTAGAATTATAAGGACGTCTCTGGTCATCTTGATAACCAAACTTAGTTTTGAGAAATTGCCAATAGCCTTTTTCAGCTAAAGATGATACTAAAATTGGCTTGTTTTTTAGTTGTTCTAAAGAGTCATTTCCTACTCCTGGATGAGCAATTAATACTTGAGGGTCTTTTTGGAAAATAGCTGCAACTGTAATGGTAGGAATTCCAGCTTCTACAGAGCGAATTGCTTCTAGACTAGACCCCATAAAAAAGTCAATTCCTCCCCCTACTAATAGCTGAGTTCCATTTACTTGAGCATTTCCCATTCTAATAGTAACTTCTAAACCATAATCTTCATAAATTCCTGTAGCAATTGCTTGATAAAAACCTCCATGTTCTGCTTGAGCATACCAATTAGTTCCATAGGTTACTGTGTCAAGATTTTTATTATTTTTAGCAGTAGAGTTGGAGTTATTAGGAGTAGCACAACTTGTTAATATGCTGGTACTAATAGCGAGGCTACTATACTGAATAAATTGACGACGATTAATATAATTCATTTTTTTCAGTTAACAGTTAAAAGTTATCAGTTTTCAGTAGCTGATAGCTGACGGCTGAATACTTACGACTAATATTTATTTAAATACTAATCTAAGAAGTCACATTATATGACTATATAAATGTTCATTTGAGTTATAGGATATTATACATTATAGGCGATACTTATGTAATATAATTTCACATTATTTTCGCAATGCTAAATCTGCTTGAAGTTGTTTTTTGTTGAATTATGCTATGCTGATTTTCATCAAAACAAATAATATAATTATTATCTTAAAGTTAAGAAAAAATGGCAAAGCATAAACATATTGTATTAACATCTCATCCCGGTCCTGCCGACAAAAAACCAATTTCCGTGCAGTGGGGCGCTCAAGACCCCATAGAGCGAGGACCTGTAATAGGGTCTTTGAGTAATCCTAACCATCGTAATGTGATTGGTACTCACTCTGGTTCCTATGGTGTTTATCGTGCTTTGGCGATCGCTTCTGGTAAACTACAATCAAGTCACCGTGCTGATTTAACAAATACTGCTCCAGCAGAACGCATTGGACCTCATCCGAGTTGGCATGACCCCGATAAAATTGTCTGTCTCGATCCTTTGGGGGCAGTGGTGGAAGAAGTATTTGCATCTTAACTATGAACAAGGATATGATATCCGACCTACTATTGCAGTGACGAAGGCAAATATTAATATGCCAGAATTACAGGATGCTGTTGCTAGGGGTGTATTGAAAGTTGATGGCAATATTGTTAAAGATAATGGTAATTTATTGGTAACAAAAGCAGCGATCGACCCGGTTTGGTATTTGCCTGGGGTAGCAAAACGACTAAATGTGGAAGAAAGTGACTTGCGTCGGGTGTTGTTTCAACAAATGGGTGGAATGTTTCCGGAGTTGGTAACGCGCCCAGATTTACATTTGTTTTTGCCTCCTATTGGTGGTACTACTGTATATATCATTAGACATCTCCGAAAATAACCAAAGTCCTACTATCACTACCTTTAGAATCGCGATAGCGTACGCTTAACCGGAGGTTATCGCAAAATCGCAAAGGTAGTTACTTTGTACACCAGAATAGGTGTTTGAGATACTTACTATTAATAACTAGCAGAAAAATAGTATCTATATAAACAAATTTATCTTGCCATCTTAGCGCTTATTTCACATCTATAAAATAACT
>NZ_JAAHGO010000073.1 GCF_010672455.1 Okeania sp. SIO2C9 | reverse complement strand
CCCACACTCCCCATCTCCCCATCTCCCCATCTCCCCATCTCCCCATCTCCCCATCTCCCCATCTCCCCATCTCCCCACACTCCCCATCTCCCCACACTCCCCACACTCCCCATCTCTCCATCTCCCCACACTCCCCATCTCTCCATCTAAATTACACTGATGCTACCGAAGAGGATAATACCTAGCTAAAAACTTCTCAGCATCAGAGCGATCGCTCACCACCCCATCCAAAGTTGCAGTCAAAAGATCGTCCAATATCAACTTAAACTCACGTCCCGGTTTATAACCCATCGCCTTCAAGTCATTTCCATTCAAAATAGGTTTAACATTTGCCCACTGAATCAAATATTGCCAAACCTTACGTCGCACCCAACGCTCGCATTGTACCGCAATCAAAATCAACATCGGCAAGTCGTACTCCCTCAACAACCACACCACCTGACTCGGACTATTGCATTCTGGCAAACTCTCCATCACCTTACCCTTCGCCAACTCCAACTGCTCCAGTCGCTTCACACTATCCACAGGCAACTGCAAATTTTTCCCTACCAAACCCCGGTATTCAGACTCCAAATAAGCAATCAAAACCTCCAACCGCATTTGCCAGTGATATAAACTTTTCTGGGCATCAAAACGTTGCAGACACCTATCCATCAAACATACCTGCTGCCACAATTTCCGGTCTAACTCCATAGTTGGATGCAGACAACGTAACGCCCCCAAACTTCCCAATAACTTTAAAGCAGGTTTCCAATAATTAGCTTGCAGAATATATTTCAACTCACTTTTGAGTCGAGTTTCCAAAGCAGGCACCCTTCTATTTTTTTCCGTCTTCCCAATATTTTCCCGGTCATAAACCCCACTATTAATAGCGTAACGAATATACTCTTCTGTTTTTGCCTCAATTTCAAACCCCAATCTCACAGCAAACCGCACCGCACGATAAATGCGAGTGGGGTCCTCAATAAAACTATTAGCGTGTAACACCCGCATCTGTTTCCCCTGCAAGTCTGACACCCCACCAAAAAAATCAAGCAATTCTCCAGCACGAGGTTCAGTCAGTCGTGCTGCCAAAGCATTAATAGTAAAATCTCGGCGATACAAGTCTTGACGAATTGAACTTGCTTCAACTTCTGGGTTAGCTGCTGGATAAGGATAAAATTCTGTGCGAGCAGTAGCAATATCTATCCACAGGGACTCTAACACCAGGTCATTGTGCCAAAGTAGGGCAGCAGTTTGAAATTGACCGTGAACTTCCAAACGTGCTGTGGGGTAAATTTTTTGCAGTGCTTTTGCCAACTCCACCGCTGGAGCTTTTTCTGCTGACTCGGAGTGACAACCATCTACAACTAAATCTATATCTGTTAATAGTAGAGTCTCATCAAATTTTGATAATAATAAATCTCGCACCCCTCCACCAATTAGATATAGTTGCCAACCTTGTTTTTCTGCCAACTCAGCAACACAGGTGAGTAGTTGCCAAAGTTGAGGTGCAAGACGTTCTTGTAAAAGTTCGGCAACTGATTTACAAGTTTCACCAGGTATGCAACCAAGTTGTATATTTTGCAGGGGTTGTTGTTGATGCAATTCTCGTAAAACATCAGTGCGGGTGACTATTCCGACTAAACGGTTATTTTCCAACACTGGCAATCGCCCAATATCATAAGTAACCATCAATTCTTCAATTTCTGGGAGAGTGGTTTCTGGAGAAATAGTTTTGAGTTGGGGAGTCATGTAACCTTTGACTGGAGCATGACGAAAACCATGGTGGAGGGCGATGTCAATATCTCGCCGAGAAATAATTCCTACTAATTTCCCAGATGAGTCTACTACTGATAAACCTGAATGACCGTAACGTAATAGTATGCGGTGAGCTTCTTCTATAGATGTCTCAGGAGGAATAGTGCGAACTGGAGATGACATCAAATCTCTGGCGGTTGGTGGTTGAGGAATTTGATTTTTGAGTTGGTCTACGAGTTTGTCCAGGGTTGCTTCAGGGTTACTGTCTCGGAGACTAACTGCTGCTGCTCGTTGATGACCTCCACCACCGAGGGGTTGTAATAGTTCGCTGAGGTTAGTATCTGAAATACGCGATCGCCCGATAATACTTAAGCTTTTTTCTGTTGTGTCTTTGAGGGGGTGGGTATGACCTAGAAGGAGAGTGTCTATTTCTGTGAGGTCTATTAAACTAGAAGCTAAACTGGATAAACCGGGAACATATTCATCTGTGTGTAATAGTATCGACCCTATTTGATAATTTCTCACGGTGGAGCGTTGGATATTTTCCAGAGCTATTTTCAATAAATCTTGCAGTTGTGGTGACAAACCGGGTTGAATATATTCGGCGATCGCTGGTAAATTTGCCCCTTGCTGCATTAACCATGCTAAAGCTGCTGCATCTCTTGGTGTTGTATGGTCGAAGGTCAGGGAACCAGTATCTGCGTGGATACCTAAGGCCATAATTGTTGCTTCTGCTGGAGTTAAGATAGGGGTGGGTTTATTTTGGAGAGTCTGGAGTTTTTCTGTGATGAGAGTTGTGGTTGCTCCCACTGCTTCTATATAAGTTTGGGTAGCTGGAATATCGGTTTGAGTTTCACAGTGATGGTCGTAGATGATAATTTCTGATAAGTGGGGTAAGTCTAACCATTGGGCAGTTTTTCCGAGTCGGGAGCGTGTTTGAGTATCTACGATAAATATAGACCGGATTTGTTTTGGGTTGACGGAGCGGCGTTCGATGATGGCAAATTCGTCTCGATGGAGAGCGAGGAATTGTTTGACGCTGGGGTGACAACCGCCAGTTATTACGAGGCGACTACCTGGGTGGAGGTGGGTTAGTCCGACAGCGGCACCGAGGGCGTCGAAGTCTGCAGTTGTGTGGCATAAAATTATGTTCATTTTGGGGAAGTCAAATTAAGTCAAAAGTCAAAAGTCAAAAATCAAAAGTAAGATTTTATGGGAAGTCAGAAGTAAGAAGTTAGAAGTTTTAATTTAAGATTGGGTACTAAATATAGCATTCTACTTTATTATTATTGGAGATGTCTATTAGACACCTAGTGGAAATTAAAAATAAAATCAATTATTATCCATAAATTGTCAATTATTCCCCTCCTGGGAGGGGTTAGGGGTGGGTTCCCTATTCCCTGTTCCCTGTTCCCTCTTTTCTGGAGATGTCTATTATGTATCAGGATGAGATTGTTGAAGAAATTCACAGAATTCGTCAAGAATATTCTCGTTCATTCAACCACGATTTGGAAGCCATATTTGCTGATTTACAAAAGAAGCAAGCGGAAAGTGGCATGAAAGTTGTGAATCTATCTCGAAAGTCTGGTATAATAAAATATTAGAATAATAAAAAACTTATGATTGCTCAACCCCAAGATTATCAAAAAATTAGCCCAGAAGAATATCTAGAATGGGAAGCTAAACAGGAATTTCGCCATGAATATGTAGACGGTGAAATTTTAGCTATGACTGGAGGAACTATTCCTCATACTAAAATTTACCTCAATTTATATACAGCTTTAAGACCTCATTTGAGTAAAAGAGGTTGTGAAGCTTATGTTTCGGATGTGAAAGTTCAGGATAGTAAAAATAATCGTTATTTTTATCCCGATCTAGTAGTGACTTGTAATACTGAAGATTTAAAATCTCGTGACTTTATTAAACATCCTACAGTCATTGTTGAGGTGCTTTCCCCTAGTACGCAAAAATACGATCGCGGCGATAAGTTGAAATATTATCGTCAATTTCCTAGTTTGCAAGAATATGTTTTAGTAGATTCAGAATCAATATCTGTAGAAATTTATCAACGTGGAGAGGGAAAAATTTGGAATTATTGTGGGTATACAGAAGGTGAGTCTATTACATTAGAGAGTATTGAATTTACTTCAGCTATTGAGGTTTTATACGAAGGAGTTAATTTTGAAACTTCAGAAAACACAGAGCAAGCGTAGATTCGGTTAAGGAACGTTTGCGGAGCATTTCCAACGGAAAAACCCAACTTTACCAAAATAAAGCGCGTTTTGGGTTTATCCTAACGGATAAGCGACCCTAACACTGAGGTAGTCGATGGGATTGAATTTTTAGATATAGAATAATTTAACCTTCGTACTCTACAAGTAAAGCAATACCAGCTGATATTTTATCCATAACTTCACTAGAACAAACACCTATTTTCTTAACTAACCTTTGCAAATCCATTCCTCTTATTTGCAATAAATCAACAGTAGAAACTTTGCTTAAATTATTTTCTAAATCCGGTTCAATTTTAATGTGCCAACTATCATTATTAAAATAATTTTTCCAATCAGTAATAGGTGCAATTAACTTAATTGGTAATCTACCAATACCATCGGAACTAATGATAATCGCCGGACGAATCTTTCTAATTTATGCTCCAATAGTTGGGTCGAAATTTGTTAGCCAAATATCTCCCCGCTTGGGTAAATTATCATTCCTCATATAATTCATCCCAAGTTTGTAAATCTTGCCATTCTGTATCTTGCTGATAATATTCCAACATTTTTTCGGCTTGCTTTGCCAAAATTTTTCGTCTTTCTTCTAATGGTAATTTCATTAAATAACGGGTATCTTTTTCATCTATTTCTTGGAGGTAAGTATTGAACAATTTTTCTTTTAACTCCTGGCTCTCTTTTAGAAAAATTTCTAACTCCTGAGCAATAGATAAACCTTGCTTATAAAAATCATGTGCCAACTTATCATCGTTTAACTTATGATAAAGTTCGGCTAAATTATAAAGAGTTATAACTTCTTCGGGACGACTACCAATTTGGCGATAAATATCTAATGCTTGTTGTAAAGGTTCGAGTGCTTCTATATTTTGATTAAGTTCCATCAAAGTAGCACCTAAATTACATAAAGCAGTTGCTTTCATCGCAACAGCATCAATTTTTTCAGCAATTTGCAACTGTTGACGATGGTAATCTAATGCTTTGTGGTAATCTTTGAGAGCAAAGTAAACATTTCCTAAATTTCCCATTGCCGCAGCTTGACTGTTAGGACTTCCAATTTGTTTTGCAATACTCAAATGCTGCTGGTGGTACTCCAGAGCTAAGTCATAGTTACCCAAGCGATGAAAAACATTACCTAAACTTCCAGATGCTACTCCTATATTTGATAAATTACCTGTTTGTTTAGCAATATTTAAAGCTTTCTGGTAACAACTAATTGCTTGGTTGTAATTTCTTTGAGAATAATAAATAGTTCCTAAATTCTTCAATATCATTCCTTTATTAACTCGATCGTTAATTTTCTGTGCAATATTCAAACCTTGGTGGTAGTAATCAAGTGCCTGATTATATTTTCCCAGAGCATTATAAGCATTAGCTAAATTTCCCAAACTATGACCCTCTTCAGCTAGACTACCAACAGAACGTGCAACACCTAAACTGAGGTTATAGTAGTTAATTGCTTGCTCATAATCTCCCATTGAATAATAAGTAGCACCTAGATTTGTCAATGGTAAGCCTTCCCTACTGCGCTGTTTCATTTCCTTAACAATATCTAAGTGTTGCTTGTGATAGTCAATCGCTTTTTTATATTTTCCTGATAAGGTATAGACAACTCCTAAACCTCCTAGCGCCATCCCTTCGTTACCACGGTCTTCTATCTCTCTTGCAATTGCTAACTGTTGTTGATGATATTCAATAGCTTTCTGATATTCTCCTAAAGATTTGTAAGCTGTAGCTAAACCTCCTAAAGCTCTTCCCACTCCCAGAGGGTCTTCATTTTCTTTTATAATAGTTAAATGTTGCTGATAAGAATCAATAGCTTCTTGGTATTTTCCCATAGAATGATAAACACTCCCCAAGTTAGAAAATGCTCTTCCTTGACCTAAGCGATCGCTTCTTTCTTGAGCAATTGCTAAATGTTTTTGGTGATATTCAATAGCTTTTTCGTATTTTCCCAAAGAGTAGTTAACATTACCTAAACTTCCTGATGCTGTTCCCTCTTGAAAGCGATCGCCTCTTTCTTGAGCAATTGTTAAATGTTGCTGATGATATTCAATAGCTTTTTCGTATTCTCCTAAAAAATAGTGAGCATTACCCAAACCACTTAAACAAATACCATCAATTTCAGCATTTAACTTACCTAAAAGTTGGCTTTCCAATTTAATTCTTTCCGAAAAGTAGCCCCAAGTGGCTAATTGAATATGTAACTCATCATGGGTAGGAGTATTACATTTAATCCCAGTAATTTTATTAGCTCTTTCCCAGTCTTCTACTCCACACAAATGAAAAAATGTCTCTAACAAACCTTTAACTTTCTCTAAATTAGAACCCTCTGGATTAGGTTTATATTTCGTTAGCCAATTTATAATTGCTCGGTACTGACTCCTTTTACTACGGGGTTTAATTGACTTTATTTGAGTTAAATCAATACCAATTTTTTCCAAAATTGACTCACTCGAAGGTATCACATTAAGATTTTTAGAAGCAATTTTTTTTTGAGTATCTAGTTTTTCCTGATTATTCATTTGATTAATTTTAGTAATTCTAAACAGTTTTTTTCTAAAGGAAGATTGAGACTTCTTGACAAATATAAAGCTTGTGTAAGAAAAAATTCTGCTTTTTCAACGTACCCATATTTATAGTATTTTTGACCTAGGGAATAAATACAAATAGCTTCATTATACCTATCGCTAATTTCTTGAAAAATTCCTAGAGATTCTTCTAAATAATTAGAGGCTTTCAAATGCTCCAAAGAGTTGATTTGAGCTTCACCTAAATTACGAAGAGCAGTTGCCTCACTTTTACGATACTCAATCTCACGACTAACAGCTAATTGTTGTTGAGAATATTCAACTACATGGTCATAATCATTTTCTTGGAGATAGAAAATACCTAAACCTTCTAATGCACTTACTTGTCCTAGTTTGTTATCAGTTTAACGTGCAATATCTAAACTTTTTTGAAGATAGTAAAGTGCCTTTTTATTATCTTTAATAGCAACATAAGTGACACCTAAATCACTCATTACTAAACTTTCATTAATTCGATTTCCAGTGTTCTTTGCGATTCTTAAACTCTCAATATTAGCTTGAATTGCAGCATAATTATTTTCTAGAAAGCGGTACGTTTTTCCTAAATTATTTAATACATTTATCTCTGTTTGTATAGCTCCTATATTTTTACTAATAGCTAGACTCTTTTGAAGATAGTCAATAGCTTTATAAAAATCCCCAGTAGCAATATAGACTTTACCAATACCTGTTAAAGTAATTGCTTCCCACCAAGAATCTAATTTTCCGAAAAGCTTGAAATATAAATCCATTGCCTCTCTATAATAGCCCCAGGTTTGCAATTGTTGGTGTAATTCTTCATTCGTAGGTGTATCTAAGCGAATTAGAAGAATTTCTTTTGCTTCTAACCATGATTCCACTCCACAAAAATGAAAAAAAGTCTCTATGAATCCTTTTAATTTCTCTAAATTAGAAGAATTTGAATTAACTGAATATTTCGTTAGCCAGTTAACAATGGCTGTATAATTGCTTCTTTTCCACATAGGCTTGATAGATCTTAAGTTATCTTTATCAACATTAAAGGCAGCTAAAACTAAATCACCCGAAAAAGAATCACTAATACCTAAATTACATAGTGCTTTTCCTTCTTCTTTTTTATCTCCAATGTTCTGTGCAATTTGCCTCCATTGCTGACGATAATCAATCGCTTTTTCATGGTTTCCTAAAGCATCATAAGCATTACCAAGACCCTCTAAAAATCTACAATCCCATTGATAATCTATTTTTTCCAGCAAACTGCAATAAATACTAATCTGTTGTTTATATAGTCCCCAAATTCCTAGTTGATTATGAAATTGATAATCGGGGAAATTATTATCGACATTCATAGATAATATTTTTTTTACTTTATCCCAATCTTCAACTTTACATAAATGATATAAAGCTTCTATATATCCCGTTATTATTGCTAAATTTGATGGATTATTTTCTGGTGGTTTATATTTTAACAACCAGTTTTTAACTGCTTTGTAATGAGCTTTTTTCCAACGAGAAAAATTATAATTATTGTGCCTCAGTAAAACACTATCAATCTCGGATATTAACTGTTTTATTTGAATTGTAAAATTTGGTGGCCGAAGAACAGATTCATTAGAAGTTTTTAAGCTATTCATCTTCCTCATCTAATTTTTTTAACCTTTCCGAAGATACTCCACGAATTAAATTGTGTTGCCTTACTAAATATTCATTATTTTCATCAACTCTTTCCTCAACTAAATATCTATCTTTCAAAGCATCTAAAGCCATTTGCCACATATCTTTATCAATATCGCAATCTTCCAAATGACTTAACCAGAAATCCTCTGGTACTTCACAGCGATAAACAGAAGATTCACACAACAATAAATAAGCATCATGTACTCCTTCTTCTAAACGATTAAATGCCTTTTCTAAACGAAGTTCAACATTTCTGCGTAAATTTTTAGTAAATTTGTGTAAATTATACTGGTCATCTTTCGATGCTATTATTTCCTTCGTTTTTGCTTCCTCAATTGCTTTTTCTACCTCTTCAACTTCTTTTCCATACTTATTCCAATATCCTAAAACATTCCTATTAAAAGGAGGATTCACAATTTCACCAGCTATTATCCGTAAAGCTAAAGGATGACCTTCATAAGCTCGTCCAATTCTTTCTAAATAAGGTTTTCCTTCTGCTTCTGGACTAACATCCAATCCTGTTTTATTAAACAAGGCTAACTGTTCCAATTCTTCTAAACCACTTAAAGGTTGACATAACCAAAAATTTTGAGAACGAGTACCTACAGAAGGAATTTGTGCTGGTAAATCTTGGGAGGTTAAAATCAGACAACTTTCACAAGTATCAAAACTCAACCAAGCTTTAATAAATTTCACCCACCATTCATCTATAAAATCATTCCATCCTTCCTCTTCATTTCCCTGCAAAATGTTTTCTAAAGAATCAATTTGAATTAAATAACGATTCTCTTGTAAATGCCTTACCAAACGATCCATTAACATTTGAGCATCTTTACGGTCATCTGGTGTCACTACTTCACCAGATTTTTCTAATAATCTAGCTGCGACACTACCAAAATCAGATGTTTGTTCTTCATTATCAAAATTCTCTTGTAGATAATAATTCCAATCATAAAACCAGCCTTCTAATTCAACTGCTAATCTTTCTCCTAAAGCCGTTTTCCCTATTCCTGTAATCCCTACTAAAATCAATAAACGACATGAACCTTTAACTTTATTTGTTAATTCATTAATTAGACTTTCACGACCAACCCAAGCATCATCATAAGCAAAAAAGTTAGGAGTTCTTGGTTCCTTTTCTAGAGAATTATTAGCAGAATTTGAATTGTTTTCTTGCCCAACTCTAAGCTTTGATAAAACCTGAAATGCAAAAGCACTTGCATGACGAACAGCTACTTCTTGAAAACCTTCTTTATCCGCCCTACTTTTACCATCAATTAAATCAGAAATACCCCGAATAATTAACGCCGAAACCTGTTGATTAGCATGAGCAGCTTGCAAAATACCACGACCTTCCATTTCCACAGCTAAAGCATCACCATAACTTTGCTGAAGAAACTCAAATAAATCTGATTTTTTATTAGCAACTACCTTTTCTCCCGCAGCAATAGGAGCAACAAATACATTAGGTTTAGCTGAATCAGAAAATCTAGCCAACCAATCAGTTTTTTTAGCCTCAGCCTTTGCCAGTTGAATCATATTATAATTTGAAAGACCAACATCCGGCCTTGGTCTAAAAGTCTCAGCCACCTTTCCCGACTCATAACCATAAACCTTAGTAGCAGCTACCACATCTCCCAGTTGGACATCTTTAATTCCTCCAGCTACCCCAACAAACAGAATTACATCAGGATTAAAATAGGCGATCGCTCTCTCTGCTTCCATAGCTGCTGATAAATTTCCAGCACCAGTCTGGACAATAACCACTTCCCACTTTTGACTACCAATAGAAAATTTACCCCTCTCATAAATTGTCCCATTAGGGTGCATCTCCTCCGTCAAGTCACTAAGATGAGCGCGTACTGCCATATATTCGATACGAATTGCTGTTAAAATAACCGCACAAGCCATATCTTTTACCTAGTAATTGAACTGCTTTCTATTATGGCTAATTTATTTTGAAATGTGTAAAAATTAAACTGCTTTTCAATAAACTTTAACTCATTTCAAATACAGGTCAATTACTAATGCTTATTATTAATTTTATCTTCTGGCGATCGCTGATAATAATTTTAGGTTAGTAAGTCAAAAAATTAAATATTTGTAGTGCGGGTATCTTGCTCGCTATAGGAATATTTTATCAAAGTTGAATCTGCTGTATTATTGTTTGGTTTCCTTAGCGTCAACCCAACCTACTGTGTGAAAATTAAACTGCTTTTAGAGGAATTCTGAAAAGTTTTTTGATACTGAATTTTGCCCCCCGAGCAAGCCAACTTTGGGGGGAACAAGAGTCAATTTGCTTGCTCTAGTCCCCCAATTTTGGGGGATTTAGGGGACTTAGATGTAGCAAATGTGACTTTTAAGAACTCCTCTTAAATCAACTTTAACTTATTTAAAATACTGCTCAATTGCTTTTGTTACCTATTTATTACTTATTACAGAAAAAAAATTCTATGAACGACCAAAAACCAATACTTCAAGTTTTTCTACTAGAATATGAAAAATTGAAAGATGAACAACTCAAACGTATTGCCTTCCGAGACCAAATAATTTATCTAACACTGGGAATATTTGGCGGAATTCTCTCTTTTGCTCTATCAAATAAAACTAATTTTTATGCCCTCTTAGTTATTCCTTGGGTTTGCCTAATTCTCGGTTGGACTTATTTAGTTAATGATGAAAAAATCTCTGCTCTTGGAAAATATATTCGATTGACTCTCACCGAAAAAATCAAAGCACAAATAGATGATTCAGATATCGAATCTATCTTTGGTTGGGAGATTGCTCATAGAAGTGATGAAAGAAGAAGAAGACGCAAAATAGAGCAGTTAATTATTGATGAAATTACTTTTGTATTATCTGGTTTAGTAGCTTTATTTGCGTTCTGGTCTCTAGGTACAAATCTTTCTCTAGTAATTTATATATTTTGTGCTTTTGAACTTATTCTATTAGTAGTTTTAGGCATAGAAATTATTATTTATGCCGATCTAACTCAAGGCAGATAGATTTGAATAATTAAAAATCAATAAAATCTTAGTAGTTATTACTCAAAAAAAGACTCTGTATAGAAATTATGAAAAATTTGATAAATTTGCTTTTATTAATTTTACGCCAAACCTAGTTGTTAAGAACTAATCCTCTACTACCTACCTGTACAAAAAAATCACCACTCAAATTACCTTTTCTTTTGTGGCTTTAATACCCCACCGTCAACAGGGATGCTGAAAATTGTTTGGGGTTGCTAAGACACGAAGTGGCGTGTCGGAGACTATCCATAAGCAATTTTCCCTCCCGCCTTCTGCCTTATGCCTTCTGCCTTATGCCTTATGCCTTCTTCAAGATTACCATCGCACAACTTATGATATTCTAATTTTTTATAGGATGAGTTTGTTGTTATACCGGGAGAAAAGATGTTAACATTCTTGTTTCAATTTGTACTACTTCTATTAGTAGTCTTATCTTTTGTTTTAGTAGTTGGTGTACCTGTTGCTTATGCTTCTCCTCAAATCTGGAGTCAAGGCAAACCTTTGATCTTTATTGGTTCTGGTTTGTGGGTAGCACTGGTAATTGCAGTAGGTGTTTTGAACTTTTTGGTGGTTTAGGCCAACAATTTTGATTTGAGATTGATAGAATCAGACAATTCTATTGGGCAATACCCAGAAAAAACATAGTGTAAGAGGCAAGAGATAGCAAGTTAGTGCTTGTTACTACTTGACTCTTAACTAAACATTTATACTAAAAGTTATTAGCTTTTATCTCAAAAATTTAAGTAAAAAAAGAATTCTAATATGACAGTTTTCGAGGGAACATTTACTCAAACTGAATCCTTACGCTTTGCTATTGTGATTGGTCGCTTCAATGACTTAATTACTGGTAAATTAATTGAGGGTTGTCAAGATTGTTTAAAACGCCATGGTGTAGATCCAAACCCAGAGGGTACTCAAGTAGATTATGTTTGGGTCCCTGGTAGTTTTGAGATTCCTCTAGTCGCCCGTCAATTGGCCATGAACGGTGGCTACGATGCAGTAATCTGTTTGGGAGCTGTAATTAAAGGCCAAACTCCTCATTTTGATTATGTAGCTGCTGAAGTATCTAAAGGAATTGCCGCGGCAGCATTTCAGACGGGAGTACCAGTAATTTTTGGCATTGTCACTACAGATACTATGCAACAAGCTCTAGAGAGAGCTGGCATTAAAAGCAATAAAGGTTGGGAATATGCTATGAATGCTCTGGAAATGGCTAGTTTGATGCGTCAAATGAGAGGTGGTATAAATTCCTCATCTAATAATCGTAGTATTACTGGTACAACACAAGCCTTACCCATAACTTCAAACCATTTAGTAGAATCTGATGTATCTCCAGAAGCTTAACGAAGTCAGAAGTCAGAAGTCAGTAGGGGCGAACGGCCGTTCGCCCCTACTTAAGTTATTTTTGTAACGGGGATTTGAGCAAGGCTCCAAAAACCTGATCGCCTTAAAAGGTGGGGTTGCGCGACCCAATTATTTTGATAAACCAAGCGATCGACAATTTTTGATCGGAAAAAATCTGCTAGGGGGTTGACAAATAAAATTATTTGTGAAATGATAAAGTTATAGTTAAAAACTGCGGGTATAGCTCAGTGGTAGAGCGCAACCTTGCCAAGGTTGATGTCGCGCGTTCGAATCGCGTTACCCGCTTAATTGAAGTTGAAACTTTTATCTAATAGAGCCTAAGTTTGTCTATTAAATAGTTAAAACAATGAAATATCAAGAATAAAACTTCTTCCTTGATCCTTATTTACTCTTGCTTCTGCTATAAGTTAGAATTGGGATAATATACCTATGCTGATTATTAGATTGTCTTTTCTCTATCAAAAATTGGGCGAGAGGACTCCCGATAAATCGAAGATTATACTGGGAGATGAATCGCCACCAAGCAAACAATAAGCACCCCATCATCGAGGTGTCACTGCGGTCGGGCAGATCGTAGAATAAATTGACTGTGTAGGCGTACTGTCAGGGGCTGGCAACAGTCTAGATAAGTGCCATTCAAGCAGTAAACCTAAATCGTGAGGTTTGGGAATCTCCCATTATAATATTTGATTTAACGGGAGAGAATGTCAACAACGCCAGTTCTACGATTACTTTGCGACCTCAAAAAGCTCTGAAAATTGATTTGAATGGAGATTACCCCTGTCCATGTCGGCGTAGGGGTCACTTAATTGCAATAGCCCTGACAGATGCCTTTGGCTGTAATCGCTGTCAGCAAATATTTGTGGTAAATGAAAGTGGCGATACTATTGAACAACTCTCCACTCACTATCCCTACAAACCAGCTTGGCGATGGACAGGCAAACATTGGAATCGTGCCTATTCTAATTGGAGAGCACATTATTTACCAATAGCTCTAGTAATGATTTTAGTCCCATTAGTGATTTGGCTGCCTCTGGCCTTACACTCTCCTGGCTCTAATATAATTATTTGGGCACTGGTGGCAGTGGTTTTGGCTATGCTTCCTGCCTTGATTGTTTGGCTTGCTTACAGACGGTGACCTGAGTAGGGAAGTGTTCAACAATTAATAATTAATAATTAATAATTAATAATTACCTCTCCTTGAAAAGAAGAGAATTTTCTCAAAGGAAAATTTTTTGTTTTTTCTCCTTTTAAGGATAGACTTTAAACCTTAATTTTTCAGTAAACATAACAGTAATTTGGTAGTCCTGCTCGCGTAATGATATACAGGAAAAAGGAATACCCTTCAATAATTAATAATTAATAATTACCTCTCCTTAATAAAGAAAAGATAAGACTCAAAGGAAATTTTTTTCTTGTTTCTCCTTTAAAGGAGAGGCTTAAAACCTTAATTATTTGGTCATGGGAGCAAGATGCTCCCACTGTTCTCGTAACAAAAATAATTACAATGCACGACCATTACAATGCACCACCACCAAGTAATTAACATGAACTGACTAATAATTATCGAAAAGGTTATTATTTCTGTGTTAATTATTGAATAATTGAAGCTTCAACTAATTTTATTGAGCAGGGGAGTAGATAGCAGGGAATAGTGGGAAATTTCAGACATTTTCAAGAGAATGAAGAAGAGTATTTTTACAGCATATTCTAAGCATATAAAGTACAGATATTAACAATTAAATGTTTATAGTCCAGGCATCTTGTCCGCAATGGTTGTACCTCACTAAAATGGAATATGCTGTATTACTAATTAATGAGACCTAAGATCGCGCAGCAAAACGAAAAAAGATGAGATATTAAAGCAGAAAATAAGTAAACATTCCGGAGGAAATGTTTACAAAAATTACCCTATATGATGCTTTTCATATAGGGTGAAAAAATTAATTTAGGGTGTATAGCAGTCGAAGGAAAGGTGTTTGACAGTTCAAAAGTTTAAAACTCAGACAACGTAAGACTTTTCCTTCTTACTTCTTCTTTCTTCCTTCTGCTATGCTATTTGGTTGCTAATTTCACATCAGTTGCTAAACCAAAAACTTGTAATAATTGAATCATCATCCAAGTCGTATCAATTTCCCACCATTGCAAACCATGACGTGCAGAATACTGAAAAGCATGATGGTTATTGTGCCAACCTTCACCATAAGTTAATACGGCTACCCACCAACAGTTAGTAGAAGCATCACCAGAATCATAAGTACGATAACCAAACTTATGAGTGGCACTATTAACTAACCAAGTGCAGTGAAAAACAGCAACTATTCTAAAAAAAATACCCCAAACTACAAAAGGTAAACCTCCTATAAGGAAAAGTAAAATGCCAAAAGCAAACTGAATGGGAATAAAGTTATTTTGCAGAAATTTATAAACTGGATCGTCTGCTATATCTTTGGTATAGCGAGGAACTTCCGATCTGATTGGTAGATTATGAAGCATCCAACCCATATGACTCCACCAAAACCCACGATGGGAGTCATGGGGGTCTTGTTCATTATCTGAATGTAGATGATGAATGCGATGTAAACCTACCCAGTCACAAACTCCACCTTGACAGGCAAGTGTACCGCAAAAAACTAAGAAGTATTCTAGCCACTTGGGAGTTTTAAAGCTGCGGTGTGTCACCATACGATGAAAGCCTAATGTAATACCGAGGCCACCTGTAATCCAATGTAATAATAAGGCTAGGCCAACTGCAGTCCAACTAAAGTTACTGGGAAATAGGGCAAATAAGGCTCCAATGTGCAGAAATGCCATAAAGCCTATTATGCTCCAATCAAGGGAAAGTTTTTCTGATGTTGTTGAAATTGTCATGAAAATCTCTAAGTTAATAACTAAATAGCTCTAAGGGAGCTAGCTTAATCAAAGCAAGTTTATATGTTCGTATAGGATATGGAAAATATTTCGGTAATAACTACTTAATCTATATCTATTAATTGGAAGCAGAAAGTTAAAGAATATTCTTATACCAAAATCCAGGTATTTTAAGTGTTTAAGTTTAAATTCCTAACTAATAATACAGGATAATTTTTCTTAAACCAAGCTACTATAAATATACTAAATAAATATAGTAAAATCTCTAAGTTTTAGTAATTGACTATGAAAATTTGATTAATAAAAAAAGTAAATTACTATTTTTACATTGAGAAAAACACTGCTTTGTTTTTTGAGTTTTTTTACTTCAAAATTGTCATAGCTTTTTGATGACACTTTGTTCAAAAAAAAAAGCACAGCGTCAATATCTAAAATTAACTATTTGTTGAAAAAGTAATTTTAGATTTTATGGTGAATTTGAGTATTAACAAAAATTTACACTTCGTTTAGCATATCACAAATCAAACAAATTAAATTAAATATGAGCAGCACTAAATATCTACAAACAGCAGAACAAGACCTATTTCCCATATTTTCTGATATTGATAGCTTAGTCAAGCAAAATCTCAGACGAGTTATAGATGCTTTTCGCGAACATCGGGTAGGTGTCCATCACTTTGCAGGGGTTACTGGTTATGGCCATGACGATTTAGGGCGGGAAACTTTGGACAAGGTTTTTGCTCAGATTATGGGGGCTGAGGCAGCAGCGGTAAGAGTCCAATTTGTTTCTGGAACTCATGCGATCGCTTGTGCTTTGTTTGGCACTCTTAGGCCAGGGGATGAAATGTTGTCTGTGGTGGGTTCTCCTTACGATACTTTGGAGGAGGTTATTGGTCTGAGGGAGGAAGGTCAAGGTTCTCTGAAAGATTTTGGCGTTAGTTATCGGGAATTGCCGTTAACTGAGACTGGTGCAATAGATTGGCGAGGGTTGGAGTCTGCTATTACTGAGAAAACTCGTCTGGCTTTGATTCAACGTTCTTGTGGTTATTCTTGGCGAGCTAGTTTGTCTATTGCAGATATTGAGAAAATTGTCAAGATAGTTAAGGAACAAAATCCTCGGACAGTTTGTTTTGTGGATAACTGTTATGGGGAGTTTATTGAGGACCGGGAACCTCTTGTGGTGGGAGCTGATTTGATGGCGGGGTCTTTGATTAAAAATCCTGGTGGTACTATAGTTCCGGCTGGTGGGTATGTGGCAGGTAGGGAAGATTTGGTGGAAGCTGCTGCTTGTCGGTTAACTGCTCCTGGTATTGGTAGTAGTGGTGGGGCGACTTTTGAGCAGAATAGGTTGTTGTTTCAGGGTTTATTTTTGGCGCCTCAAATGGTGGGGGAGGCGATGAAGGGTAATCATTTGACGGCTTATGTTTTTGATAAGTTGGGTTATCCTGTTAATCCTCTTCCTTTTGAAAAACGACGGGATGTTATTCAGGGGATAAGGTTGGGTTCCCCGGAGAAGTTAATTGCTTTTTGTCGAGCTATTCAGCAATATTCGCCTGTGGGGTCTTATTTAGACCCGGTACCTGCACCGATGCCTGGATATGAAAGTCAGTTGGTTATGGCGGGTGGGACTTTTATTGATGGGGCGACTTCTGAATTTTCGGCGGATGGTCCTTTGAGGGAACCTTATGTGGTGTTTTGTCAGGGGGGGACTCATTGGACTCATGTCGCGATCGCTCTGGAGGCTGCTATTGAGGCGGTAGGTTTTAGAATTTAGAATTTAGAATTTAGAATTTAGAATTTTTTAATTAGGGATTTGCAACCTAGTTTTGTCAGGATGCAACTGAAAATCCTTTGGTGTGGCGATTTTTTTTCCTTCTATTGCGGATAGAACAATAGTAGTTTCATTTACTGAAGCTCCTGGAGGTGGTGGATGAGATTTTTTCTTCTATTGCGGATAGAGAAATAGTAGTTTCATTTGCTGAAGCTTCTGGAGGTGGAGGATGAGATTTTTCCTTCTATTGCGGATAGAGAAATAGTAGTTTCATTTGCTGAAGCTTCTGGAGGTGGAGGATGAGATTTTTCCTTCTATTGCGAATAGAGAAATAGTAGTTTCATTTGCTGAAGCTTCTGGAGGTGGTGGATGAGATTTTTTCTTCTATTGCGTATAGAGCAATAGTGCTTTCATTTGCTGAAGCTCCTGGAGGTGGAGGATAAAATTTTTCTCTTTTATTGCGGATATAGCAATAGTAGTTTTATTTGCTGAAGCTCCCGGAGGTGGTGGATGAAATTTTTCCTTTTATTACTATTGAACAATAGTAGTTTCATTTGCTGAAGCTCCCGGAGGTGGTGGATGAGATTTTTTCTTCTATTGCGTATAGAGAAATAGTAGTTTCATTTGCTGAAGCTCTCGGAGGTGGTGGATGGAATTTTTCCTTCTATTGCGTATAGAGAAATAGTAGTTTCATTCCTGGGGGTGGTGGATGGAATTTTTCTCTTTTATTGCGTAGAGAGCAATGTTAAATGGTTTCTATAATTAGGTTTAGTTAACTCTATAGGGGTTTATTCAAATAGATGATGATAATCTAGAAATTCCAAATATTTCTATGGAGAGAAATAAGTCTTCAATTAGTCTGTCTGTAAATCGGGAGGCTTTTACAGAGTTTGTGGTTTCTCTTCTGGGTAAACCAGAGTCGGTTGAGGGGTATGTAGAAGGTGCATTCGATATAGATATGGGAGGATTTGAACAGCTTAATTACTGAAAAAAATGGGTTTAAAGCCCCGTCCTTTCAAGACGGCTTTTTTGCCAAGTTAGTTGTCATTTTCTGGCTTTTAATGCTACAACATTATCGTAGGTAAAAACAATCAAACCATGCTGGTTTATGAGATGAAATTAGAAGGACAAAAAGTCCAATATGAAAGGCTAGATGAGGCCATTCGTACTGGTAGTTTTGTTCGTAATAGCATCATCAAAGCATGGATGGATGGGCAAGTTAAAAGTCGTAACGATGCCTACAAATACTGCAAAGTATTGGCAGACAATCCCAATTTTCCCTGGGCAAAAAAACTGAATTCAATGGCAAGACAAGCTCATGCTGAGAGGGCTTGGGCAGCTATTGAAAGATTCTACAAAAACTGTAAAGCTAAAGTGCCAGGTAAAAAAGGGTATCCTAAGTTTAAAAAGTATCAGGTTAGAGCATCAGTAGAGTACAAAACTTCGGGTTGGAAATTGTCCGAAGATAGACGTTATTTGGTGTTAACTGATAAATTTGAGGCTGGTACTTTTAAACTTTGGGGAAGTCGCGACCTTCATTATTATCAACTCAAACAAATTAAACGAGTCAGAATAATTAGAAGGCATGATGGTTATTATGCTCAGTTTTTGATTGACCACACCAGGGAGGAAAAAAAAGAATTAACAGGAAAACAAACGGGATTAGATGTAGGTTTAAATCATTTCTACACCGATTCTGAAGGTAATCAAGTCGATAATCCTCGGTTTTTTAGAAAGGATGAGCGCCAAATCAAAAAGCTACAGAAGCGTTTATCTCGTACCAAAAAAGGTAGCAAAAACAGGATAAAAGCAAGGAATCGGTTGGGTAGAGCGCATCTCAAGGTATCACGCAGACGTAACGATTGGGCATGCATTGCAGCACAGCACGTCATCCGGTCTAACGACTTGGTAGCGATAGAAAACCTAAAAGTGCGTAACATGGTGAAAAATCATCATTTGGCAAAATCAATTAATGATGCAGCTTGGTATAAATTCAGGGAATGGTTGGAATATTTTGGCAGAATTTATGGAGTTCCAGTTATTGCGGTTGAGCCATTCAATACTTCTCAAAACTGCTCGAACTGCGGTAAAAAAGTCAGCAAAACTTTAAGCACTAGAACCCATAGATGTCCCCACTGTGGTTATGAAGCAGATAGGGACGAAAATGCCGCAATTAATATTCTCCAATCTGCTCTCAAGCAACTATCAACTACCCCGGGGCGCGGGGAAAGTAACATCTCTGGAGAGACTGGCCTCTGTCTGGATGGGGAAACCCAATATAGATAAGCCGACTCGACGAAAGAGAAAATCTGGATAGTGATATTTAGAATCTTCTTGCCTTTGGGCAGAGGAGAACGTCAAATAATTGATGACAGAATAACAAAGCAGAATCAATCTGTGTTGGTAGAATTTAGAGCTAAGTTATTTTTGAATGATAATTCTTCACTTTCATTTAGTAAGTAATAGATTCAAAACAGGATATTATGTTATTTCCTCTTGCTTTATTTTCTGTTTTTACCTCTATTTTATTGGCTCAATTAATTCTTAGGTTAATTAAATTACCTACTTATCGTTTTCTTCTTTTTTCCGAAGCATCAAATAAGGAAAAAGAAAAATATTTTAGTAGAGTTAGTTTTTGGAGAAATTTTTGGTTAGTAACTGTCGTATTAGGTTCAATTCCTGCATTTTTGAACCGTATTCTGTGGAATTATATTTCAGAATGGTGGGGTAATATTTTCGGCTAACCCTGCCCAGAAAATATTAGTTGTGAGAATAGTTAAATCTTGTACATATAACCAATTTAAAAACCATAATAATTTCACTATTTTCTCAACACTAATTCCGCAACTAAAGGCAAATGGTCTGAACCTGTAGTTGACAAAACTTCAGCAGATTTAGAAACCCAATGATTTGAATACCAAATATAGTCAATTCTAAACAGAGGATAATTCAATTTCCAGGTAGAATTTGGTATCAAAAAATCCAGATGCCAACCCGCAGGCCAAGTTAAACCAAAACCCATTCCTGATACTCGAAAAGAATCATTTAATACTTGTCTTAAATAATAGTAATCCTGAGATTGTTCGCTCATATTAAAATCACCCGCCACAATAACTGGCAAACTTTCTTTTTTTAGTCGCTCTATTAAATCTTGAATTTCTAGCGATCGCTCATCAAATTCATATACTGGAATAGTCAAGAAAGGTAAAATTTTCCGAAGTCGAATCCAAGGTGAAATTGTTTGAATATTATAGATAACTATTAGCTGTTGCTTAATTTTAATAATTGCTCGTTGTTGAACTTCTGAATGACCTGCTAAGTGTAGATTTTCCTGAAATTCTATGGGATATCTGCTGAGAATTGCTGCTCTATAACCTTTAATATCATCTGAGGTTTGATAAGGATATTCAGCTTTTAATTTAGGAAAGGATTTTGTAATATGATTTCTGGTAATTTCTTGTAAAAATACAATGTCTGGTTTTTCTCGTTTGATTATTTCTACTAGAGTTTCGGTTTCAGTCTTATGCCAACTATTATTTAAGGAGAAAATTTTCAGAGATTGAGTATTTGCTGCGGAAATAGTTTGAGGAGAAAAATATTGTGTATGTAACCAACCAATAAGCAGCAGAGAAGCAATAGATGAAACTATCAAAAACCAACGTTTTTTGATAATGAAAAATGCTAGAAGTGGCAGAATTAATATTGGGAAAAGAATTAAAGGGATAAAATTTCCAATTAAAGCTATTAGCCAGAATTTATCCCAGAATATTAGTCTGAGTATGAAGTAAATTAAAATTAATCCTGAATAACTATAGACAAATACTTTGGTAATTATTTGCAAAAGTAAGAAGAGATTCATTTGCCCATTGCCTCCAAACCTATTTACAAAAAAAGTAAGATTTGAGTTTTTTCTTCCTTCTTCTTTCTTCCTTCTTTAAAAATCAGTTTTCCCTTCTTCCTTCTTCCTTCCTTCCTCTTCCTTCTTTAAAACAGCTTCCCTAAAACCTAGCACTAGCAAAATATTAGATAGTGTTAGAAATACTTCTGCACTACCATGTAACCAATCAATATTTGCTAAGGCTTCACTATAAACTTGTTTAGCATAAATTCCAGCGGGAATAGTTACGCCTACAAATACTAAAGTGCCATAAAATCCAATTAAGGCTAAACGGGGTGTTTTGCCTGAACGAGTGAGAAACCAAAGAAAGCCTAAATAGGGAAATAGAGAAAGAGCAAATAGAGTATCTTTAGAAATCATATTTTTAGGAGTATAAAAAATTTTGTTTTAGTAAGTAGCTAGTAGTCTAGAGTCAGGAGTGAGTATTTCAAAGACTCTAAATTTACAGATTTAAAACTATAACGTTATAGATTATCTGGTGTGGGATGCTGAAAAATAACTCACTTCTGAATATATGTAATTTGTCAAAAAATCATAGTCTCTAGTCTAAATTCAGTTCTCAGTATTCTAAATACTCTCTCAAAACTATAACGTTACAGATATATAGTCTGAAGCTCTGAAAAATCAATCACTTCTGAATATATGTAATTTGTCAAAAAACCATAGTCTCTAGTCTAGATTCAGTTCTCAGTATTCTAAATACTCTCTCAAAACTATAACGTTATAGATATATAAGTCTGGAGCGGGGAAAAATCACTCACTTGTGAATATATGTAATTTGTCAAAAAATTATAGTCTCTAGTCTAGATTCAGTTCTCAGTATTCTAAATACTCTCTCAAAACTATAACGTTACAGATATATAGTCTGAAGCTCTGAAAAATCACTCACTTGTGAATCTGTGTAATTTGTCAAAAAATCATAGTCTCTAGTCTAGAGTCAGGGTTGAGTATTTCAAATACTCTGAATATATATTTTCAAAACTATAACGTTACAGATATATAGTCTGGGGCGCTGAAAAATCACTCACTTGTGAATATATGTAATTTGTCAAAAAATTATAGTCTCTAGTCTAGATTCAGTTCTCAGTATTCTAAAGACTCTCTCAAAACTATAACGTTATAGATATATAAGTCTGGAGCGCTGAAAAATCACTCACTTGTGAATCTGTGTAATTTGTCAAAAAATTATAGTCTCTAGTCTAGATTCAGTTCTCAGTATTCTAAAGACTCTCTCAAAACTATAACGTTACAGATATACAGATATATAGTCTGAAGCTCTGAAAAATCACTCACTTCTGAATATATGTAATTTGTCAAAAAATTATAGTCTCTAGTCTAGATTCAGTCCTCAGTATTCTAAATACTCTCTCAAAACTATAACGTTACAGATAAGTAGGTAGGCGCAAATAAACTCTACTATGTAACGAAATGTTAATGTAATTGAAACCCTTGAGATTGCTTCCTTCCACTCCGTTCCAGTCGCAATGACATAGTTGTAAATTTTCCCACTTACCTACTTATATAAATCTGGAGCGCTGAAAAATAGCTCACTTGTGAATCTGTGTAATTTGTCAAAAAATCATAGTCTCTAGTCTAGAGTAAGTGTCGTACCGAAAAATTAACTCTCGCTACTTTCTTCCTGCTTTTTACTGTTAGAAAATATCCACCAAGCAGCAGCTAATAGAGTAAAATTTCCCAACAAAGTCATTGAAGCTTGAAGAGTAACCAACCATTCTAAATTTGGGTCATTATCAAAATAATGCCAAGTACAGGCACACATCGCACTGACCAATGCAGGTAACATGGCAAAAGACAAACCATACCAGGCACGGTTATTAGTGACATTGCCATAGAGAGAAATAAACCAAATGGCAGCTATCCATTCAATAACGCTAGAAATATGAATAATCCAAGTAGGAATTGATAAAGCGTGCATATCCAAAAAATCTGAAAATTTAAGTATCAACTTTGGTGTTATATAAGGTTATATCAAAAGAATAAACTACTCAGGCAAATGCGAGCAATTTTGTGTGGTTACTACGGAAAAGGTAATAGTGGAGATGAGGCATTATTAGCATCCTTGTTGCAGATGTTGCCCGATAATATTCAACCTTATGTTTTGTCTGGCAACCCCATCGCAACTCAAAAACAATACCAGGTCGAAGCAGGCGATCGCCTCAATACTTTTACTATTCTCCAGGCCATGAAACGTTCGGATGTATTTATCTGGGGGGGTGGAAGTCTGATTCAAGATGCTACAAGTATTGCCAGTCCTTTTTATTATGCCGGACTAATGGGAATTGCTCAAAAAATGGGCTTAAAAACAATTGCCTGGGCACAGGGTATTGGGCCTTTACATCATCAAACTACCCAATTTTTGGCAAAGCAATGTTTTAAGGGTTGTACTGCGGTTAGTGTCAGGGATGCCAATTCGGCAAAAATAGTTGCCAAGTGGGAGATTCCTTTTACTTTAGCTCCTGACCCAGTTTGGGCTTTGGAAAGTTCTTCTGTCCCTGGTCTTTGGGATTTACCTGCGCCGAGAGTAGCGGTTTGTTTGAGACCTCACCCACAACTTACTCCGGCACGTTTAGCAATTTTAACTCAGGCTTTGGTTTCTTTTCAAAAGGCAACTAAAGCGTTTATTTTATTGTTGCCTTTTCAACCGATAAAGGATTTAAAAATTGCTGAATCTATTCATAAAAAATTGCCTAATCATAGCAAGATTTTAAGTATAAAAGACCCTAGAGTTTTGAAGGGAGTTTTTCGGGGTGTGGAAATGGTAATAGGTATGCGTTTCCACAGTTTAATTATGGGTTCTGCGGAGGAATGTCGTTGTTTTGCTATTAGTTACGATCCGAAAGTTAGTCAGTTAATGACTGAGTTGGAAATACCTGGATGGGAGTTAACTGAATTGCCAGAAGATGCAAATTTAATTAGTAAGATGTGGATTGAAAATTATGCCAATGGGGATGCTTTGTTTCCAGAAAGGATAGATTTTTTGAGAGAGCGATCGCTAATTCATCAAGAGGTATTATCTTCAATTAATAATTAACAATTAATAATTAATAATTATTGCTCTGCCGATTAAATATCAAAGCATTGACAGATAAAGGTTTTAGTCTTTTTGTTGCAAAAAAAGTGTCAGCTTTTAGCTCCGAATTGCCCAAAATACTCACATTTTGAGCAGACAAGGGCAGAAAAATTGAGCGACAATTCTTTCGACTGCTTTCCCTATAATTCCCATTCATTCTGACTCCTGACTCCTGACTCCTACCCTCCACAAAAAGATTTTTTCAGCAAACACTAATTACCTCTTTTTATAAAGAAGAGAGAATAGGATTGACTAAAAGAATTTTTTTTCTTTTTTCTCCATGAATGGAGATACTTTATACCAATTTGATAAATGTTTGCTACAAATAGTTAGGCTATTTCTTAGGAGTCAACCCACCCGCAGGGAAGTCAGGAGTCAGCAGTCGTATGGGAATTGCTTCAATACCAGTTTTTAGGTCGTAAATTCTCTTTTTCGTCAAAGGGGCATTTCCTGCAAAATCTTTTTATCGCACTTATTATTCGTAACATTCTTTTTTCAAATTTGTACTATACCTTAATTTTTTGGTAAAAGGAGTAGGTCATTTCAGTTATCAGTTATCAGTTATCAGTACCTCTGCAATAAGGAGGCTTGAAATACGGAATTATCTTCTCTTGGTCGATTAGATATGGCGAGGAGACCTCGCCATCTCTCGACCGCTTTTTTTATCCCCTTAAAAGGGGAGGCTTTAGAGCAGGATTTTTCGGTAATACAATTACGGTTGCAGGACTGCAAAAATCTGGGAAAACTTCCAAAATAAGTAGATAGAAGTCGTGCATTTTCAAGTCTGAATTATGATTCTTGATTTATGATTTTATTTTGTTTAGTAAATAGAACGTTAAATACATGGGATATTTGATAATACTTACCTATAGGTAACTTAACTAGCTGATTAATTTCGTCTGAGGTAATTAAATAAGTTTCATATTTTAAATAATCCATAAATTATCTCAATTCTGTTTCATTAGTTCCCATTTGTTGTAATCCAAATCTATTAATTTCACAAATAATATAGGGAACATCATATTGACAAAGTGTATTTATTGCTCCTTTAATTACATCAATCTCCGCTCCTTCAGTTTCAATTTTAATCATTTTTATCTGACCAATATCTTTTTGCTGATTTAAAATATCATCAAGTGTAGATTGTTGAATATTTTACATTATTTGATCATCCATTGATTATCCAAACTTTTTTGATTGAATGGATGTTTACCGAATAATTAAGATTTAAAGCCTCTCTTTTAAAGGAGAAAAAAACGGTCGAGGGGTGGGGAAGTCTCCTCGCCATATCCAATCGACCAAGAGAAGAAAAAATTTTCACGCTCCGCGTCAATCCTCTCCTTGAAAAGAAGAGGTAATTGTTAATAATTAATAATTAATTATTAATTATTAATTGTTGAACGACATCCCACAAAGCATGACATCCATCGTTATCTTGATTAAAAAATAGTTGTGTTTGTTTCGTTTCTGAGCCAACAGCAAGATTAAATAAGCTAATATTATTTAGACTGTTGAGACTAATATTCTCTAAGATTTTTTGATAATTTGATGATTCTGACTCAAAAGCAAAAATTTTACCTTCAATACCTACTATTTTTGCAGCTAAAACAGAATAATATCCAATATGAGCGCCAATATTAATAAAAGAGTCACAATTTTGTAGAAATTTCCGAATTAATTGGAAAATTTCAGATTCATAAGCTCGCCCTTTTTGCAAAGAGTCAAGCATCAATTTTTGAGTAAATTTATGAGAATCTAGGGAGAGCTTTATTTCTTGTTGTTCGGAATTAGATTGCCATTGGATATTGATAATTTTGGTAGAATTTTATGAAGTTATAGTCGAACTATTTTTCCTCTGAATCATTGCCCAATAGATATCTGGACCTATAGGCACATTAAATTGAATATCTAACACTTTTACAATTTCAAATCCTGTTCTTTTAATTAAATCTAACCACATAGTTTTTCCCAATACACTGTAGTGATTTTTATTAGTTTGATGTTGGCAACTTGTATCAGGAGCAGGTACTTCTAAATATAGATAACCTTCGGGTTTAATAACTCTATAAATTTCCTGCAAAGTAAAATATGGAAAAATACTATGTTCTAAACAATGTCTGCACCAAACAAAGTCAAAATAGTTATCTTCAAATTCTAAAAAAGATTGATCCATTTCATAAACTTGATAACCTTTTTGTTGGCAAATAGCCACATCTTGACTATTTAGAGTAATTCCAGTTGGTGAAAAACCATGTTTTTTAAATATCTCTAAAGCGACACCTTGACCACAACCAATATCTAATATTTTTGCTGCTGATGGTAAAAATATTTGTTTTAGACATACATCAAACATTTGTTCAGTTATTTGATTATGAAGTTTGGTTGAAGGTTCGGGATAGGTATCATTTTTAATTTTTTCTAGAAAGTTCTCAATTTTTTTTATTTGTGATGAATTTAGTTTCATAATATATAGATATTCAACAATGATATTCAACAATTAATAATTACCGAAAAATTAAGGTATAAAGCCTCTCCATTCATGGATAAAAAAGCAATTTTATCAAAGCTTTAGAGTACGAATATCTGCTTAAAAATGTAGTATAAATTAAATGAATGCTTGCTTTATTCATTATATAATTTTGAAAAAATAATGTTACGAATAATAAGCGTGATTAAAAGATTTTAAAGGAGATGTCTCTTTGACATAAAAGAGAATTTCCTAGCTCAAAACTGGTATTGAAGTAATTCATTCTGACTCCTGACTCCTGACTCCTAAGAAATATCCTAACTATTTGTAGCAAAAATTTATCAATTTGGCATTAGACATCTCCAATAATAAAAAATCAAATCAATTATCGCACAGCAATTATCAATTCTTTCACCCTACCCCTACTCCCTCTTTTCTGGATATGTCTATTAAAAAGCTGTTTGCGCAGCATTCCGTAGGAATAACTGACCGCTAATAGCTGTTTGCGCAGCATTCCGCAGGAAATGCTTACATAGTATCAGCAAGGAATATAACATTTCTCAAGTTACTGAGGTACAGTTGTTTTTATTCTTTTTTTATCAAAATAATATGGGTCTAAAACCCCGCCTTTTAAGGCGAAATATTTTTGGAGAGTTCCTCACCCATCCCCGTTACAAAAATAACTTCTGACTTCCCCTCCTGGGAGGGGTGAGAGGTGGGTTGACTTCTGACTTCTGACTTCGTGAATCCCTACTCCCTACTCCCTATCTGAATTAGTGGTAAAAACTTACAGAATTATCGTATAATTAGGGCTTGTTGATTAAATATAAAAGCATTGATATATAAAGACAAGTGCCTTTTTGGGGTCGAATTGCAGTGCGCCTGTTTCAGTCATTAACGCTCAAAAAGTTAGTATTTTAGGCTCATAGTTGGGCAGAGCAATCTTGGGACAAATATACCCGACTACCTCCTCGCTCATTCCCATTTTTCCTGTCTCCTGTCTCCTGTCTCCTGTCTCCTACCCCGGCAAAAAGACTTTTTCAGCAAACCCTAATTATAACGTAAAAATAGAGGTATAAATTTTGGCAAGAGTCAGAGTAAGACAACACGTTAATCCTTTCTCTAGTAAATATCAAGAGTCGGTAACTCTACCAAATTTTAGTAATATTTATTCTGATATAAATAAACCATTACATTTAGATATTGGTTGTGGTCGGGGTAAATTTTTATGGCAGATGGCACAGACAGAAACTGAGTGGAATTTTCTCGGTTTAGAAATTCGGGAACCATTAGTTATAGAAGCTAATAATTTGCTAAATGAACAGGGTTTTAATAATTTGCACTATTTATTTTGTAATGCCAATATTTCTCTGGAAAAAATATTACATTCTTTGCCAGAGGGAATATTACAAAGAGTCTCAATTTTATTTCCCGATCCTTGGTTTAAGAGACGTCATCAAATACGCAGAGTTGTACAACCAAAATTAGTCGAAGATTTAGCCAATCATTTAACAGTGGAAGGAAAAGTTTTTCTCCATTCTGATGTAGAAAAAGTGGCAAAAGAAATGTGTAAACGCTTCTCTGCTCATAGTTCATTTTCTCGAAGTTCTGATGATTGGTTAAGTAAAAATATTTTGCCAGTATTATCAGAAAGAGAAATTGTTACTTTAGCTAAAGATCAACCTGTGTATAGAGCTTTATTTAAGAAGGTAGTAGATAGTAGGTCGTAGGTGGTAGGTCGTAGGTGTTAGATTTAACCTTTAATTGATGGGAAGATAATATAACACTCCTAGATGATTCCTGGAAACTTTCCTCTTCTATCGAGACTTTAGAAAAAAATAGATTAAAAATAATCTCAAAACCTTATACAACAATTTTTTTACCTTTAATTAAAAGATTTTCTGATATATTTAGGTTTTCCTAGTCATGTTACGCAAACAGCTATTTTTAGCTTTTTAAAGTATTTTTTGTACTACTACTAGGTTGGAAAGAATTTTTGGTTAAAAATATCAAAGTACCACTATTTTGGCGTTGGTAATTGGTAAGATTATTTTCTACTAGGGGTGATGCCCATCACTTACTTTAATAAAATATTTAGAGCTATTAGAAACAGATTACTCTTAAAGTTTCATCTCTTGATTTACCGAAAAATTGTGGTTTAAAGCCTCCCCTTTTAAGGGGATAATAAAAAAAAATTTTCATCTCTTTGTCAATCCTCTTCTTTTCAAGGAGAGGTAATTATTCATTATTAATTATTCATTATTCATTGTTGAACAACGCCACTATTTTCCCTTGATTGATAACTTATTTTATAGTATTTTTATCTGGGATGTGAAGGCAAAGTGCGATGAAAAAGGTATGGAGGGAATATTCAACAATTAATAATTAACAATTAATAATTAATAATTATCTATTATGTAATAGAAGGATTGGCTAAAAGGATTTTTTTTCTTCTCTTGGTCGATTGGATATGGTGAGGAGACCCGCTCTTGACAGAGCCGCTCCGAATTGCGCCATCCCATCCTACGGGAAGATCCGAAGAGAGAACTCCGTTCCGCTGTCGCGTTTCGCGTCAGCGTTGCGTTACGCCAGTTTTGCGAAGCAAAAGCAAACGACCGCTTTTTTATCCATGAATGGAGAGGCTTTATACCTTAATTTTTCGGTAAAGGAGGGAAAGCAAAATTAAATAGTAACAAACACCAGGATATACAGGATACAAGGGACTCAAAACAGCGCTTTTTTTCTTAGAAAAAACCTCAATCTATATTTATATCTCAAATAAAAACACTATATAAGTCTTGAAAATAACTTGATATTAATATTAGTCATTTATTTGGCAGTTTATATCAAGCAAGCTCTAATAATATCAACAATAACTAATAAAATTTGGGAAACTAATTTCCTGATATTCACAACCTAAAACCTAATATAGCAATCCGCTCATTGGTTATGAAAATTTTGATAATAGTTAATTTGAACTGAAAATCTTTAAAATTATGACTCCTGACTCCTGACTCCTAACTGCTACCAAAATATTACAACTTAAATAGGATTGCTATATTATATCCAAGAATGAAACCACATCCTCATCTGCCAATTTTGTGGAGATATAGGTAATCCCAAATAAACAGGCATCCAAAAAACAAAAGCAAATAAAATGATAAAAATAACTGTAACTCCTATTGCTCTAAGATGAACTTGTCTATTATTTAACCACTTATCAAGCCACCAAGCAAGTGCCAAAATAGCAAACACAGCAGCACCCATATAATGATAGATAAAAGTACAACGAGTCACTTTTGACCAAGGTAAAAAATTGGCGAACCAATTTAATAATAAATATAGTAAAAACCACATTTCTGAGGCAGGAATAAATTTCACTTTTGCCTTGGTGACAATTTTATTACGTCTAGCTTTTCGTTTTTTTTCCCAATCCCAGATGCGGTTAATTAATATTAACACTAAAGATAAAATTGCTACTGCTGATAACCACCAAAGAGCGGGATTTCCCATAGCATGAACATCATAAATTAGCGGATTAACTTTTGGATTTCCAATATCTGAAGGTAATGGTGGTAAAGAAGGTTCAGGTTTATCTAATAACCCTGTATTTTTATAGAAATAAACCACAGGTCTAATCATCAATGGCCAAGTAAACCATTGAGCACAATAAGGATGAGTATCGGGTCCACTACCAATTCTTTGATGATAGCTGAAAATTTGTTTTTGCATTTCCCAAAATCCATATTTCGGATTGAGAATAATGTGAGGAATCCAGAGTAAACTGTAGGTTATGATGGGAATAAAAAATAAGTTGAAAGTAAATTTAAGCAGATTTATTCGAGCTAAATTTCGCAAAGGAGATATAAAATTAGACTTTTTTGGGGGAGCTAAAAATTCAATTACCCAGGCAAATATCCAGAGTAAATAAATACTGAGTAAAAATCCTAAACCATTCCATTTTATCGCCGCACTTGCACCAAAATTTATTCCGGCTAAAGCCAACCAAATGTTTTGTTTCAATTGCCAATCTTGCAAAGCAATAATTAAACATAACTGACCTAATAATCCAAAAATTACTAGATAAATATTATTTAAAGCGTAGCGAGATTCAACTAAAAATAATCCATCCAAAGCAATGAGTAAAGCTGCAATAAAACCATAGCTTTGACGCCGAGTTAATTGATAAGCGATCGCTCCCACTACTACTGGAATAAATGAACCAGTTAAAGCATTTACCCATCGATAAGTCCAAGGAGCTAAAGTAGAACCTGTTTCATTATTAACTATTTCTTGTCCGAACGGCAGATGAGAACCTACCCAAATACTAATAGCAATAATATATTGACTGAGTGGGGGGTGGGCATTAAAAAAATCAGTTTTAGTTAGGTAGTTGTTGGCAAATTTAGCATAATAAACCTCGTCAAAAACGAGAGTATTAAAACGACCTAGTTGCCAGAATCTGAGCATGATTGAAAATATAAATATGCTCGCTATGCCAACAATAAACCATCTAGGTGATTTACGAGATATTAGTTGCATAAATAGAATAAGTTTTAGAGTTTTAGTATAAAGACATAAAAAACAGCCCTAAAGTGCGAACAAATAGGGCTGTTGTTGTGGAGATTAATAGTACAATACATTCTTTTACTCAAAATGTCAAGTATTTGTCAGTTAGCTAACCCTAAAATAATTTTATTGATTCAGATATTAACAACTTTTATACCTGCTCAACTGAAAAAAATTAAGTAATCATAAAAATCACATTAAAGAAGGAAGAAGGAAAAAGGAAAAAGTGAATGGGGACTCAAACCCCAACCAATTGTAAACACTGTGTAGACGGTGAGGCATTAAACCCAAAAGAAAAAGATAAATAACAGTATTTTAGATATCTACCCTCATTCTAAAAATAAGTAAAACAATTGAAATCTCAGGGTATTTAGAATTCAAAAATTATGATTTTCCGTAATCAGAGATAATTTGCTTGGAGATAAAAAGTAAATTTATATAGCGCTACGCATTAAGAGACTTTTTGTAAAGTTTTGTAATGTACAATGATTGAGCTTTAAACTGTAACAACTTGGTTATTTATCCCAGACTTTATAGGCTGAAATACCCAATTTTTGAGGGGTAAAAACACTTCATAATTCTTGACAAACAACCTCTAAGGCGTTTGATATTCCTCTGTTGCCTATTGCCATAAGAAAGCTGTTGCCTTTTCCTACCAGAATGCTGTGCAAACAACCCAGATTTATTGTCAAATGCCAAAGAAGGTAGTGCTATATTAGGAGTTAATTTCATCGTAAGTTTGACGGTTTAAACTGATATATTGACCTTCATTCTAGCTATTTAACCCATACTATGGCATTGCATAAGCTAGAAGTAACTAGAAATAAAAGTAAAAGTATTAGCAATTAGTAAATTTTTAGGAAAATGGCAGAAACAACAGAACTATATGGCCCTTTAAATGAACCAGAATCTCCTCTCAACTATAATTTTGTTGTAGGAGAACAACCTAATATTCCCTTAGATAAATTTTCAGCTTCTGATGGGGATACCAATTTACCTCCTGTGTTAAATGTTGAAGAGGATGATGATATTCTACTAAAAAGTAATATCAATTTTGAAAATTCATTTAGTGACCGAGGAAATGCAACTGACCAAAGCTCTACAGATGAGAAAGCAGTAATTGTAGGTAGGTTTGAACAGGAGGATTTAAAAAAAGACCTTGGAACAGAAAACGCCGATTTGTTAACAGGTTTACCCACAGAAGAATCTTCAGAGAATTCACCAGAAAAACCCACTGATGTTACTTTACCCAAAGAAGAGAAAATAGTAGATGCTGATGATGGAGAAAAATCTCAAACAGATGTCGTAAATATTCCACCAGAAGGAAAATTCATAGATACACCAAGTAGTATTGCTTCATTAGAACCAGAAGAGAAAGTATCGCCAGAGGTTTTAGAAGCGATCGCCGATGGTGAGGCCCAAGAACTTTTAGTCTCATTAGACACCAGTGAAGTTGATGCACTGGTAGAAGCTCGAATGGTCCAGGAAGGTTTAGAGGCAGGTAGCGACGAAATTTTGGCATACAAAGCAGAATTGCTGGCAGAACTTAAAGAAGAAGTATTCTCTGATTTACCAGGAGGATTTGGAATCATAAAAGAGTATGCAAACTTGGGAATTTCTTTCGTTCGGTTTGAGTCAGAAGCAGCTTTGCAGGAACTACTAGAAAATCCTGATGTTTTACAAGCTACAATTCCCGAAACCCTGGAAAAATCCCTAGTAGAAAGTCTACCCATAATCGATCAACCAGAAGCAGAAGCAGGAGGATATACTGGAGAAGGTACAACTGTTGCCGTTCTGGATACAGGTGCCGATCCAAATGCTCCAGGACTTCAGGGTCGAGTAGTAGTAGCTCAAGACTTTGCCCCTAATGATGGTGTTAGTGATGATGATGGTCATGGAACTAATGTGAGTGCCATTGTTGCGGGAGTTGCACCCGATACGGATATTGCTGCGCTAGATGTTTTTGGATCTAATGGCCTAGCTTCTGAACAAGATATTGTAGAAGCAGTTGACTGGGCGATAGCAAACAAAAATACCTACAATATTGAAGCCATCAATATGAGTCTTGGTGGTAGCCAAAAAAATACAGATCCACTCTCAGATAATAGCTCTTCTCTAGGTCAAGCCATTGCCCAGGCAAAATCAGCAGGCATTCTCAGTCTTGTTGCTTCGGGGAATAATGGATATACCGATGGGATTTCATGGCCTGCGGCTGTTGAAAGTGCGGTATCTGTTGGCGCGACCTATGACTACACAGGCACTTATGGAAACGATAACGCTGAACCAGATCGAGTAGCAATTTTCTCCAACAGTGCCCAATTTCTAGACATACTCGCACCTGGGTCTAGAATTACTGCTGGGGGGTTAGCTAATTATTCTGGGACTTCCATGGCAGCACCCCACGTTGCTGGAGCAGTTGCGGTCTTATCTGCAGCCTTCCCCGATGAAAGTCCAGACCAAATTCTGCAACGGATGCTCAATTCTGGCGACCCAATTACAGACCACCGCAACGGAATTACTAAACCCAGACTTAATCTAGGTGCTGCATTAGAGGTAGAAACTACTCGACCTGACAACGATAATTTCCTAGATAGCGAAATCTTGTTTGGTACATCAGATAGCGACTTTGGTTCAAATGTTGATGCTACCGAACAGTCTGGGGAACCAAATCACGTTACTTCTGTTGGAGAAAATAATTCTGTTTGGTGGAGTTGGACAGCTCCTACTTCTGGGGAAGTGACAGTCAATACTTTCGGCAGTGACTTTGATACTGTATTAGCTGCCTATACAGGTTTTTCTGTATCTAATCTAACTGAAATTACTGGTAACGACGACACTTTTGATGAAGATAGTAATTCTGGTCTCCAAAGTCAAATAGTCTTTGATGTGACGGAAGGAACTACATATCATTTTGCCGTAGATGGATATTCCAATAGCACAGGCAATATTGATCTCGACCTTTCACTGGAAACAATAGTGCCCGAAAACGATAACTTATCTAACAGTATTTCTCTAAGTGGTTCATTTGCTAGCACTACTGGCACTAATATTGATGCTACCAGAGAATCAGGAGAACCTTTTCATGCTGGAAATGATGGTGGTAGTTCTGTTTGGTGGGATTGGACTGCACCCAGTTCTGGTTCAGTAACTATAGGGACTGATGGCAGTGATTTTGATACGATATTAGGGATTTATACAGGTTCTTCTGTGTCAGACCTAACTGAAGTTGCCAGTGACGATGATGGCGGTGATGGATTACAAAGTCAGGTAACTTTTGAAGTTGTTGGGGGGACAAATTATAAAATTGCAGTGGATGGATTTTCTGGTGATCAGGGTAATATTGTTTTAGATTTAGACCTAGCAACATCAGAGATATCTAACGATGATTTTGCTAACAGTGCTACCCTCAATGGTACTTCTGACAATGCAACTGCCAGTACCATCAACGCTTCCATAGAATTCGGAGAACCTTTTCATGCTGGAAATGATGGCGGTCATTCCCTATGGTGGAATTGGACAGCTCCTAGTTCAGGATTAGTAACTATTGATACCTTTGGTAGCGATTTTGACACCATTTTGGCAGCCTACACAGGTTCCTCAGTCTCGAGCTTAACTGAAATTGCTAGCAATGACGATAGTAGTAGTCTTCAAAGCCAAATTGCTTTCCAAGCAGTAGCGGGAACTAACTATCAAATTGCAGTGGATGGATTTGATGGAGCAGCAGGTAATGTTGAGTTAGCTTTGTTCTTAGAGACGAATACCCTAGCCAATGATGACTTTGCTGACAGGATTTCTTTAAGCGGTTCAGAGGTTAATGAAACAGCTACGAATGAGAATGCAACTGTAGAGTCAGCAGAACCTCTTCATGCTGGAAATGATGGCGGTGCTTCTCTGTGGTGGAGTTGGACTGCTCCTAGTGATGGTACTTTAACTGTCAATACTGGCGGTAGCGATTTTGATACAATACTTGCAGCTTATACTGGTTCATCCCTCTTTAACTTAACTGAGGTAGATAGCAATGATGATAGTGTAAACCACGGTCTCCAGAGTGAGATTATCTTTGATGTAGTTGGAGGTGAAACCTACAACATTGCAGTGGATGGATTCGATGGTGACATTGGTAATATTAATCTCGAACTGATTCTCTCTACCTTTGAAGACCAAATAGATCTATCTAGTGATGTCTTTGCAATAACTTCACAAGAAGTTGGTCCTGGTGATTCTATTGATATTGACTTCTCCGTAGAAAATACTGGTAGCGATGATGCTACTGGTTTCTGGGTAGACTTCTTCTTATCCGAGGATGGTGATATCGATCCACAGGAAGACTATCTGCTTGGTTTTACCTGGATAGAAGGTTTGCCAGGAAACAGTAATACTGGAGTACTAAGTGAAAGTTTTTTCCTACCTACTATAAATGAGTTCTCTTGGGATGAGAATGCAGATTATCAGATCGGTATGCTCGTTGACAGTTTTGATTTTGTTGCTGAGACTGACGAATTAAATAATACGATCACTGAAACGATTTCAATATCTACTACAACGTCATCAGAACCATCCTACATAAGCACCCCAGTCACAATTAATGGGGAATATGAACCCATCCCTGGTGATTTTAATGGGGACAACAATACAGATGTTCTCTGGTATCGACCAGGGTCAGGTCAGGATTTCATTTGGTTCTTCAACTCTGACAATACTTACGAGAGTAGTCCTTTCACCGTCAATGGTACTTACACGCCGATAGTAGGAGATTTTAACGGTGATAGCACCTCAGATATTCTGTGGTATCGACCAGGGTCAGGCCAGGATTTCATCTGGTTCTTTGATAAGGATGGAAATCGTACCAGCAGTCCTTTCACCGTTAACGGTGTTTACACCCCAGTAGCTGGAGACTTTGATGCTAGTGGTACTACAGATATTCTCTGGTATCAACCAGGTACAGCTCAAGACTTTTTATGGTCTTTCAATTCCGACGGTACTTTTGAGAGCAGTCCTTTCACCGTTAACGGTGTTTACACCCCAGTAGCTGGAGACTTTGATGCTAGTGGTACCACAGATATTCTCTGGTATCGACCAGGTACAGGTCAAGATTTTGTCTGGTCTTTCAATTCCGACGGTACTTTTGAGAGCAGTCCTTTTACAGTAAATGGTACTTACACCCCAGTAGCTGGAGACTTTGATGCTAGTGGTACTACAGATATTCTCTGGTATCGACCAGGTACAGGTCAAGATTTTGTCTGGTCTTTCAATTCCGACGGTACTTTTGAGAGCAGTCCTTTCACAGTTAACGGAACTTATACCCCAATAACTGGAGACTTTAACGGCAATGTCTTCTCTGATATTCTCTGGTATCGACCAGGTACAGGTCAAGACTTTTTATGGTCTTTTCAATAGATCTGAATTTAACTGATATCATGTCCGGTTGAGTAATTAGATTTTGGTAGAAGGAAGGCAGAAGACAGAAAGGAAAGAAAGGTTCAAAGGAATAATATTTTTGTTCTCACTGATTATCCGGACATGCTAGAATATAATTTCTACCGTCTGTAGGGGTAAACGGCTGTTTACCCCTACAATTTTAGTTAGTAGTACATTGTAACGGTATAGCCAGTGGGAGCATCTTGCTCCCGTTCTAATATTAAATTTTCATCATTAGGATGTTTAGCGATTTTTTCTAAAGTTTCCTCAAATATATTGATTTCTTGAGGTGTTTTCATTAAACGATTTTCTTGTAAGATTTTTATTAAATTCATAAGCTGATAACTCCTTTATCAAAAAAGGTTAACCAAGTTGTTTTATTAAGTTTAATTAGTTCTTGTAGATGCTTTCTAATATCTGTATTATATAATCCTTGAAAAAGATAAATAGAGCGAATATCCCAAACTTCTTGCGCTAAGGTTTGTCGAGGCGAAAGAGTTAAGTCTGGACTACAGTTCTTTGAGAAATACTCATATCTGCTATAAACTTCATTTTACCGATTCTAACTCCTGCTTTTTTTCAATAGAAATAACTCTTTCTTCAGCTAACAAAACAGCATAAAACAAACATTGTTTAATATCCTCTAATTCTAAATCGGGATATTCTTCTAAAATTTCCTGATTAGGTTTCCCATTAGCAACTAAATTAAGAATTAAAGAAATAGGTATTCTCATTCCTCGAATACAAGCTTTTCCTGTCATTATTTTAGGATAAAAAGTGATTTTATCTAAGTGTTTTAACATGACTAAATTTTCCTTTTTTGACAAAAAAAATCAGTTTTTTTCCACTCATAACTCTGTAATATCAAGATATTCAGCACTTTTATAAAAATATTTTCCAGGTAGTATTGTTATCATCAATTTAAAGTTAGGAGGCAAAAAAATATCCAGTCAAAGGAAATATAAACCCCCAGTTAGAATACACATACTTTCGTATTATTTACTGTCTCAATAACCTTAACTATATATGGAGTAATTAAAAATTAGTATTCTCTCTGAACTTAAAAGTAGGAAACTTGGATTAATAGAATTAATCTCTATGGGGTTTGATGTTTATCTGAAAAACTTGAAACCTATCCTACTGCTTTTTTGTACAATAAGTTTGCCTTTCTCGATAATTATGTCAGCTTTGACAACTGAGCTTCAAAATAGTCCTTCGGGATTATTTTTAGCATTTTATTATGTTTTTTTGATTTTTTTCATTCTTGTAAGTTATATCTATTACACAGCCGTATCAGTTATTACAGATAATTATGTTCACGAAAGAAATACCAATTATAAAAGTGTTGTAAAAAAAATATTTGCGAGCTTAGTTCCTCTATTTTTATTAAGTTTTAGGTTTTGGATTAATTATTTTCTCCGATGTCTACTACTTTTAATACCAGGAATAATTTATCTCATCAATAATGGATATTATGGGCTTGCTTTTATTCTCCGAGACCAAAAGGGGGAAGCCTCTTTCCTTTATAGTCGCTCTATAGTTGAAGGTAATTGGTGGAGAGTCTTCTTCTTCAGTTTTTTAGTGGGTTTAATATCTATTGGATTACAAACAGTCTTTAGTCAATTCTTGGATACCATTCCTTTTATGAACGCTTTTTGGGTGTCCGTACTTTCAGAAACCTTACCCGCATTTATCACAATTGGAATTAACCTTGGTGATATACTTCTATTTCTTAACTTAGAGTTCCAAAAAAATTTGGAGAGCTGATTAAATCCTAATCATTATAGAACCCATTTCCTATCTATAAATAGGACTTACGGAGAAACCGGGTTTATTTGCGGAAATTTCGTGGTTTTAACAAAAAAATAGCGACAATAAACCGGGTTTATTGAATACTTTGTGTAAGTCCTAATTATATCCAACCTCCCTACTTTGTGGTCTACTCATACCATTTGAATTTTAATAAATTTACCCTGTAAATATAAATTATTAAGCCCCCCTTTGAAAGGGGGTTTGGGGGGATTAAAAATCAAGTATTTCCACAAAAGATACTGATAACTGAGAAGGGGAGTTTGGTGAGATTAAAAATCAAGTATTTCCACAGAAAATACTGATAACTGTTCACTGAAACGTTACTCTACAGTCACCGACTTCGCCAAATTCCGTGGCTGATCCACATCCAAACCACGATGAGCAGCAATATGATACGCTAACAACTGCAAAGGAATAACTGTCAACATCGGCGACAATAACTCATCCACAGCAGGCACCGCCAACACATTATCAAACACATCCGCCTCCGTACTTTCAGGAGTCACCCCAATTAACTGTGCATCCCTCGCTTTAGCTTCCTGAGCATTAGAAAGCACCTTTTCATATACTAAACCAGGCATAGCGATCGCAACTACAGGCACTTTATCATCCAACAAAGCGATCGGACCATGTTTCATCTCACCTGCTGGATATCCCTCGGCATGAATATAACTAATTTCTTTCAGTTTTAGAGCGCCTTCTAAAGCAATTGGATAATTAATTCCTCGACCCACAAAGATAAAATCTTGAGTATCATTAAACTGGTGAGCAAAATCTTCTATTTGGCTATCTTGAGTTTCTAATATCTGTTCCATTTGTGCAGGTATCTGTCGCAAACCATTAACAATTTCTGCGATTTTTTCACCAGATAAATATTTTTTTCGCCAACCTAATTCTATAGCAAATAAATAAAATGCCATTACCTGTGCCACAAATGTTTTAGTTGCAGCTACACCAATTTCAATACCTGCTCGAATATCAATAATTTGATTTACTACACTAGCAATAGAACTTTCACTTTGATTAGTAATTCCTAGCAACCTTGATGAAAATTCGGCTGGTTTATCTAAACGCCGTTGTTTTTCCATTGCCAAAGCTGCCAAAGTATCTGCTGTTTCTCCAGATTGAGTAACACCAATTATCAGAGTATTTTTTCTCAGAGGAGAAGGTGCATAACGAGCTTCTGAAGCATAATTAACTGTAGTTGAAATTCCTGCTAATTGTTCTAATAAATATTTCCCAATTAAACTAGTGTGCCAACTCGTACCACAGGCAAATATTTCAACTTGTTCTAAATCTTGATATAGAGCAGGGGATAATTCTAAATTAGTCGGAGAAATACGATCGTTATTAATATCCCAATCACTATTAATATAAGTTTCTAAACAACCCCGGATAACATTTGGTTGCTCGTGAATTTCCTTGAGCATAAAATGTTTAAAAATATTTTTCTCAACTAAAGTCGGACTCCAGTTAAGAATACGGGGTATTTTATTCAAGCGATCGCCTGCAAAGTTATAAATTTCCACCCCCAGAGGTGTTAAACGAGCTATTTCACCATTTTCTAAAGTGACAACAACTTGAGTATGGGATACAAGAGCAGGAGTATCAGAAGCACAGAAAAATTCTCCTTGTCCTAAACCAATAGATATAGGTGCTTGCTGTCTAGCAACAATAAGTTCATTGGGATAGTCTGCACAAATAACAGCGATCGCAAATGCTCCATCCAGTTTATTCACAGTCTGACGTACAGCTTCTAAAAATGCTTCCCTGTTGCCTTCAGTAAAATTAGATAAAAATTCCGCGATCAAGTGGGGGATAACTTCCGTATCAGTATCAGAAATAAATTTATGTCCCCGCTCTTCTAATTCTTTGCGTAACTCCCGGTAATTTTCAATAATCCCATTTTGAACTACTGCCACTCGTCCAGTATCGTCAGTATGAGGATGAGCATTATATTCTTCCGGTTTACCATGAGTCGCCCAACGAGTATGACCAATACCAATATTAGCTGGCATTTCCACTTCTGCCAATTTTTCTCGTAGGTTGTGTAGTTTACCCTTAGACCGAATAGATTTAATTTGCCCCTCCCAAACAGTGGCCAATCCGGCAGAATCATAGCCTCGATATTCTAGTTTTTCCAGTCCTGATAGTAAAATTTCTGTTGCTGACTGGGTGCCAATATAACCAACAATTCCACACATTTTATTTTTTATTCTGACTAACTTTGACTATATATAATACTTACTCAAAGTTAGTTATCCCGTAGGAGAATCAGGTTTTTCTTTGCCATAGCAATTGCAGGTTTTGTTAGGACAATTATCAAGTTCTATAAAAGTTCTATAATCTGAGTAAAGCTGAGGACTATATCATGTCCGCTTGAATACTTAATTATTCTTAACTCCTCTAACTGACTCCTTAATATTTTTATATTGAAATTGAAATATTATCTTGACAAAAAAACAAAATAGAGTAAAATCATCACACAAATGCTCTTTCTGAAATTCAGATGGATGAGTAATAGCCGACGATTTTAGTAGAAGCAGCAAGTGAAGATCAATTTGTCACTTTATGACCTATTGTGTCGGTATTTCTCAACTCATAATCTCAAGCTCGAATATTCTAAACGGAGTTAAAAAATGGTCCACCTAACAGTTTTGGATAAGCTCACCCCATTTATAGAGGATGATTCGCAAATTCCCGCTCCCCCAGGCATTTCTGCACCAGTAGAGGGTGAATTGAGAATTCCTGGTCCTCCAGGACCCCCTGCTCCAGTAGAAGGTGAATTGAGAATTCCCGGTCCTCCAGGACCTCCTGCTCCAGTAGAAGGTGAATTGAGAATCCCCGGTCCTCCAGGACCTCCTGCACCAGTAGGAAATTAGCGAAAAATTAGGCAAATTTTTACGATAACAGGACTTACGCAAAGGCAGTACATATAGTAGATAAAAACTATAGTACTATGGTATATATGGTGTTTTTGTCGGAAAAATGCGTAAGTCCTGGATAAGTAAAATTAATAATTTTCGGTTCTTGATTGAGGTGTTGCTGATTTGAGAAACATAAAAAATGGCGGGAGGAAAGTTCCCGGAAGATTTATCCCCTGGTTGAATAACGACGCGCGGGTAATAAAGCGGCGTAAAAGTCTGGTATACTAGCGGAATAAGGAACAAGGTTTGTCGCCATGACAAGATCGCGCTTTGCGGTGAAATTCCGGCGGACAGGAGACGGGGAATTAATTTCTTACGACGGCTGTTTGCGTAGCATTCCGCAGGAAAAGCAAGCAGGCAGCTAGAGCAGCGAGAAGATTGCTCCAACATATTGAGTAAAACCACTCGTGAAAGCTAAAAAAAAGTAGACTCACAGCTAGATTTCGGTCTATGTCGAGGAGTTTAGAAGTCTGTTGACAGGCTTTAAGCAAATGTGGATTCATCCCATTTGCGGTGGATTAACCACGGAATCCAGGGTGTTTCAACCCCTGGAGATGTCAATAAGTTCCTATATATAATCTCCTTATTCAGTAACACCGGATTTTTTGAGTTGAAAACACTATATATCGGAGTGTCTTTGCGTAAGACCAAGCTGATTAATTTTACAATTAAGTAAAAAGTGGCTAACATCAATAGACATCTCCAATAATCAAAAATAAAATCAATTCTTATCGATAAATTATCAATTACTATCCTCTCCATACTTGTTCCCTGTTCCCTATTCACTCTTTTCTGGAGATGTCTAATATACAAAAGACTCAATTGAATATCAAAACTAACCCTACACCAACTCCTCAAACAGAAATTTTAGAATCTCACTATTTACTTAAAAAAAATTTCCTCAGCCATTCAGAAAATCAGCAATTACTGAATTATGCGTTGCAAAAAAAATCAGATTTTATCCCTACTGTAGTATCAAATTATTCAACCACAAATAGGTCAAATATTGATGAAAATCAACATTGTCCTTTACTCTTACAATTTTTCCCTCAATTCGAGGAATTAATAGTTCAAAAAATTCAAGAAATTTTGCCAGATGTATTCGCCAAATTAAATATTCCCGAATTTCCAATTGGTAAATTTGAAAATAGGTTAACTGCTTATAACGATCGGAACTTTTATGGGGTTCATATTGATAATAAACATCCTGGAATTGATACGAGAACAGTCACTTATGTTTATTATTGTTATCAAGAACCTAAAGCATTTACAGGTGGTAACTTAATAATTTACGATAGTAAAATTCAGGGAAAATATTATTCAACAGCTGATACATTTAAAACCATAGAACCAGAAAACAATAGTATTGTATTTTTTCTCAGTAGTTATCTACACGAAGTTTTGCCAATAAGTTGTCCGTCTCAAGCTTTTGCAGATAGTCGCTTTACTGTTAATGGTTGGATACATTGTAAATAAGCATTTCCTACCGAATGCTGCGCAAACAGCCGTCAGCTATCAGCCATCAGCTATAAATAAAATTTAAGGACTCCGGGTACCGACAGTACCAAAGAAATACTGAAATTATCAATACTATTCTCCAATATTTCCTCTTTTCCTCCTTTCTTCCCTCCTTCCCTCCTGTACGGGCGAATGGCCATTCGCCCCTACTTCCTGACTCCTCACAACAGTTATTTATAAGGATTCAACCAAACATGATATTACTAATTTCACATGAGTTACAAAATGGCTAACATTGAAATACAACAAACTCAACCAAATATCAAAACTGACCCAGACCCAACTCCTCAAATAGAAATTTTAGAATCTCATTATTTTCTTAAAGAGAATTTCCTCAGTCATTCAGAAAATCAACAATTATTGAATTATGTGTTGCCAAAAGAATCAGATTTTGTCCCGGCAGTAGTATCGAATGAGTCAGCCACAAATAGGTTGAAAAATCAGGAAAATCGACGTGCTTTAGTATTGCAATCTTTTGCTAAATTCGAGGAATTAATTGTTAAAAAAATTCAAGAAATTTTGCCAGATGTATTCACCAAATTAAATGTACCGGAATTTTCAATTAGTAAATTTGAAACTCAGTTAACAGCTCATAACGACCGGAACTTCTATAAAACTCATGTTGATAATCAATATCCTGTTGATACGAGAGTTATTACTTATGTTTACTATTTTTATCAACAACCCAAAGCATTTACAGGTGGAAATTTAAGAATTTACGACAGTAAAATTCAGGGAAAATATTATTCAACAGCTGATACATTTAAAACCATAGAGCCAAAAAACAATAGTATTGTCTTTTTCTTCAGTAGTTATCTACACGAAGTTTTGCCAGTAAGTTGTCCATCTAAAACTTTTGCAGACAGTCGCTTTACTATTAATGGTTGGATACATCGCATTGACATCCTCCCCGGCCTAAAGGCACGGGGATTCCTACCGAGCCGTAGCCCCTCGGCGGGTTGACGTCTCATCGGCTGCTGCTGCCTTGACGGTAGTCTTACGCTTGCCTCCACGTCCGTTTTTTG
>NZ_JAAHGO010000072.1 GCF_010672455.1 Okeania sp. SIO2C9 | reverse complement strand
CATCTCCCCATCTCCCCATCTCCCCATCTCCCCATCTCCCCATCTCCCCATCTCCCCATCTCCCCATCTCCCCATCTCCCCATCTCCCCATCTCCCCATCTCCCCATCTCCCCATCTCCCCATCTCCACACTCTCCCCTACTCCCATTCTGGACCCATTAACTTACCTCTTAATTGCCATTTACCTAGCTTGGGGTCATCAACTTCTAGCAACCCACTGTACAACCCTTGTTTGGTGTATGGACTCTCTAAAACAGGCCAATTTTTTAAAATTCTTTTTTCCCCATTAACTACTGCGTCCCCAATAGCACCATCTTGCTGATATGTCATAACTATGCGATCGCCAGCTAAACTCAAATAACTCAAACGCCCTTGACTCTCCCATTCGCTATCATCAACGAGAGTTTTATCCAAGGCCTGTTTTAAACTTTCAACATCTCCAATATCAGCTACTCTTGCTACATCAGTAACCCAAGCTGTCCTTTTTCCTTTAGCAACCATTGCTTGATATTCTTTATATTTCCGAGATAACGGTTGTAAACTTACCTCACCTGACCAAGGTCTAGCACATAGCCAAATATTTTCAATACGCCAAATATACCAATTTTTATATTTTTTCGGTTCACCATAACGTTTTGGCAAGACTAAATGCGACTGTGCTGGCACTCCTGCTTGCAAATCTCGATCGCTAAGAATTAACTGAAATATTACTGCTCCCTTTTGCTGAACATATTGATCGCCAGGACTACGTCCAGTTGCTTGGGGTCCATGATAAGTGCCACCTAAACCTACTACTGCGTTATTAATGCCTTCAGGGTCGCGCACTACTAATTTATAAGTAACATACTGGGCATTAATTGTACCCTCAACTTGATAACTGCGGGTAGGCTCTAATAAAGTACCTAAACTATAGTCTTCAGTTATATAGAATTTTTCCCATAAGCGGTTTCCTTGGGAGTAACTGTAGTAAATTGGATGACTTGCTCTAAGCTGAAATGGTAATGGCACTTGTTTACGAGCTAGTGCCCGCAGATGTTCTGGAGGACGATATGTGCTTAGAGCTGCTGGCAATGCTAACCTAGCAGTACCATCTCCCATCTTTTCTGCAGCTTCAGTGCCTTCTCCCCACCACATCCATGCTAATGCACTTAACCCACTATTCCAGGTACGGCGATCAAAACCCCTACTTTCGGCACCTCCAGCAGTCCCCCAACTTAGTCTTATTGCCATATTAGCTGCATACCAATCTAGTAAACCTTTTGCCAGTTTTTTTAATTCTGGGTCGCGAGCAAAATCATAGATATTAAGTAATCCACCAATACTATATCCATAATAAACTGAAGAATGAAATTCTCCTTGTCCAATAGTTAAAAATTTATTCAGTTCTGCTCGCAACCATGCCTCATTTGTAGCTTCACTTGCTGGGTCTTCTACAGGCCAACCACTTCCATTCATCAATGCTAAACCGGATGCACGATGCATAAACATATGATTTTCTGTTCCAGTTTTTATCCAGTTGAAGACTTTCGGTCGTTGTAGTTGATTTTTGTAAGATGCTAATACATCAGATGGCATTTTCTCTCGAAATAAAAAGAAAATTCGTACATCTAAATAGCTACGGAAGTGATAAAGGCTTGGTTTATCTTTATCTAGTTCGAATAAAATTTTCCAGGTTTTTTCTTGATTATAAAGTTCTCCTATTTGTGTATCTTCTAAACTTAATCTGGCTAAAATTACTGGCAGTAGATATTTATGAGGGTCTCCAATTTTTCTTGGTCTCCACCAACTATCTAGTTCTTCTAAGTCTACGGCTGCTAGTTTCTTACGAATTGCCAAACTTCTTGCTTGAAATTTACTTTCTTCTTCTACAGTATTTGGTTGTAACAATGTTGTATTGTTTTTGTCATCTAATTTCTGTATTTTTGGGCTGTTTTTTTGACATCCTAAGATTATGAAATTTAATAGTATAGTGGTTATTATTACTATGGTAATATAATCTTTTTGCTGATTTTTCATATACTTTTAAATTTTTACTTAAAGTATTTTTTTAAATGCCATTTGCTTGATTTATCAATACTTTTGAATGTTATATAATACTTAATATTTGTACAGTGGCAATAGTAACAGTTAATATTAATTATTGATTAAGTATAATATTCAAATTCTTGGTTATATGATATAATTGCTCCCTTAATTATGGTGATCAAGTATCTTTTTTCAAAAGAATCTGGCAACCATTGATTAATATGATTATTCTTAATATCTTATACTATTTTTTTGTAACCATGGATTGAAGAATTTTTTCTATGACCTTATTCTGCTAATAATTATTCTCTTTTATAGAGTGTAACTTCATAGAAAAATGGCAGAAATTACAGAATTATGCCTTAACTATGGTGACATAAGTCACGAATTTTCTAGATAAATATCACTTAGAATAAAGTTATTTATCACAGTTATTAATTGTTAAATCGAGAATACTATAAACAGTATATTATGATGAACTGCTATGAACTATCAAGCCCTTTTACCAGAAGTAATTATTGCAGAGTTAGTATTCCAAGTCTATCGATCTGGTATTTTGACTAAAGAACACAGAAAACAACTCAGAAGTTTATTTTTATACCATAATTTGAGTGAAGAAGATACAACAGCTATTAATCGATTACTTCATGCGATTCGGCGTGGATGGCTGAGGATAGCAGATTGATATTTTTGCTATTCAGCTTGGCTAATAATAAAATTTATTTTTTTAAAAAATACCCCTTTTCTAAATTATTTGAAAGATATAACATACTTTTACCTTTAAATAACACAAAAATTTCAGCTTGTAGAAAATTAGTATAGGATTTCTTAAGAAGTGTGAGAGACAACGGAAGAGCGATACTTATCCTAAACTATATCAAAAAATTATTTCATAACATATAATTATTGTGGCTTGAAATACAAGTGACAGTTTTAGGTAAAATTAAAACTATCCTATCTTTAGGTTATCACTATTATTTTAAAGTTCAAAAATGAGCAATCTTTACATCTCTTGGTTAGACTATCATCAAAAAATTGAGTATCTAGCAGCAAAAATTTATCAATCTCAATGGCAGTTCAATCAAATTGTTTGTTTGGCTAGAGGAGGATTACGAGTAGGAGATATTTTGTCTCGCATTTTTAAAAAACCTTTAGCGATTCTAGCTACTTCCTCTTATGGTGGTATTAAAGGCCAGGAACAGGGTAAGATGATCATAGGAAAAAATTTAACTATGACTACATATCGTTTAGGTAGTCATGTGTTGCTAGCTGATGATCTAGTAGATTCGGGAGTTAGTATAGATAAGTCTATAGCTTGGCTTCAGGATAATTATGGTCAAGAAATTCAGGAACTCAAAACAGCAGTTTTGTGGTATAAGGCTTGTTCTATATTTGAACCTGACTATTATGTTGATTATTTGCCAGATAATCCTTGGGTTCATCAACCGTTTGAAATATATGAACAAATAAGTGCTGCTGATTTAGCTTTTACGTTGACTAAGATGAACATAGATCGGTAGGGGGAGAAAATTATTTGTATATTTAGTTCAAGCATATTTTCTATTCCCTGTTAACAAACCTGGCATTCCCTAGCTCCACTAAATTGTTAAATTAATTTGTGATACTATGTGCGGATGATTAAGTATAATAAAAATATTTGACTGAAGCGATATTGAACGAATATCCTAAATTTTTGCTCCGTTTCCAGTATTCCTTATTGAATTTACACCTACGACCTAACCATCTAAGAACTTTATGATGACTAATTAAGCGGACATTATATTACAGGTACTTGTGGATAGAGATATTTAAGTTTCATTGAATACTTTACTTTTTTTGTAAAGATTTTATAGATGTAGAAAAAAAAATTTATAGTATGTTAGGAAATCCCTAAATTAACTAAACTTGTGATGGCAATTAGAGTATCATATCTAGGCTTAAATAAGTGAACAATTTTAATTGCCTGATTTCAGACTGGGGTTTTATGGTAAAGTTTATTATTAAAATAGTATATATTTATTGAATTTGCTATGTTTGCTCCTAAACTAACCTTGAATATGGTGGAAGGGTCTATATCTTTTGATTTTAGTCCTGAAGCTGCGAAGAATTTACAAAGTGCGATCATTCAATTAATGCAACAATTAAAAACTGCTGCTGGTAGTCCAGGAAAACTAACTCCACAGAAACCCATGGAATATCAGTACACAGGAGATGTCTTTTTAGAAATATTTTGCAATCCTAATATTTGGCCTAGTCCTTTTGCAGCTAAAGTGTTAATTACCTTGAGAGATGAACGTATTAAGATTATTACTGAAGCAGAGCTGACAAGAATTAATGAAGATATTAGTCAATATTTAGAGCAAGTAGGCTGAAAATGTTCAACTTTAGAAAATATACCAAATCTATAGCAAATAAATAATATTATGTTCCCTTGAATAGTTATGATTGAGATAGTAGAAGAGTAGGTAAAATAGTAGAGATGTGGTCTTGAAGTTAGAAGATACGTTTTTTCATCAGGCGCTGATCCGGACATGATATAAGTATTTTGTCAAACTTTTGTAGAGATTTTCCATGGAAAGTCCCTGTACTATCTTTTGGAGATATATAGCAGGAAACAGGGAATAGGCAACAGCGGTGCGACCCCGCGGGGTGCGACAGACAGCAAGGGGTCGAGGGATTGCGTTAGCGTTTGCGTTTGCGCAGCATGACCATAGGAAAGCTCCTATTTCAACAATTAATAATGAATAATGAATAATGAATAATGAATAATTAGCTCTCCTTGAAAAGAAGAGGATTGACAAATTCATGAAAATTTTTCTTTATTATCCCCTTAAAAGGGGAGGCGCATACCCACAATTTTTCGGTAAGAGGCAGCTCCTCTGTAAGAGGTCGCGGCTCTGTCAAGAGCGGGTCTCCTTGCCATATCCATGAGACCAAGAGAGGGAATGCGCACTCCTGTGAGGCGAAATTGGGGAATGCTTTTCCCTGTCTAAGGCTCATCATCAGTATATATTCTAACTAACTCGTTCCTTGCTATACATAATAGACTTGTCGCGAAATAAGAAAAATCTAACTTCATCTTTTGTTCAAATTACAGTTTTCTTCTAGTCTTAATATTTAAGATTAATTATCACATTAATTCAGATAGGTCAAAAATGGAATTAATCACAAATAGCAATGTGCATTGTGAGTATCAACTTTCAAAATTTGATAGCAAAATGGGAATTTGGCCATATTATGGTGTAATAAATTGGTATAAGCATCAAGTAGATTCTCATAGATTAAAAATAGCAATTCAACAAATAGTAGATAGTGTGCCAATTTTGGGAGGGAGATTGGTAAGAAAATTGTTTTCTCCATTAAAAGTTGTATGTAACCCACAAAAATCTGGCATAGGTTTTATCTATATTGATCTAGACGAACAGGAAATAAATATTGATAATTTATTAGATGCAAAAACTTATGTAAAAAATGAATTCAATATTCCCAAAAATTCTTCAGATGCTATTAATAAAGATATTCCATTAGTGTATGTGATTTTGAATCATAATCAAGATTATTGTGGCATAACTCTGCTTATAAATCATCTCATAGCAGATGGTGGAACATATTTTCTATTATTAGAATATCTTTCCCAAGCATACGAAGACCCAGAATATGTTGCTAAATATGAACCATTATTTACAATAGACTTTAATAAAATAGATGATTTTATTGCTGCAAGTTTTAAAAAATTATCATGGCAAGATCAACTTTTAAGTTCAACATCTTTTATTGTTTTTATCTTGAACAGTCTTTTTCAAAATAAGAATAATTGGAGTTATCTTGAATGTATCTTAACAAAAGAAAAGTTAGACCTAATTAAAAGGAAAAATCAAAATCTGCCTAATGAAGAAAGTGCATATAGCACAAACGATGCTTTATTTGAATTTTTGTCAGTTGTTCCTATTAAACGATTTGTTTTTCTTTGTAACTTAAGATATAGAAATGTTGGCATACCAGCAAATTATTTGGGAAATGCTGAAGCCTTCATCTTAGATATAACTAAACCAGAAAATAATTATATGTTAAAACATACTGATGTGAGAAAATCTGTCAATCAACTTCCACGAATATACAGTTTTGTACCTACTTTTGATGGCAAGTACATGGGTCATAATTCATGGGTTAAGTTACAAAATTATTTACCTGGTTTTGGTGGTAAATTAATTCTGCAAAAGTTTTTTGAATTTGACGATATACCAAAAGATTTATTATCATTTGCGGTAAAAGGTTCACTGATATACAGATTGACAAAAAATGAATATTTATTGATATATATCAATTTAAAAAATGTTGTTTCCCAAGTTGAAAAGAAGTTAATAAATTTGGGTGTAGAAGAGATTATTATTAAAACATCGTAATCAAGTAGATAATAATCACAAATTGAAGCTATATCAATTAGGCTTTAAATCCAAATTACAAGTTATCAGAATAAAAATATCTAAACTCGCCCATCTAGAAAATATCATCAAACAACTTTCCACTTGCTTCTGGCTTAGTTATATTACCAATATACCAATATAAGTTTGTTTCTCATCTGCAGCGATCGAGAAATGTCCATTTCACGCTCAATTAACTTACAATTATGAATCCTGATAATCTGACTCAACTACTACAAAAAGGATTTCGTGTCACCTTGGGGGCTACATCCTTTTTCATAGAAACTGTGCAAGACTCTAGTAAGCGAGATGAAAATTTGAATAAATTAAGTAGTGATTTCAATCAACTCACTGAGGAATGGGCTGATAGAGGAGAGATGACTGAGCAAGAAGCCAGGAACTTTGTTGATACAATTTTGAATCAACAAAATAGTCAGGTCAATACTGATAGTACAACGGCTTCTTCAAGTCCTACTTCTACTTCTGGTTTTGTGTCATCAGACGTACAAGAAGATTTGCTGGAGCTAACTCAAGAAATCGCCGGTCTACGAGCTGATTTACAGAAACTTCAGGAGTCAAACTCTCAAAACTGATAATAATACATCACAATATCTTTTTCTGGATAAGTCTTAGCCCTTTATCCAGCTATTAAAAAGTTTTTAATCTCAACGTTGATTGAATACCCGCGTTCTCCTGAGGGCAGTAGCGCCAGTATGTTTGCGTAGCATAGTCCACGAAAAACCAATCAATGTTGTGGTTTTGCCAAAGCGTGTGTTAGAATACATCAGACTTATAGCCTAGCAGTGTCTAGGGGAGCTGTCGGATTAGCGATGTACTGTGGAGCAACCATAAGACCGAAAAGAGGCAAATACCTTGGAGGCAGGTGCATTGTTAGCGCAGCTCCTATGTCAACAGGCAGCAGAAAGCCCTAATCAGCAATGGTGAGAAATCCCACTTTATCGCCCAAGCGAAACGTCGGGAGGATGTTAAAAATAGGATAAATTACAAAACCTAACCCAGCTAATAGTCCAATTTAGCTGAGTTAGTTTTTTTTTTAGTCGTTTTCCCATTTTTCGTTGCCTATTAGGTCAGCAATTCGGTCTCTAAGTAGAAAGTTACATTTTTCCAACTCACCTTCTACACAAGCCCATTCTCTGACAGGAATGTATTGGCAGAGGGTATAAATAGGTTGCTGACGTCCAAGAACTCCTTTTTGTACAAGTTCTTTTGCTTCATCCCTGATGATGTCTAAAGAATATTGAACTGTGGTGTAAGTCATAGTCACCCTTTTTTTTTGCGTAGTTTGAGTAATTTTCGGCGCTATTAATAATATAGAACAAAAATCCGGATTATGAATGTTAATTTTTTCAGTATACAGAGTTACAATTTGTTATGTTATTTTGATAAGAATTCTAAAAGTCATAGAACCAAAACATTTCTTTTACTGTTGGTCTAAATTGCAATTATTTACTCTGAAATACTATCTACAAAGTCACTAATTGACGATTTCTCTAGCCTCCTGACCTTAAACAATCGTCTCCACATATCATTTTCATGTTTTTTTGTCAATAGTTAGGCGAGTTTTATTAGATTTTAGAGAAATACTTGTAGATTTGTAAATCTTTGAAATAAAAGCTTTAAAGCGATCGCTTGGGCTTGTGGCATTTGTCCATAGCAAAAGACATAAGGTATATCTGATGACAGTTCTGGTAAAAACTGTTTCAATGTATACTGACTACCGTATATGATCAGACCCTGTAATTCACTATTTATTAATAATTTCTTAATTAAATCTTGGGATGCTTGTGTTAGACTAGCTATTTGACTAAACGCACTACCACGAATAAATAGTTGTAGTAAAGTCAAATGATTGGGGGTAAGAGCTTCTGGGATTTCTGAATTAATGTCAATAATTTGTAGTTGGTAACCAAATTGTCTGGGGAGAGCTACTGCTGGAGTATGATTCCCTAAAAAAGCACTGTTGAGTATATCATCTACAAAAACTAAATTGCGTAAATGCTTGACATTTGGTTTTGCTGGGAGATAACTTCCTCCTACCTGCAGAGAATCATGCAAAATCTTAGTTACAGTTTCTTGTGCCTGTGGTTGCTCCAACTTGTCAACTAAATAGTATGTAGAGGCTGAGAAATTTTCTGACCCTCTCTCATTTCCCGGTTGCCAGGTAGGATAAACTTTAGTTTTAACTTGCCAAATTCTTTGCAAAGATTCATCAATCCGTGATTCAGAAATACGGCCTTGACTAACCGCATTACAAACAGCATTAATAGTAACCTCTGCATCTAAAGGCATCAGTAAAATATCTGCACCAGCTTCTACGGCCAAAACCGAAGCCTCTTCCAGACCATAACGATTAGCGATCGCCCCCATCACCAAAGCATCAGTAACCACTAATCCATTAAAACCCAACTTTTGGCGCAACTGACCTGTTACAATTTTATGGGACACAGTTGCAGGTAGTTCCGAGTCCCAAGCAGGAATCAACAAATGGGCACTCATCACAGAATCTACTCCAGCAGCGATCGCCTCTATAAAAGGAGGCAGTTCAATTTCTGCCAGTCTACTTTCTGAGTGGGGTAAAACAGGCAATTCAAAATGAGAATCAACCGTAGTATCCCCATGACCAGGAAAATGTTTAGCAGTAGTCAAAACTGGATATTTTTGAGCCCCTCCAATAAAAGCTGTTGCCAGTTGACCCACTAATTCAGTCGTTTCCCCAAAAGCACGAATATTAATCACTGGGTTATCAGGATTATTATTCACGTCCACCACTGGAGCTAAAATCCAATTTAAACCAATTGCCACAGCTTCTTGAGCCGTAATAGTCCCCATAGTTTCAGCATACTCTATAGCTTTTTTGGGGTTTGTTTGAGCAATAGCAGCGATCGCCATTGGTGGAGGAAACCAAGTTGCCCCAGCAAACCTTTGACCTACTCCTTCCTCAATATCAGCAGCCAAAAGTAGAGGAATTTTTGCCCAAGACTGAAGCTGTTGGATACGAGTTGCCAAGTCTATAGCACTCCCATCCACAAAAATTACTCCTCCGACACCCAAGTCTTGCAGCCAATATTTGAGTTTATTGGTAGGGGGTTCCCAGTCTGGATAACGAATTTGATTGTCAAATAGGTTGCCGGAAGCTCTAACTACAACCATTTGAGCGACTTTTTCTGCTAAATTCATAGTTTAGTGATCGGGATTTTAGGAATGGGTAATTAACAGCCTTCTCCTAACGCAGACGTTGTGCGAAAGGCTGGAAGTCAGTCATCAGCAGGACCGAGTCAGTAGAATGTTTTGGCTTTTCTCCGATAACCTGGCTCCTGACACCGAAGCTTTATGGGGTATAAATTCCCATCCAATTGATTCTGTCTCCTGTCTTCTGTCTCCTGACTCCTTCTTCAATCTATTCCGTCTGAAGTAAGTTTTTCTATATTCTGAGAATCTGATTCTGTAGAATTTTCAGTTTCCTGTTGTTGACGTTTTTCAGAAAGCTGGTTTAAAAGTGATATAATTTGAGTCCCACGTTCTAGAGAGCGGTCTTCGACAAAGATAACTTCTGGAGTCCGACGCAGACGTATCCTATGACCCAATTCGCTGCGAACATAGCCAGTAGCAGATTTTAGACCTTCCATCGTTTGGAATCTTACTTCCTCAGAGCCATAGATACTAACAAATATTTTAGCGTGTTGTAAATCTCCAGAAATATCTACATCTGTGATGCTGACCATACCAATACCTACACGGTCATCTTTGATACCATGGAGCAACATCTGGCTGACTTCCCGCTTGATTAATGAAGCCACCCGGGAAATGCGGCGATCTGTAGCCATGATAATTACCCCCTACAATTTGATACTTAACTATATCTATTCTAATACTTCCGATAAATTTATGTAAACTTATGGCAGCTTTGGAGAATGAAGTTGGTTAATACCCAGGCTGTATTTTTTTGATTTTTAATTTTTATTCATAACTAAGTGTTAGAGTAGTCATTAGTGAGGACATTGCATCCAATATTTCTACAAGGCAAGGGAAGTAGGGTTATTTGTTAAATTTGATCTTAATTCTCAATATGTTAGAAATTAGGCAAAACGTTACATATACTTAAGTTTTAACTATAGTGGCACACTATGTATAAGGTTAATTTGACATCTCCAGGGGTTGAAACACACTGGATTCTGTGGTTAGTCCACCGCAAGTGGGACGGGGCGAATAAATGTGCGGAAGTAAATTCCGCACGCAGCCCCTCATAAATCCACATTTGCTTAAAGCCTGAAGGGCAGACTCCTAAACTCCTCGGCATAGACCGAAATCTAGCTGTGAGTTTACTTTTTTTTTGTTAGCTTTCACGAGTGGTTTTACTCGCGCTGGTTGGAGCAATCTTCTCGCTGCTCTAGCTGCCTACTTGCTTTTCCTGCGGAATGCTACGCAAACAGCCGTCGTAGGAAGTTAATTCCCCGTCTCCTGTCCACCGCAATTTCACCGCAAAGCGCGGTCATGTCATGGCGACAAACCTTGTTGTTACTTGCCATTTCTAGTATAGCAGACTTTTAATTCGCTTTATTACCCGCGTGTCGTTATTCAACCAGCCGTTAAAACTGGCGCTGCGTACTTCCTCCCGACGCTCTTTTAGGTTTCAAGAATGCGCGAATTTAGAATTCATAATTTAGAATTACCTCTCCTTGAAAAGAAGAGGATTGGGTTAAAAGGAATTTTTTCTTCTCTTGGTCGATTGGATATGGCGCAGGTTTCGGAGCCATCCCACCCTACGGGAAGCTCCGCAAACGACCGCTTTTTTCTCCATGAATGGAGAGGCTTTATAGCTTAATTTTTCGGTAAGTATACCGATAGAATAGAACTGTTTTATGGGTTTTTAATTAGTGCTAATTTGGCGTTGCACAGTGACTAATTATTTTATATTTTTGATGAACAGGATTTTGGATTTGATAATTGCTAGAATTACTAATTAATGGTTTTTTTTAGTCAAAGTCTAAACTAATTTTTGGTCATATCATTCCATAATGTGTAACCTCGCTAATTTAGAACCTCTTTGTATCTTGATTGTGTAAATTTTTATCATATACTTATCTGCAAACTACTATATTTGGGGGTATTAGAAATGGAGAAAGAATTTTCTATTGGTCAGAAAGTAAGGTTAGCTATTCAACCACCATACATCAAAACTGCTGAATCAATGCCGATATTACGTCCCCCTGATGTTGTACGTTTGGGTGAAGTAGGAACTGTTTTGAGTCACAAACCAGGAAATTATTGGGCTGTTCGTTTTGAGAAAGGAGCATTTCTCATAGATAGTCAATATATAGAAGCTGCGACAGTTGATGCTGAAACTGCCCAGCCACATCATAATCATCATATTGAAGAAGATACTGCTAAAATAAGTCCACCTTCAGAATCGTAGACTTATCTGAGAAGTTCTTCCAGATTACCAATAGTTCCCTTGACTTTATCTACGATTTCATTGATTTTACCTACGTCTATGTGCATTTCTTCGGTAGGATATTTTTCTAGAACTTCCAGGACTGATATTCGATTGTCATCTGCTGCTGCTAAGATTATGGAAGAACGTAAGGCTTTGTCGCTTTCATAATTGTGTCTGGTCTGAACTACTTCCGCAATACCTTTGGTAACATTTTGGCCAAGGTTACTATAAAGCACTTTGGCTAAGTTACTAACATTAGCTCCCACTTCTAATGTCATTAAGCCACGAACTGTATTAGGATTAATTTTCGATATTCCGAGAGCTTGGGAAATTGTTTTGGTAGTTTTGCCTGTTTCTGCAAATACTCGCAGATCCTTGACTTTGATTGATGCTGTTATTGGGCCAACTAGCTTTATTACTATTTTTTGTGTGGCGATCGCGCTTTGACTGGAGAATATAACTCCAGCGATCGCTCCTAAGATAATTAATGGACTACGAGATAGCATATTTGGTAATTGCATATTTAGTTTTCAATTATATTTTAATCTAAGCAATTGAATACACATTTCTGGATGATTTGTCAATCTATAGTATGATTTTTAATTCTCATATTTATTCTTTGTTTGTAAGCATTTCTGTGCAAACAGTCGTCAGCTATTAGCTAGCCTCATAAGGTCCGAACTGCGGACTTCAGCTATTAATTTTGGGGAAGGTCATTTCAGTTATCAGTTATCAGTTATCAGTTATCAATTAGCCTCATAAAGTCCGAACTGCGGACTTCAGTACCTCTGCAATAAGTAGGCAAGAAAATAAGGAATTCTCTTTTCTCTTGGTCGATTGGATATGGCGAGGAGACCATCTCTTGACAGAACCACTTTTCTGGCGGAATGCTATCGCAAACGCTAATACCGTTTCTCCATGAAGTTGCACTTAATATAAAGATGAGAATAGTCAGTTTAATCAGGTCTGAGCAATAATTATTAAGCGCATTGTTACAAAGAAATGGTATAACGCCATCCCACCCTAGGGGAAGCTCCGAAGATAGACCGCTTTTTATCCCCTTAAAAGGGGAAGTGCATACCCAGAATTTTTCGGTAAAACCAACCTTTGAAATTGATGGAAAATAAAAGTTACTGCCAAAGTCCGCGGACTAAACCTTAGAAGTAATTATTCATTAGACATCTCCTCCAAAAGAGGGGATAGGGAATAGGGAATAAGGGGAAATAATTGATAATTTCTGTACGATAATTGATTTGATTTTTTATTTTTGGAGATGTCTATATACTAATTGCTGTTTGCTTAGAATTCCAAAGGAAGCGCTGACTGCTTATAGCTGCTTGCGTTTGCATAGCATCCCGCAGGGAAGAATTCCGCAGGAAATGATTACCGAATAATTAATCATTAATAATTAATAATTAATTATTAAATAATTAAATAATTCAGCTTTATTAGTATCCCCTTTCAAGGGTAAAAAAGCAGTGGAGGGATGGCTCCGAAACCGGCGCCATATCCAATCGACCAAGAGAATATATTTTTTCCTTAAGGATCAATCCTCTCCCTAAAAGGGATAAATTATCCATTATCCATTAATGAACAAGATGTTTTTATAGATTTCATTTCATATTAATAATCATGGATTAAATCGGAGGATAATTCTCTTTTTCTGGGATTTATTTTGATGATTTTTTTCTTAGCAAAAGTCTTGACTTAATTTTCAATAAAATTCAATTCATTATAGCTGTATTTAATTAAGCGATCGCTCCTACTTTACCGAAAAATTGTGGGTATGCGCCTCCCCTTGGATAGGGGATAATAAGCGGTCGTTTGCGCAGCATGACCTAGGATGGGATGGCGAGGAGACCTCGCCATATCCAATCGACTCCTGTGAAAAAAAATTTTCATGAATTTGTCAATCCTCTTCTTTTAAAGGAGAGGTAATTATTCATTATTCATTATTCATTATTAATTTTTGAATCTTCCTAAGAATATTTTCTGATAATCACTACATATAGTTATCATTAAAGGCCAAATAAAAGCCTAACAGAAAAATTTGGCAAATTTTTATTCTGATTATGTGTTTTTGTTACCGCTATAGTGTAGAATACCGAATCAGTTCCTCACAGTCATTTTGGCTTAATAAATTGAACTTAAGCTATGGCTATATTACTAAGCTATTTGTGACTGGGCTGAACTTAATCGATATATATACCTATTTTTGATTTAAGTAGTTAAGTAAATTACTAAAAATCATTCATGTGGCGATCTCTATCACTAACCAGTGCAGGAGATAGTCACCACACTTTCAAATTTATTGAAATAGATTGGGTGGTATCAGGGGAATTTAAGTATTTTTTTTTTGAGAAAGTTTAATAATATGAAAAATAATAAATCAATATTCAAATTAAGTAGTCAAATGTTGGGAGCTTCACTATTTTGTCTCACCACATTTGTACCTGTTGCTTACTCTCAAACCCGCGTAGAAAATTCAGCTTATTATACAAAACCAAGTGAAGTAGATTTACAACAACTTCCATCATTATTATCTAATATTGCTCAACAAGTTACTGTGAGAATTTTTACAGATAACAGTGCTGGTTCTGGAGTAATTATCAAACAGCAAGGTAATACCTACACCGTTGTTACTAATCATCATGTAATTGAGAATAACTCTAATAAACTTTACCCAATTATGAGTGGAGATGGGATAACTCATCAAGCTACCCTAATTTCATCTCCTCAAATGGGTAATTTGGACGTAGCATTATTGCAATTTACTAGCGATCGCCCTTATCAAGTTGTAGAAATTGCCAACAGTAATCTACTTTCGGTAGGAGAAACTGTGATTGCAGCAGGTTTTCCCAATTGGCATCAACCAGACTCCTTAGAAATAAGTAGTACCCGTACTTGGGGTAGTCGTGCTTTTCAGTTAACTTTAGGAGCTGTAGAAATGTTACCCAGTCGCACCCTCAGCCAAGGATATCAATTAGGTTATACCAATGATATTAAAAGTGGCATGAGTGGTGGACCGATTTTAAACAGTAAAGGTCAGTTAATTGGTATTAACGGACGCTCAAAATATCCGATCGCTGGAATTGGAGCATTTAATTTTGCAGATGGCTCTCAACCATCTGTTGACCAGTTCAAAAAAATGGAATCTCTAAGTTGGGGTATTCCAGTTTCTAGAATTATCAATTAACGAAAAGCTCAAGCTCCTAAAATTCTACAGACAAAGAGTCCCACTTTTCATCAAACCATTGTTTCTCACTTTTCCATTTCGGGTCTCTACTTTTCTGCATTTGAAGGTTAATGCTATTCGTCACATCATCTAGTGCATTTCTAGATAATCCATGTCTACCTCTAGTAGTAGATTGTTGAGTTAAACTCGTACTTCTATTCTGGGGCAAAGTATTAGCACTGGTACTCAACAATTGTTCTGAGGAACCTGTAACATTTGTGACTGACTTTTCTTGAGCTTTTGTGGGAGTAGCACTTAAGCTAACAGCACAAAACATTGTTAATGTTGCAGTAAATAAAGTCTTAGTAGTTGTAACTTTCATTTTTTTTCCTCTTGACAATTGATTGAGATACTTTAGGTAAACAAATTAACGCTAATGCGCTCTTTTATTATCCCATAATTAACTACTTTTTTAGAGGCTACTTAATTTTAGAAAGTATAATTTTGAGAATGAAATTAGAAATTAGTTAATAAAGTAGTTAAAACAGACACAAACTTAGAGAAAACTAAGCCATTAGTGCCTGAGAATATCGTCTACAGATTTTGATTGGATATTTCCTATTTGTTATAGTTTGAATTGAGAAGAGAAACTTACTTTAAACTAGCTTTTTCTCAACATTATCCAATCTAGAGAGTTCAGAAATAAGGAGTGAAGAGGGAAAATTTATTTGCTTACTTATCCCCTCAACATCTCTACTAAAACCATTTACTTATTCGTAGATAGGTTCGTCACTAGCAGTACCTTGTCCGAAATCCTTAAATTGAGTGATAATCTCTTCTGATTTCTCACGATTTCCTGGCTTTAATGTGAATACTACATTATCAAAGCTAGGCTCTTCTTCTGGAGAAACATAAACTACTTGCTCATAGTTTACAACTCCAATGTTGCTGATATCTGCAAAAGTTTCCATTCCCAAGGCATAAGCAAGGTTAGTTAGACGAGTGCTAACAGATTGACAACGACGGTCAGGAGTATAAGCACCTTTGGGATGATCGGAAGAGAGAGTTGCAGTCCACACAATCATTGGTTTAGAGGAAACTTGAATAACTTCTCGTTTCACTAGGGGATATCCGCCTAAAAGTCCAGGCTCAGTTGTATCCCGTGTTTCACGAACTATTTGAGGGACAGTAGCATATTGATTTTCTGCAGCGTTCACTGAAACACAAGTAAATACTACTTTGTCAGTAGTTTCTAATTGTTCTGCTTTGGCTTCTGATTGAGGTATGAAACCCCAGAGACCAACGGTTGCTAAGATACCTACTAGGGAAACTTTTAATTGGTTGTTCACAATCTTGACCTCTGAAACTTAATATCTACATTTGAGAGAGAAGTTATTTGTTTTTCTCCATACTTTTACGGTAGAGGAATTACTTATTCTTGTCAGTAAGAATAAAGTAATCTTTGAAAACATACTTTTTAGGTAAGAAGTGATAAAAAAGTAATATTATTAGCTTTTTGTCTATTATTTTACTGATTTTATGTATCGGTTTTGCTAAAGATAATTTATTGGTTTATGAGTTCTATATTAACTCAAATTTCAGTTTTTGCAACCCTCAATATCTAAATTTAGATCGTAATTTAAACTAGGAAAAGGTTTGAAGTAGAAAATTATATAGATTAAATGTATTTTAAGTTAAGGGAATGGGGAATAAGGAATAGGGAATAGGGAATAGGGAATAGGGAATAGGGAATAGGGAATAGGGAATAGGGAAAGATGATAAATCTCTTTTCTCAAAAGGACTTGGTATAGTAGAATGGTTGAAAAAAAGAATTTTACGGATAACTTTAGCTGAATCGCCGAGAAGCCTCACACTATAATATGCAGATTTGGTGTGAGATGAATCGGCGGCAAATTGAACGGGTTCGATGCCGATTCAATTTGCATGCCATCCCAGCAGAAGCTTTCGCCCTGGTTGAAAAACTTGTATTATTATCTTGCTATAACCCTGGAAATTTTCCACCATGCGCACTGCCTACCAATATAAACTAAGGCCCAACCAAGAGCAAATAGCCACCATAGAAATGTGGTTAGAATTGTTGCGTCGGCAGTACAACTATAGGTTAGGCGAGCGGTGCTCATGGTGGTCAGAAAACCGTTGTCCAGTTAATGCTTGCCCCAAGGTGCATGCCAATTCCTCAACTAAGAGACCATCCAGATTATTACTCTCAAAAAAAAGATTTGCTCAATACCAAAAACAAGTTTCCTGAGTATAAGCTAATTCATTCTCAAGTATTACAAGATTGCATTAAACAGGTAAAATTTGCCTTTGATAGATGGTTGAAAACAGACAAAAAAGGAACTAGATTAGGGAAACCAAGATTTAAAGGAATTGGACGTTATCGCAGTTTTACTTATCCTCAAATCAAGCAAAACTGCATAGAAGGAAACAAGATAAACTTGCCAAAAATCGGCAATATCAAGTTAATTAAACATCGACCGTTACCTGATGGTTTTCACTCTTAAACAGTAACAATTAGTCGTAAAGCAGATGGTTATTATATAACTTTATCCCTAGAAGACAAATCAGTTCCAGCTTTCACAAATAAAGTTGAACCTACATTAAAAAACACTCTGGTAATTGATATGGGATTGAAAGAATTCTTAGTAACAAGTGAAGGAGAATCTATCCCCATCCCTCAATACTATCGCTCATCTCAGAAACGATTAAAGACTCTACAAAAACGTTCTTATCTCCTAGATAACTAAAGCCTTCTTCCTTCTTACTTCCTCCTTCTTCCTTCTTTAGTCACTATTCACAAACTGCAAGTAAGAATTACTCAGTTCCTTTACTGCCAACTCATAAAACTGCTTACCATGTTCAGGTGTAGCTAATGCAGGGTTTGAACCCATCCGACCATCAGGATACCGGTAACGAAAATTAGCAGCACCATATATGGGATAACCACTAGCTACATCTTCTGAAAGTGGTGCTACTTTAATTGCTTCTGGGTAAACATATTGAGTTAAAGCTACTTCACTAGGTGTAGCGTGAGAACCTTCCTCATTGCCGTATAATTCTTTAGCTAATTTATAAACTGAGCTACACATAAACCAATTTCCTACCTTGCACTTGACCAACTCCCCATTAGCCATATTTAGATCGGCCAAATGAGCATAAGTTTCTGAGAAGGCAGCTTTCAGAGTAGCAATATTGCCTCCATGGCCATTGATAAAGAAAAATTTGGTAAACCCAGACCTAGTTAAACAAACTATATAGTCACGAATTACTTGAATCATCGTACTAGGCCGCAGACTGATTGTACCTGGGAAACCAGTATGATGTAATGCCATACCTACATTAATCGTCGGTCCGACTAATGCTCCCACTGATTCTCCCACACCTTTAGATATAACTTCTGCACAAATAGCATCTGTACCAATCAATCCTGTTGGTCCATGCTGTTCCGTAGAACCTATTGGCAGAATAATACCTTGAGATTGACTCAGATAAGTTTCGACTTCAGACCAAGTACTTAATTGTAGTAGCATTTTTTAATTATTTATACTTTTGATATTAAATGTAAGTAGGAGAATTAATCAAACTTTAAATAGAAATTAATTTGTTAAATATAACCTAAACTTCTCAATCTTGAAATTTCAATGGTTAAAAACTGTTCCGGAACAAAAATGGGATGCTTGACTCCTAAATTTCTCAATCTTGAAATTTCAATGGTTAAAAACTGTTCCGGAACAAAAATGGGATGCTTGACTCCTAAATTTCTCAATCTTGAAATTTCAATGGTTAAAAACTGTTCCGGAACAAAATGGGGATGCTTGACTCCTAAATTTCTCAATCTTGAAATTTCAATGGTTAAAAACTGTTCCGGAACAAAATGGGGATGCTTGACTCCTAAATTTCTCAATCTTGAAATTTCAATGGTTAAAAACTGTTCCGGAACAAAATGGGGATGCTTGACTCCTAAATTTCTCAATCTTGAAATTTCAATGGTTAAAAACTGTTCCGGAACACAAAAGGTATGTTTTAGCCCAAAATTTCTCAATCTTGAAATTTCAATGGTTAAAAACTGTTCCGGAACACAAAAGGTATGTTTTAGCCCAAAATTTCTCAATCTTGAAATTTCAATGGTTAAAAACTGTTCCGGAACACAAAAGGGATGTTTTAGCCCAAAATTTCTCAATCTTGACATTTCAATGGTTAAAAACTGTTCCGGAACATAAAAGGGATGTTTTAGCCCTCCTAAAATTAAGCGAATTATATGTAGAAGTCGGGGATGTTTTACCCAAGCTTTTCGGTCCGGACTGCTCCGCAAACAGGTGCCTAATTAGGGCTTGCTGATTAATTATCAAAGTATTTACAGATAAAGGCTTTAGCATTTTTGGGTTGAAAAAAGTACCAGCTTTTCAGTGGCAAGAGCTGCAAAAAGCTAGTATTTTGGGATGGTTATGGCAGAAAAATTGAGGGATAATTTTTCCGACTACCTCCTCTATAATTCCCATTTCTCCTGTCTCCTACCCTCACTCATAAGACTTTTTCAGCAAACCCTAATTATATGTACAAATTTTTCGGCTGATAGATAATAGCTGATAGCTAGTTAATGTTATTCAAAAATAATTTAACCTTATGATAACCTTGAGTTAACTTTTGTTTAACCTATTAGACATAATATAAGGACATCCAAGTTTTGTATCCAGCACAACAATGCAATATGGAAGTGGGCAATGCTTACTAACTTGATACCTATCCCAAGAAACGAACAATGGCCTGACTACAGAGCAGGCCCTGCTATTTCTACCATTAGTATAGCAACAGCAATATTTCAAAGTCAGAATGCGTTGTATCAATGGATAAAAAATCCAGTGCTTTTAGCTGTTGGATGGTTGAACATTAATTAAGTTAATTAGCTACAAAATTAGCGATCGCCTAAATTTTCACCTCAGGCAATATTAATGATTTACTGTCAAACACATTAAAAGCGATATTATGTTTTCCCCCGATCTAAGCGAAAGTTTTTCAAAGCCTCCTATAGTTAGAAAAACTAGCAAAGTTTTGCTATTAGAATCTGAAGAGCTATTTCGGGATATGTTAGCCTTAGCTCTAGAAGAACAAAGCTGTGAAGTAGTTATTGCTCCAGACGGACGTAGTGTAATTCCCACAGTTCAGAATTATTCATCCATTCCAAATGAACCTTCTTTCAATCTTCTAATTCTTGACTCAATTAATGGTTTAGACCTATGTCGGATGTTAAGACATCAAGGCAATTCAATACCAATTATGATTTTAGGAGCAAGAGGCAGTGCAAATAATTGTGCTTTTTATTTAGAAGCTGGAGCGGATGATTATTTAACTAAACCTTTTGGGATGCGGGAATTTATGGCTCGTTGTCGGTCTCTGATGCGTCGCCAACGTCTAGGTAAACTGCCTCAACCAATTATGCTTCAGTATAAGGATATAGCTCTTTATCCAGAAGAGTGTCGAGTAACTGTTAGAGGTCAAGAAGTGAAAATTTCCCCCAAACAATTTCGCTTACTTGAGTTATTTATGAGTTATCCACGCAGAGTTTGGTCTCGCGAGCAATTATTAGAACAAGTTTGGGGACCAGATTTTATTGGGGATAGTAAAACTGTTGATGTTCATATTCGTTGGTTACGGGAAAAATTAGAGTTAAATCCTAGTAAACCAGAGTATGTTGTTACAGTTAGAGGATTTGGATATAGATTTGGTTAATTACTTGGTAGTCCTGTAGATGTAACGATCTAGGGTAGAGGTAGGCAACAGGGAACAGGGAACAGAAAATACCTTAAATTCTTGGTTTCAAAGAAATTGTATTTCCTTGACTACTTGACTTTTTTTTAGGATATCGCTACTTGTACACCACTACCAATGACTTTAATAACTGAGAATTGTGTAGTTAGAAGATTATTTGATTATTTTTTTTAACTCCAATTTTCAGTTGTATAGCAGAAGGAAGAAGGAAGAAAGAATAAAAAAGAAAGAAAAATATTGCGTTGTCTTAGTTTTAAGCTTTTGAGATGTTTCCACCGTACGAAAAAAACTGTAGAAAAATGAAACAGCTTTTATCTTGATATTGGATTAACCAATACAGGCGCTCTCGGCACAGCTCACTATTCCCTCGGCAGTAAATGCCTCTGGGAATTTCTTATCTTATATTTGAAGACTGCCGTTGATATCGGCATTAATCACCTTACCAGTTCCACTCCTGAATAAACCACGTTTGACTCGCTTGCCTACATAGTTTTCATGTTTAATTGGTTTTTCTAGGTCAATAGCAGATGTTTTACTGGTGTAACTTTCTTCGGTTTCAATGACTTTTATCCCAACCAGTTGACACTTATAAGTTATCTGTTGAATTAACTTATAGTGAGGTATTTGAGTAAAATTTTGGTTATTTTTTTTGCCGATGTTTGCACTTCACTACCCATTTTTCCATATTTATGATTTTAGAGGCCAGAGCCGATTCAAGTAACAATCCACACTTGACTCTTTTTGTCAAGTTTTATGTTAAGAAAGATGTTTATAAAAAAAAGCTTACAAAGGAGGGTTGGGGGGGATACCTGAAAGTAATTATTTGATTTAGTTTTTTTAAAATAGCAGGTTGAAAGATGAAACAGTCTACTACATCTATCCATGGCCAAATCCTTGTGTGCGACGACGAAAAGAATTTCCCCTTGCATCCATAAAAAAATTATGGTAATATTTACATATATTAGTTTCTTCGCACCTATGCATGACTTTTTATTCAACTAAAAATATAAATATATTTTAGATTAGGTTTTAAGGTGTCGCCGAAGTAACAGTAAAATCACATCAAATTATATAGAATTCAAAATATATCAAAATATTAAGTAAAAATGAAAGTCGAAGAAGCATTGGAAGTTCTGGAGACAGTTCTACCTCCAGGCTCTTTAAACGCTGTAAAAAGAAAAGTATTTTCTCAAGCATGGGAAGGTAAAGCATATTCTGAAATTGCCGAGCAAGCAGGTTATGACCCAGACTACATAAAAGGAGTAGCTGCAAACTTATGGCAAAATCTTTCTGGTGTCTTAGGCGAAAAAGTAACCAAGAAAAACTTTCGCGCTCTGCTGAGACAAAAATTTGGTACTCAGAAATCATGTCTTGCCAAAACAGAACTAAACATTCAACAACATATATTCCAATCTTCTATAGAAACAAAAAAAACACTGTCTAAACCAAAAATTGATTGGGGAGAAGCCATAGATGTTTCTGTTTTTTACGGACGCTCTCAAGAACTAGATCGACTACAACAGTATATTATCGGAGATGGCTGTCGTTTAGTAGCATTACTAGGTATGGGAGGCATTGGTAAAACAGCAGTAGCAGCAAAAGTCGCCGAACAACTACAGAATGAATTTGACTATATAATTTGGCGATCGCTCCGTCATGCTCCCTCCCTAGAAACAATTCTCACTCAACTCGTATCATTTTTATCCCAGCAAGAATGTAGCCAAGGAGAACTAAACAAACTAATTGAATACTTGCGTAACTCACGTTGCCTAATAATTTTAGATAGTGTCGAAAGCATTTTACAGACTGGATGTACAGGTCACTATCGCCCTGGCTACGAAAACTACAGTCAACTCTTTCATTTAATCGGAGAAACATCCCACTCTAGTAGTCTCATCCTCACCAGTCGAGAAAAACCTCCAGAAGTAGCAGCCTTTGAAAGTATAGATGCAGCAGTACGCTCCCTACAACTATTGGGGTCTAAAGAAGTAGCTCATGCCTTACTAAAAACCAACAAAATATTAGGCTCAGAAACACAAAAACAACAGCTCAGTGAATATTATAGTTATAGCCCCCTAGCCTTAAAAATTGTCACCAGTTCCATCACAGACTTATTTGATGGAGACCTGTCAGAATTTCTGCAACATGGCACAACCACCTTCAATGGTATTCGTCGCCTCCTCGACCAACACTTTCAGCGTCTCTCAGAGCTAGAAAAAAAAATCATAGTTTGGTTGGCAATTAACCAAGACTGGACTAATGTAAAAAAATTGCAAACCGATATTGTACCAGCAATTTCCAAAGCAAATCTCTTAGAAAGTTTAGAAGCTCTCATCTGGCGCTCTCTAGTCAAGAAAAAATCAAGTATGTATACAGTCGAACCTGTAGTAATGGAGTATATTCTTCACTACTTAATTGAACAGGTTGTTGCTGAGTTAAACACTGCAAATTTAGACTTATTTCTCAATCATTCTTTAATCATCACCACTGGCAAACGCTATATTAAAGAACAACAAAATAAGCTAATTATAGAACCTATTGCCAGACAACTCAGCACAATATTTAGTTCTACTCGAGCGCTAGAACAACAATTGTTATTAATTTTAAACAAACTACAAGCAAGTGAAACTTCTTTATGTGGTTATGGCATTGAAAATCTGATTAACCTGTGCATGAAACTACAGGTTGACTTAATGGTAGGTGATATTTCTTCCTGTCAAATAGAATCTCATAAATCTGCTAATACCTGCTCCCAAAAAGCTATTGAAGTATCAGCTACAGTTAACTCGAAATCTTCTAACTATTGTACAATAGTTCCTGGGAAAATTTGTCCTGCTATTAGTCAAGCAGATAGACAAAAATGCCATGAAAGTAATGACTCACAGTTGCTCGATCATAGTTCTTGTATTTGTCCGACTAATTCTGTAGATGTGTCTGACCAAACTTGCTTAGAAGCACCAAAACAAGAAGATGAAAATCTTTTAGACTGCCCAATGTTGTTGGAAAAAATGCAAATACCGACATTGGGTAATATTTCTGTCATCGCTTCTAGTCCAAATAAAGATTTTTTAGCGATCGCAGATAAATTGGGAGAGATTCGCTTGTTGCCAATGGTGAATCATCAGCCATATTTAGTTTTTGAGGGTCATACTCAAGAAATACATTCTCTTGTTTGGAGTCCAGATGGAAATCTTCTCGCAACTGGTGGTGGCGATCGAACAGTAAGATTATGGGATATTAGTACAGGTAAATGTCTTCATATTTTTGAGGGGCATAAAGCTGGAATTGATTCCTTAGTTTGGAGTCAGAATAATCAAACTATTGCTAGTAGAAGTGAAGATGAAACTATTAAACTCTGGGATATTTCTACTGGCGAATGTTTGCATACTTGGTTAGCTGAAAATGTTCTTCAATCTTCTACTAACTCGGATTTACTATCAACTGATATGTTTGAATTTTTAGCTCCTACTTTTTATGAGGTTGAATGTCCTGTTAGTCTAAGTATTAATCAAATAAGCTTTATTGGATTTGTAGGTTATCAATTTGATTGTATGCCCATAGTATCTTTATTTGCATATAAAGCTTAGTTCAACAATTAATAATTAATAATTACCGATCCTTGAAAATAAGAGGATTGACTCAAAGGGATTTTTTTTTCCTTTAAAAGAGAGGCTTTATATCATATTCGGTTGAATACTTAATAATACAAAATCTTAAAAGTCTTGCTACATCTCCTTGAAAGTAGGGAGTAGGGAGTAGGGAGTAGGGAGTAGGAATAAAAGAGATAATATATCTTGTTTTAATGCCGATAATCATTACAAACATGATTCAACCATTATTATTAATTAATAACTGAAGTTCCATGAAAAATATAGCATTATTTTTGGGAATTGGTATAATATATGCGGACCGAAGGCAGAAGGGAAAGAACAAGGTTAGAAGGCATAATATTTTTTATAACTGATTATCCGAACATGATATTAAACCTTAATTATTCGGTAATTTATCTGATTTGTTGTAAGCAATCAGCCGTCAGCAATTGCTTTTAATTGGCTTTTAATTTTAGATAAAAGCTATACTAATATTTATAGCACTACAAAAATTGGTTAGGACATTTATGAAACAAATTAATCGTCGAAGATTTTTAAGCTTAAGTTCTAGTAGTGCTATTGCTGTTTTAATCGCTCAATGTAGCAACGGTAATACTCAAGAAAAGTTCCAAACATTTTCATCCCAACATAAAATTAACCAAAGCCAAGATGGAATTTTAGAAGTAAATTTAATAACCAGTATTAATCAAATAAATCTAGGAAATAAACAAGCTTATGTATTAAACTATAACGGAAAAATTCCCGGACCGAGATTAGAAGCAAAACCAGGAGATACAATTAGGATTAATTTTACCAACAAATTACCCCAACCTACAAACATCCATTATCACGGACTACATATTCCCATCACCGGAAACGCCGATAACGTATTTCTGAAAATAGCACCAGGTGATCGCCTGACATATCAATTCCAAATTCCTCAAAATCACCCTGCTGGTCTGTTCTGGTATCATCCTCATTTCCATGGTCTGACAGCAGAACAACTTTTTGGTGGTTTGGCAGGATTATTTATTGTTCGGGGAGAGTTGGATGAAATTCCAGAAGTTAAGGCGGCTGAGGAAAAATTTTTAGTATTGCAAGACTTTGCTCTAGACCGACAAGGAAATTTACTGCCATCCCAGGAACTTTCAATTATGACCGGAAGAGAGGGAGATTTAATTACCGTCAACGGTCAGTCTAATCCTAACTTGACAATTCCACCTCAAGGTTTATTACGGTTACGAATTCTCAATGCTTCCACTTCCCGGTTTTATCGGTTGTCTCTAGAAGAACACCCATTTTATTTAATTGCCACTGATGGAGGAGCATTAACTGAACCCATAGAAATCTCAGAACTGTTATTAACTCCTGGAGAAAGAGCAGATATCTTAATCCAAGCCAACCGAGAACCCGGAAAATATCGCTTGTTGAATTTACCCTATCAACGAGTAGGTATGGGTATGATGGGAAGAGGCATGATGGGGATAAATGCCCCTGAAAATCAACCACAAGTCTTAGCAACCGTGAGTTATGATAGCAAGGTTGCTGCTGTGCCATTACCAAAAAAACTCATACCAGTAGAAGCATTGCCAGAAGCTCAAAAGATACGTCGTTTTCAGATGAACCATGGCATGATACCCGGTCAAGGAATGGCATTTCTATTTAATGGTCAGCCATATCAGCTAGACAGAATTGATACTCAAGTTCAGCTTAATACAGTTGAAGACTGGGAATTAATTAACACAGGTATCATGGATCATCCCTTTCATGTCCATGGCAATGCTTTTCAAGTTGTGAGTCGGAATGGGAAACCAGAACCCTATCTCGCGTGGAAGGATGTAGTATTGGTGAAACCGGGAGAGAAAGTCCTGATTAGAATGCCTTTCCGAGATTTTCCTGGAAAGACTGTTTATCATTGTCATATTCTTGACCATGAAGATTTGGGAATGATGGGTAATCTAGAAATTCAGGCTTAAGTAGGGTTTGCTGAAAAAAGCAAAGGGTGGGGAGTGTGGGAAGTGTGGGGAGTGTGGGGAGGGTGGAAAAACACAGAAAGTAGGAGGAATAATTGTTCAGGAGATTTTTCTGCCCCCCTGACCCCACGCATTCTCACTTTTTGAGGGTTTATATCATGTCCGGTAGCATCGGTATTGTATAGTGAAGTAAGGAAGAAGGAAGAAGGAAGAGGGAAGAGGGAAGAAGGCTTAAAAGCTTGAAAAAACCTAAATTTCCTGTAGATATTCACCCTTAGTTTTACACAAACGATACCAGCGGACATGATATTAGGATTAAAATAGGCGCACTTTTTTCGATTCTAAAAAGGCTAAAACCTTTATTGATCATTGCTTTAAGATTTAATCAGCAAGCCCTAAGTAGTAAGGTTTATAGCAGTTGAAGCAAAGGGTGCGGACAGATAGAGAAGCTCTAAAACTCAGACAACGTAATACTTTTCCTTCTTCCTTCTTCCTTCTTCCTTCTTTCTTCTGCTATATAATCAAAAAAAGCACTTATAGATTATTTGAGGCAATAGTAATGAAAAAATTTTTCTCTAATTGGATACAGTCTTTAGTTGCTGGTGTGGCAGTTGCCGGAGTTTTGGGTACTGCATATTTTACTTTTATTGGTTTACCCGAGAATTCCACCCTGAATAAAACAGCTCAGACTGTTGATAACTCTGATTTATCCACAACAGACGTAGCATCACAAGCACTTAATATTACTGTCTACCGCACTCCCACTTGTGGATGCTGTAAGGGGTGGGTGGAACATATCAAGCAAAACGGTTTTCAAGTCACTGATATTGTTAAACCAGAGTCAGAAATTCAAACTATTCGGCAAAAATATAATCTACCCTCAAATTTGGCTTCTTGTCATACAAGCGAAATTGCTGGTTATCTTGTAGAAGGTCATACCCCAGTAGCAGACGTAAAAAATTTAATAGCAAAGAAACCAAATATTGCCGGAATTAGCGTTCCCGGAATGCCTATTGGCACCCCTGGTATGGAAATGGGCGATCGTAAAGAATCTTTTAATGTTTTTGCCTTCCAAAAAGACGGTCAGACTCAAGTTTTTAATTCCTATAAATTCTAGAATTCTTAATAGATCAATTTAGAACCAATCAATTTGTAGGGAGGTTTCATGGAACGTCTCTACATTCTTTTTTACATCATTGAATTAGAAATGTGTTTACGTTATGAATTTAGTCGTCGGTTTACCCCTTATATTGGGATTTCCTAAGAAGCAAAGCAAATTTGCTGGCACTGCCGACTTTGCCAAAGAAAGAAAAAGTGAGGAGCCTGATAGCTCTGATTCAAACTAACTTTTTTACTAGAATGCTTTTATCAACTCATCAATATTTGTCTTATTAATTTCCCAGATTTCTTCTTCTTCCCATTCCCAAATCCATCTGCTATCCACCAGTTTCACCTTCCCGTCAAAATTATAAACTGTCGCCGTTGCCAAAGTCTCAATCCAGACAGTAGCTGCTTCATAAAACCGATATAAAACGTCATAATTAGTGACATTTTAATGTTTATTTCCTGCTTCTACTGAGGCCGTCGGCGGTTACTCATCCACAGGCATTGACGGTCAAGCCGACCGCATTTCTTAAATTTATACTGGCGTTTAAATCTCTATCTATTGACAACCCACAATCTGGGCAATCATAAGTTCTCAGACTTAATGGCATATCTTGAACGTGACCGCAGTCTGAGCAAGTCTTTGACGATGGAAAAAATCTATCTACTACTACTAAATCACAGCCGTACCATTGGCATTTATATTTAAGCTGCCGCCTAAATTCATAAAATCCTTGGTCGGCTATTGATTTCGCCAATTTATGATTGGCTAACATACCGCTGACGTTCAAATCTTCTATGACAACACTGCCGTGGTTCTTGGCTAAGTATGTTGTCAGTTTATGAAGTGCGTCTTTACGGATGTTTGCTACTCGCCTATGGAGCCTAGCTATCTTCAGTTGTGCTGCCCGACTGTTAGCTGAACCAATATTTTTATTGCGGTTAAGGTATTGTAGTCTCGAAAGCTTTGCTTCCAACTTACGGTATGACTTTACACTTTCAAAGACTTTTCCATCACTTAAAGTTGCTAATGTCTTAATGCCTAAATCTACACCTACAACTTCAGTAGTTTTTGGAGTTGAAGTCGGAGTAAATTCATAGCTGCAACTTAAATACCAATCGCCAGCTTGTCTACTAATAGTTATTTTTTTAGTTGTTGCCTCAATTGGTTCATAAGTATTGACTATGCCAATAAAAGGTAACTTGTGATTCCACCCATTTAATTCTATGGGTTTGCCACAATTATCAATTGTGAATGAATCAGACTTACCTTTCTTCTTAAACCGTGGGCGTTTACCCAATCCTTGAAAAAACCTTTTAAATGCTTCACCCAAGTTAATAAAAGCATATTGATAAACTTTAGATGACAAGTTTTTCATCCAAGGATAAAGTGGTTTTGTGTGATTGGTAAAAACCTCTCTAAGCTTACGGGCGTTTGGCTTATAACCATCAATATATGCAGCATTCCACAGACTTAAACCCCAGTTGTAACACCAGCGCGAATAGCCTGCGTGTTGAGCCATCAGAGTTTTCTGTTTATTATTAAGTTTCAGCTTTGTTCTAATGGATTTCATTTATAAGTGAGTGCAGTGTGTATAAAAGTATGTTTCTTAACGTATTATATCGTTATTCTTTGATTAAGTCAATGCTCCACAAGAATGAGGTTTTTCTGGTCGATAAACAATCCGACAAGGACCGTGAATATCTATTTCGTGACCTTTTGCTAAATTTTCAGAACCTCGTTTGGCAGAAACTACATGAAGTTCGGTATTCTTATTATTTTTATTGATGCCTATATTGGGGCGATTGAAATGAATTGTATTCTTGCCACAGTGTTTACAGGAACGCCAACGAGGTTTTGGACCACGACTTCTACCTGAAATTCTAGGAATTCCCTTATATAAAGGAATCACCCAAATGCGACCATTAATCTTTCTAGCTCCTTGAATTCGACCTTCTTGGAGCAAAACTCGGACTCTTTGAGCAGAAATACTTAATAGAGAAGCTGCTTCAGTAGTACCAACAAACATGGTTTTTTAACTATTTTGATATTCGCAATAGTATAACATCAAAGTTCGCTCATCATTTCAGTAGGAGTATTATTCATAAATAATGGTATGAAATATTGTTCGGAATATAGGAATGAATAGTCTTATAACTGTACCTCACACTTCCTCAAAAGTGCTGTAATTTTCTTAAACTTCCGATCGCTCATTCGGCGATCACTATAATTGCAAAATAAATTTGTATTATTATTTTCCAGCTTATGTATATTGCTGCTTTTGTTGAGCAATCCAATTAAGAATTAAATCATTAACTATTTCGGGACATTCATCATGGGGACAATGGCCAGCATTATCAATTTCTTCTAATTTTAAACGGGGGTTAAGCTGAACAAACTGGCTGGGATTAGCAAATTTAGCAGGAACTAATAAATCTTGCTTACCCCAAATCAATAATATGGGAGTTTCCAGAGTAGGAAGTAAAGCTTTCACACTAGGACCTAACTTTGTACTACCCATAATCTTAAATAAAATACAAAAAGCACGGGTGGCACCGCGATCGTTTGGCGGTTCTGCTAATATATCTACAAGTTCTTCTGTAATCCGGTCGGGATTACTATAGGCAATTTTGACCCAACGACGAATAACTGAAGGTCTACGAACCACAGAAAACACAGCTCTCAATAACACCGGAGACGCAACAATATTTTGAATAAACTCAACAGTGGGTAATAACCAAGCGGGCATTACTTCGGCCTGAGCTGCCGGATCGGGTAAACTAATCATAATCAGCAATGCAACTATATCTGGATAGGTTGCAGTCGCTACTAGAGAAACTAATGAACCAATAGAATTACCAACTAATATTACTGGTACTTGAATGAAAGTCTGCCAAAATTCATACACCTGCTCTACCCAAAAACTAACGTCGTAGTTGGCGATCGCTTTTTCAGAAGCACCAAAACCTACTAAATCTAGTGCATAAACTGTATGTTTTTGGCTGAGTGCATTTATATTATGTTGCCAATGGCCTATTGATGCTCCAAAACCATGTAGCAGTAAAATAGGTGGGTTTTCTAAGTTATGGCCTTCTAAAGTTTCGTGGTTATTTTGGCATCGAACATAAGTATAACGAATTTGCCATCCTCGCCATACCCAGTCTCTTTGACTACCTATTTTTTTTTGCCAGTTGCTAGTAGTATTGCCCACCATATACTTAAATAATTCCCAAATATTAAGATTTGCAAAGTGCCAGACACATTACTTTAGTGCCAGCATGATTAATTATCTATCTATGTCAAACTAATAAACTTGCATAAAAGCCTTCATTCGTGATATCATTATTGTCTATAAGCTAGACTATTTATGTTAAAAACAAAATTACCAAATTAAAATTCAATTTCAATAGATATTGCTAAATTAGCAAACATTCTGTTTAACTCTCTCTATAAACTAATATGTAACATTAAATTCTCAAATCTATATGATATGAGGTTAGAAACAGGCAAAATGTAAAATACTAAGTCTTGATGCTTTACCGAAAATAGTTGGGAAGTGTAAAAACCCTTTAAAATAAAAATCTCCGGCGCTTCAACTAGGGAGAGCATCAAAAAAAAGATCTATTAATCTAAAAAGTTTAGCCTGATTTACTATAAATGTCCCTCTAAACAATCGTTTTAAATATACCAATTAATGCCAATCGAAAAAAGAAATAATCGTAATCTCCCTCAAGTTAACAATAATATTCGAGTTCCTAAAATCAGAGCCATTGATGCAGATGGCTCTCAGTTGGGAATCATGGATACAGAAGAAGCGTTGCAAATGGCCAGAGAAAAAGAACTAGACCTGGTTATGGTCAGTGATAAAGCTGACCCACCGGTTTGTAGAATAATGGATCATGGGAAGTATGTGTTTGAGCAGAAAAAGAAAGCACAAGAGGCCAAAAAGAAGCAACATAACGCAGAAGTTAAGGAAGTAAAGATGCGCTATAAAATTGAGGAGCATGACTATAATGTTCGCTTATCTCATGCAAAGCGTTTTCTCGAATCAGGTGATAAGGTTAAGGCCACTATTATGTTCCGAGGCCGGGAAATACAGCACAGTAATCTTGCAGAAGCATTATTGATGCGGATGAAAGAAGATCTAAAAGATTTAGCAGAGGTTCAACAAGCTCCCAAGAGAGAGGGACGCAGTATGATGATGTTGTTATCTCCTAAAAAGTAAAGTGGGATAGTTATGACATTGATAACTCCAACTTTATTTGCCAAGGGGTCTCCCGTTAAATCGCAGATTATAACGGGAGGTGAATAGCCTCTGGTAAATTAAACATAAAAAATGACGGGAGGAAGTATGCAGCGCCTGTTTTAACGGCTGGATGAATAACGACACGCGGGTTTTAACCCGGAGAAAAATTCTGCTACACTAGAAATAGTGAGTAAGAATAAGGTTTGTCGCCATGACATGACCGCGCTTTGCGGTGAAATTCCGGCGGACAGGAGACGGGGAAGATGCTTCCTACGACGGCTGTTTGCGCAGCATGACCCAGGAAAAGCAAGTAGGCAGCTAGAGCAGCGAGAAGATTGGTCCAACCAGTGCGAGTAAAACCACTCGTGAAAGCTACAAAAAAAAAGTAAGCTCACAGCTAGAGTATAGTCTATGCCGAGGGGTTTAGGAGTCTGCCCTTCAGGCTTTAAGCAAATGTGGATTTATGAGGGGCTGCGTGCGGAATTTACTTCCGCACATTTATTCGCCCCGTCCTATTTGTGGTGGACTAACCACAGAATCCAGGGTGTTTCAACCCCTGGAGATGTCAAAGGTGTAAATTGCTGTTCAAATATAGCACTAAAGAGTAGTAGGAAAATTATGATCATGACTTATTGCTACAAAATTAAGCCCACTTGTGAACAGTCAGTCAAAATTGATTATTGGCTATAACTATGACAAAGGCATTGGAATTATGCTCTTGGTCAACCCTTGGAGTGGTTTAACCAAACCAGGTGTCAAATAACCGTTGTTCGATAGTGCCATGACCTATGGGTGAGATTCCTAGTAGACCAGATTATTATTTTCAGCAATCAGCACTTAAACAAACAAAAAACTTATTTCCCGACTACGAAGAAATCTCCATAAGAAGTTCAACAAATTAACTTACAAAGACTAGATCGAGCTTGGAAACCTTGGCTAATACCCGATCAAACTAGTAAATGTGGAGGAGACCAAGATTTAAAAAATCAGGGTCTTTAAGGCCATTGTGTTTTAGTAGAGTTAATCATCCGCTCATCAGTAATTAAATTTGATGGAAAACAAATAATTACTACGAGGTTTGGTACTATTCCTGTAATAGTTCATAGACCAATACCAGAAGGATTTACAATTAAAACTGCAACTATAACTAAAAAAGCGAGTGCGTAATTCTGGGGTTTCCCCAGAATGTAAGACGCACTCAAGAAGCTGATGGTTATTATGTGAGTTTTAGCTTGGAAGATAACCCTCCCCTAACCCCTCCAGGGAGGGGAACTGAAGGGGTGGGTTTAATTCCTACAGTTAACGCGCGTCAGAAGTCAGAAGTCAGAAGTTAGAAGTTAGAAGTTAACCCACCCCTAACCCCTCCCAGGAGGGGAAGTAGGGGATTTGAGCAAACCTCCAAAAACCCGATCGCCTTAAAAGGCGGGGTTGCGCGACCCAATGATTTTAATAATATTAAGACTGCTTTAGGTATTGATTTAGGCTTAAAAGAATTTTTTGCGTTGGTGATGCGTGGCTATGATTTTTTTAAATGGCGATCGCCTAAATACTAGAGTTGTTGGGAATTAAGCTAAAAAAATGGCTAAAACCCTTATTAGTCAACGTTTATAGTGTTTTTTTACCCTCCAATCCTGAAAATCTTATATAGTAAGCTTTTGAGGCTTTTGAATTTTTATTTCCCAACAACTCTACTAATTAAAAAGCATTTTATACTTTATAAATTTAGCTTTCATAGCTTGATTCACCAACGCCGAATTTTTTACTACTAATACTGGTGAGACTGTCTATGTGCCGAATTTTTATAGAAAATCTCAATCTAATTTAGCAAGAAAGCATAGAATTGTATCTAGAAAAGAAATTGGGTCAAATAACTGGAAAAAGGCACAGAATAGAATAGCTAGATTAGATCAACATATTGCCAGACAAAGAGAAGATTTCTATGAAAAACTGCTCATAAATTAGTTAAAGAAAATGACTTAATTGCCGTTGTAGACGCGGAGTGGCCTGCCGAAGGCAAACTTAAAGATTAAAGGTTTAGCTAGAAACACGAAACTCTGAAAATCAATTTATGATGTAGCTTGGGGTGCTTTTATTGAAAAATTGAATGCAGTGCTGGTAAAACGCAGTGTTCATGTAATTAAAGTCAACCCCAATCATACCTCTCAAAATTGTAGTAATTGTGGTCAGAAAGTACCTAAAACTTTATCAGTTAGAACTCACTGTTGTCCTAAATGTAATACCATTTTCAAAAAATACTGTTACAGTGCTTTATTCTGTTGGTAGGAGTTTTGAGATTAATACTGTAGCGACCTTTTTTGAATTTGGTATAAAACAGTTTTAGATAGAGATGAGAATGCAGCAATTAACATATTACAGGACTTACGCAGAGACTCTACATATAGCGATAGCGAATACCATTTACCCCTACATATAGTGGTTTAACAGTCAATTTGCGTAAGTCCTGATATTAAATAAAGCATTAAACGAGGTGGGTATCATCTTGCCTGCTTGTGGAGGCATAAGACGTTAATCAGTTGGGCAAGAAGTATACTTTGTTAAGTATACATTTAAGTTCAAATTCAGCAAATTCATGGAACAGAGAAGTTTGAAAAATTACACAGGATTAGGAGATAAACTACTAATATCCCTCAATCTCCGTTCTGAGGAAGTAGAGCGAACCTTACTAATGTTTGCGGTATATACTCTTACTTCTGTCGGATTAATTTGGTTAGAACTAAGTACAGTTAGTTTATTTTTAGACCAGTATGGTGCTGACAAACTACCATGGATATATATTGCCAGTGCTGTTATAGGTTCAGGTCTGGGTTTTGTCTATTCTTGGCTACAAAAAATCATGGCTCTGCGTCGAGTAATAGTAGTTATTCTATTACTAATGGCAGCACCTTTGTTTTTATTTCGGTTTGGTATTGGTATCGAAAATGTACAGATAGCTGGTCTGAGTTTAGCTTTTCTTACTACCTTTATGATGTGGTTGTGGGTAGAAGCTTGTTATTTGCTCAACGATCTGAATACCTCAATCACAGCTAATCAGTTATTTAACATCAGAGAAATTAAGCGAACATATCCAATAATTAGTAGTGGTTTTTTAGTAGCAGGAGTAATTAGTGGATTTTCTCTACCTTTAATACTATACTTTGTTGGACTGAGTAATGTTACAATAATATCTGGATTAATGATAGTATGTGGCTCAGGAATACTGTTATTTTTGTCAGAAAAATATCAACAATCTTTTCCTGACTCTAGCCGTTGGATACCAGAAGAAGACGAACAAGAATTTTCTACTCGAAAAATAAAAGGACCTCTACAAGGTTATATACTGCCATTAATCATATTCTTCGTCATCGCAGAAGTTCTCTATGTATTAATAGACTTTCAATTCTTTTATCAACTAGAACTACAAAACCAAGCTACTGATGGAGCAAGTCAAATAGCAACTTTCTTAGGCTTGTTTGAGGGAGTTTTGAGTACCTGCCAAGTAGCAACTCAATGGTTTGCCTCTAGTCGTTTAGTAGAAAGAATTGGAGTTTTTGGTACAGCGATGATACTACCACTAGGGGCAATAGCTTTAGGCTTATTTTCTTTTACAGGTGCAATAACAGGATTATTTTCAGTATTTATCGGATTAGTAATTTTGAGATTTTTAGATGAGTTACTACACTATACATTAATTGAAACTACTGGACCTGTTTTATTCCAACCTCTGCCTGAAAATATTCGCAGTGATGTTCAAACAATGGTAAATGGGGTGGCAGAACCATTTTCTACAGGCTTGAGTGGATTAATCATACTAGCAATTCTCTGGTTATGCAGATTAACATTAAATCCTAGTCAAAGTGGGTTTCAAGACCAGCAGGGTCTGATATTTGTAATAGCAATTCTGATATCTGGTTTCGTATGGTTGGGAGTAATATGGTTAATTAGAAGCCAATATATAGGCTTGCTAGTAAGAAGTGCTGGTAAAGGAAGACTTGGTGTTTTGGATGTAGATATGCGGGCATTGAAGCGCTCGGTAGTAGAAACTTTGGAAAAAGGTACAGCAGAAGAAGATAAACGTTCCTGCATTGAGCTACTCAGTCAAATAGATAAAAAAAATGTAGGAGAAATACTGGCTCCACTTTTGCCGATGATGTCATCTGAATTACAACGTCAAAGTCTCGAAGTAATGTTAAATCATCCTAACCCAACTTATCTCGAACAAGTACGTTCCCTAGCTCAGACATCAGTACCAGCAGAAGTATTGGCTTTGGCTTTACGCTATATTTGGCTTACAGAATCAGAGCCAGAGATTAATCAAATACGACCTTATTTACAACCTTCAGTAGATCCAGTGGTAAGAGGTACTGCAGCAGCTTTAATTATGCGTCGAGGCGACCGAGGACAAAAAGCTGAAGCTACTAATGTTTTACGCAGGATGATTACTTCCAAACTAGAAAAAGAAAGAGTGATGGGAATTCGTGCCTTGGGCGAAGCAGATTATTTGCAAGGACTAAGATTGTATGTCCCTAGTTTATTACAGGATGAATCGTTACGAGTACGAAAGTATTGCATGGATGTGATCGCTGCTACTCATTTGGAAAGCTACTACCCTTCTCTATTGCGAGGTTTGTCTTACAAATCAACTCGGGAAGCTGCATTACAAGCATTGGTGAGGTTAGGTAATGATGGGATTCCGATGTTGGTAAAGTTGGCAGATGATTCTCATAAGTCAGATTTGGTAAAATTACAGGCCTGGAATGCTATTGGTGAAATTGGTACAATCGAAGCGCTGGATGCTTTGGTAAACAGAATGATGACTAACTGGGGTCTGACACGCCGTAATATTCTGCGAAGATTGTTGACAATGCCAGGGGAAGTTGGAATTGAGGGGGTACTTGAACGGGTAGGTCGTAGCGGAGTAGAAATTTTAATTGAGCAAGAGTTGATGTTTCTGGGGCAGGTTTATGCAGGTATAGTAGATTTGTCTGGAGTGGATATGACTTCTAATACTACTCTATCTCCTATCCTAGAGCAAGTTAATGGAAAACTGACTACTGATTATACGCAAATGTTACTGCGGGCATTAAAATTCCTGGAGTTAGATGCTATAGAACGGTGTTTCTTATTAATGAAGTTTCTCTATCCATTGGGAGCTATTCAGGCAGCAGCTTTTAATATTAAGTCTGACTCACGTTCAAATATAGCCCGTGGTTTGGAGATTTTAGATAATACTGTAGATATTTCCTGTAAGCGATCGCTGATTGATATTTTGGATCAAAACAGTTATGAGGAAAAGTTAAGTAGTTTGTCTGAAATGGTGGTTTATAAACTAATGGCTCCTAGCGAACGTTTACGGCATCTTTTAGATTTACGTCATTTTCTTTCTGATTGGGCTTTGGCTTGTTGTTTGCAGATGGCTCGTGCAGCTCGTTGGGGTCTAACTGCAGAGCAAACTTTAGTTTGTTTGCGTCATCCTACAGGTTTTGTGCGGGAGGCGGCTTTAGCTTATTTACGGATGGCATCTCAACGCGCTTTGGTTGAATTATTACCTAATTTGAGAAGTGACCCAGATCCTCTGGTAGCTGCTCAAGTAGAACAAATGATTGTTGAATTTGGTATTGGTTAACAATAGCAGGGTAGTTATCGTAATTTGGATAAGTAGATAGGCAAATTTGTTTGTATATCTACTATAAGAATACTCAATCTACTTGACTAAAAGAATTTTCAAAAAAATCAAAATCTCTCCCTAAAGTAGATTTGGGTATTGAGTTCATTAATGGATAATTGATAATTACCTCTCCCTTTTAGGGAGAGGATTGACAAATAAGGAAAAAATTTATTTTTTTCCCCTTTCAAGGGGAGGCGGAATTAGCCGAATTGTTTAATTATTTAATTATTTACAGGACTTACGCAACAGCACTAATTATAGTGATTGTCTCTAGAATAATGACGAATTTATACGCTATATATAGCGGTATTGCTTCAACAATGAATAATGAATAATGAATAATTACCTCTCCTTGAAAGAAGAGGATTGACAAAGAGATGAAAATTTTTCTTTATTATCCCCTTAAAAGGGGAGGCTTTAAACCACAATTTTTCGGTAAGTCCTGTATTTAATTATTAATTATTCGGTAATTAGCCTATAATCTACTAATAACTAGAGATACATTTTCTGTATTGTTGACTCCCTAGCATTAAAAGCAGTTTGTAATTTTTGGTAATCGGTGTGTACCATTACCCGTCTCATAGTTGAATAAGAGGGAACACGAGCTTGAGGAATATTTAGTAGTTTGATCAAACTCAAACGATGGCGTTCAGTAAATCTGCACGGGCTGTCTATAACCCCAATAACCACTTATGATTCCCATAATTATAATCAGCAGTAGCAGCCATAATGGGTGACGACAGCCTTTCGGGTCACGAAAATCAGGTACAACTTTTCAGGTAATCAATGAGGCTTTTTTCCATACATATATTTCTATATATTGGCCAATTTTACCAACTAAATTTGCTCCTTACTCTATAATTCTACACCTTTTTTGAGAATGAAACAGCCCTGCCTTCCTGGGAGGGGTTAGGGGTGGGTTGACTCCTAAGAAATAACCTATTTATTTGTAGTAAATATTTATCAATTTGGTATTATACCAGTTTGAAAAAAGAATGCTATAAAAAGTGCATCTCTATCGGATATGCCTAAAAATAGTTTCTCTAGTTCATTTTAGATGGTTATCTCTATCTTTTTCCCTTTTTTTTCAAAATTTATCCCTTCTTGCTTCTTGCTTCTTGCTTCTTGCTTATTTCGTAGGGACGCCCTTATGCAACGTCCTATTTGTAGCAAACATTGATCAATTTGGTATTATAGCGGTTTTCACATAGATAGACTACAGTGGCCAAAGCATTTTTCTACTGCCTCTGTTGGTGCGCATTCCCTCTCTTGGTCGAGATTCTCATGGCGAGGAGACTTCGCCGGGTTCCAACTGCTTGCGTCTGTCGCCGACGCGGGGTCGCACCGCTATTCCCTTTTCTCTATCCCCTAAGCAAAAATAATTTTGTAGTCTACTTAAATGAAAAGTGCTGTAAATTAATTTTGTATATATACTAGATACTTCTGATAAGTCGCAGCAAGTATAAAAATTAAATCTCTTTTCCCTTTTTTTCAAATACTTCTGTTTACCTTTTAGGTTACTTGTACAAAAAGTCTATTGATATGATTAATTTTAATTATGGAATAGTGTAAACTAAAGAAATGCAAGGTCATCTATCAAATGTTATCTGAACATTATTAACCATTAAAATTTGCTCAATAAAACGTGATTATTAAATTTGTTTATTCATCAAAGGGAAGGGTGTAAATATTATGCTGACAAGTGTAGAGCGTCTTTTATTTATTAGAGCTGTGCCAATTTTTAGAGAATTAAGAGATGATTTCTTAGTACGTTTAGCTTCTGTTATGGATGAGCTATCTTTCCCTAGTAGTCATAGCATTTTTACTGAAGGGCAAGAGGGAAGGTCTCTTTATATTGTGGTATCTGGTAAAGTTAGAGTTCATTTGGCAGACCGGGAGTTAGCAAGGTTAGAACAAGGAGCTTGTTTTGGTGAAATGTCTTTGTTTGATGCTGAACCTCGTTCTGCTTCTGTAACTACTTTAGAAATTTGTGAATGTTTGATGTTAACTCAAATGCAACTTTATGATGCAATTGATGAAACACCAGATATTGCTATTAATATTATTCGTCTGTTGTCTCGTCGTATTCGTGAACTCAATCAAAAAATTAATGCCAGAGAAAATAGTATAGCTACTACTAAAGTAGCCGAGTTTCGTTAGTTCACCAAAATATTCAGTAAATTGGTTTTACTTAGACAAAACTAACATCCCTTATACTTAAAAGTAGGATATCAATTAGAAACCAAGATTCGGCACTTTATTTCAAAGTATACAAAGATTATGCTTTAGTAAACATCGGAGCTGGGAACAGAGATTTAGGGTAAAAAGTACGCAAAATTAATTACAAATTTTGCGAAACTTAATTTATCTAAATTTTGGCATTCATCCCGGCGTTCTCCCCTACGGGAAAACGCCGGGATGAATGCCAATCAATGTTGCGATTTCACAAATAATCTGTTACTCTGTAAGAGTAGAAAAGCAAACAGTAGATGGTTGAGAAAGCATACAAATTTAGGTTTTACCCTACTCAGTCGCAGGAAAATCTGTTGAGGAGAACTTTGGGTTGTCTACGCCTCATCTACAACAAAGCTTTAGCACTAAGAACTACTGCCTGGTATGAGAATACTGAACGAGTAGGATATGCTCAAACCTCAGCTGTGCTTACTTCTTGGAAGAAACAGAAACATTTAGATTTTCTTACTCAAGTAAGCAGTGTCCCATGACAACAAGGTTTAAGACATCTACAGGCTGCTTTTACTAACTTTTTTAGTGGGCGTGCCAAATATCCTAACTTCAAGAAAAAGCGCAATGGTGGTAGTCCAGAGTTTGTAAACTCTGCATTTAAGTGGAAAGATGGTCAAGTCTGAGATCGCTAAATGTTGATCACCATTACCTATTAGATGGAGTAGGCAACTGCCACAAGATTGTGTCCCTAGCACAATTACAGTGAAGCTAGACCCCTCTGGTAGATGGTCTGTTTCTTTAAGAGTCAATGATACCAGGAATTTTTTGCTTAAGCCAGGAAAGAAACAAATTGGTATTGACCCGCGCAATTACCAGTTTAGTTACTACCAGTACCAGTGATGGAAAAAAAATAGCTAACCCTAAAACTCTAAATAAGTTGCACAAAAAACTAAGGTTAGCGCGGAAGTCTCTGACAAGAAAAACTAAGGGGTCTAACAACTATCAAAAGGCTAGGCTGAAAGTAGCTAGGATACAGGCAAAAATTAAGGATTCAAGGCTTGACTATACTCATCAGCGCCCCTACTCAATTAATTAGAGAAAATCAAACTGTTGTAGTTGAAGATTTAGCACTAAAGAATATGGTCAAAAAGCGGTGCGACCCCGCGACGACGCCAGCTCCCTTGCGGAACGCGCACCCAGAGAGCACAAATTAGCTAAAGCAATATCAGATGCCAATTGGGGAGAATTAGTCAGGCAATTAGATTATAAGGCCCAATGGTACGGCCGGGAATTAATCAAGATTGATAGATATTTTCCCAGTTCGCGCGGGTTGCTCTAATTGTGGGCATATAGTAGAAAAATTACCTTGAAATATTAGAGAGTGGGATTGCCCAGACTGTGCAGCTCACCATGACCGGGACATAAACGCTTCGGTAAATATTTTGGCTGCGGGAGGAGCAGTGTCAGCGCCAGTCGCTCATGGGGGAGACCCCCTTTGGCGGCGCTGGCTTGTCTGTGGAGCGCGCCTTTAGACCTTCTGGGACGGGAGTCTCGTTTATGCGGGTGCTAAGAAACAGAAAGTCTCTAACAGTGATGCTAGTGCAGGATGGCAGAAATAAATGACCAGTAGGAGCAATGCCTTCTTCCTGAGATAGAATACTCAGAAGTGCGTACGCGATCGTAAAATAAATTGTCAATAGCCAAGCTAAAAATGATGAGCATTGAGTTGGATGCTTGAGTCAGTATGACCATGAATCTGAATCTGGTTAATCATCCTCTGAAAACCCCTGAAATTTCCAGATCAAAGGTCTGGCTAGAGTACAGTTGAAATAGTCAATAAAATTCAGTATCTTCTGCTTGAGGTCTGAGGTGGAAGAGAAACTGCTACGCCGGAGTAAACGCCTGGCCAAAATAGAGAAGCAACACTCAATTTGATAAGCGCCAAGAAGTATGTTTAGGGATATAAACAAAGCGAATCCGGTGAGACTCGTCATATAGAATCCGGGTAATTAGTTATCGTATTACTGAGGATTAATGAGTAATGAGTAATGAGTAATGAGTAATGAGTAATGAGTAATATCAAATCCGGTTAAATACTTACAGCACTTTTGAGGATAGTGAGGTACACTTGTAGAGCTATTCTCATATTCCCTGTTCCCTGTTCCCTGTTCCCTGTTCCCTAGAGCAATAAAACTTTGTACCTCATAAACTAGAAAACTGCTGTAATTGTATTGTTGGGGGAGATGGGGAGATGGGGAGATTGAATAATGAACATATACTATATAACCGGATTCTATATAACGAGTAATATCAAATCCAGTTGAATACTTAATTGTATTGTTGGGGGAGATGGGGAAATGGGGAGATGGGGAGATTGAATAATGAACATATACTATATAACCGGATTCTATATCAGACAAAAAAGCAGCACGAGTTACCATAGACTGGAGAATACCTGATTTCTGTTTCACCCCCAAATCAGTCTGAATACCACAACGTTGAGCCACAAGACGGACTAATGATTCAGATTTATGAGTATTGAGTTGATCTACAAGAAAAATCCATCCTCCATCAGAATTAGTATCGATAAGTCTGTTCAATGTGTTGCAGAAAATCAACTTCTGTGCGGGTGGCCTTAATTGAAGGGGTAATGATTTGTCCTTTGGCAATATGCCAGTTGGCCAGTAGACATTGAGTGCCATGGCGAATGTACTCAAACTCATTGCGTTCGACTCGTCCTGGCTCTATTGGTTGAGTGGGGCAAATTCTCTCATTAGCTTGGATACTCGTCATTTCATCGGTACTAATCAGATGAATTCCTTTTTCGAGTAATTCTTGGGCCCACAGATATAACTGACAGATAGATTTAACCTGGTCGCGAAAAGCTACTGGTTCAGAGGGATTAGAGTTTAACCAGTAACGATGACGATGAGGTTGTAGAGTCGCTTCCTTTTAAAAAACGCCCCACACTGCGGGGTGAAATCTTCTCCACAATCCTTCTATCTATGGCTTCTTCTGCTAGCTCCCTTGGAGTCCAATGACTCACTGGTCTTTGAGATTGTTTTGGGTCTTCACAGGCCATTGCTACGATTTGGACTACTTGTTCCAGGTCGAAAAATTTGGTTGTTCCTGGTCGGGGAGCATCACTGAGAATCTCTTCTATCAGTTTCCTTAACTTCTTGTCGCTCACCTGTTGAGTTTCAGCAATTGCAAGTTGTTCAGAAGCCTCCAACCACCTTTTTCGCCACTGCCTCACTTGCCTTCGATGTAGTTGTAGTTGTTCAGTGATCGCTGTATTGTTGGTTCCACAGGCCGCAGCTGGGATGAGTTTTACCCTTCTGACCAGGCGATAGGAATTGGTGGTCTGACTGGCTAGAACTTGCAGTAGGCTTTTCTGTCTTGGCGACAGGATTATGGATTGAGCTTTGGGGATAGGCATTCATTCATGGGGTTGACTGGGCTGATTGATTGGGCTTCCACAAATTCTAGTTTACTTCATAAATCACTTTTTTTTAGTGGTCACTTTTTGGGGCTGGCCTCGGAGATGCATACGCACCTCTGATATAGAATCCGGTTATATAGTATATGTTCATTATTCAATCTCCCCATCTCCCCATCTCCCCCAACAATACAATTAAGTATTCAACTGGATTTGATATTACTCGTTACTCGTTACTCGTTACTCGTTACTCGTTACTCGTTACTCCTTACTCCTTACTCCTTACTCCTCAGTAATACGATAACTAATTACACGGATTCTATATGAGTATTCTATCTCAGGAAGAGGGCATTGCTCCTACTGGTCACTTATTTCTGCCATCCTGCACTAGGCTGGGAATGTCGAAAATTATGACTAGAATAGACGAAAAATAAATGGATAACAATAAGGTTTATTAGGATTATTTATCACATTGAGAATGGCAATAATTGGCATGACAAAACTAATAATTGCTAACAAAACTAATAAAGGAATACCAATAAGCAACCAGATCAATATACCGAATATAATAGCGTAAATATAAATGTTAATATGAAAATTTAAAGATTCTTTGGCATTACTTTTTACAACCGAATCATTAGTTAAGAGTAAAATAGCTATTGGTATTCCTACAGATACAATAGTTGTACTCAAGAAAATTGCTCCATGAGATAAAGCTGATAGAATTTTTCTTTTGTCAGCATCCATTAAATATTTCTCCTGATTCAAATTAGATATAGCAGGGAATAGAGAACAGGGAACAATGGGAAAAATATTTCCCCTTATTAGGAACATTATCAATCTATGTCCTAACCTACCTGTATATTCCTATATTTGTTTTTTCAAACCAAAAAATAATAGGCAGAGGCCAGTAATTTAGTGGTTATTAAATTGACTTAAGTCTAATTATAGCTCTGTTGTTTGTTTTGTTTTCTAGTGGATAGGAATTTCAATTAAAAATTGGGTCAAATATTTTCTGAAAAACTATTTCTGTCATACCTATACCATTATCCGAAATTATAATTGCTACTTGTTGAGAAGATATAGCTTTTGCACTAATTTTAATAGCTGGTAAATTGTAAGCATTCAGCCGTCAGCTAACCTCCTATGGTGGGAACTGCGGACTTCAGCTAGCCTCCTGCGGAGGAACTACGGACTTCAGCTATTGCTTTTAGTACGCATTCAAAGCTGTATTAATTGAGTCAAAATTAAATCTTACTACAAAAGACCTTAAAGTCTATATTCATTTAAACTCTGTCCTGAAAAGGAGTGTCTTATTGCTGAGAGCTAATACCTATTTGATAAATGTTTGTTACAAATGGTAGGGACGTTGCATGCAACCTCCGTACGAAAGAAGGAAGAGGAAAGAAGGAAGAAAGGATAAATATTTTAAAAAAGGGAAAAACAATATAAATAACTATCTAAAATGAACTGGACTAGCTATTTTTAAGAATATTCGAGCAAGGTCTACCTTTTTGTAGCATTCTTTTTTCAAATTGGTATAACTGCTAATAGCTGAATACTTACGTTCAACAATTAATAATGAAAATGAATAATGAATAATTACCTCTTCTTTTCAAGGAGAGGATTGACAAATTCATGAAAATTTTTTTTCACAGGAGTCGATTGGATATGGCTCCGAGACCTCGCCATCCCATCCTAGGTCATGCTGCGCAAACGACCGCTTATTATCCCCTTAAAAGGGGAGGCGCATACCCACAATTTTTCGGTAAATTTTCCTGAATTTTTAAATTAGGGTTTGATTTTTTACTTCTTTTATTTCGCTTTTCTGCTAAAGCATCAACAGCATTAGAAATAATGTTCATAAATACTTGATTTATCTGACTAACATAAAATTCTACTTTCGGTAATGAATCATAATTTTTAATGATTTGAATAGTTTTTTCCTCTGGTTTTTCTCTCAGTTTATTTTGTAAAATGAGGAGAGTGCTTTCAATTCCTTCGTGAATATCTACAATTTTTACTTCAGATTCATCTAAGGGGGAGAAATTTCGCCAAGATTTTATCTTGGCATAAATACGGTCAGTTCCTACTTCCATAGAATTAAAATTTTTGGTAAATCTTCAATCAAAAAATCAAGTTATATAGCTTCTATTTGCTCTTGAATAACTGTAGGTGGATGAGAATAATTTTGCTGATAGAGATGAATTATACCATTTCTCAAAAACTTTTCTACATTTTGTTGAGCAGGAGACCCACCCCTCGCCCCTCCCCCTCCCAGGAGGGCAGGGCTGTTTCATTCTCACTAAGCGTGTAGAATTATAGAGTAAAGAGCAGATTTATTGATGTAAATTGGCCAATATGCCAGTATATGAAAATATATGGAAAAAAGCCTCATTGATTACCTCAAA